>NZ_VZRB01000017.1 GCF_008806595.1 Streptomyces luteolifulvus | reverse complement strand
GGTGCTCATCGCCAACCGTGGCGAAATCGCTGTCCGCGTGGCCCGGGCGTGCCGGGACGCCGGGATCGCGAGCGTGGCCGTCTACGCCGACCCGGACCGGGACGCTCTGCATGTCCGTGCGGCGGATGAGGCGTTCGCGCTGGGCGGTGACACCCCGGCCACCAGTTACCTGGACATCGCAAAGGTCCTGGGTGCCGCACGCGAATCGGGCGCGGACGCGATCCACCCCGGCTACGGCTTCCTGTCGGAGAACGCCGACTTCGCCCAGGCCGTCCTGGACGCCGGGCTGATCTGGATCGGGCCGCCGCCGCAGGCGATCCGTGACCTGGGTGACAAGGTCGCCGCCCGGCACATCGCCCAGCGGGCGGGTGCGCCGCTGGTGGCCGGCACCCCGGACCCGGTCTCCGGGGCGGAGGAGGTCGTCGCGTTCGCGCGGGAGCACGGGCTGCCGATCGCGATCAAGGCCGCGTTCGGCGGTGGCGGGCGCGGGCTGAAGGTGGCCCGCACCCTGGAAGAGGTGCCGGAGCTGTACGAGTCGGCGGTACGTGAGGCGGTGGCCGCGTTCGGACGCGGCGAGTGCTTCGTCGAGCGCTACCTCGACAAGCCCCGGCATGTGGAGACCCAGTGCCTGGCCGACCGCCACGGCAACGTGGTCGTGGTGTCCACGCGTGACTGCTCGCTGCAGCGCCGGCATCAAAAGCTCGTCGAGGAGGCGCCCGCGCCGTTCCTGTCCGACGCGCAGACCGACGAGCTGTACGCGGCTTCCAAGGCGATCCTGAAGGAGGCCGGCTACGTCGGTGCCGGCACCGTGGAGTTCCTGGTCGGCCTGGACGGCACGATCTCCTTCCTGGAGGTCAACACCCGTCTGCAGGTGGAGCACCCGGTCACCGAGGAGGTCGCCGGCATCGACCTGGTCCGCGAGATGTTCCGCATCGCCGACGGCGAGGAACTCGGCTACGGGGATCCGCAGTTGCGCGGCCACTCCTTCGAGTTCCGGATCAACGGCGAGGACCCGGGGCGTAACTTCCTGCCCGCGCCAGGGACGGTGCAGACGTTCAATCCGCCGTCGGGTCCGGGGGTTCGTCTGGACGCCGGTGTGGAGTCCGGGTCGGTGATCGGTCCGGCGTGGGACTCGCTGCTGGCGAAGCTGATCGTCACCGGTGCCACCCGCGAGCAGGCGCTCCGTCGGGCCGCCCGGGCGCTGGAGGAGTTCCAGGTCGAGGGCATGGCCACCGCGATCCCGTTCCACCGCGCGGTGGTCAAGGACCCGGCGTTCGCTCCCGAACTGACCGGTTCCGGCGAGCCGTTCACGGTGCACACCCGGTGGATCGAGACCGAGTTCGTCAACGACATCAAGCCCTTCACCGCTCCCGCGGACACCGAGGCGGAGGAGGAGCCGGGCCGCGAGACGGTGGTGGTCGAGGTCGGCGGCAAGCGCCTGGAGGTGTCCCTGCCGTCCTCGCTGGGCATGTCGCTGGCCCGCACCGGGCTGGCCGCCGGGGCCAGGCCCAAGCGGCGCGCGGCCAAGAAGTCCGGGCCGGTGGCCTCGGGCGACACCCTCGCCTCCCCGATGCAGGGCACCATCGTCAAGGTCGCCGTCGAGGAGGGCCAGGAGGTCACGGAAGGCGACCTGATCGTCGTACTCGAGGCGATGAAGATGGAACAGCCGCTCAACGCGCACAAGTCCGGCACCGTCAAGGGCCTGTCCGCGGAGGTCGGCGCGTCCCTCACCTCGGGCGCCGCGATCTGCGAGATCAAGGACTGATCCCATGGCACTCTCCTACACCGATGCCGTGAACGAGGCTCTCGACCGTCTGCGCGGCGTGGGCTTCGAGCACGGCCCGACGTTCGTCAACCACGCCCCGATGGCGGCCGAGGCCCTGGCCCACATGGGATACACCGACGAGGTGCCCGGCTGGGTCGACCGCAATCTGCGGACCCGGGACTACCACGACGTGCCCGAGCGCAAGTGGGCCATCGACCCGGCCGACCGGACCGAATGGCAGGCGGCGCTCGGGGACTTCGCCCGGGTCGGCGACTGGACCGCCCTGTTCGAGCGGGAGCTGGCCGACGACCCGTGGACCGAGGTGCTGGCCCGCTGGTGGCCCCGGCTGCTGCCCGGCATGTCGGGGGTGCTCACCCACGGGGTGATCCGTACCGCGCACGCGGTCCGTGCCGTCGCCTCGGCCGGCCCGGACGACCGCAGGCAACTGACCGAACTGGCCCAGGGGCTGGGGTACTGGGCGGCCCGCTGGTCCGGCCACCGGGCGCGCCCGGCCGACCTCACCGGGGACCAGGGCGTGCCCGGCGACGACGGGCCCCACCCGGCCGCGCGGGCACTGGACGAGCTGGTCGCCGAGTACTCGGGGATCTACGCCACCGTCGCGCAGCGCCACCCCATCCCGCTGATCCACTCGGTCACCGGGCCCGCGGCCGTGCGGCTGGTGGTCGAGCATCTGCCGAGGGCCCAGCGCTGGCCCTCGTATCTGGTCGCCCGGGACGTCAGCCGCACCATGCTCGGCTGGTTCCACGCCACCCCCCGTCCCGGGGTGCCGGTGCCCGAAGCCCCCGATGCGGACGAAGTGTTCGCCAACGCCGTCCAGATCGGCGACGAGCACGCCATCAAGCTCGCCGAGGTCGCGGTCCGCCACGAGGCGATCGCGCCCGACCCCCGGCACACGGCCGCCGCCCATGTGGCGAACCAGGGGATCGGCCGCCTCTACCTGTGAGCGCCCGGCCTCTGCCCGTTCTTCCCGCTGACCCGTTCCTTCCCGCCTGAAGGGCGGGTTCTTTCCGAGGAGTGTCATGGACGCAACTGTCATCGTCGTGGGCGCCGGACCTGCGGGCATGATGCTCGCCGGCGAACTGCGCCTCGCGGGCGTCGGCGTCATCGTGCTGGAGAAGCTGGCGGCGCGCACCGGCGAGTCGCGCGGACTCGGTTTCACCGCCCGCACCATGGAGGTCTTCGACCAGCGCGGACTGCTCTCCCGCTTCGGGGAGATCGAGGTCAGCAACGTGGGCCACTTCGGCGGCCTGCCGGTGGACTTCGGGGTGCTCGACGGCGCGCACCAGGCCGCGAAGACCATCCCGCAGTCCGCCACCGAGACCGTCCTGGAGGAGTGGGCCACACAGCTCGGCGCGGACATCCGGCGCAGTCACGAGGTCCTGTCCGTCGCGGAGAAGGAGGACTGCGTCGAGGTCGAGGTGCGCGGTCCGGGCGGGGTGCACCACCTGCGCGGCGAGTACCTCGTCGGGTGTGACGGCGGCCGGTCCACCATCCGCAAGGCGGTCGGCTTCGACTTCCCCGGCACGGCCTCGACCCTGGAGATGTTCCTCGCCGACGTCAAGGGCATCCGGCTGGAGCCCCGGATGATCGGCGAGACCCTGCCCGGCGGCATGGTCATGGTGGGCCCGCTGCCCGGGGGGATCACCCGGCTGATCGTGTGCGAGCGCGGCACCCCGCCGCAGCGCCGGGAGAAGCCCCCGACCTGGGAGGAGGTCGCGGCCGCCTGGCAGCGGCTGACCGGCGACGACATCTCGCACGCCGAGCCGGTGTGGGTCTCCTCCTTCGGCGACGCCACCCGGCAGGTCACCGAGTACCGGCGCGGCCGGATCTTCCTGGCCGGCGACTCCGCACACATTCATCTGCCGGCCGGCGGCCAGGGTATGAACACCAGCATTCAGGACGCGGTGAACCTGGGCTGGAAGCTGGGCGCGGTGGCCCGTGGCCGGGCCCCCGAGGCGCTGCTCGACACGTATCACGCCGAGCGGCACCCGGTGGGCAGGCGGCTGCTGATGAACACCCAGGCGCAGGGCCTGCTGTTCCTGTCCGGGCCGGAGGTGCAGCCGCTGCGCGACGTACTGACCGAGCTGATCGTCTATCCCGAGGTCAGCAGGCACTTCGCGGCGATGGTCTCCGGTCTGGAGATCCGCTACGACCTCGACGGCGGCACGCATCCGCTGCTGGGCCGGCGGCTGCCGGAGGTGAGGCTGACCGGCGACCGGCTGGTCTCCTGCAGCACCGAGGCGCTGCACGCGGCCCGCGGTGTGCTGCTGGACCTGACGGACAACGAGGCGCTGCGCCGCCGGGCCACCCCGTGGCTGGACCGGGTCGACATCGTCACCGCCGCGCCCGTTCTGCCCGAGGGCAGCGCGCTGGAGGGCACGACGGCCGTACTGGTCCGCCCCGACGGATACGTCGCCTGGGCCGCACCGGGCAGCCACGGCGATCTGCCGATGGCGCTGGAGCACTGGTTCGGCCCGGCCCGCTGACACGGTCCGCGGAATCCGCCCGGTTAGCTGGATCCGTGCGCGGAGTCTGCCCGGGCCGGTGGCTCCGTGCGCGGAAGCTGCCCGGCCTGGTGGCTCCGTGCGCGGAATCTGCCCGGCTGGCTGGATCCGTCCGCGGAACGCGCCCGGCCTGGTTGCACCGTGCGCGGAATCCGCCCGGTTCGCTGGCTCCGTGCACGGAAACCGCCCGGCCCGGTGGCACCGTGCGCGGAATCCGCCCGGTTCGCTGGCTCCGTGCACGGAAACCGCCCGGCCCGGTGGCACCGTGCGCGGAATCCGCCCGGCCCGGTGGCGCCGTCCGCCGAAACCGTCCGGCCCGCTGACACCGTCCGCCGAAATCGCCCGGCTCGCCGCCGGAACGTCCACCCACGCACGGCACCCGCCCGCCGGAAACACCGCCGAACGTACCGCCGAGGTACCCCCGAGGTACCGCTGAAGGAGACCCCCATGCACAGCACCCTGATCGTGGCCCGGATGGACCCCGGCAGCCAGGCCGATGTGGCCCGGCTGTTCAAGGAGTTCGACGGCACCGAGATGCCGCATCTGATGGGCACCCGGCGCCGTCAGCTCTTCGCGTACCGCGGCCTCTACTTCCATCTGCAGGACTTCGACACCGACAACGGCGGCGAGCTGATCGAGGCGGCCAAGTCCGACCCGCGTTTCGTGGGGATCAGCGAGGACCTCAAGCCGTTCATCCAGGCGTACGACCCGGCGACCTGGCGGTCCCCCGCCGACGCCGTGGCCACGCGCTTCTACGACTGGGAGGGCCGGGCGTGAGCGCCAGGCGAGTGGTCATCACGGGGGTCGGTGTCACGGCCCCCGGGGGAGTGGGCACCGAGAACTTCTGGAGCCTGCTCAGCGAGGGACGGACGGCGACCCGCGGGATCACGTTCTTCGACCCGTCCGAGTTCCGCTCCCGGGTCGCGGCCGAGATCGACTTCGATCCGGAGGAACACGGGCTGAACCCGCAGGAGATACGCCGGATGGACCGGGCGGCACAGCTGGCCGTGGTGACGGCCCGTGAGGCGCTCGCCGACAGCGGGCTCGACGTGGCCGCCGCGGACCCGTACCGGGTCGGCATCACCATCGGCAGCGCGGTCGGCGCGACCATGGGGCTCGACCAGGAGTACCGGGTCGTCAGCGACGGCGGCCGGCTGGACCTGGTGGACCACGAGTACGCGGTCCCGCACCTCTACAACTACCTGGTGCCCAGCTCGATCGCGGCCGAGGTGGCATGGGCGGCGGGCGCCGAGGGCCCCTCGACCGTGGTCTCCACCGGCTGCACCTCCGGTCTGGACTCGGTCGGGCACGCGGTGGAGCTGATCCGTGAGGGCTCGGCGGACGTCATGGTGGCCGGGGCGACCGACGCCCCGATCTCGCCGATCACCCTGGCCTGCTTCGACGCCATCAAGGCGACCACCCCGCGCAACGACGACCCCGAGCACGCCTCACGGCCCTTCGACGGGACCCGCAACGGCTTTGTCCTCGGGGAGGGTTCGGCGGTGTTCGTCCTGGAGGAGCTGGAGAGCGCGCGCAGACGCGGTGCGCACATCTACGCGGAGATCGCCGGTTACGCCTCGCGCTGCAACGCCTTCCACATGACGGGCCTGCGCCCGGACGGCGCGGAGATGGCCGAGGCCATCACGGTGGCCCTCGACGAGGCCCGGCTCGACCCCGACGCGATCGACTACGTCAACGCGCACGGCTCGGGCACCAAGCAGAACGACCGGCACGAGACGGCCGCGTTCAAGAAGAGCCTGGGCGAGCACGCCTACCGGACGCCGGTGTCCTCCATCAAGTCGATGGTCGGGCACTCGCTGGGCGCGATCGGTTCGATCGAGATCGCCGCCTCGGTCCTGGCCATGGAGCACCACGTGGTGCCTCCGACGGCGAATCTGCACACGGCCGACCCCGAGTGCGACCTCGACTATGTGCCGCTGGTCGCGCGCGAGCACCGCACCGACGCGGTGCTGACGGTCGGCAGCGGATTCGGCGGCTTCCAGAGCGCGATGGTGCTGGCCCGCCCCGAGAGGAGTATGGCATGAGCTCGTCAATGCCGAAGGTCGTCGTGACGGGGCTCGGCATCGCCGCCCCCAACGGCCTCGGTACGGAGGACTACTGGGCGGCGACCCGGGCCGGCAAGAACGGCATCGGCCGCATCACCCGCTTCGACCCCTCCCGGTACCCGTCACGACTGGCCGGCGAGGTCCCCGGGTTCACCGCCTCCGAGCATCTGCCGAGCCGGCTGACCGCCCAGACCGACCACATGACCCGGCTCGCCCTGGTCGCCACCGACTGGGCGCTGGCCGACGCGGGCGTCACCCCCGCCGCACTGCCCGAGTACTCCATGGGCGTGGTCACCGCCAGCTCCTCCGGCGGCTTCGAGTTCGGCCAGGGCGAGCTCCAGAAGCTGTGGAGCCAGGGCAGCCAGTACGTGTCCGCGTACCAGTCCTTCGCCTGGTTCTACGCCGTCAACAGCGGCCAGATCTCCATCCGCAACGGCATGAAGGGCCCGAGCGGTGTGGTCGTGTCCGACCAGGCCGGCGGTCTCGACGCGCTGGCCCACGCCCGCCGGCAGATCCGCAAGGGCACCGACCTGATCGTCTCCGGGTCGATCGACGCCTCGATCTGCCCGTGGGGCTGGGTCGCGCAGCTCGCGAGCGGACGCCTGTCGACCAGCGAGGAGCCGGGGCGCGCCTATCTGCCCTTCGACACGGCCGCCGCCGGACATGTGCCCGGCGAGGGCGGGGCGATCCTCATCCTCGAATCGGACGCGTCGGCCGCCCGTCGCGATGCCCGGGTCTACGGCGAGATCGCGGGCTACGGTGCCACCTTCGACCCCGCGCCCGGCACCGGCCGCCCGCCCGGGCTGCGCAAGGCGATCGAACTCGCCCTCGCCGACGCGGGCGTCGACGCCGGCGACGTGGACGTCGTCTTCGCCGACGGCGCCGCGATCCCCGGGCTCGACCGGGCCGAGGCCGACGCGATCAACGACGTGTTCGGACCGCACGGCGTCCCCGTCACCGTGCCCAAGACGATGACCGGCCGCCTCTGCTCCGGCGCCGCGCCCCTCGATGTCGCCACCGCGCTGCTCGCCATCGCCGACGGCGTCGTCCCGGCCACCACCAACGTCGACCCCGACGCCTCCTACGACCTCGACCTGGTCACCGGCCGCCCCCGCGCGGGCGAACTGCGCACGGTCCTCGTCATCGCCCGCGGACACGCCGGCTTCAACTCGGCGGCGGTGGTACGGGCGGCGACGTAGGACCGCCGCCCGGCACCCGACAGCACAGATGGGCTGCCGCCCGCGACGCCGGAGACGCGGCTGTGCGGGGGCGCGTCGGCCATGGTCGCGACGCCCGAGCCCGTCACGGCCCCCGTGCCCCCGGCGACGGCGAACGACAGGCCAGGCCTGCGATGAAGGTGTCGTATCGCTGCGAGGTCGTGCGCTGCCTCGCGCGGCGCCGGACGCACGGCTGTACGGGGCGCGTCGGCCTTCGAGGTTGTGCGCCTGCCCCACGCGGCGCCGGACACACGGCCGTGCGCGGGCGCGCCGGCCTGCCACGGCCGTGGCCCCCATGCCCGGGTCCGTCACGGCATCTGAACCCCCGGCGCGGGCTCCCGACTTCCGGCAGCGGCGAACGACGGGCCTGGCCTGTGATGACGGCGTCGTATCGCTGCGAGGTTGTGCGCTGCCTCGCGCGGTGCCGGAGGCGCGGCCGTGCGAGGGCGCGCCGACCTGCCATGGCCGCGACGCCCATGCCCGGGCCCGGGCCTGTCACGGCACCCGTGCCCCCGGCGCGGGCCCGGCCTCCGGCGACGGCTAACGACTAGCCCGGCCTGCGGCGGCGTCGTATCGCGTCGAGGTCCGTCCGGTGGGGTCGCGGCAGCGCGGGTGCCGTGGTCGCCTCGGTCGGACCGTAGTCCCGCCCCGAAGCCGCCTGGCCGTGCGACCGCCCCACGCGGTGCGCTCGCCCGCGCCCCAAGACACCCGCCGCCCGGCCCGTACCTCACCCACGCCCGAGCCGGGCGGCGGGCCGGATTTTCTTCCCTCAACCGAAAGGACACACGCGTGGCCACCCAGCCCTTCACCATCGAGGACCTCAAGCGGATCCTGCTCGAGGGCGCCGGCGCCGACGAGAACGTCGACCTCGACGGCGACATCCTCGACACGGAGTTCGAGGAGCTCAGCTACGAGTCCCTGGCGCTCCTGGAGACCTGCGGCCGTATCGAGCGCGAGTACGGCATCTCGCTCGACGACTCCGTGCTCACCGAGGCCAAGACGCCCCGCGCGATGGTCGAGGCGGTCAACGCCCGCCTCGCCGAGTCGGCGCCGGCCGCCGCCTGACCGTATCCCCTCACCGGCCGCCGGTGCGCCGCTCTCCCCTTCGGCAGCGCACCGGCGGCCCCCTTTGCCCAGCCCTGTCCGCAGCAGACACACGCCTACAAGGGAGCACCAGACATGTCCGACAATCCCCAGCGGGTCGCCCTCGTCTCCGGGGCCACCAGCGGCATCGGCCTCGCGGTGGCACGGCTGCTGGCGGGCCAGGGCCACCGTGTCTTCATCGGCGCCCGCGACGCCGAGAACGTCGTCCGCACCGTCAAGGAGCTGCGCGAGGAGGGACTCGACGTCGACGGCAGCACCCTCGACGTGACCTCCCCGCTGTCCATCGAGACCTTCGTGCAGGCCGCCGTGGACCGCTTCGGCACCGTCGACGTCCTGGTCAACAACGCGGGCCGGTCCGGCGGCGGAGTCACCGCCGACATCGACGACGAGCTCTGGTACGACGTCGTCGAGACCAACCTGAACAGCGTCTTCCGGCTCACCCGCGCCGTCCTCAACACCGGCGGAATGCGCCACAAGGACCGCGGCCGGATCATCAACATCGCCTCCACCGCGGGCAAGCAGGGCGTCGTGCTCGGCGCCCCCTACTCCGCCTCGAAGCACGGCGTCGTCGGCTTCACCAAGGCCCTCGGCAACGAGCTCGCCCCCACCGGCATCACGGTCAACGCGGTGTGCCCCGGCTATGTGGAGACCCCCATGGCGCAGCGGGTCCGCGCCGGCTACGCGGCCGCGTACGACACCTCCGAGGACGCCATCCTGGAGAAGTTCCAGGCGAAGATCCCCCTCGGCCGCTACTCCACCCCCGAGGAGGTCGCCGGTCTCGTCGGCTACCTCGCCTCCGACACCGCCGCCTCCATCACCGCGCAGGCGCTCAACGTCTGCGGCGGTCTCGGCAACTTCTGACCGGTCCGACCCCCCCGTACTCTCCGAGGAGTTCACGCATGTCCGCATCCGAGCCGCGGGAAGTCGAGCACGAGATCACGGTCTCGGCCCCGGCCGCCGACGTCTACCGGCTGATCGCCGAGGTGGAGAACTGGCCGCGGATCTTCCCGCCGACCATCTACGTCGACCACCTGGAGCGCTCCGGCACCGAGGAACTGATCCGCATCTGGGCGACGGCCAACGGCGAGGCCAAGAACTGGACTTCACGCCGCGTCCTGGACCCCGAGGGCCTGCGCATCGTCTTCCGCCAGCAGGTCTCCACCCCGCCGGTCGCCACCATGGGCGGCACCTGGATCATCGAGCCGCTGCCGGCGGGCGAGTCGCGCGTCCGGCTGCTGCACGACTACACGGCGATCAACGACGACCCGGCGAACCTGGCCTGGATCGAGGAGGCCGTGGACCGCAACTCCCGCTCGGAGCTGGCGGCCCTGAAGACCAATGTCGAACTCGCGGCCGCCTCCGAGGAGCTGACCTTCTCCTTCGAGGACACGATCGAGATCGACGGCTCCGCCAAGGACGCCTACGACTTCGTCAACGAGGCCGGCCTGTGGTCGGAGCGGCTGCCGCATGTGGCGACCGTACGGCTCACTGAGGACACCCCCGGCCTGCAGACCCTCGAGATGGACACCCGCGCCAAGGACGGCTCCGTCCACACCACGAAGTCGTACCGGGTGTGCCTGGACGGCGAGAAGATCGCCTACAAGCAGACCACGCTGCCGGCGCTGATGAACCTGCACACCGGCTACTGGACCTTCCGCGAGACGGAGACCGGCTCGACGGCCTCCTCGCAGCACACCGTCGTGCTGCGTGCCGAGAACATCGAGAAGATCCTCGGCCCGGACGCGGGTGTGGACGAGGCCAGGGAGTATGTGCGCTCGGCGCTGAGCACCAACAGCCGCGCCACACTTGGCCACGCCAAGAACCACGCCGAAGCGAGGCGCTGACCCGTGGCCGGTGCCGACGCTGTCGATGCTCATGTGATCGTGGTCGGCGCCGGCCCCGTAGGGCTGATGCTCGCCGCTGAACTGCGGCTCGGCGGCGCCGACGTGACCGTACTGGAGGTGCTGGACGCCCCGACGACGCAGTCGCGGGCGTCCACGCTGCATGCGCGGACGATGGAGATCCTGGCGCAGCGGGATCTGCTGGAGGGCCCCGGGGGTCTCGGGGACCCGCCGCACGAGCCGATGGGCCACTTCGGCGGCCTGCCGATGGACCTGCGGCTGCCGAGTCCCTACCCGGGCCAGTGGAAGGTGCCGCAGGTCCGCACCGAGGAACTGCTCGGCGCCCGCGCGGTCTCACTCGGGGCGCGGGTGCTGCGCGGGCACCGGGTCACGGGCCTGGACCAGCATGCAGACCATGTCGAGGTGACGGCGGAGCACGACGGGCGGCCGGTGCGGTTCACCGCCCGCCATGTCGTCGGCTGCGACGGCGAGCACTCGGCCGTACGGCGGCTCGCGGGCATCGGCTTCCCCGGCAACGGCGCCGAACGGGAGCTCATCCGCGCGGACGTCGACGGCATCGAGATCCCGGGCCGCCGCTTCGAACGGCTGCCCAAGGGGCTCGCCATCGCCGCCCGGCGCGGCGACGGCGTCACCCGGGTGATGGTCCACGAGTTCGGCCGGGCCCCGCGCCCGGCCGGCGAGGCGTCCTTCGAGGACATCGTCGAGGCCTGGCGGGGCGTCACCGGCGAGGACATCTCCGGCGGCACCCCGCTGTGGGTCAACTCCTTCGGCGACGCCTCCCGGCATGCGGTGCGCTACCGCGACCGGCGTGTCCTGCTCGCGGGCGACGCGGCCCACCAGCAGATGCCGATCGGCGGCCAGGCGCTCAACCTCGGCCTCCAGGACGCCGTCAACCTGGGCTGGAAGCTGGCGGCGACCGTGCTCGGGCGGGCCCCCGCGGGTCTGCTCGACACCTACCAGCAAGAACGGCACGCGGTGGGGCGCCGGGTCCTGTCCAACATCCGGGCGCAGGCCCGGCTGCTGCTGGGCGGCCCGGAGGTGGATGCCCTGCGCACCGTCGTCGGCGAACTGACCTCCTACGAGCCGGTACGGGCCCATCTGGCAGGCATGATCAGCGGCCTCGACATCCGCTACGAGACGGAGGCCGGCCACCCGCTGGCCGGCGCCCGCCTCCCCGAGGCCCGGCTGCCCGGCTCCGCCGAGCCGTTGAGCGCGCTCGGCCTGCTGCGCGGCGGGCGCGGGCTGCTTCTCGTCCTGGCCCCGCAGCAGGAGCGGCGGGAACGGATCGCCGGCGTGGCCCGGCCGTGGTCCGCGGCCGTCGACACCGTGACGGCACTGCCGCCGGCGGACGGCCCGCTCGCGGACGTCGCCGCCGTCCTCGTACGCCCGGACGGATACGTCGCGTGGGCGGGCGACTCGGACGACGGCCTGGACACCGCCCTCGCCCGCTGGTTCGCCCGCGACGCGGCCGCGCCCGGCGCGACCGCGGCGACCGGACCCGCCTCCACCGCGGCTGCGGCCACCGGCCACGCCCCCGGCACCTCCGTGCCCGGGTCCCACGCCCCCGCGCGTCCCGCGCGGCACACACCCCCGCGCACCCACCCCCACGCACACGTCAACGGCAGGAGAAGGAACATGGGTGACCTCACCGGCAAGACGGCGCTCGTCACCGGCGCGAGCCGCGGTATGGGCCGGGCCACCGCCGAACGCCTGGCCCGGGACGGCGCGCTCGTCGCCGTGCACTACGCCACCAATGAGGACGCGGCCGCCGAGGTCGTCGCCGGGATCGAGAAGGACGGCGGGCGGGCGTTCGCCGTACAGGCCGAACTCGGGGCGCCCGGCGGTGTCCACGAGCTGTTCCTCGGTCTGGAGGAGGGCCTCAAGGAGCGCACCGGCTCCACCGTGCTCGACATCCTGGTCAACAACGCCGGGGTGATGGGCGGGGTCAAGCCCGAGGACACCACCCCGGAGCAGTTCGACCGGATCTTCGCGGTGAACGCCAAGGCACCGTTCTTCGTCATCCAGCGCGCGCTCGCCAACATGCCCGACGGCGCCCGGATCGTGAACATCTCCTCCGGGCTGACCCGGTTCGCCAACCCCGACGAGATCGCGTACGCCATGAGCAAGGGCGCCGTCGAGCAGCTCGCGCTGCACTTCGCCAAGGCGCTCGGGCCCCGCGGGATCACCGTCAACAGCGTTGCCCCGGGCATCACCCGCAACGGCAATCCGCTGTTCGACATCCCCGAGGCCGTGGAGGCCATGGCGGCCCTGTCCACCTTCAACCGGGTCGGCGAACCGCAGGACGTCGCCGACGTCATCGCCTTCCTCGTCTCCGACGACGCCCGCTGGGTCACCGGCTCCTTCGTCGACGCGAGTGGCGGCACCCTCCTCGGGTGACGCCGTGACCAGGTCGTATCCGTCTGCTTCTCCGTCCGATGCAGTCACCGGGACGGCGGCCGGGCGGTGGGGCGCACGGCTGTGGGCGCTGCTGTTCGTCCTGGCCGGCAACATGCTCATCGACGCGCTCGAAGTGTCCGTGGCGGTCGTGGCGCTGCCCTCGATCGGCACGGACCTCGGGCTGCCGCTGACGTCCGTGCAGTGGACGATGACCGGGTTCGCCGTCGGCTTCGGCGGGCTGATGCTGTTCGGCGCCCGGGTGGTGAGCCTGCTGGGGCGCCGCCGGGTCTATCTGGCGGTGCTCCTCGGCTTCGCGGCCGCCTCGCTGCTGAGCGCGCTCGCCCAGGAACCCTGGCTGCTGGTGGCCACCCGCCTGGTCAAGGGGTTCTGCGCGGCGCTCACCGCGCCCACCGGCCTTGCCATCATCTCCACCGCCTTTCCCGAAGGCCCGCCCCGCAACCGGGCGTTGTCCGTCTACACCCTCTTCGGCGCCGTCGGCTTCACCGCGGGACTGCTGCTGTCGGGCTGGCTCACCACCTACAGCTGGCGCCTGACCTTCGCCTTCCCGGCGCCGGTGGTGCTGGTGCTGTTCGCCCTCGGCCTGCGCCTGATCCCCGGCAACGACACCGCGCCGGGCACGCCCCGGCGCTACGACGTGCCGGGCGCCGCCGCCTTCACCGGCGCGCTGCTCGCCCTCGTCCAGGGCATCACCGCCCTCCCGGCGCACGGCCTCGCCGACTGGCGTTCCGGCGGAGCGCTGGTGGGCGCCGTGGTGCTGCTGGTCCTTTTCATGGCCGTCGAACGCGGCACCCCCGCACCGCTGGTGAGGTTCGGTGCGCTGCGCGGCGGCCCCATGCTCCGCTCGGCCCTCGGCGCGGCCTGCCTCAACGGGTCCTACCTGGGGCTGCTGTTCGTCCTCACGTACCAGCTCCAGACGGTCGCCGGCTGGTCGCCGCTGCGCTGCGCGCTGGCCTTGCTGCCTGCCGCCGCCCCGCTGGCGGTCACCGCGCTGTCGTCCGGCCGGCTCGTCGCCCGCTACGGCGCCCCCCGGCTCATCGCCGCCGGAGCCGTCTTCCCCTTCGCGGGTTATCTGCTGCAGCTGCGCGCGTCCTGGCCGCTCGACTACCCCGGGCGGCTGCTGCCCACGCTGCTCCTGGTGGGCGCCGGCTTCGTGCTGTCCTTCGCCGCGCTGAACATGCAGGCGACCTCGAAGCTGCCGCCCGCCGAACGCGGTGCGGGCAGCGGGCTGTACCAGACGGCCGTGCAGACCGGCGCGGTCGCGACACCGGCGCTCGTCGCCGCGCTGCTCGCCGCCTCCATGCCGCCCAACGCCACGGCGGCCGAGGCCGTCGCGGCCTGCCGGCCCGCGCTCGCCCTGGTGGCCGCGATCGGCGGACTGGGACTGCTCGTGGGCCTGAGCGGTCTCACGGCACGCGCCGGGCCGCGCCGCCCTCCCGTTCCCGTACCACCCACCCACTCCACGACGGGGCACGATCATGGACCAGACGACGAAGACCTGGATCTTCGACGACCTTGATGATCTCGACGACATCGACTACGAGTTCGAGCAGGACCATGAGGTGGAGGTGGTGCCGCCGAGCCTGTCGCGGCTCGCCGCCAGCGACCTGGCCGAGCGCACCCGGCTCATCGACGAGTACGTCCGCGCCGAACTCGCCCGGGTGCTGCGGGTGGATCCGCACAGCATCGACACCGTGGGCCGCCCGATGAACAGCCTCGGCATCGGCTCCATCTCCGGCCTCGAACTCCAGCGCCGGATGGAGGCCGTCCTCCACGTGGACGTCAACCTCAACATGCTGCTGCGCGCCAACAGCGCCGCCGAACTGGTCGACTGCCTGGCCGGGCAGCTCGGCCCCGAGGACAGCCCCCACAAGCACGCCCGCGGCCATGTGGTCTCGCACGACCTTCCGGGGACGGCGTGAGCGGGGATGTGCTCGTCCGCGCGGCGCCCGCGACCAAGGCGGCGCGGCTGCCCCGGCCGGGTGAGCTCGATGTGTGGCTGGTGCGCCGGCCCCGCCTCGACTCCGCGGCCGAGCGCCTGGAGCTGACCGAGCTCAGCGACGCCGAACGCCGGCGCACCGCCTCCTTCGTGCGCCCCACGGACGGGATCACCTACGCCTCCGCGCATGTCGCGCTGCGCCGGCTGCTCGGCGCCTATCTGGGGCGGCCCCCGCAGGACGTGCCGTTCGTACGGGAGCCCTGCCCCGGCTGCGCCGAGCCGCACGGCCGGCCCGCCGTCGCCCACCCCGACCCGCCCCTGCACTTCTCCCTGGCGCACAGCCACGGCATGGCCGCCATCGCCGTCTCCACCACCGTGATCGGCATCGATGTGGAGCGGCTGCCCCGCGACGAGACCGTCGAGGTGTGCACCCCGGCCCTGCACCCCGGGGAGCGGCAGGAGCTGGAGGACCTCGCCGGGGACAACAGGCGCGAGGCGTTCGGGCAGATGTGGACCCGCAAGGAGGCCTTCCTCAAGGCGCTCGGCACCGGCCTGTCCCGCGACCCGGGCCAGGACTACCTGGGTGCCGACGTCCGGCGCAGGCCGGACGGCTGGACGCTCCTCGACCTGCCGGCCGGACCCCGGCACAACGCCGCCGTCGCCGTACTCGGCACCGAGGCGCCGAAGGTCGGGGTGCGCTGGCTGCCCGTGGAGGCGCTGTTCGCCGGCGGCACGGTGGACCTGGGGACCGCGGCGGCCATGCCCGCGGCGCCCACCACGCCTGCCGCGAGCGCGCCCGCCACGACCACGCAAGGAACCTGACAGGGGAGCGTGACCGAGATGTCGACCGACCAGACCGGAACGGCACAGCATGCCGCCCGGCCCAGCCTGCGCGACCGCGAACACCGCGGCCAGTGGAGCGCACTGGAGCGGGTGGAGGAGCTCGGCCTGATCAAACAGGCCGCGGCGCACGGAGATCCGCTGGCCACCGAGCGCCAGCACGCCAAGGGCAAGCTCACCGCCCGCGAACGCATCGAACTGCTGCTGGACAAGGGCTCGTTCACCGAGGTCGAGACCCTGCGCCGACACCGCGCCACCGGCTTCGGCCTGGAGCGCAAGCGCCCCTACACCGACGGTGTGGTCACCGGCTGGGGCACCGTGGAGGGCCGTACGGTCTTCGTGTACGCGCACGACTTCCGTATCTTCGGCGGCGCGCTCGGCGAGGCGCACGCGCAGAAGATCCACAAGATCATGGACATGGCGCTGGCCGCCGGGGCGCCGCTGGTGTCGCTGAACGACGGCGCGGGCGCCCGTATTCAGGAGGGCGTCAGCGCGCTGGCCGGCTACGGAGGCATCTTCCAGCGCAACACCCGGGCCTCCGGGGTGATCCCGCAGATCAGCGTGATGCTCGGTCCGTGCGCGGGCGGCGCCGCGTACTCGCCGGCGCTCACCGACTTCGTCTTCATGGTCCGTGACATCTCGCAGATGTTCATCACCGGACCGGACGTGGTGCGGGCCGTGACCGGCGAGGAGATCACCCAGGACGACCTCGGCGGCGCCGATGTGCACGCCACCACCTCCGGGGTCGCCCACTTCGCCTACGACGACGTGCGCAGCTGCCTGGAGGACGTGCGGTACCTGCTGTCCCTGCTGCCCTCCAACAACCGTGATCTGCCGCCCTCCGCGAAGGGGGACGACCCGGCGGACCGGCGCACCGACCGGCTCCTGGAACTCGTCCCCGAGGACCCGAGCCGGGTCTACGACATCCGCACGGTCATCGAGGAGATCGTCGACGACGGCGAGTACTTCGAGGTGCAGCCGGGCTGGGCGACCAACGTGGTGTGCGCCCTGTCCCGGCTGGACGGCGAGGTCGTCGGCATCGTCGCCAACCAGCCCTCCTCCTTCGCGGGCGTCCTCGACATCGACGCGAGTGAAAAGGCGGCGCGGTTCGTGCAGTTCTGCGACGCCTTCAACATCCCCCTGGTCACCCTGATCGACGTGCCCGGCTTCCTGCCGGGCGTGGACCAGGAGCACAACGGCATCATCCGGCGCGGCGCGAAGCTGCTGTACGCGTACTGCAACGCCACCGTGCCGCGTATCTCCCTGGTGCTGCGCAAGGCGTACGGCGGCGCGTACATCGTCATGGACTCCCGGTCCATCGGCACCGACCTGGCGCTCGCCTGGCCGTCCAACGAGATCGCCGTGATGGGCGCCGAGGGCGCGGCGAACGTCATCTTCCGCCGCGAGATCGCCGCCTCCGACGATCCGGACGCCACCCGGGCGCAGAAGATCAAGGAGTACCAGGCGGAGCTGATGCACCCGTACTACGCGGCCGAGCGCGGTCTGGTGGACGACGTCATCGACCCGCGCGACACCCGGCTCCAGCTGGTCCGGGCGCTGGCGATGCTGCGCACCAAGCAGGCCGACCTGCCGTGCCGCAAGCACGGCAACCCGCCGCAGTGAGCGGGGCCGACGGCGGGCACGAGGAGCTGGTCATCCGGGTCGTCAAGGGCCGGGCCACGGCCGCCGACATCGCCGCGCTGACCAGTGTGCTGCTCGCCCGTGCCGCCGTCCTCGCCGCGGGCGGGCCGTGCCCGCAGGACCGTACTCCCACGGCCGGCTGGCGGCGCCCGGAGCGCGCCGCCACGCACCGGGACCCGCGCGGCTGGCGCGTCTCCGGCAGCCGGAGCGCGCCGCCCTTTGGCAGTTGACGTGCGCAGCCGTACCGACTCCCAGAAACGGAGCCCTGGATTCATGACCGCCCCGCCCCTCGAACAGCCCGCCACCGTCACCGTTCCCGAGGCCGAACTCGCCGCCCTGCGCGCACAGGTGCGGACCCTGACCGACCGGGCCGAGCTCACCGAGCTGATCGACCGGTACATCACCCTGCTCGACACCCAGGACGAGCACGGCTTCGACGACACCTGGACGCGCGGCGTCTTCACCGACGACTGCCGGCTGGAGTTCCCGGTCGGCAGGGCGTCCGGGCTGGACGGGCTCGCCGCCTTCCACCTGGAGAAGAAGTCCCGGTTCGCCCGCACGCACCACCTCGCCTCCACCTACGGCATCCACGTCGACGGCGACACGGCCCGCATCCGTATCCACCTGGTCGCCTCGCACATCCACCACGAGGACGGGCCGGACCCGTCAGGTCGCTTCGACATCGGCGGTTACAGCGAGGGCGAGGCCGTGCGCACCCCCGACGGCTGGCGGCTGCGGCGCTGGAGGTTCCACCTCGTCTGGTCGGCGGGGGCGGGGCCCCGGCCGGGACCGGAGCCGCGTGCACTGCGCAACTCGCAGCCCAGGCCGCGCACTTGACGGCATCCGGGTCCATCAATGAAGGGAGAGACCGTGTCAGGAATACCCACCACACCCCAGGCCATGGAGAGCTTCCTCTGCCGCAACCTGGCGACCTATCTGGACATCCCGCCCGCCCACCGCATCCACCGGGACCGACCCCTCTACAGCCAGGGAGTCGACTCCCTCACCGCGCTCGCCCTGCAGCGCAGGCTCGAAAGGGCGCTGCGGATTCCGGTACCGGCGAGCGCGCTGCTGCGCGAGAACTCGGTCAGCGAACTGGCCGCCGTACTGGCTGATTTGATGCGGCGTTCGACGGTGGCACAAGGGGGCGGGACCGCCGCGGCGTGAGCGGAATGTCCGAATCCTATTGCTCTCGAAGGCGTGTTTGAGGACAGTGGTGCCGCATTCACCGACCGCGCCGACGGAAGGCTGTCGTTGAGACTGTCATTAAGACCCGAACGGATCCTGGTGGCGGGCGGGACCGGCTTCGTCGGTTCCCATGTCGTGCCCCTGCTGCGGACGGCCGCGGCCCTCACGCCGCAGGGGCCGGCGATACGACTGCTCACGCACCGCCGGCCGGCCCCCGGCCGCGGCCCGGGTGACCTGGAGACCGTGCACGGCGACCTCGCCGATCCCGGCACGCTGCACGGAGTGTGCGAAGGCGTCACCACCGTCCTGCACCTGGCGGCCCGGATCGGCGGCAGCGAGGCGGACTGCCGGGCCGTCAACCACGAGGGCACCCGCGCCCTCCTCGCCGAGGCCCGGCGGGCCGGCGTGCGCCGCTTCGTCCAGCTGGGCACGGCCGCCGTGTACGGCGACGGGCCGCACAGGGGCGAGCCCGAGGGACGGCTGCCCGAGACGCCGGTCTCCGCGACCAGCGTCACCCGGCTCGCGGGGGAGCGGCTCGTCCTGGCGGCCGGCGGGACCGTGCTGCGTCCCTACCTCGTCTACGGCGAGGGCGACACCTGGTTCGTGCCCGCGCTCCTCCGGCTGTTGCGCCGCCTGCCGCACTGGGTGGACGACGGCGCGGCCCGACTGTCCCTGATCTCCGCGTCCTCCCTGGCCGCGGTCCTGACCGAACTGGCCCTGTCCCCGCACCCGCCCGCCGGCCGCGTCCTGCACGCGGCCCACCCCGAGCCGGTGTCCGCGCGCGACCTGGTCAGCACGGTCTGCCGGTCCCTGGACCTCCCGCTCCCGGAGGGCACCCTGACCCGCGAGGAGGCCCTGTCCCACCTCGACACGGCCGACGACCTCCTCTACAGGCGCCACCTCTCCCTGATCGCCCTGGACCGCTGGTACGCCACCGACCGCCTGTGGTCCCAGCTCTCGACGCCCCCGGTCCGGTCCTTCACAACAGACTTCGCCCGCTACGCACCGTGGTACCGCGAGGCATTGGCCGAGTCACCGGTGTGAGGGGGTGGATGCGCGCCGGGAGGCGGGCCCTTGACGCCGACCGGGCCGCGGTCGCGACAGGGCTCGCTCTCAGCCCGAGGCCGGTAGCGACTTGTGTACCGCTCGTATCAGGGCCTGGGCCCTCGGATCCGCGGTCACGCTCTTGTGGAAGCCGTTCGTCACATAGGCGAAGGCGATGCCCGAGGGCGGGTCGGCGAAGCCGAGGGCGCCGCCGCGGCCCGGGTGGCCGAACGAGGCGGGGGACAGCAGCGGGCACGCGCCGCCGTGCAGCATGTGGCCGAGGCCGAAGCGCGTGCCCACGACCAGGACGCGGTCGGGGCCCGCGGAGCGTTCGCCCCGGGCCAGGTCCACCGTCTCCGGTGCGAACAGGCGTACCCCGCCGTCCACTTCGCCGATGAGTGACGCGTAGAAGCGGGCCAGTCCGTCCGCCGTGGCGATGCCGTTGGAGGCGGGCAGGACGGCCGCCCGGTACGCGGGGTCGTTCTCGTCCGGCATCGGGGTGATCGCCGCGAACGCGCGGCGGGTGAGCGACTCCGGATCGGTGTAGGCCTCGGCGACCGCCCGCTTGGGTCGTGTGCGCAATCCGCCCGCGGCGGTCCCAGGTGCCTCGATCTGCGCCACCCGACCCACGCGCGAACGTTCGCTCTCCGGCAGGCCCAGCCACAGGTCCGCCCCCACCGGCCCGGTGATCTCGTCCGCGATCCACTCGCCGATCGAACGGCCCGAGACCCGTCGGACCAGCTCGCCCGTCAGCCAGCTGTACGTCTGCGCGTGGTACCCGTGGTCCGTTCCCGGCTCCCACGCCGGCGTCTGCGCCGCGACCGCCTCGGCGCCGAGCACCGGGTCGGCGGCCTGCGCGGGCGTCAACGGCCGGTCCAGCACCGGCACGCCCGCGCGGTGCGCGAGCAGATGCCACACCAGCGTCCGCTCCTTGCCCGCCGCCTTGAACTCCGGCCAGTAGTCGCCGACGGGCGCGTCCAGGTCCAGCTCCCCGCGCTGGTGCAGCAGGAGGAGTACGGCGGCGGCGACACCCTTCGTCGCCGAGCGCACGATCTGGGCCGTGCCCCGCTCCCAGGGCCGCGTCCCGTCGACGTCCTGTGTGCCGCCCCACAGGTCGGCGACCTTGTGTCCGTCCCGGTAGACCACGACGGCCGCGCCCCGGTCCCCGAACACCTCGAAGTTCCGCGCGAACGCCGTCCTGACCGGCTCGAAGCCCTCGGCCACTGTGCCGTTCACGTCCACGTCCGCACTCCTTCGTCCTCCACCTTCGGCCGTGGGTGCAACACGCACGCGGACGCTTCGATTCCTAGCTGCCGTCATCCAAGCAGGATCGTTACGTCGATGTTCCCGCGGGTCGCGTTGGAGTACGGGCAGACCTCGTGCGCCGCGTCCACCAGCTTCTCCGCGGTGTTCGGGTCGAGGACCGGCAGCGAGACACTGAGGGCGACCGCGAGGCCGTAGCCGCGCTGCTTGTTCGGGCCGATGCCGACCTTCGCGGCGACCGTGGACCCGGTCAGGTCGAATCCGGACCGGCGGCCGACCAGGACCAGCGCGTTGTGGAAACAGGAGCTGTAGCCGGCCGCGAACAGCTGCTCGGGGTTGGTTCCGCTGCCGTCGCCGCCAAGCTCCGGCGGCATCGCCACCCTCAGCTCGATCTGGCCGTCCTGGCTGGTGACATAGCCGTCCCGGCCACCGTGCGCGGTGGCTTCCGCGACGTAGACGATCTTCGACGGACGCGTGTCGACTGCGGTCTCGACCGCGGTGGCGTCGGTCATGGCCGGCCTCCCCAGGACAGGTGCGCACAAGTGCATCGTGCACAAGGTACTGGCTGGTAGGTCAGTTCTCGTGACCAGGGGGCCGCAACCGCGGGTAACGCCGGATCACGGTGTGCGCTCGGCTGCCGCCCCGGCCCGTCGCGCAAGCCCCAGCAACTCCTCGCGCAGGCGCGCGACCTCCGACCCGTCGAGCTCCGCCGCCGCGAGCAGCGCACCGGGCACACGGGCCGCGCGCTCCCGCAGCTCCTCCCCGCGCCCCGTGCACGAGACGAGCACCGTCCGCTCGTCGTGCGCCGCCCGCTCCCGGCGTACGAGCCCCGCGCTTCCCAGCCGCTTCAGCAGCGGCGACACCGTGCCGTAGTCGAGCCGCAGCGCCGCCGCCAGCTCCTTGACCGTGGTCTCGCCGCGCTCCCACAGCACCAGCAGGACCAGGTACTGCGGGTAGGTGAGCCCGAGCTCGTCGAGGAGCGGACGGTACGCCGCCGTCATCGCGCGCTGGGCCGCGTACAGCGCGAAGCACAGCTGCTCGTCCAGCAGCAGCGAGGCGCACGGGTCGGTTCTCTCCTCGTTCGTCACGCGCCCATTGTCACGGACGGCCGCCGGCCGCCGGCACGGAACGCGGATCGAAGCCGAACGGCAGCTCCAGCCGGTGGGCGCGCATCAGCTCGTCGTCGGCGAGCAGCTCCGCCGTCTTTCCGTCCGCCGCGATCGTGCCGTCGCTCAGGATCAGCGAACGCGGGCACAACTCCAGCGCGTACGGCAGATCATGGGTGACCATCAGCACCGTCACGTCCAACGACCGTAGGATGTCCGCCAGTTCGCGGCGGGAGGCCGGGTCGAGGTTGGAGGACGGCTCGTCCAGGACGAGGATCTCCGGCTCCATGGCGAGCACGGTCGCCACGGCCACCCGCCGCCGCTGCCCGAACGAGAGATGGTGCGGGGGCCGGTCCTTGAACTCCGCCATGCCGACCCGCGCGAGCGCCCGGTCCACGCGCTCCTCCAGCTCCGGCCCCTTCAGCCCGGCTGACGCGGGCCCGAACGCCACGTCCTCCCGGACGCTCGGCATGAAGAGCTGGTCGTCCGGGTCCTGGAAGACGATGCCGACCTTCCGCCGGATCTCCGCCATGTGCTGCCGGCCGACGGGCAGTCCGGCCACGTGCACCGTGCCCGTGCCCCCGCTCAGGATGCCGTTGAGGTGCAGGACGAGGGTCGTCTTGCCGGCGCCGTTCGGCCCGAGCAGCGCGACCCGCTCGCCGCGCCCGATCGAGAAGTCCACGCCGAACAGGGCCTGATGCCCGTCGGGGTACGCGAAGGCCAGTCCGGCCACTTCCAGTGAAGGTGTCACAGGGCCCATCCCAGCAGACAGACGACGAGGGCGGCGCAGGGAAGGGCGAGGGCGTACGACCACTGCGCCCGGGACGCGGTCACCTCGTCGATGACCGGCATCGAACCGGCATAACCACGGCTGACCATGGCCAGGTGCACCCGCTCGCCGCGCTCGTAGGAGCGGATGAACAGCGCGCCCGCGGACTTCGCGAGCACTCCCCAGTGCCGCACGCCCCGGGCCTCGAAGCCCCGCGACTCCCGGGCGATCCGCATCCGCCGCATCTCGTCGGTGATGACGTCGCCGTAGCGGATCATGAAGGACGCGATCTGCACCAGCAGCGGCGGCAGCTTGAGCCGTTGCAGGCCGAGCAGGAGTTCGCGCAGCTCGGTGGTGGCGGCGAGGAGCACGGAGGCGGCGACGCCGAGAGTGCCCTTGGCGAGCACGTTCCAGGCGCCCCACAGCCCGCCGACGCTCAGCGACATCCCGAGCACCTCGACCCGCTCGCCCTCCGCCACGAACGGCATCAGCACGGCGAACGCGACGAACGGGACCTCGATCAGCAGCCGTTTGAGCAGGAAGCCGGCGGGCACGCGGGCGACGTGTGCGACGGCGCCCAGCAGCACGGCGTACAGCCCGAACGCCCACATCGCCTCGCGCGGCGTCGACACCACGACCACCACGAACGCGAACGTCGCGGCGAGCTTGGTGTGCGGCGGCAGGCCGTGCACGGGCGAGTGCCCGTGCCGGTAGAGCCTGTGCGTGTGCCCGGCGCCCATGTCAGACGCCCGTGCTCACGGGAGAGGCGTCGCTCGTACGACGCCTGCGCACCGCCCAGAACACCCCGCTGCCGGCGACGACGGTGACGCCGACGCCGATCACGCCTGCGAGACCGCCGGAGAGCCGGGAGTCGTCGACGTCCTTGACGCCGTAGTCGGCGAGCGGGGAGCCGGAGGACGCGTGCTGCTCGGTCTTCTTGTCGATGCCGTGGTCGGCGGCGACCTTCTCCAGGCCGTCCGGGCTCGTGGAGGCGTAGAAGCTGACGAATCCGGCGAGCACGAGGGAGGTGACCAGGCCCACCGCCCACATGGTGCGGTGCGACCGGGCGGCGACGGGGACGGGCTCGGCGTCCGGCACGTCGACGAGCTCGCCGTTCACCCGCAGCTTGAGCCTCTGCCGCAGGCCGCGCGCCCCGTGCACGAGGTCCGGGCGTACGGCGATCACGGCGCCGACGGTCAGCGCGGTGATCGCGGCCTCGCCGATGCCGATGAGGACGTGCACACCGATCATGGCGGTCGCGACCTTGCCGAGGGAGACGTCCGCGGTCCCGCCGACCGCGTAGAGCAGCGTGAACGCGACGGCCGCGGCCGGGACGGAGAGAAGGGCGGCGACGAAGGAGGCCACGGTGACCGAGCGCCGCCCGCGCGGCAGCACCATCACCAGGCCACGGAAGACGGCATACGCCACGACCGTCGTGACGATCGCCATGTCCGTGATGTTCACGCCGAGCGCGGTCAGACCGCCGTCCGCGAACAGGATGCCCTGCATCAGCAGCACCACGGAGACACAGAGGACCCCGGTGAAGGGGCCGACGAGTATCGCCGCGAGCGCGCCGCCCAGCAGATGTCCGCTGGTGCCGGCGGCGACGGGGAAGTTCAGCATCTGTACGGCGAAGATGAACGCCGCCACCAGTCCGGCCAGCGGCGCGGTGCGTTCGTCGAGTTCGCGGCGCGCGCCGCGCAGGCTCACGGCGATGGCGGCCGCGGCGACGACACCGGTCGCGGCGGAGGCCGGGGCGTTGATGAATCCGTCAGGCACATGCACCGTTCGATGATAGTGGCTTGTTGCGAACTACTTGCAAGAGCGAGGTACTCGTGCATCGTGCATGTGAGATCTACGACCCCAGGGAGCGCGATACGGAAAATATGCGACATTGGAGAGGAAGCGGATGCACAGCTTTCGCACAGGTCGCGCAGTGTAAGGGGCCGTCGGATGTCTGTAGTCGAACAGTACGCTCGAGCCCACATCGTCACGGACGCGGACTTCCCCGAGGACGAGGCCGTCCCCGTGGTCCTGCGCTATGACCCGGAGGCGGACCCGCGCTCGGTACGGGTCGACCTGCCCGGAACCCATGAATGGACCTTCGCGCGGGCACTCCTGGAACAGGGCCTGCGCGCCCCGGCCGGCACGGGCGAGGTACGTGTGTGGCCGTGCGGTCGCGTGCAGGCTGTCGTCGAGTTCCACTCCGCGCAGGGCGTCTCGGTGGTGCAGTTCGAGAGCAAGGCGCTGCTGCGGTTCCTGCGGCGGACGTACCTGGCCGCCGCGCAGCCGGTGGCGCACTGATCGGTCGCCGCGGATCAGCCGCCCGACTTCAGCAGTGACGCCACGATCGGGCCCGCCGTGTCGCCGCCGTGGCCGCCCGCCTGGACCACGCCCGCGGCCGCGAGGTCGCCCCGGTAGGCGGTGAACCAGCCGTTCGCCTTCTTCTGGCCGTCGACCTCCGCGGAGCCCGTCTTGGCGCCGTAGTCGGGCCCGAGACCGGACATCGCCTCCGCCGCCGTACCGTACGCCGCCGTGTACCGCATCAGGTCCCGCAGCTGCGACAGCGTGCCCGCGGACATCGTGCGCGAGGCGGTGGCCATGGTGCGGTTGTCCGCCTTCGCGGACACCAGGTACGGCTGGCGGAAGGTGCCGCCCTCGACCGTGGCCGCGACCGACGCCATGTTCAGCGGGTTCATCCTGACCCCGCCCTGACCGATGAGCTCCGCCGCCTTCTGGGCAGCCGACTGCACCGGCACCGCTCCGTCGAACGACGGGACTCCGATGGCCCAGTTGTTCAGGCCCAGCCCGAAGACCTGCTGCGCCTGCTTCGTCAGGTCGTCGTTCTCCAGCTCGGGCGCCTGGCTGATGAACGCCGTGTTGCAGGAGCGGGCGAAGCTCGCCTTGAAGGTGCCGCCCTTGATCGAGAACTTGTCGTCGTTCTGGAACTTCCAGCCGCCGTAGGTGAAGTACTTCGGGCAGGGGTGCGCCTCGTCCGCCGACGCCAGGCCCTTCTCGATCAGCAGCGACGACGTGATGACCTTCATCGTCGAACCGGGGGCCAGCGAGCCCTGGAGCGCGGTGTTGAAGCCGTGGCTGGTGTTGGCCACCGCGAGGATCTCGCCCGTCGAGGGGCGCAGCACCACCACCGACGCTCGCTCCTGCTTCATCACCTGCCGCTCGGCAGCCGTCTGCAGGGCCGGGCTGAGCGTCGTCTTCACCGGCCCCGGAGTGCCCTTGCTCAGCTCCACGAGCGTCTTGTCGGACGACTTCGAGGACTTGCCCCGCACCACGCGCAGCTCGATGCCCGCCTTGCCGCCCGCCGTCTTGCCGAACTTCTCGCGCAGCCCGTCCAGCACCGTGCCCAGCGAGGGGTACTTGGCCTCGGTGATCTCACCGCCGTCCCGGTCGAAGGCCTTGATCGGCGGTGTTCCGGACGCGCCGGTCACCAGGCTGTCGCCGTCGCCGAGGTCGGGGTGGAGGACGGCGGAGTGCCAGTCGACCAGCGGCTTGCCGTCCTTGACCCGCCGGACGACCATGAGCGCACTGTCGTACGTGAACGGCTTGCTGGTGCCCTTGTACGTCACCGTCGCCTTCACGGAGAAGGGGACCTTGGCGCCGGTGCGGGTGCCGGGGGTGATGGTGACGTCCTTGATGCGGGCGTCCTTGGTGTAGCCGGTGAGCAGCGCGGTGGCCGCCTTCGCGTCGGTGGTCGTCGCCGCTGCCCGGGTGAGCCTGCCCTGCTGCCAGGCGGCGAGGAAACGCTCGGCGGTGGACTTCACCTCGGCCGCCGACAGCGGACTGGTCTTGACGGACTTCGCCTTCTCGGCGGCCGAGGAGGAGCCGTCCTCGGCCGCGGCCCCGCCGCCGTACAGCGCGTAGACGCCGAAGCCGGCGCCGACCACGACCACGGCGATCATCCCGCCGAGCACGGCGGGCTTCGGCTTCCGCCGCTGGTCGACGCGCCTTCTCTTGCCCACAGCCTTCGATCCTCCGCGAATCCCCGGGCCCCCGCAGCCCTCGCTGTCCTCGTTGCCCTCGTTGCCCCCATGCACCCCAACGACAGCAACCACCCTAGAGTCCCGTCCGGAGCGGGTGACGTCAGCCTGCTGTGACGTCCGCGACGTCCGCGACGTCAGCGCCTGTGCCACCTCCGCGGGCCGGGCGCCCGCCGCCGCGCAGCACTGCCCCACGCTCGGCTGCCCGCGCGGGGCGGCGCCCATTCAGCACGCTCCCGCCTGTCGGCTGCGCTCGCGCGGGAGCCCCCATCATGCCCGGCCTGATCCGGCCGGAGGCACAGGCTCTCAGCCGCCCGCGGCCAGGACGTCCCGTACGACCGGGCCCGCCGCGTCGCTGCCGTGGCCGCCGCCCTCCGTCATGGCCGCTGCCGCGATGTCGTCGCGGTATCCCGTGAACCAGGAGTTGGCCACGGCCTTCCCGTCGACCTCGGCGGAGCCGGTCTTCGCGCCGATGCTGCCGCTCAGCTGCGCCATCACACCGGCCGCGGTGCCGCTGGTCGCGGTGCGGTTCATCATGGCGCGCAGCTGGCTCACCGTGTTCGCCGACAGGCCCTGCGCCGTGGCCGGTTCACGGTCGTCGAGGCTCAGCGGCACGATGACCGGCTGCCGGAACCGGCCCGTGATCGCGGTCGCCGTCACCGACGCCATGTCGAGCGGGCTCATCTGGACCTGCCCCTGGCCGATCAGGTTCGCCGCCGTGTCCGGACCGCCGGAGGCGGGGACCGAGCCGTCGAAGGACGGGATGCCGACCTTCCAGTTGTCGCGGCCGAGCCCGAAGCGGTCCTGGGCCTCCTTGGTCAGCGAGTCCACCTCGACGTCGTCGGCGAACTTCACGAAGGCCGTGTTGCAGGAACGGGCGAAGCTCTCCGAGAGGGTGGCGTTCTCGTTCGGGGCGAGGCCCTTGAGGTTGTGGAAGGTCTGGCTCTGCCAGGTCGCCTCGGGCGGACAGGTCGCCGGACCGCTCGCGGTGGTGAGCCCGAGGTCGATGAGGGTCGCCGCGCTGACGATCTTCATCGTGGAGCCGGGGGCGACCTCGCCGAGGAAGGCCGCGTTCCACCCGTCCGTCCGGTTGTTCGCCACGGCCAGCACCTCACCGGTGCTCGGCTTCACCGCCACTACCGACGACTGGGCGTACCGCTTGACCGCCTTCTCGGCCGCCGCCTGGGCGCTCGCTCCGAGCGTGGTGCGCAGCTTGCCGGGCCTGCCCTTGGCGAGGGTCAGCAGCGAGGTGTCGGCCGCGTCCTCCGCCTCGTGCCGGATCGACAGCTCGACGCCGGGCGTTCCGCCCGCCTTGTCCCCGTACTTGGCGCGCAGTTCGTCCAGAATCGGGCCGAGAGAAGGGTACTTGTCCTTCGTCAGTACGGTCCCGTCGCGGTCCACCGCCTCGATCGGCGCGGTCGCCGACTCGCCCGTGATGAGCGTGTCGCCCTTCTTCAGCTCGGGGTGGACGACGGACGGCTGCCAGTCGACCAACGCCCGCCCGGTCGTCACCCCGCGCACGACGGTCAGTTCGCTCCTGTACGCCAGGGGCTTCGACTTCCCCTGGTACGTGACCGTCGCCTTCACCGAGAACGGCACCGTGTCACCGGCCGCCGTACCGGGTGTGATCCGCACCTTCGTGATGCGCGCGTCCTGGCCGTAGGACGTCAGCACGGTCTCGGCCGCCGCGTCGTTGTTCGTGTACGACGCGGCGGCCGACGCCTGCCCCTTCTCCCAGGCCGCGAAGAACTTGGCCGTCGTCTCCTTGACCTCGGCACCGCTCGGCGGCCCCGACTTCACCGGTGCCGGGCCGCTCGCCCCCGAATCCCCGTCCCCGTTCAGCGCGGACACGAAGTTGAACGCCCCGTACCCCGCCCCGCCCACCATCGCGGCGAACACACCGCCGACGACGGCGGCCTTGACCCCCTTGCGCATGACGCGCTCCCTCCCCGTTTTCAGTCCTTCGCACTGTATGTGGCGTGAGGGGAGCCTGTGAGGTGAGTTTTCGGATAGTTGTGGGGCGGCGTGGCGTGTTTGTCAGCCGGCCATGATGCTGCCGAACTCGGGGTATCCGCTCGTGGAGATGCCCACGGCGGACGGACCGAAGGAGACGACGCCGGCGGTGTCGATCGCGGTACCGTCGGAGAGGAGGCCGGTGACGTTGCCGTTCCAGTCGTTCTCCCCGTTGGTGCCGATGGTCAGGTCGGCCTTGTTGTCGCCGTTGACGTCGGAGAGGAACACCTCGCCGCCGAAGAAGTCGGACTTCTCGTTGGCGCTCGGGACGCCGGGGGTGTCCTGGTGGAAGTACTGGCTGCCGGCGGCGGTGACCCCGGAGGCCGAGCCGTACAGAACGGTGACCGCGCCGGCGTCGGCCACGGCGGTGCCGTCGGTCGTGAGGTTCTCGCCGGTCGCGCCGACGGCGATGTCGGCGTAGCCGTCACCGTCGATGTCGCCGAGGGAGACCTCCCAGCCGAAGCGGTCGGCGGTCTCCGCGGCGCTGGGGACGCCCGCGGTGTCCTGGCTGATGGAGTTGACCTTGTAGGAGCTGTAGTCGTTGCCGT
The DNA here is from genome assembly GCF_008806595.1 of Streptomyces luteolifulvus. Taxonomy (GTDB): domain Bacteria; phylum Actinomycetota; class Actinomycetes; order Streptomycetales; family Streptomycetaceae; genus Streptomyces; species Streptomyces luteolifulvus. Next base: position 154,190 of record NZ_VZRB01000017.1, on the reverse strand, counting down.
AGATGACGTTGAGCTTGCCGCCCTTCATGGCGCCGGGTATGTCGCTGTCCCAGGTCTCGCCGATGACGACGTCGTCCTTGCCGTCACCGTTGAGGTCCCCCATGGCGCTGAGCATGCCGGCCGCCAGATCCTCCTGGGAGCCGCTGTCCAGCTTGGTGCCGGTGGGCGAGGCGTAGATCAGGACGTTGGTGCTGTAGCGCGTGTCGGAGTCGTAGCCGCCTACGATCAGATCGTCGCCGCCGCCTCCGTTGAAGTCCCCCGTGGACAGGTGCATGGCCCCGGCGTCGCTTCCCTTGATGATGCGCGGTGCGGCGTAGTACTTGCCGCCGTTGCCGCCGGTCTTGGTGAAGCCGCCCCGGAAGATCCACACCTTGGCGGAGGTGCCGCCGACGGCCAGGTCGGCCTTGCCGTCGGGGTCGAAGTCGCCGGAGGCCAGCGACTGCCCGAACTCGTCCTGCCCGGAGGGGTCCGGGTCGGCGACGGTGGTGCCGCCCGTAAGACCGGAGGCGGAGCCCCAGACGAGGGTGACGGCGCCGCCGTCGGTGTCGCTGCCCACGTCCTCGCCCGGGGCGCCCACGGCGAGGTCGGCGTAGCCGTCGCCGTTGAAGTCGCCGGCGGCGGTGGCGGAGCCGAACAGATCGTCCTTCTCGGCGCTGCCCGGAATCCCGGCGGAGTTCTGGCTGATCACGGTCCGGCTCGTGGCCTTGAGGCCGCTCGCCGATCCGTACATCACCGCGATCTGGCCGGCGTAGGCCTTGCCGCCGACGGTGGCGGTCGGGGCGGAGACGGCGACATCGCGGTAGCCGTCCCCGTTGAAGTCACCCTGCAGACCCGATCCTGCGGCGGAGGCGGCGCCACCGGCGACCGTCACCAGACCACCGGCGAGTCCGGCCACGGCGACCGCGGCGAGGGCAGTGCGTACACGTGCGTGCATGCGGGCGTTCTCCAGTGCATGCGGGGACACCTGGCGGGGCGCCCCAGGCCATTGGGAGCGCCGGCCACCGCGCCTGCGGCACCGGCGTATCCCAGACCACGCAAGTGGTGCGCAGGTTGTACGCGGGACACGAGTTTCGCTGCTACACCCAGGTGTCCAGCCACATCCGCGACCGCCAGTCGTCGATCGGGATGGCCTGGCCGGTGAACAGGGGCCAGAAGTAGATGAAGTTCCAGCTGATCAGGAGGACCACGACGCCCGCGGCTGTTGCGCCCACGACTCTGCGGGTGTCGGTGGATCCCGGGGGGCCGATGATCGCGCCCAGGAGCATCGCCACGGCCAGGCAGAGGAAGGGCAGGAAGACGACGGCGTAGAAGAGGAAGATCGTGCGCTCCTGGTACATGAACCAGGGGAGGTAGCCGGCCACGATGCCGCAGGCGATGGCGCCCGCGCGCCAGTCGCGGCGGAAGAACCAGCGCCACAGCACGTACAGGACCGCGAAGCAGGCCACCCACCACAGCAGCGGGGTGCCGATCGCCAGGACCTCCCGGGCGCACTTCTCGCCCGCGTCGGCGGGGCAGCCGTCCTTGCCGGGGGCGGGGGACTCGTAGAAGTACGAGACGGGACGGCCGAGGACGAGCCAGCTCCACGGGTTGGACTGGTAGGTGTGCGGCGAGGACAGGCCGACGTGGAACTGGTACACCTCGTGCTCGTAGTGCCACAGGCTGCGCCACCAGTCGGGGAAGAGCCAGGTCCAGCTGCCGCCCTTGCCGTCGTTCGCGGCCCAGTTGCGGTAGTAGCCGCCGCTGCCGTCCGCGGGGGAGAGGATCCAGCCCGTCCACGAGACGATGTACGTGACGATCGCCACCGGCACCGTGGCCAGGAACGCGAAGCCCAGGTCGTGCCGGAGGACCGCGACGTACGGGCGGCCGGCGCCCGCGACCTTGCGGGAGCCCACGTCCCACAGCACCGCCATCACACAGAACGCGGCCAGGATGTAGAGGCCGTTCCACTTGGTCCCGATCGCCAGGCCCAGCATCAGGCCGGCCAGCCAGCGCCAGGGGCGCCGGCCCAGCCGGGTCGTCTCCGCCACGTGCGCGTCGGGGCGGACCTGCCCGTCGGCGTCGGCGGGGAGCGCGGCCGCGAGTTTCTCGCGCGCCTTGTCGCGGTCGATCACCAGGCAGCCGAACGCGGCCAGCACGAAGAACATCAGCACCCCGTCGAGCAGCGACGTGCGGCTCATCACGAAGTGCAGACCGTCCACCGCCATCAGCGCGCCCGCGAGGCAGCCCAGGAAGGTGGAGCGGAAGATCCTGCGCCCGATGCGGCACAGCATCAGCACGGACAGCGTGCCGAGCAGGGCCGTCATGAAGCGCCAGCCGAACGGGTCGAAGCCGAAGATCAGCTCGCCCAGGCCGATGACGTACTTGCCGACCGGAGGATGCACCACATACGCCGCGTCCGTCGGGATCGTGACATGGCCGCCCGACGACAGGACGAGGTCGTTGGCGTTCTTGTCCCAGTTGACCTCGAAGCCGCGGTGGACCAGCGCCCAGGCGTCCTTGGCGTAGTACGTCTCGTCGAATATCACCGCCTTCGGGCTGCCCAGGTTCCAGAACCGCAGCACGCCCGCCAGCAGCGTCACCAGCAGCGGACCGCCCCAGCCGGACCAGCGGCCGAGGCGCTCGGCGAGGGTGTGCGGCACGCCGAGGACCTGCCACACCCGGGGGCTGGGCTGGACGTACGGCGGCACCAGACGGTCGCGGACGTCGCTTCTGCGCGGGGCCGTGTATCCGAAACGGCGCAGCCGCTGCTGCCACGACGGCCGCTGGTCGTGCGGTGCCTGGCCCTGCCGGGTGTCCGTGGAGGACGCGGTACTGGTCACCGCGCCATCGTAGGGAACCGTTCTGTGTGAGTCCCGTGCATGGGGCCGACGGGCGCCCGTGCGTCCGGTTCGTGCCCCATCCGGTGCGGGGCATTCCCCGGCCCCTGGGAGGATGGGGGCGTGACTGGAACCCTCGTCCTCGCAGGCACTCCGATCGGTGACATCTCCGACGCCCCGCCCCGGCTCGCCGAGGAGCTGGCCGGCGCCGATGTCGTCGCCGCCGAGGACACCCGGCGGCTGCGGCGCCTGACGCAGGCGCTCGGCGTCACGCCGAAGGGGCGCGTCGTGTCGTACTTCGAGGGCAACGAGTCCGCCCGTACGCCCGAGCTGGTCGAGGAACTCGTGGGCGGCGCGCGGGTGCTGCTCGTGACGGACGCGGGCATGCCGTCCGTCTCCGACCCCGGGTACCGGCTGGTGGCTGCCGCCGTCGAGAAGGACGTCCGGGTCACCGCCGTCCCCGGCCCGTCCGCCGTGCTCACCGCGCTCGCGCTGTCCGGGCTGCCCGTCGACCGCTTCTGCTTCGAGGGGTTCCTGCCGCGCAGGGCGGGCGAGCGGCTGTCCCGGTTGCGCGAGGTCGCGGAGGAGCGCCGGACCCTCGTCTACTTCGAGGCGCCGCACCGGCTCGACGACACCCTCGCCGCCATGGCCGAGGTGTTCGGCACGGACCGGCGGGCCGCCGTCTGCCGGGAGCTGACCAAGACGTACGAGGAGGTCAGGCGCGGCGGGCTGGGCGAGCTGGCCGCATGGGCCGCTGAGGGCGTACGCGGGGAGATCACCGTCGTCGTGGAGGGCGCCCCCGAGAAGAGCGGAGAAGAGCTCGGCGCGGACGAGCTGGTGCGCCGGGTGCGGGTGCGCGAGGAGGCGGGGGAGCGGCGCAAGGAGGCGATCGCCGCGGTGGCCGCCGAGGCGGGCCTGCCCAAGCGGGAGGTGTTCGACGCGGTGGTCGCCGCGAAGAACGCCGCCGGGCGGACCAGCCTGTGAGGGAGCGCACACACCTCTGAGCAGGGCGCATCTCCGCTGAGCATGCGCCCCACGGGCCGGCAAAGGGCTGTCGTCGAAAGCAAAGCCCGGACCCGCTGAGCGAGCCGCTTTGGCAAGCAGAGTCCAAATCGGCTCCAACACTCGACAGGCCAGGTGCATTCACGTCGGCGGAAGCGTCCACTGGGCGAAGGGGGGCACACCGTCCCCGAGTCCAGCGGACCGGAGGAGCTGGCATGAGCGAGATCGCAGGGCAGATCCGCGATGCGGCCACCGCAGTCGTTCACGAGTCGTATTCCTTCGCCTGCATGCGCTGCGGGCACGGCTGGGAGCAGTCGTACGAGATAGAGCACCACACGGACGCCGAGGGCCACGAGTTCGTCATCTACGTGGCGAACGGCCGGGTCGTCCCGTCCCCGCTGAGCCGGCCGGCCTGCCACAACTGTGACGGCCATGTCGTACGGATCATGCGCGCGGGCCAGGTGTCGACGGTGCTCCACGCGGTGCACCCGCCGGCGCCGAGGAAGCCGGAGGAGCGGGCGGAGCCTGTGACGCCGGGGGAGCCGGGGGAGCCGAAGGAAACCCACCACTGGCATCTGTCCGATCTCCTGCACGCCTTCCACCGCAAGGCGGGCTGACCGCTCGGGAGTCCGCGAAGGCATGCCCCTTTCGTAGGATCGGGGCATGCCTTCGAACGCCTCCGACGCCTCGCACAAGAACGCGGCACCGCCGCTCCCGGAGCCCCTGCGGGTGCCGGTCGCCGACTCCCACACCCACCTGGACATGCAGTCCGGCACGGTCGAGGAGGCGCTCGATAAAGCCGCGTCGGCCGGTGTGACGACGGTCGTCCAGGTGGGCTGCGACGTGCGCGGCTCCCGGTGGGCGGCCGAGACGGCGGCCCGGTACGACGCCGTCCACGCGACCGTCGCCCTGCACCCCAACGAGGCCCCGCGCATCGTCCACGGCGACCCCGATGGCTGGTCCCGGCAGGGCGCGCGCGAGCCGGGCGGGGACGCCGGCCTCGACGCGGCGCTCGCCGAGATCGACCGGCTGGCCGCGCTGCCCCACGTCAAGGGCGTCGGCGAGACGGGACTGGACTACTTCCGCACGGGGCCCGAGGGCAAGGAGGCACAGGAGAAGTCCTTCCGCGCCCATATCGAGATCGCCAAGCGGCACGGCAAGGCCCTGGTCATCCACGACCGTGACGCCCACGCCGACGTACTGCGGGTCCTGAAGGAGGAGGGCGCCCCCGAGCGGACGGTGTTCCACTGCTACTCCGGGGACGCCGAGATGGCGGAGATCTGCGCCCGCGCCGGGTACTTCATGTCCTTCGCCGGAAACGTCACCTTCAAGAACGCCCAGAACCTGCGGGACGCCCTCGCCGTGGCCCCGCTGGAGCTGGTCCTGGTGGAGACCGACGCGCCGTTCCTGACGCCGGCGCCGTACCGAGGGCGGCCCAACGCCCCGTATCTCGTCCCGGTCACCGTGCGCGCCATGGCCGCGGTACGCGGCACCGACGAGGACACACTGGCCACGGCCCTCGCCGCGAACACCGCCCGCGCGTTCGGCTACTGAGGCCGCGCGGGCTCGCGGTGCGCACCGAGCGCGCGGTGACGATCACGGTTGACGGCCCGGCGCGGATGGTCCGCGCGAGCGCGGCGACCGTGGGCGAGATCACGTATCCCCCTGCGCACGCGTGCGGGCGCGCGGCGCGGCCGGTCGAACCGGGGCCCTCGCGGCATGCGAGTCCGGCGGCCGGGCAGACGGTGCGGGCGATGAGGCTGTCCGTGCGGCGCGGGGGCGAGCCCTGCCGTACGCCGGGGAGCGGCTGCACGCGTGAGGGAGGCCCGCCGCCGCCCCGTACCCTTGTGCCGTGAGCAGCAGCCCCGCCCCCGACGCCCTTCTGGGCCCCGCCGACATCCGTGAGCTCGCGGCCGCCCTAGGGGTCCGCCCCACCAAGCAGCGCGGCCAGAACTTCGTGATCGACGCGAACACGGTCCGCCGTATCGTCCGCACCGCGGAGGTACGGCCCGACGACGTGGTCGTCGAGGTCGGCCCGGGACTCGGCTCGCTCACCCTGGCGCTGCTGGAGGCGGCCGACCGGGTCACCGCCGTCGAGATCGACGACGTACTCGCCGCCGCGCTGCCCGCGACCGTCGCGGCCCGGATGCCCGCCCGCGCCGACCGGTTCGCGCTCGTGCACTGCGACGCGATGCATGTCACGGAACTGCCGGGCCCCGCCCCGACCGCGCTGGTCGCCAACCTGCCGTACAACGTGGCGGTGCCGGTGCTGCTGCACATGCTCGACACCTTCCCGAGCATCGAGCGCACCCTCGTGATGGTCCAGTCCGAGGTCGCCGACCGGCTCGCCGCCGCGCCCGGCTCGAAGGTGTACGGCGTCCCCTCGGTGAAGGCCAACTGGTACGCCGAGGTCAAGCGGTCCGGCGCGATCGGGCGCACCGTCTTCTGGCCGGCGCCGAACGTCGACAGCGGGCTGGTCTCCCTCGTCCGCAGGGCCGAGCCGGTCAAGACGACCGCGAGCAAGGCCGAGGTCTTCGCGGTGATCGACGCGGCGTTCGCGCAGCGGCGCAAAACCCTGCGGGCGGCGCTCGCGGGGTGGGCGGGATCGGCCGCCGCGGCCGAGACGGCCCTCGTCGCGGCCGGAGTCTCGCCCCAGGCTCGCGGGGAGTCCCTGACGGTCGAGGAGTTCGCGCGCATCGCCGAGAACGCCCAGAACAAGGAGCCCGGTCACCAGTGAGCGTCACCGTACGCGTCCCCGCCAAGGTCAACGTCCAGCTCGCGGTGGGTGCCGCACGCCCCGACGGCTTCCACGACCTGGCCAACGTCTTCCTCGCGGTCGGCCTCTACGACGAGGTCACCGTGACCCCGGCCGGGGAACTTCGCATCACCTGCGAGGGGCCGGACGCGGCGGAGGTCCCCCTCGACCGCAGCAACCTGGCCGCCCGCGCGGCCGAAGCGCTCGCCGCGCGGTACGGCCTTTCCCCCGACGTCCACATCCACATCGCCAAGGACATCCCGGTCGCCGGCGGCATGGCGGGCGGCAGCGCGGACGGCGCGGGCGCGCTGGCGGCGTGCGACGCCCTGTGGGGTACGGGCGCCTCCCGTGACGAACTCCTCGACATCTGCGCCGAGTTGGGCAGCGATGTGCCCTTCAGCCTGGTGGGCGGCGCGGCCCTCGGCACCGGCCGGGGCGAGAAGCTCAGGACGCTCGAGGTGGGCGGCACCTTCCACTGGGTGTTCGCGATGGCCGGGCGCGGACTGTCGACGCCGGCCGTCTTCCGCGAGTTCGACCGGCTCGGCGAGGGCCGGGACATCCCGGATCCCGTCGCCTCCCAGGAACTGATCGACGCCCTGGCCAAGGGCGACCCGGACGCGCTCGGCGCCGCCGTCTCCAACGACCTCCAGCCCGCGGCCCTGTCCCTCTTCCCCGAACTCGCCGACACCCTCGCCGCGGGCCGCGCCGCGGGCGCCCTCGCCGCACTCGTCTCGGGCTCGGGCCCGACCACGGCGTTCCTCGCCCGCGACCCCGAGTCGGCCGCGAAGGTGGCGGAGGCCCTGCGCTCCTCCGGCACCTGCCGGACGGTCCGCACGGCGGCGGGACCGGCACCGGGTGCGACGGTGCTGGGCGGTTGACGGCGGTTGAGGGGGCCCGGACTCTCGGCGGACACCGGGACCGGCCGCAGACCGCGTGCCCCGGCCGCACCCTGCACGACCTGCTCGACGAGGTCCGCGCGGCCGTCCGCCGACCTGCGCGACCGCCCCTGACCAGCGGGGGACCGGCCACCGACCGGCGCACATTACGCTGGGAGGCTGACCGATCCCCCCTGGCAGGAGAGAAATGGCCGTCAACCTGGTCAATGTCGAGAACGTCAGCAAGGTGTACGGCACCCGTACCCTCCTCGACGGTGTCTCCCTCGGCGTCTCCGAAGGGGACCGCATCGGCGTCGTCGGCCGCAACGGCGACGGCAAGACCACCCTGATCCGGATGCTCGCCAAGCAGGAGGAGGCCGACACCGGACGCGTCACCCACTCCGGCGGCCTGCGGCTCGGCGTGCTGACCCAGCACGACTCCCTCGACCCGGAGGCCACCGTCCGGCACGAGGTCATCCGGGACCTCGCCGACCACGAGTGGGCCGGCAACGCCAAGATCCGCGACGTACTCACCGGTCTCTTCGGCGGACTCGACCTGCCCGGGTTCCCGCAGGGCCTCGACACCGTCATCGGGCCGCTGTCCGGCGGCGAGCGCCGCCGTATCGCCCTCGCCAAGCTGCTCATCGACGAACAGGACCTGCTCGTCCTCGACGAGCCCACCAACCACCTCGACGTCGAGGGCATCTCCTGGCTGGCGCAGCACCTGCGCGAGCGGCGGTCCGCGCTCGTCTGTGTGACACACGACCGCTGGTTCCTCGACCAGGTCTGCACCCGCATGTGGGACGTGCAGCGCGGCGACGTCCACGAATACGACGGCGGCTACTCCGACTACGTCTTCGCCCGCGCCGAACGCGAGCGCATCGCGGCCACCGAGGAGACCAAGCGGCAGAACCTCGTCCGCAAGGAGCTCGCCTGGCTGCGCCGCGGCGCCCCGGCCCGTACCTCCAAGCCCCGCTTCCGTGTCGAGGCCGCCAACGAGCTCATCAAGGACGTACCGCCGCCCCGGGACACCAGTGAGCTGATGAGGTTCGCCTCCTCCCGGCTCGGCAAGACCGTCTTCGACCTCGAGGATGTCACCGTCCAGGCCGGCCCCAAGGTGCTGCTCAAGCATGTGACCTGGCAGCTCGGACCCGGCGACCGGATCGGCCTGGTCGGCATCAACGGTGCCGGCAAGACCTCCCTGCTGCGCGCCATGGCCGACGCGGCACGCACCGAGGGCGAGACCCAGCCGGCCGGTGGACGGGTCGCGGTCGGCAGGACCGTCAAGCTCGCCTACCTCTCCCAGGAGGTCGGCGAACTCGACCCGAACCTGCGTGTGCTGGAGGCCGTACAACGGGTGCGCGAGCGCGTCGACCTCGGCAAGGGACGCGAGATGACGGCCGGTCAGCTCTGCGAGACCTTCGGGTTCAACAAGGAGAAGCAGTGGACTCCGGTGGGGGACCTGTCCGGCGGTGAGCGGCGCCGCCTCCAGCTGCTGCGGCTCCTCATGGACGAGCCCAACGTCCTCTTCCTCGACGAGCCCACCAACGACCTCGACATCGAGACCCTGACGCAGCTGGAGGACGTACTCGACGGCTGGCCGGGGTCGATGATCGTCATCTCCCACGACCGGTTCTTCGTCGAGCGCACCACCGACAAGGTCTTCGCCCTGCTCGGCGACGCCACGCTGCGGATGCTGCCGCGCGGTATCGACGAGTACATCGAGCGGCGCCACACGATGGAGGCGGCGGCGGCCGCCGCGGCTCCCGCGGTCCAGAAGGCCGCGCCCGAGAAGAGCGCCGCCGACCAGCGCGCCGCAAAGAAGGAACTCCAGAAGATCGAGCGGCAGTTGGACAAGGTCGCCGAGCGGGAGACCACGCTGCACGACCGGATCGCCCAGCATGCGACGGACTTCGCAAAGGTCGCCGAACTCGACACCGAACTGCGTGACTTGGCCGGTCAGCGGGAGGAACTGGAGCTGCGCTGGCTGGAACTCGCCGAGGACGTGTAGTCCGGTGAAGGGTGCGTGAAGGAGCATAACGAGGGCGTCACGGGCCGGTCCTCCCTTGGGTACAGGGGCGGACACGGCCCGGTGTGCTGTCGGTGCCGGGTGATAGAAAGAGCCGTCTGAGAACCGTCTGAGAACAACGTGTGTGGCGGAAACGCAGCGCCACCGAGCGCGGCGCCACATCGGTCACAAGGGGGGAACCGCTGATGAGCCAGCCGCCAAGTCAGCCGCCGCAGGGCGGTTTCGGCGCGCCGCAGGACCAGCCGCCGACGGGCGGCGCGTTCGGCGCCCCGCAGACACCGCCTCCGCAGACTCCGCCGGGTCAGACGCCGCCGCCAGCGCAGACCCCGCCGTCGCAGCCCGGTTACGGCTATCCGCAGCAGCCGGGACCGTATGCCCAGCCCGGTCCCTACGCCCAGCCGGGACCGTACGGCCCGCCCCAGCAGCCCGGCCCCTACGGACAGCAGCCCGGCTACGGCTACCCGCCGCAGCCGCAGTACCCCGGCGCGCCCGGCACCCCGCCGCCCGGCAGCAATCCCTTCAAGGGCAGGCCCGCGCTCGTCATCGGGGCCGCGGTGGCGGCGCTGCTCGTCATCGGCGGGACCGTGTTCGCCGTCAGCAGCGGCGACGACGACAAGGACAAGAAGCCCGTCGCCGGGAAGAGCGACGACGCGAAGGCCTCCACCGACCCGGCCGACCCCGGTGACGGCAGCGGCGACGGCGGCTCCGACCCCGAGGACCTCAACGAAGGCCGCAAGCCCGGCGAGGCGAAGGTGCTCTGGTACAAGGAGGCGCCCGACGCGCCCGGTTCCGGCGCTGACGCCCCCGGCATGTGGATCACCGACAGGACCGCGGTGAAGGCCGCCTACAAGCAGCTGTTCGCCTACCGCGTCGGCGACGGCAACCCGGCCTGGGAACCCGTCGCCTTCGACCAGAAGATCTGCGCGGTCACCCCGCAGCAGACGTCCGACGACAAGATCGTCGTGGCGTACATGAGCGGCTCCAGCGACCGCGCCAAGTGCAACCGGCTCCAGCAGATCGATCTGAACACCGGCAAGAAGGGCTGGAGCGCCCAGGTCGCCGACGGCGCGCTGTTCGACAGCGTGATCAGCATCGAGCTGACGGTCGCCGGCAAGACGCTGATGGTGGGCCGCTCGCAGTCCGGGACGGCGTACGACATCACCACCGGCAAGAAGCTGTTCGACAAGAAGAAGTACGGCGACGCCTGCTTCCCGACCGCGTTCGCGGGCGGCACCCGGCTGATCTCCGTCGCGTCCTGCGACGCCACCGGCGCGGGCGAGCACGACGAGATGCAGGAGCTCGACCCCACGACCGGCAAGGTCAAGTGGACCCAGAAGTTCGACAAGGGCTGGACGGTCAGCCGGGTCTACTCGCTGGACCCGCTCGTCGTCTACGGCACCAACAAGGACAAGAACGCCTGGAACATCTCGGCGTTCACCGCGAACGGCACGTTCCGTTCCCAGGTCGGCTTCGACGAGGACTTCGCCCCCCAGTGCGGCTGGGCGGTCCTGGAGCGCGACCTCCAGGGCTGCCTGGGCGTGGCCGCCGACGCGGACACCCTCTACCTGCCCACCGAGGCGACCGGCGGCGCCAACGAGATCGTCGCCGTCAACCTCGCGAGCGGCAAGGAGAAGTGGCGCGTCAAGTCCCCGGCGGAGGAGTCGATGCTGCCGATCAGGGTCGAGGACGGCAAGCTCATCGCCTATGTGGGGCCCTCCTACGACACGGGCGGGCAGATCGTGTCCATCCCGACCACCGGCGGCGCCCACACGCCGACGAAGCTGCTCCAGAACCCGGCGGGCACCGCGGACATCGAGAACAGCTTCTTCTCCAAGGACTTCGACTGGGTCGACGGCCGCTTCTACCTCTCCACCACCCGGCTGACCGGCAATGACGAATCGAGGGAGAAGCTGATGCTCGCCTTCGGCAAGTGACCCTGCGCGTCCCTCCCTTCGCGCCCCCCTTCACTCCTTTCGTCCCCGCAGTCCCCGCCTCCGAGGTACCCACGTCATGACGCAGCCGCCGCCTCCGCCGCCCAACCAGCCCCCGCAGCAGGGCGGCTTCGGCCCGCCGCAGGACCAGCCCCCGCAGCAGCAGGGCGGTTTCGGCGCACCCGAGGCCCCGCAGACACCCCCGCCGGGCCAGCAGTCCCCGCAGACACCCCCGCCGCCCGCACCGCCGGGCCAGCAGCCACCGCAGCCCGGGTACGGCTACCCGCAGGCACCTCAGCCTCCGCAGCCCGGTTACGGCTACCCGCAGCAGCCGCCCCAGCCGCAGCCGGGGTACGGCTATCCGCAGCAGCCGTCCGGTTACGGCTACCCCGGCCAGCAGCCGGGCCCGTACGGCCAGCCGCCGCAGCCCGGTTACGGCTATCCGCAGCAGACCATGCCGATGCACCCGCAGCCGGGCCAGCTGCCCGGCGGCGGGCGGAAGTTCAATGCACAGCTGACGATCATCGTGGCGGCCGTCGCGGCGATCGCGCTGATCATCGGCGGCGGAGTCTGGTACGCCTCCTCCTCCGGCGGCGACGGCAAGAAGGACGACACCGCGAGCTCCAGCGGCGGCACCGGCGGCACCGACGACAAGAAGGGAACCGGCGGCGGCACCGGCGGCACCACCTCCACCAAGCCCGTGGAGAAGGTGCCCGCCAACCCCGCCTCCAGGGTCCTCTTCCAGGTCCCCGCGCCCGAGGTCGGCAAGAGCTCCACCATCTCGGTGACCGGCTCCTGGCTCACCGACAAGGTGTACGCCAAGAGCGGCGTCGCCGAGATCGTCGGCTTCGACCCCGACGAGGGCACCAAGCTGTGGACGATCAAGCTGCCCGGTCCGGTCTGCCAGGGCAGCAACCACATGACCGAGGACCATCTGACGGCCATCACCTATCAGCCCGCCATGCCGACCAAGGCCGAGCCCTCGCACGGCTGCAGCCAGGTCGCGGCGATCGACCTCGACGCGGGCAAGAAGCTGTGGACCAAGACCGTCGACAGGGGCGACCAGCCGATCAGCCTCGACAATGTGACCGTCAGCGCGAACACGGTCGCCGTCGGCAGCTCCAGCGGCGGCGGCGCCTTCGACATCACCTCCGGCAAGCAACTGTGGGCCCCGAAGCCGTCCGACACCTGCTACGACGCCGGGTTCGGCGGCGGCCCGAAGCTGGTCGCGGTGCGCAAGTGCGGGGCGTACGACGCCCGGGAGCTGCACATCCAGACCATCGACCCGCAGTCCGGGAAGGTGATCTCCGACTACAAGATGGCGACCGGTATCAAGTACGCCAGCGTGGTGTCGACCGATCCGCTGGTCGTGGCCGCCGACGTCGGTGAGTCCGCGAAGGACGGCAGCGGCATCTCCGACTTCTTCTCCATCGACAACAAGACCGGGAAGCTGCGCATCCGCATCCCCGCGCCCAGCGACAAGTACGCGGCCAGGTGCGACGGCATCACCAAGATCGAGGAGTGCCACCAGCTCGCGGTCGGCAACGACCGGCTCTATGTCGCGACCGAGGAGCACGACGGCGGCGGCGACTACAGCCAGACCAACGAGATCGTCGCCTTCGACCTGGCCACCGGCAAGCTGACCGGCCAGCGCGCCGACGCGGGCGACGACTACACCATCTCCCCGCTGCGCATGGACGGCACCAACCTCATCGCCTACAAGCGCCCGCCCTACGACAAGGGCGGCCAGATCGTGAGCATCGACGGCGGCTCCTTCAAGATGACCAAGCTGCTGGAGAACCCCTCGACGGAGTCGGTGCGCGACGCGGAGAGCCGGATGACCCCGGACTACTCGGAGATCCTCTACTCCCAGGGGCACCTCTATATGTCCGATGTGTTCGCCAGCTCCCTGACCAGCACGAACGACAAGGAGTACCTGGCCATCGCGTTCGGCGCCAGCTGACCGCGGAGGCTCACCGGCACGGCCCCGTCCCTGCTCAGGGACGGGGCCGTGCGCGTACCGCTCATCACCCTCGTAATGAGGGGAAACCCAGAATTTCCGTCGATCCGGGGCACTTCTCACCGGTAGGGGGAGCGCAACGTCGAACAAGCGTGTAGCTTCCGGGGGCATGAAGGGCGGGGGAGCCGGGAGGGGGCTTCTGTCCGTGCGGACCAGTGGGCACCCAGAGGGGCATCCATTGGGGGGACTGGGGGGTTGCTCGATGGGAGTGCGGCTCATGGTGGTCGACGACCACCGACTGCTCGCCGAGGCGCTGGCCTCGGCGCTGAAGCTGCGGGGGCACCGGGTGCTCGCCGCGGCGGCGCCCGCCGCGGGCGCGGCGGAACTGGTGATCAGCAGGGCACCGGAGGTGTGTCTGCTGGGGACGGCGACACCGGCCGAGCCGGGCATGTTCGACCCGGTGGTGCGGATCAAACGGGAGCGGCCGCAGGTCGCGGTCCTGGTTCTCGGTCCCGTGCCGAGCCCCCGGGGCATAGCCGCGGCCTTCGCCGCGGGGGCCTCCGGCTATGTACGGCACGACGAGCGCATCGAGGGAGTCGAACGCGCGATCATGAAGGCGCGGGCGGGTGAGGCGGCAGTGGGCCCGCAGCTCCTCCAGGGCGCCTTCAGCGAGCTGCTCAACCCGGCGGCCCCACCGGACGACGAGGGCCAGCGCCTGCTCCAGATGCTCACCCCGAGGGAGGTCGAGGTCCTGGTCCGGGTCGCCGACGGCGAGGACACCAGACTGATCGCGGCCGGCATGAACATAGCCCCGTCCACCGCCCGCACCCACGTCCAACGGGTCCTGATGAAACTGGGCGTGGGCTCCCGCCTGGAAGCAGCGGCCCTGGCGGCCCGAACGGGCCTGCTGGACCGAGCGGGCCCGGTCCCCCGGTCACCCCGGCCGGAGGCCGGCCCGGAGTCGTAGCACGCCCCACCGCGGGCACCCCTTTTGCAGGTGTTTGAGTAGCCGGTCGTCGCCCTGTCCGACGGCCGGCCGGTGTGCTTTGTTGAATTGTGATGGTGACATCCGTTGGGGAATTGTGGTTCGATGTGTTCGGTTCTGTTTGAAGGCTTGTGTGGTGTACGGATGGAGCGTCGCGGTGAAGAAGACCTCGACCCGGCTGGCCGACGGTCGTGAGCTCATTTACTACGACCTGCGGGACGACGCGGTGCGCGAGGCCGTGGACCGGCGGCCGCTGGAGCGTACGGTCACCACGGCCCGGGTGCGCCGGGACGTGCTGCTCGGCGACTCGGTCGCCGTCGCCTCGCACCGTCAGGGCCGCACGTACCATCCCCCGGCCGACGAGTGCCCGCTGTGCCCGTCGCGGGGCGGCCGGCTGAGCGAGATCCCGGACTCGTCGTACGACGTGGTCGTCTTCGAGAATCGTTTCCCCTCGCTGGCCGGCGACTCGGGCCGCTGCGAGGTCGTCTGCTTCACCCCCGACCACGACGCGTCCTTCGCCGATCTGACCGAGGAGCAGGCACGCCTGGTCCTCGACGCGTGGACGGACCGTACCTCCGAGCTCTCGCACCTCCCCTCCGTGGAGCAGGTGTTCTGTTTCGAGAACCGGGGCGCCGAGATCGGTGTGACACTGGGCCACCCGCACGGCCAGATCTACGCCTACCCCTTCATCACCCCTCGCACCGCGCTGATGCTGCGGTCGCTCGCCGCCCACAAGGAGGCCACCGGCGGCGAGAACCTCTTCGACGCCGTCCTGGAGCGTGAACTCACCGAGGACCGGCTCGTCCTCGAAGGTGAGCACTGGGCCGCTTTCGTGCCGTACGCCGCGCACTGGCCGTACGAGGTGCACCTGTACCCGAAGCGCCGCGTGCCCGATCTGCTCGGCCTCGACGAGGCGGCACGCACAGAGTTTCCCAAGGTGTATCTGGAACTCTTGAGGCGCTTCGACCGGATCTTCGGCACGAGTGAACCGCCCACGCCCTACATCGCGGCCTGGCACCAGGCCCCGTTCGGTGCGCCGGCGGACTGCGAGGGTGCGAGCCGCGACGACTTCGCGCTCCACCTCGAGCTTTTCACCGTCCGCCGCACGTCCGGCAAGCTGAAGTTCCTCGCGGGTTCAGAGTCCGGCATGAGCGTGTTCATCAACGACGTGCCGCCGGAACGCGCGGCCGAGCGACTGCGAGAGGTAGCGAGTACATGAGCGGGAAGTATCTGGTCACAGGCGGCGCGGGGTACATCGGCAGCGTGGTGGCCCAGCATCTGCTGGAGGCCGGCCACGAGGTCACCGTCCTCGACAACCTCACGACCGGCTTCCGCGAGAGTGTGCCCGCCGGGGCCGTGTTCATCGAGGGCGACATCCGCGACGCCGCCAAATGGCTGGATTCCGCGTACGACGGCGTCCTCCACTTCGCCGCCTCCTCCCAGGTCGGCGAGTCGGTCGTGAAGCCCGAGAAGTACTGGGAGAACAACGTCGGCGGCACGACGGCGCTGCTCGGCGCCATGCGCGAGGCGCGCGTCCGCAAGCTGGTGTTCTCCTCCACGGCAGCCACCTACGGCGAGCCGAAGCAGGTCCCGATCGTCGAGTCCGCCGAGACCTCTCCCACCAACCCCTACGGCGCCTCCAAGCTCGCCGTCGACCACATGATCACGGGCGAGGCGGCCGCCCACGGCCTCGGCGCGGTCTCCCTGCGCTATTTCAACGTGGCCGGCGCGTACGGACCGTACGGCGAACGCCACGACCCCGAGTCGCATCTGATCCCGCTGGTGCTCCAGGTCGCACAGGGCAGGCGGGACGCGATCTCGGTCTACGGCGACGACTACCCGACGCCGGACGGCACCTGCGTCCGCGACTACATCCACGTCGCGGACCTCGCGGAGGCCCATCTGCTGGCCCTGCGGGCGGCCCGGCCGGGCGAGCACCTGATCTGCAACCTCGGCAACGGCAACGGCTTCTCCGTCCGCGAGGTCATCGAGACGGTCCGCCGGGTCACCGGCCACCCGGTCCCCGAGGTACTCGCCCCCCGCCGCGGCGGCGACCCGGCGACGCTCGTCGCGTCGGCCGCGACCGCCCGCGAGACGCTGGGCTGGACCCCGTCCCGCACGGACCTCGCCGCGATCGTCGCGGACGCGTGGGAATTCGCGCGGCAGCGCGGCAACTAGTGCGCCTGTTGGGGCACTAGAACCCGCAGCAGCGCGGCAACGGGAACCGGGGCAACCAAGAGCGCAGGGAAAGGTCGGGACCAGGGCATGAGCGAGGCTGTCGCGGGGGCTGTCGCCGAGCGGTTCAGGGAGCTGTACGGGGCCGGTCCGGACGGGGTGTGGGCGGCGCCCGGCCGGGTCAACCTGATCGGCGAGCACACCGACTACAACGACGGCTTCGTCATGCCGTTCGCCCTGCCGCACATCACCGTCGCCGCGGTCGCACGGCGCGAGGACGGCATCCTGCGGCTGCACTCGGCGGACATCGGGTCCGACGTCGTACAGCTGCGCCTCGACGACCTCGCGCCCGAGTCGGACCGGAGGTGGACGGCGTACCCGGCGGGTGTGGTGTGGGCGCTGCGCGAGGCCGGTCACCCGGTGACCGGCGCGGACATCCATGTGACGTCGACGCTCCCGGCGGGCGCGGGCCTTTCCTCGTCCGCGGCCCTGGAGGTCGTGGTCGCCCTGGCTCTGGGCGACCTGTTCGGCCTGGGCCTGAGGGGCTGGCAGCTGGCCCGGCTGTGCCAGCGCGCCGAGAACGTCTACGTCGGCGCCCCCACCGGGATCATGGACCAGACGGCCTCGGCCTGCTGCCAGGACGGCCACGCCCTGTTCCTCGACACCCGTGACCTGTCCCAGAAGCCGATCCCCTTCGACCTGGCGGCCGAGGGCATGCGTCTGCTGGTCGTCGACACCCAAGTCAAGCACGCCCACAGCGGAGGCGAGTACGGCAAGCGCCGCGCGGGCTGCGAGAAGGGCGCGGCCCTGCTGGGCGTTGACGCGCTGCGCGACATCCCCTACGCCGGCCTGGACGAGGCGCTCGGGCGCCTGGGCGACGACGAGGAGGTCCGCCGTCTGGTCCGCCACGTCGTCTCGGAGAACGAGCGGGTGGAGCGGGTGGTGGCCCTGCTGGAGGCGGGCCGGACCCGGGCGATCGGCCCGGTCCTGGTCGAGGGCCATGCCTCGCTGCGCGACGACTTCCGTGTCTCCTGCCCGGAGTTGGACCTCGTCGTCGACACGGCGCTCGCCGCCGGCGCCCTCGGTGCCCGGATGACGGGCGGCGGCTTCGGCGGCTCGGCGATCGTGCTCGCGGAGGCGGCCGACGCGGACGCGATCACCAAGGCGGTCGAAGAGGCCTTCGCCGCGGCCGGCTTCACCGCGCCCCGGGTGTTCGAGGCGGTGCCGTCGGCGGGGGCGCGCAGGCTCAGCCGAGGCTCGGTCGGCTGAGGCGCTTGGTCAGCGTGTACTCCGTGATCCCCGGCGGATAGTCGGGGATCACACACACCACCTCGTACCCCTGCTTCTCGTAGAACCTCGGCGCCTGGAAGTCCCAGGTCTCCAGGCGTACGGCGGCGCAGCCCCGTTGCGTGGACGCGATGCGTTCCGCCTCCGACAGGAGCCGGGAGCCGAGGCCCGAGCCCCGGTGGGGCTCGTCGACCCACAGATACGCCACATGCAGCCAGGTCGTCCAGGTGTGGCCGACGAGTCCGCCCGCGAGGGCGCCCGCCTCGTCCAGGGCCCAGATGTGGAGCGCGTCCTCGCGTTCGTGGGGGGTGCCGCGCAGGGCCCGCAGGACCGGGGAGGCCGCCGTGTTGGTGTCCCGCAGCCGCGTCCGGAGAAGATCGCGCCGTTCCCTGTCGACTTCTGTCTCGATACGAAACATGCGGCTCACCATAAACGTGCCGGACGGCCAGTTCTGCAAATGTCCTTCCGCTCCTGCCACCCGGCCTTACTCTGATGAACAGCACCGGTGGGGGCCGGTGCTGATCAGGGGGCGAGACAGTCGGGTACGGCGCCCGCGGTGGGGGTAGCAGTCTCTGCACGGCGGCGGCCGTGCGGTGGTGCGAGCCTCCGGGCGCCGTGCCCGCACCGACATCATCGTTCTCCGAACCTTGGGGTATCCCCTGCTCTTCAGGAGCCTGGGGAAGGGGGTTTCGTGGTTCGCATCCGAGTCCTGGTCGTCGACGACCATCGCATCTTCGCCGAGTCGCTTGCCGCGGCGCTGGCGGCCGAGCCCGACGTGGACGTCTCCGCGGCCGGCAGCGGCTCCGCCGCGCTGCGCAGTCTGGAACGGGCGGCCGCCGAGGGGCGCCGGTACGACGTGCTGCTCGTCGACGCCGATCTGGGCGGCAACCTGCCCGGTGTCCGGCCCGCCGTGCCGGTCCAGGAGGGCAACGAGGACGGACTCGTCGACGGGATATCCCTCGTCGCCGGCGTCCGCACCGCACAGCCGGGGGTACGGATCGTCGTGCTCGCCGAGAAGGACGATCCGCGGCGGGCCGCGCTCGCCCTGCAGGCAGGGGCCTCCGGCTGGGTGGCCAAGGACTGCTCGCTGTCCCGGCTGCTCACCGTCATCCGAGGGGTGCTGCGCGAGGAGACCCATCTGCCGCCCGCCCTGCTCACGGGCGTCCTGCGCGAGCTGACGGCCGCCCGCAAGCACCGCACCGAGAGCGAACGGCTGGTGGAGTCGCTCACCCCGCGGGAGCGGGAGGTGCTGCGCTGCATGGTCGCCGGCCTGGGCAGAAAGGCCGTCGCGGAACGCCTCTTCCTCTCCCCGCACACCGTCCGCACCCATATGCAGAACGTCCTCGGCAAACTGGGCGTCCACTCCACCCTCGCGGCGGTGGCGCTGGCGCGCCGGGCCGGGGTGGGGCCGGTCGATCTAGCCCGGGATGTTGTCGAACGGGGCGGTCAGCTGGCGTAGGAGGCCTGCCAGTTCGCCGCGCTGGGCGCGGGTGAGTTCCGCGAGGATCGCCCGCTCCTGGTCGAGGAGGCCTGCCAGGGCCTGGTCCGCGCGGTCCTGGCCCTCCGCCGTGAGGCGGACCAGCACACCGCGCCGGTCGCTGGGGTCGGGCAGCCGCTCCACCAGGCCCTTCTTCGTCAGGCGGTCGATGCGGTTCGTCATCGTGCCCGAGGTGACCAGGGTCTGCGTCAGCAGCTGTCCCGGCGAGAGCTGATACGGGGTGCCCGCACGCCGGAGCGCGGTCAGGACGTCGAACTCCCAGGGTTCCAGCCCGTGCTCGGCGAAGGCCAGCCGACGGGCGCGGTCCAGGTGCCGGGCCAGTCTGCTGACCCGGCTGAGCACCTCGAGCGGTTCCACGTCGAGGTCAGGGCGCTCCCGGCGCCACGCAGAGACCAGCCGATCGACCTCGTCCTCCATGGCGATCAGTGTAGTGGTTGTGTCGATGTGAAGTCTCTTGATGTGAAGTCTCTTGATGTCGAGATTGATGGAGAGGGAAGGTGGAAGGCATGACGACTCCGACCTGGGACCCCGCCCAATACCTCCGTCACGCCGGCCACCGCGCCCGCCCCTTCGCCGACCTCCTGGCCCGCGTCCCGGACCTGCCCGGCGACCCGCCCCGCATCGCCGACCTCGGCTGCGGCCCCGGCAACGTCACCGCCGTCCTCGCCGACCGCTGGCCCACCGCGTACATCACCGGGTACGACAACTCGCGCGCGATGCTCGACAAGGCGCACGCGGAACACGAGGGCGCCACCCCGGGCGGCGGCCGCCTGGACTTCTCCCGCGCCGACCTGCGCGACTGGGCGCCCACCGGGACGTACGACCTGATCGTCTCCAACGCGGCGCTCCACTGGGTCGACGGCCACCTCGACGCCTTCGCCGGGTGGCTCGACGCCCTCGCGCCCGGCGGCACCTTCGCCTTCCAGGTTCCGGACAACATCGACGCGCCCCTGCACACCCTCATGCGCGAACTCGTCGCCACGCCCCGCTGGAAGGCGCGGCTCGGCGACGTACTGCGCCACGAGGACTCCGTGCACGCACCTGCCGTCTACCTCGACCGGCTCGCCCGCCTCGGCTGCGCCGCCGACGTGTGGCAGACGACGTATTTCCACATCCTCCAGGGCGAGGACCCCGTCCTCGACTGGGTCAAGGGCACGGGACTGCGGCCGGTCCTCACGGTCCTCGCCGACGACCCCGAGGCCCGCGACGCCTTCGTCACCGAGTACCGGGACCGGCTCCGTGCGGCCTACCCGAGCGCGGAGTACGGCACCGTCCTGCCCTTCCGCCGCCTGTTCGCCGTGGCGAGGAAGGGAGGCTGAGCATGCTCTCCGCCATCGACCACGTCCAACTGGCCGCCCCACCCGGCTCCGAGGACCGGCTGCGGGCGTACTACGCCGATGTTCTCGGCATGACCGAGACACCGAAGCCTCCGGTCCTCGCCGCCCGCGGGGGCTGCTGGTTTCGCGCGGGCGCGGTACAGCTGCACCTGGGAATCGAGCAGGACTTCCGCCCCGCGAAGAAGGCCCACCCCGGGCTCCGGGTCACGGACATCGAGGCGTACGCCGCCCGCCTCGAAGCGCACGGAGCACCGGTGACCTGGGACGACAACCTGCCGGGGCACCTGCGCTTCTACTCCGAGGACCCGGTCGGCAACCGACTGGAGTTCCTGGAGCCGTGGTCACAGGGCTCACGTGTTCCCTCTGCCTTGCGCCGCTGATAGTCGGCTACGGCGTCTTCGAGATCCTCAATCACCTGGGGAGAGACCAGGAGTGCGGCCACGTGGCCGTGATCGGTGAGGGCGATGGTCTCACGCCCGTGGGCCGCGCGGCGGACCAATGCGCCGAGCTGGGAACGTGCCGCGCTGATCGGGATCCTGGTCATGGCCGACACGGTTCCACGAGACCCTCCGCGTGGCCTCTTCGTTCCGGCTGATTCACGCTTTCCGGTGCCCGATCAACCGCGGCTTCGGCTCCAGACCGTCCAGTCCGTGCCAGGCCAGGTTGACCAGGTGTGCCGCCACCTCCGACTTCTTCGGGCGGCGTACGTCCAGCCACCACTGGCCGGTCAGGGCGACCATGCCGACCAGGGCCTGGGCGTACAGCGGGGCCAGTTTCGGGTCGAAGCCGCGGTTCTTGAACTCGCGGCCCAGGATGTCCTCCACCTGCGTCGCGATGTCCGAGATCAGCGACGCGAAGGAACCCGTCGACTGCGGGATGGGGGAGTCACGGACCAGGATGCGGAAACCGTCCGTGTATTCCTCGATGTAGTCGAGCAGCGCGAACGCCGCCTGTTCGCACAGTTCCCGGGGATGGCCGGCCGTCAGGGAGCTGGTCACCATGTCCAGCAGACGGCGCATCTCACGGTCCACGACGACCGCGTACAGCCCCTCCTTGCCGCCGAAGTGCTCGTACACCACCGGCTTGGACACCCCGGCCTTCGCCGCGATCTCCTCCACCGACGTGCCCTCGAACCCCTTGGCGGCGAAGAGGGTGCGACCGATCTCCAGCAGCTGCTGGCGGCGCTCGGCACCGGTCATTCGGGTGCGACGCGCTCGCCGCTGTTTCTCATTGCTCGGAGTGCTGCTGGAGTCGGTCGCCACGGCGTCCATCATGCCGCCTCGGCGGTCTCCCTCTTGCGCCGGGAGCCGTCCCCGCCCGTGTTCCGGCGGGAATCGATACGCGAGCGTGACGGCCAGCGCACGTCGTACGCCCAGCCGAGCAGCTCACACCACCGGATGATGCGGGCGGAGGAGTCCACCTGGCCCCGCTCCACACCGTGCCGCGCCGAGGTCGGGTCGGCGTGGTGCAGGTTGTGCCAGGACTCACCGCAGGACAGGACCGCCAGCCACCAGACGTTGCCCGAGCGGTCCCGGGACTTGAACGGCCGCTTGCCGACCGCGTGGCAGATCGAGTTGATCGACCAGGTGACGTGGTGCAGCAGCGCCACCCGTACCAGCGAGCCCCAGAAGAAGCCGGTGAACGCGCCCCACCAGGACATCGTGACCAGGCCGCCGATCAGCGGGGGCAGGGCCAGGGAGAGCATCGTCCAGTAGATGAACTGGCGGGAGATCGTCCGGATCGCCGGGTCCTTGATCAGATCCGGCGCGTACTTGTCCTGCGGCGTCTGCTCCTCGTCGAACATCCAGCCGATATGAGCCCACCACAGGCCCTTCATCAGCGCCGGGACGGTCTCGCCGTAACGCCACGGAGAGTGCGGGTCACCCTCCGCGTCCGAGAACTTGTGATGCTTGCGATGGTCCGCGACCCAGCGGACCAGGGGGCCCTCGACCGCCATCGACCCCATGATCGCGAGCGCGATCCGCAGGGGCCGCTTGGCTTTGAAGGAACCGTGGGTGAAATAGCGGTGGAAGCCGATCGTGATGCCGTGGCAGCCCAAGTAGTAGAAGAAGACCAGCAGGCCGAGATCCAGCCAGCTCACCCCCCATCCCCACGCCAGCGGCACCGCCGCGATCAGCGCGAGGAACGGGACGGTGATGAAGAGGAGAAGCGTGATCTGTTCGAGAGAGCGCTTCTGCTCCCCGCCGAGCGTCGCGGAGGGCAGCGCGGTGCCGTCGGTCGCCTTCGGGGCGTCGTCGATCACATCGGAGCTCGTGGTCATGGGCGTCCCCTGTGGGGTCGAGGGTCGGGAGGGGTGCCGGGCAGCGGAAACCGTGCCCAGCTTCCTACGGTTCCGTAACCTACGGCGTCGTAAGTATGGCAGTGCCTCGCCCGGCGGCAAGAGCCCGTGAGTCTGCGCGTCCGCATGGACACCTATCCTTGGAGTCGGTCGGACAGCGCGGTCCGCTCTGATTTCTTCCCGGATGTCCGTCCCCTATGCGGCACCCGCCGCCACCGGGGCCGTCCGGGTTCCCTCCAGACGAGCTTCAACACTGCAAGGAGCCGCACCTGTGAGCAGTGCCGACGACCAGACCACGACGACCAGCAGTGAGCTGCGCGCCGACATCCGTCGGCTGGGTGACCTCCTCGGCGAGACCCTCGTCCGCCAAGAAGGCCCCGAGCTGCTCGAACTTGTCGAGAAGGTCCGCCGCCTGACCCGCGAGGACGGTGAAGCCGCCGCCGAGCTGCTGCGCGGCACCGAACTGGAGACCGCGGCCAAGCTGGTCCGCGCCTTCTCCACCTACTTCCACCTCGCCAACGTGACCGAACAGGTCCACCGCGGCCGCGAACTGCGCGCCCGGCGTGCCGCCGAGGGCGGCCTCCTCGCCCGCACCGCCGACCGGCTCAAGGACGCCGACCCCGAGCATCTGCGCGAGACGGTCCGCCACCTCAACGTTCGCCCAGTGTTCACGGCGCACCCCACCGAGGCCGCGCGCCGGTCCGTCCTCAACAAGCTCCGGCGCATCGCCGCGCTTCTGGAGACCCCGGTCATCGAGTCCGACCGCCGCCGGCACGACACCCGTCTGGCGGAGAACATCGACCTCGTATGGCAGACGGACGAGCTGCGCGTCGTACGCCCGGAACCGGCCGACGAGGCCCGCAACGCGATCTACTACCTCGACGAACTGCACGCCGGCGCCGTCGGCGACGTCCTGGAGGACCTGACCGCGGAACTCGAGCGCGTCGGCGTCCGGCTGCCCGACCACACCCGCCCGCTCACCTTCGGCACCTGGATCGGCGGTGACCGCGACGGCAACCCCAACGTCACCCCCCAGGTCACCTGGGACGTCCTCATCCTCCAGCACGAGCACGGCATCAACGACGCCCTGGAGATGGTCGACGAACTGCGCGGCTTCCTGTCGAACTCGATCAGATACACGGGCGCCACCGAAGAACTCCTCGACTCCCTGCGCACCGACCTGGAACGCCTGCCGGAGATCAGCCCCCGCTACAAGCGGCTGAACGCCGAGGAGCCCTACCGCCTCAAGGCCACCTGCATCCGGCAGAAGCTGGAGAACACCAAGCAGCGCCTCGCCAAGGGCATCCCCCACGCGCCGGGCCGCGACTACCTCGGCACCTCCGAGCTCCTCCAGGACCTGACCCTCATCCAGAGCTCCCTCAGGGAGCACCGGGGCGGGCTGTTCGCGGACGGCCGCATGGACCGCACCATCCGCACCCTGGCCGCCTTCGGCCTCCAGCTCGCCACCATGGACGTCCGCGAACACGCCGACGCCCACCACCACGCCCTCGGCCAGCTCTTCGACCGGCTCGGCGAGGAGTCCTGGCGCTACGCCGACATGCCCCGCGAGTACCGCGGCAAGCTCCTCGCCAAGGAACTGCGCTCCCGCCGTCCCCTCGCGCCGACCCCCGCTCCCGTGGACGCGGCCGGCGAGAAGACCCTCGGCGTCTTCCAGACCGTCAAGCGGGCCCTGGCGGTCTTCGGCCCCGAGGTCATCGAGTCGTACATCATCTCGATGTGCCAGGGCGCGGACGACGTGTTCGCCGCCGCCGTCCTCGCCCGCGAGGCCGGACTGATCGACCTGCACGCCGGCTGGGCGAAGATCGGCATCGTGCCGCTGCTGGAGACCACCGACGAGCTCAAGGCCGCCGACACCATCCTGGAGGACATGCTCGCCGACCCCTCCTACCGGCGGCTCGTCGCCCTGCGCGGAGACGTCCAGGAGGTCATGCTCGGCTACTCCGACTCCTCCAAGTTCGGCGGCATCACCACCTCGCAGTGGGAGATCCACCGCGCCCAGCGGCGCCTGCGCGACGTCGCCCACCGTTACGGCGTACGGCTGCGGCTCTTCCACGGCCGCGGCGGGACCGTCGGCCGCGGCGGCGGCCCCTCCCACGACGCGATCCTCTCCCAGCCCTGGGGCACCCTCGAAGGCGAGATCAAGGTCACCGAGCAGGGCGAGGTCATCTCCGACAAGTACCTCGTGCCCTCGCTGGCCCGGGAGAACCTCGAACTCACCGTCGCCGCCACCCTCCAGGCCTCCGCCCTGCACACCTCCCCCCGCCAGTCCGTGGAGGCCCTGGCCCGCTGGGACGCCGCGATGGACGTCGTCTCCGACGCCGCCCACGACGCCTACCGCAGGCTCGTCGAGGACCCCGACCTCCCCGCGTACTTCTTCGCCGCCACCCCCGTCGACCAGCTCGCCGACCTCCACCTCGGCTCCCGGCCCTCCCGCCGGCCCGACTCCGGAGCCGGCCTCGACGGACTGCGTGCCATCCCCTGGGTGTTCGGCTGGACCCAGTCCCGGCAGATCGTCCCCGGCTGGTTCGGCGTCGGCTCCGGACTCAAGGCACTGCGCGAGGCGGGCCTGGACACCGTCCTCGACGAGATGAACGAACAGTGGCACTTCTTCCGCAACTTCGTCTCCAACGTCGAGATGACCCTCGCCAAGACGGACCTGCGGATCGCCGCCCACTACGTCGACACCCTCGTCCCCGACGAGCTCAAGCACGTCTTCGACACCATCCGCGCCGAACACGAACTCACCGTCCGCGAAGTGCTGAAGGTGACCGGGGAGAAGGAACTCCTCGACGCCACCCCGGTGCTGAAGCAGACCTTCGCCATCCGCGACGCCTATCTGGACCCCATCTCCTACCTCCAGGTCACGCTGCTCAAGCGCCAGCGCGACGCGGCCGCCGCGGGCGCCGAACCCGACCCGCTGCTCTCCCGCGCCCTGCTGCTGACGGTCAACGGCGTGGCGGCGGGCCTGCGCAACACGGGCTGACGGCGCCCGCACACACGACGGTGCCCCCGAGCTTCGTACGAGCTCGGGGGCACCGCTGTCACTGAGGTCTGCGTATGTCAGGCCCGGCGCCGCCGGACCACCAGGTAGCCGCCCGCGGCCACCAGCGCGGCCGCCAGGCCCGAAAGCAGCCCGACCGGGGCGCCGTTGCCGGTCTCGGCGAGACCGCCGCCCGGAGCCGACGGAGACGACGACGCGGAGGACGACGGAGTGGAGGACCCCGACGGCCCGGAGCCCGGCGACGGGGACGTGGAGGGCGAGGCGGAGGTGCTCGGCGAGGCCGAGGAACTCGGCGTGGAACCGGGGCCGGGACCCTCGTCGTCGTCCTCGCAGTCCGTCCAGAACACCTTGTGCTTCGCGGACCCCTTCTCGCCCTCGAAGTTCCAGAAGAGCTTGTAGTGCCCGTCGGGCAGCGACATGTCCTCCGTACGGCCGTGACCTTCGTCGTCCAGCGTGATCTCGCCGGACTTCACGGTCTCGCCCTTCTCGTCGGCCGTCGGAGCCCAGGCCTCGATATGCCAGTCGACTTCCTGGACGCCGTCGAAGCCGAACGCATCGAGGTAGAACGTGCACACGTGCGGCTCGTTGCGCCGCAGTTCCTCGCCGGTCTCGGCGTCATGGATCTTGACGGTGCCGTTGTCCCCGGAAGGGGTGGCGTGTGCGGAGGGAACGGCGAGCAGAGTCGCCGCGGCGACGGCGGTCAGCACGCCGGCCCGATTGAGGGTACGCATGGGGCAGTCCATCTTCGAGATGCGAAAAGGGAAGCTGTGGAGGGTGAGGCACAGCCTCCAGCCCTGGTTGGCCCCCCGTCAATCACGAACAGGGAACAAACAGACTCCGCAGAGCCGGGGAATCCGGCCAACCAGGGTCACAGCACCGCAAAAGCAGTCGTGAGCAACAGGGCCCCGGACCCCGCCATCACCCACGCGACCCGCGTCCGCCGCAACCCGCCCGCGACGACCACCGAAGCCAGCAACAGGGCACCGCCCATCGGCACCCACGCATACAGCACCCCGGCCGGACCCGAGCGGACCACATCGTCGCTGCCCGGCTTCACCACGACCGTGTACGTCTGCCCCTTCTTCACCGCGACCGTCTTCTCGATCACGACCCGATCCCGGGGCTGAGCACCCGAGGACACCGGAGTGAACGGACCGGAACACGTGTCCTCGCCGCACCGCGTCACCGCGATCGTCCCGCTCTCCCGGCCCTTGGTCAGCATCACGTGCTGCGCCGTCCCCCAGGACCCCCACACCCCCGCGATCAGGATCAGCACGGCGACCGTACCCATCGCCGCCACCCGCCCGAACCGCAGCACGGCGTGCGCGCCCTGACTGGAAGACACCGCAGTAGGCATGGCGGCGATCCTTGGCCACGCCGCTGCACCCGGTCAACTCCGGGAAGCCCCATGGCCGGACAAGTCAGGAGTTGTACGTGCCCTGCGCCCGCTCCAGCCCGTCGATCACCAGACACTCCACCGCGTCGGCCGCCCGGTCCACGAAGTAGTCCAGCTCCTTGCGCTCCGCCGACGAGAAGTCCTTCAGCACGAAATCCGCGACCGGCATACGACCCGGCGGCCGCCCGATCCCGAACCGCACCCGGTGATAGTCCGACCCCATCGCCTTCGTCATCGACTTCAGACCGTTGTGCCCGTTGTCCCCGCCCCCCAGCTTCAGACGCAGCACCCCGTAGTCGATGTCCAGCTCGTCATGCACCGCCACGATGTTCGCCACCGGCACCTTGTAAAAGTCCCGCAGCGCGTTCACCGGCCCGCCCGACAGGTTCATGTACGACATCGGCTTCGCCAGCACCACCCGCCGGTTCCCCGGTCCGGGCGGACCGATCCGCCCCTCCACGACCTGCGCCTGCGCCTTCCCGGCCCGCTTGAACCTGCCCCCGATCCGCTCCGCCAGCAGATCGGCCACCATGAAGCCGACATTGTGCCGGTTGCCCGCGTACTCGGGCCCCGGATTGCCCAGCCCCACGATCAGCCAGGGCGCGTTGGCATCGGTCGTCACGTCCATGTCTCCTTGATACGCGCCAGCCGCTGCCCCCCACGGGAACAGCGGCTGACAAAAACGACGACGGTGAGGATCAGGCCTCGGCGACGGCGGCCTCTTCGCCCTCGGCGGCCTCCTCGGCCTCCGGAGCCTCCTCCGCCTGCGCAGCCAGCACCTGAAGAACGACGGCGTCCTCGTCCACGGCGAGCGTCACACCGTTCGGCAGTGTGATGTCCTTGGCCAGAACCGAGGCACCGGCCTCCAGGCCCTCCACCGACACCGTGACACCCTCGGGGATGTGCGTGGCCTCGGCGTCGACCGGCAGCGCGTTCAGCACGTGCTCCAGCAGGTTGCCGCCCGGGGCCAGCTCGCCCTCGGCGTTGACCGGGATCTCGACCGTGACCTTCTCGCCGCGCTTGACCAGCAGCAGGTCCACATGCGCCAGGAAGCCCTTGATCGGGTCACGCTGCACCGACTTCGGGATCGCCAGCTCGCTGGTCTTGCCGTCGATGTCCAGGGAGATCAGGACGTTCGGCGTACGCAGCGCCAGCAGCAGGTCGTGGCCCGGCAGCGTCAGGTGGATCGGGTCCGAACCGTGGCCGTACAGCACACCGGGAACCTTGCTGTCACGGCGGATACGACGGGCCGCACCCTTGCCGAACTCGCTACGGGTCTCGGCGGCGATCTTCACCTCGGACATGCTCTTCACTCCTCGTAGACGTAGGGGAACGTGGTCACCCGGCCACACGAACGGCCTGCTACGAAGAGCGCGTCGATTACGGACCGCCGTACAAGCTTCCTGCGAAGCGGTACGGCCTCCCTCGCCGAGCAACCGCACCAGCGTACTCGGAAGGGAGGCCGTAACCGAAATCGATCTTGCGTGACCGTTACTGCTCGTCGAACAGGCTCGTCACCGAACCGTCCTCGAACACCTCACGCACCGCGCTCGCGATCGTCGGCGCGATCGACAGCACCGTGATCTTGTCCAGCTCCAGCTCACCCGGAGTCGGCAGCGTGTTCGTGAACACGAACTCACTGACCTTCGAGTTCTTCAGACGATCCGCCGCGGGACCCGACAGCACACCGTGCGTCGCCGTCACGATGACGTCCTCCGCACCGTGCGAGAACAGCGCGTCCGCCGCCGCACAGATCGTCCCACCCGTGTCGATCATGTCGTCCACCAGGACACACACCCGGCCCCGGACCTCACCCACGACCTCGTGGACCGTCACCTGGTTCGCCACGTCCTTGTCACGCCGCTTGTGCACGATCGCCAGCGGCGCACCCAGCCGGTCGCACCAGCGGTCCGCGACCCGCACCCGGCCGGCGTCCGGAGACACCACCGTCAGCTTCGAGCTGTCCACCTTGCTGCCCACATAGTCCGCCAGCAGCGGCAGCGCGAAGAGGTGATCCACCGGACCGTCGAAGAAACCCTGGATCTGGTCCGTGTGCAGATCCACCGTCAGGATCCGGTCCGCACCCGCCGTCTTCATCAGGTCCGCGATCAGACGCGCCGAAATCGGTTCACGACCGCGGTGCTTCTTGTCCTGCCGCGCGTAACCGTAGAACGGCACGATGACCGTGATGGAACGGGCCGACGCACGCTTCAACGCGTCGATCATGATCAACTGCTCCATGATCCACTTATTGATCGGAGCCGTGTGGCTCTGGATCAGGAAGCAGTCCGCACCACGCGCCGACTCCTGGTACCGAACATAGATCTCGCCATTCGCGAAGTCGAAGGCCTTCGTCGGGACGACCCCGACACCCAGCTGGTGGGCGACCTCCTCGGCAAGCTCGGGGTGGGCGCGGCCGGAGAAGAACATCAACTTCTTCTCGCCGGTCGTCTTGATCCCGGTCACAGCACTGTCTCCTCAGAGGTGTCTCAGCTGGATGCCGAGACGGACGTCGTCACCACGCGGCGCGACATGCCGTCTCAGCTGGGGGGTGCGATGCGATGTGCACTTATCACGGTACGCCGTCCCGGACGCACCTGTTTCCGGTCAGCCTTCGCCTTCCGACCTCCGAGAAGCCGCCTCGGCCGCCTTCGCCGAAGCACTCCCCGGACGCTTACGAGCCACCCAGCCCTCGATATTCCGCTGCTGACCACGGGCCACAGCCAGCGAACCGGGCGGCACATCCTTCGTGATCACGGACCCCGCGGCGGTGTACGCGCCGTCCCCCACCGTGACCGGAGCCACAAACATGTTGTCCGAACCCGTCTTGCAGTGCGAACCGACGGTGGTGTGGTGCTTGCTCTCCCCGTCGTAGTTCACAAACACACTCGCGGCACCGATGTTCGTGTACTCACCGATCGTCGCGTCCCCGACGTACGACAGATGCGGAACCTTCGTCCCTTCACCGATCGACGAGTTCTTCGTCTCCACATACGTACCGACCTTCGACTTCAGCCCCAGCCGCGTACCCGGCCGCAGATAGGCATACGGCCCCACGCTCGCCTGCGGACCGACCACCGCCCCGTTCGACACCGTGTTGTCGACCCGCGCCCCCGCACCCACGCTCGTGTCCCTCAGCCGGCTGTTCGGACCCACCTCGCACCCCTCGGCGAGATGCGTCGAACCATGCAACTGCGTCCCCGGGTGAACGACCACGTCCTGCTCGAACGTCACCGTCACATCCACCCACGTCGTCGCCGGGTCCACCACCGTCACCCCGGCGAGCATCGCCGCGGTCAGCAGACGGTCATTGAGAATCCGACGAGCCTCCGACAACTGCACACGGTTGTTGATCCCCGCGATCTCACGATGATCCGCCGCCACCGACGCACCGACACGGTGACCGGCCTCCCGCAGAATCCCGAGCACGTCCGTCAGGTACTCCTCGCCCTGACTGTTGTCCGTCCGCACCTTGCCCAGCGCATCGGCGAGCAACTGACCGTCGAACGCGAAGACCCCGGAATTGATCTCACGGATCGCGCGCTGCGACTCGGAGGCGTCCTTGTGCTCCACGATCGCGGTCACCGCCCCCGACAAACCGTCCCGCACGATACGGCCGTACCCCGTCGCATCCGGCACCTCCGCAGCCAGCACCGTCACCGCGTTGCCGTCGGCGGAATGCGTCGCAGCGAGCGCACGCAGCGTCCCACCGCTCAGCAGCGGGGTGTCACCGCACACCACCACGACCGTCCCGTCGACCGACCCGCCCAGCTCCTCCAGGGCCATCCGTACGGCATGCCCCGTCCCGTTCTGCTGCGCCTGCACGGCGGTACGGACCTGCGGGTCGATCTCCGTCAGATGCGCGGTGACCTTCTCACGGGCGTGACCCACCACGACGACGAGATGCTCCGGCTCCAACTCACGCGCGGCGGCCAGCACGTGACCCACCAGGGAACGGCCACAGATCTCATGCAGGACCTTCGGTGTGGCCGACTTCATACGGGTGCCCTCACCCGCTGCAAGAACGACGACGGCTGCCGGGCGAATGGCGCTCACGGGGTTTGCCCTTCGGCTGTGGAGGGGTGGGGGTGGACATCCGCAGGATACCGGGGCGTTTCGGGGGGGGACATGAGAGTGGGCCCTGACGACGGTGTCAGGGCCCAGATGCAAGCAGCTCCCCCATCAGGATTTGAACCTGAACTTAAGGGACCAAAACCCTCAGTGCTGCCTGATTACACCATGGGGGATGAAACTCGACTAAACCGGACATTCGGTTAGATCGCCGAGTCAGCACCCAACACTATGCCGTACCAGGAGCCCTCGATGCGACGGTACAAGTCGGCGCCCTTCAGGACTTTGATCACTAGGCAGCCTCGGTAGGTGTCACCGACGTTCTTGCGAACGGTCTTGGGGTTGTGCTTCTTGAGAGTCGTCTTGTTGAACGAGGCGTGGTCGGCGCGAACGAGGTCGGCCCAGTACCGTTCGGCGCCTGCTACGTCGGCGTTCTCGTGGATCATGACGCTGAAGCGGAGGCGTTCTCGCTCGACTTCGAGCAGCTCGAGCCAGGCGAGGAAGACCTTGATCACGCCTGGATCGCTGTTGACGAACGTGACGCTCTCGCGGCGGTCGTACGGCTTGTCCTTGCTGCCCTCGGCCCAGTAGAGGCCTACGCCTACCAGGAACAGCTCGCGAGGCGACAAGCCGCCGATCGCCTCCTTCGCCGTCTCTTTCGTGCGCCGCCGCTCCTCGTCACGGATACGGAGTTTCGCTTCCCAGCCGCGCCTGGCGATCGCCGCAGCCTCCTCCCGGCTTCGCGTGCGCTCCGGCTTCGGCAGATCCCGAACCCAGAGCGAGACAGAGCTCCGCGAGCACCCCAGCTCCGCCTCGATCTGGTCGTACGTCCAGCCCTGGAGGCGTAGCTCCCGCGCCTTCGCTCGTAGGTCGTCCTTCGCGTTGGGGCGTTTCGTCCATTCCGGCGGCGGTTCGCCCTTCACCAGCTGGTTGAGGATGTCGTTGTTGAAGATCTTCAGTTCGTCGCGGATCTGCCGCAGGCTGTAGCCGCCACGCCGCAGGGCCACCGCCCGCTCCCGTAGCGCCTCGAAGTCCGCGTACTTGCTGTGTGGATGTGCCATGGGCATACCGTCCGGGCGGAATCATCGCTTCCGGTGTCGAACGGTGAGCGATTCAGCAGTTCGAGGGATATCGGTCGGTATCGTCGTCGTTCGGTCACTCACTGTGGTGTAGGCCAGTCGTGGAAACTCACCGGAAAAGGGGCGCCCGCCGCCCGTAGGCTGGAGGCATGACCACGACGGGGGAAGAGCGCGCCACGGCCCCAGGAGGGCCGTGGTGGTGGGACAGGTGGCGCAGTGCCGCGCTCGATGTCGGCCTGGCGGTGGTGTCCGCACTGGAGTGCGCGGCCGAGGGGATCCGGTTCGCGGAGGACGCGGGGATTCCGGTCGCCGCGGGGATCGTCTTCGGTGTGCTGGCGGGCTCGGTGCTGGTCGTCCGGCGGAAGTGGCCGATAGCGGTCGTGCTGGTGTCGATCGCCATCACGCCGGCCCAGATGGGCTACCTGATGGGCATCGTCGGTCTGTACACGCTGGCGGCGTCGGAGCTGCCGCGTCGGATCATCGGGTCGCTGGCGGGGATGTCGCTGGTCGGGATGCTGATCGTGATGTTCGTGCGGGTGCGGCAGGACATGGCGCGGGGGGAGCTGGATCTGGGGGACTGGTTCGTTCCGTTCGCGGCGATCACGACCGCGGTGGGGATGACCGCGCCGCCTCTGTTGCTGGGGCTGTATGTGGGGGCCCGGCGGAGGCTGATGGAGAGCTTGCGGGAGCGGGCGGACAGTCTTGAGCGGGAGTTGATGCTGCTGGCCGAGCGCGCGGAGGAGCGGGCGGAGTGGGCGCGGAACGAGGAGCGGACCCGGATCGCGCGGGAGATGCATGACGTGGTGGCGCATCGGGTGAGCCTGATGGTGGTGCATGCGGCGGCGCTTCAGGCGGTGGCCCGGAAGGATCCGGAGAAGGCGGTGAAGAACGCCGCGCTGGTGGGTGACATGGGGCGGCAGGCGTTGACCGAGTTGCGGGAGATGCTGGGGGTGCTGCGCAGCGGGGACGGCCGGGAGCGGCGTGAGCGGTCGGCGGTGCCGTTGGCGGCGGTGGGGGTTGCGGCGGCGGCCGCGGCTTCTGCTTCGCGGGTCGCGGATGAGGCGGAGGGGCCGAGTCTGTCGGACATGGACGAGTTGATCGGGCAGTCGGCGGCCGCGGGGATGGTCGTGGATCTGTCGGTGGAGGGGGATGCGCGGGCGTATGCGGCGGAGATCGAGCAGACCGCGTATCGGGTGGTGCAGGAGGCGCTGACGAACGTGCACAAGCATGCGGCGGGGGCGAAGACGTATGTGCGGTTGGCGCATCGGGTGTCGGAGATCGCGATGCAGGTGGAGAACGAGCCGCCGCCGGAGGTGTCATCGGCTTCGTCGGCGCGGTTGCCGTCGGGGGGCAACGGTCTGCTGGGGATGAAGGAGCGGGTCGTGGCGCTCGGCGGGGTGTTCGTGTCGGGGCCGACGGATGCAGGTGGTTTCCGGGTGTCGGCGGTGATTCCGGCGTCGTAGCCGCCCTGTGGTGTCTGTGCGCTGCCGGTTGGTTCAGTCGGCTGTGAGGCGTACAGGTTCGGTGCCGGCGACGAGTCCGGCGAGGGCTTGGTCGATGTCGGGGCCGAGGTACCAGTCGCCGGTGTGGTCGAGGGCGTAGACGCGGCCTTCGGTGTCGATGGCGAGGAGGGCCTCGGTGTCGGTTTCGGTGCCGAGGGGGCAGACCTCGGTGTCGAGGGCGCGGCCGAGGTCGCCGAGGGTGCGGGCGAGGTGGAGGCCGTGCAGGGGGTCGAGGTGGAGGGCGGCGGGGGCGACCTGGCGGCCGGGGCCGGTGGGGGTGATGCGGAGTCCGCCGAATTCGGCCCAGGCTTCGACGGCGGCGGGGAAGACGGTGTGCCGGTGTCCGGCGGGTGAGGTGTGTTCGCGCAGGGTGTCGGCCCAGATCTCGGCTTGTCTTATGTCCCAGCGTCCGGGTTGCCAGCCGGCGGCGCGCAGGGCGGCGTCGACGGGTACGGGGAAGCGGGTGGTGGAGGAACGGTCGGGTTGCATCTGCTCTTCGTTCGTCGGGGCGTCGGGGCGTCGGGGCGTCGGGGCGTCGGGGCCGGAGCCGGGGCAGGGGTCGGCGCTGTGGTGGCCGTCGTGCTGCGGTGCGGTGCGGTGTGGGGCGGTGCGCGGTGTGGGGCGTGGTTTGTGAGGGCTGTGTGGGGGGCGGGTCAGTCCTGTGTCGTGGTGGGGTCGACGACGCGGACACCGAAGTGGGCGCTGAGGGCTGTGCAGGCGCGGCAGGGGGTGGCGAAGCTGCCGTGGAGGGGGTCGCCGTCCTCGCGGATGCGGCGGGCGGTGAGTTTGGCCTGCTTGAGGGCTTTGCGGGCCTCGCCGTTGGTCATGGGCTTGCGGGCGGCGCGCTTGCTGCGGGCGGCGTCGGCGGCGGCGATGTGGCGGGAGATGAGGATGGTTTCGGCGCAGCGGCCGGTGAAGCGGTCGCGCTGGGCGCTGGTGAGGGTGTCGAGGAAGTCCTGGACGAGGGGGTGCAGGGCGGGGGTCTGGTCGCCGCGGGCGGCGGTGCCGGTGAGGGTGGCGCCGCGTACGGAGAGGGCGGCGGCGACGGTGGGCAGTATGCCGTCGCGGCGGTGACGGAGCGTGGGGGCGTCCGGGGCATGGGTGTTGCTCCAGCCGACCCGGGGGTCGCCGGAGGTGCCTGGGTGCGGCCCTGTCTGTGGTCCCGTCTGCGTCGCGTTCATGATCGTCATCCCCTCCCGAGCATGCGCCGGACGTCACAGAGTGCCAAATGCCGTGGCTGGTACGGAAGCTGGGGCGGCGCGACACGCCAGGGTTTGGGCGGGCTGTCACGGCGGGGTGACGGCTGGTCACGGAAGCGGAGCGACGGTTACCGGGGCCCGGTGACCGGCGTCGTCGTACCGCATAGGCTGTCCGCACCGCGCTCCATGCGGTCGGCGGGGTTGACGCGCGGAGACGGTGGAGACGGTCGAAACGGAAGTCGAGACGGACGAGACAGGGGTTACGGGGCGTAGTTGCCGGAGTCGGTGGCTACGGGTCGTACAGAGTGCCGCAGGGGGCAACCGCCATGACGACAGGTCGGCTCGGGCAGCAAGCCGCGCCGCCGAACGCGGCCTATGCCGGGCAGGTCGTGCATTTCCCGGATCCGGTCCGGGCGGCCCGTCACCCGAGGGGGGTGCCGGTGGACGAGCACGGCTACCCCGACTTCTCGCCCTATGCGCGGGCGGCGGCGGAGATCGCGGAGCCGCCGGAGGGTTTCGGGGTCGACGAGTTGCGGCTGACGGACTATGTGTCGGCGAACGCGGCGTTGGCGGCGACGGGGCACGAGTTGTGGGACACGGTGTCGTCGGTGGCGACGCCGCACGGCTGGACG
The DNA here is from genome assembly GCF_008806595.1 of Streptomyces luteolifulvus. GTDB lineage: Bacteria > Actinomycetota > Actinomycetes > Streptomycetales > Streptomycetaceae > Streptomyces > Streptomyces luteolifulvus. The sequence goes on along the minus strand of NZ_VZRB01000017.1, from coordinate 118,340 downwards.
TGGCATCACGTGGCGGGCGGCAGACGGCTGGAGCTGGTTCCGGTCGAGGTGAAGGCGCTGCTGCGGCATCACGGCGGGGTGGCGACGTCGAACGTCGACCAGAACAAGCGGGGTACGCGGCCGTTGCAGGAGACGCGGCCGGCGCACTTCGGGCTGCCGAAGTCGGGTGTGGCGGTGACGGAGTCGCAGGTGCAGGGGGTCGAGGAGGACCTCGGCTACCGGCTGCCGGGGGCGTATCGGTCCTTCTTGAAGGCGGCGGGCGGGTGTGCTCCGGTGGGTACGGCGCTGGACGCGGAGTTGGGCCTGCTGATCGACCAGCCGTTCTTCACGGTGCGGGACGAGGCGGCGGTCAATGACCTGGTGTACGTCAACAAGTGCCTGCGTGACCATCTGACCAAGGACTACCTGGGTGTCGGGTTCGTGCAGGGCGGGCTGCTCGCGGTGAAGGTGAAGGGCGAGCGGGTCGGTTCGGTGTGGTTCTGCGCGTACGACGATGCCCGGGACGTCGATCCTTCGTGGGCGCCCGCGGAGCGGGTGGAGCGGCTGTTGCTGCCGTGCGGTGAGGACTTCGATGTGTTCCTGTCGCGGTTGGCGGGTTCTCCGCCGGAGTTGGAGACCGTGGCGAACCTGATGGTGGACGGCGGTTTCGCGCAGGCCGTTCCCGTCTCTTCGGTGGGGGAGTGAGCTGACCGGTGGTGACGTTCGCGCAGGCGCAGGAGCGCGCCGAGGAGTGGGTGAACGGGGATGTGCCCGCGTACCAGCATCGTGAGGTGCGGGTGCGGGAGTTCGGGCTCGGGTTCGTGGTGTGGGCCGAGGACCGGGCGGACGGGCCTCGTTCGGACGGGGGTGCGCAGCGGCTGGTGATCGCCCGGGACAGCGGCGAGGCGACGCTGTGGCCCGCGCTGCCGGTGGGCGAGGTGATCCGCCGGTACGAGGAGGAGTACGGCCGTCCGGACGCCGTGGACGAGCCGGCGCCGGCGCCTTCGGCCCGGGTGGATCTGAATCAGACGTCGTTCTTGTTGAGTCCGCCGGAGTGGTTGCAGGAGGCGGCGGACAGGCTGGGGATTCCGGATCGTCGGGGGGCCGGGGCGGACGCGGGTGCCGGTGGGGGTGACGCCGGTTCGGGTTCGGGTTCTGGTGCCGGGGCGGCCGGATCCGGGGGCGCGGGGGCGCTGCCCGAGACGCAGGCGGGGGTGCCGGCGGCGCGGGGTGCCGATGGCGGGCCGGGCGTGCCTGTGGGGGCGACGCCGTGGGCCGGGACCGACACCAACGGCGATGCGGGTGAGGACCGTTCGGTACCTCTGCCCGCGACGGTGTTCGCGCCGCCGCTGAGCGGTGCGGACGACGACGACACTCCGCCGCCAGCGGTGCTGCCGGACGCAGAGACGGCGCTGATCGAGGGCGGCAGCCAGCTCCCGCCGACGGTGCTGGACGACACGAACGTGCAGGCTGTGCGGGGCGGTTCGCAGGGTGCGGGGGCGGGTGCGGGTTCTGTTCCGGGGGCGGCGTCCGCGGGTGGTCCGCAGGGTGCGCCTGTGCCTGGGGCGTCGGCCTATGGTTTTCCGCAGGGTGCGGGAGCGGGTTCTGCTCCGGCGTCGCCGCCTACGGGTGGCCCGCAGGGTGCGCCTGCGCCGGGTGGTGCTTCGTACGGGTATCCGCAGGGTGCCGCCGGGGCGGGTTCCGTTCCGGGGGCGCCGCCCGTCGGCGGTCCGCAGGGCACGCCGGCACCGGGCTACGGGTATCCGCAGGGGGCGAGCGACCTGCCGCAGACTTCGGGCGGGCCCGGTGCGCCGGGGCGGCCTCTCGCGCCGAATGCCGGGGACATCGCCGATGCGGCGACCAGCAAGGCGGCGCCTCCGCCGCGCCGGTCGCGGGGCGGAGCCTCCAACCCGCCGCCTCCGCCGGGTGTCCCGGGGGCCCCGGGAGAGCGGCCTGGGGCGACGCCTCCCCCGTCCGGACCCGGGGCGCCGGGTACGCCGGCGGGCGGCTATGTGCCGACCCAGCTCGTGTCGGCGCTGGGCCCCGACGGCCCCGGGACACCTGCCGGACCCGGGGCTCCCCCGGCTCCTGGCACGCCTCAGCCTCCGGGTGCGCCGCAGCCTCCGGGCGCTCCGAACCCGCCCGGAGTTCCGAACGTACCCGGGGCGCCGAACGCGCTTGGCGCCGCGCAGCCTTCGGGTGCGCCGCAGCCCCCTGGTGCGCCGAGCGCGCCCGGCGGTACGCCTGCGGGCGGTGTCGACCACGCCGCAACGGTGCTCGCCGCGCCCGGACCGGCCGGCCCGGGCGGTGGCGCGCCGCAGCCTCCGGGCGCCCCTGGTGCTCCGAATCCGCCGGGTGCTCCGAATCCGCCGGGTGCCCCGGGTGCCCCTGGCGCACCAGGCCTCCCGAATCCGCCCGGTCCCCCTGGCGTTCCCGGTGCCCCGGGCATGCCTGGTGCGCCGCAGCCTCCCAGGGCGCCCGGTGCCCCGGGTGCCCCGCAGCCTCCGGGAGCACCCGGTGCGCAGGATTCATCCGGGGCCGGGCGTGGTGCCGTTCACCACGCGGAGACCGTGCTGGCCGCACCCCCGGTGAGCGGCCCTGGCGTACCCCCGCCACCGCAGGCTCCCGGAGTTCCGGGCGCCCCGGGCACGCCCGCCGGCCACGGTGTTCCCAGAGCACCCGGAGCACCCGGCATGGCCCCCGGCGCCGTACCCCCCGGCACAATGCCGCCCCCCGGCACGATGCCCCCGCCCGGCGCCATGCCACCCCCCGGCACCATGCCACCCCCGGGCCAGCACCACCGGGGCCCGGCCCAGTACGTCCCGGGTCCCCCCGGGCCCGGCGCGCAGGCCCCCGCGTACGGGTATCCGCAGCAGGGTCAGCCGACCGTCGGTCCGGGTTACCAGGCCGTTCTGCGCTACCGCGCGCAGGACGGTTCCGAGCAGCAGCTGATCCGGCGTTCCGCGCCGGGCACCCCGCATCCGGAGTGGCAGATCTTCCACGAGCTGCGGGCGATGAACGTGCCGCCGGACCAGGTGCTCGAACTGCACACGGAGCTGGAGTCGTGCGAGCTGCCGGGTGCGTACTGTGCGCGGATGATCCGGGAGCAGTGGCCGCAGGCGCGGCTCGCGAGCATCGCGCCGTACGGAACGGATCACGCGAGCCGTCAGCAGGGCATGCAGCAGTTGCTGGCGCACCAGGGCGAGTTGCACCAGGTGGCCGACGGTCCCGCGCGTCCCGCGCCGGTGCGTGCGCCGGTGCAGCCGGTGCAGCCGGTGCCGCCGATTCCGCCGGAGGGTGTCGCTCAGGAGCTTGCGGGTGCGTTCGGGCCGGGGATCTTCCGGTTCGAGCAGGCCGCGGTGTCCCGGCAGGGCGTGCCGCCGGTCGTGGCGCACTCGCTGGTGGTGGCGGGGCTGCCGATGGACATGGGCCCGTTCTTCTGGGCGCAGGCGCAGCCGGGGCGGCCGGTGCCGACGCTGGCGGAGCTGGCGCAGGAGCGCGGGGTGCAGCCGTCGCCGGACGCGGGCTCGTACCTCGTAATGGGCAGCGATTTCGGCAAGACGCTCTGTGTGCAGTACGGGACGGCGAACATCGTGGCGGTTCCCGTGGAGGCGGGGCCGGGCGGTGTGCCCGTACCGCCGCAGTTCGTGAACACGGGGCTGCCCGAGTTCCAGCGCTGCCTTGCGCTGCTGGGACGGATGTGGCGGCTGCGCTTCGGTCTGAACCAGGAGCAGGCGGGCCGCTGGACCGTCGATTTCCAGGCGCAGTTGGCTTCGCTCGACCCGGCGGCGCTGGGTTCACCGGAGAGCTGGTGGTCGGTGCTGCTGGAGCAGATGTGGGACGGACTGCTGTGACGCGCCGTCACTGACGAAGCTTCCCGCGCGTGTCGTGAGAGGGGCCGGGCCCGGTCGTGTGACCGGGGCCCGGCCCTTCTGCGTATCCGGGGCGACCGTGACGTGTGCGCGGAGTGTCGCGTTATGAACATTTCCGTCCGATACCTCAAGATGTGCGCGAAATCATCATTTTCGCGGCCGTTCGGCGGAGAGGGGTTCCAGGATGAGCAGCGCATCGGTCTCGACCCACGGTTTCGTGGCGGTACGGGGGCGCGGCTACCGCCCCGACCAGGTCGACTCGTATGTGGTGGAGCTCTGCCGGGACCGTGACGCCGCGTGGGAGCGGGCGGCCCGGCTCACCGTGCTGGCCCGGGAGATGGAGGAGGAGCTGGTGCGGCTGCGGGAGACCGTGGCCGGGTTGGCCCCGCAGACGTACGAGACGCTCGGGGAGCGCGCGCGGCGGTTCTTCGAGCTCGGGCAGGAGGAGGCCGTGGCCGTGCGGGAGGGCGCGCGGCAGGGGGCGGTGGACCTCGTGGGCGAGGCGCGGGCGGAGGCGGCCGGCGTGCGTGAGGCCGCGCAGAAGTACGCCGATACGGTGCGCGCCGAGGCCGAGGAGCGTGCCCGGCAGCGTCTGCTCGCGGCGCGTGCCGAAGCCGACGAGATCCGCATCGCGGCCCGGCGCGAGGTGAAGGAGAACCGCACCGAGGCGCTGGCAGCGCTGCGCGAGATGCGGCAGCGCACCTCCGGGATGCTCGCGGACCGGGCCAGGGAGCACGCCGAACGGCTGGCGGAGCTGGAGCGGGAGACCGAGGAGCGGGCGCTGGCGCTGGATGCGGCTCGGGCCGAGCGGGCGGCGCGCGCGGAGGCGGCGCTTGCCGAGGCGCAGCGGGCGTTCGCCGAGGCGCAGGGGTCGGTGGAACGCCGGCTGGAGGAGGCGCGGGCGCGGGCCGCGGAGGTGGTGGCCGAGGCGCGGGGACGGGAGGAGGACATCGCCCGGGAGACGGAGCGGGTGCTGCGGGAGCACGGGGAGGTGCGGGAGGACGTACGAGCGCAGATGGACCACGTCCACAACAGCCTCACCACCCTGACGGGCCGGGCCCCGGCGGAGTAGCGGGACGGCCGCCCCGCCGCACGCCGCGGGGCGCACCCTCTCCTCAGTCCCCTCTGCCCTCAGTTCCCTCTGCGCACCGCCCCCGCCAGGATCCACCCCTCGACCGCCTCGTACTGCCGGCGCTGTTCCTCCGCCTTTCTCCGGCCGGAGACCACCGTGCCCAGCCAGCCGAAGGCGAAGCCCGCCGGGATCGACACCAGGCCCGTCGTGGTGAACGGGAACCAGTTGAAGTCGGCCTCGGGGAAGGCGGAGACGGGGGAGCCGGAGACCAGATTCGTGCCCGGCATCAGCAGCAGGACCACGAGGGAGCCGCCGATGAGGGTGCACAGGAGGCCGGTGCGGGTGTAGCGGCGCCAGAAGAGGCTGTAGACGAGTGCGGGCGCGATGGCCGAGGCGCCCAGGCAGAAGGACAGGGTCACCAGCGGCTGCAGGCTGCGGTGCTGGACCAGGGTCGCCAGCAGGATCGCCGGAACGCCGACCGCGAGCGCCGAGACCCGGGCCAGGGTCATCTCGTGGCGGGCCGACATCTCCTGGACCCGGGTCGCGAAGACGTCGTGGGCGAGGGAGTTGGCGCAGGCGAGGATCATGCCGGCGACGGAGGCGAGCAGGGTGAGGAAGATCGCGGTGGTGACCGTGGTGAACAGGAAGGTCTCCGCGGTCGAGACGTCCGGGCCGAACGCGGCGCGTGAGCCGAGCAGATAGGCGGTGTTGCCCTGCGGGTCCGCCTGCGCGATGACCGCGCGCCCGATGAGGGCTGTCGCGCCGAATCCGACGACCGTGATGACGAGGACGAACAGCGCAACCGACGACACCGCCCAGGACATCGAGCGGCGCACCTGGCGGGCGCTGGTGGCGGTGTACATGCGCATGGTGACGTGGGGCAGGACGCCGCCGCCGAGGACCACGGCCAGATGAGACGTGATCATGTCGAGGTCGGGGTAGGGGCTGTGCGCGAACTCCAGGCCGGACTGGAGGAATGCGGAACCCACGCCGCTCTGCCGCGCCGCGGCGCCGAACAGGGCGCCCGGGTCCCAGTCGAACTTGTTCAGCATCAGTACGGCGATGACGGCGCCCGACCCGAGCAGCATCACGATCTTGAGGATCTGGATGAGGGCGGTGCCCTTCATGCCGCCGATCGCCGCGTAGCTGATCATCAGCGCGCCGAGGCCGATGATGCAGCCCGTCTTCAGCGAGTCGGCGGAGAAGCCGAGGATGAACGCCAGCAACTGGCCGGTGCCGGCGAGCTGTACCAGCATCAGCGGCAGCAGCGTGGCGAGGGTCACCGCGCAGGCGGCGATCCGTACGGAGCGTCCCGGCATCCGCCGTGCCAGCGCGTCGCCCATGGTGAACCGGCCCGCGTTGCGCAGGGGTTCGGCCAGCAGGAACATCAGCAGCATCAGCGACAGGGCCGTGCTGAGGGCGAGGACGACCCCGTCGTAGCCGCACAGGGCGATCACCCCGCCGGTGCCGAGCACGGTCGCGGCCGAGATGTAGTCCCCGCCGATGGCGAGGCCGTTGCGCATGGGGGACAGGGAGCCGTAGCCGGTGTAGAACTCGTCGAGGTCGTCGCGGTCGGGGCCCGTCATCACGCACAGCAGCAGCGTGATGGTGGCGACGGCGGAGAACGCCACCAGGGACATCGCCTGCGACGAGTCGCTGAAGCCGGTCATCGCCTCACCGCCGCCCGCTTGGCGTCGAGTTCGGACTGCTTGCGGATGCGGTCCGCGATCGGGTCGACGAGGCCGCGCGCCGTGTGCTCGTACAGGAGGATCGCCACCCAGGTCACGGGCAGTTGGAGCAGGGCCAGCAGCAGGCCCGTGGGCAGGCCGTCGGTGACGGTGGTGGTCATGAACGACGGCGCGAACGCGGACAGGATCAGGAACAGCGTGAAGTAGCCGAGCGCGGTGAGCGTGGCCACGCGCCGCTGCCACCGGTATGCGTTGCGCAGGATGCGCAGGTCGCTGTGGTGACCGAGGGGAGGATGCGAGGGGGTTCGCCTCGGCTCCGGCTCGGGCGGGGCGGGCGGCCGCCACGGGTAGGTGAGGGAGGGCGGGTGCGCGGTGCGCGGGGGATACGGCGAGGGATACGGGGGGTGTTGGGGGTAGTGCGGATGCTGTGGATACGGGTACGACGCATAGGGGTCGTAGGACATCCCGGTACTCCTTGCGTGGCTCGGGTCCGGTGCGGCGGACCGCAGGGAGGTGGGGGGTGGGACGTTCGGGGTCACGCACGCTACTCGGTGGTAGAAGCGTTCGCGAGGTTTTGGCCAAACTGAGCGGTCGGTATGCGCTTACTTCGTCGAACCATGTCTGACCTGGGGTGTTACCGCCGTTAACCGGGCTGTGAGCAGCGTGTGATCAGTGGCACTTTCACGTCCCCGTGGGGCGGGCTCCGTCGGATCACGAATTCCGAGGGAACCCGCGGCCTGTCAAAGAAGGAATCAGATGAACGACACACGTGACGCCGTGATGCCCCGGCAGGTGCGAGCGGTTCAACTGCTGCTGTTCGGGCTGGCGTTCGCAGGCATGGTCGTCGTGCTCGCGCTGGAGGACGGGCTGACGGCCTACGGCATGGGCCAGTTGATCGGACCATGGCTCTTCGTCTGGGTGTGCGCGCTTCTTGCCCTGACGTTCGACGGCAGTGCGCGGGGTGGGGTGCGGCTCACGACCATCGTGCTGATGGTGTTCATTATTTTGCCGTCGTTCCGCCAGGTGTTCGGTGCGGCGACATCCGGGGAGTTGGTGGAGGCCGCGTTGCGGATCGTGCTCGGGGTGCCCGCCGTCGTGCTGCTGTTCCTGCCGGAGGCGACGGCCTGGTTCGACCGAGAGAGGTGACGAAGGTCTGCCAGGCGGGGGCCGAGAGGATGATCGCCGGGCCGGTGGGGTCTTGCTGTCGCGGACGGGGACGTGAGTGCGGCGGGCGGCGTCGTTTACTTCGAGGCACGAGCCGCTGCTGCCGCCGCTGTAGCTCGACTTGCGCCAGCCAGTCAGGCAGCGACCATCTGCCGGTCGCCGCCCGCATCACACCGCGCCGATGAAGCGCCCGTCATCGGCCGAACCCGAGGTCACTGTCCGTCTTCCTTAAGCAACGGAAACCGTCGCGGCGCCACGAACAGCAGTACCAGGAACGCCAGCGCCGCCGCGCACGACGCCCCCAGATAGACCGCGTGCACCGCGTCCGCGATCGCCCTGCGGGTCGGCTCCGGGGCCGTGCCGGCATCCAGCGCCCGGGTCACCGAGTCCAGGTCGCTCGCACCGCCGAGCCGCGTGGCCAGCACCCCGTTGGCGATCGCGCCGAACACCGACGCGCCGATGGTCTGGCCGGTCTGGCGGCAGAACAGCACGGACGCGGTCGTCGTGCCGCGCTCCGCCCACTCCACCGTCGACTGCACACCGACGATCAGCGGGAGTTGGAACAGCCCGAGCGCCGCGCCCAGCAGCAGCATCAGCAGCGCCGGCTGCCACGCCCGGCCCGGATAGGGCAGGAAGGGGAACGCGAGCAGGATCAGGGCCGCCAGGCCGATGCCCAGCATGGCCGTGTTGCGGAAGCCGATCCGCCGGTACACATGCTGGCTGAGCGCGGCCGACACCGGCCAGCTCAGCGTCCACACGGACAGCACGAACCCGGCGGCCACCGGCGCGAGTCCCAGCACCGACTGGGCGTACGTCGGCAGGAAGACCGCCGGTGCCACCATCAGCAGCCCCAGCGCGCCGAGCGCGAGATTGACCGCGGCGATCGTACGACGGCGCCACACCCACCCCGGGATGATCGGCTCGGCCGCCCGGCGCTCGACCACGACCACCAGCGCCGCCAGCGCAAGTCCCGTACCGAACAAGCCGATTGAGGGTGCCGACAGCCAGGGCCAGGCCACCCCGCCCTGCACCAGGGCCGTGATCAGGACGCCGCCGCACGCGAACACCGCGAGCGCGCCCGCCCAGTCGATGCGCGGGCGAGGGCCGGAGGTCTCCCGCTCCGGCTCGTGCAGGTACTTGACGACCAGCCAGAGTGCGACCGCGCCGATCGGCAGGTTCACCAGGAAGATCCAGCGCCAGTCGGCGTACGCCGCCAGCACTCCGCCGAGGCCCGGCCCGGCGACCGCCGACACCGCCCACACGGTGGACAGCCTGGACTGGATCCGCGGGCGCTCCTTCAGCGGGTACAGATCCGCGGCGAGTGTCTGCACCGTGCCCTGCAGCGCCCCGCCGCCCAGCCCCTGCACCACACGGAAGGCGATCAGCGCCCCCATGTTCCAGGCCACGGCGCACAGCAGGGAGCCGAGCAGGAACACGGCCGCGCCCGTGATCAGCACCGGTTTGCGGCCGAAGGTGTCGGAGAGTTTGCCGTACACGGGGAGGGTGACCGTCACGGCGAGCAAATAGCCGGAGAAGAGCCAGGAGAAGACGGAGAAGCCGCCCAGGTCGCCGACGATCTGGGGGACGGCCGTGGACACGACGGTGGAGTCGAGGGCCGCCAGCGCCATCGCCAGCATCAGGGCGGCGACGACGGCACCGCGCCGGTCGGGCGCGGTGCGGCGGGCGGCCTCCCGTATCGCGGGTCTTGTGTCGTCCACGCGGATTCCTTTCCCCCTGCATCTATCTGCCGGGACACTGTCCCACTTGACCCTCACGTCGCGGGAGGGTGGAGCCTCGGTGCACCGGAGGGTGGAGCGGACCCCGAGAACGGCTCCACCCGGCGGTGGACTGCCCCTAGGGGTACCTCCGTACTACGGCTCGGGGCGGGTTCGTACCGCCGGAGGACGAGAAGCGGCTCATGCCGTTCCTAACCTGGCTTTACGCCGCTGACGGGCGGTGTACCTGACCCGCGGGGGTGGGGTTTTCCCCAGCAGAAGACTGCGCCGGGCACCAGCGCGCCCGACCCCCTCCACGGACCAGACTCATCGACGTACCGCTTCACACGACTGCGCACCAGCAGCAGCCACGCACACTCCATTTGCTGACCGACTTAGGAGACATACCGTGACATCGGCTGTGACCATCACCAGGCACGGGGGCACTGGAGGGCGTACGGCCGTTGCCGCGCGGGCGCGGCAGGTCGTCAAGGCGTACGGGTCCGGCGAGACCCGTGTCGTCGCCCTCGACCACGTCGACGTGGACATCGCCCGCGGACAGTTCACCGCGATCATGGGCCCCTCGGGGTCCGGCAAGTCCACGCTGATGCACTGCCTTGCCGGGCTCGACACCGTCACCGGCGGAAAGATCTACCTGGACGAGACCGAGATCACCGGGCTGAAGGACAAGAAGCTCACCCAGCTGCGCCGGGACCGGATCGGCTTCATCTTCCAGGCGTTCAACCTGCTGCCGACGCTGAACGCGCTCGAGAACATCACGCTGCCCATGGACATCGCGGGACGGAAGCCGGACAAGGCCTGGCTGGACCGGGTCGTGGAGACCGTCGGCCTCGCCGGACGGCTCAGGCACCGGCCCGCCCAGCTCTCCGGCGGCCAGCAGCAGCGCGTCGCCGTGGCCCGTGCCCTGGCGGCCCGCCCCGAGATCATCTTCGGCGACGAGCCCACCGGAAACCTCGACTCGCGCGCCGGCGCCGAGGTCCTGGGCTTCCTGCGCCGGTCCGTGGACGAACTCGGCCAGACCATCGTGATGGTCACCCACGACCCGGTGGCCGCCTCCTACGCGGACCGCGTGCTGTACCTCGCCGACGGCCGGATCGTCGACGAGATGTACAGGCCGACCGCCGACACCGTCCTCGACCGCATGAAGGACTTCGACGCCCGGGGGCGTACGTCATGACCGTCGTGAAGACCTCCCTGCGCAACTTCTTCGCGCACAAGGGGCGCATGGCCCTCTCGGCCGTCGCCGTGCTGCTGTCGGTGGCCTTCGTGTGCGGGACGCTCGTGTTCACCGACACCATGAACACCACGTTCGACAAGCTCTTCGCGACGACCGCGTCCGACGTCACCGTCTCTCCCAAGGCGGCCAAGCCCGACGACACCCCGCAGAACGGCAAGCCCGAGTCCCTGCCCGCGTCCACCCTGACGCAGGTGGAGAAGGCGGACGGCGTCAAGTCCGCGGAGGGCGCGGTCGGTTCGACGGCGGTGACCGTCGTCGACCACGACAACAAGAACATGGGATCCAGCAACGGCGCCCCGACCATCGCCGGCAACTGGACGAAGAACGACGCGCGTTCGATGGAGATCACCTCCGGTCACGCCCCGCGCGGGCCGACCGAGCTCATGGTCGACGCCGACACCGCCGACAAGCACCACCTCGAACTCGGCGACGAACTGCGCACGATCTCCGTCGCCGGTGACTTCAAGGCCAGGATCGTCGGCATCGCCACCTTCAAGGTGACCAACCCCGGCGCCGCGATCGTCTTCTTCGACACCCCGACCGCTCAGCGCGAACTCCTCGGCGCCACCGGCCGGTTCACCCAGATCTACGTCACCGCCGCCTCCGGTGTCGGCGACGCACAGCTCAAGCAGAACGTCACCCGGACCCTGGACGGCACGTACAAGATCCAGACGGCCAAGGAGAACGCCGACGAGAACCGCAAGGATGTCGGCGAGTTCATGAACGTCATCAAGTACGCCATGCTCGGCTTCGCCGGGATCGCGTTCCTGGTCGGCATCTTCCTGATCATCAACACCTTCTCCATGCTGGTCGCCCAGCGGACCCGGGAGATCGGCCTGATGCGGGCGATCGGCTCGTCCCGCAAGCAGGTCAACCGGTCCGTGCTCGTGGAGGCGCTGCTGCTCGGCGTCATCGGCTCGATCCTGGGCGTCGCCGCCGGCGTGGGCATCGCGATCGGCCTGATGAAGCTCATGTCGATGGCCGGCATGAACCTCTCCACCGACGACCTCACCGTGAAGGTGACGACGCCCGTCGCCGGTGTCCTGCTCGGCGTCGTGGTCACCGTCCTCGCCGCCTATCTGCCGGCCCGCCGCGCCGGCCGGGTCTCCCCGATGGCCGCACTGCGCGACGCCGGCACCCCGGCCGACGGCAGGGCCGGCCTGCTGCGCGGGCTGATCGGCCTCGTCCTGTCGGCCGCGGGCGGATTCGCCCTCTACACGGCCGCCACGGCGGACAAGGCGACGGACGGCTCGTTGATGCTGGGCGCGGGCGTGGTGCTGACCCTGATCGGCTTCGTCGTCATCGGCCCGCTGCTGGCCGGCGGGGTCGTACGGGTGATCAGCGCGGTGCTGCTGCGGGCCTTCGGTCCGGTGGGCCGTCTCGCCGAGCGCAACGCCCTGCGCAACCCGCGCCGCACCGGCGCGACGGGCGCCGCCCTCATGATCGGCCTCGCCCTGGTGGCCTGTCTGTCGGTCGTCGGCTCCTCGATGGTCGCCTCGGCCACCAGCGAGCTCGACAAGTCCGTCGGCGCGGACTTCATCGTCCAGGGCAACCAGCGGATCGTGCCGCAGGCCGAGAAGGCGATGCAGCGGTCGCCGGGCCTCGCCCACGTCACCCGTTACAAGGAGCTCAAGGCCACGCTCACCTCCCCCGACGGCAGGACCGACGGCTCCGGCGTCACGGCCGCGGACCCGACGTACGCCGACGACCTGCGCCGGGCGACCACGGCCGGCACGCTCTCCGCCGCCTACGGCAACGACGCCATGTCGGTCGGCTCCGACTACGCCAAGAAGCACGGCGTGCACGTCGGAGACACCCTCACGGTTGCGTTCCAGGGCGGCGAGACGGCGAAGCTGAAGGTCGCCGCCATCACCGACGACGACACCGCCCTCGACCAGGGCGCCCGCTACATCAGCATCGACACGATGCGGAAGTACGTGCCGGCCGGCCAGGTCCCGCCGAACACGATGATGTTCGCCGAGGCCAAGGACGGCGAGCAGGAGCAGGCGTACGCGGCCCTGAAGAAGGTGCTGGACCCGTACCCGCAGTACCAGGTCCGTGACCAGACCGACTACAAGCAGGAACTGAAGGACCAGGTCGGACAGCTGCTGAACATGGTCTACGGCCTGCTGGCCCTGGCGATCATCGTGGCGGTCCTGGGTGTGGTGAACACCCTGGCGCTGTCGGTGGTCGAGCGGACGCGGGAGATCGGCCTGATGCGCGCGATCGGGCTGTCGCGGCGCCAGCTGCGCCGGATGATCCGCATGGAGTCCGTGGTCATCGCCCTGTTCGGCGCGCTGCTCGGCCTGGGCCTGGGAATGGGCTGGGGCGCGACGGCCCAGAAGCTGCTCGCCCTGGAGGGCCTGAACGTCCTGGACATCCCCTGGCCGACGATCACCGCGGTCTTCATCGGCTCGGCGTTCGTGGGCCTGTTCGCGGCACTGGTCCCGGCGTTCCGGGCGGGCCGGATGAACGTCCTGAACGCGATCGCCACGGAGTAGCCGACGGGGGGCGGCGAGCCCCGGCACCGAGAAGCCACGGGGGGCTGCTCGGCGCCGGGGCTCGCCGCTGTGCCGGGGCTCGCCGTGTCCTCGGGCCTGCGTCCTGGCCCGGCCGAGTCCGCAGAACGGGGCCGAGGGAGCCCCTGGGGGACGTGGAGGCCGGGGGGCTGGGGCGCCGGCGGCCTCTCCGGGACGGGCCGGGGAGACTCTCCGGCCCGGGCCGACCGCTGTCTTTCGGGCTCCGCTTCTTGGCGGACCGAGGCGGGCGGGCACAGTCGGGGGTCCAGGGGAGGGGGTCCAGGGGACGGGGGTTCAGGGGACGGAGCCCCGGGGGCCCGCATCCGCACCGGGCACGCACCCCGCCGTCGTAGGCTGGAAGCCCCCGGCCCGCGCGCGTGTCGGGCGATTCGTGTTGCCCACCCCGACGAAAGCCGCCTCCGAATGAGCCTGCACGGTCTGCTCGACGCCGTCGTCAAGGACACCGCCCTCGCGGAAGCCATCGCCGCGGCCGCCGACGGCAACCGCATGCACGTCGACCTGGTCGGCCCGCCCGCGGCCCGCCCCTTCGCGGTCGCCGCCCTCGCCCGCGAGAGCGCCCGCACCGTGCTCGCGGTGACGGCGACCGGCCGCGAGGCCGAGGACCTGGCCGCGGCCCTGCGCTCCCTGCTCCCGCCCGAGGGCGTGGTCGAGTACCCGGCCTGGGAAACCCTCCCGCACGAGCGCCTCAGCCCCCGCAGCGACACCGTCGGCCGCCGCCTCGCCGTGCTGCGCCGCCTCGCCCACCCCAGCTCCGACGACCCGGAGACCGGCCCGGTCTCCGTCGTCGTAGCGCCCGTACGGTCCGTGCTCCAGCCGCAGGTCAAGGGCCTCGGCGACCTGGAACCCGTGGCCCTGCGCACCGGACGGACCGCCGACCTGAACGAGACCGTGGAGGCCCTTGCGGCCGCCGCGTACGCGCGCGTGGAGCTCGTCGAGAAGCGCGGCGAGTTCGCCGTACGAGGCGGCATCCTCGATGTCTTTCCGCCCACCGAGGAACACCCCCTGCGCATCGAGTTCTGGGGCGACGACGTCGAGGAGATCCGCTACTTCAAGGTGGCCGACCAGCGCTCTCTGGAGATCGCTGAGCACGGACTGTGGGCCCCGCCCTGCCGTGAACTGCTGCTCACCGAGGACGTCCGCACCCGCGCGCGTGCCCTCGCCGAGGCGCACCCCGAGCTCGGCGAACTGCTCGGCAAGATCGCCGAGGGCATCGCCGTGGAGGGCATGGAGTCGCTCGCGCCCGTCCTCGTCGACGACATGGAGCTGCTGCTCGACATCCTGCCCAAGGACGCCATGGCCGTCGTATGCGATCCGGAGCGGGTACGCACGCGTGCGTCCGATCTCGTCGCGACGAGCCAGGAGTTCCTGCAGGCCTCCTGGGCGGCCACGGCCGGCGGCGGCGAGGCGCCCATCGACGTCGGCGCGGCCTCCCTGTGGTCCATCGCCGACGTGCGCGACCGGGCCCGCGAGCTGGACATGATGTGGTGGTCGGTGTCGCCGTTCGCCGCGGACGAGGAACTGTCCGCGGACACCCTCAAGCTCGGCATGCACGCCCCCGAGAGCTACCGCGGCGACACGGCGAAGGCGCTGGCCGACACCAAGGGCTGGCTCGCCGACGGCTGGCGCGCGGTGTACGTCACCGAGGGCCACGGCCCCGCGGCCCGCACGGTCGAGGTGCTCGGCGGCGAAGGCATCGCGGCCCGCCTCGACGCGGACCTCGCCTCGCTGACCCCGTCCGTCGTGCACGTGGCGTGCGGCTCGATCGACTACGGCTTCGTCGACCCGGCGCTGAAGCTCGCCGTCCTGACCGAGACCGACCTCTCCGGCCAGAAGGCGGCCGGCAAGGACGGCGCGCGGATGCCCGCCCGCCGCCGCAAGACCATCGACCCGCTCACGCTGGAGACCGGCGACTACATCGTCCACGAACAGCACGGCGTCGGCCGCTACATCGAGATGGTGCAGCGCACCGTCCAGGGCGCGACCCGCGAGTACCTGGTCGTGGAGTACGCCCCCGCCAAGCGCGGCCAGCCCGGCGACCGCCTCTACATCCCCACCGACCAGCTGGAGCAGATCACCAAGTACGTCGGTGGCGAGGCCCCCACCCTGCACCGCCTCGGCGGCGCCGACTGGACGAAGACGAAGGCCCGCGCGAAGAAGGCCGTCAAGGAGATCGCCGCCGACCTGATCAAGCTGTACAGCGCGCGGATGGCGGCGCCCGGCCATGCCTTCGGCACCGACACGCCCTGGCAGCGCGAGCTGGAGGACGCCTTCCCCTACGCCGAGACCCCGGACCAGCTCACCACCATCGCCGAGGTCAAGGACGACATGGAGAAGACGGTCCCGATGGACCGCCTGATCTGCGGTGACGTCGGCTACGGCAAGACGGAGATCGCGGTCCGCGCCGCCTTCAAGGCCGTACAGGACGGCAAGCAGGCGGCCGTCCTGGTCCCCACGACCCTGCTGGTGCAGCAGCATTTCGGCACGTTCTCCGAGCGCTACTCGCAGTTCCCGGTGAACGTGCGGGCGCTGTCCCGCTTCCAGACCGACACCGAGGCCAAGGCCGTCCTGGAGGGCCTGCGGGAGGGCTCGGTGGACGTCGTCATCGGCACGCACCGCCTGTTCTCCGCCGAGACGAAGTTCAAGGACCTCGGCCTGGTCATCGTCGACGAGGAGCAGCGCTTCGGCGTCGAGCACAAGGAGCAGCTGAAGAAGCTGCGCGCCAACGTCGACGTCCTGACCATGTCCGCGACGCCGATCCCGAGGACCCTGGAGATGGCGGTCACCGGCATCCGTGAGATGTCGACGATCACCACCCCGCCGGAGGAGCGCCACCCGGTGCTCACCTTCGTCGGCCCGTACGAGGAGAAGCAGATCGGCGCGGCCATCCGCCGCGAACTGCTGCGCGAGGGCCAGGTCTTCTACATCCACAACCGCGTCGAGTCGATCGACCGCGCGGCGGCCCGGCTGCGCGAGATCGTCCCGGAGGCACGGATCGCCACCGCCCACGGCCAGATGTCGGAGCAGGTCCTGGAGCAGGTGGTCGTCGACTTCTGGGAGAAGAAGTACGACGTCCTCGTCTCCACGACGATCGTCGAGTCCGGCATCGACATCTCCAACGCGAACACGCTGATCGTCGAGCGGGGCGACAACTTCGGCCTCTCCCAGCTGCACCAGCTGCGCGGCCGGGTCGGACGCGGCAGGGAACGCGGCTACGCCTACTTCCTCTACCCGCCGGAGAAGCCGCTGACGGAGACCGCCCACGAGCGCCTTGCGACCATCGCCCAGCACACGGAGATGGGCGCGGGCATGTACGTGGCGATGAAGGACCTGGAGATCCGCGGCGCCGGCAATCTGCTCGGCGGCGAGCAGTCCGGGCACATCGCGGGCGTCGGCTTCGACCTGTACGTACGGATGGTCGGCGAGGCCGTCGCCGACTACCGTGCCTCCCTGGAGGGCGGCGTGGAGGAGGAACCGCCGCTCGAGGTCAAGATCGAGCTCCCGGTCGACGCGCACGTCCCGCACGACTACGCGCCCGGCGAACGCCTGCGCCTCCAGGCCTACCGGTCCATCGCCTCCGCCAACACGGAGGAGGACATCAAGGCCGTACGCGAGGAACTCGTCGACCGCTACGGCAAGTTGCCCGAGCCCGTGGAGAACCTGCTCCTGGTGGCGGGCCTGCGCATGCTCGCGCGGGCGTGCGGTGTCGGCGAGATCGTGCTCCAGGGCAACAACATCCGCTTCGCGCCGGTGGGGTTGCGGGAGTCCCAGGAACTGCGGGTGAAGCGCCTGTACCCGGGGTCCGTCATCAAGCCGGCGGTGCACCAGGTCCTGGTCCCCCGCCCGAAGACCGCGAAGGTGGGCGGCAAGCCACTGGTCGGACGCGAACTGCTGGGCTGGGTAGGGGAGTTCCTGGCGTCGATCCTGGGGTCCTGACGGGGCGTCGGCGCACGGAGCCCGGCGAGGCCTGCGACGGGGGGAACGTGGTCATGGGACACCGCCCGCCTCGCCGGACTGCTCGG
The DNA here is from genome assembly GCF_008806595.1 of Streptomyces luteolifulvus. Classification (GTDB taxonomy): domain Bacteria; phylum Actinomycetota; class Actinomycetes; order Streptomycetales; family Streptomycetaceae; genus Streptomyces; species Streptomyces luteolifulvus. The sequence goes on along the minus strand of NZ_VZRB01000017.1, from coordinate 101,033 downwards.
TGAGTTCCGGGTCGCGGTACTGTCCTTCGGCCTGCTGCCCTCGGAGACGACGCTGGAGATCGGCACGGGGTGAATCCTTGATGTGGAAGGGGGGACGTGCCATGACGCGTGCGAGGGGCGGCGGGGCGATGGCCGCCGTGGTGCTGGTGTTCGCCGTGACGGGCTGCATACCGGAGAGCACGGGATCCGCGGGGCCGGAGGAGACAGCGGGCGGGGGCCCCGCCCTCGCCGCCGCCGAGTCGCTGCCGGTGAAGGGCCGGGCGCCCAGGACGGGCTACGACCGCGACAGGTTCGGCACACCCTGGGCCGACACCGACTCCAATCGGTGCGACACCCGGGACGACATCCTCAAACGCGACCTGGAGCAGGTGAGGTTCAGCGACGGCCGCTGCAAGGTCGCCTCCGGGACGCTCGACCCCGACCCCTACACCGGCCAGGACGTGACGTTCGTACGCGGCCGCAGCCAGGTCGACATCGACCACATCGTCGCCCTCTCGGACGCCTGGCAGAAGGGCGCCCAACAGTGGGACGCGGGCAAGCGCATAGCCCTGGCCAACGACCCCCTCAACCTCCTCGCCGTCGACGCGGGCACCAACCGCGGCAAGGGTGACGGTGACACGGCGACCTGGCTGCCGCCGAACAAGGCGTACCGGTGCACGTATGTCGCCGCCCAGGTCGCGGTCAAGAAGAAGTACGGCCTGTGGGTCACCGCCGCCGAGGGGGCCGCGATGAAGAAGGTCCTCTCCGGCTGCCCCGGGCTGAAGCTGCCGACCGGCGGCAACCCGACCGAGGCACCGGCACGGTTCCACGCGGACTGACCTCGGCCGCGAGCTTCGCAGGAGGATCGGGCGGCTCAGCCGGACAGCGCGTCCAGGTCCAGAATGTCGCCGCTGGGCTTCTGCGCCGGCACCGGCTTGTCGTAGTCGCTGAAGGTGAGAGAGGCCGGGGCCTTCGCGGACCTGTCGTCGACCCGCAGCAGATACGGCTCGCCCTCGGTGGCGACGTACAGCGTGTAACGGTCCTTCCCGTCCTTCTCGTTCAGGACGATCGCGGGCGTGCCGTCCACGGTGGTGGTCCTGCCGCGGGTCGCGTCCGAGTTCACGTCCTCGGCGTCGCCGAGCACCGTGTCCAGGTCGCAGAAGCCCGCGATGTCCTCGGCGTCCTTGCCGGTCGCGGACATCTTGGTCCACTTGCCGGCCAGCAGGGCCACGGCGGCGTCGACGTCCGCCTTGGGCTCGCCCTTGCTCTGCTCGCGCAGGAACTCCTCGTCGTACTTCATGTAGACGGTGTCGCCGGTCTTGATCAACTCGGCCTGGCCCTCGCCGCCCATGCTCATGGTGCCGGCGCATTCGCCCTTCTTGTTCAGGGCCATGTCGATCCGGATCGTGCCGCCGCTCTCGTCGTCGGCGACATCGCCCTTCATCCGCAGCGAAGAGGCGCCGGTGGTGGCGTTCACGGCGCGGTCGGCTATCTCGCTGCCGGTCAGTCCGGCGAAGGGCTCGGCCTTCCGGCTCGGCTTGTTCGACTTGCCGGGTGAGCTGTCCGCGTTGTCCTGGCCGGACAGGCAGCCGGTGAGTCCCGTGGTGGCCGCGGCGGCGAGGCAGAGAGCGGCAAGTGCGGTGCGACGCATGGGAAGTCCTTGAGGGAGATGAGGATGCGGTGGGTTGACGTGAGAGTGGGTTGACGTGAGTTGGGGACGGTTCTGCGGCCGGGCACCGAGGGGCTTGACGTCGCCCCCCGACGCGGCGGACGCCGCTGTTCGCCGGCCCGCTCGTTCGCTGGGTCAATAAGAGCAGAGCTTGTGAACCGAGTCAACACTGTTCACGGGATCGCGGATGTACACGACCGTGAATGGGTAGATACTGAGTGCGCCGGTATGCTCGACGCCACACACGGGACGAGGGGAGCGGGGCGCGTGCAGGACAACGCGACAGAGGTGACCGCCGCCGGAATCGCACGGCTCGCCGGTGTCGGCCGCGCCGCCGTCAGCAACTGGCGCCGCCGGCACGCCGACTTCCCCAAGCCGGTCGGGGGCACCGAGACCAGCCCGTCCTTCGCGCTCGCCGAGGTCGAGTCCTGGCTGCGCCGCCAGGGCAAACTCGCCGAAGTCCCGCTGCGTGAACGCGTCTGGCAGCAGCTTGCCGGGCACCCCGAGGGTCCGGTCACCGCCCTCACGCACGCCGGCTGCGTTCTGCTGCTCATCCATGACCGCCCCACGGACTGGCTGGAGCTGAGCGCCGGCTCCGACGAGCGTCTCGCCGCAATGCTGCCCGCCGCGCTGGAGAGCGTGCTGACCCCGCGCTTCGGTGCGGGGGCAGGGGTGCGGGCTCGCGGCGGCCGGGGTGTTCACAGGGGACCTGCCGCGCGCGGAGCATCCGCTGTGAACGGCGCGCATGCTGTGAACACCCCGTCGGCAGTACACCGCGCACCCGGCGGGGACAAACCCGCCGCTGTGAACACTCCACCAGCCACACACGCGACCTCGGCTGTTCACACCCCCACCGGCCCCGAACTGCTCCCCTCCGCCCCCCTCCTGCGCGGCACCGCCGAACTCGCCGCCGAGCTGGGCGCCCGCAGGACCTTCGAGTTCCTGCTCGGCCGGCATCTCGACGCCAACCCGCGCCAGTACACGCTCACCCCCGCCGAACTCGCCGGACTCATGGCCGACCTGGCCGGCCCCGCCCGCACGGTCCTCGACCCGGCCTGCGGCACCGGCGCCCTCCTGAGCGCCGTCACCCCCCACCAAGGCCAGGAGCTGTACGCCCAGGACAGCGCCCCCGACCTCGCCGCGCTCACCGCGCTCCGGCTCGCACTGCACGCCCCCGGCACCGTGCGCGGCGCCACCGGCGACACCCTGCGTGCCGACGCCTACCCGCAGCTGCGCGCCGAGGCCGTCCTGTGCCACCCGCCGTTCAACGAGCGCAACTGGGGCCATGACGAACTCGCCTACGACCCCCGCTGGGAGTACGGCTTCCCGGCCCGCAACGAGTCCGAGCTGGCCTGGGTGCAGCACGCGCTCGCCCGTCTTCAGGACGGCGGCACGGCCGTGCTGCTCATGCCGCCCGCCGCCGCCTCCCGCCGCTCCGGCCGCCGTATCCGCGCCGACCTGCTGCGCCGCGGCGCCCTGCGCGCCGTCATCGCCCTGCCCGTCGGCGCCGCGCCCCCGTACAACATCCCGCTGCACCTGTGGGTGCTGCGCCGGCCCGAGAAGGCGGACACGCAGCCCGAGCTGCTGCTCGTCGACGCGGGGCAGTTCGCCACCGAGGGACGCGGCGGGCCCGACTGGCGGGCCGTGCGGGACGCCGTCCTCGACGCATGGCGGCCCTTCGACCGCGCCGGCCGCCTCGACGAACAGCCCGGTCTCGCCCGCTCGGTGCCCGTCATCGACCTCCTCGACGACGACGTGGACCTCGCCCCGGCCCGACATCTCCCGCCCGCCACGGCGGCCGACGGCGCCGAACAGCTCACGGCCGTGCGCGAACGCCTGGGCGACACCCTGCGCCTGGTCGGCGGCCTCACGCCGCCGCCCGCGGACGCCGCACAGCCCGCCCGCTGGCCGCTCACCACCGTCGGCGAACTCGCCCGCGGGGGCGCCCTGGTGCTGCGCGCCGGCGGAAACGGCGGCCACGCGCGCGTACCCGTACTCACCGACAGCGACGTCCTCGCCGGAACGGAACCCTCCGGCACGCTTCCCGAGAGCGACGAGGAGGCCGTGCTCACCGAGCCGGGCGACGTCGTCGTCCCGGTGCTCGGCGGAGGCGCGGTCTCGCGCGTGATCGGCGGGGCGACCGCGGGCGCCGCCCTGGGGCGCAACCTTGTTCTCCTGCGCCCCGATCCCTCGGCGCTCGACGCATGGTTCCTCGCCGGCTTCCTGCGCGGCACCGCCAACAACCGCCAGGCCAGCAGCTACGCGTCCACCGCCACCCGTCTCGATGTGCGCCGCCTCCAGCTGCCCCGGCTCCCGCTGGACGAACAGCGGCGCTACGGCGCGCGTTTCCGCGCACTCGACGAGTTCGAGCGGGCGCTGCGCCACGCGGGCCGCCTCGGCGAGCACCTCGTACGCGGGATGTACGACGGCCTGACGGACGGGACGGTCGCCCCCGACTGAGGCGACCCGGCCCGTCCCCCGTCCGGGTGGGCAACGGCGACGGCACCTGCGACGTCGTACGAAGTGATCAGCACGACAACGATCCGGTACAACCCGGGACCACTTGTCCGTGTCGGCCTATACGCTCGAAGCGACAATCGCACGACCGTCGTTGCCGCCCCCCCGGCGGGACAGCGCCGGCCGACCCGTACGCCCACTTCAGGCAACAGGAGCAGCCATGCAAGGCCACGGCTACACACAGCCGGCGAAGCAGCCCCCGTCGAGCGGGGTGCTGGTCTTCCTGCGTGTGATGTTCGTGGTGATCTCGGTGTGCAGCTTCGGCATGCTGGCCTGGACGATGATGCTGCGCCTGGCCATCGTGACCCGGAGGAGGCTCGACTGGGGGCTGTTCGCCGCCTCGGTCGTGTCCGAGATCCTCGGCCTCTACCTGCTCGGTTCGGAATCCGGCGACGAGATACACACCGCCGGCGGCTGGATCGGCCTCGTGCTGATCCTGGGCACCATCGTCATCGGGATCTCCTACTACCTCGCAGCGGAGATACGTCACTACCAGCAGCTCGCGTTCGCGGTGGCAGGCCCGCACGCGCCGGCGTACGGCTATCCGCAGGGTGCGCCGCCGTACACCACCACGACCCGGCCCCCGACCCTGAACACCCCGCCCCCGATGGCCCAGACACCGATCCCCCAGACACCCATCCCCCACGCACCGGTGCCGCAGCCGCCTGCGCAGACCCCGCCGCCGCCCCAGCGTCCGGCGCCCGCACGTATCGACCAGGTGCGTGCCGAGCTCGACGAACTCAGTGACTACCTGCGCAAGCACGACGGCAACCACGAGGGCGGAAGGTGACCGGGGCGACAGGGCGTGTGGTCGCCGGCCGTTATGAACTGTCCACGCTCATCGGGCAGGGCGGCATGGGCCAGGTCTGGACGGCGTACGACCAACGGCTCGACCGGCGGGTGGCGGTGAAGCTGCTGCGTCCCGACAAGGTGGCGGGCCAGGAGGCCGACGAACTGCGCCGCCGCTTCATGCGCGAGTGCCGGGTCACCGCACAGGTCGACCACCCCGGCCTGGTCACGGTGCACGACGCGGGCAGCGAGGGCGAGGAACTGTTCCTCGTCATGCAGTACGTCGACGGCGCCGACCTTTCCGACCACCTCGCCGAGCACGACCCGTACCCGTGGCAGTGGGCCGTCGCGGTGGCCGCGCAACTGTGCGCCGTGCTGAGCGCCGTGCACGCCGTGCCGATCGTCCACCGCGACCTCAAGCCGCGCAATGTGATGGTGAAGCAGGACGGCACGGTCACCGTCCTCGACCTCGGTGTCGCCTCCGTCATGGATGCCGACACCACCCGGCTCACGCACACCGGCACGCCCATCGGCTCGCCCGCCTACATGGCGCCCGAGCAGGCGATGGGCGGCGCGGTCGGCCCGTACACGGATCTGTACGCGCTCGGTGTGCTCCTGCACGAACTGCTCAGCGGCGACGTGCCGTTCGCGGGCTCGACGGCGCTCGGCGTGCTGCACCGGCACCTGTACGAGCCGCCGCTGCCCGTGCGCCGTATCCGCCCCGAGGTCCCCGAGGCGCTCGAAGCGCTGGTCCTGCGCCTGCTCGCCAAGGACCCGCAGCACCGCCCCGCCTCCGCACAGGAGGTGTACGAGCACCTGGCGCTGCTCCTGCCCGCGCGCGGGACCCCCACCGGGGCGCCCCTCGATCCCACGCGCCCCTTCCTCCGCCCGCACGCCCCCTGGCCGGACCGCGCCCTCACTCCCGCGCCCCAGCCCGCCCCGGTGGCCCCGGTCGCGGAGAAGCCGGACGTCGCCCGGGCCGTCGACGAGGTCAAGCGTCTCCTCGGCGAGGGCCGTATCACCCAGGCCGTCGACATCCTCGGCGCGATCCTGCCCGCCGCGGCCGAGCAGCACGGCGAGCACTCCCCGGTCGTCCGCACCCTGCGCAAGCAGTACGCGGCCACGCTCATGGACGACGGCCAGTACCGGCGCGCGCTGCCGGAACTGCGCCGCCTCGGCGACGAGCGAGCCGCGGAGGCGGGCCAGGCCGACCCGCAGTCCCTGCGCTACCGCTACGAGGCCGCCCAGTGCCTCGAACAGCTCGGCGAACCGGCGGCGGCGCTCGCGGCGTACCGGGCGTTGCTGCCGTACTACGAGAACCAGTACGTGTCCGGCGACCCCGAGCTCGCCCACGACGTCCGCCGCCGCATCGGCCACCTCCTGCTCGCCCTCGGCGACCGCGCCGCCGCCCACGACACACTCGGCCGGCTGCTGCACGACGTCGAACGCCTCCAGGGGCCGGGAAACCCGCTCGCGCTGGAGATCCGCCGGACACTTCAGTGGCTGGGGCAGGTGCGCGGCTAGACCGCGCTCCGGAGGCCCTCACCGGCCGACGCCTGCCCGGGCAGCCGGTGGGGCGCGGCGGGTGGTGCCCGAAGTCCTGGTGAATCGTTGGTCGAATGGGTTGGCCAGAGCCTGGTCACTGCCTACCATCGATCACCGCAAGACTTTGTGCACCGTCGCACAATCTCCTCGGGAGGCTTCCTTGCACCGCCGTCGCACCGCGCTCGTCCTCTCTGCCGTGATCGCCGCCGCGGCACCCCTGCTCACCGCCTGCGGCAATGACGCGCATCCCGGCGCGGCGGCCGTCGTCGGGGGCCAGCGCATCACCATCGCCCAGCTGGACAGCAGGGTGAACGAGGTGCGCGAGGCCCAGCGCGCCGCGGTGCCGGACGACGCCCAGTACGAGCAGGCCATCGCCAAGACCGGCACGCTCGCCCGCGACACCCTGCACGGCATGGTCCTCGACCGCGTGCTGCACCGCGCCGCGCAGGACGCGGGCGTGAGCGTCACCCGCAAGGAGATCCAGCAGATGCGGACCGGCCTGGAGCAGCAGGCCGGCGGTTCCCAGGCGCTGGAGACGGCCTGGCTGCAGCAGTACAACATCCCGCCGCAGCGCCTCGAAGACAACCTCCGCCTCCAGCTGGAGGCCCAGAAACTCGCCGCCCGGCTCGGCACCACCACCCAGGAGACCGCCTTCTGGGAGGCCCTGTCCCAGGCCTCCCAGAAGCTGGACGTCGACCTCAACCCGCGCTACGGCAGCTGGAACGTCGAGAAGAGCAGCCGCGTCGACGCGAAGACACCGTGGGTGCGGGAGGTCACGGCGTCGGCCACGGAGCAGACGGCGTGACGGCACGGCGGGCCTGATCGCCCGCCCTGTGGATAACCGGCGGAGCTGACGGTGGTGTGGGTTACGTTCGGAGAGTGAACGCAACCAGCCCCGAAGCCGCCCCCGGCCGTATCGTCCTGCTCACCACCAGCCACCGTGTCGCGCCGGGACTGCTCTCCTGGCCCGCCTGGCAGGCGCTGCACGCCGCCGACCGCGTGCTGTGCGCGCACGGCACGCACCCGCAGCTGCCCTATCTGCGGGAGGCGGGGATACCGGTCGACGAGGCGTCCCCGACCGCCGAGGAACTGGTAGGGGTCTGCGCCGGCGGACGGACGGTGGTCGTCGTCGCCACGGGTGAGGGTGAGCCCGCACTGACCGACGGTCTGGCCCGCCTCGCCGGCTCCGGCCGCGTCCGCATGCCCGAGCTGGAGCTGCTCCCCGCCTCCTACGACCTGCCCGGCGCCCGCCTCCTCGACCTCGTCCAGGTCATGGACCGCATCCGCGCCGAGTGCCCGTGGTCGTCCCGGCAGACCCACAAGGGCCTGGCGAAGTACGGCATCGAGGAGGCGTACGAACTCGTCGAGGCGATCGAAGAGGGCGACCGCGACGAACTGCGCGAGGAACTGGGCGACGTCCTGCTCCAGGTCGTCTTCCACGCCCGCATCGCCGAGGAGGACCCCGAGGCCCCCTTCTCCATCGACGACGTGGCCGGCGGCATCGTCACCAAGCTCATCCACCGCCACCCGCATGTCTTCGGCGACGAGACCGCCACCACCCCCGAGGAGGTCAAGGAGCACTGGCTGCGCACCAAGGCCGTCGAGAAGCGGCGCACCTCCGTGACCGAGGGCATCCCGCTCGGCCAGCCCGGCCTCGCCCTCGCGGCGAAACTCGCCTCACGGGTCCGCACGGCGGGACTGGAAGTACCGCTTCCGAACGGCGAGGGCATCGGCTACGAACTGCTCGCCCTGGCCATACGCGCAGAGTCGGACGGCGCCGACCCGGAGGCGGCGCTGCGCGCGGCGGCCCGGGCCTACCGGGACGCGGTACGCGCGGCCGAGGGAAGTACGCCAAGGACCGGGACACCGGACACCGAGGCTCCGGACACCGAAGCGCCGGATACCGAGGCTCCGGATACCGAGGCGCCCGACACCGAGGCGTCCGACACCGAAGCGCCGGATACCGTCGAGCAGTGACCGACCAGCCCGCCGCCCAGCCGCCCGCCCCCGACCTCTTCACCTGGGAGTTCGCCACCGACCCCTACCCCGCCTACGCCTGGCTGCGCGAGCACGCCCCCGTTCACCGGACCCGGCTGCCCAGCGGCGTGGAGGCATGGCTGGTCACCCGTCACGCCGACGCCAAGCAGGCCCTGGCCGACCAGCGGCTCAGCAAGAACCCGGCGCATCACGACGAGCCCGCCCACGCCCAGGGCAAGACCGGTATCCCGGGTGAGCGCAAGGCCGAGCTCATGACCCACCTCCTCAACATCGATCCGCCGGACCACACGAGGCTCCGCCGGCTGGTCAGCAAGGCCTTCACGCCCCGCCGGGTCGCCGAGTTCGCCCCCCGCGTCCAGGAACTCACCGACGGCCTCATCGACCGGTTCGCCGGCCGGGGCAGCACCGACCTCATCCATGAGTTCGCCTTCCCGCTGCCCATCTACGCCATCTGCGACCTGCTCGGCGTTCCCCGCGAGGACCAGGACGACTTCCGGGACTGGGCGGGCATGATGATCCGTCACGGGGGCGGTCCGCGGGGCGGGGTCGCGCGGTCCGTCAAGAAGATGCGGGGCTATCTGGCCGAGCTGATCCACCGCAAACGCGAGGCGCTGCCCGCCGAACCCGGCCCCGGCGAGGACCTCATCTCCGGCCTCATCCGGGCCTCCGACCACGGCGAGCACCTCACCGAGAACGAGGCCGCGGCCATGGCCTTCATCCTCCTGTTCGCGGGTTTCGAGACCACCGTGAACCTGATCGGCAACGGCCTGTACGCCCTGCTCACGCACCCCGAGCAGCGAGCCCGTCTGGAGAAGTCCCTCGCGGACGGCGAACGCGGGCTCCTGGAAACGGGCGTTGAGGAACTCCTGCGCTACGACGGCCCCGTAGAGCTCGCCACCTGGCGGTTCGCCACCCGGCCGCTCACCATCGGCGGGCAGGACATCGCGGCGGGCGATCCCGTCCTCGTCGTACTGGCCGCCGCGGACCGGGATCCGGAGCGGTTCGCCGATCCCGACGTCCTCGACCTCGGGCGGCGCGACAACCAGCACCTCGGATACGGCCACGGCATCCACTACTGCCTCGGCGCGCCGCTGGCCCGGCTGGAGGGGCAGACCGCTCTCGCCGCGCTCCTGACCCGGCTCCCGGATCTGCAACTCGCCGTGGATTCGACCGAACTGCGGTGGCGCGGCGGCCTCATCATGCGTGGACTGCGCACGCTGCCCGTCGAGTTCACGCCGCGTGGATGACCCCTCTCACCTGCGTAAAGGTGACACGCACTCAACTCCGTGATGTACGCGTGATCTACGCGGCATTAACTTGTGACAAGCGATCGTCTGCCGATACGTTCACTCATCAACGCGACGTCTCACAAGGCGCACCGCGTTGGTCCCCGCTGTCTGCGAAAGGCTTCCGCATGCTCTCCGGGAACGGTCGTCACCGTCGCCCCCGTCAGGCTCCGGCTCTCCTCGTTGCGGCCGGGGTGACCGGCTCCGCCGTCGCAATCCCGCTCCTCGGCGCCACCGGCGCGAGCGCGGCAAGCGGAACCACCTGGGACCAGGTCGCGACCTGCGAGAGCGGTGGCTCCTGGAGCGAGAACAGCGGCAACGGGTACTACGGCGGTCTCCAGATATCCCAGGCGAACTGGGAGAAGTACGGCGGTCTTGCCTACGCCTCCTTCCCCGACCAGGCCAGCCGCTCCCAGCAGATAGCCGTCGCCGAGGAGATGCTCGACGACCAGGGCATCAAGGCCTGGCCGACCTGCGGTCTGATCGCCGGGCTCGACGAGGACTCCGACTCGGCCGACGTCGACACCGGCACGGCGGACGACGGCGATTCGAACTCGCAGGGTTCATCGGATTCGTCGAGGTCATCCAATCCGTCGGATTCGACCGACTTGTCCGACTCTTCCGAATCATCCTCTCCCTCGGCCGAGTCGCCCTCTCATGGCAAGTCATCGAAGGAGGGGGGGCGCGGAAAGGGCAACGAAAAGGGCGAGTCCGACAAGTCCGATCCGTCATCCGAATTCGATTCCGCTTCCGGCTCCGGTGTCGATGGCGACGACACGCAGGACTCCGACAGCATGCCCGCCGACTCGGCAAAGCGTGATGAGTCGGACAACTTCGGGCAGGGTGAGGGCTATTCCGGTCTGGTCGACACCGGATCCCTCGGTACCGGCCGGCACCGCGGTGACACGGCGGACGAGGCCGCCGGCGAGAGCGACAGCGACTCCTCCTCCGGCCGTCACGCCGCCCGCGGGGACGGCGGGGCGGGCGACGCCTCCGGTGACGCGTACACCGTCCGCCTCGGGGACACCCTCGTGTCCATCGCCGACTCCCTTGACCTCGACGGGGGATGGCGCGGGCTCTACGCCCTGAACGAGCAGGAGATCGGCCCCGACCCCGGTCGTATCGTCCCCGGTCAGACCCTCGTAGTCGGTGCCGAATAGGGCGAAAAGCAGCGGGAGTTCGCTCACGCTTCGTGTTGAAATGTCTGGTTTGGCGAAAGTGTGGGATGAGTCTCAGAAGCCCTGATCGTCTTTGAAATTCCCCGGATCGCGTGCCTACGGTCATGACCGCTCGCCAATGCGAGCCCCGGCTGTCGCAACGCCGAATCCTGCCAGCGGCCGTACGGGAACAGTCGTCGCGTCGAGCGCCGTGGGCAGGAGCGGGGGACCCAAGGTAAGTGCCGGGCCCAGCGGTTCAGCTGGATCCGGCTTGGGGTGAAGCCGTGCCGCGCACGAACAGTGCGTGCCACGGCCGGGCAACTCAACCGGCCCGAACCCGACAGCTCACCTCGCAGGCGTCGGTGAGGGGATCAACCATGCTGTTTTCCGGCAAGGGCAAGCACCGCCGTCCGACCGCCATCCAGCGCTCCAGCCGCGTCATCGCGATCGCCGGTGTCGCCGGCGCCGCTGTCGCCGCCCCGCTGATGGCCTCCGGCACCGCCTCCGCGGCCACCTCCTCCGAGTGGGACGCCGTCGCCCAGTGCGAGTCCGGCGGCAACTGGTCCATCAACACCGGCAACGGCTACTACGGCGGTCTGCAGTTCTCCGCCTCCACCTGGGCCGCGTACGGCGGCACGCAGTACGCCGCCACCGCCGACCAGGCCACCAAGGAGCAGCAGATCGCCATCGGCGAGAAGGTCCTCGCGGGCCAGGGCAAGGGCGCCTGGCCGGTCTGCGGCACGGGCCTGTCGAGCACCCCGTACAGCGGCGGCGCCGGTTCCTCGTCGACCGGCTCCTCGCAGAGCCAGAGCACCGGCACCGGCACCAGCACCCGCTCGACCACGGAGGAGAAGGCCTCCCGCTCCGCCGAGCGCCCGGCCGCCCAGAAGACCGTCACCACGCCGACCGGCAAGAAGGTCAAGAAGGGCGACGGCGAGTACAAGGTCGTCAAGGGCGACACCCTCAGCACGATCGCCGAGAAGCACAAGGTCAAGGGCGGCTGGCAGAAGCTGTTCCAGCTGAACAAGGACATCGTCCAGGACGCCGACCTGATCTACCCGGGTCAGCAGCTGCACCTGAAGTGACAGCCGGCTCGTAGCTCGACCCTCCCCACAGACTCCCGCTCCGGTGCGTGTTCCCCCGTACGCACCGGGGCGGGGCTTTTTTGTCCCGGCCTTGTCCTGATGTCTTTGTTCCATTCGGAAACAATTTACTCTCGGTTCTGTCCACGACGTGGCCGACCGGCTGGCCGATCGGCCGGAGGCGGTTAGGCTCGTCTCGCAGAGCCACAGCGGTGCTGCACACACCGGGCCACGGGCCCGGCGTACCCCGCGTCACATCCCAAGAAGGAGATGCTCGTGCCGTCCATCGACGTCGTCGTAGCCCGGGAAATCCTGGACTCCCGAGGCAACCCCACGGTCGAGGTCGAGGTCGGCCTCGACGACGGCAGCACCGGTCGTGCCGCCGTCCCGTCCGGCGCCTCCACGGGCGCCTTCGAGGCCATCGAGCTCCGCGACGGCGACCCCAACCGCTACCAGGGCAAGGGTGTCGAGAAGGCCGTCCTCGCCGTGATCGAGCAGATCGGCCCGGAGCTGGTCGGCTACGACGCCACCGAGCAGCGCCTGATCGACCAGGCCATGTTCGACCTGGACGCCACCGACAACAAGGGCTCCCTGGGCGCCAACGCCATCCTCGGCGTCTCCCTCGCCGTCGCCCACGCCGCCTCCGAGGCCAGCGACCTCCCGCTCTTCCGCTACCTGGGCGGCCCGAACGCGCACCTGCTGCCGGTGCCGATGATGAACATCCTGAACGGCGGCTCGCACGCCGACTCCAACGTGGACATCCAGGAGTTCATGATCGCCCCGATCGGCGCGGAGACCTTCTCCGAGGCGCTGCGCTGGGGCACCGAGGTCTACCACACCCTCAAGAAGGTGCTGAAGGGCCGCGGCCTGTCCACCGGCCTCGGTGACGAGGGCGGCTTCGCCCCGAACCTCGGCTCCAACCGTGAGGCCCTCGACCTCATCCTCGAGGCCATCAAGGAAGCCGGCTACACCCCCGGCGAGCAGATCGCCCTCGCCCTCGATGTCGCCGCCTCCGAGTTCTACAAGGACGGCACGTACCTCTTCGAGGGCAAGGCGCGCTCCGCCGCCGAGATGACGGAGTACTACGAGGAGCTCGTCGCGGCCTACCCGCTCGTCTCCATCGAGGACCCGCTGTTCGAGGACGACTGGGCCGGCTGGAAGATCATCACCGACAAGCTCGGCGACAAGGTCCAGCTCGTCGGCGACGACCTGTTCGTCACCAACCCCGAGCGGCTCGCCCGCGGCATCGAGGAGGGCACCGCCAACGCCCTGCTGGTGAAGGTGAACCAGATCGGCTCCCTCACCGAGACCCTGGACGCCGTCGAGCTGGCCCAGCGCAACGGCTTCAAGTGCATGATGTCCCACCGCTCCGGCGAGACCGAGGACGTCACCATCGCCGACCTCGCCGTCGCCACCAACTGCGGCCAGATCAAGACCGGCGCCCCGGCCCGCTCCGAGCGCGTCGCCAAGTACAACCAGCTGCTGCGCATTGAGGAGATCCTCGACGACGCCGCGGTGTACGCCGGGCGCAGCGCGTTCCCGCGCTTCAAGGGCTGACCTTCCGCAGGGTCAAGCCTTAGCCAGTCGTACGTACGTCCCCGTACTCGGTCCCGTACCGTGTGCGGGGACGTACGCACGTATGAAGGGGAGGCGGCGACATGGCCGGGAAGGACCGGGACCGTTTCTCCACCACGACGAGGATCCGGCTGCTCGGCGAGCAGACGGCCGCCCGTGTCTACCGCTCCCAGACCCGGCGGCAGGCCCGCCGCTCCCGGCTGACCGGCCGCGCGGCGCTGCTCGCCCTCGTCCTGTGCACCCTGATCGTGGCCCTGGCCTATCCGATGAGGCAGTACGTCTCCCAGCGCGCCGAGATCGCCGACATGGAGCGGGAGAAGGAACAGGCCAGTGAGCGGGTCGAGCGGCTGCGCGACCTCAAGGCACGCTGGCAGGACGACGCGTACGCCGAGCAGCAGATCCGGCAGCGGCTGCACCATGTGATGCCGGGGGAGACGGGTTACATCGTCATCGACCCCGACGCGGCCCGGACGTCGCGCGCAGACCTGGGGGCGGCCGACCGCCCCTGGTACTCGAACGTCTGGGACGGGGTCGACACGTCCGACGCCTCCGACCAGTGAACCGAAGAGAAAGACAGGCATGGAAACGCCCCCGCCGACCACCCCGCGCACCGAGCCCACCGACGCGGACGTCGAGGCCTTCAAGCAGCAGCTCGGGCGTCCGCCGCGCGGGCTGCGCGCCATCGCGCACCGCTGCCCGTGCGGGCAGCCGGACGTCGTGGAGACGGCCCCCCGCCTCCCCGACGGCACGCCCTTCCCGACGACGTACTACCTGACGTGCCCGCGCGCGGCTTCGGCGATCGGCACGCTGGAGGCGAACGGCGTGATGAAGGAGATGACGGAGCGGCTGCAGACCGATCCGGAGCTCGCCGCCGCCTATCGCGCCGCCCACGAGGACTACATCGCCCGCCGGGACGCCATCGAGGTCCTGGAGGGTTTCCCGAGCGCCGGCGGCATGCCGGACCGGGTGAAGTGCCTGCACGTCCTGGTGGGGCACTCGCTCGCCGCGGGTCCCGGCGTGAACCCGCTGGGCGACGAGGCGCTCGCGATGCTGCCGGAGTGGTGGCGCAAGGGACCGTGCGTGCAGCCGCTCGCGGCGCCCGACCCGGCGGACGAGCACCCCGGTGAGGAGGGCGCGGTCTCCGACCCCGCCGAGGTGCGCACCGGTTCCTTCGTGCAGGCCCCCCAGGTGCCCGCCGGTTTCAGCCGGGTCGCCGCCGTCGACTGCGGGACGAACTCCATCCGGCTGCTGGTGGCCGACGTCGACCCGGCCACCGGTGAGCTGCGCGAACTCGACCGGCGCATGACCATCGTGCGGCTCGGCCAGGACGTCGACCGGACCGGCCGGCTGGCTCCCGAGGCGCTGGAGCGGACCTTCGCCGCGTGCCGGGAGTACGCGCGTGTGATCCGCGAACTGGGCGCCGGGAAGGTGCGGTTCGTGGCCACGTCCGCCTCGCGGGACGCCTCGAACCGTGACGAGTTCGTGCGCGGCGTCATGGACATCCTCGGCGTCGAGCCCGAGGTCATCTCCGGTGAGCAGGAGGCCGAGTTCTCCTTCACCGGTGCCACGAAGGAGCTGACGGGGCGCGACGACCTCGCCACGCCCTACCTGGTGGTGGACATCGGCGGCGGCTCGACCGAGTTCGTCGTCGGCGAGGAGCATGTGCGGGCGGCCCGCTCCGTCGACGTCGGCTGCGTACGGATGACCGAGCGGCACCTCGTCCGCGACGGGGCCGTCGCCGACCCGCCCGCCGAGGAGCAGATCGCGGCGATGCGCGCCGGCATCGAGACGGCCCTCGACCTCGTGGAGGAGACGGTCCCCCTGCGCGAGGCGCGCACGCTGGTGGGTCTGGCCGGGTCGGTGACGACCGTGTCGGCGATCGCGCAGGACCTGCCCGAGTACGACTCGGCGGCCATCCATCACTCCCGTGTCTCCCGCGACCAGGTGCGCGAGATCACCGAGTGGCTGCTGCGCTCCACCCACGCCGAGCGCGCGGCCGTCCCCTCCATGCACCCGGGGCGCGTCGACGTGATCGCCGCCGGGGCTCTCGTACTGCTCTCGATCATGGAGCGGACCGGGGCCGAGGAGGTCGTCGTCAGCGAGCACGACATCCTCGACGGGATCGCGTGGTCGGTGGCGTAGCCGGCCGGGTCGGGGTGGCCTGGGTCTCCTTCACTACCGGCTAGTAGCTCTCGACTGAGCAGGTCGGATAGCGTGTGAGCGCGCCCCGAGGGGCACCGGAACGCCCCTCGGGGACACCCCGCCGGAAAAGTTCGTGAAGTTCTTCACAAGGAATTCGGC
Source organism: Streptomyces luteolifulvus (assembly GCF_008806595.1). GTDB lineage: Bacteria > Actinomycetota > Actinomycetes > Streptomycetales > Streptomycetaceae > Streptomyces > Streptomyces luteolifulvus. The sequence continues at coordinate 85,135 of NZ_VZRB01000017.1, read as the reverse complement.
CCTGGAGAGGGGCGGAAGGGGTCCGGTTGGCCCTTCCGGGGCATCGGCGCTTGTGTGAACGTGTTCAAGAGGGCGTTCCGGGCGGGCTTCGGAAGGGGGTCGCACACGGCCGTTCCGGAGGGCTCACGGCAGGGTCAAGGGCACGGAGAGGCAGCTCACGCGGCATGGACAACTGTCCGCCCATATGCCAGATCCCGCTTGTCGCCATGACGTGGATCACGTGGGCCGCGGAGGATAACACAGGCCCTGCCCAAGCTTGTGAAGGGGCGCACGAGCGACCCCCCAGGGCCAGGTGGATACTCGATGGCATGAGCACCACGGAGCGTCCCAGGATCCTCGTAGTAGGCGGTGGGTACGTAGGCCTGTACGCAGCTCGGCGCATCCTGAAGAAGATGCGCTACGGCGAGGCGACCGTCACGGTCGTCGACCCCCGGTCGTACATGACCTACCAGCCCTTCCTCCCCGAAACCGCAGCCGGCAACATCTCCCCGCGCCACGTCGTCGTCCCGCTGCGACGCGTGCTGCCCAAGGCGGAGGTTCTCACCGGCCGGGTCACCACCATCGACCAGGACCGCAAGGTCGCGCGCGTAGCCCCGCTGGTCGGCGAGGCGTACGAGCTGCCCTTCGACTACCTCGTCGTCGCGCTCGGCGCCGTCTCCCGCACCTTCCCGATCCCCGGCCTCGCCGAGCAGGGCATCGGTATGAAGGGCATCGAGGAGGCCATCGGCCTGCGCAACCACGTTCTCGAGCAGCTCGACAAGGCCGACTCCACGACCGACGAGGAGATCCGCCGCAAGGCACTCACCTTCGTGTTCGTCGGCGGCGGCTTCGCCGGTGCCGAGACCATCGGTGAGGTCGAGGACCTGGCCCGCGACGCGGCCAAGTACTACACCAACGTGTCCCGCGACGACATGCGCTTCATCCTCGTCGACGCCGCCGACAAGATCCTTCCCGAGGTCGGCCCCAAGCTCGGCCAGTACGGCAAGGAGCACCTGGAGAGCCGCGGCGTCGAGATCTACCTCTCCACCTCGATGGACTCCTGCGTCGACGGCCACGTCGTGCTGAAGAACGGACTCGAGGTCGACTCCGACACGATCGTCTGGACCGCGGGCGTCAAGCCGAACCCGGTCCTCTCCCGCTACGGCCTGCCCCTCGGCCCCCGCGGCCACATCGACTGCGAGCCCACGCTCCAGGTCAAGGGCACGGACTACATCTGGGCCGCCGGCGACAACGCCCAGGTGCCCGACCTCGTCGGCCGCAAGGCGGGCAACGAGAACGCCTGGTGCCCGCCGAACGCGCAGCACGCGCTGCGGCAGGCGCGCGTCCTCGGCGACAACGTGATCTCCGGTCTGCGGGGCTTCCCGCAGAAGGACTACGCGCACGGCAACAAGGGCGCCGTCGCGGGCCTGGGCCTCCACAAGGGCGTCGCGATGATCGTCATGGGCAAGATGAAGATCAAGCTGCGCGGCCGTCTGGCCTGGTACATGCACCGTGGCTACCACGGTCTGGCCATGCCGACCTGGAACCGCAAGATCCGCGTCTTCGCCGACTGGACGCTCGGCATGTTCCTCAAGCGCGAGGTCGTGGCGCTCGGCGCGCTGGAGTCCCCGCGCGAGGAGTTCTACGAGGCTGCCAAGCCCGCGCCGGTCCCGGCCGCGGCCAGGGCCGCCGAGAAGCCGAAGGCCGAGCAGGCCAAGGCCTCCTGACCTCCGGTCACCGAGCCAACCGAAGGACCTCCCGCCATCCGTGGTGCGGGAGGTCCTTCGTCGTACGTGCGGCCGTTCGTGGGGTGAGCGCGGGGTTTCCCCAGCCGTAACGCTCATGGGGGACTGCCATGCGGCCCCGCAGGTGTTTACGTGGTGTCTGACGTTCCGGGATCGCTCGTCACGGAGGTGTACGCCATGGCAGACGCCGCGCTGCGGCTGAAGGACCTCGTCGAACAGCTGCTGGGAGCCCCACTCCCGTTGCGCATCCGCGCCTGGGACGGTTCGCAGGCGGGACCGCCCCACGCACCCGCGCTGGTCGTGCACAATCGCCGCGCCGTACGCCGCCTGCTGTGGCGGCCCGGCGAGCTGGGCCTGGCCCGGGCCTGGGTCGCGGGGGACCTGGAGATCGAGGGCGACCTCTACACCGCCCTCGACCTGGTGGCCGGGCTGGTGTGGGAGCGCGGGGAGGACGCCAGGAGTCTGCTCCAGGCGCTGCGCGATCCCGAGGTACGGGCCGCCCTGCGCGGGCTCGTGAGGTTCGCCGGGCCCCCGCTGCCGCCCGCTCCGCCCCGGGAGGAGGTGCGCAGGCGCGGCCATCTGCACACCAGGCGCAGCGACAAACGCGCCATCAGCCACCACTACGACGTCGGCAACGACTTCTACGAGATCGTCCTCGGGCCGTCCATGGTGTACTCCTGCGCCTACTGGCCGGCCCCCGAACCCGACAGCACCCTGGAGACCGCCCAGCGCGACAAGCTGGAGCTCGTCTGCCGCAAGCTCGCCCTGACGCACGGTCAGCGACTGCTGGACGTCGGCTGCGGGTGGGGGTCCATGGCCATCCACGCCGCCCGCGAGCACGGGGTGAGCGTCGTCGGCATCACCCTCTCCCACGAGCAGGCGGCCTACGCCCGTAAGCGCGTCGCCGACGAGGGGCTGACCGACCGGGTCGAGATCCGCGTGCAGGACTACCGCGATGTCGCCGACGGCCCCTACGACGCGATCTCCTCCATCGGCATGGCCGAGCACGTCGGCAGCAAGCGGTACCTGGAGTACGCGGAAGACCTCTTCCGGCTCCTCAAACCCGGCGGCCGGCTGCTCAACCACCAGATCGGCCGTCGCCCGCGGCGGGACGAGTCGGCGTACAGCGTCGACGAGTTCATCGACGCCTATGTGTTCCCCGACGGTGAGCTCGCTCCCGTCGGCGCCACCGTCGCCCAGCTGGAGCGCGCCGGTTTCGAGGTGCGCGACCTCGAGTCGATCCGCGAGCACTACGCGCTCACCCTGCGCCGCTGGGTCGCCAACCTGGAGGCGGGCTGGGCCCGGGCCGTGCGGCTGACCAGCCCCGGCCGTGCCCGTGTCTGGCGGCTGTACATGGCCGCCTCCGCGCTCGCCTTCGAACGCAACCGCATCGGCGTCAACCAGGTACTGGCGATCCGCACGCCCACCTCCGGCACGTCGGGGATGCCGCTGCGGGCGCGTACCTGGAACTAGACCGAGCCCGGGGAGCGTGCCTGCCGGGCGAGGACGCGTCCGGACCCGCCCCGGCGTACAAACCGGGGCCCCGTTCCCCCGAGGAGGAACGGGGCCCCGCAGCCGTACGGCTACTCCGACTTGATGGCCGTCAGCATGTTCAGGCGGGCCGCCCGGCGGGCCGGCCACAGTGCTGCCAGGACGCCCACCGTCGCCGCCAGCAGCAGGAAGAGGGACAGCCTCGCCCACGGCAGGACCAGTTCGTACGTCGCCATCTTCGTGCCCAGCAGCTCACCCGCCGCCCAGCCGAAGAACACGCCCAGGCCGATGCCGAGGACCCCGCCGAACAGCGAGATGACCAGGGACTCCAGCCGGACCATCCGCTTGGTGCCCTTGCGGTCCAGGCCGATCGCGCGCAGCATGCCGATCTCCTGCGAGCGTTCGAAAACCGACATGGCCAGAGTGTTGATCACGCCGAGGACCGCGACGATCACCGCCATCGCCAGCAGGCCGTAGACCATGTTCAGCATCAGCGTGAACATCTGCGCGATCTCGTTGGAGACGTCCTTCTTGTCCTGGACCTTGACGGCCGGGTTGGAGCCGAGGGCCTTCTCCAGTCGGTCCTTGACGGCGTCGGTCGCGCCGTCGGCCGTCTTCACCATGACCCGCATGTCGGCCGGGTCCGTCTGGTGCGGGGTGAGCACCGTGCTGTCGAGGAGGATGCCGGAGAGCATGTCGTTGCCCTCGTAGACACCGGCGACGCTCATCCGCTGCTTCTTGCCGTCCTCGTAATAGACGGTGAAGTCCGAACCGGCCTTCCAGCCACGGTACTTGGCGGTGTCGCCGTCGACCACCACCTGCGAGCCGGAGACCTTGAAGGAACCGTCGTCGACCTTCAGGTCGGTCAGCTCGCCGATCGCGCGGCCGTTGACGCCCGTCAGGGACTCGGTCGAGCCGTCGATGCGGGCGGGCGCGTTGCGCAGCGGGCTGGTCGCGGTGACGCCGTCGACGGCCTTCAGCTTCTTCTCGACGTCCGGCGAGAGCTCGTTGCCGTTCGCCATGGACACCACGTAGTCGGCCCTGATCGCCGAGGCCGCCATCTTGTCGATGGACTTCTGCAGGCTGCCCGCCATCACCGTCATACCGGTGATGAGGGTGAGGCCGATCATCAGCGCCGAGGCGGTGGCGGCCGTACGGCGCGGATTGCGGACCGAGTTCTGGCGGGCCAGCTTGCCCGAGACGCCGAACACCCGCAGCACCGGCGCCGCGGCCGCGATCAGCGGGCGCGACAGCAGCGGCGTCAGGATGAACACGCCGATGATCAGCAGCACCGCGCCGAGCCCCATGGGCGCCTGGCCGTCCGAGCCGTCCATCGAGGTGGCGGCCAGAACGACGGCGACGCCCGTCGCCGAGAACAGCGCGCCCAGCGTGTTGCGCAGCACCAGCGACTTGGTGGTGGCCCGGGCGTGCACGCTGCTCATCGCCGCGACCGGCGGGATCTTCGCGGCCCGGCGGCCCGGCAGCCAGGCGGCGAGCATGGTGATGAGGACGCCGACCGCGAGGGTCGAGCCGACCGTGCCGGGGGAGATCACCAGCGGTCCGTCCGGGACCGTGGCGCCCAGCGAGCCCATCAGCGCGCGCAGTCCGGCGCCGATGCCGATGCCCGCGACCAGTCCGGCCACGGCGGCCACCGCGCCGACCACGAACGCCTCGACGAGCACCGACCGCGTGACCTGCCTGCGGGAGGCGCCGACCGCGCGCAGCAGCGCCAGCTCCTTGGTGCGCTGGGCGACCAGCATGGTGAAGGTGTTGGCGATGATGAACGTGCCGACGAAGAGCGCGATGCCGGCGAAGACCAGCAGGCCCTGCTTCAGGCCGGACATCTGGGAGGAGATCGCCTCCGCCTGGTCGGCGGCGAGCTGCTCGCCGGTGGTGGTCTCGGTGAGGCCCCTCGGCAGGGCCTGGTCCAGCCCGGCCTTCAGTGCGGCCTGGCTGGTGCCCGCCTTCGCCTTCACGTCGATCTCGTCGTACGTGCCCGGCTTGCCGAACAGCTTCTGGGCGCTCGCCGTGTCGAAGAGGGCGAGGCTGCCGCCGGCGGCGACATTGCCGTCGTCGGTGGTGAAGATGCCGGTGATCTCCGGGGTGAGAACCGGGCCGTCCACCGAGATCCGCACGGTGTCACCGACCTTGTATCCGGCGCGCCGGGCGGTTTCGGAGTCGATGAGCACCTCGCCGGTGCCGCGCGGGGCGTGCCCGTCGACGAGCGGGTACCGGGTGTCCTCGGCGCCCCAGTAGTTGCCGCCCTGCGACTGGAAGCCGCCGCCGATGAGCTTGCCGTCCTTGTCGGCGATGGCGGTGAAGCCGCTGACGACGCCGACGGCGGACGCGGCGCCCGGAACCTTCGCGCTCTTGTCGAGCAGCGCCGGGGTGAGGTCGGGGGTCTTGTTGATCCGGTTGCCCTCGTCCTGCGGGACACTGGCTGTCACGGCGACGTCGACCTGGTCGAAGCCCTTGGCGGAGCTCTTCTGGAAGGCGTCCGAGAGGGTGTTGGTGAAGACCAGGGTCCCCGACACGAACGCCACGCCGAGCATCACGGCGAGCACGGTCATCAGGAGCCTGGCCTTGTGCGCGAGTACGGTGCGCAAGGCGGTACGGAACATGGGTTGTCTCTGTCCAGACGTACGAGGGTGAGGGGACGTCAGCTGGTGCGGCCCTTGGCGTCGAACCGCTTCATGCGGTCCAGGACCGAGTCGGCCGTCGGCCCGTGCATCTCGTCGACGATGCGGCCGTCCGCGAGGAACACCACCCGGTCGGCGTAGGCCGCCGCCACCGGGTCGTGGGTCACCATGACCACCGTCTGCCCCAACTCCCGTACGGAGTTGCGCAGGAAGCCCAGGACCTCGGCGCCGGAGCGCGAGTCGAGGTTTCCGGTCGGCTCGTCGCCGAAGATGATGTCGGGCTTGGAGGCGAGGGCGCGGGCCACGGCGACACGCTGCTGCTGGCCGCCGGAGAGCTGGGAGGGCCGGTGGCCGAGCCGGTCGGCGAGGCCCACCATCCTGATCACGGTGTCCAGCCACTGCTTGTCGGCCTTGCGGCCCGCGATGTCCATCGGAAGGGTGATGTTCTCCAGGGCCGTCAGCGTCGGCAGCAGGTTGAACGCCTGGAAGATGAAGCCGATCTTGTCCCGGCGCAGCTTGGTGAGCTGCTTGTCCTTGAGAGAGCCCAGCTCGGTGTCACCGATGCGCACCGAACCGGAGGAGAAGGTGTCCAGGCCGGCCACGCAGTGCATCAACGTGGACTTGCCGGACCCGGACGGGCCCATGATGGCGGTGAACTCGGCCTGCCGGAACTCGGCGGAGACCCGGTCGAGCGCGACCACCTGGGTCTCGCCCTGTCCGTAGATCTTCGACAGATCCGTGGCGCGCGCGGCCACGGCGGTGGTCCGGCCGGCGATGGATGCGGTGGTCACGAGAAGGGGCTCCTGTCGGGACGACGATGTCGGGAACGTTGTCCATCGTGGTCGCCGACCGGAGCCGTGTAGTCAGCCGCTGTTCCGGTTCCGAAGGCAGACTCCGGTCGGACCGTCAGGTGCCGTGTCATACCTGGGGATGACGTTCGCCCGGAAGGGTGGGTCATGTCGAGAACGGGTGGAGCGTCCTCGTTCGGACGGTGAAATTCCGTCATTCCGCATGCGTGGCCGGGCGCAGCGCGTAACGCTATTGGCAAGTGTGGATGGGCCGTTGCGTGGGCTGATGCTCCCTCAGACCTCAATAAAATAAGACAACATCGGTCCGCCCGCCCGCTGTTCGGGGGATGTATCCCGATAGGCTCGGAACTCGAAGCGGAGCCCATGGCCTGCCCGGATGGTGGAATGCAGACACGGCGAGCTTAAACCTCGCTGCCCCTTCGCGGGCGTGCCGGTTCAAGTCCGGCTCCGGGCACTTCCGATGCTCTCGGGCCGCACATCGCGGCCCGTTTCCCTGCACCGTCCATTGAAGACTTCACGACACGTTCGTTGACAGCGGGCGTGTGTGGTCGGAGTCACGGAGAGTAGTGAAGTAATTTTCACCGAGCGAACAGCTGCGTCCCGGGCCGCCGGGACCGGTCTGGGGGAGGCGTGCACGGGGTTCCCGTTCGGGTGACGTACGGGTGGCGTAAGGAGATGATCTCCGGCTGGTTCCGGACGTGTCGCAGGTTGGTCATGAATGGCCCCCTCCGCAGCCGGGAATCAAGGAGCCGCGTAGCGTGTTGCGCAGCACGACGAGGGAAAGATCCTCCCCAAGCACTAGGGTCAATCCTTTGCCTACCTATTACTCTTGAGCCAAGGCCGCGCAGTGTGGCCATGGAGGAGTGAAATGAGGAGCAAGAACCCGGTCTTCTCGCGACGGGGGTTCAGCCGCGACAACGGCTACGCGGGCTTCAACGCCGCGCCGCAGGCCGGGGGCCCCGCTGTCGGCACGCAGCAGGGCAACCCGTACGCGCAGGGCGATCCTTACGCCCAGCCGTCCGGCAACCCCTACGCGCAGAACCCCTACGCGCAGAACCCTTACGCCCAGCAGGACCTCCAGCAGGGCGCGCCGCCGCAGGCCCCGGTCACCACCGGCCGGATGACGATGGACGACGTCGTCCTGCGGACCGCGTCCACCCTCGGCGTCCTGGTCCTCGCGGCCGCGGTCGCCTGGGCGCTGCTGCCCGTCGACGACGCCAACATCGGCCGCTCCTACGGCATCGGCATCGGCGCCGCGCTGATCGGCATGGTCCTGGCGTTCGTGCAGTCGTTCAAGCGCAAGGCCTCGCCGCCGCTGATCCTGACGTACGCGGCCTTCGAGGGTGTCTTCCTCGGTGTCCTCTCCAGCATCGTCGACAACCGCATCGCCAGCGGTGCGGCCATGCAGGCGGTGCTCGGCACGATGGCGGTCTCCGCCGGTGTGCTGGTGGCCTACAAGGCGGGCTGGATCCGCGTCAACCGCCGCTTCTACGGCTTCGTGATGGCGGCCGCGCTCGGCTTCATCCTGCTGATGACGGTGAACCTGCTGTTCGCCGTGTTCGGCGGCGGTGACGGCCTCGGCTTCCGCAGCGGCGCGCTCGGCGTCATCTTCGGCATCATCGGCATCCTGCTCGGGGCGTGCTTCCTCGCCCTCGACTTCAAGCAGGTCGAGGACGGCATCGCCTACGGCGCCCCGCGCGAGGAGAGCTGGCTGGCGGCCTTCGGCCTCACGATGACGCTGGTGTGGATCTACGTCGAGTTCCTGAGGATCATCGCGATCCTCAACAGCAACGACTAGCCGCACGGCTTTCCGCAGCGCCCGCTGCGCAGAAGGGCCCCGGGGTCACTCCGGGGCCCTTCGCCATGTCCGTGGTGCGCGCGCCTAGAGCAGTTTGCGCGCCGCCCTCCTCAGGTCGTACTCATGGATGATCGCTTTCGCGTGGCCGTACGCGAGGTTGTGTTCGTGCCGGAGCCAGCTGACCTTCTCCTCGAAGCGGAAGAGGGCGGGGCCTTCGTCGACGGTGCGCAGCCAGTCGGACACTTCACGACCGGTGCAATGGGGGATGCGGGCGAGCATGTTGCGATGGGTCTCCTCGGAGAGGACGTGGGACATCGGCGCCTCCGGACGCAAAGGGGATATAAGCCGGTCCTTCACGTCACGGTGCCTGAGCGTTGGCGTATTGGCAACAGTCCCGGTGCTGCGCATAGGTTTGGGGCGTGGTTGATACGACGCCTCTGACCCGTGCGGTGGATCACTTCGCCGATCGTTTGAGGGCCGCTCCGCAGAGCCGGCTGCAGCGGGGTGCTGCCGCTGAGGCTCTGGGGCTGGCCCGGGAGTTTGCGCGGCGGGCGCAGCTGGTGGAGTCACCGGGGGCGGAGCCTTTGGAGATGCCGGATGCGGGGATGTTCGCCGCGGCTGATCAAGTCACCGTTGCCGCGCATGATCTGGCGCTCGTGCTGACGGACGCGGGGGAGGTTGTGGAGGCGGTGAGCTTGGTGGAGGAGGCGCAGAAGAGGGCGGGGGTGTAGGGGCGTTCGGCGGGTGCGGGTGCGTGGGGGCTGGGCGCGCAGTTCCCCGCGCCCCTGACGGCAGTGCAGTAGCCCGGCGTCTCCACCGGAACGCCATTACACGCTTGCTATGACCCTGTCCGCCAGGATGTAGATCTTTTCCTCGCCGCAGGCGAAGGTCAGGGTGTACGCGCCCGAGATGCCGGAGCCGCCCAGGAGGACCGGGGTCTGGCCGGTGCGCAGCGCCGCGGCGAGGCGTTCCGCGGTTTCGCGGTGGCCCGGGGTCATGCAGAGGGTCGTGCCGTCGGCGAAGACATAGACGTCGAGGGTGCCCAGCGGGCCGGGGCGGACATCGGTCAGCTCCACGCGGGAGACGGCCAGCTCCTCCAGAGCGGCGACCGTGCGCTCGTGGTCGTTCACGACCGGTGACTGGACCGGGACGAAGTCCGGGTGGGAGGGGTGGCGGCGGCGGGCCGCGGCCAGCTCCGGGGAATCCCCGGCGAACTCGTCGGCATCGGCGCCGGGCTCGGCGACCGGCTCCAGGCCCACGAGATCGGCCTGGCGGGGCAGGAACAGCTCGCTGTCCGGCAGACCGAGCAGCGTGGGCGCGTCGGAGGCGTCACGGGCCTCCTGGGCCGCCCAGAACGCCCGCGCCTCGGCCAGCTCGCGCTCACGCTCCTCGGCGAGCGCCTCGGCCACGGCGGCACGTATCTCGTCGACGTCCGCGGGCCGACGGGCGGCGGGCACCCGGCCCTGCGCGGCGGCCCGGTTGCTCACGGCCAGCTCCTTGTGAAGGGCCGCGACCTGCCGGCGCAGCACCATGAGCGTGCGCAGCACGGCGACGCCCACGGCGCCTGTGGCGGCCGTGATGAGCAGCAAGGCGATCGGCATGGCGCTCACTGACGTACTCCCGGTTCAAAGTCGACCCCCGACTTCCTACATCAGCTTGAAGGGCGGACCATCCAGCTGTCAGTGCGTAAGGTCACGAAACGGGCAGGAGTTTGGGTCCGGGGTTTAGTGGTGGAACTGCTCTGACCTGCGTGATTCCCTCTCTCGAGGGAGATAGGTCACATCCTGGGGGCGATTGGGTCACAAATCGGCCCAGAACCTTGGAGTTTCCGCGGTTCTGGGCCGTCGGGTCACACTGGGTGCTGCCGTCGCTACGGAACGGGGTCCGCCGGCGGCCTCAGCTCAGGCGCTCGATCACCATGGCCATGCCCTGGCCGCCGCCGACGCACATCGTCTCCAGGCCGAACTGCTTGTCGTGGAACTGGAGCGAGTTGATGAGCGTGCCGGTGATGCGGGCGCCGGTCATGCCGAAGGGGTGGCCGACGGCGATGGCGCCGCCGTTGACGTTCAGCTTGTCGAGGTCGATGCCGAGGTCGCGGTAGGAGGGGATCACCTGGGCGGCGAACGCCTCGTTGATCTCGACCAGGTCGATGTCGTCGATGGTCAGGCCGGCCCGGCGCAGCGCCTGCTGCGAGGCCTCGACCGGGCCGAGGCCCATGATCTCGGGGGACAGGCCGGAGACGCCGGTCGACACGATGCGGGCGAGCGGGGTCAGGCCGAGCTCGCGGGCCTTGGTGTCGCTCATGATGACGACCGCGGCGGCGCCGTCGTTCAGCGGGCAGCAGTTGGCGGCGGTGACCAGGCCGTCGGGGCGGAAGACCGGCTTGAGGCCCTGGACGCCCTCCAGGGTGACGCCGGCGCGCGGGCCGTCGTCCTTGCTGACGACCGTGCCGTCGGGGAGGGTCACCGGGGTGATCTCGCGCTCCCAGAAGCCGTTCTTGAGGGCTTCCTCGGCGAGGTTCTGCGAGCGGACGCCGAACTCGTCCATGTCCTGGCGGGTGACGCCCTTGACGCGGGCCAGGTTCTCGGCGGTCTGCCCCATCGCGATGTAGGCGTCCGGGACGAGGCCGTCCTCGCGCGGGTCGTGCCAGGTCGTCCCCTCCTGCTCGGCGACGGCGGCGGTACGGGCCTCGGCTTCGGCGAAGAAGGGGTTGTGCGTGTCGGGCAGGCTGTCGGAGTTGCCCTTGGTGAACCGGGAGACCATCTCGACACCGGCCGAGATGAAGACGTCGCCCTCGCCGGCCTTGATGGCGTGCAGGGCCATACGGCTCGTCTGCAGCGAGGAGGAGCAGTACCGGGTGATGGTGCAGCCCGGGAGGTGGTCCATCCCCATCTGTACGGCGACGATCCGGCCGAGGTTGTTGCCCTGCTCACCGCCGGGCAGGCCGCAGCCGAGCATCAGGTCTTCGATGTCCCGCGGGTCGAGCTCCGGGACCTTGGCGAGCGCGGCCTGGATGATCGTGGCGGTCAGATCGTCCGGGCGCAGGTCCTTCAGGGAGCCCTTGAAAGCGCGGCCGATGGGGGAGCGGGCGGTCGAGACGATCACGGCTTCGGGCATCACGGCTCCAGAGACATACCGGGGGGTCGGGCAGGGCTGTCTGGGAAGTTACCCGGACGTATGAGCCGGGTCACGAGTGTGGGGGTGTGACCCTGACCGCAGTTTTCTAAGCGCTTGCTTTTCCCTCCGGGGGTCGGGCGGAACTGTTGCGGCCGTGGGGCTGTGAGGGTTGCGGGGGTGCGCGTTCCTGGGGCTGCGCCCCCAGACCCCCTCGGCCCGGAGGGCCTCGTCCTCAAACGCCGGACGGGCCGGCTTGCGGCGACGGAGTGACAGGGGCCGGCTCCGACTCCGGGACCCGGCGGCGGCGTCGCCGCTTCAGGAGGGCCCACGGGCCCCGTGGACCCGTCGGCATCGCGGCCGTGACCTCGGTACCCGCCTCGGAAGCCGCCTCCGCGGCCGCCCGTGCGACCGGCAGGAAGCCCTCGCGGCGGGAGACATCGGGGCGTTCCTCGTCCGCCGGCCACAGCCCCAGCGCGGCGCACACCGTGGGCAGCACCGCCATCGCCGCCGTCGCGTAGCCCTCCGCGGAGGGGTGGTAGTTGTCGGGGCCGAACAGCTCGCGCGGGTTCGCCGCGAACTCCGGGCCCAGCAGGTCGCCCAGCGACACGGTACGGCCGCCCTGTTCGACCGCCCCGATCGTCTGAGCGGCCGCCAGCTGCCGCGAGGCCCGCCGGGCCAGCCAGCGCAGCGGCTGCTGCACCGGCTCGATCGTGCCGAGGTCGGGGCAGGTGCCCACGACCACCTCCGCACCGGCGGTGCGCAGCCGCCGTACCGCCGCCGAGAGATGACGTACCGAACGCGTCGGCGGCATCCGGTGGGTCACATCGTTCGCGCCGATCATGATCACGCATACGTCGGGCACCTGCGCGGGATCCGCGAGCACCAGCGCCACCTGCCGGTCGAGATCGTCCGAGCAGGCCCCGGGCAGCGCCACGTTCCTCAGATCCACCGGCCGCTCCGCGACCGCCGCCAGCCCCGACGCGAGCAGCGCACCGGGCGTCTGCCCGGCCCGGCGCACGCCCTGCCCGGCCGCGGTGGAGTCACCCAGCATCCTCAGCCGCAGGGGCGGCTCACCGGGTACGGAGTACCCGAGGCCGTACAGTCCCTGCGCCTTCGGCGCGTGCGGCGCCGTCCCGTTGCCCACCTGCCGCTTGGCCAGCTGGACCTCGGCCAGCAGCAGTCCCATGGCCGCCGCGCCGACCAGTCCGATCCCGCCGCCGCCGTATGCCGCGCCGGCCGCGATACGCCGGGCCACCCTCGCCCTCGACATGCTCGTCATACGTCGCCGCCACCTCCACGTACCGGTACACCCACTGCTTGCCCCGCACGTACCGTCGCCCAATCCCCACAGCCGGTGAACGACCGTCGTACGCGCCGAACAGGCCATAGGCTGGCGGAACCACTCAGACCTGTTTTGCAAGCATCCGGAGACAACGGTGCAATTCCACGACTCGATGATCAGCCTCGTCGGCAACACCCCGCTGGTGAGGCTCAACAGCGTGACCAAGGGCCTTCGGGCGACCGTCCTGGCCAAGGTGGAGTACTTCAACCCCGGCGGATCGGTGAAGGACCGTATTGCCCTGCGCATGATCGAGGCCGCGGAGGAGAGCGGTGCGCTCAAGCCCGGCGGCACGATCGTCGAGCCGACCAGCGGCAACACCGGTGTGGGCCTTGCCATCGTGGCCCAGCAGAAGGGGTACAAGTGCATCTTCGTGTGCCCCGACAAGGTGTCCACGGACAAGATCAACGTGCTGCGTGCCTACGGCGCCGAGGTCGTCGTGTGCCCGACCGCCGTCGACCCGGAGCACCCCGACTCGTACTACAACGTCTCCGACCGGCTGGTGCGCGAGACGCCCGGCGCGTGGAAGCCCGACCAGTACTCCAACCCCAACAACCCGCTCTCCCACTACCACTCGACGGGTCCCGAGCTCTGGGAGCAGACGGAGGGGAAGATCACCCACTTCGTGGCGGGCGTGGGGACCGGCGGCACCATCTCCGGGACCGGCCGCTATCTGAAGGACGTCAGTGACGGCAAGGTGCAGGTCATCGGTGCCGACCCGGAGGGGTCCGTCTACTCGGGCGGGTCCGGGCGGCCGTATCTCGTCGAGGGTGTGGGCGAGGACTTCTGGCCGACCGCGTACGACCGGACCGTGGCCGACGAGATCGTCGCGGTGTCCGACAAGGACTCCTTCCAGATGACCCGCCGGCTGGCCAAGGAGGAGGGCCTGCTGGTGGGCGGCTCCTGCGGGATGGCCGTCGTCGCCGCGCTGCGGGTCGCCGAGCGGCTCGGGCCCGACGACGTCGTGGTCGTCCTGCTCCCCGACAGCGGCCGCGGTTACCTCAGCAAGATCTTCAACGACGAGTGGATGGCCGACTACGGCTTCCTGGAGGACGAGGGCCCCAGCGCCCGTGTCGCCGACGTCCTGAACGACAAGGAGCACGGCGCCATGCCGTCCCTCGTCCATATGCACCCGGACGAGACGGTCGGTCAGGCCATCGAGGTGCTGCGGGAGTACGGCGTCTCGCAGATGCCGGTCGTGAAGCCGGGCGCCGGTCACCCGGACGTCATGGCGGCGGAGGTCGTGGGGTCGGTCGTGGAACGCGAGCTGCTGGACGCCCTGTTCAGCAAGAACGCCTCCCTGGAGGACCCGCTGGAGAAGCACATGTCGGCGCCGCTGCCGCAGGTCGGCTCCGGCGAACCGGTCGCGGACCTGATGTCGGTGCTGGGCGCGGCGGACGCGGCGATCGTCCTCGTCGAGGGCAAGCCGACCGGTGTGGTCAGCCGTCAGGACCTGCTGGCCTTCCTGGCCAAGGGCGGCAAGTGACGGGAAACCTGCGGTGAACTGCCCGTGCCGGTGCGGAACTTGAGGTTTCCCACCGGACCGGTGGACTTCGCAGAAGTGGTACGAGCGCGTCACGTCCGCGCAGCACCCGCTTAACACGGGTCCGGCACATTAGTGGGTGTCGGCAGGGCGGTGGGGGGACTCCCAGGCGTTCAGCACTGGGGGAGGCTCCCCGCCCGGGCCGGCGCCGAACGGCGCCAAGGACCTCCGGAGCGGCTCCCGGACCTCCATGGACGCCACGGACGCGGAGGCCCGGCCCTGACCCGGCCCGCGTCCCCGCGGGGACCGCCGTCGTCCCGCCCCCCGGCAACGGGGGTTGCGGCGGTCCCCGCGCACTGCTTCTCCCGTCCGGTCGGCCGGCGGTGTCGAGGTCAGTCCTCCCAGTCGCCGTCCCGGGAGGACCCGCGGCGCCGGCCGCCGAAGAGGCCGGGGTTCGCGCGGACCGCCTGGAAGGCGTTGACGCCGACGATGCCGGCCCAGGCGACGAGCAGGCCGGGCAGACGGGCCACGCCGCCGCCGATCGCGGACAGCGGGATCGCCAGGACCAGTGAGACGATGCCGAAGCCGAAGCGCTCGCCCCAGGAGTCCGTGGCCTTCGGCGACCGGGAGCCCCGGGCCACCACCATCTGCTGCTCGGCGAGCTGCCGGCGCACCCGTCGTTCCACGGCGCCGTCGATGCGCTGGTCGACCTTCGCCAGGAACGAGTCGACCAGCGCGGACTCGTACTCCTCACCCAGTTCCCTGCGGGCGTGCAGGGTGGCGTCGAGTTCCTTCTTCAGCTCGGTGTCCCGAGCGTCCATTCCGGTCATGCGTTTCAGGCTAGGGAGCGGGGACGCCTGCCGCACTGGGGATAGCCCCCCTGTCGCCCTTGCCTGTCTGCATAATGTCATGCAGAGTTCTTGATATCTGAATAAGTCATGGGTGAGGGGAGCTCGGGTGTCGGGTGCTGTACGGACCGGCCGTTCCGGCCTGGTGGTCCTCGACGGGGTGATGAAGCGGCCACGCTGTACTCTCCCGGGGCGTCGGGGAACAGGCCGGCTTCGCCTCGCCCGCCGCGCGGCAGACGCTGCGCGCGTGCGGCGCGTACCGTCTCGTGGCCGGCTGCGAACTCGGCGCCGCAGTACGGGCGTTGCGTCAGCGCTGCCTGAGACCCGATCCGGAGCCCGGCTGCTGGACCGGTTCACTGACATCTGGAGGGGGAGCGAGACATGAGCGCGGACAGGGACACGGGAGCGGTGGTGACGGACAGCCCGGCCGGACGGCTGCAGACGCTCTTCGAGGGGCGCCGGCTGACGCCGACCCAGCGGCGCATCGCGCACAGCATGGTGCGCCGCGCCTCCGACGTGCCCTTCCTGTCCAGCGTGGAGCTGGCCGAACTGGCAGGAGTCAGCCAGCCCTCCGTGACCCGCTTCGCGGTCGCCCTCGGCTTCGACGGCTACCCCGCCCTGCGCCGGCATCTGCGGGAGGTCGCGCCCGCCGAACAGGCCGCGGACACGGCGTCGTACAACGAGTACCAGCAGGCCGTCGAGGCCGAGATCGAGAACCTGAGGCATCTCGCGGAGCTCCTCGCCGATCCGCGGCCGGTGCAGAAGGCGGGACGGCTGCTGGCCGCCTCCCGGCCGCTGCCGGTGCTCGGACTGCGGGCCGCGGCCTCCCAGGCGTACGGCTTCGCGTACTTCGCCGCCAAGGTCCATCCGGACGTCCGGCTGCTCAACGAGGGCGGCACGATGATCCACGACCGTATCGACGCCGCCGTACGGGCCGGTGCCTCGGCGCTGCTGTGCTTCGCGCTGCCCCGCCATCCGCGCGAGGTCCTGGACACGCTCGCCTACGCCAGGGAGGCCGGGCTGACGGTGGTCTCGGTCGCCGACTCCGCGTTCGCGCCCGTCGCCAAGGTGTCCGACCTGCTGCTGCCCGCCGCCGTCGGCACCGGCCTCGCCTTCGACACCGCCTGCGCGCCGATGCTGCTCGGCCGGGTGCTCCTGGAGGCGATGTGCGACGACCTGCCGCAGGCGCAGGCACGGCTGGAGGAGTTCGACGCGAAGGCGGCGGCGCGGGGGCTGTTCGTGGAGTGAGGCCCGCGGGGCTCTTCTTCGGCCGGCGGAGTAAGGCTCGCCCGGGCCGCTCTCAGACTCGTCTCACCTTCGCTGGCTAGCGTGCGTGGCCGGACAGTGCCGGAGCGGCGAGGAGGCGGAAGGTGGCACGCGGAGCGCGCGGAGGTCAGGGTCTGGCTCGGGTGGCCGTCGTCGTACGGGCCGGGGCCGCGCCCCTGTGGTGGGCCGGAGCGATGGCGGCGGGCGTGGGTGCCCTGGTGCCGGGCGTCACCGGCCGGCGGATCGGGGTGATGGCCGGGGCCGCGCTGTTTGTCGTCGCCGTGGCCGTGGTGTCGTACGGCCGCCGCCGGCGCTACGCGGCCCTAGCCCGGGGCGTCGCCCGCGCGGGACGGCACGATGTGCTCCAGGACCGTGCCGTGACGGTGGCACCTGGCGCCGGGGACACCGCTGGTGGCTGTTGCTCGCCGTCCTCGCCGCGCTCGGCAGCGCCTTCGCCGTGCCCGCGGCCGGCGGCATGCTGCTCGCCGGATGCGGCGTCGGACTGCGGCTCAAGGCCGCGTGGATCGGGCGGCGCGAGCGGGCCGGGGAGGCCCTGCTGTGGGTGCGCGTCGACTGGCTCGGGGTGCGGGGCGGACGCCCGGCCGGCAAGCCGGTCAAGGCGTTCCGCAGCACAGGCATCGCGGCTGGCGACGTGGCCCCGGGCGGGCCCCGCCGCCGCACCGCGGCGCTGGTCTAGCGCGACGTCACGCTCACACTTCCAGGTCCTCCTCGATCTTCTTCAGCTGGTGCCGTGCCATGGCGAGGTTGGCCCGCTTGGC
Source organism: Streptomyces luteolifulvus (assembly GCF_008806595.1). GTDB lineage: Bacteria > Actinomycetota > Actinomycetes > Streptomycetales > Streptomycetaceae > Streptomyces > Streptomyces luteolifulvus. The sequence goes on along the minus strand of NZ_VZRB01000017.1, from coordinate 67,842 downwards.
GTCCAGGACCAGGTACAGGAACAGACCGTTGCCGCCACGGCCGCTGATCAGCCGGATCAGGTGGTACTGGTCGGACAGCGTGATCAGGATGTCCTCGATCTGCGCTTTGAGCCCGAGGTGTTCCATGGTGCGCATCTTGGCGCGGACCACATCGGTGTTGCCGGCGGCGGCGACGTTCAGGTCGAACCCCTTGCTCCCGCCCATCGTGCCCAGCGCCATGCCGCTGGTGTAGTCGACGAGCGCGACGCCCGTGGCGCCTTCGATGGAGGCGAGCGCTTCTTTCAGCGTCGTTTCGGTGTTGGCCATGGGTGATTCCTCGTTCCTCTCAACTTTCCGTGGTGGTGCGCGCGTTGGCGGTCTGGCCGCGTGCGGCGCGCGCGGTTCTGGTTCGTGTGGTGGTCTTGGCGGCGGGTTTGGCGGCCGCTTCCGTGGCCGGTGCGTCGGCCGGCGTTCTCGTGGCTTTGGCGGCGGGCTTCGGTGACTTGGCGGGTGACGTGGCGGGTGTCCGGTCCGCCGCCTCGGCGTGGGCGTCGACGAGCTGACCGATCCGGGCGCCCGCGCGGCGGCCCTCCAGATGGAGACGGCCGACGTTGACGCGGTCCTGGGCGAGCAGCGTCAGCACGGCGTACCGTCCCGCCGCATACGTCGCCACACACCCGTACACACCGCGCACCAGCAGCTCGCGGAAGTCCCCGTGACCGGTCGCGTCCGTCAGCTGCAGGGCGAGGCCGCGGGCGGTCGCGGTGAGCGCGGCCACCCTCTCCGCCTCGACACCCGGGGTGTCCTGGGCCAGGACCAGACCGTCGACACCGGCCGCGAGGGCCCCGGTGAGCTGCGGCACACGGGCGCGCAGCCGGCGCAGCTCGTCCAGGATCTCGGCTTCCGCAGCCGTCGCTTCCGCCGCCATCAGGTCTCGCCTCTCGGCGCGCGGTCGCTGCCGTTCAAAGGGCCTCCAGCGCATCCCTGAGCCTCTTCAGCAGGGTGATGTCGGGATCGCGGTCCCGATCAGCGGGACCGGCGGCTCGGGGCGCGGGCTCCGGCGGGGGAGCCTGGGGCCGGGGGGAGACCAGGCCCGCCGCGACCAGCCGGCGTACGTCCACCAGCGTGTGGAACGCGGGCCGCCCCAGCTCCCGCGCTATGTCCGCCGCCGTACGGACGCCGTCCACCCGGTTCAGGACCGCCCGCCGGCGGGCGGTGAGTGACGGGGCGGCGAGCGCGTCGGGCCGCACCAGCGGCGCACCGTCCGTCCTCTGGTCCGGCCAGATGCGGTGCAGCAGGTCACGGCGGCGCAGCGTCTCCCGCTCCAGGTCCGCCACCGGCACCGGCCGCATCGCGCCGGGCACCTCCGCGTCGTCGTAACGGAAGCGGCCCGGCGTGCTGCTGGGCCCGAGGGCGAAGTACGCCGCGTCGTACAGCGCCACCAGGCGGCACAGCTCCAGCGCGCCCGGTGTGACCGGGGCGCCCTCGGCCGGGCGGGACGCGGCGCGGTGCCGGCCGCTCGTCTCGCCCTCCGTGCCTCCGGTGCCGGCGTCGGGCGTGCCGCGGACGGCGAGGAGCAGGTCGAGGGACGGCGCGCACGGGCTCTCCGCGTGCACCACCTGGCCCTCGGCGAGATGGAGCGTGCCGTACTCGCGGACGAGGACGCCCGTGGCCCGCTCGGCGGCGAGCCGCGTCAGCATCGGCGACACACCGCCCCAGCCGCACTCCTTGGCAGCCGCCTTGTCCCGCACCGGCAGCCGGGGCGGCGGGGTTCTCACAGCCGTCATCCCAGCACCAGCCGTCCGGCCATCTCGCCCAGCCGGATGCGGGCCAGCGCGAGATTGCCCTCCGCGCGGGCCAGCCACAGATGCAGGAACACGCTGCTGTCGAAGGACGTCGGCACGAACCGCAGCACGTGATAGCTGTCCCGGTTGCTGAGGATGAGGTCCTCGATCGGCGGGTCGGCCTCCGTCTCCTGCGGGTCGCTGTCGGATGCGAAGGCGTGCTGCTCGGCGGCCAGCCGCGCGAGTTCGGCCGCTTCCGCCGCCGCCGTCTCGTGATCCCCTCCCGGGGACTCGCCCACGGTGCCCAGGGCCAGCCCGCTGGTCCAGTCGACCAGCGCGGCGCCCCTGGCACCGGGCAGTCGCATGGCTTCCAGCAGGCACTCGTCGATTCCGGGCACCGTGACTCCCCTCCCACCTGGAGTTCGGCTGAGTGACAGCGAAACTACGCAACGTGTGCGCGAGGGGTGAGCGTTACGGCATTTTCCGGCGGAACATGCTCGGGGTGGCTAAGGTGGGTCGGCTGACTCCGCTTTGGTCCTGGTGGAGCCGCATGTCGGCGGGTGCCGGTCAACCGCGCCCGGGCGGGCGAAGGGTGGTGAGCGCGTCGGTGTGCGCCCCTCCCGATTCGGCCACGATCTCCTCGACGGACTGCGGCTCGCGGACGGTCGCGAAGGCGACGCCCCCCTCACCGTTCGGAGCGAAGCCGTAGATCCCGGGCCGGGCGAGGGAGTTGTAGGCGTAGTGGTGCGCGAAGTAGTACGCGCCCGTGTCCAGCGCCACCGCGTGGTCGCCCTGTTCGAGCAGGGGCAGCGCCCGGCCCGAGGCGAGCAGGTCGCCCGCGAAGCAGGCCGGTCCCGCGATGTCCTGGATCACCTCGGGCCCGGTCTTGGGCCGCCCCTTGGCGTCGTAGGCGGCGATACGCAGTGGCCACGCCTCCGGCACGTACACCGTCCGCGTCGCGACCTGCACGCCCGCGTGCGTCACCGCCACCGGCCGCCCCCCGGCGCTCTTCGTGTACTCGACCCGGGCCACCACGGTTCCGTGCCTGGCCAGCAGCGACCGCCCGAACTCGGTGATCAGCCCGTACCGCCCGCCGAACAGGCCCGGCACCGTCTCCTGCAGCAGCCGGGCGTACTGCGCATACGTCGGCCGCGTCATGTCGGAGCCGAAGTCCACGGGCAGCCCGCCGCCGATGTCGATCGTGTCGATCTGCTGCCGGCCGACCCGCCGGTTGATCTCCTCGGCCAGTGCGTGGATCTCCGCCACGCCCCGCGCCAGCAGGGACAGCGGGATGCCCTGCGACCCGGTGTGCGCGTGCAGCCGGGTCAGCCAGGGGCGCTCGGCATACGCCCGTACGACCCACTCGCGCGCCCCCTCGTCGCGCAGCGCCACCCCGAACTTCGAGGTCGCCGTGGCGGTCGAGGTGGCCTCGATGGACCCCCCGCCGACCTGCGGATTCACCCGGACTCCGAGGGGGGAGCGGCTGGGGGCGGACCGCATCAGGGCGTCGATACGGTCCAGCTCCTGCGGATTGTCCGCGTTGACGGCGATCCCGAGCGCCAGCGCCTCGCGCAGCTCGGCCGGGGTCTTCGCGGGGGAGTCGAGCACGGTCAGGGCGGGCGGCACTCCCGCGGCCCGGGCCAGCGCCAGCTCGCCGGGGCTCGCCACCTCGGCGCCGATCCCCTCCTCGTTCAGCAGTCGCAGTACGGGGACGAGCGGTGTCGCCTTCACGGCGAAGGCGTGCAGCACGGGTGTGCCGGGTGCCACGACGGCGTCGAACGCCTCCCTCAGTTCCGCCGCCGACTCCCGGATGCCGGTGACGTCGAGCAGACCGACGACGGGGCTGTCGGCCGCGAGCAGCCCCTGCTCCACGGCGGCCCGCACGGCCTCGTCACGCCGGACGGCCCGCTCGGTGCCGCTGCCGTTGCCCTTGTCCATCGCGTCCCCCGTCGTGTCGATGCCGGTGCCGCTGTCCGCGCCCATGCGTCCAGCCAAACACCCCCGACGGGCTCATGCCGACGGGCCGATGTATTGACTAGTTCTATTCAGCGAGTCAGGATGTGAATAACGGCAGCAACAATCCGCTAGGAGGCAGACCATGTCAGGACCCCGCCCCGTACGAGCGCCGCGCGGTACGGAACTGAGCGCCCTGGGATGGCAGCAGGAAGCCGCCCTGCGGATGCTGCAGAACAACCTCGACCCCGAGGTCGCCGAACACCCCGACAAGCTCGTCGTCTACGGCGGCACCGGCAAGGCGGCCCGCGACTGGCGCTCCTTCGACGCGATGGTGCGGACCCTGAAGGGGCTGAAGCAGGACGAGACGATGCTCGTCCAGTCCGGCCGCCCGGTCGGTGTCATGCAGACCCACGAATGGGCGCCGCGGGTGCTCATCGCCAACTCCAACCTCGTCGGCGACTGGGCCAACTGGGAGGAGTTCCGCCGTCTGGAGGCCCTCGGCCTGACCATGTACGGCCAGATGACCGCCGGCTCCTGGATCTACATCGGCACCCAGGGCATCCTCCAGGGCACCTACGAGACCTTCGCCGCCGTCGCCGCGAAGAAGTTCAACGGCACCCTCGCCGGCACGATCACCCTGACCGCCGGCCTCGGCGGCATGGGCGGCGCCCAGCCGCTGGCCGTGACCATGAACGACGGCGTCGCGATCTGCATCGACTGCGACCCGCGCGCGATCGAGCGGCGTATCGAGCACCGGTACCTGGATGTGAAGGCCGACTCCCTCGACCACGCCCTCCAGCTGGCGACCGAGGCCCGCGACGCCCGCCGCCCGCTCTCCATCGGCGTCCTCGGCAACGCCGCCGACCTCGTGCCGCAGCTGCTCGCCATGGGCGCCCCCATCGACATCGTCACCGACCAGACCTCGGCCCACGACCCGCTCGCCTACCTCCCGCTCGGCACCGACTTCGAGGACATGGCCTCCGCCGCGGCCAAGGACCCGGCCGGCTTCACGACCCGCGCCCGCGAGTCGATGGCCCGGCATGTCGAGGCGATGGTCGGCTTCATGGACGCCGGCGCCGAGGTCTTCGACTACGGCAACTCGATCCGCGGCGAGGCCCAGCTCGCCGGGTACGACCGGGCGTTCGCCTTCCCCGGCTTCGTCCCCGCCTACATCCGCCCCCTCTTCTGCGAGGGCAAGGGCCCCTTCCGCTGGGCGGCCCTGTCCGGCGAGGCCTCCGACATCGCGAAGACCGACAAGGCGATCCTGGACCTCTTCCCCGAGAACGAGTCCCTGGCCCGCTGGATCAAGATGGCCGGTGAGCGCGTCCACTTCCAGGGCCTGCCCGCCCGTATCTGCTGGCTCGGCTACGGCGAACGCGACAAGGCCGGCGAGCGGTTCAACGACATGGTGGCGAGCGGCGAACTCGCGGCACCGCTGGCCATCGGCCGCGACCACCTCGACTGCGGTTCCGTCGCCTCCCCCTACCGCGAGACCGAGGCCATGCTCGACGGCTCCGACGCGATCGCCGACTGGCCGCTGCTGAATGCGATGGTGAACGTGGCCTCCGGTGCGTCGTGGGTCTCCCTCCACCACGGTGGCGGGGTCGGCATGGGCCGGTCCATCCACGCCGGGCAGGTGACGGTGGCGGACGGCACAAAGCTGGGCGGCGAGAAGATCCGGCGTGTTCTGACGAATGACCCGGGCATGGGGGTCATCCGGCACGTGGACGCGGGGTACGACCTCGCGGAGTCGGTCGCTCAGGAGCGTGGGGTCCGGGTGCCCATGCGTGAGGGTGACGACGCGTGAACGACGTGCAGCGTAGGCACAGCAACTCCGCGGTGGGGGCGGATGCCTCGTCGGCGGACGTCCCGTCGCCGAGCGCGGCCCGCTCCGCCCTGCGGAACGACTGCCCACAGCCCGTCGGCAGCTCCTTTCACACGATGTGGCGCGAGCTGCTTCCCATCGGGCGGTACCCCGACTCCGGCGGCTACCGCCGGTTCGCCTGGACGGATGCCGACGCCGAGTGCCGGGCCTGGTTCAAGGCGCAGGCCGAGGACCGCGGGCTGACCTATGAGATCGACCGGAACGGCAACCAGTGGGCCTGGCTCGGGGATCCCGCCGCGGGGGACGCCGTCGTCACCGGGTCGCATCTCGACTCCGTGCCCGACGGCGGGGCCTTCGACGGGCCCCTCGGAGTCGTGTCCTCCTTCGCCGCACTGGACGAACTGCGCGGCAGGAACGCACGGTTCAGCAAGCCCCTCGCCATCGTCAGCTTCGGCGACGAGGAGGGCGCCCGGTTCGGGCTCGCCTGTGTCGGCTCGCGGCTCACCGCGGGGCAGCTCGGCGTCGAGCAGGCGCACCGGCTGACCGACGGCGACGGGATCACACTCCCGCAGGCCATGGAGGCCGCCGGATACGACCCCGACGCCATCGGGGCCGACCCCGAACGGCTCGCCCGTATCGGCGCGTTCGTGGAACTCCATGTCGAGCAGGGGCGGGCGCTCGACCTGTCCGGCGACCGGGTCGGCATCGCGAGCGCCATCTGGCCGCACGGGCGGTGGCGGTTCGACTTCCGCGGCGAGGCCAACCACGCCGGCACGACCCGGCTGGCCGACCGACGGGACCCGATGCTGTCGTACGCCGAGACCGTCCTCGCCGCCCGTCGCGAGGCCGAACTCGCCGGTGCCGTCGCCACCTTCGGCAAGATCGCGGTCGAGCCGAACGGCGTCAATGCCGTCCCTTCCCTGGTGCGTGGCTGGCTCGACTCCCGCGCCGCCGAGCAGGAGAGCCTCGACACCGCGGTCAGCGGTGTCGAGAAGGCCGCCCGGGAGTACGCCGCCGCCCACGGCGTGGACCTCGACGTCGTCCGGGAGTCCTTCACGCCCGTCGTCGAGTTCGACCACGCCCTGCGCGAGGAACTCGCCCGCATCCTGGGCAGGGACACCGACCTCAAGGTTCCCGTCCTCGGCACGGGTGCCGGACACGACGCCGGAATCCTTTCCGGGAGCATCCCGACCGCCATGCTGTTCGTGCGCAACCCCACGGGCGTCTCGCACTCGCCGGCCGAGTCCGCCGCCGAGGACGACTGCGTGGCCGGGGTGACCGCACTCGCCGACGTACTGGAAGGGCTGGCCTGCAGGTGACGCACCCCCGCACGCGGACGTACTGGCTGGAGCACGCCTGGCTCGACACGCACGTCGAGCCGGGGGTCGCCGTCGAGGTGGCGAACGGACGGATCACCGCCGTCCGCACGGACACGCCCACGCCGCCGCCCGGCGCCGAGGTCCTGCGCGGGCTGACGCTGCCAGGGCTGGCGAACGCGCACTCGCATGCCTTCCACCGCGCCCTGCGCGGCACCGTCCAGGTCGGCTCCGGCACCTTCTGGACGTGGCGCGAGGTCATGTACTCCTTCGCCGACCGGCTGACCCCGGAGACCTACCACGCGCTCGCCCGTGCCGTGTACGCCGAGATGGCGCTGGCCGGCATCACGGCCGTCGGCGAGTTCCACTACGTGCACCACACCTTGGACGGCACGCCCTACGCCGACCCGAACGCGATGGGTGAGGCCCTTCTCCAGGCCGCCGCCGAAGCCGGTATCCGTATCACCCTCCTCGACACCGCGTACCTCTCCGCCGGCTTCGGGCAGCCGCCCAGCGCCCACCAGCGCCGCTTCTCCGACGGGACGGCCGACGCCTGGGCGGAACGCTGTTCAGTTCTCAAGGACCAGGATCACGCGCGGATTGGTGCGGCGATTCACTCCGTACGGGCCGTGCCCGCGAACCAGCTGGCGACCGTGGCGCGATGGGCCGAGGAGCGGCGGGCCCCGCTCCATGTGCACCTGTCCGAGCAGACCGCGGAGAACGACGCCTGCCGGGAGGTCCACGGGTGCACACCCACGCAACTTCTCGCCGACCACGGTGTGCTTGGCCGGCGCACCACCGGCGTCCACAACACGCACCTCACCGACGAGGACATCGCGCTGATCGGCCGCTCCGGCACCGGCACCTGCATGTGCCCCACCACCGAGCGCGACCTCGCCGACGGCATCGGACCCGCCGTCGCTCTGCAACGACAGGGTTCGCCGCTCTCTCTCGGCTCCGACAGCCACGCCGTGATCGACCTGCTCGAAGAGGCACGCGCGATGGAGCTGAACGAGCGGCTGCGCACGCGTACCCGCGGCCACTGGGCGGCCGCCGCCCTGCTGCGAGCGGCCTCCGCCGACGGCCATGCCGCCCTCGGCTGGGAGGAGGCGGGCAGCATCGAGCAGGGCGCGCTCGCCGACCTCACCACGATCGCGCTCGACTCGGTCAGGACAGCGGGGCCGCTGCCCGGGCTCGGCGCCGAGACGGCCGTATTCGCGGCGACCGCTGCGGACGTGCGGCACACGGTCGTCGGCGGACGGCATGTCGTACGAGACGGCGCGCACACGCTCGTACCGGATGTGCCGCAGGCCCTCGCGCGGGCCGTCGAAGCCCTGCGCGCCTGACCACCGCCCACGGATCCGCCACCCATGAGGACACGATGAGCAGCACTGTCATCACCAACATCGCCACGCTGGTCACCAACGACCCCTCCCTCGGACGGGGCTCCCCCCTCGGACTGATCCAGGACGCGGCCGTCGTCGTCGACGGCGACCGCATCGCGTGGACCGGTGAATCAAGCAAAGCACCCGCCACTGACAACCGGGTCGACGCCGGTGGCCGTGCGGTGCTCCCGGGCTTCGTCGACTCCCACTCCCACCTGGTCTTCGCCGGTGACCGCACCCAGGAGTTCAACGCCCGGATGTCCGGCCGCGCCTACAGCGCCGGCGGCATCCGTACGACGGTCGCGGCGACCCGGGCGGCGTCGGACGCCGAGCTGGAGGCCAACCTCACCCGCTATCTCGCCGAGGCCCTCCGCCAGGGCACGACCACCTTCGAGACGAAGTCCGGCTACGGCCTGACCGTCGAGGACGAGGCCCGCGCCCTGCGCCTCGCCGCCCGCCACACCGACGAGGTCACCTACCTCGGCGCCCACATCGTGCCGCCCGACTTCGCCGAGGACCCGGCCGGCTACGTCGCCCTCGTCACCGGCGAGATGCTCGACGCCTGCGCCCCGCACGCCCGCTGGATCGACGTCTTCTGCGAGAAGGGCGCCTTCGACGGCGACCAGGCCCGCACGATCCTCACCGCGGGCCGGGCGAAGGGCCTGCACCCGCGCATCCACGCCAACCAGCTGTCCTACGGTCCCTGCGTCCAGCTGGCCGTCGAACTCGATGCCGCCAGCGCCGACCACTGCACCCACCTCACCGACGAGGACGTGGACGCGCTGGCGAACAGCAGTACCGTCGCCACCCTCCTCCCCGGCGCGGAGTTCTCCACCCGCGCCGACTGGCCGAACGCCCGCCGCCTCCTCGACGCGGGCGTCACCGTCGCCCTGTCCACGGACTGCAACCCGGGCTCGTCCTTCACCTCCTCCGTCCCCTTCTGCATCGCCCTCGCGGTACGGGACATGGGCATGACCCCCGACGAGGCGGTCTGGTCGGCCACGGCCGGCGGAGCCCGCGCCCTGCGCCGCACCGACATCGGCCACCTCACCCCGGGCGCCCGGGCGGACCTCACCCTTCTCGACGCCCCGAGCCACGTCCACCTCTCCTACCGCCCCGGCGTCCCGCTGGTGGCGGGGGTGTGGCGGCGGGGGGTGCGCGAGATCTGAGCCCGGGCGTCGGCGCGGTCCGAGGCGGTCAGGACGTCCCCGCCCGCCACCGCTGCTCCGCACTCCCGCTCAGCCGTTCCAGGAACAGGCTCTCGCCATAGGCCGGGGTCACGGCTGTGGCGATGTCGATGGCGGGGCGGATCACACCGTCGTCGTCCACCGTGAATCTCAGGTTGTCGCCGTTGTAGCCGTAGACCGAGTCGCACTCCCAGATTCCGACGCCGCGGTCCACGTCGCCGCGGCTGTCCAGGCAGAAGTCGGGGTCGGCGTACGACTGGAGGACGTCGAGCCGGGAGTCGACCCGCCAGCGCTGCGTGCGGGAGGCGTCGCAGGGGGCCGTGACAACGTCCGTGCCCTTCTCCATGTAGCCGTCGCGGATGTCCAGGCACAGGCCCGAGGCGACGTTCACCACCTGCGCGAAAGTGCCGTCCGGCGGGTGGGTCGGGGAGGGCTTGGGCGTCGGCGGCTTCGGGCGGGGCGTCTTCGTCCGGGTGGGACTCGGCTTGGGGGAGGGGCGCCTGCTCGTCGCCGAGGGGGACGGGGTCGCCGATACGGTGGCCGTCACCGTCACCGGCGGCGGAGGGGGCGGGACCACCGTCGAGCCCACCGCCTGCTGGGACGACACGGGCGACTGGGTCGACGCATCGTCCGGGGACAACAGGAGCACCAGAAGAGGGGCCAGGGCCACGCCCAGCGCCACCGCCGAGGCAAGGACGACGGTACGGGGCGGTGGCCAGGCCGCCGAAGACGGGCGGGTGGTGAGGCCTCGTCGGGCGTGGGCGTCGGGGTTCGCGCCCTCTTCCGTGACGTACGCCGTGCCGGCCCAGGGCAGCAGGCCGTCGGCCAGTGTGGCGCGCGGGTTGTCGCGCAGGGCGGACAGCTCCTCGTGCGCCGTCGAGCAGTGTCCGCAGTGCGCCATGTGGGTGTGCAGATCGGCGCTGACACGCGGATGGTCGGGTCGTACCGACTCCTCGATGAGCCGGCGGAAGTCGCCGCACTGGGGGTCGTCGGAGGCGGCGAGACGGGACTTCAGACAGGCCTGGGCCATGGCCTGGAGCGCCTGCTCCATGCCGTAGACCACGTCCTCGTGGGTGAGGCCGAGAAAGTCGGCCGTACGGTCCGCGGGCTCCTGCTCCACGATTCCGTACCAGACGAGCCCCTGCGTACGTGCGGGCAGCGAACGGAACGGGCCGCACAGCGGCGGGACCGGCCCCCCGGGCGGCGCCGAGTTCAGGACGAGCAGCAGACCCGCCTGGAGTCCGGCGGCGCGCTCGTCCCGGGCCCATCCCGCAGCCACCCGCCCGGCCAGCAGCAGGAGCCGGTGCCGCCAGGGAACGCCCGGGTCGATGCCCCGCGCCGTCTCCCGGGCAGCCAGCGTGAACGCCTGCGCCGCCAACTGCCGTGCCGCGGACTCGCTGGTGGTGCACAGACGGGCGTGGGCGAGGACCGCCGGGCGGTGCCGTGCGCGCAGTTCCTGCAGGGCCGCGTACGCGGAGGCCGTGTCGGCGCGCAGCAGCTCCGTGAGCCGCGCGTCGGAGGCGCCGGAGTACGCGGCCCTGCAGGAACCGTCTCCGGATTCCGCTCCTTTGCCGGTCCCGTCGTCGGCCCGAGCCATTCCCCGCCTCCTCGCACACCATGGCGCCATCTGCCACGGCCCTGGCAGACCGGCCAGTCGGCCGGAGCCATAGTGATGGAAGGTGCCCGATGGGAAAAGACGTTTCTGTGGGTAACCAGTGAACGGCCCGTGCAAGCAGTGTGCCCGGCGCCCCTTCCGGGCGCCGGGCACACCGATCACGACGAGGCCGTCACTCCTCGACCGTCAGCCCCTTGCGCAGCCGCACCAGCGTCCGCGACAGCAGGCGCGACACATGCATCTGCGAGATGCCCAGCTCTTCGCCGATCTCCGACTGGGTCATGCCCGCGACGAAGCGGAGGGAGAGGATCTTCCGGTCCCGGGACGGGAGTTCGGCGATCAGCGGCTTCAACGACTCGACGTACTCGATGCCTTCGAGCCCGTGGTCCTCGTAGCCGATCCGGTCCGCCAGGGCGCCCTCGGCGTCGTCCTCCTCCGGCTGGGCGTCCAGCGAGGAGGCGGTGTACGCGTTCGACGCGGCCATGCCCTCGACGACCTCGTCGTTCGAGATGCCGAGGCGTTTCGCCAGCTCCGGCACCGTCGGCGCGCGGTCGAACCGCTGCGCCAGTTCGTCACCGGCCTTGGCCAGGTCGAGCCGGAGCTCCTGCAGCCGCCGCGGTACGCGCACGGACCAGGACGTGTCCCGGAAGAAACGCTTGATCTCGCCCACGATGGTCGGCATCGCGAAGGTGGGGAACTCCACGCCGCGACTGAGTTCGAAGCGGTCGATCGCCTTGATCAGGCCGATGGTGCCGACCTGGATGATGTCCTCCATCGGCTCGCTGCGCGAGCGGAAGCGGGAGGCGGCGAACTTGACCAGGGCCAGGTTCAGTTCGACGAGCGTGTTGCGGACGTACGCGTACTCGTGGGTCCCTTCCTCCAGCGACTCCAGCCGCGCGAAGAGGGTCTTGGACAGGGCCCGTGCGTCGACCGGAGCCACCTCGTCGTACGGGGGGATCTCCGGAAGTCCGGCGATTAGGTCGTCCTGGTCGTCCCGGTGCTCCCGGTCGTCCTGCGCGACGTCGGTCAGTACGTCGTCGCGCTCGATGGGATTCAGATGTTCCGGGGGGGAAGTCGACGTCGCCTCATGGGTGCGCGATGCGTCGAGCCGGGGTGACATGATGTCCTCCATCGTTGTCGGCATATGGCTGCCGAAGCCAGTGCGTGCACTGCGGTGTGCGGCGCCTCCAAAGCCGGCCGTGTCGGTCGCGTGTCCTACTAGCCCTACCTGCTTTCCCGAGCCCGCCGCAAGTGCGTTTTGTGGAGTTATGTCCGTTTGTGGGGGGTTGTTCGGGTGTCGGGGTGTGTGGAGAAGGCGTAGTGTTCGAGGGCGTCAGCAGCACCCACGACGTCGGGAGAGAGAGACGGCATGGACCGCGGGACGGTCGGCAGTACCCAGTCAGGCCGGCTTCTGGTTGAGGTGCGGGAAGAGGGCTCCAGCGCCGTCGTGACCCCGGTGGGTGAGTTGGATCACCACACCGCCGAATTGTTGCGTGAGCCACTCGACGAGTGCCTCGCCAAGGGGCTCAGTCGCCTGGTGATCGACTGCTCGCGCCTGGAGTTCTGCGACTCCACCGGGCTCAATGTGCTGCTCGGCGCGCGACTGAAGGCGGAGGCGGCCGGTGGCGGGGTGCATCTCGCGGGCATGCTGCCCGTCGTGGCGCGGGTCTTCGAGATCACGGGAGCGGAAGCGGTCTTCGCTGTCCATGACAGCGTCACAGCGGCCCTGGCCGACGATGCGGGCGGCGAGGGCTGAGCCCGCCGGCCCGGTGGACCGTGTGCCGGCAGCCCCTCTGTGCCGGCGGTTTTCAGGCGCAACGCGTTTCATGCCGAATAGGGGGTGTTCTGCCGGTCCGGTCGGGCAGGAGACCTCAGTACCGCACGACGTACTGAATGCCGTACCGCCGGCCGCCGTACTGACCGTGCAGTGACTTTTGAATCGTGAACCGGTGAATCGGTGAGGTGAAGCGCTGATGAGCACCACCCGGCCTTACCCGCCGGGCGACCGCGGCCCGGAGCCCAGCGGGGCTTCCGGGGCGTCCGAGGGGGGCGCGGCTGTGTCGTCGGGGGGCCAACACGTCCGCAGGCTGAGCTTCGACGGCGAGAGCGGTGTCGTACCGCTCGCCCGCGACTTCGCCCGCCAGGCGCTCTACGCGTGGGGCTGGCTGCCCGCCGCCGGCGCCGATCAGCGGGCCGCCGCCGAGGATGTGCTGCTCGTCGTTTCCGAGCTGGTCACCAACGCCTGTCTGCACGCCGAGGGCCCGGACGAACTGTGGATCTCCTGCGACAACAAGGTGATCCGCATCGAGGTCTCCGACAAGGGCGGAGGGCAGCCGGCTCCCCGTACCCCGCACCGCGCGGGGCGCCCCGGCGGTCACGGGATGTTCATCGTGCAGCGGCTGTGCCTGGACTGGGGAGTCGTCCGGGCTCCCGGGGTCGCGGGCAAGACTGTGTGGGCGGAACTGGGCGCGCCCGCATAGGCCCGCAGGGAAGCGGCGGCACCTGGTCGGCCCGGGTGAGCGGCAGGTCCTGGAAGCCGGCCGCGCGCCCCACTCGCCGCCGATCGGCGGTCACTCGCGGCGCGAACCCTTCTTCGTACGACACGTCTTGCGCGCCGGATCACCACAGATCCGGCGCGCGCTGTGTCTTCCCTCCTCAAGGCCCCGGGCGTACCTTGACGGCCGATCTGATGTGCCGTCAGGAATGAGGGGACCGTGTCGAACCGGACGTACCACATACGAACCGCCGCGCTCGCGTCCGCCGCGGCCCTGGCCGGCTCGGCGGTGCTGATGGCCGCCCCCGCAGCCCACGCCGAGGTCGTCGACGTCAACTACCAGTGCAAGACGCCGATCGGCGACAAGAGCGCCGTCTCGCCCATCGACATCAAGGGCGTCAAGAGCGGCGGCGGCTACAAGATCACCATGTCCTGGCAGAAGGGCGTCTCGTCCAGCCCGGTCGAGCTGGGCAAGGGGTCGATGAAGCCGAGCGCCACCATCGAGCTGGGCGGCGCCGACAGCGGCACCGTACGGGTGACGGGCCCGGCGAACCAGGCCGCGATCCCCGCGAACACCCCGATCAAGATCAACGACCTGAGCGGGACGTACACCCCGAAGAAGACCGGAAAGGTCACGTTCACGGCGGGTGTGCTCACCATCGAGGCCCTCGGCACGACGACCACCTGCACGCCGTCGAACAGCCCGGGTCCCTCGCTCACCCTGGACGTGACGGCGGCGGCCGGAGGTTCCTCGGGCGGCACGTCCCAGAGCGGCAGCGGCTCCGGTGCCGAGCTCCCGCAGACCGGCCCCGAGGACTCGGCGATCGCCCTCGGCACGCTGGGCGGCACGGTGCTGCTCGCGGGCGCGGCGGGCGCGCTGTGGCTGACGCGGAGGAACCAGACGGCGCGGCCGCGCCACTGAACCACGCCCGCCCCATTTCGCACGCCACCCACGTTCGTACGCCCCCCACGTCCGTACGAACCGCACCTCCGTACGACGCCGGAGCCGCCCATGCCGTCAACCGCCCGTGTCCCGTGCCTGACCCTGCTGTCTCTGCTGCCCCTCGCGCTGCTGATGGCCGCCGCCCCGGCGGCGACGGCCGCGGACGGGTGGTCCGTCGTGCCCTCGGGCGGCGGGCGGCCGTCCTTCTACGCCGAAGGCGCGCCGGGGTCGGTCCTCGAGGACAGGGTGTCCGTGGTCAACCGGGGCGACGAGCCGGTCACCGTGCGGCTGCGTGGCACAGGCGTGCGTGTCACCTTCGCCGAGAGCGGTGTGCGGGTCCCCGCGCGGACCCGCGCCGACGTCCCGTTCACGGTGACCGTCCCGCCGGGAGCCGCCCCCGGCGACCGCTCCGGCACGATCCTCGTCCGTGACACCCGTGGCCGCTCCCGGTCCGTGCCGCTCCGCCTTCGGGTCGGCGGCCCCGAGCTCTCGGCGCTGACCGTCGAGAACGTGGCCGTACACGGCGACCGCATTGCGTACGAGCTGGTCAACCGAGGTACGACCGTCCTCGTGCCGCGGCTCGCCGTGCGCGCCGACGGGGTCTTCGGCCCCCTTCTCGACCGCGCCCCGCGCACCCTGTCCGTCGAACTGCCGCCGGGCCGCCGGCTGCGGCTCACCGAGCCCTGGCCCGGCCGGCCCGCCCTGGACGCGGTCGACGTGCGGCTGACGGTGACCGCGGCGGGCGGGGCGCGCGACTCGGCACAGGCGTCGGCACGGTTCGTGCCGTGGGGCGCGGTGGCGGGGGCCGCGGGTGCGCTGGCCGCGCTCGGCGCGCTGGTCGTCTTACGAGGTCGCGGGCGCCGTGACCCCGATGACGGCCCGGCGCCCGAACACCACCGTGGCGAAGCCGAGTTGACGGGAGCGGCGAGGTGAGCGGCAAGGTGCGGATGACGGCGCTGGCGGCGGTGCTCGCCCTGCTTCTGCTGCCTCTGTCGGGCACGGCGACGGCGGCCGACAGGCCGAGCGTGAGGCTCTCCACATCACAGGCGGGGACGGGGGGTTCGATCACGGTCACCGGCAGCGGCTGGCGGCCGCACACCCTGCTGATGCTGCTGATCTGCGGGCAGTCCGTGCCGTCGCGGGGTGTCGTCGGCGGCACCAACTCCTGCGCCAACGCGGACGGACGGGCCGTCACCACCGACGCCCGGGGACGCTTCGGCAAGAAGCTGCCGGTGGCCGAGCCGCCGGTGCCCTGCCCCTGCGTGGTGCACGTGGCGACGGCGACCGGGGCCGCGGCGGAGGCCGACGCGATCTTCCAGGTGGCCGGGCACGCGGTCGAACCGCTGCCCGCGGAACCGGCCGGCGGACGGCTGTCCGTCCTCACGGACACCCGGCTCGACGGGTCGAGCGGCCTGCTCACCTGGTTCGGGGCGCCGCCCGCGCGCACCCTCGTCTTCACCGTCGGCAATGTCGGCACCTCGGCCGTCAAGAACCCCGTGTTCCACATCGGCACCTCCCACGGCGTGTTCGCCCCGCAGTGGGAGGAGCAGCAGTGGCGCGGCACGATCCAGCCCGGCAGGAAGGCGCAGATCAGGCTTCCGGTCGAACTGCCCGGCGGGGCGCACGGCGACTACACGGTTTCACTGAAGTACGGCGGCAAGGTCCTCGCCGAACAGCCCTGGGGCGTGGGCCGGCCCTGGGGTGTCACCCTCTTCTGGATCCTGGCCTGCCTGGTGGTGCCGGCCGCGCTGTTCCGCGCCGGGATGGCCGTGGTGGACCGGGTCGGGCCGCGCCGCCCGCGCGGGGTCCGCCACCGCGGGCTGCGCCTGCCCCCACTCGCCCTCCGTCTGCCGGGATCGCACACCCCCGCCCGGACACCATCCCCCACCACGACCCTGCCGTGGTTCACCCCGGACTCCGATCCGGGCACGGCCGGCCGGCTCTCCGCACCGCACGACGACAGCCCGACGAGCCCCACGGCTCCCACCAGGAAGGGACCCATGTGAGCAAGCGAAGGAGAGTCATACCGGGCGGTGCCGGGCGGTGTCGCGGACGGAGAGCGGGCGCGTCCTGTGTCGCGCTCGTGCTCGGTGGCGCGGGCGCCCTGCTCGGCGTGGCCGCCGTTCCCGCCCACGCCGCCGAGGTGGCGTTCGCGACCCACTGCATCCCGCCGTCCGGCTCCGGCGTGGACCCCGTGGACGGCACCACCAAGGTGGAGATCACCGCCCCGGCGACCGCGAAGGTCGGCGACGAGGTGGAGGTGGTGTGGAAGTTCGTGCAGGCCGCCTCGAAGAACCCCGGCCCCATCGACCTGCCGGCCAACTCCGTCAAGCCGACCGGCACCCTCAAGGCGGCGGGCGCGCAGACCGCGGGCATCGCGATGGAGGGGCCGCAGGAGAACCCGGTCATCCCCAAGGGTTCGGACATGGTGATGTCCGACATGAAGGGCAAGCTGACACTGACGGCTCCCGGCGAGCTGACGCTGACCCCGGACGCGTACGACATCAATGTCCTCGGCACCGTCACCAAGTGCGCGCCCACGGAGGCGGTGAAGCCGGCCGGCACCATCAACGTGACGGCGGGCGGGGGGACTTCGTCGACGAGCCCGACCCCTACCGGCTCCGCCACCGTGACCAGCACTCCGACGAACACCGTGAGCGCCACCCCGAGCGCCTCCGCCAGTGAGAGCGACGGCACCGGCGGCCGGACCGAGTTCATCGGCAAACAGGTCGACATCCCCTACAGCTGCCAATCGCCCCTCGGCGAGAAGAAGGCGACCTCCCCGATCCAGATCAACGCCAAGAAGGACGCCGGGAGTTTCGGTCTCACCGTGCAGTTCAAGAAGTCCGTGATGGACAGCCCGGCCGACATCCCCAAGGACTCGGTCAAGCCGTCGATGGAGGTGGTCCTCGGTGGTGCGGACAAGGGCACCGTGCATGTCGAGGGCCCCACGAACTCCGAGCCCATCAAGACCGGCGACCCGATCGAGATCCCCGATCTGACAGGCACCTACAAGCCTGGCGCGAGCGGTGAGTCGACGCTCTCCCCGGGCGTGCTGACCATCGAGGCCCTCGGTACGACGACCACCTGCAAGCCGGACAGGACGGCGGTCTCGCTGACCCTCGACACCACCGAGCAGGCGAGCGGTGCGTCCGGAGGCAGTTCCTCCGGCGGCACCACGGGCGGCTCCTCCGGCGGCACCTCGGGCGGCCTGGCCGACACGGGCTCCGAGAGCCACGGCGCCCTGAAGGCGCTGGGCCTGGTGGCGGGCACGGCGGTGCTGCTGGGTGCGGCGGTGTTCACGTTCCTGCCCCGGCGGCAGGCCCGCTGACGGCAGCGGAAGGGGCCGCCGTACTCCCTGGGTGCGGCGGCCCTTCGCGTGGCTGCGGTGCTACGGGCGTAGATTCACCATACTTCATGACAGTGCTCGAATTAGAACGACTTGGCATCCGAATCACAGGGTTCCGGTGCAACCGCGGACGTGTTTCCAAGGCAGTCCACAGGATCGCATCCCAAAGTCATAGGTATGTCCGAAGGTAAGAATCGCGGCCGTCGATCACACCCCGGCTCTTGTCAAGGGCGGTCTACCATCACCTCATGACCCGTGTACTGCTCGCCGAGGACGACGCGTCCATCTCGGAGCCGCTGGCCCGCGCACTGCGCCGGGAAGGGTACGAGGTCGAGGTGCGCGAGGACGGCCCCACCGCGCTCGACGCCGGAATGCAGGGCGGTGTCGACCTGGTCGTGCTGGACCTCGGCCTGCCCGGCATGGACGGCCTGGAGGTCGCCCGTCGGCTGCGCGCCGAGGGACACACCATCCCCATCCTCATCCTGACCGCGCGGGCCGACGAGGTGGACACCGTCGTCGGCCTCGACGCGGGCGCGGACGACTACGTCACCAAGCCGTTCCGGCTCGCCGAGCTGCTCGCCCGCGTACGGGCCCTGCTGCGGCGCGGCGCCGCGGAGCCGCAGCAGCCGGCCGCGACGCACGGTGTGCGCATCGACGTCGAGTCGCACCGGGCCTGGATGGGGGAGGAGGAACTGCAGCTCACCGCCAAGGAATTCGATCTGCTGCGGGTGCTCGTGCGGGACGCGGGGCGGGTCGTCACGCGGGACCAGTTGATGCGTGAGGTCTGGGACACGACGTGGTGGTCGTCGACCAAGACGCTGGACATGCACATCTCGTGGCTGCGGAAGAAGCTGGGCGATGATGCGGCCAATCCGCGGTACATCGCCACCGTGCGGGGTGTGGGGTTCCGGTTCGAGAAAAGTTAGCGCGGCGGTCGGGCGGGGCGGCTGGTGCGTGTGCGCGGCTGCGGGTCGTCCGTGGCTGGTCGTGCAGTTCCCCGCGCCCCTGACGGCGCTGCCCCGGCCCGGTGTGTCCAGGCACCGGGGCACACTGGTCGTCGTAAAGCCACCGACCGGAGAGTCCTGTGCGTCGTCGTCTGATTCAGTCCACCCTTGCGGTCGTGCTCGTCGTGATCGCCGTCTTCGGGGTGTCCCTCGTCATCGTGGAGACGCGGACGATCAGCAACAGTGCCCAGGAGCGGGTCGACTCCGAGGCGCAGCGGCTGGCCAGCATCGTGGACAGCCGGCTGCTCAGCTCCGAGGCCGTCGACGCGGGCGCCCTCCGGGAGCAGGTCTCCCGGGACCGTTACGCCGAGATCCGGATCCCGGGGGAGCGCGTCATCGAGGTCGGCACCCCGCCGTCCGGTGACGTGATCAGCGGCAAGGCCGAGGGCGAGAAGGGCGAGACGGTCACCGTTGAGGAGCCCCGCTCCTCCGTGACCCGTGAGGTCGGGCGCACGCTGCTGATCATCGGCCTGGTCGCGCTGCTCGCGGTGGTGGCCGCGGTGCTGCTGGCCGTCCGCCAGGCCAACCGCCTCGCCTCCCCGCTGACCGACCTCGCGGAGACCGCCGAACGCCTGGGCTCGGGCGACCCGCGCCCCCGGCACAAGCGGTACGGCGTCCCCGAGCTGGACCGGGTCGCCGATGTCCTCGACGCCTCCGCCGAGCGCATCGCCCGTATGCTCACCGCGGAACGCCGGCTCGCCGCCGATGCCTCTCACCAGCTGCGCACGCCCCTCACGGCGCTGTCCATGCGGCTGGAGGAGATCACCCTCACCGACGACCCGGACACCGTCAAGGAAGAGGCCAACGTCGCGCTGGCCCAGGTGGAGCGACTGACGGACGTGGTGGAGCGGCTGCTGACCAACTCCCGCGACCCCCGTACCGGCTCCGCCGTCGCCTTCGACCTCGACGAGGTCATCCAGCAGCAGCTCGCGGAGTGGCGGCCCGCCTACCGCAGTGCCGGCCGTGCGATCGTCAGCTCCGGCAAGCGGCACCTTCAGGCGGTGGGCACGCCGGGCGCGGTCGCGCAGGTGCTGGCGGCACTGATCGAGAACTCCCTCATGCACGGCGGCGGCACGGTGGCGCTGCGCACCCGGGTCACCGGGAACCAGGCGGTCATCGAGGTCACGGACGAAGGCCCCGGCGTCCCCGCAGACCTGGGGGCACGGATCTTCGAGCGGACGATCAGCGGGCGCAACTCGACGGGCATCGGCCTGGCGGTGGCGCGGGACCTTGCGGAGGCGGACGGCGGACGGCTGGAGATGCTCCAGACCCAGCCGCCGGTATTCGGCCTGTTCCTGTCCCGCACACCACTGAAGAAACCGAAGTCGGAAGAGGGACCGACGGTCCGCTGACCGAACCACGAAGGGCTGCGCCACTCAGCCGCGCCCGGCCGGGGGCTGCAGCACCGGCCGCGAGGGGCCCGAAGGTCAGTTGACGCGCTGCTTGGGGCGCGGCTTCTTCGCTTCTGTCTCCAGGAACGATTCCGCGCTTGTCATGGTCTCCATGGCCGGCAGTGTGCGGAACACCCACGTGCGGTAGGACCAGAAGCGGAACAGCGTCGCGATGCCGATGCCGATGAACTTGAAGATGTTGTTCTGCAGCGGGCTGCGCCAGTCGAAACCGTAGGTGGCCGCGTAGAGGACGCCGTTCTCGATCACCAGGCCGGCCGCGCTGAACAGCAGGAACAGGGTGAGTTCCTTCGTACGCCCGCTCTTGTCGCGGTCACGGTAGGTGAAGTAGCGGAACCCGACGTAGTTGAACCCGATGGCGACGACCGTCGCTATGACGCTCGCCCGCACCACCTGGAGGTCGGTCAGCTGCCGTACCAGGTTGAAGACGAGGAGGTTGACCAGGACACCGGCCCCTCCCACCGCGCCGAACTTCGCGACCTCGTGCACCAGCCTACGCACCCCTGAGGAACCACGTCCCATGGTCGTACAGGCCCCCAGTCGGTCGGTTTCGTCAACCAAGCCATGCTAACCAGCCGCCTCGGCAAACGCCTGTGGACGATCTCACAGCTTGGGAAAGGCGCGGGAAAAGGCCGGTAAGGAGGAGCGGAAACCAGCCGCGGTGGCGTGGCCGATACCCTAGGGGCGTGACGTTCCCGGTAGTCGGCATGGTCGGCGGGGGCCAGCTCGCTCGTATGACACACGAGGCGGGCATCCCGCTCGGCATCAGGTTCAAGCTCCTCAGTGACACCCCTCAGGATTCCGCGGCGCAGGTCGTGAGCGATGTCGTCATCGGCGATTACCGCGATCTCGACACGCTGCGCGCGTTCGCGCAGGGCTGCGATGTGATCACCTTCGATCACGAGCACGTCCCCACCGAGCACCTCCGGGCCCTGGAGGCGGACGGCATCCCCGTGCGCCCCGGCCCCGACGCGCTCGTGCACGCCCAGGACAAGGGTGTGATGCGGGCGAAGCTCGACGCGATCGGCGTGCCGTGCCCACGGCACCGCATCGTGAGCGATCCGGCCGACGTGGCCGCGTTCGCCGCCGAGGGCGACGGATTCCCGGTCGTCCTCAAGACCGTGCGCGGCGGCTACGACGGCAAGGGGGTGTGGGTGGTGGACTCCGCCGAGGAGGCCACCGACCCCTTCCGCGCCGGCGTCCCCGTGCTCGCCGAGGAGAAGGTCGACTACGTCCGGGAGCTGGCCGCCAACGTCGTACGGTCCCCGCACGGCCAGGCCGTGGCCTACCCGGTGGTCGAGTCCCAGCAGGTGAACGGCGTCTGCGACACCGTGATCGCGCCCGCGCCCGGCCTCGACGAGAACCTCGCCCTCGCCGCCGAGGAGATGGCGCTGCGGATCGCCAAGGAACTCGGCGTCGTCGGCCACCTCGCCGTCGAGCTGTTCCACACCCGCGACGGCCGCGTCCTCGTCAACGAGCTCGCGATGCGTCCGCACAACTCGGGCCACTGGACCCAGGACGGCGCGGTCACCAGCCAGTTCGCCAACCATGTCCGGGCCGTCCTCGACCTGCCGCTCGGCGACCCGCGCCCGCGCGCGACATGGACGGTCATGGTCAACGTCCTCGGCGGCGACTACCCCGACATGTACTCCGCGTACCTGCACTGCATGGCACGCGACCCCCAGCTGAAGATCCATATGTACGGCAAGGACGTGAAGCCCGGACGCAAGGTGGGCCACGTCAACACCTACGGCGACGACCTGGACGACGTCCTCGAGCGCGCACGTCACGCTGCCGGCTACCTGAGAGGGACGATCACCGAATGAGCCCCGCTGTTGGCATCGTCATGGGTTCCGACTCCGACTGGCCCGTCATGGAGGCCGCCGCCCAGGCCCTCGACGAGTTCGAGATCGACTACGAGGTCGACGTCGTCTCCGCGCACCGTATGCCGCGCGAGATGATCACGTACGGTGAGCAGGCCGCCGAGCGAGGGCTCAAGGTGATCATCGCCGGTGCGGGCGGCGCCGCCCATCTGCCCGGCATGCTCGCCTCGGTCACCCCGCTGCCGGTCATCGGCGTCCCCGTGCCGCTGAAGTACCTGGACGGCATGGACTCGCTGCTGTCGATCGTGCAGATGCCGGCCGGAGTGCCCGTTGCCACCGTCTCGGTCGCCGGTGCGCGCAATGCCGGCCTGCTCGCGGCCCGCATCCTGGCCACGCACGACGAGGAACTCCTCGGCCGTATGCGGGAGTTCCAGCAGGAGCTCAACGACCAGGCGACCGAGAAGGGCAAGCGGCTGCGAGCCAAGGTCGAGGGCGCGGGCGGCGGCTTCGGCTTCGGGAAGTGAGGGGCGTGAGCTCTCTGGAGGAAGCCCGGGAGCTCCTGCGCGAGTTCCCGGTCGTCGACGGGCACAACGACCTGCCCTGGGCGTTGCGCCAGCAGGTCCGCTACGACCTCGACGCCCGCGACATCGCCTGCCGCCAGAACGCCCATCTGCACACCGACATCCCCCGGCTGCGCGAGGGCGGCGTCGGGGCGCAGTACTGGTCGGTGTACGTGCGCTCGGACCTGCCCGACGCCGTCCCCGCCACGCTCGAACAGATCGACTGCGTACGGCAGCTGATCGCCCGTCACCCGGCCGACCTCAGGCCCGCCCTGACGGCCGCGGACATGGAGGCGGCGCGCGCGGAGGGCCGTATCGCCTCGCTGATGGGCGCGGAGGGCGGGCACTCGATAGCCAACTCCCTCGCCACCCTGCGGGGTTTGTACGCGCTCGGCGTCCGCTATCTGACGCTCACTCACAACCACAATGTGGCGTGGGCGGACTCGGCGACGGACGAACCCGGCGTCGGCGGTCTGTCGGCCTTCGGCCGTGAGGTCGTGCGTGAGATGAACCGCGAGGGCATGCTCGTCGACCTCTCCCACGTGGCGGCGACGACGATGCGGGACGCGCTGGACACCACGGCCGCGCCGGTGATCTTCTCCCACTCGTCGGCGCGAGCCGTCTGCGACCACCCGCGCAACATCCCGGACGACGTCCTGGAGCGGCTGCCCGCCAACGGCGGCGTGGCGATGGTGACGTTCGTACCGAAGTTCGTGCTCCAGGCGGCGGTCGACTGGACGGCCCGGGCCGACGAGAACATGCACGCCCATGGCTTCCACCATCTCGACACCACGCCCGAGGCGATGAAGGTGCACCGCGCCTTCGAGGAGGGGAACCCGCGCCCACCCGCCACGGTGTCCACGGTCGCCGACCACCTCGACCACATGCGCGAGGTGGCCGGCATCGACCATCTCGGCATCGGCGGGGACTACGACGGCACGGCCTTCACCCCGGACGGCCTGAACGACGTCTCCGGCTACCCCAACCTGATCGCCGAGCTGCTGGACCGCGGCTGGTCCAGGGCCGACCTCGCCAAGCTGACCTGGCGGAACGCGGTGCGGGTGCTGGGCGCGGCGGAGGACGTGGCGCGCGGTCTGCGGGCCGCCCGCGGGCCTTCCAACGCGACGATCGAGTCCCTGGACGGCTGACCGGGCTCGTCGGTCAGGGGTGCCGCACTCCTCGGGTGCGGTACCCCCGAACGCCCCACCCACCAGGAAGCCCCCTCGGCCCCGTGCGACGGTGACCGTACTGCACCAGGACGATCACGACGCAGCTCACGACGTACGGAGCCCGCCATGGCAGACCTCCAGGACGAACTGCACGCCGACCCGGAGGCCGGAGCGCTCGGCGACCTGCCGGAGTCCCTCCCGGAACTGCCCGCGACCGGGCCCCGCACATCCGTCCTGGACCCGGACACCGCCTGGCTGGAGCGGGCCCGCGCCGTCCTCGCCGCCCATCCCGTCGCCGACGGCTACTGCGGGCTGCCCTGGGCGCTGCGGCACCTGCCCTGGTTCGACCTGGAGCTCGGAGAGAGCGCCGTCGGCACGGACATCCCGCGGCTGCGCGAGGGCCATGTGGGCGCGCAGTTCTGGTCGCTGCGCCTGCCCGAGGGCCTGCACGGCGACCGGGCCGTCGGGGCCACCCTGGAACAGCTCGACCTGGTGAGGACGGTGGTGCGCACCCATCCCGAGGGGCTGCGCCTCGCCCGTACGGCCGGAGAGACCGCCGACGCCCGCAACTGCGGCCGCATCGCCGTTCTGCTCGGCCCCGCCTCGGCCGCCGCGCTCGGCGACTCGCTGGGCATCCTGCGCTCCCTGCACATGCTCGGCGTGCGCGTCCTGACACTGTCGGGGGCGTCCTGGGCGAGCGAGGCCGGGCTGACCCGGTTCGGCGAGGAGGTCCTGCGCGAGATGAACCGCCTCGGCGTGATCCCGGACCTCTCGGGCGCCTGTGACGAGACGGTCCGCCGGGCCGTTGCCGCCTCCAAGGCACCGGTGCTGTGCACCCGCTCCGCCGCCCGCGCGCTGCGCCCGCACCCCGCCAACCTCCCCGACGATCTGCTCGCCGAGCTGGGCGCCGCGAAGGGCCTGTGCATGGTCCCGCTGACCGCCGAGCAGACCGGCCCGACCGTCCGGGACGTCGCCGACCACCTCGACCACGTACGCGAGGTCGCCGGTCCGGAGTCCGTGGGCCTGTCCGGCACGTACGACTCCGGTACGGCCCACCCTCAGGAACTCCCCGACGCCTCCCGCTACCCCCACCTGATCGCCGAACTACTCCGCCGCGGCTGGCCCGAGCCGGACCTCGCCCTCCTCACCTGGGCCAACGCCCAACGGGTCCTCCGCGGAGCGGACTTCACGGCGAAGGCCGCCCAGCTGCGACGCCGGCCGTCTACGGCGAGGATCGCGGAGCTGGACGGGTAGCGGGACGCCGGACAGGTGCCTCGTTCAGGGGTCGTCGATCCTGCACAAGCAGAACGGGTGCCCCGCCGGATCGGCGTACACCCGGAAGTCCTTCTTCTCGCGGTCCTCCAGGTCCAGTGGCCGTGCGCCCAGCGTCAGTACCCTCTCGTGCGCCGCGTCCATCTCCTCCCAGGTGGACCCGGCGGCGAAGTCGAGATGGAACTGCTGTGAGTTCCGGTCCGCCCGCGGCCACTCCGGCGGGGTGAGACCGGGCGCCCGCTGGAAGGCCAGCCGTGGCCCGCCGGGGACCTGGAGCACCACCCAGTCGTCGTCCTCGGCCTGCGGCGTACCGCCCGCGACCCCCGCGTAGAAGGCCGCGAGCGCGAGCGGGTCGGGGCAGTCGAGGACGACGGAACGCAGACGGGCCACGGACGACGCCATGAGGTTCCTCCCGGCTCAGCAGGCGCAGAGGCAGAACGGGTGCCCCGCCGGATCCGCGTAAACCCGCCAGCCGCGTGAGCGGTCCTCCGTGTCCAGCGGCTTCGCGCCGAGCGCGAGCACCCCCTTCTCGGCCGCGTCGAGGTCGTCGACGACCAGGTCCAGATGGAACTGCTGCGAGGCGTCGGGCGCGGGCCACTTCGGTGCCACATACCCGGGCGCGGCCTGGAACGCCAGCGGCTGTCCGCCGGGCACCTTCAGGTCCACCCAGTCCCCGCCGCCCTCGACGGTGCCGCCCACCACCTCGGCGTAGAAACCGGCGAGCGCGCGGGGGTCGGGGCAGTCCAGGACGACGACGCCGAGTTTCGCGAGTGCCATGACGTTCTCCTTGGTCGATGCGGTCGGTGATCTCGATGAGGTCAGTTACCGGCAGACGCAATTAGCTGGTAACCGTTACCTCATGCTCCTGCATTGGAGGTAACGTCGCAAGAGGATTCGGAAGGTAGCGTGCAGCCATGAGTGAGAGATCGCCCGCGCCGGGAGCCCTGGCTCTGGTCGAGTCCCTGGTGAACACGCTGGACATCGAGTCGGGCGCCGACTCGTTCGACACGGCGGACGGCCGGGCACGGTTCGGGCTCACGGAGGGCGACCTGCCGGCCGCGCGGGAACTGCGCGAGTCACTGCGCGCCGTACTGCTCGCCCACGCCGGCCATCCGCCGCACCGCGAGGTGACCCCGCTCGGGCAGCTGCTGGCGGGCGCGCCGCTGGTCGTGGCGGTCGACGAACAGGACGGCTCCGCGCTGCTCACCCCCGCCGACCGGGGCCCGCTGCCCTCCCGTGTCGCGGCGGCCGTTGCCGAGGCCCTGGTCGCGGGCACCTGGACGCGGCTGAAGGCCTGCGAGTCCGTGACCTGCCACTGGGCGTACTACGACCGCAGCCCGGCCGGCCGCGGCCGCTGGTGCTCGATGCAGGTGTGCGGCGCACGCGCCAAGATGCGGCGCTACCGGGCGAAGGACTGAGGCGCTGAGGGAGTGAAGGGCTCAGGGGCGAAGGAGGTGAAGGGCTGAGGGACCGACCGGTGACCTGGCCCGAGCACCGACCTTCGGCAAGCGATTCCCGAAGCGTGGGGGAGACGTGGACAATGGGGTGGGCGCCGCTCCGGCCGGCTGAGCCCCGGCCGGAGCGGCGCCCACCCGATGCCGGGGCCATGCCGGCGTCGTGCCGGGTCCGTACCGGGGTTCCCCCGAGCGGGACGGCCTCACGCGGTAGGACGTCCCATCGCCCGGTACCTCCACCCGGCCCGCCGCCACAGCTGCGGGTCGAGCGCGTTGCGCCCGTCGAGGATGACCCGGGCCGCCGCGACCTCGCCCAACGCCGCCGGGTTCAGCTCGCGGAACTCCCGCCACTCGGTCAGATGCAGTACGACGTCGGCGCCCCGCACGGCCTCGACCGCGGAGTCGGCGTAGCCGAGCGTCGGGAAGAGCCGGCGGGCGTTGTCCATGCCCTTGGGGTCGTAGACCGTGACCTGCCCGCCCTGCAGATGGATCTGCCCGGCGACGTTGAGCGCCGGCGAGTCGCGGACGTCGTCCGAGTCGGGCTTGAAGGTGGCGCCGAGCACGGCGACCCGCTTGCCGAGGAACGGCCCGCCGCCCAGCACGTCCCGGGCGAGCTCCACCATCTGCCCGCGCTGGCGCATGTTGATCGAGTCGATCTCGCGCAGGAAGGTCAGCGCCTGGTCGGCGCCCAATTCACCGGCGCGCGCCATGAAGGCGCGGATGTCCTTCGGCAGACAGCCGCCGCCGAAGCCGATCCCGGCCCGCAGGAACTTCTTCCCGATCCGGTCGTCGTACCCGATGGCCTCCGCGAGCTTCGCCACATCGCCGTCCGCGGCCTCGCACACCTCGGCCATGGCGTTGATGAAGGAGATCTTGGTGGCGAGGAAGGAGTTCGCGGACGTCTTCACCAGCTCCGCGGTCGGGAAGTCGGTGACGACGAACGGCGTGCCCTCGCCCATCGGCGTCGCGTACACGTCCCGCAGCAGCTTCTCGGCCCGCTCGCTGCGGACGCCGACGACGATCCGGTCGGGGTGCAGCGTGTCCTGGACGGCGAAGCCCTCGCGCAGGAACTCCGGGTTCCAGGCCAGCTCGGCGTCGCCGCCGGCGGGCGCGTGCTCCACGAGGTAGGCGGCCAGACGGTCGGCGGAACCGACGGGCACGGTGGACTTGCCGACCACGAGGGCGGGGCCCCTCAGATGGGGCGCGAGGGAGGCGATGGCGGAGTCGACGTACGACATGTCGCAGGCGTACTCGGCGTGCCGCTGCGGGGTGTTCACACAGACGAAGTGGACGTCCCCGAACGCCCCGACCTCGGACCAGTCCATGGTGAACCGCAGCCGCCCGCTGGAGCCCTCGATCCCGGCCACGTGCTTGCGCAGGAGCTCCTCGAGACCAGGCTCGAACATGGGGACCTCGCCCCGCTGCAGCATCTCGATCTTCTCGGGCACGACATCGAGCCCCAGGACCTCGAACCCGAGCTCGGCCATGGCCGCGGCGTGCGTGGCGCCGAGGTAGCCGGTGCCGATCACGGTGATCTTGAGGCTCATGGGTGCTCCAGAGAGGGAGTTCTTGAGGTGCGCTGCCTGAGCATAGTCCGGGCATGCCCGCGCCCCGCCGTGGGCAGCTTCCCCGCTGTCGCCAAGCTCACGTATCACTCGAGTGGGCGGACCTTTAAAATTTGAGTTACTTAACGGTAATTAGCGCCAGTATCAATGAGCGCAGCATCGCAGCGTCTTATGGAGCGTGAGAGACCTTGGCCGGATCGGCTGACTTCGACCTGTACCGCCCGTCCGAGGAGCACGACATGCTCCGTGACGCCGTCCGCTCGCTGGCCGAGGCGAAGATCGCGCCGTACGCCGCCGCAGTGGACGAGGAGGCCCGCTTCCCGCAGGAGGCGCTCGACGCCCTGGTCGCGAACGACCTGCACGCCGTGCACGTACCCGAGGAGTACGGCGGCGCGGGCGCGGACGCCCTGGCCACGGTGATCGTGATCGAGGAGGTCGCGCGCGCCTGTGTGTCCTCCTCCCTGATCCCCGCGGTGAACAAGCTGGGCTCGCTGCCGGTGATCCTCTCCGGCTCCGACGACCTGAAGAAGCGCTACCTGGCGCCGCTGGCCAAGGGCGAGGCGATGTTCTCGTACTGCCTCTCCGAGCCGGACGCGGGCTCCGACGCGGCGGGTATGAAGACGAAGGCGGTCCGCGACGGCGACCACTACGTCCTCAACGGTGTGAAGCGCTGGATCACCAACGCGGGCGTCTCCGAGTACTACACGGTGATGGCGGTCACCGACCCCGACAAGCGCAGCAAGGGCATCTCCGCCTTCGTCGTGGAGAAGTCGGACGAGGGCGTGTCCTTCGGTGCCCCCGAGAAGAAGCTCGGCATCAAGGGCTCCCCGACCCGCGAGGTCTACCTCGACAACGTCCGCATCCCGGTGGACCGCATGATCGGCGAGGAGGGCACGGGCTTCGCGACGGCGATGAAGACCCTGGACCACACCCGCATCACGATCGCCGCGCAGGCGCTGGGCGTCGCCCAGGGCGCCCTGGACTACGCCAAGGGCTACGTCCTCGAGCGCAAGCAGTTCGGCAAGCCGATCGCCGACTTCCAGGGCATCCAGTTCATGCTCGCCGACATGGCCATGAAGGTCGAGGCCGCCCGCCAGCTGACGTACGCGGCGGCCGCCAAGTCCGAGCGCGGCGACAGCGACCTCACCTTCCAGGGCGCCGCCGCGAAGTGCTTCGCGTCGGACGTGGCGATGGAGGTCACGACGGACGCGGTGCAGCTGCTGGGCGGCTACGGCTACACCCGTGACTACCCGGTCGAGCGGATGATGCGCGACGCGAAGATCACGCAGATATACGAAGGCACGAACCAGGTCCAGCGGATCGTGATGGCGCGGAACCTGCCGTAGCGCGGCGGTCCACCCGTACGGAAGACATGGTGTCCCTCCTGTGGCGGACAGGGGCCGGTGGGCGTAGGACGGAAGGGCACAGGCCCGGTCCGGGCCCCCTCACCCTCCAGGAGGAGCCATGCAGCAGCCCACCGCGACCCCGATGAGCAAGGAGATGCAGGACTGCGTCGAGGCGTGCATGTCATGCCACAGCATCTGCGAGGAGACCATGAGCTCCTGCATGCAGATGGGCGGTCAGGCCCAGATGCAGATCATGCGCGCGCTCATGGACTGCTCCGAGATGACCCGTATATGCGCGGACATGATGATGCGCCGCTCGCCGATGTCGGCCGAGATGTGCGCGATGTGCGCCAAGGCGTGCGAGATGTGCGCCGAGGCGTGTATGTCCATGCCGGACGATCCCCAGATGATGCGCTGTGCGGAAGCGTGTCGCCGCTGCGCAGCGAGCTGCCGCACCATGGCGGGCGCCACGATGTGACCCCTGCCTGAACGTTTCGAGGGCACCCTCTCCGGGTGCCCTCGAACACGTCGGCGAGTGCGCGACCCCGCCCGCGACCAGGCTGTCTTGGTGCGACAGGCTGGGCTCATGACGACGGACGCGACGGGTGCGACGGAGGCCTTCGATGCCTTCGAGCGGGGGGCCTGGGCCGGGCGGGCACAGGCGTATGCGGGGAGTTTCGGGCGGCTGTGTGCCCATCCGGTGGGGGCGCTGCTGGATGCGGCGGGCGTGGGGGAGGGGACGTATGTCCTCGATGCCGGGACCGGGACGGGGACAGCGGCCGTGGTGGCTCAGGGGCGTGGGGCGCGGGTCCGGGCCGTGGATGCCGCTGCCGGGATGGTGGCGGCGGCGCGGGCGCGCGGGGTCGACGCCGTGGGTGCCGTACTGCCGGAACTTCCTTTTGCGGACGGCGAGTTCGATGCCGTGGTCGGCAACTTCGTGCTCAACCACGTCGGACGTCCGCGTGCCGTGCTCGCGGAGCTGCGGCGGGTGCTGCGGCCCGGCGGACGGATCGCGCTGACGCTGTGGGGCGCGCGGCGCGGCGCCGGGCAGGACCTGCTCGGGCGGGCCTGTGCGGCGGGCGGCTCCGTGCCGCCGGCGTATCTGCCGCGGCTGGATGCCGGCGAGGACTTCGTCCGTACGCCGCAGGGGGTCGCCCAACTGCTGGGCGGGGCAGGGTTTGTGGCGGCGGAGGCGACTGAACTCGACTGGGACCACCGGACGACGGTCGAGGAGTGGTGGGGCGGTGCGGCCGCCGGGATCGCCACCGTCGGCCATGTCGTCACCTCGCAGGAGCGGGAGACCGCGCGGCGGATCCGGGACGAGTACGAGCGGCTGAGTGCTGAATTCGCCGACGAGGTAGGGGAGTTGACCCTGCCGCATGTCGCACTGCTGGCCTGGGGAGCGGTCGAGGCGGTCCCGTCGGCGCCCGTACACTCGGCCGGATGAAGCCCGGCACCGCCTCCGCGCGTCCCGTCGTCCTGGCTCCCGACCCCGCCTGGCAGGTGCGAGGCCGGGCGCTGGCGGCCGAACTGCGGGCCGCCCTCGGGCCGTTGGCCGTTGGCGTCGAGCACATCGGCAGTACGGCCGTTCCCGGCATGGCGGCCAAGCCGGTCTACGACCTCCAGGTGAGCGTGGCCGGTCTGGAGGCGGCCGCCGCGGCCTTCGAGGCACCGCTCGCGCACCGCGGCTTCCAGACGACGCCGTACCGCCAGGACCATGTCCCGGCCGGCCGGAACGACGATCCGGCGCTCTGGACGAAGCGGTGCTGGGCGCGCCGAGGGCACCCGGACGGCGACGTCAATCTGCACGTCCGCCGCACCGGTTCCCCGAACGAACGGCTCGCGCTGCTCTTCCGCGACTGGTTCCGCGCGCACCCCGAGGCCGTACCGGCGTACGCGGCCTTCAAGCTCGTCGTGGCCGGCACGGTCCCCGACATCGGCACCTACACCGACGTCAAGGACCCGGTGGTCGACCTGATCATCGTGGTGGCGGAGGAGTGGGCCGCCGCGACCGGATGGTCTCCGGCGGCCTGACCCACCGCCGAGGCCGGCTCAGTTGTCCGAGACGGTCACCGTCTCGTCGTTCTTCAGCTGGCTCACCAGCGTCTTGACCTTCGCCTTGTCCCAGACGAGGTTGCCGCCGGAGGAGCCGGAGATCGGCATGTTCATCGACTTGCCGTCGCCGCTGTTGACGCCCTTCATCGCGAAGAACATGGACGCCAGGTTGTACAGGCTCATGTCCTTGTCGACGATCAGGGAGTCCAGGCCGGCGCCCATGGTCGGGTACAGCTTGAAGGGGTTGAGGAGCGTGCCCGGGGTGGCGACCTGGTTGGCCAGGGCGGCGAGGAACTTCTGCTGGTTCTTCGTGCGGTCGAGGTCGGAGCGGGCGAACGCGTAGCGGGTGCGGACGAAGGCGAGGGACTCCTCGCCGTTGAGGGTCTGCTTGCCCGCCTGGAAGTCCGCGCCGGACTTCTTGTCCTTGAAGGCCTTCGGGATGTCGATCTCGACGCCGCCGACCGCGTCCACGATGTTCGCGAAGCCGGCGAAGCCGATCTCCACGTAGTGGTCGATGTACAGCCCGGTGTTGAACTCGACGGTGCGCACCAGCAGTTCGGGGCCGTCCTCCGCGTACGCGGCGTTCAGCTTCGTGTGCCGGCCCGTCCCCTTGTACGTCTTGCCCGACTCCGAGCCGACGAACGACGGTATCTCCACGTCCGAGTCGCGCGGCAGCGAGATCAGCGTGTCGCCGTTGTCGCCGACGTGCAGGATCATCATCGAGTCCGTGCGCTTGCCCTCGGCGGAGCCGGTGTGCAGCTTCTTCTTGTCCTCGGCCGACATGCCCTCGCGGCTGTCGGAGCCGACGATCAGGTAGTTCGTGCCCTCGCCCGCCTCGGGCCGGTCGATGACCTTCGACAGGTCGACCTCACGGTTGAGCTTGGAGTCGGCCCAGAAGTAGGTGGCGACGGTCGTCACGACCAGCACCGTCACCAGTGTGATCGTGGTCACCTTGAAGCGGCGGCGCCAGTTCGGCGCCGGCCGGCCGTAGGCCGACGGGTCGTCCGGTCCGCCCGGCGAGCCGTAGACCTGGCCCGTGTTGTAGCCGTTGTCGTACCCGTCGTCGTAGGCGGTGTCGTCGTAGCCGCCATGGCCCCGGCCGTCGACGTACGACGGCTGCTGGGGCACACCGCCGTACGGAGGCGACGCGGGACCGCGGCGAACCTGCCGCATCACACGCGCGCCCTCGGGCTGTGCGTTCGCGTTGCCGCGTCCGTAGTTGCCACGGTTGTCGCCGGACCATCCCTGGGGCCAATCGTTCATGGGCCCCAGTGTGCAGGGCGCGGTACCGTCCCTTACAAGGGTCGTCGGAAAATAAGGGCAGCGCTGTTGCCAACCTGACACAAATTCCCCGGATGTCGTCTCGGCATAGGGTGGAGGCCATGACAGACCAGGCCCCGACAGCGGAGTCCGACATTCCGGGCAAGCCGACGTCCGCGTCCCGCACCACGCTCAGCCACATCATGACCCACAACGACACCAACCTCCTCGGCACCGTGCACGGTGGCGTGATCATGAAGCTGGTCGACGACGCGGCGGGCGCGGTGGCCGGCCGGCACAGCGGCGGGCCCGCGGTCACCGCCTCCATGGACGAGATGGCCTTTCTGGAGCCGGTGCGCGTGGGCGACCTGGTCCATGTGAAGGCGCAGGTCAACTGGACCGGCCGGACATCCATGGAGGTCGGCGTCCGGGTCCTGGCCGAACGCTGGAACGAGTCCGCCCCGCCCACCCAGGTCGGCTCCGCCTATCTGGTCTTCGCCGCGGTGGACGCCGACGGCAAACCGCGCCGTGTGCCGCCGGTGATACCGGAGACCGAGCGCGACGAGCGCCGCTACCAGGAGGCCCAGATCCGCCGCACCCACCGCCTGGCCCGCCGCCGGGCGATCATGGAACTTCGGGAGAAGCGGATGTCGGAGGGCCTGGACGACTGAGGTGCGACGAACAGGACTGAACCCGGTCTGAGATCCTCGTCACGCACACCCGATCTCGTCCCCCCTCACCACCGCGGACTCCTCCCCCTGGTACGGATCGTCGGCCCGTACCTTCCGCACCTTCCGGAAGTCGGCCCCGGCGATCACCTTCAGCACCGGCCCCTGCCCCTTCACCGCCCGCAGTTCGCTCCCCGGCAGCGCCGCGGCCAGCGACTGCGCCGAGCGGTCCCAGCGGGGGTCGTAGGCGACGACGGTCCGCTTCAGGGAACGGTCCGCCGCGTTCTTCGGCACCCGCGTCGTACGGAACCCGGTCGCCGCGAGCGCCGCGTCCACCCGCTTGCCGAGCCCGGCCTCGGAGGTCCCGTTCTCCACCTGGACGCGGATCTGCTGCGGGGCCACGGCAACCGCGAGGGCGCGGCTCCTGTGCTTGTACACGGCCAGCGGCTCGTCCTCGCGCAGTGCCCGGAAGAGCCGGCCCGACCTGACGGGGTCCCACCTCAGTGTCGAACCGACGCCCTTCACGGCGTATCCCATCCGCCCGATCGGCACCGTCGTGAACTCCGACGACGAGGGTGAGAAGTTCCGCATCGCCCGCCCGAGATCGAGCAGTTCGTCCGTTCCGAACCCTTTGTCGGCCCGTACCGAGCTGAGGACCGCCCGTGTGACGTCCCGGAACCTCATCGGGTTCAGCAGCACCCCCGAGGAGGTCGCCCGCTCGATCAGGGCGGCCAGGAAGCGCTGCTGGCGGTGCATCCGGCCGAGGTCGGAAGCGCCGTCCACGTGCCGGGCACGGACGTACTGCAGCGCCTGCCCACCGCGCAGCGTGTGCGTGCCGGCCGGCAGGTCGAGCCCGCTGTATCGGTCCTTCAGCGGCTCGGCCGTGCAGATCCGGACCCCGTCGAGCACGTCCACCGTCTTCATGAAGCTGGTGAAGTCGACCTCCAGATAGTGGTCGATCTTCACATGGGTCATGTTCTCGACCGTGCGCACGGTCAGCTGCGGCCCGCCCTCCGCGTACGCCGCGTTGAGCTTGACCGGGTGCCCGCCGTGCCGCTTCCCGGAGACCTCATCGGTGTGCGCCGGCGTCATGGCGTACGAGTCGCGCGGCAGGCTCACCACACTCGCCCGTTCCCGGTCCTCCGAGAGGTGCACGATCATGATCGTGTCGGTGCAGTGGCACGGAGCGCCGCCGAGCCGGTACGCGCGCCGCTCCTCCTCCGTGACCCGGTCGCGGCCGTCGGTCCCGACGAGCAGCACGTTCATGCCGTGGCCCGCCTGCGGACGGTTCTTCATGTCCCGGAACGGGTCGACCCGGGCGATGTCCGCGTCCAGGCTGGTGACCACCGCATGCCCGATCCCCGCGGAGGCGAGCACCACGACCGACAGCGTGGTCACCGCCCGCATGGCCCAGCGGGGCTTCTTCCGCTGTACGGCCGGCCGCCGGCCGCGGGACGGCTGGGGGCGGCGCCGCGGCGGCCGGGAGGGGGAGCGGGGCGGCGTGGGCATGAGGGACACCTCCGCGAGGGCCGTACGTGGGATCGTGAGCACCGTAGGCCCATACGATGTGCGGCCCGGGCACCGCAGCGGGCGGCGCGCAACGGTGTCCCCCGTTCGCGGTAACGTGAGCCCCCTATGAACGCCAAGTCCGACGTGCCGCTCCCCGCCGTGTCTGTCATCATGCCCGTCCTCAACGAGGAGCGGCATCTGCGCGGAGCGGTCCAAGCGATCCTCGCGCAGGAGTACGCCGGCGAGACGGAAGTCGTGATCGCCCTCGGTCCGTCCACGGACCGCACGGACGAGATCGCGGCCGAACTCGTCCGCGAGGACCCCCGTGTGCACACCGTCCCGAACCCGACCGGCCGCACACCGGCCGCGCTGAACGCCGCGATCAAGGCCTCCCGCCACCCGATCGTCGTCCGGGTCGACGGCCACGGCATGCTCTCGCCGAACTACATCGCGACCGCCGTACGGCTCCTGGAGGAGACCGGCGCGCAGAACGTCGGCGGCATCATGCACGCCGAGGGCGAGAACGACTGGGAGCACGCGGTCGCAGCCGCCATGACCTCGAAGATCGGGGTCGGCAACGCCGCCTTCCACACGGGCGGGCAGGCCCATGCGGCCGAGACCGTCTACCTCGGCGTGTTCCGGCGCGAGGCACTGGAGCAACAGGGCGGCTACAACGAGGAGTTCATCCGTGCCCAGGACTGGGAGCTGAACTTCCGGATACGCGAGGCGGGCGGGCTGATCTGGTTCTCGCCCGAGCTGAAGGTGTCGTACCGGCCGCGGCCCGACGTCAAGGCGCTCGCCAAGCAGTACAAGAACTACGGGCGTTGGCGCCATGTCGTGGCCCGCTACCACCCGGGCTCCATCAATCTGCGCTACCTCGCCGCGCCGACCGCGGTGTGCGCGATCGCCGCCGGCCTGGTGGCGGGCGTCGCGCTCACCCCCTGGGGCCTCGTGGTCCCCGGGGGCTATCTGGCTGCGATCGTCGCGGGCTCCGTGCCCGCCGGCAGGGGCCTGCCGCTGAAGGCGCGGCTCCAGATCCCCGTCGCCCTCGCCACCATGCACATGTCCTGGGGCTGGGGCTACCTCACCAGCCCCAGGTCACTGGCCCGCAAGGTCATCGCCTCCCGGCGGCCCGCGGTGCTCAGCGCCGACTGAGCACCACGGCAGGGCGCCAGGACGGGCCGCCGGGGCGGCCGTCCGCTACCACTGGTAGGGCTTGTACACGTCCATGCACTGGCCCTTGTCCGAGCCGTTGATGGCGTCGGCGTTGCTCGGCAGGTCACCGGCCTTGGGCGCCGACTGCTTCGGGTAGGACGTGCCCTCACGCCAGTCGGCGCCCACGACGAGCGTGACACCGGAGACGTCGGTCGACTTCTTCACCGAACTCAGCGGAATCCCCAGCGACTTGGCGACGGCCTGTGCGTCACCCTCCAGTTCGGCGCTCGGGTAACGGACGACGGTCCGCTCCACGGACAGCGCGGCCGTCGTGTCCGTCGCCGCCCTTGTGAACCCCTTCGCCGCGAGCGCCTGGGCGAGCGTGCCGGCGCGGCCGCTGACCGGGGCGAGCGTGGAGGTGCGGGTGGCGTTCTGCACCAGGACGCCGATCTGGTCCTTCGCCGGGACCGGGTCCTCGGAAGCCTGCTCCTTGCTCGCCTTCTTCGAGTCCTCCGAGCCCTCCGAGTCCTTCGAGCCAGTGGCCTTGCCGTTGGCGTCGAACGGTACGTCGTCGCGGAGCATCTCCCACAGCTTGTCGGCGTTGGCCCCGTCCGGCACGACATGGTTTCTGTCCAGGCTGTCCTCGACGGACGGCATGGTCGTCATGGTGATGCGGTTCGTCGGCACCGTCTTCAGCTGCATCCCCAGGTCGTACAGCTTCTTGACCGTGCCGATCTCCTCGGAGACCGTCAGGGACTTGGTGGCCGCCTCGGCCAGATCCTTCAGCCGGCCGCCGTCGGTGAAGACGTTCTGGCTCTTCAGCGTGCGGATCATCGAGTTCATGTACATGTGCTGGGCCCTGGCCCGCAGCAGATCGCTGCCCCAGGCGTGCCGGGTGCGCAGCCACTGGAGGGCCTGCTTGCCCTGGACCTTCTTCGTGCCGGCCGTCATCTTCAGACCGGAACCGCCGGGCACGCCCGGCAGCGGACGGTCCCACACGTTCTGGTTCACACAGACCTCGACACCGCCGATGGCGTCCGCCATGCTCACCACGCCCGCGAAGTCGATCGTCATCCAGTGGTCGATGTAGACCCCGGTGAGGTTCTCCCAGGTGGCCAGCGTGCAGCCGGCCCCGCCGCGGGCCAGCGACTCGTTGATGATTGTGTTGGTCGCCGGGTACGCCTCGCCGGTCTTCGGGTCCGTGCACTTGGGTATGTCGACGCGGGTGTCGCGCGGAATGCTCACCACCGCTGCGCTCTTGCGGTCCGCGGACAGGTGGATGAGCATCTGCACATCGCCCAGCGGGGGGTTGCCGCGGTTGTCCCTGCTGCCGCCGAGCGCCACGTTGGCGTCGGAGTTACGGCTGTCGGAGCCGATCATCAGGATGTTGATCGGCGTCTGCCCGGCCGCGTTCGGCGCCGTCTTCTGGGCCTTGGAGTCGCCGCTGGTGCGCTCGCCCTTGCGGAGGTTGCTGTTGAGGTGCTGGTAGTACAGGTAACCCGCGCCGGCCGTCCCGAGTATCAGTACGGCGAGGGTCGTCGCGGACCACCTCAGCACCCGGTGTTTGCGACGTGGCACCAGGCGTCTGCCGTGCCGGCCGTCGGCCCCGCCGTCCCCTGTGCCGTCGCCGCTCCCGCCGTCGGCCCCTCCGCCGCCGACGACCGCTTCCCGCACGGGTTCACGAGCGTGCCGGACGCCCTCGAGCGTCCCTTCCCCCCGCACACTGTTCTGCGTCACTTCCCGTCCTCCCCGCCCCTTGCACACCCCTGGCACGCCATGGAACAGGCCTGCCGTACGCCCTGTTAGACGTACGACAGGCCCGTCTGGTCACTTCACAGTTTCAACTGGCGCACTTGACCTCGTCGGCCGTGGTCTTGTCGATGTCCGACGACGCCGTCGAAGAGCCGTTGAGCTTCACACCGGCGCCCTTGAAGTCCTTGCCCAGGGTCAGGGTCATCGTCGGGAGGCCCTGCGCATTCGTCACGCTCTCGCCGGGCTTCATCATGGACCCCTTCAGGCCCATGATGGCGGCCAGCCGCCGTGCCTGGTCCGCCTGTTCGGGAGCGTACTCGAGCGTCGTCCGCGACTGCACCGCGTCCGCGTTGCCCGCGTTCTCGGACTTGGTGACGCCCTCCTCGACCTGAAGCCAGCTGAGCGTCGTCTGCGCGGCGCCGGACTTCTCACCGCCGTTGAGGATGCGCACCCGCACCTCGGAGGCGGCGGACTTGGTGCCCTTGAGGCGAGCGGCCAGGGCCGCCTTCTCCTTCTTCTTCTGCTGCTTGACCTCGGTGAGCGACACATCGTTCTTGATCAGGTCGAAGACCTCGGGGGCCTTCTCGTCATTGACGACGACCGTCGCCTTGACCTGCTCGGCCGGGTTGTCGATCACCGGGACGGTGGTGAAGCTCAGGTTCTTGGTGTTGAGCTTGCCCAGCTCCATACCGAGGTCCTTCAGCTTGCCGATGCTGTCGAGCTGGGAATCGACGGTCAGCGCCTTCGTGCCCGCTTCGGCCAGCTTGAACATCTTCGACGGGCTGGTCAGGGTGTCGTTGGACTTCAGCTTGCGCATCAGCGAGCTGAGGAACTGCTGCTGGAGCTGGATCCGGCTCAGATCGCCGCCGAACCCGACGGAGTGCCGGGTACGCACGAACGCAAGCGCATCCTCGCCCTCGATGGTGTGCTTGCCCTCCGACAGCTTGAGATGCGAGTCCGGGTCGTTGATGTCCTTGGCCAGGCAGACCTCGACGCCGCCGACCGCCGAGGTCAGCGTCTTGACCGCGTTGAAGTCGGCCACCATGAAGTTGTCGGGCTTGATCCCGGTCAGTGCGGTGACGGTCCGCACGGTGCAGCTCGGCGTTCGGTCGTCCTGGCCCAGACTGGTGTTGAAACGGACGCCGGTGGAGCCCGGGATGACCTTCTGGGAGCCGTCCTCCTGCGTGGTCGGGCAGTCCGGGATGTCGACGATCAGATCGCGGGGGATGCTGAGCGCGGTCGCGTTGGTCCGGTCCTTGGAGACGTGCAGCAGGATCGTCGTGTCGGCGTGCCCGACGCTGCCCTTGTCGCCGTAGCCGTCGTTGCCGTCGCCCGTGCGCTTGTCGGTGCCGATCAGCAGGAGGTTGATCGCCTGGTCCTTCTGGAAGCCACCGGTGCTCGCGCCGTCGTCGGAGACGGAGTCGATGTTGGAGTTCAGGTGCCTGATGTAGAGGTAGGCGGCGCCCGCGCCGGCGACCAGGACGAACGCCATGATGGCGCCGGTCCACATCAGGGCCTTCTTGGCCTTCGACTTCCTGACCGGCCGGTGCCCGCGCCGGCCCGGCAGCGGTTCCTCCTCGGGCGCACCGCGCCGCCGGCGCTGCGGCGGCACCTGGCCGGGGAGTTCGGTGTCCCGTCCCGGGGCGGTCGTCCGGCTGCGCACAGCGGACCTGCCGCCCCCGGAAGCGGGTCTGCCCGTTCTACGGGGTCCGGGTACGGCCGACTGCGGAGCGGAAGGAGCCAGTCGCAGTTCGTATTCGCCGGTGTTCGGATTGAGCACCCACTGGTCTGCGGGATCGATGTTGTCCGCCCGCCCACGGCCTTGCGCGTCCACGGTTGTCCGAATCCTCCGTTGGGGCCACGCGGCGCCTTTCCCCCCTCAAGGCGCTCGGGTCTCGGTCCTACAGTGCACGACCCCAGGACGGTCCTCTGGCCCGGTGCACCGGATCGCTCACACTATCCGCCCAGTTCAGCGTTGAGCGACGCCGGTGACAAATTCCACGTCCCTACACCTGGGCAATTCGCCCATTTCCTTGGACATTAGTTCGCCGCCTTGGCGAGCGCTTTACTCACAGGTGTCTTCGGAGGCGGTGTTGCCGCGGAACGTCGGCGGCGGGGAAACGGCCGTCGCGGGATCGTCGGCGCGCATTCCGCCGGACTTCCCGTAGCCGAAGAAGACCTCTTCGTAGTCTTCTTCGTACGCGCTGTAACCATCGGATTGCCGGAGCGAATTGCGGTCTTTCGTCGTGGAATCCGAGGGTGCGCCCCTGGTGACCACGACCGGAGCGTCCGCCCGCAGCCGGTCGAACAGCCTCTGTGCCTCGGGCTCCACGAGCTGGTCGCGATTTGAGTTGTACACGTAGGACTCCCGCGGAACGGTGAGGAATTGCACACGTTCGGCAGGGATGTCCCGCACCCCGCGGACGAGTTCGTAGAGGCCGCGCAGGCTCGCCAGCTCCGGGTCCGTGGTCAGCGAGGACGTGGCCGCGTCCAGCACGGGATAGAGCTTCACCGGATTCAGCAGGACGTCATTGCTCTGCACCTTGGCGACGAGCGCGCCCAGGAACCGCTGCTGGCGGTCCATGCGGTCGGTGTCGCTGCCGTTGCCGAGGGACTTGCGGGCGCGGACATATCCGAGGGCCTGTTCGCCGTTCAGCCGCACCCGGCCGGCGGGCAGGCGCAGTTTGGCGGCCTTGTCGTGGATCGGCTCCGGCAGGCACACCTCGACTCCGTCGACCGCGTCGACCATGTCCTTGAAACCATGGAAGTCGACGACCATGTGGTGGTCGATGCGGATGTCCGTCAGCTTCTCCACGGTCCGGATGGTGCAGGCCGAACCACCCACCTGGAAGGCGTAGTTGAACATCGCGAACATCGGCTCGGTGCGGCTGCCGTCCGGACGCCGGCAGCTCGGCACCTCCACCATCAGGTCGCGGGGCACGGAGACGGCGGTGGCGCTGCGCCGCCCCGCGGACAGATGCAGCAGGATCGTCGTGTCGGACCGCTCGGTCCCGGAGTCCCGGCCGTAGCGGGCGTTGCCGTCCCCGGACCGGGAGTCCGAGCCGATCAGCAGGATGTTCCGGGCGCCCCGGGCGATCGAGGTCGGGCGCTCCTTCTCGTACCGCGCGAGCTCGGCGGCCGCGGTCTCGTCCGGCGTGATGTTCCCGTCCAGCTTCGCGTACACCGCACAGCCGGCCCCCACCGTCGCGACGATCAGCGCGGCGACGCCGAGCCCGGTCCACCGCAGCCACTTCCGCCGGCGTCGGCGTATCAGCCCCCGCCCGCTCGCGGACGCCCCCGCCCCGGGCCCGAAGCTCCCTTCGGCACCCCGACGCCCAAAGGTCCCGCCCGCGCTGTCGGTCACGTCCGTTTCCACCCCTCATCGCATACGAGCGTCTCGTGCGTGCTCCTCCTACGACCATGGCGTGCACGGGGCGCGGGGGGTGGGTGGAACTCGGCCGAACGGGTGATGGGCGGGGCGCTCCTGCGCGGGGGCCGGGGCTCACGAACGGGTGATGGGCGTGGTGGGGTCTGGCTTGTGGCGGGGGCTCGGGACGGGTAGGTGCCGGGCGACGCCTTGCCGTGGCGTGCTCGTGAGCGTTGACGCGCCCGGCGCACTGCTTCGCCGTGGTGGAGAGTCCCGTACGGGTGGGTGTGCCCGGCACTGCCTCGCCCGTGGCGTTGAGTGCCGTACGGGTGATGTGCCTGGGGCCGCCTTGCTCGTGGCGCCGGGTGCCGTACGGGTGATGTGCGTGGCGCCGTCTCGCTCGTGGCGTTGAGTCCCGTCCGAGTGCCTGGCCCTCCTCGCCCGGCCCTCCTCGCCCGTAGCCTTGTACTGCGAGCGGGTGGCCGTCTGTCGTTACCTCGCCGTCGCCGTGACCCGTTCGCTCTCGATCCGCTCGGCCAGTGCCGCACCGTCCAGCTGGTCCAGGTGCCGGCACAGCACCACGGACCCCCCGGTGGCGAGCGGGGCGTACAGCCCGGCGGCAAGGCCCTCCCAGGTGTCGTACGGCAGTCCGGACAGGATTCTCGATCCGGGCCCCGTCAGCCCGAGCGGCGTCGCTTCCGCGCGCGCCCGTTCGACGACCTCGGCCCCGCTGAACTCCCGTCCGGCCACGATCAGCGCGGGCTCGTCCGCGTCGACCGGTGCGAAGGGTGCGAAATGGTCCCCCTGGCTCGGCACCTCGACGGCGTAGTCGGCGAACCCGGCCGGCGGCTGCGGGAAGCGCCCGCCGAGCGGCCGCAGCGCGAGCGCCACCCGCTCCCCGCCGCAGGCGCGCGCCGCGTCGAGGGTGTCGGGCCCGCTCACCACCACGTCGGCCGCCGCGGGATTCCCCGCCACATCCGCGATCACGCCCACCGAGGAGCACGCCAGCAGCCACACCGCCGTCTGCCAGTGCGCGGGCAGCAGCAGCGCGACCCGGTCGCCGGGCCCCGCGCCGAGGTCGCCCTGGAGCAGATTGGCGGTCTTGGCCACCCAATTGGCGAAGGTGGCCACGGACAGTTCGACCCGTTCGCCCGTGGCGTCGTCGTAAAAGGTCACCAGAGGGCGTCCGGGATCCGCGGCGAGCGCGGAACGCAGCAGGTCGGCAGGGGTGCGATCGGTGGCGTTCACCCGCAGAAGCGTACGCGGGGGCGCGGGCGCCCGGCGAACGGCGGCGCCACCGGTTCGGCGGAACGGCAGCCGATGGACCGTCAATTCCCCGATGGACAGATATGTATGGATATGCCCAAGGTCAGGAGTATGCGTGGATTCCTTGCTACCTCCATCGGCGTCACCTGTGCCGCCGCCCTCGCCCTGCCGCTGACCCCGCCCGCGGAGGCGGTGGCGCGGGGGGCCGAGCCGCATGCCTCCAGCATCCCCGGCAGCACACAGTCGCTGCCCCTCGTCCCGCTCGTCCGCGACCGTGTCCTCGGCTCCGCCGCCGAACAGGGCCTGTCCCGCCGGGACGTGCCCCGTTTCTCGACGGTCGGCGTCATCTGGGACGACCCGGACACCGAACTGCACGGCCGGGTCCAGGTCCGCACCCGCGCGGCCGGCACGGACACCTGGTCCGGCTGGCAGGACATCGAGACCCACAACGCCGACCACTTTGCCGACCCGGACACGGCCGAGGGCTCCTCGGGTCGCGTACGCGGCGCCACGGCACCGCTGTGGGTGGGCGACTCCGACGGCGTGGAGGTGCGCGTCCGTCCGTCGAGCCGGAGCAGGGCCGAGGAGACCGGCCGCGGCAACCGCACCCTGACGGCCTACGATCCGCTCCCCTCGGGCCTGCGCCTCGAACTCGTCGACCCCGGCGAGGAGGCGCCCCCGCTCGCCACCACGGCGGGCGCCCGGGGCGTCGGCGCCGCGGTCGCCGGCGCGCGGTCCGTCGCCGCGTCGGCCGCCGAGACGGCCAGATCGCTCGCCACCTCCGCCGCCAATGCCGAGCTCGCACCCCTCGGCGCCACGGAGATCCCGGCGCTGAGCGCACGCGCCACCGAACGGGAGCTGTACACCCTGCGCGCCGGACAGCTGACGCGGCAGCAGCGGACCAAGCCGTTCATCGGGCCGCGCCCGACGATCGTCACCCGGCGCGGCTGGGGCGCGAACGAGTCGCTGCGGGAGAAGAAGTTCGTCTACACGAAGAAGGTCAAGGCGGCCTTCGTGCACCACACGGCGTCGGGCAACGGATACAGCTGCTCGCAGGCCCCCTCCGTCATCCGAGGTATCTACCGCTACCACGTCAAGAGCATGGGCTGGCGGGACATCGGCTACAACTTCCTCGTCGACAAGTGCGGAAACATCTACGAGGGGCGTGCGGGGGGCGTGGCGAAGCCGGTCCTGGGCGCCCACACGCTTGGTTTCAACTCGAACAGCATGGGAATCGCGGTGGTCGGCAGCTTCGGCTCCAAGAAGCCGCCTGCCGCCGCGGTGACGGCCATCGCCCGGCTCACCGCGTGGAAGCTCGGTCTGTGGGGAGCCAATCCGCGGGGAACCACATATCTGAAGTCCGGTGGTGGCAATCTCTACGCAAAAGGCAAGAACGTACGACTGAATGTGATCTCCGGTCACCGGGACGGCTTCTCCACCCAGTGCCCCGGCAAGAAGCTCTACAGCAAGCTTGGTTCGGCCCGCTCGACCGCGGCGGCGTTCCAGGGGCGCTAGACCTTAGGAGAGCGCGACTCGGGGGAACGGCCGGAGGACACATGCACCGCCGTCGGGGGACAAGGGGCGGAACGCCGCACCGTCGTCGAAGGCGTCGGACAGAGGTCTGCATACACTGGCCGGCCGAAAGACAGTTCGGCCGGTCCCGGCAGGAAGCAGAGACGACAGGTGACAGAAGCGATCCTCCTGGTCGGCGGCAAGGGCACCCGGCTACGACCGCTCACGGTGCACACGCCGAAGCCCATGGTCCCGGCGGCCGGAGTCCCGTTCCTCGCGCACCAGTTGGCGAGAGCCAGAGCGGCCGGTGTCGAACACATCGTCCTCGCCACCTCGTACCTGGCCGAGATCTTCGAGCCGTACTTCGGCGACGGCTCGGCGATGGGCCTCCACGTCGAGTACGTGACCGAACAGGAGCCCCTCGGCACGGGCGGCGCGATCCGCAACGTCGCCTCCCGACTGCACTCGGGCCCCGACGACCCGGTGCTGGTCTTCAACGGCGACATCCTGACGGGCCTCGACATCAGGGCACTCGTCCGCACCCACCGGACGACCGGCGCCGATGTCTCCCTCCATCTGACGAAGGTGACGGACCCACGGGCGTACGGCCTGGTCCCCACCGACGAGACCGGCCGGGTCACGGCGTTCCTGGAGAAGCCGCAGACCCCCGAGGAGATCGTCACCGACCAGATCAACGCGGGGGCATACGTCTTCCGCCGCTCCGTCATCGACACGATCCCGGTGGGCCGCCCGGTCTC
Source organism: Streptomyces luteolifulvus (assembly GCF_008806595.1). Taxonomy (GTDB): domain Bacteria; phylum Actinomycetota; class Actinomycetes; order Streptomycetales; family Streptomycetaceae; genus Streptomyces; species Streptomyces luteolifulvus. The sequence goes on along the minus strand of NZ_VZRB01000017.1, from coordinate 23,105 downwards.
GGTGGAACGTGAGACGTTCCCGGACCTGCTGGCGGCCGGAGCCCATCTCCAGGGCATGGTCGACTCCACGTACTGGCTGGACCTGGGGACCCCGGCGGCCTTCGTCCGCGGCTCCGCCGACCTGGTCATGGGCCGGGCGCCGTCCCCCGCGGTCCCCGGCCGCTGCGGCGACCGGCTGGTCCTGCCCACGGCAAGGGTCGCCCCCGACGCCAAGCTGACGGGCGGCACGGTGGTGGGCGAGGGCGCGTTCGTCGCGGAGGGCGCGCGCGTCTTCGGCAGCACGATCCTCCCCGGCGCGGTCATCGAACCCGGCGCGGTCATCACCGACTCCCTCATCGGCACGAGGGCCCGCGTCGGCCAACGCTCCGTCCTCACCGGCACGGTCATAGGCGACGGCGCGGTCATCGGCGCCGACAACGAACTCCGCGAGGGCGCCCGCGTGTGGTGCGACGCCCGGATCCCGGCGGGGGCGGTGCGGTTCTCTTCGGACCAGTAGCTCGTGACTGAAGGGGTGCGTAGCTGCGGGCAGTCGTGCCGCTGGGGCGATGGGGGTCCCCCCGCTCGAGCGAAGCCGAGAGTGGGGGAGGGTGGGCGCAGCGGCACCCCGTCAGCGCCGGGTTGCGCGACTCACCCGCCCGCACCGGCACCGGGTGCCGTCAAAACCGCCCGATGTCCCACTTCCGCATCTTCGGCTCCCGCCGCGGCGGCGTCCTCCCACTGAGCAGAATCAACCGCGCAGCCCGATGCCGCTGCCCCGCATACGGCTCCAGCAACTCCAGCATCACGGAGTCGTCCGCGTCCCGGTCCCCGGCCAGCGCCCACCCCACGATCCCGGGCAGATGCAGATCCCCCACCGTCACCGCGTCCGGCGCCCCATGACTGCGCTGCACGGTCTCCGCCGACGTCCACGGCCCGATCCCCGGCACGAGCTCCAGCCGCGCCCGCGCGGCCTCCGCCGGCATCCCCACCGCCTGCTCCAGCCGCGCAGCGACCCGCACGGCCCGCAGGATGGTCGACGCCCGCTTGTTGTCGACGCCCGCCCGATGCCACTCCCATGACGGGATGAGCGCCCAGGTCCGCGGCTCCGGCATGACGTGCATCCGCCCGGGAGCGGGCCCCGGCGCGGGCTCACCAAACTTCCGTACGAGCAGCCGCCACGCCCGGTACGCCTCGTCCGTGGTGACCTTCTGCTCCAGAACCGACGGAATCAGCGACTCCAGCACCAGCCCGGTCCGCGTCAGCCGGAGCCCCGGCCGCCGATGCCGGGCAAGGGCCACCAGCCGGTGCCGCGGCACGAAAGCGGACGGGTCGTCATCGGCCCCCAGCAGCCCGGGCAACCGCTCCAGCAGCCACTCGGCCCCCGGCCCCCACGCCTCCCCGCGCACCTCCCCGCCGTACGCCATCACCCGCAGTGTCCCCGGCCCGGCGGGCGTCCGGCAGGTCCGCCACACGGACCCGTCCGGCAGCGCACGGAACGTGGGATCACCCGGTCCGCGTCTGAGCGGTCCGAGGACCAGCCCGAGATCGAGCGGCCCGTCCGGTACCCAGGTCCGCACCCGCCCCGGTGCCGGGGCCTGCCGCGGCACCCCCGCGGGCACGGCGACATGGCCGCCGCGCACGGTCGTACGGGTGGGCCGGGGAGCGAAGCGTCCTGCCACGGAGGGGGTCCTATGAGGTCCTGGGGGAGTGGGAGAGGTCCTACGAGAGTGGAAGCGGGAGGGCCCTATGAGAGTAGGCGTACGCGCGCGTGCGTCACCGCACCTCGATGAAAGCCCCCGCATCCCGGTCCGGCCGGGGCCGCGGTTCCTCCGCCGGATGGCCGACCGCCACCGCCCCCATCGGATCCCAGTCCCGCGGCAGCCCCAGCTGCTCGCGGACGACGTCCCGGCAGAACATCGTCGACGACACCCACGCGGACCCCAGCCGCTCCCCGGCCAGTGCGACCAGGAAGTTCTGCACCCCGGCGCCGGCGGCGACCACGAACATCTCCCGCTCGGCCCCGTCCCGCCGCTCGTCCCCGTATGTGTGCGACCCGTCCATGACCAGACAGGGCACGGCCAGATACGGCGCTTTCCGCAGCACGTCCCCCCGCCCTACCCGCTTGGTGATGGACTCCTCCGACTTCCCGTCCCGCCGCAGATCGGCGATCCACGCGTCCCGCATCGCGTCCAGCAGCCGCGTCCGCGACTCCTCCGACTCCAGCAGCACGAACCGCCACGGCGTGGTGTGATGCGGCGCCGGTGCCGTCACGGCCGCGGCCACGGCCCGTCGTACCGCGCCCGGGTCGACGGGCTCGTCGGTGAAGGCCCGTACGGTACGGCGCTGGGTCACCGCCTCCCGTACCGCCTCGGAGGTGCCCAGCCGGAACATGTCGTCGCGCGCGCCCCGCACCATGGCCCGTGCCCCCTGTCCCTGATCGTCGGCGACCATGTGCGGCAGCCCGCGCACCACGGCGACGGGCAGTCCCGCGGCCTTGCCCTTGACGAGATCACCCGCGGCGGCCAGCTCGTCCGCCGTGGCGACGACGGTGGCGCCGAGCGGATTGCCGTACGCGTCCGTGCCCCCGCGCAGATCGTCGAGCACGTGCACGCCCGACGCGCCGATCGCGACGTCCGTGAGCCCCGCGCGCCACGGGCGCCCGAAGGTGTCGGTGACGATCACCCCGACGTCGACGCCGAGCGCGGCCCGCAGGCCCTGCCGGATCGCGCGCGCGGACGCGTCGGGGTCCTCGGGCAGCAACAGCACTGTCCCGGAAGGGGTGTTGGAGGCGTCGACCCCGGCGGCGGCCATGACGAGCCCCTGCCGGTTCTCGACGATCCGCAGCGCGCCGCGCCGCGCCACCACCCGCACGGTCTCGGCGTCGATCGCTGCCTCCCGGTCGACCGCCTCGACGACGCGGCCCTCCGCCTTGGACACGATCTTCGAGGTGACGAGCAGCACGTCGCCGTCGGCAAGGCCGGGCTCGGCGGCGGCGATCAGCTTGGCGAGGTCGTCGCCCTGCGCGACCTCGGGGAGGCCGGGCACGGCCCAGACTCTGTAGCCGACGGCAGACGACTCGTCGCCGCTCGGGGAGGTCTCGGTCACGCCGCACGCACCTCCTCCGCCAGCTCCAGTGCCTCGCGTGCCATCCGCGCGGCCGCGTCCACGTCGGTCATCATCAGCGGCACGGCCCGGCAGCGGATGCCCGCCGCCTCCACCCGCTCCACCGTGCCCGCGTCCACGGTGTCCACGAGCCAGCCGTCGAGCAGCCCCGAGCCGTAGTGCTCGGCCACCGCCGCGGCCGTCGACTCCACGCCGACCGCCGCGAGCACCTTGTCGGCCATCCCGCGCACGGGCGCGTCCCCGACGATGGGGGACAGGCCCACCACCGGCACTCCGGCGTCGGCGATCGCCTCGCGGATGCCGGGCACGGCCAGGATCGTGCCGACGGAGACGACCGGGTTGGACGGCGGGAACAGGATGACGTCGGCCGCCGCGATCGCCTCCAGGACGCCCGGCGCGGGCTGGGCCTGCTCGGCGCCGACCGGCACGATCGCCTCGGCCGGCACGGAGGCCCGCAGCCGCACCCAGTACTCCTGGAAGTGGACGGCCTTGCGCTCACCGTCGATCTCGACCGCGACATGCGTCTCGACCCGGTCGTCCGTCATGGGGATCAGCCGGACACCCGGCTTCCACCGGTCGCACAGCGCCTGAGTCACCGCGCTCAGCGGATACCCGGCGCCGATCATCTGCGTCCGCACGATGTGCGTGGCGAAGTCGCGGTCACCGAGCCCGAACCACTCGGGTCCGACGCCGTACGCCGCGAGCTCCTCCTTGAGATGGAAGGTCTCGTCGGCCCGTCCCCAGCCCTGCTCCTCGTTGATGCCGCCGCCGAGCGTGTACATCACGGTGTCGAGGTCCGGGCAGACCTTCAGCCCGAAGAGGTGGATGTCGTCCCCGGTGTTGCCGATGACCGTGACGTCCGAGTCCGGCACGGCCCGCTTCAGACCGCGCAGGAACCGGGCACCACCGATGCCGCCTGCCAGAACCACAATGCGCATGGGAGCAAGTCTTGCAGGCGGGTACGACAACGCGTCAGGCGGTTACGGCGTCCACGTCGTCGTACGTCGCGGGCGCGGCGGTGCAGGACGTGTGCATCGGCATCTCGGTCAGACCCGGGTAGTAGACGTGCAGGCTGACCGCCGGCTCCAGCGTGTCGTTGACGACCTCGTGGACGTACCCCGGCGCGAACACCCGCTGCGCACCTGCTTCCAACGCGCGCGTGCCGCGCCGGGTGCGCTCGCTCAGCGTGCCCTCCACGACCGTCAGCACCCCGGAGGAGGGGCCGTGGTCGTGCAGCCCGCTGCCCTGGCCGGGCACCCAGGACAGCAGCCACACCTCGTAGCCGGGGCCGGTGCGCAGCCGGTGGTACCAGCGCGTCGTCGCGTCGTACTGGACGAGGTGCTCCCACTGGGAGCGGTCGGCGGCGATGGAGCGGGCCAGGCCGACGAAGTCGGACACGGTGGCCGGGTGCTCGCGCGGCGCCTGGAGGAGGTGCGGGACTTCGAGGATGTCGCCGGCGATCTGAAGGTCGCTGTCGCTGTTCATGGGATGCGGTGGTTCCTCGGCGGGAGAGTGCTGGGGTGTCGCAGGTCGTCACGCCCGGTCAGGAGCGGGCGGAGCCGCCTCGACGGGCGGACGGAAGCCGGAGCGCGGTACGGCTCAACAGCAGGAACAGCAACAGCTACAGCGAGCGCGGGCAGCACCGTGGGACCCGGCGGGGCGGGTCGAGGTGAGTGCCAAGTTCGCGAGCATGCCCACAAGGACACCGGTTCACACCTTTGCTGTCAACTCGACGCCCGGTATGTGGGACATGTTTCACCTCATCCGGTTCATCTCGGAGACGAAAGGTTTGTGCATGCACTCCCGGGGACACCTGGCGGACAACCGGGCGCACGAGCCTCGATGCCATCCTGTGATCCGACTGTGATCCGGTTCGCTTCGGCGTAGGTGTCGGAACGGGATCGACATCCTGGGCGTCCTTCCCTGTACAGGCACGGAATGGCTCTGCGCGGGGTCGGACGCCCTTCCGGGCCCTGTCTGCTTGTCAAGGTTTAAGCCGATTTGAACACTTTCCGCTAGGCCTTGGTTCCGCAGAGTGAATAAGGAGCCCAATAGCAGATCTCGGCTTGACTCGCCCGGAGCAGCACACTTGTAATTTCACTCGTGTCGTTCAGCCGGAACAGGTAACGGCTACATCACGGGGACGCGAAAGACGGACGAGGGGCGCACATGACCGAGCTGGTGCAGCAACTGCTGGTCGACGACGCGGACGAGGAGCTCGGCTGGCAGGAGCGCGCGCTGTGCGCCCAGACCGACCCCGAGTCCTTCTTCCCCGAGAAGGGCGGCTCCACCCGCGAGGCCAAGAAGGTCTGTCTCGCCTGCGAGGTCCGCTCCGAGTGCCTCGAGTACGCCCTCGCCAACGACGAGCGCTTCGGCATCTGGGGCGGCCTGTCCGAGCGGGAGCGCCGCCGGCTGAAAAAGGCCGCCGTCTGAACCGTCGTCGGCTCCCAGGGCGTATCCGCCTGTATGAGGACATTACGAACGGCCCGTCGCCCATGGGTTATCCACAGGCGGCGGGCCGCCGTCGTGCCCAGCCGATAGTGTGGTCCTCGTCCGAGACTCCCCGCTGCCCCCACGGGGCACAGGCGTCCACCACAGTCCACCGAACCGGGGCCCGTACCTCGATGTCCGTGCACAGCCACACGGCAGCCCGATCCGACGCTGCCACTCCTGAGTTTCCGCGTCATGTGGTGACCGCGGTCCTCGTCGCTCACGACGGCGCCCGCTGGCTCCCCGACGCGCTGGCCGGGCTGCTCGGCCAGGAGCGCCCCGTGCAGTACGCCCTGGCGGCCGACACGGGCAGCGCGGACACCTCCGCCCAGCTGCTGACCGATGCCCTCGGCGCCGACCGGGTGCTGCACCTCGCCCGGCGTACGGGTTTCGGCCAGGCCGTCGAGGAGGCGGGCCGCACCGCGCCCGTCCTCACCCCCGACGAGCTGCCCTATCTGAAGCGGCCGAGCGGCTGGGACCCCGTCACGCGCACATGGCGCGACGAGGCCTACGACATGCCGGAACTGCCGTACGGAGATCCGGTGCAGTGGCTGTGGCTGCTGCACGACGACTGCGCCCCCGAACCCGATGCCCTGGCCGAGCTGCTGCGGGTCGTGGAGAACGAACGGGAGCTCGGCCGCGACGACGTGGCCGTCGTCGGCCCCAAACTCCGCGGCTGGTACGACCGGCGGCAGCTCCTCGAGGTCGGCGTCACCATCGCCGACTCCGGCCGCCGGTGGACCGGACTGGACCGCCGCGAACAGGACCAGGGCCAGCACGACCACGTCCGGTCCGTGCTGTCCGTGTCCACGGCCGGCATGCTGATCCGCCGCGACGTCTTCGAACAGCTCGGCGGATTCGACCGGCGCCTGCCGCTCATGCGCGACGACGTCGACCTGTGCTGGCGCGCCCAGGCCGCCGGCCACCGCGTCCTCGTCGTCCCCGACGCCGTCGTACGCCACGCGGAGGCGGCCTCCCGCGAGCGCCGCGCGGTCGACTGCGTGGGCCGCACCGCCGCCTCCCCGCACAAGGTCGACAAGGCCGGCGCCGTCTACACCCTGCTCGTCAACACGCGTACGGCGGCGCTGCCCTGGGTCCTGCTGCGCCTCGTGCTCGGCACCTTCCTGCGGACCCTCGCCTACCTCGTCGGCAAGGTGCCCGGACAGGCCGTCGACGAGATCCGTGGCCTCCTGGGCACCCTGCTGCGGCCCGAGCGGATCATCGCCGGACGGCGCAGACGCGGACGCCCGGCGGTCGGCAAGGACGAGCTGCGCCCGTTGTTCCCGCCGCCCGGCGCGACCGTGCGCGCCACCGTCGAACAGGCCGCGGGCAACCTCTTCGGCGGCTCCGACCCCGAGGCCTCCGCGGCCGGACGGCACGGCGGGGCGGTCGAGTCCGGCCCCGGCGGGGACGACGCGGACTTCCTGGAGATCGAACAGTTCGCCCGCCTCAAGCGGATCGCGCGCAAGCCCGGCCCGGTGCTCTTCCTGGTGCTGCTGCTCGTCTCCCTCGTCGCCTGCCGCAACCTCCTGGGCGGCGGCGCGCTCGCGGGCGGCGCCCTGCTGCCCGCCCCGGCCGACTCCGGTGCCCTGTGGTCCCGCTACCTCGACGCCTGGCACGCGGTCGGCGCCGGCGGCACCCCGGCCGCGCCCCCGTACCTCGCCGTCGTGGCCATGCTGGCCTCCGCGCTGCTCGGCTCGACCGGGCTCGCCGTAACGGTCCTGCTGGTCGCCTCGGTCCCGCTGGCCGGCTTCACCGCGTACTTCGCCGCCCGCCCGCTCGTCGAGTCGCGCCTGCTGCGCGCGTGGGCGGCCGTCGTCTACGCCTTCCTGCCCGCCGCCACCGGCGCCCTCGCCGGGGGCCGCATCGGCACCGCCATACTCGCCGTCCTGCTGCCGCTCCTCGCGCGCGCGGGCGTCGCGGCAAGCGGCCTGGCGAACGCCTCGGACGCGCGCGGCAGTTGGCGCGCCACCTGGGCATACGCCCTCCTGCTGACGATCACCACCGCGTTCACCCCCATCGTGTGGCCGATCGCGCTGGTCCTCGGCATCGCCGTGCTGGCCGTGCGCCGCGGCGAGATCCTCGCCTACGGCCTGCGCTTCCTGGCCCAGCTCGGCACGCCCCTGCTGGTCCTCGCCCCCTGGTCGCTGACACTGCTGCCGTTCGGCTTCTTCCGGCAGGCCGGCCTTGAGTACGGCGCCTCGTCCGCCTCCGCGCTCGACCTGCTCGGCGCCAGCCCGGGCGGCCCCGGCACGGTCAGCGGGCTGATGCTCATCGGCGTGGTGCTGGCCGCGCTGGCCGCCCTGCTGCGCACCGAACGGCAGTCCGGCATCCGGACGGCGTGGGCGGCGGCCCTGGTGGGCCTCGTCTTCGCGGCCCTGTCCAACGGCTCGACCTGGGCCGGCCCCGCCACCCTCGTCTACGGCCTCGCCCTCCTGGCCGCCGCCGTCCTCGGCGCCGACGGGGCACGCGCGCGCGTGGCCGAGCAGAGCTTCGGCTGGCGCCAGCCGGTGGCCGCGCTGATCGCCTTCGCCTCGGCCGCGGGGCCGCTGCTCGTCGCCGCCGGCTGGATGATCGGCGGCGCCGACGGCCCGCTGGAGCGGCGCGACCCTGTGCAGGTGCCCGCGTTCGTCGCCGAGGAGAGCAACACCCGCGACCAGGCCCGCACCCTCGTCCTCGACAGCGACTCCGCCGCCCATGTCGGCTACATGCTCGTGCGCGGTTCCGGCGCCCGCCTGGGCGACGCCGAACTCTCCACGGCCGTCGGCGAGAACAGCAGACTCGACAAGGTCGTCGCCAACCTCGTCGCCGGCTCCGGCGCCGACCAGGCCGACCAGCTCGGCGGCTTCGCGGTGCGCTACGTCCTCGTCCACCAGGGCGCGCCCCGCGAGGTCACCCGCGTACTGGACGCCACACCCGGCCTGAGCCGGCTCAGCCAGCAGGACGGCAGCGGGCTGTGGCGCGTCGACCAGGAGGTCTCCCGCGCGGCCGTCGTCACCCCCTCCGGCACCGCCGACCCGCGGCCCGTCGCCGCCGGCCCCGTCGACATCCACACCACGCTCCCGGCCGGCACCGCGGGCCGCGTCCTGCGCCTCGCCGACACCGCCGACGAGGGCTGGACCGCCACCCTGGACGGCAGGCCGCTCACCCCCACCGAGGTCGACGGCTGGGCCCAGGGCTTCCAGCTCCCCGCCTCCGGCGGAAAGCTGGACGTCACCTACGACGCCCCGATGGCCCACACCGGCTGGCTGTGGACCCAGGTCTCCCTGGCCGTCGTCCTGGTCGTGCTCGCCCTGCCCGGCCGGCGCCGGGACGTCGACGACGACCTCCCCGAGGAGCCGGCCGTGCCCGCCGAGGCCGCCGTGGGCGAGGGCCGCCGGGCCCGCCGTCTGCGCGCCCAGGCGGAGGCAGCCGAGGAGGCCGCCCAGGACCAGGAGTTGCCGTCGTCTCCGCAGGAGGAGGCCCCCGTGGTGGCCGTTCCGCAGCAGCAGTCCTACAGCGAGTGGGAGACACCGAGGTACGCCGGCGCGGACCACGGCACGTACGGCGGCGAGCAGTACCCGGGTGCCCAGCAGTACGAGACGGGCGCGTACAACCAGCAGTCGTACCAGGCGGACCAGTACCAGGCGGACCAGTACCAGGGCGGCCAGTACGACCCGTACGCCTACGGCGGACCGTCGGGGACCGCGCCGTACGAGCAGACGTACCAGCAGGGCTACGAGGGCTACGAGGGCTACGAGGGATACGACGGCTACGACGCGACATACGACCCGGCGCAGCCGCAGCACCCGAACGGCACGGGCAGTGAGCGCCCCGACGGGAGTCAGCAGTGAACCGCACCACCCTGTCCCTGATCGCCGGCGCGACCGCGCTCGCCGCCATCACCGGCTTCGCCGCGCTCACCGCACCGGACGCCTCCGGCACGGACACCGCCGAGGCGGCCGCCGAACTGCCGGTGGAGCGCACGGGCCTGCTGTGCCCGGCGCCCGGCACCTCCGACCTCGCCGAGACGTCGTACACGTCCTTCACGCCTGTCACGAAGGGCGCGCAGACCAGCGGCAAGGCCGAACTCCGGGCGGCGGCACAGGAGTCGGCCGACGGTGAGAGCGGGAAGAAGACCGACTCCAAGAAGGCCGACAAGCCCGTCCTGGAGCCCAAGGAGCCCGGCAAGCCCGTCACCGGGGAGGCCTCCGGCAGTGACGCGCCCGCGCTTCTCGGCACCGCCGAGGGGAAGTTCGCGCCCGGCTGGACCGTGCAGCAGACCACCGAGGTCGCCGCGGGCACCGGACGGGGCCTGCAGGGCGTCAACTGCACCGCAGCGGACACGGAGTTCTGGTTTCCGGGCGCCAGCACGGACGCGGACCGTACCGACTATGTGTACCTGACCAACCCGGACGACTCCGGCGCGGTCGTCGACCTTGAGCTCTACGGCCCGGGCGGAGCCGTCAAGTCCGAGGTGGCGGAGGGCATCACGGTCCCGCCCCACTTCAGCGAGGCGGTCCTGCTGTCCACGCTCACCACCGAGAAGCAGACGAACCTCACCGTGCATGTGAACGTCCGCAGCGGACGCGTCGGCGCCGCCGTCCAGGCCCTGGACGAAAAGCTGGGCGGCGACTGGCTCGCCGCGTCCGCGGAGCCGGGCGGCAGCCTCGTCCTGCCCGGCATCCCGAAGGACGCCACGGCCGTCCGTCTGGTCGCCTTCACCCCCGGTGACGCCGACGCCGACCTGAAGGTGCGGCTCGCCTCACCGACCGGCCGGATCACACCCGCCGGCAGCGAGACGCTGCATGTGAAGGCGGGCATGACAACGGCCGTCGACCTGGGCGACATCACCCGCGGAGAGGCGGGCTCGCTGGTCCTGACGCCGACGAACCGGTCCGTACCGGTGGTCGCCGCCCTGCGGGTCCTGCGGGGCAAGGGCGACCAGCAGGAGACGGCGTTCATCCCGGCCACGGACCCGGTCGGCAAGCGCGCCACCGCCGCCGGCAACAGCGCCAAGGGAACCACCCTGTCCCTCACGGCCCCCGGCAGCACCGCCAAAGTCAAGGTCACCGCGTCGGCGGGCAGCGAAGGCGGTACGGCCGTCTCGAAGACGTACACGATCAAGGCGGGCACGACCCAGGACGTTCAGGCCCCGGTCCCGAGCGGTCTGAAGGGCACCTACGCGCTGACCGTCGAGCCGCTGTCGGGCGGCCCGGTCCATGCGGCCCGGACGCTGGCGGCGACCCAGGGGGGCATATCCGGCTTCACGGTCCAGATCCTGCCGGACGACCGGGGGACGGTGGCGGTACCGGAGGCCGACCAGGATCTGTCGGTGCTGCAGAAGTAGCGGACGGGACGCCGGGGGGAGAAGTCCAGGGGAGAGAGCTAAAGGGGAGGGAGGTCCGGGGCGGGAGGTCCGGGGGAGGGAGCCTCAGTCCTCCCCGTACCGGGGGTCCACCGTCTCCGGGGTCAGTCCCAGCAGCTCGGCCACCTGCTCGACGACGACCTCGTGCACCAGGGCCGCCCGTTCGTCCCGTCCCTTCGTACGGATCTCTACCGGCCGCCGGTAGACGACAACCCGCGCGGGACGCCCCTCCCGTGCGGGAATCGTGCCGCCCAGCGGAACACCCTCGTCGCTCCAGGAGTGCCCGGGCCCGTCCAGCCGCGGCACCTCGAGGACCAGGAAGTCGATGTCGGCGAGCTGCGGCCACCGCCGCTCCAGACGTTCCACGGAGTCCTGCACCAGGTCCGCGAACGCCTCGGCGCGGCTCGACGCGAGCGGTACCTGGGGCGGTGCGATCGGGCCACGCATGCCCCGCCCATGGCGATCACGGCGGCGGGGCCCGCGGCCGGGGGCACGGGGCGGTACGGGGTTGTCCATCACTGGTGAAGCGTAATCCTCGACGGTGCCGGACGCCCGGCCCCCACGCTGCCGCGCGGACGAGGTCCGGCCACCGCGCACGGCATGTCGTCGGTTGACCATTCCAGCCAAGGTTGGGCTCGATTCCGTATCTCTGCGAGTCCGTCGACCTCAAGGCAATTGGCATGGTTTGTTCCAAGTGATGACCGGATCCGGAACCGCCCCTCCCTTGGGACACTTGCGTCCGTGCAGGTCAGCGAGGTGCGCCGAGACGGGTGCGTGAGGCGCTGCACAGCACGACACGGTGGAGTGACCTGGTGGAGAGTCGTCGCGGCCCGCTCAAGAGTGCGGTACCGTCCAACGTCGTGAGCCCTGTACGTCGCTGTTCGCGCACCGCTTGCGGCCGACCCGCCGTCGCGACGCTGACGTACGTCTACGCCGACTCGACCGCTGTCCTCGGCCCGCTCGCCACCTACGCCGAACCCCACTGCTACGACCTCTGCGCCGAGCACTCCGAGCGCCTCACCGCACCGCGCGGCTGGGAGGTCGTCCGGCTCCTCGACGGCTCGGCTCCGGCCCGGCCCAGCGGTGACGACCTGGAGGCACTCGCCAACGCCGTCCGCGAGGCGGCCCGCCCGCACGAGCGAGCGGCCGGCGCGGGCGGCGGCGCACGGACGGCCGACCCGATGGAGGTCGCACGCCGCGGCCATCTGCGGGTCCTTCGCTCCCCGGACAACTGAGCCGGATCGTTCCCCCTCCTCTCGTTCCCTTCGTGCTCCCCCTCCTCCCGTTCTCCTTGTGCTCCCCCTCCTGACGGCCCGGACGGGTAGTTTTGGGATGACGCATAGGACTTTCAGGAGGGTTGGCCGTGACTGCTGATCTGTCGCAGATCGTGAAGGCGTACGACGTACGCGGGGTGGTCCCGGACCAGTGGGACGAGTCACTGGCCGTACTCTTCGGGGCGGCGTTCGCCCGGGTGACCGGAGCACGCGCCATCGTGACCGGCCATGACATGCGGCCCTCGTCCCCCGGGCTGTCGCGTGCCTTCGCGCGCGGGGCGGCCGCCCAGGGCGTCGACGTGACCGAGATCGGCCTGTGCTCCACCGACCAGCTGTACTACGCCTCGGGCGCGCTCGACCTGCCCGGAGCCATGTTCACGGCCTCGCACAACCCGGCCCAGTACAACGGCATCAAGATGTGCCGGGCGGGCGCGGCCCCGGTCGGCCAGGACACCGGCCTCGCGGAGATCCGTGAACTCGTCCAGTCCTGGGTGGACTCGGGCGGCCCGGCACCGGCCGACACGGAGGGCACGATCGCCCAGCGGGACACGTTGGAGGACTACGCGGCCCACCTCCGCTCCCTCGTCGACCTGGCCTCCATCCGCCCCCTGAAGGTCGTCGTTGACGCCGGCAACGGCATGGGCGGCCACACCGTCCCCACGGTCTTCGCCGGTCTGCCGCTGACCCTGGTCCCGATGTACTTCGAGCTCGACGGCACCTTCCCGAACCACGAGGCCAACCCCCTCGACCCGGCGAACATCGTGGACCTCCAGAAGCGGGTCCGCGAGGAGGGCGCCGACCTCGGCATCGCCTTCGACGGCGACGCCGACCGCTGCTTCGTGGTCGACGAGCACGGCGATCCGGTCTCCCCGTCCGCCATCACGGCCCTGGTCGCCTCGCGCGAGCTCGCCAAGCACGGCGGCAAGGGCGTGATCATCCACAACCTGATCACGTCGTGGTCCGTGCCGGAGGTGGTCAAGGAGAACGGCGGCACGCCGGTACGCACGCGCGTGGGCCATTCCTTCATCAAGGCCGAGATGGCCAGGTCCGGCGCGATCTTCGGCGGCGAACACTCCGCCCACTACTACTTCAAGGACTTCTGGAACGCCGACACGGGCATGCTGGCCGCCCTGCACGTCCTCGCGGCCCTCGGCGGCCAGGAGGGTCCCCTGTCGGCCCTCGTCGCCCAGTACGACCGCTACGCCGGCTCCGGCGAGATCAACTCCACGGTCGACGACCAGACCGGCCGCCTCGCGGCGATCAAGGCGGCGTACGAGGGCCGCGAAGGCATCGAGCTGGACGAGCTGGACGGCCTCACGATCGCCGCCGCCGACTGGTGGTTCAACGTCCGCCCCTCCAACACGGAACCGCTGCTGCGCCTCAACGCGGAGGCGAAGGACGAGACCACGATGGCGAAGGTACGCGACGAGGCACTGGCGATCATCAGGGGCTGAAGCCGCGTCACCGCGGGCAGTCGTGCCGCAGGGGCGGCACGGGTGGGCGCGGCGGCACCCCTGCAGCACGGGGTCGCGCGGCCCACCCGCCCGCGCCGGCCTGCGCTCGCCCCACGAACGCCGGCCCAGTGCAACTCCCGCACGCAACCCCCCACGGCGGTACCCTGACCAGGCACATCCGCACACGTAGCGCACACGCACACCCCCGCCCGAAGGGAACCCCCATGCCGCTCGAAGCCGGTCTCCTGGAGATCCTCGCCTGCCCGGCCTGCCACGCCCCCCTCAAGGAGCAGGACACCGAGCTGATCTGCACCGGCCAGGACTGCGGCCTGGCATACCCCGTCCGCGACGGCATCCCTGTCCTGCTCGTCGACGAGGCCCGCCGCCCCGCCTGACCCCCCCCGGCGACCCGCGTAACCGACGACCCGGCGATCGGAGACTGCCGCCCATGCTCGACGAATCGCTGCTCGACTCCCCCGAGGCACTCTCGGCGGCCGACCGCCGCGGACTGCTGCGCGGCGCCGCCGAGGCCGGAGCCCGTGTCCGTACGGCCGCCCGGCACGCCGTCGAGGCCGGCGTCCACGACCTCAAGCCCGACGGCCGCCCCCGCGCGGTCCTCATCGCGGGCCCCGGCGCGGCCGCCACGCACGCCGCCGACTTCCTCGGCACGCTCGCCGGCGCCGGCAGCCCCGTGACCCGCCTCGCCCCGAGCGGCGTCGCCCCCGCCGCGGGCGCCCTGCGCTGGGAACTGCCCGGCTGGACCGGCTCGGTGGACCTGCTCCTGATCGCCACCCCCGACGGCACCGAGCCGGGCCTGTCCCTGCTCGCCGACGCGGCGTACCGCCGCGGCTGCACGGTCGTGGCCGTGGCCCCCGCCCGCACTCCGGTCGCCGAAGCGGTGGCAGGCGCCCACGGCCTCTTCGTACCGCTGGCGACGGCCCCGTACGACCAGGACGAACCCCTCGCGGCCTCGGCCCCCGGGGTCCTGTGGGCCCTGCTCACCCCGTTGCTGACCCTGCTCGACCGCACCGGCCTGCTCACCGCCCCGCCGGACGCCCTGGAGAAGGTCGCCGACCGGCTCGACCAGATCGCCGAACGCTGCGGTCCCGCCATCGCGACCTACAGCAACGCCGCCAAGACACTGGCCGCCGAACTCGCCGACGCGCTCCCGGTGATCTGGACGGAAGGCGTCTCGGCCGGCCCCGCCGGGCGCCGCTTCGCCGCCGCCCTCGCCGAACTCGGCGGCCGCCCCGCCCTCGTCGCCGAACTGCCCGAGGCGCTCGCCGCACACCATGCCCTGCTCGCGGGCCCGCTCGCCGCCAGCGCCGACCCCGACGACTTCTTCCGCGACCGTGTCGAGGAGCCGCCCGCCCTCCACGCACGCGTGGTGCTGCTGCGTGACCGCCCGATCGGCGGCCTCACCGCCGCTCCCGCCGCCCGTGACCTGGCTCTCAGCCACGACACGCCGATCAGCGAGCTGGAGCCCGAGGCAGGCGGCGAACTGGAGACCCTCGCGGAACTGATCGCCATCACGGATTTCGCCGCCGTTTACCTGGCGCTCGCTTCGGGCGCCTGATCTTGCCCAGGACGCTCTGAGCGACGTACGCACAGAGCCCCAAAGACACGCGCAGAGAACCGGCAGAGAGAACCCCATGGACCGCCTCGACAACACCGTCCGCCCCTACGCCTGGGGATCGACCACCGCGATCCCGAAACTGCTCGGGGCCGAGCCGACCGGCGAACCGCAGGCGGAGATGTGGATGGGGGCCCACCCCGGCGCGCCCTCGCGCACCGACCGCGGAACGCTCGTCGACGTCATCGATGCGGCCCCGGAGAAGGAACTGGGCGCCGAGTCCGTCGCCAAGTTCGGACCCCGCCTGCCCTTCCTGTTCAAGATCCTCGCCGCCGGCGCCCCGCTCTCCCTCCAGGTGCACCCCAATCCGGAGCAGGCGAAGGAGGGTTACGAGGACGAGGAGCGCCGCCGCATTCCCGTGGACGCCCCGCACCGCAACTACAAGGACGCCAATCACAAGCCCGAACTCATCTGCGCGCTCACCGAGTTCGACGGCCTCTGCGGCTTCCGTGATCCCGTGCAGGCCGCCGACGTGCTGGCCGGACTCGGCGTCGACTCCCTCAAGCCGTACGTCGACCTCCTGCACGCCCACCCCGAGGAAGCCGCCCTGCGCGAGGTACTGACGGCGGTCCTCAGCGCCGACCCCGAGGAGATGGCCCACACGGTCGCCGAGGCCACGGCCGCCTGCTCCCGCCTCGGCGGCGACTACGCGCCCTACGCCGACATCGCCCACCACTTCCCGGGCGACCCCGGCGTCATCGCCGCCATGCTCCTCAACCACGTCCGGCTCCAGCCCGGCGAGGCCCTGTTCCTCGGCGCCGGCATCCCGCACGCCTACCTCAGCGGCCTCGGCGTCGAGATCATGGCCAACTCCGACAACGTCCTGCGCTGCGGCCTGACCCCCAAGCACGTCGACGTCCCCGAACTCCTGCGCATCGTCCGCTTCGAGGCAGCCGACCCCGGCGTCCTGCGCCCGGAGGCGTCCCCCGACGGCGAGGAGGTCTACGAGACCCCGATCGACGAGTTCCGGCTCTCCCGCTACGTCCTTCCGGAAGGCGGCGCCACCCACGACCTCACCCGCCCGACCCCGCAGATCCTCCTCTGCACGGCGGGCTCGGTACGGGCCGGCGACCACGCCCTCACCCCCGGCCGTTCCGTCTTCGTACCGGCGGGCGAAAAGGCCGAAGTGTCCGGATCCGGCACGGTCTTCCGGGCCACCGTGGTCGCGTGACGGCCGGGGTTGTGGTGACCTGAGGCGCCGTTGCCGGAGGGGGCTGCAACAATGGCCCACCGGCAAAGGACAGGCAAAGGCCTGGACGGCGTACGCACCGAAAGGACAACGCGAACACATGAGCGCGTCAGGCGGTACCAGGGCGATCGTTGCGGCACTCGGCGCCAACCTCGCGATCGCGGCTTCGAAGTTCGTGGCGTTCGCGTTCAGCGGTTCCTCGTCGATGCTCGCCGAGGGCGTGCACTCGCTCGCCGACTCCGGCAACCAGGCCCTGCTGCTGCTCGGCGGCAAGAAGGCCGAGCGCGAGGCCACCCCGCAGCACCCCTTCGGCTACGGCCGCGAGCGCTACATCTACGCCTTCCTCGTCTCCATCGTCCTCTTCTCCGTCGGCGGCATGTTCGCCATCTACGAGGGCTACGAGAAGATCAAGCACCCGCACGAAATCGACCACTGGTACTGGCCCGTGGGCGTCCTGGTCTTCGCGATCATCGCGGAGTCCTTCTCCTTCCGCACCGCCATCAAGGAATCCAACCCCGTGCGCGGCGACCTCTCCTGGAAGGAGTTCGTCCGCCGCGCCAAGGCACCCGAACTCCCGGTCGTCCTGCTGGAGGACCTCGGCGCCCTGGTCGGCCTGATCCTCGCCCTCGGCGGCGTCGGCCTGGCCCTGCTCACCGGCGACGGAGTCTGGGACGGCATCGGCACGGTCTGCATCGGTGTCCTGCTCGTCCTGATCGCCCTCGTCCTGGCCGCCGAGACCAAGTCGCTTCTGCTCGGCGAGTCGGCGGGCACCGATGACGTCAAGAAGATCGAGGCCGCCGCCGTCGACGGCGAGGCCGTCACCGGCATCATCCACATGCGCACGCTCCACCTCGGCCCCGAGGAGCTCCTGGTCGCCGCCAAGATCTCCGTCCGGCACGACAGCACGGCCGCCGAGGTGGCCACCGCCATCGACGCCGCCGAGGCCCGCATCCGCGAGGCCGTCCCGATCGCCCGCGTGATCTACCTCGAACCGGACATCTACAGCGAGGCCGAGGCGGCCAAGGGCCCCGACCGGGAGGCCACGCCCGGTGGACCGGCTCCGCACGCAGCCGGACACTGACACCCTCTTTCCGTCCGTCCACGGGGCCCGTCGAGCAGGCTACGGGCCCCTTCTTCCGTCGTCAGACCCGCGTGATCGGGCCGAACGCCCCGAAACCGCGCCCCGTCCGCGGTCGCCCGGGTCACCACCCGACCCCGGTCCGGACGCCCACCCCGCCAGGAAACGGCCTGATGTGTTCGAAGGCGGGCTGGGGACCGCCGGGCCCAGCGGTGTAGCTTGGAACCGAGCCAGACGTCGCTGCTGATGGCGGTCGGGCGGTCCCCGTGCGGACCGACCGAGGGAGAGAGGGCCTCCGACGGACTGCGCTGCGCGCACGCGGGCATGCCTGTGTCCTCTTCGGGCACCCCTGTGGCCGCCGCCGCGCAGACCAGCCGTACCCAACCTCGCCCCAACCCCAAGGAGCAGCTCGCAATGACGACTGTCGACAACCGACAGGACTTCAAGGTCGCCGACCTCTCCCTGGCCGAGTTCGGCCGCAAGGAGATCACCCTCGCCGAGCACGAGATGCCGGGCCTCATGGCCATCCGCAAGGAGTACGCCGAGGCCCAGCCCCTCGCCGGCGCCCGAGTCACCGGCTCGCTGCACATGACCGTGCAGACCGCCGTGCTCATCGAGACCCTGGTCGCCCTGGGCGCGCAGGTCCGCTGGGCCTCCTGCAACATCTTCTCCACCCAGGACCACGCGGCCGCCGCCATCGCCGTCGGCCCGGACGGCACGCCCGACAACCCGCAGGGCATCCCGGTCTTCGCCTGGAAGGGCGAGACCCTGGAGGAGTACTGGTGGTGCACCGAGCAGGCGCTGACCTGGCCGAACACCCCCACCGGCGGCCCGAACATGATCCTGGACGACGGCGGTGACGCCACCCTCCTCGTCCACAAGGGCGTCGAGTACGAGAAGGACGGCAAGGTCCCCTCCGTCGACACCGCCGAGTCCGACGAACACCGCGTCATCCTCGAACTCCTGCACCGCACCATCACGGACGGCTCGCAGAAGTGGACCCAGCTCGCCTCGGAGATCCGCGGCGTGACCGAGGAGACCACCACCGGCGTCCACCGCCTCTACGAGATGCAGCGGGACGGCAACCTCCTGTTCCCGGCGATCAACGTCAACGACGCCGT
The DNA here is from genome assembly GCF_008806595.1 of Streptomyces luteolifulvus. GTDB lineage: Bacteria > Actinomycetota > Actinomycetes > Streptomycetales > Streptomycetaceae > Streptomyces > Streptomyces luteolifulvus. Next base: position 4,417 of record NZ_VZRB01000017.1, on the reverse strand, counting down.
CACCAAGTCGAAGTTCGACAACAAGTACGGCTGCCGCCACTCGCTGGTCGACGGCATCAACCGGGCCACCGACGTCCTGATCGGCGGCAAGACCGCGGTCGTGTGCGGCTACGGCGACGTGGGCAAGGGCTGCGCGGAGTCCCTGCGCGGACAGGGCGCCCGCGTGATCGTCACCGAGATCGACCCGATCTGCGCGCTGCAGGCCGCGATGGACGGCTACCAGGTCACCACGCTCGACGAGGTGATCGACAAGGCCGACATCTTCGTCACCACGACCGGCAACAAGGACATCATCATGGCCTCGGACATGGCCAAGATGAAGCACCAGGCGATCGTGGGCAACATCGGCCACTTCGACAACGAGATCGACATGGCCGGCCTCGCCAAGGTCCCCGGCATCGTGAAGGACGAGGTCAAGCCGCAGGTCCACACCTGGACGTTCCCCGACGGCAAGGTGATCATCGTGCTGTCCGAGGGCCGTCTGCTGAACCTGGGCAACGCCACCGGTCACCCCTCGTTCGTGATGTCCAACTCGTTCGCGGACCAGACGCTGGCCCAGATCGAGCTGTTCACCAAGCAGTCCGAGTACCCGATCGGCGTCTACACGCTGCCCAAGCACCTGGACGAGAAGGTCGCCCGCCTCCACCTCGACTCGCTCGGCGTGAAGCTGACCACCCTGCGCCCCGAGCAGGCGTCGTACATCGGCGTCGAGGTCGAGGGCCCGTACAAGCCGGACCACTACCGCTACTGAGTCCGCAACTCCTCCCGCTGTGAGCGCGTCCGTGCACTGACGCGCTCCTCAGCGGCAGGTCCTCCGAGGCAGGCCCCCGCACCCCCGTGCCGGGGGCCTGCCCCTTTGGCCGGACCAGCCCGTCAAGACCCAGGACCCCCATGCCCCGCGGCCGTTATTCGCTCCACGATCCGCACGATCACACCCCCTTCGCAGAAGAGCACTTCCACTGCGCCCCCGGCCCCTCCGGCTGGCGCTATGTCTCCCAACGGACCACCCCCACGGGCGACCACATCGGCTCGGTCGACCTCGCCCTCGACGAACTCGGCCGCCCCATCCGCCTCGAACTCCATGCCGCGAACTGGCAGGTGCGCGGCGCGGCCCTTGACGGCGTCACCTGGGTCCGCACCGACCCCACCGGGGCTCATGCCACAGAAGGCAACGTGCGCGCCCACGCCTTCACCGGCACATCCCCCGCGTTCCTCATCGCCATCACCCGTCTCCTGCGCCTCACTCCTTCCACCTCGGCAACCCGCGTGCGCCTCGTCGCCTTCACGGACCCGGTCCTCGCCCCCCGCACCGTGGACCAGTCCTGGGCCTTGCTGAAAAGAGAAACACACGCCACTGACAACGGCCCTCTGACCGTGGACGAATACCAGGTCACAGCCCTGGACACGGGCGAGCAGCATGCCGTGCACATCGCCGGCGACGTGGTGCTCGCGGCGCCGGGCGTCGAGCTTGAGGACCTTGAGTCGCCGCCGTCCGTGTTCGGCTGAGCGGCAGGCAGGCAGGCAGGCAGGCAGGCAGGGGACAGCGGGCAGGGGGCAACCGGCAGCCGGCAACTGGCCGCTGGGGGGCCGGGCCGAGGCCCGGGGCTTTCGCTACGCCGGAGGTGCGAAGCCGGTGGCGGGGCGCTCGTCCGAAGACGCCGGCTGTGGTGCGGGCTGCGAGGGTCGGTGAGTCGGGGTCTCGGGCCGTTCGTCGGGGCGCGTCGCTCCCGCGTAGGGGAAGGACGCCGAGGGAGAGGGAGCCGCAGCCGCGGGTGGCGTTGCCGGCACCGGCGATGCTGCCGACGCTGTCGGGGGGCCGTAGTTGAGAGGCGCTGCAGCCGGTTGCCCGTACGGGCCGGGTGCGCCCACCAGCTGCCCGGCGCCGCCGACCGCCGCCCCGCCCGCTGCGCCTGCCGCGCCATGCTTGGCGAAGGCCCGTCGCGCCTCGCGGGCCTGCCGTTCCTGCACCACCGCCGCCAGGTAAGCCGCCGGCGGAACGCCCTGCGGTGCCGGCGTCCCCGTACGCAACGCGATGTCCTCTGCGAGCCGCTCGGCCATGGCCCAGCCGACCTGGGGATCCAACTGCTGCATCCGCGTCAGATACTGGCGGACGGCCAGCCACAGCCCATCGGGAACGGCAGACAGGTCAAGCCCCGAGAAACGCCCCGCCAACCAGGGCGGAGGCGGCGGTACGAATCCCGTCCGCGCGGCGGGGACACGCTCCCGGACGACCAGAGTCCCGGCGAACACATCGCCGATCCGACGCCCGCGCGTCGACACGAGCGAAGCGATGACGGCGACGACCCCGAACGTCATCAGGATCTCGATCATGCCGATCGCGCCCCGCACGAGCGCATGCCGGAACCGGATCGGCCCGCCGTCGTCCCGGACCACACGCAGTCCGCAGGCCAGCTTCCCGAGCGAACGCCCATGGCTGAGCGTCTCCACCGCGATCGGCCCGCCCACCAGCACCAGCAGGAACGCCGCGATGGACAGCGCGATCTGCGCGGCCTCGTCCAGCGAGGCCGTCGAGGCGGCCAGGACGAGACTCACCGCGATGTAGGCGGCCACGGCCGCGGCCAGGTCGATCAACACGGCCAGTGTCCTACTGGGCAGCCTCGCCGGGCGCAGCTCAAGCGCCACCGCCTCACCGGTCACCAGCTCACTCACGCCCGCCGTCCTTCCCCTGACCTGCCTTGAGAACGCCCAGTCTGCCAAGCTGTGGGCGCATCGCGCCGCAGTACGACAAGCTGAAACCCACGACGAGCCGCCGACGAACAGCCTAGGAGCAGGCAGACCGATGGACCTCGACGTCTTCGTCACCGCCCACCGAGCGGAATGGGACCGCCTGGAAGCCCTGCTCCAGCGCCAGCGCCACCTCACCGGTGCGGAGGTCGACGAACTCGTCGCCCTCTATCAACGAACGGCCACCCACCTCTCACTGATCCAGTCGAGCGCCCCCGATCCCCAGCTGACCGGTCGCCTCAGCCAACTCGTGGCACGCGCGCGTAGCGCCGTGACAGGCATCCGCCGCGCTTCCTGGCGCGATGTCACACGCTTCCTGACCTACGGCTTCCCCGCCGCGGTCTACAGGTCGCGCCACTGGTGGGTACCCACCGCCCTGGTGTCCACGGCCGTCGCCGTACTTCTGGGATGGTGGATCGGTACCCACCCTGACGTACAGGCTTCCACCGCGGCCCCCAGCGAACTGCGCGAGCTCACCCGCCCGGGCGGCCAGTACGAGACGTACTACTCAAGCCACCCCGCGGCCTCCTTCGCCGCCCAGGTGTGGACGAACAACGCCCAGGCCGCCGCCCTGTGCCTGGTGCTGGGAGTGTTCCTCGGACTGCCCGTTCTGTGGATCCTCTTCCAGAACATGCTCAACCTGGGCGTGGGCTTCGGGCTGATGTCCTCGGCCGGCCGGCTCGACACCTTCCTCGGCCTGATCCTCCCGCACGGGCTGCTCGAACTGACCGCAGTCTTCGTCGCCGCCGGAACAGGGCTGCGGCTGGGCTGGACCCTGATCGACCCCGGCCCGCGGACACGACGATCGGCCCTCGCCGAGGAGGGCCGGGCAGCCGTGGGCATGGCGATAGGTCTCGCGCTCGTCCTCTTTGTCTCCGGCGCCATCGAAGGCTTCGTGACCCCGTCGGGGCTGCCCACATGGGCCCGCATCGGCATCGGAATCGTGGCTGAACTGGCCTTCCTCGCGTACGTCTATGTACTCGGCGGTCGTGCGGCCCGCGCCGGAGAGACCGGCGACGTCGAAGCGGCCGAACGCAGCGCCACCGTGCCGACGGCCGCCTGATGTGCGGATAGCGCGGCTGAGCTGCTAGTCTCTCCTTCGCCCCAAGAGAGCCGTTGACACGGAAGGACTGGGGAGGTAGATTCGAACAGTTGCCTGGAACCGGGTGCTACCCCGGAACGGCAACCGAGAGTGTCTGTCTGCTTCCAGAAACTTTGATTTCAAAGAAGCCTCTTCCCCGATGAATCGGAAACGGTGGCCGGTCAGTCCGGCTCAAAATTTCTGATAAAGTCGGATCCGCCGGAAAGGGAAACGCGGAAGCGTAAACCTGGAAAGCACCGAGGAAATCGGATCGGAAAGATCTGATAGAGTCGGAAACGTAAGACCGAAGGGAAGCGCCCGGAGGAAAGCCCGAGAGATGGTCTCGGGTGAGTACGAAGGAAGCGTCCGTTCCTTGAGAACTCAACAGCGTGCCAAAAATCAACGCCAGATATGTTGATACCCCGTCTCCGGCCGTCACGGCCGGGGCGAGGTTCCTTTGAAATAAAACACAGCGAGGACGCTGTGAACGGCCGGGCTTATTCCGCCTGGCTGTTCCGCTCTCGTGGTGTCGTCCCGATTACGGGAAAACATTCACGGAGAGTTTGATCCTGGCTCAGGACGAACGCTGGC
>NZ_VZRB01000016.1 GCF_008806595.1 Streptomyces luteolifulvus | reverse complement strand
TAGACGACTGGGTTGATAGGCCAGATGTGGAAGCCGGGCAACCGGTGAAGCTGACTGGTACTAATAGGCCGAGGGCTTGTCCTCAGTTGCTCGCGTCCACTGTGTTTGTTCTGAGGCAACGACCGTTTTTCCGGTTCGTGTTTCATAGTGTTTCGGTGGTTATAGCGTGAGGGAAACGCCCGGTTACATTCCGAACCCGGAAGCTAAGCCTTACAGCGCCGATGGTACTGCAGGGGGGACCCTGTGGGAGAGTAGGACGCCGCCGAACAATCTTTGGGAAAACCCCGCACCTTTCCGGTGCGGGGTTTTCTGCGTTCCGGGCTCGTTTAGGGTCGATGCATGCGCTACGACCTGATCATCTTCGACAACGACGGCGTTCTCGTCGACAGTGAGCCGATCTCCAACCGGCTGCTGGCCGGCTATCTGACCGAGCTCGGGCACCCGACCTCGTACGAGGACTCCATCCGTGACTACATGGGGTCCGCGATGCATCGGATTCATGAGCTGGTCCTGGAGCGGACCGGGCAGCGGCTCCCCGATGACTTCGACGACGTCTTCCACCGGCGGGTGTTCGCCGCCTTCGAGCGGGAGTTGGAGCCGGTGCCCGGGGCTGTCGGTGTGCTGGAGAAGCTGGCGGCGGGCGGGGTGCCGTACTGCGTGGCGTCTTCCGGGAGTCATGAGCGGATCCGGGTCGGGCATCGCAAGACCGGGCTGGACCGGTGGTTCGACGACTCGCGGGTCTTCAGTTCACAGGACGTCGGACGGGGGAAGCCGGCCCCCGATCTGTTTCTGCACGCCGCCCGGTGCATGAGGGTCGAGCCGGCGAAGTGTGCCGTGGTCGAGGACAGTCCGCTGGGGGTGCGGGCGGCCGTCGCGGCCGGGATGGACGTGTTCGGGTTCACCGCCATGACGCCCGCCGACAGGCTCGCGGGTGCCGGTCAACTCTTCTTCGACATGGGGGAGTTGGCTGACCTGCTGGTCTGACATTTGTCATGCCGAGGTCCGGACGATCGTTCGTGAATGCCGTCGGGCTGCTGCTCACCCGGCCGCCTGGGTGCGGCTGCAGGAGGGGTCCCCGGCCTTCCGTCGGGCCGAGCGGGTCTTCTCCCTCGTGTGGGGCGTGGTGCTGCTGGGGGAGTGTGTGGTGCGCGTTGTGGGGGCGTACACGCTGCCCGTCGGGACGATGGTGTGGCTCGGCTCCGTGATCATGATCGTGTCCATGGCCCTGACTTCTTCGTCAGCGGTGCCCTCGCCGCAGGCCCCATGGCGGGCATGCTCGCCGCGGAAGTGAACGGCAAAGGTGCCAAGAAGGCTGTCGCCGGACCGGCCGCCGTCTCCGCCGTCCCCGCGGTCGCTCTCGCCGAGTGACGAGGGAAGTTGAGGGAAATTCATCTTTGGCTGGATCTACCCACGGGTAGTACGGGGCCCTACGCTCGCCGCCATGACAGAACTGCTGCGGCGCGGTAGGGCCTCCTTGGCGTTCAGCTTCTTCGCTCAGGGCGTCGCCTTTGCCCTCCTCGTGACGCGGATTCCGGCCATTCAGGACCGGTACGGCGTCTCCGATGCGCTGCTGCCCGTCTTCCTGGCCGCCGTGCCGATCCTCGCGGGGGTCGGCAGCGTCACGACCGAGCATCTGGTCAAGCGCATACGGCCCAGCCGGCTGCTGCGCTGGTCCCAGCCCGTTGTGCTCCTGGCGCTGCTCGGGGTCGGGTCGGGGGACGCGATGGCCGAACTGGCCGTCGCGCTTGGCGTGTTCGGGCTGGCCGTGGGTGCGCTCGACGCCTCGATGAACATGCTCGGCGTGAGTCTGCAGCGGTCGTACGGGCGCAGCATCATGCTCGGCTTCCATGCGGTGTACAGCCTGGGAGGGATCGCCGGGGCCTCGCTCGCGTGGGCGGGGGCGCACTGGCATCTGCCGCTGTGGGTGTCGTATCTGCCGGTCGTGGCGGTGTTGCTGCCGGCCGTACTTGTGGGCAGTCGGTGGTACGTCGACGGGGACGCCGGCGCCGTCAAGGACGCGGACCGCGAAGGCGGCGAGGCCCGGCCGGTCGTCTTCAAGCTGCTGCTGCCGCTCTGTCTGGTGATGACCTTCGCGTACATCGGGGACTCGACGGTCTCCAACTGGAGCGCGAAGTATCTCCAGGACGTGCTGGGGAGTTCGGAACAGCTGGCGACGGTGCCGTACAACGTGTACATGGTGACCACGCTGCTGGGGCGGGCGATCGGGGACCTGGGGGTACGGCGGTTCGGGGCCGTGGCGGTCGTACGGCTGGGGGCGCTGGTCGCGGCGCTCGGGTTCGCCGTGGTGGCCGGGGCGCCCGGGGCATGGGTCGGGATGCTCGGGTTCACGCTGCTGGGGCTCGGGCTGTGTGTGCTGGTGCCGCAGACCTTCGCGGCGGCGGGGCGGCTGTTCCCCGGGGCGTCCGACACGGCCGTCGCGCGGCTCAACGTCTTCAACTACGTGGGCTTCCTGATCGGGTCGCCGCTCGTCGGGGCGCTCGGGGACGCGTGGAGCTATCGCGGGGCCATGCTGGTGCCGATGGTGTTGGTGCTGGTGACGCTCGTGTACGCCCGGTCGTTCGCCGCTCAACCGGACCGATACGGTGTCGGGCATGAGCGGCCGCGCACAGCTGATGTGGGACCAGGCAGTAACGGGCTATGACTTCGGTCCGGACCATCCGATGGATCCGGTCCGGCTCGCCCTGACCAGGGGGCTCGTCGACGCCTTCGGGCTGGACCGGGAGGTGGAGGTCGTCTCGGCCAAGCCGGCCGGGGACTCGACGCTGCGGCTCGTCCACCGGGAGGACTACATCGCGGCCGTGAAGGCGGCCTCGGCGGATCCGGGGTCGGCCGACACGTCCTACGGGCTGGGCACCATGGACGATCCGGCGTTCGCCGGGATGCACGAGGTGTCCGCGCTGATCGCCGGGCAGTCGGTGGGCGCGGCGGAGGCCGTGTGGCGGGGAGAGGCGCTGCACGCGGTGAACTTCGCGGGCGGGCTGCATCATGCGATGCCCGGGGGTGCGTCGGGGTTCTGCATCTACAACGACGCGTCGCTGGCCATCGCGCGGCTGCTGGAGCTGGGGGCGGAGCGGGTCGCGTACATCGACGTCGATGTGCATCACGGGGACGGTGTGCAGGCGGCGTTCTGGGAGGACCCGCGGGTGCTGACGATCTCGCTGCACGAGCATCCGCGGACGTTGTTTCCACAGACCGGGTGGCCGGAGGAGACGGGCGGGGACGCGGCGGAGGGGAGCGCGGTGAATGTGGCGCTGCCCGCGGGGACCGGGGACGCGGGGTGGTTGCGGGCGTTTCACGCCGTGGTGCCGGAGCTGATTGCGGAGTTTCGGCCGCAGGTGCTGGTGACTCAGCACGGGGCCGATACGCACTTCGAGGATCCGCTTGCGCATCTTGCTGTTTCGCTGGATGCGCAGCGGGCTGTGCAGGTGGCGTGTCATGACCTGGCGCACGAGTACGCCGACGGGAAGTGGGTGGCGCTGGGCGGGGGTGGATACGCGGTGGTGGAGGTGGTGCCGCGGTCCTGGACGCATCTGGTGGGGATTGCGGCGGGGCGGGCGGTGGGGCCGGAGACGGTGATTCCTGAGAGTTGGCGGCAGGAAGTATTTGCTCGTACGCGGCAGTTGGCGCCGCTGCGGATGACTGATGGGCGGTGGCCGGTGTCCTGGGCGTCGTGGGAGGACGGGTACGACCCTGCGGATCGGTTGGATCAGGCGGTGCTGGCCGTTCGGCGGGCGGTGTTTCCGTTGCGGGGGCTGTTGGCGTAGGCGGGGCTGAGGCCTTGGGTTATCGCCCCGCCGCCCTTACAAGTCCCCTCCCCGGGGCTGCGCCCCCAGACCCCCCTTTCGGCCTGAACGGCCTCGTCCTCAAACGCCGGACGGGCTGAGTAGGCCAGGCGTTACGCCAACTGTGCGGTCTTCCCCGGGTTCCCTCACCTCCTCGCCTCCGGTCCGTCACCATCGCTCACGTGTTGAGTTCCTCGGTGCTGCGTGCGTATCTCGTGGCCGCCCGGATTGCCGGGAACGTGGCGACCTCCCGGGAGGCGAGTCTGCGGAGTTATCGGTTGTTCGCTGCTCGGGACCCGCGCGTACTGATCGGAATCGATCCCGAACGGACATGGCGGCAGCCGGATTTGATCGGTTTGATGGCGGACAGGTGTGGTGTTTCGGCCGATCCTCGATGCGTCTCCGGGCAGGATGTGATTGACCCGGGCCGGACCATGGCCGCGCTCGATGCCTTCGCGGACCGGCTGGGTGCGGCGGCGGAGCGGCGTGCACCGGTGCTCCTGGGCACCGGGCACCCCGACCGGCTGCTCGGTTTCTACGCCGCCCTCGCGGACGCGTTGTCGGCGGCGGGATGTACCGTCCTCACCCCGGCGCAGGGTCGCTGTGTCGACATAACGACCCGGTTCGGTCTACGTACGTACAACCTCGAGTACGTACGAGGAGTCGCGCTCGTGCGGCCGCCCGGACCGCCTGGCCCCGGTTGTGCGACCGGCGCGCACTCGCACTCGCCGCTCCCGGTTCGCACCGTGCTGGCCGCGGCCGCCGAGGCCGGCGGCCCGTTGCCCGAGCTGGTGATCGGGGATCATGGCTGGGTCTGCGGGGCAGGTCAGCTGGGGTTCGAGGCGATCGGGCTCGCCGATACCGACGACCCCGCCCTGTTCGTGGGGGAGGCCGAGGGGCGCGTGTCCGTGGTCGTTCCACTCGATGACGGCGTGCGGTCTGATTACTACCTGCCGCTGACCCGCTACGTACTCAATCGAGCGTGTCTGTCACAGTAGGCCGCCGATGGGTGCACCTCTTCCCCACTTGCATCACCCGCCCCTACATTGGGGAGTGAGCACGCAGCGACGAAGAGTCACCGGAAGGGGAAGCCGGTGGCCGTCGAGTGCGGAAGGTTCAGGTGTGTCATGGCTGCAGCTGGCGAGAGGCCTCTGAACGAGGTTCAGTTCCTTACCGTGGCGGAGGTCGCCTCGGTGATGCGAGTGTCGAAGATGACCGTGTACCGGCTGGTGCACAGCGGTCATCTGCCCGCGATTCGGGTGGGCCGCTCGTTCCGTGTCCCGGAGCAGGCGGTTCACGAATACCTCCGCGAGAGCTATGTGGGGGTGGAAACTGCCTGACAACGGCGGGTCGGGGAGGCCCTCAGGGCAGTTCCGGGTCTCCCCCGTCGCCCTCGATTACGACCTCGGGCGCTCGGGCGGGTAGGCTAGCCCCTCGTAGGTCGTGTGGGCCCATGGCGCCCAAACACCGAGTGATGAGAAGTGAGCGAGGGTAGTCGTGGGCTCTGTTATCAAGAAGCGGCGCAAGCGGATGGCGAAGAAGAAGCACCGCAAGCTGCTCAAGCGCACGCGCGTTCAGCGTCGCAACAAGAAGTAGGCGACGCAGCAGGAGCGTGTTCTGTGGCCCCCCTCCGAAGTCGGGTGGGGGGCCACACGCATATCCGGGCCGCTGTCCGCGGTTGCTGTCCGGGCCGCGTTCGGGCCGCATATGTCGGGGGCTGAATGTCGTCACTTCGTGCAGCGGGTGGTCATCACAGCGCAACATCGACCGGCTAAGTTGGCGGTACACGGGGAACGCGGCAGGCTACGAACTCCTGATGGGCTGGAAGGAAGGCGCTGATCTTGGGCAAGGTCGTGCTCGTGACCGGAGTGGCCCGCAGGCTGGGGGGCCGGTTCGTACGACGCATCCAGCGTGACCCGCAGGTGGACCGGGTCGTCGCCGTGGACGCGGTTCCGCCCGAGCATCACCTGGGCGGCGCCGACTTCATCCAGGCCGACATCCGGCAGCCCACGATCGCACGGGTGCTCGCCGAGACGGCCGCCGACACGGTCGTCCACATGGACGTGACCGGAACCGCGCTGGGCAGCGGCAGCCGGACCACGGTCAAGGAGACCAACGTCATCGGCACCATGCAGCTGCTCGGGGCCTGTCAGAAGTCCCCGGCCGTCAAGCGGCTGGTGGTGAAGTCCAGTACGAACGTGTACGGGTCCGCGCCCCGTGACCCCGCCGTCTTCACCGAGACGACCCCGCCCAAGTCCCTGCCCAGCGGCGGCTTCGCCAAGGACACCGTGGAGGTCGAGGGATACGTCCGCGGGTTCGCGCGCCGGCGGCCCGATGTCGCCGTGTGCGTGCTGCGGTTCGCCAACATCCTCGGCCCGACGGCGGACACCCCGCTCGCCTCGTACTTCTCGCTGCCCGTCCTGCCGACCGTGTTCGGCTACGACCCTCGGCTGCAGTTCGTGCACGAGGACGATGTGATCGAGGTGCTGAGGATCGCCTCGCACGAACCGGAGCGCGGCACGCTCAACAGCGGCACGTTCAACATCGCCGGTGACGGCGTCCTGCTGCTCTCCCAGTGCTCCAGGCGGCTGGGCCGCCCCACCGTGCCGCTGCTGCTTCCCGCGGTCACCTGGGCCGGCTCGCTGGTGCGTACGCTGGGTATGACGGACTTCTCGCCCGAGCAGATCCGGCTGCTGACGAATGGCCGGGTCGTGGCGACGGACCAGATGCGCGAGACGCTCGGGTTCTCGCCGAAGTACACAACGCCGGAGACCTTCGCGGACTTCGCGCACAGCCGCGGCCCCGGACTCCTGCCGCCCGAGGCCGTGGCCGGGGCCGTCGACCGGATCGCCGCGCTGCCCTTCCCGGGCGGCGGCCACCCCCCGACGCAGAGCGCCAACTGAGGAGCGCATCAACGATGGCGGATGCCAAGGTCATTCCGTTCGACGACGACCGGTCCCGCACAGGCGCCGTGCAGCGGCCGCCGCGGCGCCGGAGCGCGGGGAGCCGGCGCAAGGGCACGGAACCCGGGCCGGTCCGTGAGGTCGAGCCTCTGCCCACGGCGGCGGGCGCGCAGGATGATGTAGCTGTGACCAGCGAGGAACAGCCGCCCGAGCGGCCGCGGGCCGAGGGCGGACTGGAGCGGCGTATCGCCGGCGGCCTCGGCTTCCTGCGCCGCCGCCTCACCGGTGACTACGAGATCGACGACTTCGGTTACGACGAGGAGCTGACCGACCAGGTCCTGATGTCCCTGCTGCGGCCGGTGTACGAGAAGTACTTCCGGGTCGATGTGAAGGGCATCGAGAACATCCCGTCGGACGGCGGCGCCCTGATCGTCGCCAACCACTCGGGCACGCTTCCGCTGGACGGTCTGATGATGCAGGTCGCCGTCCACGACAACCACCCCGCGGACCGCCATCTCCGGCTGCTCGCGGCGGACCTGGTGTTCATGCTGCCGGTGATCAACGAACTCGCCCGCAAGCTCGGCCACACGCTGGCGTGCGCGGAGGACGCCGAACGGCTGCTGGGGCAGGGCGAGGTGGTCGGGGTGATGCCGGAGGGCTTCAAGGGGATCGGCAAGCCGTTCAGCGAGCGGTACAAGCTGCAGCGGTTCGGGCGCGGCGGCTTTGTCTCGACGGCGCTGCGGCAGGGTGTGCCGATCATCCCGTGCTCGATCGTCGGGGCGGAGGAGATCTACCCGATGATCGGCAACGCCAAGACGCTGGCGCGGGTGCTCGGGTTCCCGTACTTCCCGCTCACGCCGACCTTCCCATGGCTGGGCCCGCTGGGCGCGATCCCGCTGCCGACGAAGTGGACGATCCAGTTCGGTGAGCCGATCCTCACGGACGGGTATCCGCCGGAGGCGGCAGAGGACCCGATGCTGATGTTCAACCTGACAGACCAGGTCAGAGAACAGATCCAGCACACGCTCTACAAGCTGCTGGTGCAGCGTCGCTCGGTGTTCTTCTGAGGCGTTGGCCGGTCTTCCTCTGTGGAGAAACCTTTCGGGACAGGCGCGAGAGCGTGGCTTCCGGCCGCTCGGAGGCCGTCGGACGGAGTCCGGCGCAGCTGTCCGAAGCCTGCGAAGCAGTGCGAGGGCAGCAGATAAGAGGGGCCAAGCTGCTGGTGCAGCGCCGTTCGGTGTTCTTCTGAGGCGTTGGCCGGCGTTCCGCTGAGCAGAAACCTTTCGGGCTGCGGAGTAGGAGTAACGGCATGGGCTTCTCGTACGACGGTGGGGGCGCCCCTCCCGAGAGGGGCGCCCCCACCGTCGTACCGCTCAGTCGGCTCAGTCGTCGCTGTCGATTCCCAGGCCGGGCAGGAGGCCCGGGAGGAGGGGTGGGAGGGTGACGTCGGGCTCGGTGGTTGCGCTTGTGGTGGACGGTGAGGCGCTGCCCGTGTCCTTCGGTGGGTCGAGCAGGCCGCCGGTGTTGCCGCCGAGCAGGCCGTCGTCCTCGGTGGCGGAGCCCGCCGAGGTGCTGGGGCTGCCGCTGCGCGATCCGGCTCCGTCGGAGGTGCTGCCGCCCGTCTCGGGTGCCGCCGAGGGTGCCGAACCGGACGAGCCGGGGGACGCCGGACCGGAGCCCTGTCGCTTGCCGCTGCCGCCGCCCTGGGCCGGAGGCTGCGGGAGCAGGGACTGGAGCGGGGCGACCTCTTCGTCTATGGCGTCGAAGACCGACGAGACCTGCTGACTGACGTCGCCGAGCTGGACGGGCAGTCGGTCGCGCAGCGCGCCCCAGGTCTCGCGGTGCGAGCGGGAGAAGGCGGAGAGGGCCTGGATGGGGCCCAGGGAGTCCGGGTCGCGCTGGTATGCCTCGTGCAGCAGACGGTGGCCCTCGGAGGCGTCGTGCCGCATGCCGGACAGGGCGCGGCGGATCTCGCCCACGGACTCGTGGTCGAGGTGGCCGCCGCGGTCGCGCTCCATCAGCCGGCGGGCCTCGCTCAGCCGGGTGGAGGCCTGGTCGAGGTAGGCCTGGCCGCGCTCGTCGTCCCCGTCGGACATGTAGTCGAGTTTGAATTCCTCGATGCCCCGCTTGAGGCCGTAGAGCGAGTCACCGGGCAGGGCGTCCGAGCTCGCAGCGGCGATTCCGCCGAAGGCTCCCGCGGCGACGCCGACGCTGAGCCCGCCCGCGGCGAGCCCCTTGGTCAGCCGGGAACGCGGTCGCAGCTTTCCCAGCGGGGATGCCCGGTGAGCCCCGTGTGTCCGGGTGGAACGCTGCTCGGGCACGGACGGGTCCGTGGCCTCGCCCCCGGCGGTGGCCTCCCGCAGCATGGCCTCGAACCTGGCCACCAGCTGGGCCCGCTGGACGACCTTGACCTCGGGGTCCAGCGCCGGCCGGGGCACATCGCCGAGACGCTCGGCGAGGGCCAGCAGAAGGCCCTGCCCGGTCTGTTCCGGAGCAGCCGGGGACGGTGCCGGTCCTTCGGACTGCTCGGCCGCCGTACCCCGGTCGGACTCCTCCAGGGCCTGGGCGAAGGCGTTCGCCCGCCGGTGCGCCGATACATTCGCGATCACTGGCGGCACCTCCTCTCGTCATGACGGTCGACTCCCCAGGGGGTCCTGAGGGTTGCACGCCCTGACCACATCCACACGATCAGGTGATCGAAGTCGGCCAGGTAGTGACCACAGGGAGCCTGCATCCCGCACAACGAGCGGCGCGGCACTTGGGTTACGGACGACGGAGGGTCTGATGGAGGAGTCAACGGACTTTCACTGAAAGCGAGTTGGGGGTTACATAGGGTGTTGTGTCAGCGCGCGTCGTCCGGCAGGAGCCGGGCGAGCGTGCGGACGGCGCGGTACTGGAGTGTCTTGATGGCACCCTCGTTCTTGCCCATCACACGGGCTGTCTCGGCGACGGAGAGCCCCTGAAGGAAGCGGAGCGTCACGCACTCCTGCTGCTGGGGGTTGAGCCGCCGTACGGCGTCGAGGAGCGCGGCGTTGGAGAGGGACTCCAGGACGGAGTCCTCCGGGGACCGCTCGACCTCGTTGGCGTCGAGCATCTCGCCGGTGGTCACCTCGAGCCGGAAGCGGCTCGACTTGAAGTGGTCGGCGACGAGGTTGCGGGCGATGGTGACCAGCCAGGCGCCGAAGTCGCGGCCCTGCCAGGTGAACGTGCCGATCCTGCGCAGGGCGCGCAGAAAGGTCTCGCTGGTGAGGTCCTCGGCGGTCGCCCTGCCCCCGACGCGGTAGTAGATGTACCGGTACACGGTGTCGCTGTACTGGTCGTAGAGGCGCCCGAAGGCGTCGGCCTCGCCGGCCTGGGCGCGTTCGACGAGATCCATCATGCGCGCGCTGTCGCTGTCCGCGGCCGGACGGCGGGGGGCGGCGGCGCCGGTCGAGCGTCCTCGTCTGCCGACGGCGGCGCCGCTCTCGGCGAGTGCGTAGCACGGGCCGACGGGCTCGGCCGCCACGGCGAGGGCGGGGACGGCGTACGCGGTGGGGACGGCATGTGCGGTGGGGACGAAGCCGCGCAACAGTGCTTGGACCGTTGCGCGCAGCGTAGCCAGGCCCGAGGCGTCAACCCCGACGTGTGGGTACACGGGACTCCCAGAGGCAGAGCTTCCATCACGTGCAGTGCGGGACCGTTCACCCGTCGTAGCGACGGAGGGGTACCGGTTTGCGTCTGAGGAGAATAACGCTTAGTGCAGGCACAGCTACACCCAGTTGCTCAAATCATCGATTACGACGCTTCTGTAATCGATTGAGGCATGGTCAAGTGCCGCAGAGTGACTGGTTGTTGACCGGAATGATTCGTTTTCGGTCTGTGTCCGGGGCGTGTTGTGGCCGTGTGCAGCCAAGCCGCTAGCGGCGTCGCCGGTGCAGGGCGATCGCCGCCGCCGTGCCGCCTGCCACCGCGCCCACGCCCGCGGCCGCCGGGATGCCGACCTTCGCCGCCTTGCGGCCCGTGCGGTAGTCGCGCAGGCGCCACTCCAGCTGACGGGCGTGTTTGCGCAGCTTGGTGTCCGGGTTGATGGCGTAGGGGTGGCCGACCAGGGAGAGCATCGGGATGTCGTTGTGCGAGTCGCTGTAGGCGGCGCAGCGGGACAGGTCCAGGCCCTCCGCCGAGGCCAGGGCGCGTACCGCCTCCGCCTTCGCCGGGCCGTGCAGCGGTTCGCCGACCAGCTTGCCGGTGTAGATGCCCCCGACCGACTCCGCCACCGTGCCCAGTGCGCCGGTCAGGCCGAGGCGGCGGGCGATCACTCCCGCGATCTCCACCGGGGCCGCCGTGACCAGCCACACCTTCTGGCCCGCGTCCAGGTGGGCCTGGGCCAGCGCCCGGGTGCCGGGCCAGATGCGCTCGGCCATGTACTCGTCGTAGATCTCCTCGCCGATCGACATCAGCTCGGAGACGCGATGGCCCTTGACGATCGACAGCGCCGAGTCGCGCGCGTCCTGCATGTGCTCGGGGTCCTCGGTCCCGGCCAGCCGGAACCACGCCTGCTGCCAGGCGAACTTGGCGAGGTCGCGGGTCTCGAAGAACTTCCGCTTGTACAGGCCGCGGCCGAAGTGGAACAGCGCGGCGCCCTGCATGACGGTGTTGTCGAGATCGAAGAAGGCCGCGGCCCGGTCGTCGCCGAGCACCGGGAACTGCGGTTCCTCACCGGCGCCTGATACTTCCGGAATGTCGGCTACGTCCTGCGACGACTTGCGCGCTGCCTCCGCCGAGGCTTCGCCTGCCAACACGCTCCGCGCCGTGGCGGAGCGCCTACGGGGAGTGAGCCATCCAAGAGCGGCCATGTCGTGAGCATAGCCAGTTTGTTCGGAGCTTCCGGAGTCCTGGGGTTTGGTGGGTGTGAACTCTCCGCGACCGTGCCGTTAAAGAAGTGATCTGACCGGGGCTTCCGTCGCTGAGCGGCGGCGCGACAATGGCCGACATGAGTCCCGTCTTCCGCCGTAAGCCCGCCAGGTCTCCCCAGGACCGCCTCGTCACCCTCGTCCGCAAGCCGGGGTGTCATCTGTGTGATGACGCACAGGCCGTGATCGAAAAGGTGTGCGCCGATCTGGGGGTGCCGTGGGAGCAGAAGGACATCACCGAGGATGCCGAACTCCATGCCCGGTACTGGGAGCAGATCCCCGTCGTGCTCGTCGACGGTGAACAGCACACCTTCTGGCGGGTGAACGAGGAGCGACTGCGCAGGGCGCTGACTGACTAGTCCAACTGGGCCGGGGTGTCGCTTAGGATCGGTGGCGTCATGGTCTCGGGGGCGTGGATCGTTGAGGAGAGTGTGCGGTTTTGCCCCCGTCGGAAGAGGATCGGTGGTGCGTGTGCGCCGGTTCTGTACGCGTGCGCCGGGGGCGCGTGACCCCGGTCACGTTGGCCGGGCAAATCGGACAGCATCTTTGTGCACACGTTCACAAAGACATAGCCTGCTTTCGACGGGGCGGTCCGGGGACGTATGACCGCCTGCAGCCCCGCTCTACCCGCAGGAGCACCGTGGCAACTGGCCGAACTCACCGACCGGCGACCCGCAGCCGAGGGATTCCCGAGGCCACCGTCGCCCGTCTTCCGCTGTACCTCCGAGCCCTCACCGCGCTCTCGGAGCGCTCGGTGCCCACGGTCTCGTCCGAGGAACTGGCGGCCGCCGCGGGGGTCAACTCCGCCAAGCTGCGCAAGGACTTCTCCTACCTGGGCTCCTACGGGACCCGTGGCGTGGGGTACGACGTCGAGTATCTCGTCTACCAGATCTCCCGCGAACTGGGCCTGACCCAGGACTGGCCGGTTGTGATCGTCGGTATCGGCAACCTCGGCGCCGCGCTCGCCAACTATGGCGGGTTCGCCTCCCGTGGTTTCCGGGTCGCCGCGCTCATCGACGCCGATCCGGCAATGGCCGGAAAGCCCGTCGCCGGGATCCCGGTGCAGCACACGGACGACCTGGAAAAGATCATCGAGGACAACGGGGTCTCGATCGGCGTGATCGCGACCCCCGCCGGTGCCGCACAGCAGGTCTGCGAACGGCTCGTGGCCGCCGGGGTGACCTCCATCCTGAACTTCGCGCCGACCGTGCTGTCCGTCCCGGACGGCGTCGACGTGCGCAAGGTCGACCTCTCCATCGAGCTGCAGATCCTCGCCTTCCACGAGCAGCGCAAGGCCGGCGAGGAGGCCGCCTCGCCCGACGGCGCCGGACCGGCGTCCGCCACCCGCAGCAAGTCTGCCGACAAGGGCCCGGACGGGGACGTTCCCGCCGTGATGCCGGCATGAGTCTTCTCGTCGTCGGGCTGAGTCACCGCAGCGCCCCGGTCAGCGTCCTGGAGCGGGCCGCGTTGTCCGCGGACGCCCAGATCAAGCTGCTGCAGGACACCGTCGCCGCGGAGCCGGCCACCGAGGCCGCCGTCCTCGCCACCTGCAACCGCATCGAGCTGTACGCCGACGTGGACAAGTTCCACGCCGGTGTCGCCGAGCTGTCCACGCTGCTCGCCCAGCACAGCGGGGTCGGCCTGGAGGAGCTCACGCCCTATCTCTACGTCCACTACGAGGACCGGGCCGTCCACCACTTCTTCTCCGTGGCGTGCGGGCTGGACTCCATGGTCGTCGGCGAGGGGCAGGTCCTCGGCCAGATAAAGGACTCCCTCGCCCGGGCGCAGGACCTGCACACCGCAGGCCGGCTGCTGAACGACCTGTTCCAGCAGGCCCTGAGGGTCGGCAAGCGGGCCCACTCGGAGACCGGCATCGACCGTGCCGGGCAGTCGCTGGTCACGTTCGGCCTGGAGCAGCTGTCCGCCGGTGCGCCGGTCGAGGCGTGGGCCGCGGGCAAGAAGGCGGTCGTGATCGGCGCGGGCTCGATGTCCTCGCTGGCCGCCGCCACGCTGGCGCGGGCCGGGGTCGCCGAGATCGTGATCGCCAACCGCACCCTCGACCGTGCCGAGCGCCTCGTGCAGATCCTCACCGAGGGCGACGAGACGGACGTGCCGGCCCGCGCGGTACCGATGGAGTCGGTGCCGGTCGAGCTGACACGTGCCGATGTCGCCGTCTCCTGCACGGGCGCGACGGGCCTGGTCCTGTCCGCCGCGTCGATCGCGGCCGCGGTCGACGGCCGGATCGGGGCACCCGTCCCGGCACCGGACGGCGGCAGCGGCCGTACGACGGTGCAGGCGGGCGCTCGGGAGGCGGCCCTGCCGCCCACCAGCGTCGGCACCGAGGAGGGCTGTCCGCTGGACCTCTCCGCGGTGCAGGGCACCGCCGGGTTCTCCGTGCTCGGCGAGGCCGCGGTGGCCGGGATGGCCGCCGCGGACCTGGAGCAGCATGCGGCCTGGGTGGACAACGGAGCCGTCGATGCGCCCGGCCGTGCGCAGCGCACCCAGGCCGGGGCGGGCACGGTCATCACGCTGGACCTGGCCGCGGAGTCCGAGGCGATCGCCGCGCTGGCCGCCGCCGCGGCCGCCGTGGGCCGTATCCCGGAGCGCCGCAGGCCCGAGCCGGTCGCCGAGATCCCGCGGCCCGTGCCCGCGCTGTTCCTCCTCGACCTCGCCATGCCCCGCGACATCGACGCGGCCGTGCACCGGCTGGCCGGGGTGCGGCTGGTGGACATCGAGTCGCTCGCCGAGGCGTCCGCGGACGCTCCGATGGCGGCCGACGTCGACCAGGTGCGGCGCATCGTCTCCGACGAGGTCGCGGCCTTCGGCGCGGCTCTGCGGGCCGCCCACATCACGCCCACCGTCGTCGCGCTGCGCGCCATGGCCGCGGATGTCGTGGCCGGCGAGATCGCCCGTCTCGACGGGCGGCTGCCCGGCCTCGACGACAAGCAGCGCGGCGAGATCACCCAGGCCGTGAAGCGCGTCGTGGACAAGCTGCTGCACGCGCCGACCGTCCGGGTCAAGCAGCTCGCGGCCGAACCCGGCGGCGCCGGGTACGCGGACGCGCTGCGCACCCTGTTCGACCTCGACCCCGAGACGGTGGCCGCCGTCTCCCGCGCCGAGGACAGCACCGACCAGCACGACCAGAACGGCGAGAACCGAGGGCCGGCATGAGTATGAAGGCTTTGAGGCTCGGGACCAGGCGCAGCAAGCTCGCCATGGCCCAGTCCGGGCAGGTGGCGGATGCCGTGCGCCGGGTGACCGGACGGCCCGTGGAGCTCGTCGAGATCACCACGTACGGGGACGTCTCGCGAGAGCACCTCGCGCAGATCGGCGGCACCGGTGTGTTCGTCACGGCCCTGCGGGACGCGCTGCTCAGGGGTGAGGTCGACTTCGCGGTTCATTCGCTCAAGGACCTGCCGACCGCGCAGCCCGAGGAACTGACCCTCGCCGCGATACCGCTGCGCGAGGACCCGCGCGATGTGATCGTCGCCCGTGACGCGCTGAAGTTCACCGACCTTCCGCGCGGGGCCCGCATAGGCACCGGCTCGCCGCGCCGCATGGCGCAGCTGAACGCGTACGCGCGCGCCCACGGCCTCGACATAGAGACCGTGCCGGTCCGCGGCAACGTCGACACCCGCATCGGGTTCGTGCACAGCGGTGAGCTGGACGCCGTCGTCCTGGCCGCCGCCGGGCTGAACCGGATCGGCCGGAGCGACGAGGTGACCGACTTCCTGTCGGTCGACACGGTTCTGCCCGCCCCCGGCCAGGGGGCACTGGCGATCGAGTGCAGGGCGGGGAACACCGCCCGGGACACCGAACTGATCGCCGCGCTCGGTGAACTCGACGACCCGTTCACACGGGTCGCCGTGACCGCCGAGCGGTCCCTGCTCGCCGCCCTCGAGGCCGGTTGCAGCGCCCCTGTGGGCGCGCTGGCCGACCTTGCCGACGGGCAGATTGTCAAGGAAATGCGCCTGCGCGGCGTCGTCGGCACGACCGACGGCACGCGCATGGTGCAGCTGTCCACCACCGGTCCCGTGCCCCAGACGCACGACCGGGCAATGGCGCTCGGCCGCGAACTCGCGGACGAGATGCTTGCCCAGGGCGCGGCCGGTCTGATGGGGGAGCGAGCACAGTGAGCCCCACCGCCTTTCCCGCCGGTCCGGAACACGGGCACGTCACCTTCCTCGGTGCCGGACCCGGGGATCCGGGACTGCTGACTCTGCGCGCCGTGGAGGCGCTGGCGAACGCGGACGTCCTCGTCGCCGAGCACGAAGTGCTCGACGTCGTACGTGTGCATGCCAGACAGGGCGTCTCCGTGGTGACCACGGACGCGGACCCTGCCTCCGACCCGGTTCCGGGCACAGGCACGCCTCAGCTCACGGTTGTTGACGGAGCGTCAACAACCGCTGGGGTCCCTGCTGTGAGGGATGCCGCACATCTTGTCATGGAGGCCGCGCGCGGTGGCAGGCGGGTCGTCCGTGCGGTGTCCGGGGACCCGGGACTGGATACGTACGCGGCCGAGGAAATGCTCGCCTGCGCCGCCGCCGGTGTGCCGTTCGAGGTCGTGCCCGGTGTCGCCGCGGCCGTCGGCGTGCCCGCCTACGCGGGTGTGCCGCTGCGCGACGCGCACGGCGCGGACGTACGGTTCGTGGACGCCCGCACGGCGTCGGACCGCTGCTGGACCGAGGTCGGGGCGTCGGACGGAACCGTCGTGGTGTCCACCACGCTGGACTCCGTGGCCGCCGCCGCGGGCGAACTGGTGTCCGCCGGTCGCAAGCCCGACACCCCGATGACGGTCACCGTCGCCGGTACGACCACGCGTCAGCGCACCTGGACCGCCACGCTCGGCACCGTCGCCCAGACGCTGAAGCAGGCGAAGGCCCTGCCGTCCCCGGAGGGCGGCCGGCCGGTCATAGCCGTGGTCGGTGAGCGTTCCGCCGCGGCTCAGCGTGAGCAGCTCTCGTGGTTCGAGTCCAAGCCGCTGTTCGGCTGGAAGGTGCTCGTGCCGCGGACGAAGGAGCAGGCGGCCTCGCTCTCCGACCAGTTGCGTTCCTACGGCGCCGTGCCGCACGAGGTGCCGACGATCGCCGTCGAACCGCCGCGCACGCCGCAGCAGATGGAGCGGGCGGTCAAGGGACTGGTGACCGGGCGGTACGAGTGGATCGCCTTCACGTCGGTCAACGCGGTCAAGGCCGTGCGCGAGAAGTTCGAGGAGTACGGGCTCGACGCCCGCGCGTTCGCCGGCATCAAGGTCGCCGCGGTCGGCGAGCAGACCGCGAAGGCCCTCGTCGCCTTCGGTGTGAAGCCGGATCTGGTGCCGAGCGGTGAGCAGTCGGCCGCCGGTCTGCTGGAGGACTGGCCGCCGTACGACCCCGTCTTCGACCCCATCGACCGGGTGTTCCTGCCGCGGGCCGACATCGCGACCGAGACCCTGGTGGCCGGGCTGATCGAGCTGGGCTGGGAGGTCGACGACGTCACCGCCTACCGGACCGTGCGTGCCTCGCCGCCGCCGGCGGAGACACGCGAGGCGATCAAGGGCGGCGGGTTCGACGCTGTGCTCTTCACGTCGTCCTCCACCGTGCGCAACCTGGTGGGCATCGCCGGAAAGCCGCACAACGTGACCGTGATCGCGTGCATCGGGCCGGCCACGGCGAAGACCGCGGAGGAGCACGGGCTCCGGGTCGATGTGATGGCGCCCGAGCCGTCCGTGCACAAGCTGGCGGAGGCGCTCGCCGACTTCGGTCTGCGGCGCAGGACCGCGGCCCTGGAGGCGGGGGACCCGGTCACCCGGCCCAGCGAGCGGCGGCCGGGGGCTCGCCGGCGTCGTACGACGACCTGAGCGCCGTACGCGGGCCTGAGCGTCGTACGACGGCCTGACGTCGACGCAGCGGCGAGGAGGTCGCCCGGACGACTCTCCTCGCCGCAACCCCCGTGTACCCCGCGTCAGTAGGGGTGCCGGTCGGGCTTGCCCGACCAGGCTTCGTAGGCCTGGGCGCCCAGTTCGGGGTGGATCTGCTCGACGTGGATGCGGCGCTGGTCGAGGGGCTTTCGGAAGTCCTCGTACTGGAAGGCGTCGTCGAAGCCGATCTCCCGGGTGGCGTGCAGATCGCAGCTGTAGTACACCTCGTCGATCCGCGACCAGTAGATGGCGCTCATGCACATCGGGCAGGGCGCGCCGCTGATGTAGATCGAGCAGCCCTGGAGCATCCTGGCCCGCTCCGGCACGGGGTCGGGGGAGCCGTCGGGGCGCGGCACATAGGCGAGGGTGCTCTCGTTCTGGTGCTCCGGCGCGATCGAGGGAGCCTCGGGGTTGAGGACCTGCACGGCCTTGCGTATGGTCTCCACCTCGGCGTGCGCGGTGGGGTCGCCGGTGAGCAGAACACGGTTCTGTCCGCGGGCCACGATGTCGCCGTCCCGGGTGATCACGGCACCGAAGGGACCGCCGTAGTTCATCTCGACGGATTCGGTGGCCAGGCGTACCGCTTCGGCAAGGAACTCCTTGTGACCCATGTCGGACCCTCCAGATGCCCCGTTTGTCCGATAACTCCCCTCTGAACTAGACTACTCCGCATGGGTGTCAGTGCAATCCGGGCCCCCGACGGCCACGGTGCGACGGTGGTGACCTCCCAGAAAGTGCGGGAAGGCCACGAGGACGACTACCAACGCTGGCAGGAGCGGACCAACCGGGCCGTGCGCGCATTCGACGGATTCGAGGGGACGGAGATGTACCCCCCGGGCGTCGGTGACGAACGCGCATGGGTGGTGGTCTTCCGCTTCGGCCGCATCGACCAGCTCACCACCTGGCTGGAGTCCGGTGAGCGCCGGCAACTGCTCGCCGAGGGCCGTCCGCTGTTCGAGGGGGCACCCGCGCAGGAGGTCCTCGCCGGTGACGAGGCCGCGGCGACCGAGGAGGCAGCCGTCACGGCGGTCATCTCCCACCATGTACTGCCCGGCCACGAGGAGGACTTCGCACGCTGGCAGGACAAAGTCCTCAAGGCTCAGGGGAAGTTCCCCGGTTTCATGGGCACCGAGCTGTTCAAGCCGGTCGCGGGAATCCAGGACAACTGGGTCGTCATCTTCCGCTTCGACACTCGTCAGCACCTCGACCAGTGGCTCGGGTCCGACGTCCGCGCCAGGCTTCTCGCCGAGGGCGAGAACTACTTCTCCGCCTACGACGTGCACAAGGTGGGGTCGGCGTTCAGCGGCTGGTTCCGCTTCGGGGAGGACGCCGAGGGCGGGGCCCCGCCCAACTGGAAACAGGCCATGTCCGTGCTGCTGGCCCTGTATCCCACGGTGATGGTGCTGAATCTGACGGTCGGTGATGCGCTCGACGACGCCGGAGTCCGCGGCTATCTGTCCCTTTTCGTCGGCAACCTGCTGAGCGTCTCCGCGCTGACCTGGCTGCTGATGCCCCTGGTCAACCGGGGGCTTGCCTTCTGGCTGGTGCCGAGCCGCGCCCTGTCCGCGCGCACCCAGGTGGTCGGGACCGTCCTCGTGGTGTTGTGCTGGGCGCTGTGCATCCTGATTTTCGGGCTCACGACCGGCTGAGGAGCCATCATGAGCGAAGAAATCGAGGGGGCTGTCGTCCGGCGGGGCGACCCCGCCTACGACGGCGTCTGGGCGGAGATGCTGTGGAACGACCTCAAGCCGCAGCGCTTTCCCGATCTGATCGTCCGGGTCGCCTCGGACCGGGACGTCCCGGCCGCCGTCCGGCTGGCCCGCTCCGAGGGGCACCGGATCGCCCTGCGCTCCCATGGACACAGCTGGTGCGGCTCACCCCTGCGTGACGGCGGTATGCTCATCGACCTCTCGGCCCTCAACGGCTGCGAGATCGACCCGGTTTCACGCACCGCGACCCTTCAACCCGCCCTCAGCGGACGCGAGTTCGTCGCCGCGCTCGCTCCGTACGGTCTCGCCTTTCCCGCCGGGCACTGTGGGCCCGTCGCGCTGGGCGGCTTTCTCCTCAGCGGCGGTCTCGGCTGGAACTCCGGCGCCCTCGGACCGGCCGCCGCCAGTGTGCGGGCGGTCGAGGTGGTCACGGCGGACGGCACCGCCCTCACCTGCAGCCTGCACGAGAACCCCGATCTCTTCTGGGCCGCGTGCGGCGCCGGCCCCGGCTTCTTCGCCGTCGCCACCCGTTTCCACGTGACCCTGCACGCCCTCCCGACGGCCGTTGCGGAGACCACGTACGTCTTCCCCCTCGCCGACGTCGAACCGGTCACCCGCTGGGCCACCACGGCAGCCCGGCGGCTTCCGGCGAACGTCGAGGCGTCGTTCATGCTCGCGACCGCCTCCCCGGACATCACGGCGGCGACCGAGCGACCCAAGGTGATCAGCTTCACCGGCACCGCCTTCGCCCGCACGCGCGAGGAGGCCGTCCGCTGCCTGCAACCGCTGCGGGCCTGCCCGTTCGCCGAACGCGCCCTCTTCCAGAAGACGGACGAGCCGAAGACCTTCGAGGACCTGTACGGCACCTCGTCCGACTTCTGGCCCCGGGGCCACCGCAACGTGGTGGACACCCTGTGGTCGGACACCGCCCTCGACATCCTGCTGCCCGCGCTCGCCGCTCAGGTCGCCGAAGCCCCCTCCGAGCAGTCGCTCGTCCTCGCGCCCCTGTGGCCCGCCTCGCGGGACCGCACCCTCTCCCTCGACATGGCCTTCTCGGTCCTGGGCGAGAACTACATCGCCCCCTTCGCGATCTGGGACGACCCGGCCGAGGACGCAGCCAACATCCGCTGGCTGCGGGACACCATGCGGACCGTCGAGCCCTACGGGACCGGCCACTACATCGCCGAGGCCGACCTCACCGCCGACGCGACCCGGGCCCGGCGGTCCTACACCCCGGACGACTGGGAGCGGCTGCGGGCGCTGAAGGCCGCCCACGACCCGGAGAACGTCTTCCACACCTACCTCACGCCGTGAGAGCCGGTCGACAGGGCGTCGGCAAAGGTGCCCCTGGGGCGGGCGTAGCGTAGGTGCATGACGAAGTACGGATCCTTCCCCGGTACGCGTCCCCGGCGGCTGCGCACCACCCCTGTCATGCGGCGCATGGTCGCCGAGACCCGGCTGCACCCCGCCGACTTCATCCTGCCCGCGTTCGTGCGGGAGGGCGTGAGCGAGCCGGTGCCGATCGCCGCGATGCCCGGGGTCGTGCAGCACACCCGGGACAGCCTGAAGAAGGCGGCCGCGGAGGCCGTGGCGGCCGGGATCTCCGGGATCATGCTCTTCGGCGTGCCCGAGGAGTCGAAGAAGGACGCGCTCGGCACGCCCGGGACCGATCCGGACGGGATCCTCCAGGTCGCGATCCGTGATGTACGGGCCGAGGTCGGGGACGACCTGCTCGTCATGTCCGACCTGTGCCTCGACGAGACCACGGACCACGGACACTGCGGGGTGCTCGACGAGCAGGGCCGCGTCGACAACGACGCCACGCTGGAGCGGTACGCCGAGATGGCCCAGGTCCAGGCCGACGCCGGCGCGCATGTCGTCGGGCCCAGCGGGATGATGGACGGCCAGATCGGGGTCGTCCGGGACGCCCTCGACCAGATCGGACGCGAGGACGTCGCGATCCTCGCCTACACCGCCAAGTACGCCTCCGCGTTCTACGGGCCGTTCCGCGAGGCCGTCGCCTCGTCGCTCCAGGGCGACCGCAAGACGTACCAGCAGGACCCCGCCAATGTGCGCGAGTCCCTGCGGGAACTGGCCCTCGACCTGGAGGAGGGGGCCGACCTGGTGATGGTGAAGCCGGCCGGTCCCTATCTGGACATCCTCGCCCGCGTCGCCGACTCCGTGGATGTGCCGGTCGCCGCCTACCAGATCTCCGGCGAGTACTCGATGATCGAGGCCGCCGCCGAGAAGGGCTGGATCGACCGGGACCGGGCGATCCTGGAGACGCTGACCGGTATCAAGCGGGCGGGGGCGCAGAACATCCTCACGTACTGGGCCACCGAGGTGGCGCACAAGCTGTCCTAGCGGACCGGGGTCGGCAGGGCCTAGCGGTCACCGGGCGGCGGGGACTCCGAACCGGACGTGGCTGTGGTGGAGGGTACGCCCGCCGATGACGGGCCCTCGTCGCGCAGGCCCTCTCCGTCCTTGCACGCGGTCAGCGTGAGCGCCGCGAGCGCGACCGCCGTGGCGGCGAACAGCAGCCGTACGCGGGAACGGTCGGGGTGTGCGGACATGGGGGGCCCTCTCCATCAGGACGGGGTGCGGGGTCTGCGCCCAGCCTGGGGGGTGATCCCTCCCGCGCGCCACACTCACCGGGGAATTCGGGACGCCGGAACGGCGGGATGGCCTCTGACCTGCGGGGACGTCGATTCCCAAGCAGCCGGGACGGGACGCGGGACCGGGTTGGGTCCGGCTACCGTCCGTATCGCGGAAACCTGCTTGTAGACGGCATGTACTTCTCTAGGCTGCGGGGCACGCGCGTCACCGCAGCCGAAGGAGCCGTGTCATGACCGTCGCCGAGCCCGCGCCCGCCCACGCCGCAGCCCCCGTGCCCCCGCTCGCCGCACGGGCCCGCTCGATCGGTGGTTCGCCGGTACGGGACATCCTGGCCGTCACCGCACGCCCCGAGGTCATCAACTTCGCGGGCGGGCTGCCGGCGCCGGAGCTGTTCGATGCGGAGGGGATCACGGCCGCCTACCGCGCCGTCCTCGCTCAGGCGCCCGCGCAGGCGCTCCAGTACTCCACGACGGAGGGCGAGCCGGCCCTGCGGAGCGCGCTCGCGGGACGGATGTCGGCGCGCGGTCTGCCCACGGACGCCGACGACGTCCTGGTCACCACCGGCTCGCAGCAAGCCCTGTCGCTGCTGGCCACCGCGCTGCTGGAACCCGGAGACACGGTCCTCGTCGAGAACCCCTGCTACCTGGCCGCGCTCCAGGCCTTCGGCTTCACGGGCGCACGGGTCGTGCCCGTGCCGGGCGACGAGGACGGCGTCGACCCCGACGCGCTGGAGGAACTGGTGCTGCGCGAGCGGCCGAAGCTTCTCTACACCGTCCCCAGCTTCCAGAACCCGACCGGCCGCACCCTGCCCGCCGAACGCCGGGCCGCCGTCGCGTCCGTCGCCGCCCGCCGGGGCCTGTGGATCATCGAGGACGACCCGTACGGCGAACTCCGCTTCGAGGGCGAACGCGTGCCGTGGATCGCCTCCCACGAGGGAGCCTGGGACCGGGTCGTGCTGCTCGGCTCCTTCTCCAAGGTCATGGCACCGGGCCTGCGCCTCGGCTGGCTGCGGGCACCCGCCAAACTCCGCCGGGCCTGCGCGGTCGCCAAGCAGGCGGCGGATCTGCACACACCGACCGTCAACCAGCTGGCGGCGGCACGGTACTTGGCCGACCGGGACCTTGACGCGCACGTCGCGCGGGTCGCCGGGGTGTACCGCGAGCGCCGGGACGCGATGCTCGCGGGACTCGCGGAGGCGCTGCCCGAGGGGTCGGTGTGGAACAGGCCGGAGGGCGGGATGTTCCTGTGGACGAGGCTGCCGGAGTCGTACGACACGACAGCCCTGCTCGCGGAGGTCGTACGGCACGATGTCGCCTACGTCCCGGGCGCACCCTTCTACGCCGGTGAGCCCGACCGTTCGACACTGCGGTTGTGCTTCGTGACGCAGACACCGGAACAGATCCGGGAGGGCCTGCGGCGGCTGGGGAGAGGACTGCGGGGCCGCTGATCCCTCAGTCCCACCAGAAGGACCAGACCTCCAGGCCGACCAGTCGCTCCGCGTACGACCGCAGCGAACTGTCGCCGCTCTGGAGGATGTTGTCCGGACAGAACGCGAAGTGCTCCGCCGCTACGTCCTCGGCGGCGGCCAGGCCGGCGGGCGGCGCCGCGACCGAGACGACCAGCTGGTCGAAGGTGAGTGCCACGACCCGTGTCCCGAAGCGGTCCTCCCAGGAACGGAGCACCGCGCAGAGCCGGGCGACGTCGTTCTCGTGGTTCATCGGCCCCGACCAGCCGATCACCGCGGGGATGTCGGCGCTGCGGCGCGCGGGGACCAGCGCGAGGCGCGGCTCCTTCAGCCAGGAGCGGTCCCGTACGAGCGTGTCGGCGATGTCGGCGGCCAGCTCGTCGGGGTCGCTGCCGAGGTCGTGGGCGGCGGGTGCGAGGCCAGGCCACTCGCCGTCCTCCTCCGCCGCGCACTCCTCCCAGAACTCCGCGAGGACGTCTTCGGCATCGTGATCCCCGGGGTACGACGTCTCCCCGGGCATCAACTCCCAGTCCTCCGGCCCACCCTGGCTGCCACCGACGTCGATGAGCACCGGCAGCAGCCCCGCGGTGCGCCGCGCGGGCTCCAGCGCCGTCCAGCCGCCGGGGGCGGTGGGAGCGTCCGCATGCCACAGCAAGGGCTCGTGCCAAGGGCCGTCGTCGGTCGCGTCGATGAGCTTCCCGGGTGGGAGTGCGAGGCCGAGGTCGGCGAGCTTCGGGAGGGGGTTGGGGAGGGTGGCCATGGGGGCTAACGGGCCGCGAATTTGGTGAAGGCCGTCCAGGTGGCGGGGGTTACCTGGAGGGTGGGGGCGTCTTCCGGGGTGTGCTTGGAGTCGCGGATGTGGATGTGTTGGGGGGTGGCGGCGACTTCCAGGCATTCGCCGCCCTCGCTGCCGCTGTAGGTCGACTTGAACCACTGAAGTGCGGTGCTCATTGTTCTCCTAGCAGACCGTCGAGGAGGCGCCTGGACTCCTGCGGGGTCAGGGCCTGTGCCCGCAGCATCGCATACTTGTGCGCGAGGATGGACACCTCATCTGGGTCAGAAACCCACTGGCTGCCGCGCTGGCCTTCGATGTAGGCCAGGTGCTGGTGGTCGGGGGTTTCCAAGAGGATGAAGGGGCCGTCCAGACCGGCGTGGGCGGGCGTGTCCATCGGCAGGAACTGCAAGGCAAGGCCTGGTAGTTCAGCGCACTCGCGCAAGTGGAGCAGCTGCCGGCTTCGCACCTCATGTCCGCCGACCTCAAGGTGCAGGACCGGCTCCCACACGACGAAACTGACGGTCGGCGGGACTTTGCGGTGCAGGATGTCCTGGCGGCCCACCCGAGCGGCCGTCCTCGTCACGACGTCGTCCTCGTTGTACGCGGGGACGCGTTCCCGCAGGACCGCGCGTGCGTACCCCTCTGTCTGGAGGAGACCAGGCAGTACCTGGTTGGCGTACGAGGAGAGGGCGATCGCCTCACGCTCGTGTTCCATGTACAGCTCGGCCCACATGGGGAACTGGTCGATCTCGGGGAGGTTTGCGACTCCCGCGCTCAACAGGCCCTTCGTCTCAAGAAGTTGATCCAGCGACTCCGCCAGATCCGGCTTCAGCGGCCTTCTGCCCTGCTCGATCGACGCGACCGTCTCCTCGTCGAGCATCAGCTCCTCCGCGAGCGCGCGCTGCGTGTAGCCCGCCGCACGGCGTGCCGTACCCACTTGCACGCCCAGCATCTTCATGGCCGAGAGGTTCTTCTTTCGCGGAAGCTTCCTGGAGTTCATGCTGGTCCAACTCCCCACGCTGCCCGTACGCGACCCCGTGCGAACCCGTACAAAAAATCTGTACGGGTTCACGCAGTGATCCACGGTAGTCACTCTCCGCAACTCTCGTCCCGTGAACGAGACGATCCAACTTCCGCCCCTGCGCGAGAGGTTCTTCCGCCGGGACCGCAGGTCCGTCCCCGCTGCCCGGCGTTTCGCGTGCGAGACCCTGGCCGGCTGGGGGCTGGCCGGAGGCGAGCGTGGCGACGACGTGGTGCTGTGCGTCAGCGAGTTGGCCACGAACGCGCTGCAGCACGGGGTGCCGCCCGGCCGGTTCTATCGCGTGTTCCTGCGCTACGACGGCCAGGTACTGCGGGTGGAGGTGCACGACAGCGGTCCCGGTGTGCCGCGTATCGCCGCCCAGGCGGACGAGGGCGGTCGCGGGCTGCTGCTCGTGGCGGCGCTCAGCGACAAGTGGGGGGTGGGGCAGCGGGAGCTCGGAAAGGTGGTGTGGTGCGAGTTCGAGCTCCCGCCGCGCGCCGTCAGAGCCGCTCGGGCGTCCTGATGCCCAGCAGGGCCATGCCCTGGTGCAGGGTGCGGGCCGTCACGTCGCACAGGAACAGCCGGTTCTCCACCTGGTCCGGCGTTTCGGCCTTCAGGACCGGGCACTTGTCGTAGAACGACGTGTACAGGGACGCCAGCTGGTAGAGGTACGCGGCCAGCTTGTGCGGCGCGTACTCCGTCGCCGCGTCGGCCACCGTCTCCGCGAAGGCGTCCACGTGCAGGCCCAGCGCCCGCTCCGCCTCGGCCAGTTCGAGTTCCGGGTGGGCGGACGGGCGTACCTCGCCGGCCTTGCGGAGGATCGACTGGATACGGGCGTAGGCGTACTGGAGGTAGACGGACGTGTCGCCGTTCAGCGAGACCATCTGGTCCAGGTCGAACTTGTAGTCCCGGATCGCCGACGTCGACAGGTCCGCGTACTTCACCGCGCCGATGCCCACCTGGGCGCCCCGCTCGGCGATCTCCTCCTCGGAGAGGTCCTGCGCCTTGTCCCGTACGACCGCCGAGGCCCGCTCGACCGCCTCGTCGAGGAGGTCGACCAGCTTGACCGTCTCGCCCTCACGCGTCTTGAACGGCTTGCCGTCCTTGCCGAGGACCGTGCCGAAGGCCAGCTGGTACGCCTTCACGTCCTCGTTCAGCCAGCCCGCCCTGCGTGCCGTCTCGAAGACCATCTTGAAGTGCAGCGACTGCCGGGCGTCCACGACGTAGATCAGGCTGCTCGCCTTCAGGTTGAAGACCCTGTCCCTGATCGCCGAGAGGTCCGTCGCCGCGTAGCCGTAGCCGCCGTCCGACTTCTGCACGATCAGCGGGACCGGGTTGCCCTCCGGGCCCTTGATGTCGTCGAAGAACACGCACAGCGCGCCCTCGGAGCGGACCGCCACGCCGGACTCCTCCAGGAGGCGGCAGGTCTCGGCCAGCATGTCGTTGTAGCCCGACTCGCCGACGATGTCCTCGTCCCGGATCTCCATGTCCAGCTTCTCGAAGACGGAGAAGAAGTAGAGCTTCGACTCGTCGACGAACTTCTGCCAGGTGGCGAGGGTGTGCGGGTCGCCCGCCTGGAGGTCGACCACCCTGCGCCGGGCCCGCGTCTTGAACTCCTCGTCTGCGTCGAACAGCTTCCGCGCGGCCTTGTAGAGGCGGTCGAGGTTCGACATCGCCTCCTCGCCGGACGCCTGGAGATCCGCGGCGGCCTTGTGGTCCAGCTCGTGCGGGTGCTCGTCCAGGTACTGGATGAGCATGCCAAACTGGGTGCCCCAGTCGCCGATGTGGTGCCTGCGGACGACGGTCTCGCCGGTGAACTCCAGCAGCTGGACCACCGAGTCACCGATCACCGCGGACCGCAGATGGCCGACGTGCATCTCCTTCGCCACGTTCGGCTGGGCGTAGTCGATGACCGTCGTGCCCGGGTGCTCGGCGACGGGCACGCCGAGGCGGGCCGCGTCCGCGTACCGCGCGGCGAGGTTCTCGATGATCGCCTTGTCGCTGATCGTGATGTTCAGGAAGCCGGGGCCGGACACCTCGATGTCCTTGATCACCTCACCCGACTCGATCCGCGCCACGACCTCGGTCGCCAGCTCCCGCGGATTGGCCTTCGCCTTCTTCGCCAGCGCGAGGATCCCGTTGGCCTGGAAGTCGGCCCGGTCGCTACGTCGCAGCAGCGGGTCGGCGGAGCCGGCCTCCGGCAGGGCTGCCGAGAGGGCGGACGCGAGGCGCTGGTTGACGGAGTCGCTGAGGGACGTGACCGGGGCCATAGGAATGGGTGCCGTTCTCCTCGTGGGGATCGATAGACCTGCCCAGTATCCCATGGGGCGTAAAGCGGTTTTCCCGGTCGCAAGTCGGTCTGTGAGAATGGGGTGTCACCCCGTTGAGAAAGAAGGACGTGCCGATCGTGGCTCAGAGCACCGAGACGACCGACTGGGTCTCCCGTTTCGCGGATGAGGTCATCGAGGAGTCGGAGCGTCGGGCCCCGGGCAAACCGGTCGTCGTCGCGTCCGGACTCTCTCCCTCCGGCCCCATCCACCTGGGCAACCTGCGTGAGGTGATGACGCCGCATCTCGTCGCCGACGAGATCCGCCGGCGGGGTCTCCAGGTCCGGCACCTGATCTCCTGGGACGACTACGACCGGTACCGCAAGGTGCCCAAGGGCATCGCCGGCGTCGACGAGGAGGCCTGGGCCGCGCACATCGGCAAGCCGCTGACCTCGGTCCCGGCGCCCGCGGGCTCGCAGCACCCGAACTGGGCGGAGCACTTCAAGGCCGCGATGATCGAGTCGCTCGCCGAGCTGGGCGTCGAGTTCGACGGGATCAGCCAGACCGCGCAGTACACCTCCGGTGTGTACCGCGAGCAGATCCTGCACGCCATGGCGCACCGCGGCGAGATCGACGCGATCCTCGACCAGTACCGCACCAAGAAGGCCCCGGCGAAGAAGCCGCAGCAGCAGAAGCCGGTCGACGAGGCCGAGCGGGAGGCCGAGGAGGGCTCGGGCGCGGCCGGCGAGGACGACGGCAGCTCCGGCTCCGCCGGCTACTTCCCGTACAAGCCGTACTGCGGCAACTGCGAGAAGGACCTCACCACCGTCACCTCCTACGAGGACGACACCACCGAGCTGACGTACGCATGCATCGAGTGCGGCTTCTCCGAGACCGTCCGGCTGAACGAGTTCAACCGCGGCAAGCTGGTGTGGAAGGTCGACTGGCCGATGCGCTGGGCGTACGAGGGGGTCGTGTTCGAGCCCTCCGGTGTCGACCACTCCTCTCCCGGCTCCAGCTTCCAGGTCGGCGGGCAGATCGTCGGGATCTTCGACGGCAAGCAGCCCATCGGGCCCATGTACGCCTTCGTCGGCATCAGCGGCATGGCCAAGATGTCCTCCAGCCGCGGCGGAGTCCCCACCCCCGCCGACGCGCTGAAGATCATGGAGCCGCAGCTGTTGCGCTGGCTGTACGCCCGCCGCAGGCCCAACCAGTCCTTCAAGATCGCCTTCGACCAGGAGATCCAGCGTCTCTATGACGAGTGGGACAAACTGGACGCCAAGGTCGCCGACGGCACCGCCCTGCCGGCCGACATCGCCGCGCACGCGCGTGCGGTGCGGACGGCGGGCGGCGAGCTGCCGCGCACGGCCCGGCCGCTGCCGTACCGCACGCTGGCCTCCGTCGCCGACATCACCGCCGGGCACCAGGACCAGGCCCTGCGCATCCTCAGCGAGCTCGACCCGGACAATCCGCTCGGCGCGCTCGACGAGGTACGGCCGCGGTACGACAAGGCCGAGGCGTGGATCAACACCCACGTCCCCGCCGACCAGCGCACCATCGTCCGCGACGAGCCCGACACCGAGCTGCTGAAGTCCCTCGACGAGCAGGCGCAGCAGTCGCTGCGGCTGCTGCTCGACGGGCTCGCGGACAACTGGTCGCTGGACGGGCTCACCCACCACGTCTACGGCGTGCCCAAGGTTCAGGCCGGGTTCTCAGCCGACGCCACGCCCAAGGAGCTGCCGCCGGAGATCAAGACCGCACAGCGGTCGTTCTTCGCGCTGCTGTACCACCTGCTGGTGGGGCGGGACACGGGGCCGCGGCTGCCTACGCTGCTGTTGGCTGTGGGGCAGGAGCGGGTCCGGACGCTGCTGGGGGAGTAGGGGTCGCCCCCCGCCCCCTGTCCTTCTTCAGGCCGTCCTCCTTCACGCGATGTGGTCGTCTTCCAGTTCCGCCGTGTGGCGGTTCTGGAAGCGGAGGACCATGCGCTTCGCCTCGGCGTCCAGGACCGGGAGGCCGTAGGTCGCCTCGACGTTGCTGCTGAACTCGCGGGGCGTCGGGTAGCCGGTGCCGTCTATCGACTGCTTGAAGACCTGGTAGAGGGCGTCCTCGTCCGGCTCGGGGGTGGGGATGCCGCCGCCTTCGCCGAGCTCTCGGGTGCGGTTGGGGCCCACCGGGATGGGGAAGCTGCCGGTTTCCTCCGGGGAGGGTTCCTCTTGGGCCGGGGGTTCCTGGTGCTGCTCCTCGTACTGGGCCTCGGCCTCGTACTGCTGCTGTTCCGCGTACCACTGGGCGTACTGCTCCGGGTCGTACGTGGGGTCGTAGTCGCCGTGGTACGCGGATTGCTGAGGCAGGTGGAACCAGGGGCTCTGGTCCTCGTCGGGTACGTATTCCGGTTGCCCGGCGTTGTGGTTGCCGACCAGTTCGTGGCGCTGCCCGCTGAGGGGTGCCGCTCTCTGTGGGACGGGAGCCGCCCCAGCGGCACGAATGCCCGCAGCTGGATCGGGTGCCGGTGGGAGCAACGCCGGCTCGATTCCCGCCGCCGCCAGGCCCGCCGGGGCCGTTTCGCCCAGGGGGACGCCGTACTTTGCCAGGCGCAGGGGCATCAGGGACTCCACCGGGGCCTTGCGGCGCCAGGCCCGGCCGAAGCGGGAGCGGAGGCGGGCCTGGTAGACGAGACGCTCCTGCTCCAGCTTGATGACCTGCTCGTAGGAGCGGAGCTCCCACAGCTTCATGCGGCGCCACAGGAGGAACGTCGGCATGGGGGAGAGCAGCCAGCGGGTGAGGCGGACGCCCTCCATGTGCTTGTCGGCGGTGATGTCGGCGATACGGCCGATCGCGTGCCGGGCCGCCTCGACGGAGACCACGAACAGGATCGGGATCACCGCGTGCATGCCCACGCCCAGCGGGTCCGGCCAGGCCGCCGCGCCGTTGAACGCGATCGTCGCGGCCGTCAGCAGCCACGCCGTCTGGCGCAGCAGCGGGAAGGGGATGCGGATCCAGGTCAGCAGCAGATCCAGGGCGAGCAGGACGCAGATGCCCGCGTCGATGCCGATCGGGAAGACGTAGGAGAAGTTCCCGAAGCCCTTCTTGAGGGCCAGCTCGCGGACGGCCGCGTACGAACCGGCGAAGCCGATGCCGGCGATGATCACGGCGCCCGCCACGACCACGCCGATGAGAATGCGGTGTGTCCGAGTCAGCTGCAGTGGCGCGGCCACCGGTACTCCCCTCCCCTTGCGTGCTGTTGCGCGCAACAGGGTGGCACATGTGTACGGCGGACGCGTCGCCGGTACGCCGGGAGCCCGGTCCCCCAGGGGGCCGGGCTCCGTCAAACAGCTTGGCTGAGCTGCTGGTTACCGCTCCGGTGTGACAGTCAGCTCTTCTTCGACGCTGACTTGGACGGAGACGCCGTGGCCGAACCGGAATCCGAGCCGCTGTCGTTCGCGGACGTCACCGCGGCCACGGCCTCCTTGGCCGCCTTCTCGGCGGCCTTCTTCAGCGTGCCCGCGTCCGGGGTGTTCTCGCCCGCCAGGCCCGCACCGTTGTAGTCGACGGTGACGACGACGTTCTCGACGCGTGCCACGATCGTCTGCTGCTTGAAGGCGCCTTCCTTCTTCTTCAGGTCGTACTGCACCAGCGTCGCCTGGTCGCCGGTCCCGGCCACCGGCGCCGACTTGGTGTTCTTCGCGCCGGCCACCGCCTTGGCGTCCTGCACCTGCTTCTCGTAGTACGCCTGCGCCTGCTCGTCGCCCGAGCCGCGCGAGACATCCGAGTCGAAACGCAGGAGGGAGACGTTCAGCCAGCGGAACTGCGAGCCGGCCACACCGTTGTTGTCGAGGCTGTTCCAGGAGCAGCTGGCACGCGAGGCCGTGTCGTCCGAAGCGCCCTCCTTGCCGGACTTGACCCCCTTCGGTACCAGATCGCCCAGAGTCTTCTTCGACAGCACCGAGCAGGACTTGGGGAGTTCCTGGTACGCCGCCGCCTGCACCGTCGGCGACGGGCTCGCGGATGCCTTCGTCTCGTTGCCGGCCGAGCTCTTGCTTCCGGCGTCTTCGGAGTCGGAGACCAAGGAGCAGCCGGCCGCGAGAAGCACCACGGGGACGGCTGCCGCGCAGACAAGGACGCGGTTCAGGCGCTTCGCTCGCTGGTCGGGCTGGTCTCGATGGTCTGCTCGCTGCATGGTTCCTTCACTCATGACGCTAGTGGTTCCTGCCGTCGGATCGGGTCCGAGGGGCCACGGTACGCGGTGAGGGAGCAGTGCGGTCTCGTTTCGTCGGCTTCGCGTACGGGAGCGCCGGGGCGCCCAAGGCGCGCTAACCGGTGAGTGTGTCGTCCAGCTGAGCGGCCAGTTTCCGGGCCCTGTCCTGCATTTCCGCACTGTCCGGGACCGCGCCGACCGTCGCCGGCTGCTCCTCGTAGACGATCGCCACGATCACGTTCGACGTGCGGAACGCCACAGTCACCGTGCGCTGCTGGGCCGTCGAACCCGCGGTGCTCAACGCGTCGTCCAGGAACGCCTCGTCGCCGAGATCGTCGAGGACGCGGGGCTGGAGACCGGAAGCGGCGGTGGAGGGGGACGCGGATGCGGAGGACGCTGAGGAGGCGGTCGAGGACGGGGAGTTGCCGGGGGTCGGGGAAGAGGTCTCGGTGACCGTGCCGGAGGCGGTCGGCTCCGGGAGGTCCGCCGCGGCCTGCTTCTCCGCGAAGATCAGCTCGGCCTGGCTGTCGTCGCTCACGGAGCCCTCGTACGACACGACCCGCTCGAAGTCGATCAGCAGACGGTTCGTGGCGTCCGCCGAGTCGACCTTCCAGCGGCAGCCGACCTTGCGGTCGGTGTCGTACGTCAGTGTCGGCTCGCCCGCGTATGCCTTCTCGCGCTGCTCCTCGTCCGTGAGCTGCTTGATGCCGGGCAGGAGCGAGTCGAGGGTGCTCCGGGCGACCGCGCCGCAGGGCTCCGGAAGGGTGCGGTATTTGCCCGGTTCGGCCGCCGGGGTCGCCGTACCGGCGCTGCCGGGGTTCGCGGCGTCCGTCCTGCCGTCGTCTCCGGGACTGCCGGTGCAGCCGGCCAGCAGCAGCGCCGCGAGCAGCGCGACGACGCCGGATCCATGGGCCTTCCGCTGCACGGTCGGGCTCCTCTCGAGGGTCTCTCGGTGCCGGTCACTCGGTGTCCCCGCTGGTTATTCGCTTGCTGTGCGGGGGCGTCCCCTGGAGACAATGTGTATCGCACGCACTGCCGTGGCCGCCGGTCCGTTGTCCCTTTTCGTTGACCTTGGCGCCGGTATTGCGAATTGAGACTTCTGTTTGCTTTCCGGGGGAATGAGGACGATATGTCGTACGTGGAAATGCCGGGCGCGAAGGTGCCCATCCGTATGTGGGCCGACCCCGCGACGGTCGAGGACGTGGCACTCCAGCAGCTGCGCAACGTGGCGACCCTGCCGTGGGTCAAGGGTCTGGCCGTGATGCCGGACGTGCACTTCGGAAAGGGCGCCACGGTCGGCTCGGTCATCGCGATGCAGGGTGCCGTGTGCCCCGCCGCGGTGGGCGTGGACATCGGCTGCGGGATGTCGGCCGTGAAGACGTCCCTCACGGCGAACGATCTCCCGGGGGACCTGTCGCGGCTGCGGTCGAAGATCGAGCAGGCGATTCCGGTGGGACGCGGGATGCATGACGACCCCGTCGACCCGGACCGGCTGCACGGCTTCGCGACCGCACCCTGGGACGACTTCTGGGGCCGGTTCGACGGGATCGCGGACGCGGTGAAGTTCCGTGAGGAGCGGGCGACGAAGCAGATGGGAACGCTCGGATCGGGCAACCACTTCGTAGAGGTCTGCGTCGATACGGACGGTTCTGTCTGGCTGATGCTGCACTCCGGTTCCCGGAACATCGGCAAGGAACTCGCCGAGTTCCACATCGGCGTCGCCCAGAAGCTGGCCCACAACCAGGGCCTGGTCGACCGCGACCTCGCCGTGTTCATCGCGGACACCCCGCAGATGGCGGCGTACCGCAACGATCTGTTCTGGGCGCAGGAGTACGCGAAGTACAACCGCTCGATCATGATGGCGCTCCTGAAGGACGTGGTCCGCAAGGAGTTCCGGAAGGCGAAGCCGGCCTTCGAGCCGGAGATCAGCGCACACCACAACTACGTGGCCGAGGAGCGCTACGAGGGCATGGACCTGCTCGTGACCCGCAAGGGCGCGATCCGCGCGGGCTCCGGCGAGTACGGGATCATCCCGGGCTCGATGGGCACGGGTTCGTACATCGTGAAGGGCCTCGGGAACGAGAAGGCCTTCAACTCGGCGTCCCACGGCGCGGGCCGGCGCATGAGCCGCAACGCGGCGAAGCGGCGCTTCTCCACCAAGGACCTGGAGGAGCAGACCCAGGGCGTGGAGTGCCGTAAGGACTCCGGCGTCGTGGACGAGATCCCGGGCGCGTACAAGCCGATCGAGCAGGTCATCGAGCGGCAGCGGGACCTCGTGGAGGTCGTCGCGAAGCTGAAGCAGGTCGTCTGCGTGAAGGGCTGACCGCCCCGCACCGGGGCGGCGCTCGCTGCCTACTTCTTCGGCGCGTGCGTCACCGCGTAGATCATCACGAACGCCACGACGTGGATGCCGAAGAGGAAGTAGGCGAGCCACATCCACATCTGGCGTTCGTTTCTCTTCTCCTCTTTCAGGCGCTTCCGCTCCCGGTCGGTGTCTGCCATCACAGCTCCCTGTGGACCTTGGTGTTGGACGCCTGCGCACGCGGGCGGACGACCAGGAGGTCGATGTTGACGTGGCTGGGGCGGCTGACCGCCCAGGTGATCGTGTCGGCCACGTCGTCCGCGGTCAGTGGCTCGGCCACCCCCTCGTAGACCCGGGCCGCCTTCTCCGTGTCGCCGCCGAAGCGGGTGAGGGCGAACTCGTCCGTCCTGACCATGCCGGGCGCGATCTCGACGACCCGGACCGGCTGTCCGACGATCTCCAGGCGCAGGGTCTCGGCCAGGACGTGGGCGCCGTGCTTGGCGGCGACATAGCCCGCGCCGCCCTCGTACGTGCCATGCCCGGCGGTCGAGGACACGACCACCACCGTGCCGTCGCCGCTCGCCACCAGCTTGGGGAGCAGGGCCTGGGTGAGGTTGAGGGTGCCGATGACGTTCGTCTCGTACATCGTGCGCCAATCGGCCGGGTCGCCGGTCGCGACCGGGTCGGCGCCCAGCGCGCCCCCCGCGTTGTTCACCAGCACGCCGATCGTCCTGAAGGCGGTGGCGAACTCGTCGACCGCGGCGCGATCGGTGACGTCGAGGGCGTACGCGGTCGCCTGGTGGCCCGCCGCGTCGATCTCCTCCGCCAGCGCCTCGATACGGTCCTTGCGGCGGGCGGTGAGGACGACGCGGTATCCGGCAGCGGCGAGCCGGCGTGCCGTGGCGGCGCCGATTCCGCTGCTCGCACCCGTGACGACGGCGATGCGGGAGGCGGCGGACGGTGCGGCGGTGGCCATGGCTCTCCTCGGACGTGGTCGAAAGTCTGTCCGCCAGGATAGGCGGGCGGGATGTCCGCCTCGTCCACCGGTCGGCTCCCGCGGGGACTCGGTGGGAAAATGAGGTGGGTGATCCTTTCCCGAGCGGAGGTGGATCATGGGACAGGCGCGTGAGGTCATGGACCGGCTCACGGAGGCGCTGACCACGAACCCGGACCTCAAGATCGTCGCCGAGCTGTTCGCGCCGGACGCGGTCGCGATCACCCCCGACGGCGGGGAGATCCACGGGCGCGACAGCATCGTCGAGTACTGGCGGCAGATGACGGCGGCGGTTCCCGAGGCGACGTACGAGCCGGTGTACTCGTACGAGGTCGACGACACAGCGATCGACGAGGGGTTCTTCCACGGGAAGAACACGGGTCCGCTGCAGCTGCCCTCCGGGGAGTCGCTGCCCGCGACCCAGAAGGAGATCCGGATTCGCGGGGTGGACTTCGCCACCGTCGAGGACGGCCATATCGTCAGCTACCGGCTCTACTTCGACCAGATGGAGTTCCTGGAGCAGCTGGGGCTGCTCCCCGAGATGCCGCTGTGAAAGAGCTGCTCAGTCACCCCGCGGCGCGTACATGATCACGGCCATGCCCGCGAGGCAGATCAGTGCGCCCGCAATGTCCCAGCGGTCGGGGCGATAGCCGTCCGCGACCACGCCCCACAGGATCGAACCGGCCACGAAGATCCCGCCGTACGCGGCGAGGATGCGGCCGAAGTGGGCGTCCGGCTGGAGGGTGGCGACAAAACCGTATGCGCCGAGGGCGAGGACGCCGCCCGCGGCCCACAGCCAGCCCCGCTGTTCGCGCACGCCCTGCCAGACCAGCCACGCGCCGCCGATCTCGAAGAGCGCGGCGACGACGAACAGGGCGGCGGAGCGGAGAACGGGCATGCGGGAAGCTTCGCATGCCCTCCCGCGGTGTCACCTCGCTGCCGTCCGCGTCACCTGATGGAGGGCGACTGCCCCGCGCTCACTGTGGGATACATCCGGAAGACGTCCCCGTACGACCACGGCGGTCCGAGGAGTGGGTGGCATGCGCAAGCGGGTGCTTCGGGTTTTTGCGGTGTGGGGTGCCGCGCTGGCCTGCGCGGGCGGGACCGCGCTGCCGGCCCGTGCGGCGGGCGTGGGTCCCGAGGCCGACCTGGCCTATCACGGCGCCGTGTCGCTGGCCGCCGGGTGGGCCGATCTCCGGCTCACCCCGCGCAATCACGGTCCGGCCGCCGCGCCGGACATGACGGTGCGCATGCGCTGGTCGGAGCCGCTGGCCGACCGGCAGGCGCTGCCGGGCGGCTGTGCGCGGTCGGGGCAGCGGGTGGTGCTGTGCCGGATCGGTGCGCTGGCCGCGGACGGGCTGGGCGAGCAGCTCGCTCTGCGGGTACGGCTGCGCAGTGCACCCTCGGAGGCGGTGCTGGAGATCGACACGGTGTGGAGCGGCGGGGCGGTGGACCGCAACCGGCAGAACGACCGGCAGCGGGTGCTGGTCCTGGACACCGGTGACACGTACTACTTCTGACGACGGCTCGGCGCAGGGGAAAGCAGTGGGAGGGCGGCGGTATGGCCGGTACGGCACGTGAGCGACTGCTCGACGAACTGTCCACGGTCTCCCGCCGTTACATGGCCGCGTACGCCCTGTTCAACCAGGCCGTCGCCGACCACCTCGGCCTGCACCCCACCGACCTCCAGTGCCTGAACCTGCTCACCCTGGA
This sequence comes from Streptomyces luteolifulvus, assembly GCF_008806595.1. Lineage (GTDB taxonomy): Bacteria > Actinomycetota > Actinomycetes > Streptomycetales > Streptomycetaceae > Streptomyces > Streptomyces luteolifulvus. The sequence continues at coordinate 155,020 of NZ_VZRB01000016.1, read as the reverse complement.
GGGCGGGCCGGTGACGACGGGCCGGATCGCCGAGCTGACGGGGCTGACGACCGGGTCGGCGACACGGCTGGTGGACCGGCTGGAGCGCGCCGGCTACGTCGTACGGGAACGGGACGCCGCCGACCGGCGGAAGGTGCTCGTGCGGACCGTGCCGGAGAAGGCCGCCGAGTTCGGGCGGATGTGGGAGCGGTTGGGCGGCGGCTGGGTCGCCCTCTTCGACGACCTGGACGACTCCCAACTCGCGGTGATCGTCGAGCACATGAGACGCACGACGGAGTTCAGCGCGGGGCAGGTGGCGCGGTTGCGGGCGGGGGAGGTCTAGGGACTCCGTCGGGCGGGTGGTGTGGGTGGTCCGGGGTTGGTCGTGCGGTGTTGGTGCGCGGGGGTGGGTCGCGCGGCCCGGCGCCGGCGGGGTGCCGCCCGCGCCCACGTGTGCCGTTCCGGCGTGGGAGTGGCTTGCGGGGTTGGTGGTGCCGCCTGGTGGGTCGCGCGGCCCGGCGCCGGCGGGGTGCCGCCCGCGCCCACCCGTGCCGCCCCAGCGGCACGACTGCCCGCGGCGAGCGGCAGGCCGGCCGCCCGAGGCTTGCGGCGTGGCCGCCCGCGGATTGCTGGTGCGGCTGTGGCGCGGCTGCCCGCGGCCATTGGTACGGCCGCCCGCGGATGGCGGCGCGGGCACGGCCGCCTGCGGCTTGGGTGAAGTGTGTGTCAGTGCAGGCCCTGTGCGTACGTCGTCGGGGGTACGCCCACCGTTGTTGTGAAGTCGCGGATCAGGTGGGCCTGGTCGGCGTAGCCGAGGGTGGTGGCCAGGGTTGCCCAGTCCACCTTCTCCTCGGACTGGGCGTGCTCCAGGGCCTCGTGGATGCGGTAGCGCAGGATGACCCACTTCGGGCCGACGCCGACGTATGCGGCGAAGAGGCGCTGCAGCAGTCGTACGGACATGCCCTCCGCGCGGGCGAAGTCGGCGACGCGGCGGATCGTGCGGTCGGAGCGGATGCGGTCCACCAGGGCCATTGCCAGGTCGGCCTGCGGGTCGGGGCGGGGGGCGAGGGACAGGAGGAAGGTGTCCAGGGCGGCTACGCGGACATCCTCTTCGTCCGGGTCGAGGATCGCGGCGGGGTCGGTGCCCGGGTAGAGCGCGGGGGAGTCGTCGAAGCGGACGCGGCGGCCGGTCCAGTCCGACACCGGGTGGCCGGGCGCGAAGGGCCGGAAGCCGCCCGGGCGGAACTGGATCCCGCAGACCCGGCCCCGGCCCTCCAGCTTCTGCGTGAACAGCTCCAGCCCGATGCCGGAGACCTCGGCGAAGGGCTCCTGCCCCTCGAACCGCTGGAAGACGATGTTCACGGACGGGTGCGGGACGACATGGGAGGCGTACGGCTGGGTCAGCTCCCAGTCGATCAGCCAGTAGTGCTCCAGGTAGGGGCGGAGCGGCTCGGCGGGCTCGCGCCGTCGGAAGTCCACGCGCGCGAAGAGCTCCGCGGCGTCGACGATCCCTCTGGTGTCACGGCGTGGGGCGGCCATGAAGGGATCGTAAGGCGGGCCACTGACAGCCGGCGGAATCGCGCACCACTTCACCAACAGGTTTCCGGGGCGTGGCACTCCAGCAGGCCCGATGTGACGGTGAGAGCCCAGTAAGAAGGGTCCCGGTACGACTGCTCGGCCCGGCCCCACCACCGGAGGCCTTGGCACACTGGGCCCGTGTCCCGAACCGTGCTGCTCGCCGAAGACGACCGCGCCATCCGTCATGCCCTGGAGCGCGCCCTGACCCTGGAGGGCTACCGGGTCACCGCGGTCTCCGACGGAGTCGAGGCGCTGGCGCAGGCCCACCGCACCCCGCCGGACGTGCTGGTCCTCGATGTGATGATGCCGGGGATCGACGGCCTCCAGGTCTGCCGGGTGCTGCGCGCGGAGGGCGACCGCACGCCGATCCTGATGCTGACGGCGCTCGTGGAGACCGCGGACCGGATCGCCGGACTGGACGCGGGCGCCGACGACTACGTCGTCAAGCCGTTCGACGTCGAGGAGGTCTTCGCCCGGCTGCGTGCGCTGCTGCGCCGCACCGACCCGGTCACGAAGGACGCCTCCCCCGACGCCCACGTACACGTACACGTGCCGAGGCAGGCACCGCCGCCCGAGCGGTGTCTGGAGGCGGCCGGCGTGCGGATGGACCCGCAGGCGCGCCGGGCCTGGCGCGGCGGGCGGGAGCTGGAGCTGACCCGCACCGAGTTCGAGCTGCTGGAACTGCTGGTGCGCAACGCGGCCATCGTCCTCGACCACTCCACGATCTACGACCGCATCTGGGGCTACGACTTCGGACCCGGCTCCAAGAACCTCGCGGTCTACGTCGGCTATCTGCGCCGCAAACTCGACGAGCCGGGCGCGCCGCAGCTGATCCACACGGTGCGCGGTGTGGGTTATGTGCTGCGGGAGGACTGAGTGGGCCGCCTGAGGCGGCTGCTGGCCAGACGGCGGCCTCGGCTCCTGTCCCTGCGGACCACGTTCGCGGTGTCGTTCGCGGCCGTGACCGCCGTCGTCACCGTCCTGGTCGGCGTCCTGTCGTACTCGGCCGCCGCGCGGCTCGTCCGGGTGGACCAGGAGTCCGTGTTCGACGAGGTCGTGCAGGACCTGCGGGCCGAGGTGCGGCAGCAGCCCATGGCGCCGGGGGACTTCTCCTCGGTGGCGCCGGGCCACGACATCGTGCGGCCCGCCCGCACGGACGTGCAGGTGCTCGGACCGGACGGCACGGTCGTAGACCCCGGCAGCCCGGGACTGCCGGTCACCGACGCCGACCGGACGATCGCGCACGCCGCCCCGTCCGGGCGGATGACCGTGCACAAGGACGTGGACGTCGGCAGCGATGTCTACCGCATCGCGACCGTTTCTCTCGGCGACGGCCAGGGCGCGGTGCAGGTCGCGCAGGAGTTCAGCGACACCGAGGACCTGCTGCGGGCGCTGCAGCAGCGCACGCTGATCCTGATGGCCGCGGTCGTGGTCGCCGCGGGCCTGTTCGGCTGGTGGCTGGCCCGGCGCATCACCCGCCGGCTGATCATCCTCACGTCCGCCGCCGAGGACGTCGCCCGCACCAGGCGCCTCGGCATCGAGGTGCCCGTCACCGGCTACGACGAGGTGGGCCGCCTCGGCCGCGCCTTCGACCGCATGCTGGGCCGCCTCGCCCAGTCCGAGGAGGACCAGCGGCGCCTGGTCCAGGACGCGGGACACGAGCTGCGTACGCCGCTGACCTCCCTGCGGACGAACATCTCGCTGCTGCGCCGTATCGACGAACTCCCCCCGGCCGGCCGTGACGAACTGGTCGCCGACCTCGGCCAGGAGGCCCGCGAACTGACCGACCTCGTCAACGAGCTGGTCGACCTCGCGGCAGGGCAGTCCGACAACGAGCCGCCGCAGCGTGTCGACCTCGCCGACATCGCCGAGGACGTCGCCGGCCTCGCCCGGCGCCGTACCGGGCGGGAGATCCTGGTCCGCGCGAGCGGCGACACGACGACCGACGGCAGGCCGGGCCTGCTCCAGCGGGCGGTCTCCAACCTCGTGGAGAACGCGGCGAAGTTCGACAGCGAGGGCACCGCGCCCATCGAGATCGGCGTCGCCGGGCCCGCCCGGCCGGGCACGGTCCGCGTCGAGGTCCTCGACCGCGGCCCCGGCATCGACGACGGCGACCTCGTCCGCGTCTTCGACCGCTTCTACCGCGCCGCCGGCGCCCGCTCCCTCCCCGGCTCCGGCCTCGGCCTGTCCATCGTCCGCGAGGTGGCCCTCGCCCACGGCGGAGCACCGTTCGCCTTCCGGCGGGACGGGGGCGGGACCGTCATCGGGTTCACGGTGGGCGGGGGGTCGGCCAGGCCCCTGCCTCCGGTCAGCCCTTGACCGCCGAGCCGGCCACCCCCTGCACGAACCAGCGCTGGAAGAAGGCGAAGACCACCAGCACGGGCAGCACCAGCAGCACCCCGAAGGCGAGGATCTGGCCCCAGTCCGGGGGCTGCTGTCCCTGGAAGACGCTCATCTCCAGCGGGAGGGGACGCACCGACGGGTCGGAGACCATCAGGACCGGCCACAGGAACGAACCCCACTGGGTGAGGAAGGTCAGGATCGCGACCGAGGCGAACACCGGCTTCGACATCGGGACGATGATCGCGAAGAAGGTGCGCCAGGGCCCCGCGCCGTCCAGCCGGGCCGCCTCCTCGATGCTCGGCGGGACCGAGCGGAAGAACGTGTGGAACTGGTAGACCGAGAAGGCGTTGGCGATGAACGGCAGCGCCTGGATGTAGAGGGTGTTGCGCTGGTCGTTGAACAGGTAGAACAGCGGCACGGCCACCGACTCGAACGGGACCAGCATCAGCAGCAGGACGAGCGTGAAGACGGCTTCCCTGCCGCGCCACTTCAGCCGTGACAGGCCGTACGCGGCCATCGAGTTGACGAACAGTCCCCCGGTGACGACCACGAACGCGACGAGCAGCGAGACGCCCATGAAGCGCCAGAAGTAGCCGCTGCTGTCGGAGTCGAGCGCGTCGAGGACCTGCGCGTAGTTGTCGAAGGACAGATGCGTGGGGAGGAAGCCGGAGAGGCCGCTGAGCACCTCGTCGGAGGGCTTGAGGCTGCCCAGGAACAGATACAGCACGGGCAGGACGAAGACGAACGACAGGACGCCGAGGACGGTGTAGTCGGCGAAGCGGCGCAGGGGCGCGCGGGTCGTGGCCATGGGGATGTCCGTCCTAGTTATCGGGGCTGTCGGGGTTGTCGGGCCGGACGACGCGGCGCTGGACGAGGGTCAGGGCGACGACGATCGCGAAGAAGACGACGGTGATCGCGGACGCCTGGCCGATGTTGTTCTGGTCGAAGGCGGTCGTGACGGCCTGGTACATCACGGTCCGGGTGGCGTCCTCGTCGAGGCCGCCGCCGTGGATGAGCACGTAGACCTGGTCGAAGACACGGAAGGACAGCACCGAGGTCAGCATGGCGACGAACACCAGGGTGCCGCGGATGCCGGGCAGGGTGACATGCCGGAACTGCTGCCACCGCGTGGCCCGGTCGAGCTGCGCGGCCTCGTAGAGCTCGCCCGGTATCTGCTGGAGGCCGGCGAGCAGGATCACCATCTGGAAGCCGACGCCCTGCCACACGGACAGCACGATGATCGAGGCCATGGCGGTGGCGGCGTCCCCGAGCCAGTCGAACGCGCCCCATTTGCCGAAACTCACCGCGTGCAGCGCGGAGTTGAGCAGGCCCTGGTCGCTGCGGGCGAGGATGAGCCGCCAGATGACGGCGACCAGCGTCATCGGGAAGACGACCGGCATGAAGAACAGGGACCGGAACAGCCCGATACCCTTGAGCTTCCGGTTCAGCAGGATCGCCAGGGCCAGCGCCAGACCCGTCTGCAGCGGTACGACGACCACGGCGAAGGTCAGGTTGTTGAGCAGGGCCCGCAGAAACGGACCGGACAGGTCGGGGTCGGTGAACAGCCGCCGGTACTGCTCCACGCCGAAGAAGCTCGGAGCCAGCGGTGAACCGAGGCGCACGTTGGAGAAGGAGAGGACGACGGCGTACCCGAACGGGATGCCGACGAACGCGATCAGCCCGGCGACGGCGGGGGCGGACATCAGCAGTCCGTGCACCCCGTCGCGGCTCCTGCGCGCAGGCCGGGCGGATCCCACGGCCGTCATGGGCGGGGTCTGCTCCCGGTCAGGGGCCGCGGCGGGCGCGGGTTCCACGGTTTTCACGGGTGAGTCCCCTTACGGGATCTGGTAGCCGGCGTTGTCCGAGAAGTCCCGGTCGATGGCGCGGGCGGCCTTCGCCAGGGCGTCCTTCGGGTCGGCGCCGCCGTAGACCGAGCTGAGGGCCTCGCTGAACTTGGCGGTGACCGTGGGGTATCCGGCGGTCACCGGGCGGGTGACGGCGACGCAGGACGTGTCGACGCTGCTCGCGCCGCAGGGCTTGGTGAGCTGGTCGGCGTACAGCTGGAGCGGGCCGCCCTGCTGGTAGAGGGCGCTCGCGGCGAGCGCGGACTTCGTGGCGGGCGGGGCGCCGTTGGCCTTCGTCATCGCGGTGACGTTGGTGTCGTTCAGGAGGTAGTCGAGGAAGGCGCCGGCGGCCTTGCCGTTCTCGGAGCCCGCGCCGATGCCCCAGGCCCAGGAACCCTGGCCGGTCTTGGGGCCGTTGCCGAAGTCGGGCAGCGGCAGTACGACGAGGTCGTCGCCGAGGGCCTCGCTGTAGGCCGGGTACATCCAGTGGCCGACCCAGCTGAGTGCGACACGGCCCTTGGCGAAGGCGTTGCCGTCGGTGTTCGGATCGACGTACCGCTTCCAGGACTGGAAGGTCCTCAGCGCCGAGACCACGGCCGGGGTGTCGAGCGCGCCCTGCGCCTTGCCGTTCTTCAGCAGCGAACCGCCGGCCGACCAGACGACCGGGGCGAAGCCGTAGGTGCCCCACTCGTTGGCGTAGCCGTTGTTCTCCTGGAGGTCGAGGGGCTTGCCGTCGGAGTCTTTCGCCTTGAGCGCCTTGAGCGCGGCGGTGAACTCCTCCGCGGTCCAGGCGTCGGCGAGGCTCGTCGGGTACTTCACCCCCGCCGCGTCGAGCAGCTTCTTGTTGCCGTAGATGCCGAGCCCGGAGTCGTACATGCCCAGGCCGTAGTGCTTGCCGCCGATCTCGCCCTGCGCCTTGATGGCGTCGGTGGCGTTGGCCATGGTCTTGAGGGAGACGTACCCGTCGACCGGGGCGAGTTTCTTGTTGTAGACGAAGTTCGCCATCGTCGGACCGTCGAACTCCAGCACGTCCGGCAGCTGGGCGGCGTCGGTCGCGGTGATCGTCTTGGTGTAGTCGTTGCCGGGTATCAGCTTCAGCTCGACCTTGATCTTGTCCTGGGAGGAGTTGAAGGACTTCACCGCGCTCTGCAGGGCGGCGTCCTCGCTCTTCTGCCCCTGATGGGCCCAGACGCTGATCGTGCCCTTGCCGCTGCCTGCGTCCGCGGACGTGTCGGTACCGCTGCCGTTGCCTCCGCCGCAGGCGGCAAGGGCCGCGAGCGGCAGGACGAGGGCGGCGCCCGAACAAGCGGCGCGGCGGAACCTTCTGTTGGTCGAGCTCATGGTCTGTGCCTCCGTGCGGTGCGGGGTGCGGACTGCGGTGGTGGTTTCCGGCGTGGGGGTACGCGGACGTGCGGCCTGACGGCCGTACAAGGAGTCGATCGAGGATTCGATCGAGGATTCGATCGAGGGGTCGATCGAGAGGTCACTGAACGCCGCGCGGGCGCGGCGGCGCGGTCGTCTCGCGCAGGACGAGACGGATCGGCATCTCGACGTGCCCGGGCGGCTCGGTGCCCGGCTCGTCGAGCTGCCGCAGCAGCAGCCGGGCCGCCTCGGTACCCTGGCCCGCGACCGGCTGGGCGACGGTGGTCAGCCCGACGACGTCGGAGAGTTCGTGATCGTCGAAGCCGACGACGGACACGTCGTCCGGCACCCTCAGCCGGTGCCGGCGCAGGGCACGCAGCGCGCCCATCGCCATCTCGTCGGACTGCGCGAACACGGCGGTGGGCGGCCGGGACGCGGCCAGCAACTCGGTCATGGCCCGCTCGCCGCCCTCGACGGTGTACTCGCCGTCCGCCTCCAGGGCCGGATCGGGCTCGATCCCGGCGTCGGCCAGCACGTCCAGATAGGCCTGGCGACGCGCGACGGGCGTGGTCCAGTGCAGCGGCCCGCTCGTCCCGCTGATCATGCCGATACGGCGATGGCCGAGGTTCACCAGATGCCGTACGGCGCTCTCGGCGCCGGCGCGGTCGTCGATACCGACGACGGTGAAGCCGGGCCGGGGGCCGCCGACCGCGGCGGCCAGCGGCACGCCCAGCGAGCGCAGAGCGGCCGACTCGTCCTCGTCGGGGATGAGCAGCGACAGCACGGCGTCCACGCGCTTGCGGACCGGGAGCTTGGTGAAAAAACGCTTGCGTGTCTCCGGTGAACCGAGGTTGTACAGCAGGACGTCGTATCCGGCGGCGCTGAACACCTGCTCGGCGGCGTCCAGCACGGTGCCGAAGAACCAGCGGCCGATGTACGGGGCGACGACGCCGATCGTGTACGTGCGGCCGCTGGCCAGGCTGGACGCCGAGCGGGACGCCGTATAGCCGAGTCGTGCGGCGACGGCCGTGATCTGTGCCCGCACCTCGTCGGACACGCCCGGCCGGCCGCGCAGGGCGCGGGACACGGTGGACGCCGAGACTCCGGCTGCGCGGGCGACGTCGTTGATGCTGACCGTCACGACACTTTTCTCCCGTCGTTTTCACGTCTGTGCGTTCTGTGGGTGTCGTGACCGTAGACCCGGCCTCTTGGTTGCGCAAGCGTTTGCGTTCAGATTTACTTGGGCCGATTCTCCAGCTGGACCTTTGATGTCACTGGTCAGCGCACGCGTTTGAGCGCTGCGAGCCGACAGGAATGTGCATGCGATACGCCCCGCCCGGCCTCTGTCTGAACGACTTCGCCGTGCTCCTCGACGACGACGGCACCTACGCGGTGCTGCATCTTCAGGGCCCGTGGACGGCCGAGTTCGACCATCTGCGGATGGAGACGTCCTACGGCCGGGCCACCTCCGCCGATCTGGTCCGCTGGCAGCCGGAGGGCAGCGTGTTCGGGAACGGGCTGCCCGGGCGGTTCGACCAGCAGGCGGTGTGGACGATGCATCCGGTGCGGCTCGGTGAGGGCGACGCCGGTTCCGGCGGCGGCGTCGGCGGCGGCGGAATGGCGATGTTCTACACCGGCGTGAGCGGATTGACGGAGGGGGGCCGGCCGTTGCAGTCGGTCGGGCTGGCGTACTCCGAGCGCACCGACGGGACCGGCTGGCGGCGACATGGCACGGGGCCGGTGGTCGAGGCGGACGCGCGCTGGTACCTGACCGGGGAACACATGGGCTGGCGGGACCCGTTCGTCGTACGCGACGACGAGTCGGACGGGTGGGTGATGGTCGTCTGCGCCGCGGACGCCTCGCTGCCGGTCGAGGCGAGCGGGTGTGTCGCGTGGGCGACGTCGGACGATCTCGAGCACTGGACCGTGCAGCCGCCGCTCGTCTCACCGGGGGACGTCGACGAGTTGGAGTGCCCCGTGCTGGAGCGTCTCGACGACGGCAGTTGGCTGCTGCTGGGGTCGATCGGGGCCACGCGGGGGGTCGAGGCGTGGACCGCGCCGCGGTTGCGGGGGCCGTGGACGCGGCGTGGTCCGCTCGGGCCTGCCGGCGCGTACGCGCCGCGTGTGATCGCTGCCCCGGACGGCTCGCGGGTTGTTCTGCACACCACGCCGCGTCGCGTCGGTCTCTCCGACTCCGGGGAACGCTGCCGGGGGATGCTGTGTCAGCCCAAGTCCCTTGTGGTGCCCGGTGATTCCGCCCCTCGGCTCGAATGGTGGGGTGGTGTGGACGGGTGGCTCGGGGAGGAGACCGAGCGGGCCGTTCTGCACGCGGTCGGGGATGTCGGCGTTCCGGGACCGGTTGAGATCACTCTGCGGAGGGGGGAGGCGGGCGGCCCTGCGCTGGTCGTCGCCTGCGACGGGAAGGATCTCTGGGTCACCGGTCCGGGTGGGGAGCGGCTTGCGGAGACCGCGCTGACGGAGCCGGCGGGGCGCCTGCGGATCCTCACGATCGGGGAGTACGTCGAGGTCTATGCGGACGGGGTCTTCGTGCTGACGACGCTGTGCTACACGGGGCGGCCGGTGCCGTGGACCGCGGTGTCGGAGGGGCGGGAGTGGACGATCCCGGTCCGTCCGGTGCGGCTGCCGGACCCCGACCGCGATGACGCGTCGGCCGTCTGGCCGGGCCCGCGGGGCAGCTGACGGCTGTCGCTTCTGCGGGGGGTGCGGGGCGGGTGGGTCGCGCGGCCCGGCGCCGGCGGGGTGCCGCCTGCGGCCACCCTTGCTGGCCTGGCGGCGCGAATATCCGCAGTGGGGCGGGCGGGTGTGCCCGTTGCCGTGCTGGCGGCCGTCGTTTTGCGGGGCGGGTGGGTCGCGCGGCCCGGCGCCGGCGGGGTGCCGCCTGCGGCCACCCGTGCCGCCCCGGCGGCACGAATGCCCGCAGAGGGGCGGCGCAGGAGGAGGGGCGGGGTGTGAAAACCCCGGCCCTCCTCGGGGGTTGGCCGGGCTCAGTGCGTGGTGAGCCACGCCGCCTGGTCCGGTGCCAGCAGGCCGTCCTCCACGGGGCCGCTGGTCAGCAGGATCGCGTCGTGTTCCGGCAGCTCGTACGGCTCGGTCGACAGGTTGATCACGCAGACGAAGCCGGGGGCGCGGCGGAAGGCGAGGACTCCTTCCGGGGCGTCCAGCCAAGTGAGCGTGCCGTCGCCCAGTGCGGGCTGCTCGCGTCGCAGGCGCAGGGCCGTGCGGTAGAGCTCCAGCATCGACGTCTCGTCCCCGTGCTGCGCCTCCACACTGAGCCCGCCCCAGTCCCCGGGCTGCGGCAGCCACGGTGCGGCGGAGGCGCCTTCGGGGCTGAAGCCGTACGGGGCGGTCTGCCCGGACCACGGGATCGGCACCCGGCAGCCGTCGCGGCCGCGGTCGGTGTGTCCCGAGCGTTCCCAGGTGGGGTCCTGGAGGACGGACTCGGGCAGATCCTCGACCTCGGGCAGACCGAGCTCCTCGCCCTGGTAGATGTACGCGCCGCCGGGCAGGGCGAGCATGAGCAGGGCGGCCGCGCGGGCCCGCCGGGTGCCCAGCCGGAGGTCCAGGGGGCCGGTGGGCTCGTAGCGTTCGTTGGCCAGCCACCGCTTGACGGTCGTACGGCCGTAGCGGCTGGCGTGGCGCATGACGTCGTGGTTGGAGAGCACCCAGGTGGCCGGCGCGCCCACCGCACCGAGCAGGGCGAGCGAGTCGTCGATGACCGTCCGCAGGTCCTTCGCGTTCCAACTGGACATCAGGAAGTCGAAGTTGAACGCGGTGTGCAGCCCGTCCCGCCGGACGTAGGCGGCGAGCCGGTCGGGCGTGTCCGCCCAGGCCTCGGCGACGAACGAGCGGTCACCGGGGAACTCGTCGGCCACCTTGCGCCATGCGCGGTAGATGTCGTGCACCTCGTCGCGGTCCCAGTGGGGGTGGTCGACGTGCTGCCGGGGCCCCTCGTCCGCGGGGTCCCGGGAGGCGAGCGGACCCAGCACCGCCGGCGCCTGACGGGGCGGCAGATCGGGCAGCTCGGGATGCTTGATCAGTCCGTGCGCGACATCGATACGGAACCCGTCGACGCCCCGCCCGAACCAGAACCGCAGGATGGACTCGAACTCGTCCCGGACGTCGGGGTGTTCCCAGTTGAGGTCGGGCTGCTGCGGGGCGAACAGATGCAGGTACCACTCCCCGTCGGGCAGCCGTGTCCAGGCCCGGCCGCCGAAGCAGGACACCCAGTCGTTGGGCGGTTCGGCGCCGTCGGGCCCGCGCCCGGGCCGGAAGACGTAGCGCGCCCGCTCCGGGCTGCCGGGCCCGGCGGCCAGCGCCGCCCGGAACCAGGCATGCTGGTCGGAGGTGTGGTTGGGCACGATGTCGGGGATGACGCGCAGCCCGTACCGGTGCGCCTCCTCGATGAACTGCTCGGCCTCGGCCACGGTGCCGAACAGCGGGTCGATCTCGCGGTAGTCGGCCACGTCGTAACCGTGGTCCGCCATCGGCGACTTGTACCACGGGTTGATCCAGAGGGCGTCGACGCCGAGGTCCTTCAGATACGGCAGACGGGAGCGGAGGCCGGCGATGTCGCCGACGCCGTCGCCGTTCCCGTCGGCGAAGCTGCGGATGTAGACCTGGTAGATGACGGCGCTGCGCCACCAGGGTGCGTTCCGGGACATGGGGGGTGATTCTCCTTCAGGGTTCGGGGAAGGCACGGTGTCTACTTCGCTGCGCCGGCGGTGAGTCCGGCGACGATGCGGCGCTGGAAGAACAGCACCATGACCACCAGCGGCACGGTGACGAGCACGCCCGCCGCCATCTGGCTGCCGAAGGGGGTCTCGAACTGGGTGGCGCCGGAGAACTTGGAGATGGCGACCGGCGCCGTCTGCATCTCGGGCTTGTTCGTCATCGTCAGGGCGATGAGGAACTCGTTCCAGGCGGCGATGAAGGTGATGATCGCCGTGGTGAAGATGCCCGGTGCCGCGAGCGGGACGATGATCTTGCGGAACGCCTGGCCGCGGGTGCAGCCGTCGATCATGGCGGCGTGCTCCAGCTCGTCGGGCATCTGCCGGAAGAACGTGGTCAGGTTCCACACCGCCAGCGGCAGGGCGAAGGACATGCTGGGCACGATCATGGCCTGGTAGGTGTTGATCCAGCCGATGTCCGTGAACAGCTGCAGCAGCGGGACCACGATCGACACGACCGGGAACATCGAGGTGGCGATGACCAGGGTGAGGATCAGCCGCTTGAACCGGAACTCCAGTCGGGCCATCGCGTAGGCGGTGAACGTGGCCAGCAGCAGCGCCAGCGAGGTGGTGATGCCGGCGACGATCAGGCTGTTGAGCAGCGCCCGTGTGAACCCCTGGGAGGGGTCGAACACCGCCCCGAAGTTCTCGAAGGACACCGGTGAGGGAAGCAGCGAGGTGTCGAAGATGTCGGAGGTGCGCCGCAGGCTGGAGACCAGCATCCAGTAGAACGGGGCCAGGCAGTACCCCACCACCGCGACGACACCCGCGTACGGCAGCCAGGTGCGCCATTTCGCCGTCGTGCTCATGCGGACACCTCCGCACGGCGCGGCGCCGGGATGCGCCGGCGCCCGCCTTTGTTGCCGCGGCGCCGGCCCGCCGCAGCACCGTCGCCGACCAGATCGGCGCCGAGCAGCCGGACGAAGGCGAGCGCGATGAGGAGGACGTAGAGGAAGAGGAGCACGGCGTAGGCGGCGGCCGGTCCGAAGCGGACGTTGGACGCCTCGTTCTGGGCGAGCATGGACAGGGTTTCCACGGAGTTCTTCTGGGCGCCGATCAGGATGTAGGGCAGGTCGAACATGCGCAGTGCGTCCAGGCAGCGGAACAGGACCGCCACCAGCAGCGCCGGCTTCACCAGGGGCAGGGTGATGTGCCAGAACTGGCGCAGCGCGCTCGCCCCGTCGATCCGGGCCGCCTCGTACACCTCCTTCGGGATCACCTGGAGGCCTGCCAGGACGAGCAGTCCGATGAAGGGGGCTGTCTTCCACACCTCGGCGACGATGACCGCGACCTTGGCGTGGAAGCCCTCGGTGGTCCACAGGATCTGGTGGCCGACGAGGGCGTTGGCGATGCCGTTGCTGTTGAAGATCCACCGCCACAGCAGGCCGGAGATGGCCGTGGGCACCGCCCAGGGCACCAGGATCCCGGCCCGGACCAGGGCCCGGCCCCGGAAGGCCTTGTGCATGATCAGGGCCATGGCCACACCTATCACCGTCTCCAGACCCACGGTGACGACGGTGAAGAACGTGGTGTTCCAGAAGGCGTTCCAGAACCGCTCCCCGGCCGCGCCGAAGATGTCGGCGTAGTTCTTCAGCCCGACGAACGGCTCGGTGGTTCGGATGAAACCCGTCGCGGGATCGAGGCCCTTCGGACCGTGCAGCGACTCGTTCAGCGCCATCAGCGTCGGATAGAGCACCACGATCGTCAGCACCAGGAGCGTCGGGGACACCAGCAGCGCCGCCATCCGCCCCGAGCCCGCGGTGGCGCGGGCCCGCCCGCGCCGGGGGGCCGGCGGTGTGGAGGGCTGCCCGGCGTCGCTGCCGGGACCGTACGCAGGGGTTCCGGGCGGAGTCCTCGTGCCGGCCATGGCTCCGCCCCTCACTGCGCCGCCGACTTCTGCAGGGCCGCCTGAAGGTCCTTCAGCGCCTGCGCGCTGCTCTTGCCGCCGGCCAGAGCGGCGTAGGCCTCCCGCTGGATCGCCGAGGTCACATCGCCGTACTGCACGACCCGCGGACGCGGCACGGCACGCAGGATCGACTCCTTGAGGACGGGCAGGTACGGGTACTGCTCGACCAGCGACGCATCGTCGTACAGGTCCGCGTACGGCGGGGCCAGGGAAGCGTCCTTCAGGAACGTGCTCGCGCTGTCCTCGCTGGAGAAGAACTTCATGAAGTCCAGTGCCGTCGCCTTGTTCTTGGCGAAGGACGACAGCGCCAGGTTGTGACCGCCGAGGCTGGAGGAACCGGGACCGTTCAGACCGGGCAGCGGCGCGACCGCGAACTTCCCCGCCACCTTGCTCTTCTGGGCCAGCGAGTACACGTACGGCCAGTTGCGGTGGAATATCAGCTTGCCGGCCTCGAACGCCTGACGGCCGTCCTCCTCCTGGTAGGTGATGGCCTCCTTGGGAATCGTGCCGTCCTCGACGGACCCGGCGAGGAAGTCCAGGCCCTTCCTCGCCTCGGGGGTGTCGACGTCCGGCTTGCCGTCGGCGTCGGCCACCTGGCCGCCCGCGGAGTGCACCGCCTCGGCGAAGTTCACGGTCAGGCCCTCGTACTTCTGGAACTGCCCGGCGTAACAGGACATGTCCCCGGCCTCGGGAAGCTTCTTCACCCTGGCGCAGTCGGCCGTCATCTCCGACCAGGTGGCCGGGGGCTCGGTGATGCCGGCCTTCTTCAGCAGATCGGTGCGGTAGTACAGCATGCCGCCGTCCGAACTGCCAGGAGCCGCATACAGGTTGCCCCGGTACTTCGCCGTCTCCACCACGGGCCTCAGCATCTTCTGCAACGGGAACCGGTTCTCGGGCAGGCGGTCGATCCACTGGTGGGCGGCGAACTCCGACGTCCACACGACGTCCAGGGAGAGCACCGTGTAGGCGTCGGACTTCGTCTCCGCGTTCTGGATCATCTGCTGCCGCTGCGAGTCCGCGTCCGTGGGCAGCTGGACGAAGGTGACCTTCTCCTCCGGGTGCAGCTCGTTCCAGCGGTCGAGCGCCGCCTGGACGACACCGGTGCTGTCCTTGCCTGCCACGAAGGTGATCGGGCCGCGGCCCTCGAAGGATGCGTTCCCGGCCTGCTGTCCGGAGTCGCTCCCGGACGAGCCGCAGGCGGTGAGCAGGAGCCCGGCGGCGACGAGCGCGGCCGAGCACGGAAGGGCTCTGGCGGTCTGGATCTTCACTGTCTCTCCTGGTCGTGCGGAACCGAACTCTGAGAAGACTCTGGTGTGAGACTGCGTTGTCACGACGATGGGTAGATCAATGTCGCAGGTCAAAGTGCTGAAGGGTTACTCCACAGGGACAGCTCCGACTCCGCTGGGACAACGTTTGCACCGTAGGGATGCACCCAGGGGAAGTCAATGCGTTACTTCCTGGTAATGAGTTGGTCCGACCTCGTGGCAGCGCTGTCACGGAGGCCCGCGCAGAGGGTGGCATTCGTGCTACCGTCCGCTCATGCCACCAGCTCAGCGACACCCGACGATGGCCGACGTCGCCGAACGGGCCGGGGTCTCGACATCCACCGTCTCCCGCACCCTGCGCGGTCTGTCCACCGTCTCGCCGGAGGTCCGCGCACGGGTCGAACAGGCGGCTCGCGAACTGGACTTCGCGGTCTCACGGCAGGCCGCGAGCCTGGTCACCGGCCGGACCGGGGTGGTGGCGGTGATGGTGCCCACGCTCACCTCCTGGTTCATGGGCGCGGCCCTGACCAGCCTGGGCCCGGTGCTGCGGGCGGCGGGCATGGAGATGAACATCTACGTGATCCCCGACATGGCCGAGCGTGAGGCGTTCTTCGACCGTCTCCCGGCCCGGCGGAACGCCGACGCGCTGCTGGTGTTCTCCTTCGACCTCACCGACGAGGAGATGGCCCGGCTGGACGACCTCGGGATGCCGGTCGTCTACGTCAGCCAGCACGTCGAGGGGCGCCCCAGCGTGTACGTCGACGATGTGGCGGGCGCCCGGCACGGCACCCGGCACCTGCTCAACCTCGGTCACCGCCGGATCGCCTTCGTCAAGACGGTCGGCGCCAGCGGCTTCTCCTTCAGCTCGCAGGAGCGGCTGCTCGGCTACCAGCAGGCCCTGACCGAGGCCGGCATCGCCCTGGACGACGACCTGGTGGTCGCCACCCGCTTCGGCGACAAACGCGGCGTCGCCGAAGCGCTCGGCACGCTGCTGAGCCTGCGTGAGCCGCCCACCGCCGTGTTCACCGAGTGGGACGAGGTCGCCGCCTCCGTCATGCGGGCCCTGCGCAAGACGCGGATCGAGGTGCCCGAGCGGATGTCCGTCCTCGGCTTCGACGACCAGCCGCTGGCCGAGTGGTTCGACCTGTCCACGGTGGCCCAGTCCCCCTCGGACATAGGCCGCGAGGCCGGCGAACTGGCCCTCAGACTCATCAACGACCCCGAGACGGACGAGACGCGGCACGTGGTCCTGCCGACGCATGTGATTCCCCGGGCGACTACGGCACCGGTGCCGGTGCCGGTGCCAGTGCCCGGGGGTGGCGCGGGCGAGGGGGGCGGCGGGGTGTAGGTGCGGCGCGGCGGAGGGGGCGGCGGGGCGTAGGGACAATGGGCGGCGCGGCTCGGCGGAGGGCGGCGTGGACGCCACGCGGACGGCGCGCGGACGCCGTGCATCCTCCGCTGGGACGCCGTGCACCCTCCCCTTGGACGCCGCGCACCCTCCGCTCCGTCTGCCTCGTTCTCTTCCCGAGTACCCGTCACGCAACGGGCCGTACACGGAAGAGGTACGTCCATGACCGTCCAGCACGTTCCGGCCGCGGATCTGAGCCTGACCGCCGGGGTCTACGCCGCCGTACAGGCGCGCGATCCCGCACAGTCCGAGTTCCACCAGGCCGCGCGCGAGGTGCTGGAGTCCCTGGAACCCGTCCTCGCCCGCCGCCCCGAGTACACACGCCACCACGTCCTGGAGCGCCTGTGCGAGCCGGAGCGGCAGCTCGTCTTCCGCGTCCCCTGGGTCGACGACGCCGGGCAGGTGCGGGTCAACCGGGGCTTCCGGGTGGAGTTCAACTCCGCGCTGGGACCGTACAAGGGCGGCCTGCGCTTCCACCCGTCCGTCGACCTCGGCATCGTAAAGTTCCTCGGCTTCGAGCAGATCTTCAAGAACGCGCTGACCAGCCTGCCCCTCGGCGGCGGCAAGGGCGGCGCCGACTTCGACCCCAAGGACTGTTCCGACGGCGAAGTCATGCGGTTCTGCCAGTCGTTCATGACCGAGCTCCACCGCCACCTCGGCGAGCACACCGACGTACCGGCCGGCGACATCGGGGTGGGCACCCGCGAGATCGGCTACCTGTTCGGCCAGTACAAGCGCATCACCAACCGCTACGAGGCCGGGGTGCTCACCGGCAAGGGCCTGAACTGGGGCGGCTCCCACGTACGGACCGAGGCCACCGGATACGGCACCGTCTACTTCGTCTCCGCGATGCTCGCCGAACGCGGCCAGGACCTCTACGGCATGCGCGTCGTCGTGTCCGGCTCCGGCAACGTCGCCGTCCACGCCGCCCAGAAGGCGCAGGAACTCGGCGCGAAGGTCGTCGCGATGTCCGACTCCGGCGGCTATGTGGTCGACGAGTCCGGCATCGACGTCGAACTGGTCAAGGACATCAAGGAGGTCCGCCGCGGCCGGATCGAGGAGTACGCCCGCACCGCGACCCCGGCCCGGTACGTCGAGGGCGGCTGCGTCTGGGACGTACCGTGCTCGGTCGCGCTGCCCTGCGCCACCCAGAACGAACTCGACGAGAACGCGGCGCGGAGCCTGCTGGCCGGGGGAGTCGTGGCGGTCGCCGAGGGCGCGAACATGCCCACCACCCCGAAGGCCGTACGACTGCTCCAGGAAGCCGGCGTCGCGTTCGGCCCGGGAAAGGCGGTCAACGCCGGAGGCGTGGCCACCTCCGCACTGGAGATGCGCCAGAACGCCACCCGCGACGCGTGGACCTTCGAGGACACCGACCGCCGCCTCGCGGCCATCATGACCGGCATCCACACCACCTGCCTCGCGACGGCGGAGGAGTACGGGGCCCCGGGCAACTACGTCATGGGCGCGAACATCGCGGGCTTCCTCAAGGTGGCGGACACAATGCTGGACCTGGGGGTGGTCTGAGGGGTCCGGCGTCAAGGTGTCCAGCACGTCCGGCGTCGGTGGGACCTGGGGCGCAGCGTCCTGCCGACCGGACCGGCCCCTTGTCCATCTCTGGCCCTTGTCCATCTGCAGAAGGCCGATGGAGTTGCTCATTCCAGTTTGTCGGCGTCCCGGGCGCAGAGCGCCTCGGCGGACTCCTTCGCCTCGTACTCGGTGACGATTTCCCGCACGGGGACGCGATCGAGTCGGCGGTGGCCACCTGGGAGGAGCACGGCTCACCGAACACCGCGGCGTTCGGCGTGACCGTCTCCCGCGACCAGCAGGCCGTCTGGCTCGGGAACCCGGACGGGCCGGAGTGGCCGCTACCCTCCTGAGACAGCCGCCACCGACGCAAGGAACGCGAGGATGGACGACGAACCGCTGAAGGACTGGGCGGAACGCCGTGACGCGAAGATCGGCCGACTTCGCGCCGTGCCTGTCGTGCCCGGCGACGGGCCCAGGGCATCGCATCTGAATCCGGAGGCGCCGCGCGCTATCGAGCGCTGGAACGGGCACACATGGGAGCCGTACGGGTTCGCCGCGAGCCTGGCCGAGGCTCAAGCCATCCTGTACCCGGAGGCCAACGAGCCCTCACCCCCAGGGACGGTGCCGAAGCCGCTCGGCTCCGGCACCGGCAAGCACCGCAAACCCCAGGCGCCCAGGACGGAAGGTGGCGGCCGCGCACAGAGGTGATCAACGCCGCCGCGCCTGAGGCTGCTGCGGGCGCGGAGCGGCGGGGTGCCCCTCGACGCAGGGCGCATTGGCTGCCTGAGCGCGTGGGCCGGGCGCGTGTCTTTCGCCGAGGCGGCGGATGCGCCAGGTCAGGGGTGTGGGGCTGTGGGCGTCGCCCAGCGTGCGCTGGGCGAGGGCTCGGTGAGGATCGCGGTCGCCGGCAGCTTCCGACTCGTCGAGCACCGTGGCCAGGGCACCCCAAGGCGGGGTGGGTCAAGATGCTTTCGCGTGCCGGGACCCGCCTGCTGCAGGTGGTGGGCGTAATGTGCCCCGCCGCCTGACGGCCCACCCGGCGCATGACAAGGGCGGAGCCCGAAAGCCCCGCCCGAACACGTGAAACCCCGGATCAGGGCCAAACCAAGCAATAAGGCTGATGCCCCGCCTCATGCAACCGATGGCTGAAGTCCTGCCACTCGTGCAGCAACTGGTACACATTGAACGCGTCCCGCGGTCCGCCGCGGTCCGGGACCGTCGACCAGATGAAGGCCGCCGCGCCCACCGCCTCCTCGCCGATGCCGCGGAGGGGGTCGACGACGGTCATCGGGAGTTTGACCACGGCGTAGTCGGGGTGCAGGACGACCAGTTCGAGCGGGGGCACCTTGTGCAGGGGCACGCCCTCTATGCCGGTCAGGACCATGGCGGCCATCGTCTCCGGCTTGATCTTGGTGAACATGCCGTTCATGCCGAGCTCGTCGCCGCCGAGTTCCTCGGGGCGCATCGAGATCGGGACGCGGGCCGCGGTCGCGCCGTCCGGCGCGCCGAAGTACTTGTACGTCACCCCCACCCGACCACCATTCCTGCTCTCGGCCCTGAACCGCTCGACCCGTCGGTCCAGCCGCTCGGACTCGCTCGGTACACCGTGTCCATGACGTGCTTCGGCGGCTTCTTCCGCGTCGCGCCGGTGCCTTCCCCGCCGGGCACGTCGAGGACCCAGGTCATCAGTCCCCTCGCCCAGTCCGCCACCGCGATGCATATCTCCACCCGACTGCTTTTCTAGGACGCGTGGCACCCGCCGCGCAACCCGATCATCGTGTCAGTGACCTCCCCCACGGCCACGCGCCGAAACGTGCGTTGAAACACGTGTCCGCAGGATCTTCGCAGCCTCTGAACGAGTCCGCGATCACCATGGTCCCTGTGAGCTGTGCTTATCGGATCCAGTTTCGCAGATAGCGGAGGAACGGAACTGTCCGTCCGGTCAGCAAGGCGGCCCGCCACCGCCCCCGGCGGCCCGGCAGCGCTGGCCTACCCTGAGGAGGTCACTGGCAACCGGAGTCCGAGAAGTCGGAGAAGTCGCAGGTCATGAGCGAACTGCCATATGCATATGAAGCACCAGGGTCGCAGTCACTGTTCGACCGTGCGGCGGCCGTCACACCCGGTGGTGTGAACTCCCCAGTGCGGGCCTTCCGCGCCGTCGGCGGCACGCCCCGGTTCATGGTCTCCGGCAGCGGCCCGTACCTGACCGACGCGGACGGGCGGGAGTACGTCGACCTGGTGTGTTCCTGGGGGCCCATGATCCTCGGGCACGCGCACCCCGAGGTGATCGCCGCCGTGCAGCAGGCCGTCTCGCGCGGGACCTCCTTCGGTACGCCCGGTGAGGGCGAGGTCGCGCTCGCCGAGGAGATGACCGGCCGGATCGAGCCCCTGGAGCAGGTGCGGCTCGTCTCCAGCGGGACCGAGGCCACCATGTCGGCCATCCGGCTCGCGCGCGGGTTCACCCGGCGCACCAAGGTGATCAAGTTCGCAGGCTGTTACCACGGTCACGTCGACTCCCTCCTCGCCGCCGCGGGCTCCGGTGTCGCCACCTTCGCCCTGCCCGACACGCCCGGCGTCACGGGTGCCCAGGCCGGTGACACGATCGTGCTGCCGTACAACGACCTCGAAGCCGTGCAGGAGGCCTTCCACCGGCACCCGGGCGAGATCGCCTGTGTGATCACCGAGGCCTCGCCCGGGAACATGGGGGTCGTGCCGCCGCTGCCCGGGTTCAACCAGGGGCTCAAGGACGCGTGCGAGAGGAACGGCGCCCTCTACATCTCCGACGAGGTCATGACCGGCTTCCGTACCAGCCGCGCCGGCTGGTACGGCATCGACGGGGTCGGGCCCGACCTGATGACCTTCGGCAAGGTGATGGGCGGCGGCTTCCCCGCGGCCGCGTTCGGCGGCCGCGCCGACGTCATGGCGCACCTCGCGCCCGCCGGGCCCGTCTACCAGGCCGGCACCCTCTCCGGGAACCCGGTCGCCACCGCCGCCGGGCTCGCCCAGCTGCGGCTCCTCGACGAGGCCGCGTACGACAGGGTCGACGCCGTCTCCGCGCAGATCCAGGCGCTGGTCACCGAGGCCCTCACCAAGGAGGGCGTGGCGCACCGGATGCAGAACGCCTCCAACATGTTCTCCGTGTTCTTCACGGACCGCGCGGTCCGTGACTACGAGGACGCCAAGAAGCAGGACTCCTTCCGCTTCACCGCGTTCTTCCACTCGATGCTGGCGCAGGGCGTGTATCTGCCGCCCTCGTCCTTCGAGTCCTGGTTCGTGTCCACGGCTCACGACGAGCGGGCCGTCCAGAGGATCGCCGACGCCCTTCCGGCGGCGGCCCGAGCGGCAGCGGAGGCGACCGCGTGATCACCTCGGCCAACGGCGACATCACCGTCGTCCATGTCATGCGGCACGGCGAAGTGGCCAACCCGGACGGGATCCTCTACGGCCGTCTCGCCGGCTACCACCTCTCCGAACTGGGCCGCCAGATGGCCGACCGGGTCGCCGAGCACCTCGCCCCCCGCGATGTCACCCATGTCGTGGCCTCCCCGCTGGAGCGGGCGCAGGAGACGGCGACGCCGATCGCCAAGGCGCACGGCCTGGACCTCGCGACCGACGAGCGGCTGATCGAGGCCGGCAACGTCTTCCAGGGCAAGACCTTCGGCGTCGGCGACGGGGCGCTGCGCAAGCCCGGGAACTGGAAGCACCTGGTCAACCCGTTCCGGCCGTCGTGGGGCGAGCCGTACGTCGACCAGGTCGTCCGCATGATGCAGGCGCTGGACGCGGCGAAGGAGGCGGCCCGCGGACACGAGGCCGTGCTGGTCAGCCATCAGCTGCCGATCTGGATCGTGCGGTCGTACGTCGAGAAGCGGCGGCTGTGGCACGACCCGCGCAAGCGGCAGTGCACGCTGGCGTCCCTGACGACCTTCACCTACCAGGGCGACAAGATCGTGTCCGTCGGCTACACCGAGCCGGCCCGCGACCTCGTCCCCCCGCATCTCCTCGCCGGCGCCAAGCCGGTGAAGGGGCAGGGCAAGGCGTTCGGCGCGTAACTCCCGCCTGTATCACGCACACTGCTGCGCTATGACACGTTCGTGACATTTGTTGCGAAACAGAGGTAATGATCAGGAACCTGCCCCTTCGTCGCGTCCTCTGACTGGGTGACCAATCGAGGAACGTGACGAAGGGGGAGGCAATGCGCGCTCTCACTCGTAGGGGAATGCTCGGTCTCGGTGCGGGTGCCGCGGCCGCCGTAGGACTTTCGGGATGCGGCACCCTCATGCCGTCAGACGGGTCGTCCGGTGCCGGAGGTTCCGCCAAGGGCGGCCCGAAGAGGTCCCGTCCCGCGCGTCCCCTCGGTGACGGGTCCACCTCCTTCACGGGCAAGCAGCCCCACCAGCCCGCAAAGCCGGAGCCGTTGGAGCCGGGACAGACCCCGCCGCAGTTCGTGGTCTTCTCCTGGGACGGCGCCGGCGAGGTCGGCAACGGTCTCTTCTCCCGCTTCCTCGACCTCGCCCGGAAGCACGACGCGCACATGACCTTCTTCCTCTCCGGGCTGTATCTGCTGCCCGAGTCGAAGAAGCGCCTGTACGACCCCCCGAACAACCAGCGCGGCGCCTCCGACATCGGCTACCTCACCGACGAGCACATCAAGGAGACGCTGAAGAACATCCGCCGCGCCTGGCTGGAGGGGCATGAGATCGGCACGCACTTCAACGGCCACTTCTGCGGCGACGGCTCCGGCTCCGTCGGCAAGTGGACGCCCGAGCAGTGGCGCAGCGAGATCGACCAGGCCAAGTCCTTCGTGAAGAAGTGGCGGACCAACACCGGCTGGACCGATCTGCCGTCGCTGCCCTTCGACTACGACAAGGAACTCGTCGGCGGACGCACGCCCTGTCTGCTCGGCCAGGACAATCTGCTGCCCACCGCCCGTGACCTCGGCTGGCGCTACGACGCCTCCTCGCCCGGCGGCCGCCAGATCTGGCCGGACAAGAAGCAGGGCATCTGGAACCTGCCGTTGCAGCAGATACCTTTCCCCGGGCACAGCTTCGAGGTCCTCTCGATGGACTACAACATGCTGGCCAACCAGTCGATCAACTCGACCAACGCGCCCGCCCACAACTACCCGGGCTGGCGGCAGCAGGCGGCGGGTTCCTACATAGCCGGCTTCAAGCGGGCATACAAGACAAACCGGGCACCCTTCTTCGTCGGCAACCACTTCGAGCAGTGGAACGGCGGCATCTACATGGACGCCGTCGAGGAGGCCTTCAAGCACATCGCGCGGGAGAAGGAGAAGGGCGAGGACGTACGCCTGGTCTCCTTCCGGCAGTTCGTCGACTGGATGGACGTACAGAAGCCCGAGGTGCTCGCCAAGCTGCGCACTCTCGAGGTGGGGCAGCAGCCGGCCGGGGGCTGGAAGGAGTTCCTGGCGGACCCCGCCGCGGACAGCTCCACGGCCTCCGGGCAGGCCGCCTGAAACGCGGGTCTCCACCCGCAAGGGGGGTGCGCAAGATCCCCAGAACGGGCATGCGAAACTTTTCACATGTGTGCCGCCAGCCGCGCCCCCCAGCGCTCCAACCGCACGGACAGCAGGAACCGCACGACACGCGACCGCGGCCGCGCCGCCCTGCTCGTCGCGGGTGCCGCGGCCGCCGCGCTGACCCTGGCGGCGTGCACGTCCGGCGGCACCTCCGGCGGAGGCGGCGACACCAACTTCGTCACCGGCTCCAACGGCATCGCCACCGCCAAGCAGGGCGACCGGGACTCCGCCCCCGAACTGTCCGGCAAGACCGTCGACGGCACCCAGCTGGACATCGGCGACTACCAGGGCAAGGTCGTCGTCGTCAACGTCTGGGGCTCCTGGTGCCCGCCGTGCCGCGCCGAGGCCAAGAACTTCCAGAAGGTCTACCAGGACGTCAAGGACCAGGGCGTCGAGTTCGTCGGCATCAACACCCGCGACACCAGCACCGGTCCGGCCAAGGCCTTCGAGAAGGACTACGGGATCAGCTACCCGAGCCTGTACGACCCGACGGGCAAGCTGATGCTCCGCTTCAAGAAGGGCACGCTCAACCCGCAGCTGATCCCCTCCACGCTCGTCATCGACCGGGACGGCAAGGTCGCGGCCCGTGCGCTGCAGCCGCTCTCCGAGGAGAAGCTGCGCAGCATGGTCGAGCCGGTCGTCGCGGAGAAGTGACGTGACCGGTCTTTCCACGCTCGCCGCGGAGAACCAGACGGTCCTCAACGGGGCCCTGCTGGTGGCCGTCCCGGTGGCCCTGCTCGGCGGCCTCGTCTCCTTCTTCTCGCCGTGCGTCCTGCCGCTCGTCCCCGGCTATCTCTCCTATGTCACCGGAGTCAGCGGCACCGACCTGGCCGACGCCCGCCGGGGACGTATGGTCGCCGGCGCCTCGCTGTTCGTCCTCGGCTTCACCGCGGTGTTCGTCTCGGGCGGCGCCTTCTTCGGCTACTTCGGGCAGAACCTCCAGGAACACAAGGACGTCCTGACCAAGGTGCTCGGCGTGCTCATGATCCTCATGGGCGTGTTCTTCATGGGCCTGATGCCCTGGCTCACCCAGCGCGAGTTCCGCTTCCACCGCAAGCCGGTGGCCGGACTGGCCGGCGCCCCCTTCCTCGGCGCACTGTTCGGGATCGGCTGGACACCCTGCATCGGTCCGACCCTCGCCTCCGTGCAGCTGCTCTCCTTCAACGAGGGCAGCGCGGGCCGCGGGGCCATACTGACCATCGCGTACTGCCTGGGTCTCGGCGTACCGTTCGTGCTCGCGGCGGTCGCCTTCCGCAAGGCCCTCGGCGCGTTCGGCTGGGTCAAGCGCCACTACGTCTGGGTCATGCGCATCGGCGGCACCATGATGGTCGTGACCGGCGTGCTGCTCCTGACCGGTGCCTGGGACCGCATCGTGCAGGAGATGCAGGTCTGGTCCGACGGCTTCACTGTGGGGATCTGAATCGATGAGCGCGACTTCCAAGACGGGGACCGACACGACCCCGGACCGGACGGACGACCAGGACCTGGGCGCCGCCGGCTCCCAGCTGACCACCGCGCCCCAGGAGGAGCCGCCCCATCTGCCCTCCCTGGGCGTCATCGGCTGGGCCCGCTGGTTCTGGCGGCAGCTCACCTCCATGCGCGTCGCGCTGCTGCTGCTCCTGCTGCTGTCGCTCGGTTCGATCCCCGGCTCGCTGATCCCGCAGAGCGGGGTCGACGCGACGAAGGTCGCCGAGTTCCGGGACGCCCACCAGACCCTCGCACCGATCTACGACAAGCTCGGCCTCTTCCACGTCTACAGCTCGGTGTGGTTCTCCGCGATCTACATCCTCCTGTTCGTCTCCCTCATCGGCTGCATCGTGCCCCGCACCTGGCAGTTCGTGGGCCAGCTGCGCGGCCGCCCACCGGGTGCGCCCAGGCGTCTGACCCGGCTGCCCGCCTACACCACGTGGCGCACCGGGGCCGACCCCGAGCAGGTCCGCGATGCGGCGCTCACGCTGCTGAAGAAGCGCCGCTTCCGTGCCCGGGTCACCGGTGATGCCGTCGCCGCCGAGAAGGGCTATCTGCGCGAGGCCGGCAACCTCGCCTTCCATATCGCGCTGATCGTGATGCTGGTCGCCTTCGCCTGGGGGCAGCTCTACAAGTCCGAGGGCAACAAACTGATCGTGGAGGGCGGCGGCTTCTCCAACACCCTCACCCAGTACGACGACTTCAAGTCCGGCAACCTCTTCACCCAGGACGACCTGGACCCGTTCAGCTTCTCCCTGAACAGCTTCACCGGCACCTACGAGCCGACCGGCCCGAACCGGGGCACCCCGCGCACCTTCCAGGCGGACCTCACCTACAGCGTAGGCGCCTTCGGCAAGGACAAGAGGACCACCGTCAAGGTCAACGAGCCACTGCGGATCGGCAACTCCAAGGTCTACCTCGTCAGCCACGGCTACGCGCCCGTCGTCACCGTCAAGGACGCCCAGGGCAATGTCGTCATGGACCACCAGCCCGTGCCGCTGCTGCCGCTCGACTCCAATGTCACCTCCTCCGGTGCGATCAAGGTCATGGACGGCTACCGCAACGCCAAGGGCGAGAAGGAACAGCTCGGCCTCCAGGCCGCCTTCCTGCCGACCTACGGCGGCGGCACCTCGGTCGTCTCGCAGTTCCCGGCGCTGATGAACCCGGTGCTGAACCTGGAGCCCTACCACGGCGACCTCGGCGTCGACTCGGGCATCCCGCAGAGCGTCTACCAGCTCAACAAGAAGAACCTCACGATGTTCAAGGACTCCAAGGGCGCACAGTTCAGGGAGAACCTGAACCCCGGCGAGACCATGAAACTCCCGAACGGCGCCGGCTCGGTCACCTTCGACGGGGTGAAGGAGTGGGCCGGCTTCCAGGTCACCCAGCAGCCCGGCAGCGGCTGGGCGCTCGCCGGATCCTTCGCCGCGATCTTCGGTCTGGCCGCCTCCCTGTTCATCCAGCGCCGCCGTGTGTGGGTGCGGGCGGTCAAGGGCGCCGACGGAGTCACCGTCGTCGAGATGGCCGGGCTCGGCCGCAGCGAGTCCGCCAAGGTGCCCGAGGAACTCGGCGACCTCGCCGGAATCCTGTACGACCAGGCGCCGGGCGCGCCCGACCCCGAGGACGACTCCGCAGATCCTTCAGACTCCCCCGACCCTTCCCCCGACCCCCAAGCCGTACCTGCCGAAGGGGCTGAGAAGCAGTGACTCTCGCCGCCGCAACCGATCTCGCCGCCGCGACCAACGAAAACCTCGCGAACATCAGCAACACGCTGATCTACTCGGCGATGGCCGTCTACACGCTGGCCTTCTTCGCCTACATCACCGAATGGATCTTCGGCAGCCGCAGCAAGATCGGCCGCACCGCCGCCGCGCTCACCCCCGGGGCGAAGGAGGCCGAGGCGCCGGCCGTCACGGTCAGAAAGGCCGGGGCGACCGCCGTGCTGGAGCGGCCGAAGGTCGTGGTGCGGTCCGCGGCCGGTGCGCGTGACGTGCCCGACGGGCCCGGCGCCCATGGGGGTGACGAGCGGGGCGACCTCTACGGGCGTATCGCCGTGTCCCTCACCGTGCTCGCCTTCCTCGTCGAGTTCGGCGGGGTCGCCGCCCGCGCGGCCTCGGTGGAGCGGGCGCCGTGGGGCAACATGTACGAGTTCAACATCACGTTCTCCACGGTCGCCGTCGGTGTGTACCTCACGCTGCTCGCGCTGAAGAAGAACGTCCGCTGGCTCGGCCTGTTCCTGGTCACGACGGTCCTCCTCGATCTCGGCGTCGCCGTCACTGTCTTGTACACCGCCAGCGACCAGTTGGTTCCCGCCCTCCACTCGTACTGGCTGTACATCCACGTCTCGACCGCGATCCTGTGCGGCGCCGTCTTCTACGTGGGCGCCGTCTCCACGCTGCTCTACCTCTTCAAGGACTCGTACGAGAACAAGCTCGCGAGCGGCGGCAGGCCCGGCAGGTTCGCCACCTCGTTCCTGGAGCGGCTGCCCGCCTCGGCGTCCCTCGACAAGTTCTCCTACCGCGTCAACGCCGCCGTCTTCCCGCTGTGGACGTTCACGATCATCGCGGGCGCGATCTGGGCGGGCGACGCCTGGGGCCGCTACTGGGGCTGGGACCCCAAGGAGACCTGGGCCTTCATCACCTGGGTCGCCTACGCCTGCTATCTGCACGCCCGCGCCACCGCCGGCTGGAAGGGCCGCAAGGCCGCCTACCTGGCGCTGATCGCCTTCGGCTGCTGGCTGTTCAACTACTACGGCGTGAACATCTTCGTCTCCGGCAAGCACTCCTACGCCGACGTGGGCCTGGGCGCGCTCCAGTCCGTCGGGTTCTGAAAAGGACCTGGCCAGACGGTTGCCGTAACCGCGTGCACAACCCTCCGTCCCGCGTCACGCTGGTGTCATGACCGGTTCCATCGAGCAGGGCGCCAGCCAGGTCCACGGGAGCACGCACATCCTCCACTTCCTGGTGCGGATCCCGCGGCCCATGGAGACGGTCTGGCCGGTGCTGTCCACCCCGGAGGGGCTTGAGGCCTGGTTCACCTCGGTCGACGTCCTGGAACCCCGGCTCGGCGGTGCGGTCACCCTGCGTGATCTCGGCGCGGGACGGGTCACCGCGTGGGACGTGGACCGGGTCGCCGAGTACACGATGGACGACGCCGGTCGCCTCCGCTTCCATCTGGAGCGGGAGGGGGACGACGCGAGCATCCTACGGTTCACCCACGAGTTCCAGGGCGAGCAGGAGACGGAGGCACGCTGGCGGGCGCGCTTCGAGCGGATGATCGCCTTCCTGGGGGCTTAGACCAGGCAGGGACCAGGCATGGGCCTCAGGAAGGCGGCAAGCACTCCTTCCCCGGGGCCTTCCCTTCCGGCCAGGCGATCTTCACAAAGCGGGAGCGGCCCTCGGGGGTGAGCTCCACGATCGGCACGGCCTTGTCGTACGGGTTGCCGTGCACGTCCAGGCAGATCCAGCCGCTCGCCCCGCTCACCCGCAGTGAGCCCTTGACCTGCGGCCACTGGAGTCCGACGTCGGCGAGCGGCGGGACCACCCTGCCCTCGGCGGTGGCCTCGCGGATACCGTGCACGGCCAGCCGCATGGCGTCGTAGGCGATGATCAGCTGGCCGTCCTCCAGACCGACCGAACCGATGGGGCCGACGGGTGCGCGCCCGCTCTTCGCCAGCAGATCGGTGAGGACCCGCGCGTCCTCGGCGGAGCCGCCCGTCCTCGCCGGGTCCTTCACCCAGGCGTCCGGGTGGGCGAGGGCCGTGTACCGCACCGAGAGGTTGTGTTCGAGAGCGCTGCGGTCCAGGTCCTTCTCCCCGGTCAGGTACGAGCCTTCGTCGCCCGTCAGCAGCGTGAACTTCCTTTCCTGGCAGCCGCGGCCGCCGAGCGCGTTGATGAACTGCCGCAGCTGGGTGTGCCGTCCCGCGAACAGGATCGTGTCGGTCTCGGGGGAGGTGTCGCACACGAGGTGGGTGATCTGCCGGAAGGTGTTGGCGGTCGTGCCCTCCTGGCTGCGGTCGGCGGGCGGGGTGAACGGCTGCGGCTCGTAGGGGGAGCCCTTGATCAGCTTGGCGAAGGACATCTGGAGCGTCCGTGTGTACGGGTCGCCCGGCTTGTCGTACACCAGCAGTGCCTTGCCCGCCGTCACCTTGGCGAAGGAGGCCAGCGCACGGGCCTCGTCGGTGTTGGTGGGGGAGACCCGGGCGAGCCCCGGGAAGGGGTCCTTGCCCTGGTGGCCGTTGGCCAGGTCGTCGGCGGTGATGGAGCTGCCCACCACCGGGATACCGCGCCCGGTCAGCTCCTGGACGGCCGCCTTGTTGCCGTCCGTGCTCATGCCGACGCCGGCGACCGCCCGCAGCCGGTCCGCGCTCTTCGTCATCCGCTCCAGCTGGTCGACCATCCGCACCCAGTGGGCGCCGGTCGCCCCTGGGCTCGCGAGCACCAGCCGGATCGCCGGGGACTGACCGTTGGAGCTGTGGTTGGCCTCGTACTGCGCCAGATACGCGCCCTGGAGCTCGTGCTGAATGTCGCTCAGCGTCGACGGGGTGGTCGCGGTGTACGGCAGCATCAGCGCGACGGTCACATAACTCCCGGGCCTGAGCCGGTCGTTCTCACGGTCGATCGCCTGCACCGCGTCCCGCAGCTGGGGATGCCCGAAGTCGTACGCCGTCGTCGCGACGCCCACGCACTCCTCACTGTTCTCGGGCCGTACGACTCCGGGCGCGCACGAGCGGTCGTCGTGGGCCAGCGCGCGGACGGTGAAGAACAGGCCGGTCACCAACGCCAGGCCGAGCAGCAGGGCCAGATAGCGGCGCAGAGGGATCTCCCAGACGCTCTCCCGCAGCCACCCGCCCGGTCCGCGTGCCATCACGCCTCACCGTCCTCGTCGTCGTCCGGTATGCGCAGCGGCCGCCCGGCGAGCGCGTCCTCGGGCCAGTCGCGCGAGGCCCGCCACAGCAGCGCGTTGCCGGCCGGCCGCAGGTTGGACAACTGCTCCAGCTCGAACCGCAGCCGGTGGCACACGGTCGGGTCGGGCAGCGCCAGCGGATCGGTCAGCTGCCACACGGCGTGCAGCAGCCGTCGTATCCGCAGATGCAGTGCGGGGTCCACGCCGTCCGGCGGCCGGGTTGCGGCGTCCGTGCCGCCGAGCGCCACCGCGGCCCGCCGGTCGTCCTGCCCGTCGAAGTCACGGCCCTGGTCGTCGTGCGCGTGGAAGTAGGGCGCCGACGCGATGAAGCGCAGCGACCGCAGCCAGGTGCGGGTGTCCAGCGTGGGGAAGGTGTCGCGCAGATGGTCCACCGCCGGGTCGGTGGTGCCCAGGGCGAGTTGGTGGTGCAGCCGGCAGCGGGCACGCGCCGGGGCGTCGGTCTCGTCGCAGGTGGGCGCGTAGTGCTCGACGAGCGTCTCGTGCGCCGTGCGCCACTGCGTGTGGTCGGGGTCGCGGTGGTGCAGCCTGAGCAGCAGCAGCGTCCGCACGAAGGGGTCGCCGACGAACCGGCCGGGCACGGCGGGCAGTCCCTCCTGGCGGAGCCGGGTCTGAAGGGACCGAATGTCCGCCGGGCCGAAGTCGTCCGGGAGCAGGGCGGCGGCGAGCGCGCAGGCCGAGTCGTGGTCGTGGGCGGCGGCCAGCACGGTCAGCTCGTCGAGGTGCTCGGCGGGCACCAGCCGGTCCAGCAGCTCCAGATAGGCGGGCGTCCTGTCGCGTTCGGCGTGCAGCCGTACGTCCGCCACAAGCAGCTCGCCCAGCGAGGCGGCGCCCGGTAAGTGCTGCGCGGCGGCCTCCGCGAGCAGGGTGATCCCCAGCGGGTTGCCGCCGGTCAACCGGTGTGTGGCGGGCGGGAGCCGGGCCGGCGCCGGTGTCCCGGCGCAGGCGGCGCCCACGAGGTGCAGGGTGTCGTCGGGGCCGAGCCGGGGCAGCGACACCAGCAGCGCCCGCGAGGACCAGGCCGCCGGGTCCGGCGCCCACTCGCTGCGCCGGGCCACCTCGGGCAGGGTGCGCCGTACGGCGTTGCGCAGGGCGGGGCGCGAGTCGCCGCGCAGGGCGGCGATGAACGCCACCCGGTCGGCGATGCCGTCGGCACGGTCGCGCAGCACCGCGTCGGTCAGACCGGGACCGGGCGCCGTCTGGGAGTTGTCGAGCAGGACGAGCGGGCGCCCCAGGCGCTGCATACGCGGCAGCATTCCGGCGTAGGCCTCGGCCAGGTCGGCGAGCAGCGCCCGCACCAGATACCGTTCCGCGTGCTCGCGCGAGCTGCCCTCGGCCCTGAAGTGCCCAGACAGCAGCATCAGTCCGCGCCGGGCGTTGCCGCCCGCGTTGGGGTGGTCGCGCCACCAGGTGGCGGCCTTCTGGTGGCGCCGGTGCACGAAGCTGTCCGAGATGGACTCCAGGGTCGCCTCGATGGCCGACGACACCAGCGCCCCGGTGCCGGTGGCGGCGGCCACAACGTTGGCGGCGACCCGCCCCGCCCACCTCCCGGCGAAGTGGGCGATCCACGATCCGCTCTCGTTCAGCAGCAGGATCCGCTCGACCTCGCGCCGGATGCGCTCGGAGTCGGCGTCGCCCCAGCCGCCCGCGGCCACCGCGACCAGCCCCGACATCAGCCGCGGGAACTGGATGCGGCCGGCGCCGGTCACCGGCTCGGCCAGCTGCTCGGCGATCACCAGCAGCGCCTGCGCCACGGGCGACCAGGCCTCGGCGGGCCGGCCGCTCGGCGGCGCCGCGAACTGGGCGTCCTCGCAGTCGATCAGCGCGACCGGGGTGTGCCCCTGGTACGCGTCCCGCAACTCGACGAGCACGGCGCTCTTCCCGAGCCCCCGGCCGCCGGTGAGCACGACGAAGGGGAGCTCCTGGGCGTGCTCGACCTGATGGGCGCGATGCTGGTGCGGGCGCAGTCCCACGAGTCGCGGAGCAAGACCGGCCGGATCCGTGTCGAACAGCGCCCCGCGTCCGTGCAACCGTCTGCCCACCGCGTCTCCCCCCTGCGACCGTGGTACCCAACTTCAGGGTAGGTAGGGGGAGTTGTTTCGGACTAGGGGGTGTCGTTTGGATCATGCCGGCGTCGCGGGGTGATGTCCGTTGGGTCACGAAAATTTCCGGATGTCAGCCGACCGTGATCGAGTTCAGCTTCTCGCGCAGATACACATGCGAGTCGACGGATTCGTACGCCACGCGTCCCACCGGAGCCGGGACGGACTCCACGAGTGTGCCCGGGGTGCACTCGCCGAAGTAGACGAGGGACATCAGCTCCTCGGCGGGCGCGTCGGCGGGCGGCGGCAGCACCCGGTGGCGTCCCGACCGCCAGCGGTCGCCGGTCCAACGGGCCATCAGATCACCGATGTTGATGGTGAAGGCCTCGGGATCGTACGGCGCGTCCTCCCACCCGCCCTCGTCCGTCCAGATCTGCAACCCGCCCTTGCCGGCCTGCCGGTCGAGGATCGTCACGGTCCCGAAGTCGGTGTGCGGGCCGATGCGGAACTGCCCCGGCTGCGGCGCGCCGATGACCTCCATGCCGGGATACCAGTTGATGTTGAAGCCGTACGTCGGATGGTCCATGTGCCGTGAGAAGAAGTCGGGTTCCAGGCCGAGGGCCTCGCCGAGCAGGGCGAGCAGCCGGTTCTCCAGCTCGCCCATCCTCCCCAGGTACTCCTCGCACAGCGGCCGGAGTTCCGGCACCTCGGCCGGCCAGACATTCGGCGCGTACCACTCCGCGTTGATCACCGGGTCCTCGAACGGCTCGTGCGTCGCGAAGGTCAGCGACTCCTTCAGGTCCGGCGGCGTCTCGGTCCCCTCCGCGTACCCGTTCGCCTCGGCGCCGGGGCCGAGCCAGCCGCGGCCGCCGACCTTGGCGGCGTACGGCTGCTTGACGGCTTCGGGGAGGGCGAAGAAGGCACGGGCGGCCTCCCGGATGCGCGCGCGGAGGGACGGGTCCACGCCGTGCCCCGTGACCAGGAGGAATCCGGCGGTCTGCAGGGCCTCGTCGACGGTGCGCGCGATGGCCCTGCGTGCCTGCTCGTCACCGTCCGGCCAGGGCCGCAGATCGATCGTCGGGATGCTGGGGTCACTCACCGATGTCCTCGTTCCACAGGGCCGGATTGTTCTTGACGAAGTCGCGCATCATCTCGACGCACCCCGGGTCGTCGAGGAGCACGATCTCCACGCCGTGCTCCGCCAGCCAGTCGTGCCCGCCGTGGAAGGTGGACGCCTCGCCGATCACGACCCGGCCGATGCCGAACTGACGGACCAGACCGCTGCAGTACCAGCACGGCGAGAGGGTGGTGACCATGGTCGTCCCACGGTAGGACCGCTGCCGTCCCGCCGCCCGGAACGCCGCCGTCTCCGCGTGCATCGAGGGGTCGTCGTCCTGGACCCGCCGGTTGCGGCCGCGGCCGAGGAGGGTGCCGTCGGGTCCGTAGAGGGCGGCGCCGATGGGAATGCCGCCCTCGGCCAGACCGGCGCGGGCCTCCTCGACGGCGGCGGCGAGCCGGCCACGCGCCTGTGCCTGATCCATGCGCTGCATGCCTCCCACTCTGGGGCGGACGGAACGGGAGGGCAATGTGCCCCGCCAGCTCTTGATCAGGCGGACCCGTCCATCGGCGGTGCCGATACCCCCATCGGCAGGACGCCCCACTGGCACGTGGACCGGGCCCGGTGGGCGCTCGTAGCGTCCTGGGTATGACAACGGACCGCAAGGGAACAGCCCAGCTGACAGCCGCGATGGTGCTCTCCGGCACCCTCGGGGTCTTCGTCGTCGAGTCGGGCGCCCCGCCCTTCGACGTCGTGTTCTTCCGCGTCCTGTTCGGCGCCCTGGCGCTGGGCGCGTACATCGTCGCCCGGGGCTGGCTGCGCGGTCACGGCTTCACCCCGCGCACGCTCGGACTGGCCGTGCTGGGCGGCGTCTTCATCGTCTTCAACTGGGTGTTCCTGTTCCAGTCGTACGAGAACACGTCGATCTCCGTCGCCACGGTCGTCTACCACACACAGCCGTTCTATGTGGTGCTGCTGGGCGCCCTGCTGTTCCGCGAGCGGCTGACCGCCGCCAAGGTGGGCTGGATCGTGGTCGCCTTCGCGGGGCTGGTCCTGGTCTCCGGCGTCACGCCCGGCGACTTCGCGAGCGGCGGATCGTATGTCACCGGTGTCGGTCAGGCGCTGCTCGCCGCGCTCCTGTACGGCCTGTCCACCCTGGTCACCAAGCGCATCACCGGCGTCCGTCCGCACCTGATCGCGCTGGTCCAGGTCCTCGTCGGCATCCCCCTCCTGCTGCCCTTCGCCGACTTCGGCGCGATGCGGGGGACGGGCGCGGACTGGGGATGGCTGGTCGGGCTCGGGGTCATCCACACGGGCCTGATGTACGTCCTGATGTACGCCGCCTACGCCCAGCTCCCCACCTCGAAGATCGCCGTCCTCGCCTTCACCTATCCGGCGGTCGCGATGGTCATGGACTGGGCGGTGTACGGCCACCACATCGGGCTGGTGCAGGCGCTGGGCGTTCCGCTGATCGTGACGGCGAGCCTGAAGGTCACCCTTGCTCGGACACCAGCCTCCGCGCCTGCTCCAGAAACAGCCGCGCGTGTGCCGGAAGCCGCTTCCCGGCCCGCCACGCCAGCTGCGTGCGAAGCGTGAACGGCGGCTCCCACAGCAGTCGTACGAGAGAACCCTCCGCGAGTTCGGCGGCGACCGTCACCTCGGGCAGCAGCGAGATCCCGAGGCCGGCCGCCGCCGCGCGTTTGGTGGCCTCGATCGTGCCGAACTCCATGAACTCCACGGGCCCGCCGAGCGAGTCGAGCTCCCGCTCGAACAAGTCCCGGTAGGCGCAGCCGGGTTCGGTCGCGAGGAGGGGCTGTCCGAGGAGATCGTCCGTGGCCAACTCCACGCCGGACAGGGCGTGTTGAGGGGACGCGACCAGCGCCAGCGGCTCCACCGCAAGGACCGTGCTCTGAAGCCCCGCGTGCTCCGTCCCGGCCTCCATCAGAAAGCCCAGGTCGTACGTCCCCTGGAGCAGCGCCTGCCGGGTCTCGTCACCGAGGGTGGTGCGCAGCGCGAGCCGCACCTTCGGATAGCGGTGGTGGAAGAACTCCAGCAGCGGCGGCAGACGATAGGACGTCAGCGACTCCATCGTGCCGACGGTGAGCGTGCCGGACGGCTCCTCCGCGGCCACGACCGCCGCCCGCGCCTCCTCCGTCAGCTCGATGATCTGCCGGGCGTACGGCAGCAGCCGCTCGCCCGCCTCGGTGAGGCGGATACGGCTGCCGAGCCGGTCGAAGAGCTCCGTGCCGAGCGAGGACTCCAGGGCGCGGATCTGGCTGGTCACGCTGGACTGCGCGTACTGCAGCTCGGCCGCGGCCCGGGTGAAGCTCAGCACCGTCGCGACCTTCTCGAAGGTGACCAGCAGCCGCAGCTCCATCAGCCGGCCTTCGGGTCGTCGCCGTTCTCCTTGCGCCGCAGCTCCTCCTCGCGGCGGCGCAGGTCGGCCTCCCAGTCCTTCAGGAGCGCCTCGTCCTTCTTGCTGTCCTCCTTGAGGGACTTGAGGAACTCGGGGTTGTCGTCGGGCGCGACGTACTCGGTGCGGTGGTTGCGGTGCCACTCGGAGGGCGTGGAGCCGTTCGCGGGAGCGTGGCGGATCTTGCCGGCGACCAGCCAGGCGATCGGGCCGACCAGCACCTCGCCGAAGAGCAGGATGATGATCACCCACACCACCTTCGGCAGACCGCGCACCTCCTCCTCGGGGGTGTTCAGACAGTCGATGAAGGCGTAGATCCACAGCGCCAGGACCAGCAGGAAGGGCAGATACCGGAGCATGGTGGCGGGTTCCCCCAGAAGAAGGCGACGGGACGCGGACGGCCCCGGGGACGGGGTCAGGGTAGCGGCTGGCGAAAAAACGTCGCACCGCACGTCGAGGGAGCGACGCACAGGGACGACAGACGCACAGTGACGACAGGGCGGTGGGCGTGTCCGTGTGGGGTGGGGGGTGGGTGTTCGGGGGACTCGGCGATACTGGAGCGCATGGCTTATGACGATCTTCGCTCGCTGCTCAGGGCCCTGGAACGCGAGGGCGACCTCAAGCGCGTCAAGGCCGAGGTCGACCCGTGTCTGGAGGTCGGGGAGATCGTCGACCGTGTCCAGAAGTCCGGCGGTCCCGCGCTGCTGTTCGAGAACGTGAAGGGCTCCGCGATGCCCCTCGCGATGAACGTCTTCGGGACCGACCGCCGGCTGCTGAAGGCCCTCGGACTGAAGTCGTACGGCGAGATCTCCGAGAAGATCGGCGGGCTGCTGCGCCCGGAGCTGCCGCACGGGTTCGTCGGAGTGCGCGAGGCCTTCGGGAAGCTCGGCGCGATGACGCACGTACCGCCGAAGAAGGTGAAGGACGCGCCGGTGCAGGACGTCGTCCTCACCGGCGACGACGTCGACCTCGACACGCTGCCCGCCCTCTTCACCTGGCCGCAGGACGGCGGCTCCTTCTTCAATCTGGGGCTCACCCACACCAAGGACCCGGAGAGCGGTACCCGCAACCTCGGGCTGTACCGCCTCCAGCGCCACGACCGGCGCACCATCGGCATGCACTGGCAGATCCACAAGGACAGCCGGAACCACTACCAGGTCGCGGCGCGCAGAGGGGAACGCCTGCCGGTGGCGATCGCCTTCGGGTGCCCGCCCGCCGTCACCTACGCCTCCACCGCCCCGCTCCCCGGCGACATCGACGAGTACCTGTTCGCCGGGTTCATCGCGGGCAAGCGGATCGAGATGGTCGACTGCAGGACCGTGCCGCTCCAGGTGCCGGCACAGGCGGAGGTCGTCCTGGAGGGCTGGCTGGAGCCCGGCGAGATGCTCCCGGAGGGCCCCTTCGGCGACCACACCGGCTTCTACACACCGCAGGAGCCCTTCCCGGCCCTGACGATCGACTGCGTGACGATGCGTCGGCGGCCGCTGCTTCAGTCGATCGTCGTCGGGCGGCCCCCGACGGAGGACGGACCGCTGGGCCGTGCGACCGAGCGTTTCTTCCTCCCCCTGCTGAAGATCATCGCGCCGGACATCGTGGACTACCACCTGCCCGAGGCCGGCGGCTTCCACAACTGCGCGATCGTCTCGATCGACAAGAAGTACCCCAAGCACGCCCAGAAGGTGATGCACGCGATCTGGGGGGCACACATGATGTCCCTGACCAAGCTGATCGTGGTCGTCGACTCCGACTGCGATGTGCACGATCTGCACGAGGTCGCCTGGCGGGCCCTCGGCAACACGGACTACGCCCGTGACCTCTCGGTCGTCGAAGGCCCCGTCGACCACCTCGACCACGCCTCCTACCAGCAGTTCTGGGGCGGCAAGGCGGGCATCGACGCGACGAAGAAGTGGCCCGAGGAGGGCTATACGCGCGACGGCGGCTGGCCCGACATGGTGCTGTCGGACCCCGATACGGCGGCGAAGGTCGACCGCCGCTGGAAGGAGTACGGGCTGTGAGCAGCGCGTCAGCCGCTCTCCCGCAACCGGGAAGAACCAAGGCGTTCCTGCGCCTGGTGATGATCGAGCACTCCGTCTTCGCCCTGCCGTTCGCCTACATCGCCGCGCTCACGGCGATGTTCCAGTGGGACAAGAACATCCACTGGGGCCGGCTGCTGCTGGTCACCGTCTGCATGGTGGGCCTGCGCACCTTCGCGATGGCGGTCAACCGGATCATCGACCGTGAGATCGACGCCCGGAACCCCCGTACGGCGCACCGCGAGCTGGTGACCGGCGCGATGACCGTGCGACACGCCTGGACGGGCGCACTGATCGCGCTGGTGATCTTCCTCGGCTCCGCGGCCCTGCTGAACCCGCTGTGCCTCGCCCTCGCCCCCATCGCGGTGATCCCGATGGTGGTGTATCCGTACGGCAAGCGGTTCACGAACTTCCCGCAGGCCATCCTCGGCATCGCCCAGGCGATGGGCCCGGTCGGCGGCTGGCTGGCGGTCACCGGCACCTGGTCGTGGGACGCGGTGATCCTGGGCCTCGCCGTCGGCATCTGGATCGGCGGCTTCGACCTGATCTACGCCTGCCAGGACGTCGAGAGCGACCGCGAGGTCGGCGTGATGTCGGTCCCGGCGCGCTTCGGCGTCCCGGCGGCAATCTGGGGCGCGCGGGCCTGCCACGCCGTGACGACGGCCCTGTTCGTCTGGTACGCGGTGGCCACCGACGCCGGCGGCTTCTTCTGGGTCGGCCTGATGATCGTCGCGGGCGCGTTCGTCTACGAGCACAACATCGTGCGCCCCCACGATCTGTCCCGCCTCAACAGGGCTTTCTTCAGCGTCAACGGGTTCATCGGGATCGCCCTGTTCGGCTGCGCGCTGCTGGACCTGCTGGTCCGCGGGCTGACGCTCTAAGCGCTCCGCTGGAAGTGCCGCGATGCGTCGTCGGCCGTCTGCGGCGCCATCGTGGCTGGTCGCGCAGTTCCCCGCGCCCCTTCAGGGCGTTGCCGAACCGTAGCGGACTTGGCCCGGCCTGCTTAGAAACCGGAGCGTTCTCGTCCCATTCGGCCGACCCGTATTGGGCGGCCCGTCCTGAACGTCCGCTGACCCGCCGGTAGGCTCAGGGTGTGAACGCAGGAGAAACGCAGCGCACGCCTTGGATCGTGGGGGTGTCGGGAGCGTCCGGTACGCCGTACGCGGCCGCGGTGCTGCGTGCGCTCCTGGACGCAGGCGAGAGCGTCGACCTCGTGGTGTCCCGGGCCTCCCGGCTCACCCTCCTCGATGAGACCGGCATCTCGTTCCGGGACGCGCACTGGCGGGACGACCTGCGCGAATGGCTGTCCAGAGGAGCCGACGGCAAGCCCGGCAGCTTCGAAGCGGACCTCACCGGCGTACGCCACTGGGGTGCCGGGGACCTGGCGGCCGGGCCGTCCTCGGGGTCGTACCCCACGAAGGGGATGCTGATCGTGCCCGCGTCGACGGCATGTGTCGCCGGAGTGGCGCTGGGACTTTCCAAGGACCTGCTGCAGCGCGCCGCGAGCGTCACGCTCAAGGAGCGGCGCACCCTTGTCGTGGCCGTGCGGGAGACCCCGCTGAACGGGCAGACGCTGCGGCACCTCGTCACCCTGGACGACGCGGGCGCGAGCGTCGTGCCGGCCTCGCCGGGCTTCTACGCCGGGGCGACACACATCCAGGACCTGGTGGACTTCGTCGCCGGACGGGTCCTCGACGCGGCGGGCGTCGAGCACCGGCTGTACCGCCGCTGGGCGGGCGAACTGGGCGGCACCCGCCCCGAACGCCCCGAGTGAGCATCACGCAACACCAACTTCCGGACCTCTTCAGACCACTTCAGAACCACTTCAGAACCACTTCAGACCTCTTCAGTGGAAGGCTTCGATCGCATGGACGCGGTGGACAGGCAGCTCATCCAGGCCCTGAGGGAGAACGGCCGGGCCTCGTACGCGGAGCTGGGGCGCCTCGTCGGCCTGTCGGGACCCAGCGTCACCGACCGCATCAACCGGCTGGAGGCGGCCGGTGTCATCACCGGCTACCGCGCCACCGTCGACGCCGCGTCCCTGGGCCTCGGCGTCACCGCCCTGATCGGCATCTCGCTGTCCGACGCCGCCGACCACGAGGACGTGGCGCACCGGCTGAAGGACCTCGGGGAGATCGAGGACTGCTGGTTCATCGCGGGCGACGACTCGTACATGCTCAAGGTGCGGGCGACGGACGTGGACGGCCTGGAGAAGATCATCCGGCGGCTGTCCGGCACCAAGGGCGTGTCCCGGACCCGTACCACGATCGTGCTGTCCACGAAGTGGGAGAACCGGGTCGGGGAGCTCCCCGAGGAGGCGTAGACGTACGGTGGGAGACGTCGTCGGAGAAAGGTGTGGGCATGGACGTCGGGCTCAAGCGCGAGCTGGAGGAGAAGGTCGGGGCCGGTGAGCGGCTGACCCGTGAGGACGGTATCGCGCTGTACGAGTCGGACGACCTGGCCTGGCTGGGCGGGCTCGCGCACGAGGTGCGGACGCGCAAGAACGGCGACGTCGTGCACTTCAACGTCAACCGCCACCTCAACATGACGAACGTGTGCACCGCGTCCTGCGCCTACTGCTCGTTCCAGCGCAAGCCGGGCGAGAAGGACGCGTACACGATGCGCATCGAGGAGGCGGTCAAGCTCGCCAAGGCGATGGAGGCGGAGAACCTCACCGAGCTGCACATCGTCAACGGGCTGCACCCGAACCTTCCGTGGCGCTACTACCCGCGCTCCCTGCGGGAGCTGAAGGCAGCCCTTCCGGACGTCTCCCTGAAGGCCTTCACGGCGACGGAGATCCACCATTTCGAGACGATCAGCGGGCTGTCGGCCTCCGAGATCCTCGACGAGCTGATCGACGCGGGGCTGGAGTCGCTCACCGGCGGTGGCGCGGAGATCTTCGACTGGGAGATCCGGCAGCACATCGTCGACCACCGCACCCACTGGGAGGACTGGTCGCGCATCCACCGTCTGGCGCACGAGAAGGGTCTGAAGACCCCGTGCACCATGCTGTACGGCCACATCGAGGAGCCCCGCCACCGCGTCGACCACGTGCTGCGCCTGCGTGAACTCCAGGACGAGACGGGCGGCTTCCAGGTCTTCATCCCGCTGCGCTACCAGCACGACTTCGTGGACATGCAGGACGGCAAGGTCCGCAACCGCCTCCAGGCGCGCACGCAGATGGCGACGGGCGCGGAGGCCCTGAAGACCTTCGCGGTCTCCCGGCTCCTGTTCGACAACGTCCCGCACGTCAAGGTCTTCTGGGTCATGCACGGCGTCCAGACCGCCCAGCTCGCGCTGCAGCACGGCGCGGACGACATGGACGGCTCGGTCGTCGAGTACAAGATCACCCACGACGCGGACAACTACGGCACGCCGAACAAGCTGACCCGCGAGGACTTGCTGGACCTCATCCGCGATGCGGGTTTCCGCCCGGTGGAACGCAACACGCGCTACGAGATCATCCGCGAGTACGACGGCCCCGACCCGGCGCTTCGGGAGTCCCCGCAGCCGATGAGGGTGTGAGCGGTGCCTGCCGGGCTCGTCGTTCCGGGTCACGCAGGTGTGCGGGACCGTGCTGGAGTGTAAGGGATACAATGCCGCTGTGTCCCTTACGTTCACTCTCGACCCCGCCGTCACTCCCGACCTCCGTGACGGCGTCCTGGACCTGTGGGCCGACGTGACCAACGCGGGCGGCGCGGTCGGCTTCGTGCCCCCGGTGACGCGGGATGCGATACGGCCGGAGCTGGTGAGACACCTCGCCGCGATGGCGGAGGGGCGCATGCGGCTCCTCACCGGGCACGACGCGCAGGGGCGGGTCGCCGCGACCGCGTTCTTCGGCTTCAACACGCACCGGCTGATGACCCACTGGGTGTGGCTGTACACGGTCATGGTGCACCCGGGCCACCAGGGCAAGGGCTACGGCCGTGACCTGCTGGCCGCCGCCGAGGAGTCGGCCCGCACCTTCGACGGCATCGAGGCGGTCCACCTCACCTGCCGGAGCGGGCTGGGCCTGGAGCGGTTCTACGGCTCGTGCGGCTACAAGGAGGTCGGCCGGGTGCCCGGCGCCCTCCGCGTCGCGCCGGGCGACGACCGGGACGACGTGTCCATGCTGCTCACGCTGACGTAAGGGCCATGAGTGCCCGCACCCCCCTGCAAGATCGGGCCGCTGTCGTGCTTCACTGGACGGTGCCCCTTTGGGGACGTTGTGACCTCCCCCGGAGGGAGACCCCCGGACACGGAAGAGTGGATTGACATGCTCCGCTACACGCTGATGCGCCTCGGTATCTTCGTGGGCTGCTTCGTGGTCGTCTGGGGCGCTGTCTACGCCGGCCTCTTCCCGCGCGGCTTCGGCGACTCCAACTTCCTGTGGGTCCTGCTGCTGGCGCTGGTGCTCTCGGCGCCGATCAGCTGGGTGGTGCTGCGCAAGGAGCGGGACCGGGCCTCCGTGAAGATCGTGCAGAAGGTGGAACGGGTCAAGGCCAACCTGGACGCGAACCGCGGCCAGGAGGACGACGCGGACGACTCGCACCACGTCCGGGGCCAGACCTCCTGACGTGGCCTTTTTAAGACCCCCTGCCACGGCACGCAATTAGGCTTCCGCCCATGGGTGCCGTGAAGACCAAACGGATGCCGCGTGCCGTCCGTGAGCAGCAGATGCTGGATGCCGCCGTGCGGACCTTCGGGCAGCGCGGATACATGGCCGCCTCGATGGACGAGATAGCCGAACTGGCGGGCGTGTCCAAGCCGTTGGTGTACCTGTACCTGAACTCCAAGGAAGACCTCTTCACCACCTGCATCCGCCGCGAGGCCCACGCGCTGGTCGAGGCCGTCCGCGCGGGCGTCCACCCCGAACTGCCCGCCGACCGCCAACTCTGGGAGGGGTTGCGGGCGTTCTTCGCGCACACCTCGCGGAACCCGGACGGCTGGTCGGTGCTGCACCTCCAGGCCCGTACCCACGGCGAGCCGTTCGCCGCCGAGGTCACGGCGATGCGCGAGGAGATCGTCTCGCTCGTGACCAGGCTGATCGCCGTGGCCGCCCGTGAGGCCCACCGGGACCCCGACCTGCCAGACCGCGAGGTGGCCTGCCTCGCCGAGGCCCTGGTCGGTGCCGCGGAGTCCCTCGCCGCCTGGTCCAACGCGACTCCGGGCACGACGGCCCGCCAGGCGGCGGCCACCCTGATGAACTTCGCTTGGGCGGGCCTGGGCAACCTGATGGAGGGCCGCCCGTGGTCGGCGCCGGAGCCGTCTCATGAGGTGAGCGGGTAGGGCTCTCCGGTTCCCGGCATCCCTCATCGCGTGGTCGGCCGCACCTCCCCCGCCACATGGACGCGGTTCCCGCCGCCGTCGCGCAGCTCGAACCGTCCGCCCTGCGCCGCGTAGGTGACCGAGCCCGGCAGCAGCACGGGGGAGCGGAACTGCGCGTG
Organism: Streptomyces luteolifulvus; assembly: GCF_008806595.1. Taxonomy (GTDB): domain Bacteria; phylum Actinomycetota; class Actinomycetes; order Streptomycetales; family Streptomycetaceae; genus Streptomyces; species Streptomyces luteolifulvus. Next base: position 112,160 of record NZ_VZRB01000016.1, on the reverse strand, counting down.
GACCCGGACCTTCTGGGGTGTGCCGTGGGCGGCCAGGCAGCGGGAGATCGTCCACATCCCGTGCGCGAGGGCGCGCGGGAAGCCGAACAGGCGGGCGGTGAGGGGGTGGAGGTGGATGGGGTTGCGGTCACCGGACGCGGCGGCGTACCGGCGGCCGATGTCGGCGCCGAGACGCCAGTCGGCCACGGCGGGGAGCGGGTACCGCAGCGCTGGTTCGGGAGGACGCGGAGTACCGTCCGTGCGATGCCGGGACAGGTATCCGCTGCGCGACTCCCATACGACGGTCCCGCCCGCCGACATCTCGGTGACCACGCGCGCCTCGGTCCCGCGCCGGTGCGGGGCCAGGCCCTCGATGTGCACGGCGAGTTCGTACTCTCCCGTGGCCGCGAGACCGGTGTGCCGGGTGATCTCTATCGAGGTGTGGACCAGGCCGAGCAGCGGCAGCGGGAAGTCCCGCCTGCTCATGAGCCGCATGGCGAGCGGGAACCCGAGGACGTGCGGATAGGTGACCGGCAGTGCGTCGTCGCCGGTGGCGAAGCCGCACACCCGCTCATAGGCGGCCAGCCGGGCCAGATCGATGCGCAGACCGGGCAGGACGAGGCGGGTGCGGGGGAATCCGGCGTCCGGCCGGGGCCGCTTGAAGGGGGACAGCAGCGCGCCGCGTGCGAGGAGGGGGCCCAGCGCCGGGACGCCGGTCAGCGTTCTGATCGCCACTGCGCGGTCGGCCATGTCCAACTCCCGGCGGGGTGAAAGGTACTGACTTCAAAGTAAGGTTACCGGAGGTAACGTCATGTGGCGCAACCCGTCACCTGCACCCCCCGAGGCTGCACAGCCCTGGCTCCGGACCATCCCGGAACCCGCACAAGCCCCACACGCCCAGGCCGTACCATCCGGTACGCCAACCGGCGGTTACCCCTTTCCGGGTCCACGGTGAACGCCTCGGTATGCGAGGTACGTACGTCTTTTGCAGCAGAGAAGTTCATCGCTGCACGCCCCAGGAGCCGCCCGTGTCCACTCCGCTTCCCTCCTTCGCCGCCTCGGCCGCGTTCGACGACGCTCCCGGCCCCGTGCTCGTACAGCCGGAGACCCGGCGCCTGGACGGTGCCGTCCGGGAGGCGTATGTGCCGCCGTTCGCCCCGCCGGTCCGGCACGGTTCGCTCGCGGACCTTCCCTTCGACAACGCGAGCGCGGCACCGCAGGCGGTGGTTCTCAGCCGCAGGACCGAGGACGGGCGCTGGGCGGACGTGACGGCGACTCAGTTCGCCGACCAGGTACTGGCGCTGGCCAAAGGGCTGATCGCCGAAGGCCTGGTGCCGGGTGACCGGATCGCCATCATGGCGCGCACGACGTACGAATGGACGCTGCTGGACTTCGCCGCCTGGGCCGCCGGCCTGGTCACCGTCCCCGTCTACCCGACCTCCTCCGTCTTCCAGGTCCGCTGGATCCTCCAGGACTCCGGAGCGGTGGCCCTGGTCACCGAGACCACCGGCCAGGCGGCGGCCCTCGGCCCCGAACTCGACCGCCTCCCCGACCTGCGGCACATGTGGGTCATGGAGAAGGACCATCTCGACCGGCTGGTGGAACGCGGCGAGACCGTGCCGGACCAGGAAGTCGCCGTACGGCGCGGGATGCTGGGCCCCGACACCCTCGCCACCCTCATCTACACCTCGGGCACCACCGGCCGCCCCAAGGGCTGCGTCCTCACCCACGGGAACTTCTTCGCCGAGGTCGACAACGCGATCGAGCTCCTGTACCCGATCTTCAAGGCCAGGTCGGCCCAGGAGGTGTCGGTCCTCCTCTTCCTCCCCATGTCGCACGTGTTCGGCCGTATGGTCGCCGTCGCCTGCGTCCGCGCCCGGGTACGGCTCGGCCACGCGCCCAGCCTGAAGGCGGAGGACCTCCTCCCGGACCTCGCGGGCTTCAGGCCGACCTGTCTGCCGGCCATCCCGTACATGCTGGAGAAGATCTTCAACACCGCGCGCGCCAAGGCGGAAGCGGGCGGCCGGGAGTCGTCGTTCGACCGCGCGGTGTCGGTGGCGATCCGCTACGGCGAGGCGGTCGAGGCCAAGCAGACAGGCACCGGGAGCGGCCCCTCCCGCGCCCTCAGAACAGCCCGCACCTTCTACGACCCCCTCGTCTACCGCCGCATCCGCAACGCGATGGGCGGCCGCGTCCGGCACGCCATCTGCGGCGGCTCGCCGCTCGGCCGCCGTCTCGCCGCGTTCTACGCCGGCGCGGGCATCGAGATCTACGAGGGCTACGGCCTGACCGAGACCACCGGCGCGGCCACGGTCACCCCACCGCTCAAACCCCGCCTGGGCACGGTGGGCTGGCCGCTGCCCGGCACGAAGGTCCGCATCGCGGCGGACGGCGAGATCCTGCTCAGCGGCGAGCAGGTGCTGCGCGGCTACTGGGACCCGGCGGCCGGCGGAGTGACCCCCGCCGCCCCCGACGGCTGGCTCGCCACGGGGGACATCGGCAGCCTCGACGACGAGGGCTATCTGACCATCACCGGCCGCAAGAAGGAACTGCTGATCACGGCGGGCGGCAAGAGCGTGGCCCCGGCCCCTCTGGAGAACTGGCTCCGCTCGCACCCCCTCATCTCCCAGTGCATCGTGCTCGGCGACAACCGCCCCTACATCTCCGCGCTCATCACACTCGACCCCGACGGCATCACACACTGGCGCCAGATGAACGGCAAACACCCGGTCCCGGCGGAACTCCTGGTCAACGACGAGGAGTTGCACCACATCCTGCAACGCGCCATCGACGAGGCCAACAAGCTGGTCTCCCGCCCGGAATCCATCCGCCGTTTCGCGGTCCTCCCCGTCGACTTCACAGAGGAGGCCGGCCACCTCACCCCCTCGATGAAGCTACGACGAGGGGAAATCCTGCGGGACTTCGCAGCGGAGGCGGAGGGCCTGTACGGGAGGTGATCCCGCTACAGAAGGTTCAGGAACACGACCCACGTAGCGGGAGTGACGGTCACGTGGAGGCTGTCCGGGTTCTTGGAGTCGCGGATGTGGATGGTGCGGGGAGAGGTGGCGACCTCAAGGCACTGACCGCCTTCGCCGCTGCTGTAGCTCGACTTGAACCAGCTCAACTGCTCTATGTTCATGGCTCTTCCAGCGTCTTCTCGATCAGGTCCAGGGACTCGTGCGGGTTGAGCGCCTGCGCCCGGATGATCCCATAACGGCCTGCGAGGATGCGCACCTCTTCTCGGTCAGTGATCAGGCGTGGGTATCCCTGGGACTCCAGGTATGCCACCTGTTCCCTTCCCTTCGGGGTCAGCAGTGTGAACGAGTTGTCCAGGCAGGGGTGCTCGTGGCGTTTCGTCGGCATCACCTGGAGTTGGACGTTCCGCAGGCGGCCGATACGCAACAGCCGCCGCAGCTGCTCCGCGTGGACCTCGTCGCTGCCGATGGGCCTTTCCAGCACGGCCTGTTCCATCACGAAGCTGCACTCCGGCGGCGGCCACCGCTCGAAGAGCTGCTGTCGTGACAGCCGGTCGGTGACCCGTCTCTCGATCGTCTCCTCGTCGAGGGGCGGGTGTCGCTGGGTGAACACGGCCCGTGCGTATGTCTCCGTCTGGAGAAGCCCGAGCACGCCCATGGTGCTGTAGTCGTACAGCGAGACCGCCTCCGCCTCCAACCCCGCATAACTCCGATACCACTCCGGGTGCCGGGTCCGCGCCCGCGACATCGCCTCCCTCACCTCGGGAAGCGCGGCCGTCAACAAGCCGCCCGCGTTCAGCAGTTCGTCCGCCTTCTCCAGCAGCTCCGGCCGGGGAACCCGCACCCCCCGCTCCATCGCCGAGATCGCGTCGGGACCGTATCCGACCCGCTCACCGAACTCCCGTTGCGTAAGCCCCTTCCGCTCCCGCAGAAGCTTCACCATCTTCCCCAGCGCGGTGAACAGTCCCGTCGTCCCTTCGGACTCCGCCGGTGTCTCCGGCCTCCGCTCGTCCGTCACCTACGTCACCGCCTTCACATCCCCGTGGCCCCGGCCGACGACCCGTACGCCACACCCGCCGCAGCCGTACAGCTACCGTGCGTCGCCAGGTCGCCCCTGGTCAGGGTAGATACAACCGGCCACGCTCAGTGATGTGAACGCCGAAATCTCCACCCGACTCAGCTCCACCCCGCGTGGTGCGCGCCTCGCCCGGCTGCTCACCGCGCAGCAGCTCGCCGCCTGGGGGCACCCGTACGGCAGCGATGTGAACGGCACCGCACAGCACATCGTGGCCGAACTCGCGGCGAACGCGGTCACCCACGGCCGCGTACCCGGACGCGACTTCGAGCTGCGTCTCCTGATCCTCCCGGAGGACACGCTCCGTATCGAAGTGAGCGACGCCCGCGGCGACCGACGACTGCGCTTCGTCACGGCGCCGGACGGCGAGCACGGTCACGGTCTGCTCCTCGTATCGCTGCTCGCCCTCACCTGGGGTGTCTCCGAGCGGGATGTCGGCAAGACGGTCTGGGCCGAACTTGCCCTCAAGGAGCCGGAGTCGCGCCGCCCCGGCGCATCGCGATCACCGTCTCCGCGAACGCCCGGGCCGGTGGACTGAGCGCGTCCCAGCGGCGGACCGCCCACCCGACGGGCAGGGGGCGCAGGGCAGGCAGCGGTACCAGGCGGAGACTGCCGTCACCCGGGACGGTAAGGCCCGGCAGTACGGGGACGACCGCCCGCCCCACCCCCAGCTCGGCCAGCAGCAGGGCGGTGTCCCAGTCGGCGACGCTCGTGTCGTAGGAGAACCGCAGACCCGACTCGGCGCAGGCCGCGTCCAGATGGGCGGCCGAGGCGGAGTTCGGGGGGAGGCGGATCAGCCGTACGTCATGCAGCTCGCCGGCATCGGCGTACGGCCGGCCCGCGAGCGGGTCGTCGGACCGCACCGCCAGGACCCACGGCAGTTCCACCACCGCCCGCTGTTCGATCCCCCGCACCGGAGGGCCGAGGGTGATCCACGCGAGGTCGAGCGTGCCGTCGGCGAGCGCGTCGAAGCTTCCGCGGCCCGAACTCACGGTCCGGAACTCGAGGTTGACGTGGGGGTGGCGGCGGCGGTATGCGACGACCGCGTCCGACATGAAGTGCCGTACGGTCGTCGCCCCCGGTGGCCACGCGGACGTAGCCGCTCTCGCCGTCGACGAGGGCGCGCAGCCGGCGTACCGCCAGGTCGAGGCCGGAGATCCCCTCGGCGGCCGCCTCTTCCAGCAGCCGGCCCGCCTGCGTCGGCACGACCCCGCGGGGCTGCCGCTCCAGCAGCGCGACCCCCGTCTCCCGCTCCAGCCGCTTCACATGCTGGCTCACCGCCGACTGCGTGCATCCCAGATCGCGGGCCACCGCGCTGAGGCTTCCGGCCCGGCACACGGCCACGAACACACGCAGGTCGTCAAGCGTCACAACCCCCAAGCTAGCACTTGGGTTTGGCGACAAAACCCAAGGATTGACTGGACTCTGCCGCATCGACGACGATTTCCGCAGGGCCCGGGCGGCAACCCGCTCCAGCCCTCCGTCCCGGGGTCCGGACCCGTGACGGAGGCGCGGGGGAGGAGCGGGTGCCGACCCACCGCCGGCCCGAACACCGGAAGGACGCCCGATCGTGCCGACCGCCACCGCCACCGCCGCCCTCGCTCAAGCCCACGCGCTCCTGCGGGAGTCGGGCGCCGACGCCGTCCCCCACCCCGGCGGCACCCTCCTCGCCCACCTCGACCGCGTACGCGCACGGCTGGAGGACTGGCGAACCCGTCCCGCTCTCCAACTGGCCGGCCTCTGCCACGCGTTCTACGGCACCGACGGCTTTCCCACCGCCCTGCTTCCCCTCGACCGCCGCGCCCACCTCGCGGCCGTGATCGGCGCCGAGGCAGAGGCGATCGTGTACTTCTACGCGAGCTGCGACCGTGGGCGCAGCCACCCGTCGCTCGCGACCCCCGGCTCCGCCTTCCACGACCGCTTCACGGACCGTGCCCACATCCCGGACCTGCGCCCCCGACAGGACTTCGCCGAACTGACCGCCGCCAACGAACTCGACCTCGCCCGCCGTGACCCCGCCTTCCGTGACCGATGGGGCCCGGACCTCCTCGCCCTCTTCACCCGCTTCCGGCCCCTGCTGAGCGAACCGGCCTGGCAGGACTGCCTCACCGTGCTGGACGGCCCCTCGCACGGCTCTTGACTTCACAAGACCCTCGCGCGACATTCCCCACCCACTTTCCCTTTTCCATACGTGTCGGGCGGGAGCGGTCATGACCCCAAGCGTGAAGTCAGGTGCGCATCCGACCCGGAGACACGTGCTGGCCGGCGCCACCGCCGCCGGTCTGACCGTCGCCACCGGCACCCGGCAGTCGGCGCACGCCGCCGACCTGCCTCTGCTCGGGACGTACGACGTCGTCGTCATCGGCTCCGGCGCGGCCGGCATGACCGCCGCACTGACGGCCGCCCAGCAGGGCCTGAGCTGTGTGGTGGTCGAGAAGGCGCCCACCTTCGGAGGGTCCGCCGCCCGTTCCGGCGCCGGGATCTGGGTGCCCAACAACCAGGTGATCCTGGCCGCCGGGGTGCCGGACACACCCGCCAAGGCCGCCACCTACTTGGCGGCCGTCGTCGGTGCGGACGTTCCCGCCGAACGGCAGCGGGCCTTCCTCGCGCACGGCCCGGCGATGATCTCCTTCGTCATGGCCAACAGCCCGCTGCGCTTCCGCTGGATGGAGGGGTACAGCGACTACTACCCCGAGCTCCCCGGCGGTCTCCCGGGCGGCCGCTCCATCGAGCCCGACCAGCTCGACGGGAACATCCTGGGCGCCGAACTCGCCCGGCTGAACCCGCCGTACATGGAAGTCCCCGCCGGAATGGTCGTGTTCAGCGCCGACTACAAGTGGCTCGCGCTGGCCGCCGTCAGTCTGAAGGGCGCCGCCGTCGCCGCCGAGTGCCTGGCGCGCGGCACGAAGGCGGCCCTGCTGGGGCAGAAGCCGCTCACCATGGGGCAGTCGCTCGCCGCCGGGCTGCGGGCGGGGCTTCAGTCCGCCGGGGTGCCGGTGTGGCTCAGCACCCCGCTCACCGAGCTGTACGCCGAGAGCGGCGCCGTCACCGGGGCGGTGGTCGAGCGCGACGGCAGCCCCGGACTCGTCCGGGCCCGGCGGGGTGTCGTCGTCGGCTCGGGCGGGTTCGAGCACAACGCGGCCATGCGCACGCAGTACCAGCAGCAGCCCATCGGCACCGAGTGGACGGTCGGCGCGAAGGAGAACACGGGCGACGGCATCCGCGCGGGCCGGCGCGTCGGGGGCGACCTCGCGCTGATGGACGACGCCTGGTGGGGGCCGGCGATCCCGCTCCCCGGCCAGCCCTACTTCTGCCTCGCCGAACGCACCCTTCCCGGCGGCCTGTTGGTCAACCAGGCGGGCGCCCGCTTCGTCAACGAGGCAGCGCCCTACAGCGACGTCGTGCACACGATGTACGAGCGCGACGCCACCGCGCCCGACATCCCGGCCTGGCTGATCGTCGACCAGAACTACCGCAACCGCTACCTGTTCAAGGACATCGCGCCGACTCTGCCCTTCCCCGCCGACTGGTACAGCTCCGGTGCGGCGTACAAGGCCTGGACCCTGGACGGGCTCGCCTCCGCCATCGGTGTCCCCAGGACCGCCCTGCGCACCACCGTCGACCGCTTCAACTCCCTTGCGCTGAAGGGGAAGGACACCGACTTCAAGCGCGGCGACAGCGCCTACGACCACTACTACACGGACCCCCTAGTCCTCCCCAGCTCCTGCCTCGCGCCCCTGTGGCTGCCGCCCTACTACGCCTTCCGGATCGTCCCGGGCGACCTCGGCACCAAGGGCGGCCTGCGCACCGACGCCAGGGCACGGGTGCTGCGGGCGGACGGCTCGGTGATCCCGGGCCTGTACGCCGCCGGGAACGCCAGCGCGGCCGTGATGGGACACAGCTACGCGGGCGCCGGCTCGACGATCGGCCCGGCGATGACGTTCGGGTACATCGCGGCCCGGGACATCGCAGGAGTGCTCTGAGCGCTCCGCTGGAGGTGCCGCGATGCGTCGTCGGCCGTCTGCGGCGCCATCGTGGCTGGTCGCGCAGTTCCCCGCGCCCCTTCAGGGCGCTGCCGAACCGCAGCGGACTCAGCCCGACCTGCTTAGACCGCCGTGGGCCTACGCGCGATGAGGAAGGCATGCTGCGAGAACTCCGCGGCATCGGGTTCGCGCACCGTCTGCGAGACGAGCGCGAACCCCGCCCCCTCCAGCAGCCCGACGATCCGCTCGGGCCGCCTGCGGCGGAAGGTGAGCGACACCGGGTGGCCCCAGGGTTTGTCGTGGTGCCGGTGCTGGTCGCCCGCCTGGAACGCGACCAGCAGGTGTCCGCCGGGCGCGAGGACGCGGTGCCACTCGGCGAACAGGTCCGGCAGTCTGTCCCCGGGGGTGTGGATGGACGAGTACCAGGAGACGGCCCCCGCCAGCCCCCCGTCCGGCAGGCCCAGCTCCAGCATCGAGCCCTGCTCGAACCGCAGCCCCGGGTTCTCCCGCCGGGCGATCGCGAGCATCGACTCCGACAGGTCGACCCCGAAGACGTTCAGCCCCAGCGTGGCGAGGTGCCCCGTGACCCGCCCGGGCCCGCACCCGAGATCGGCCACACGCCCGCCCGCCCCCACGAGCTCCGCGTACCCGCCGAGGATCGCCCTCTCCAGCGGCTGGGCGGCGAGCCCGTCGCGGAAGCGGTCGGCGTAGTCCTCGGCGACGGCGTCGTAGAAGGTACGGGTGCTGGTCACGAAGTCGGCTTCGGTCATGGACGGGCACCCTAGCCGCCCCCACTGACAGCCCAGCCTCTACGCGACCCCCGCCGCCCGCAGCCCCGCTGCCGTCGCCGCCGCGCCCAGGACCACGACCATGAACGGCGCCCGGCGCCACGCCAGGGCGCCGCCCACCAGTACTCCGGCCGGCCGGGCCCAGCCCGCGAAGCCGTCACCCTCGGTCAGCGCGCCCGTGGCCAGCAGCGCCACCAGCAGGACGACCGCTCCCGCGGACAGCAACTCCTGCACCCGCGCCGGGAGTTCCACACGCCCGTGCAGCACCGGCCCGACCAGCCGGAAGGCGTACGTCCCGATCGCCAGCGCCAGGATCACGGCGACCGTCGCGCTCATACGGCGCCCCCGCGGCCGTACAGGACGAGTCCCGTCAGTGCGAGCAGCACCGGTACGCCCGCCGGGACGGCCGGGGTGACCGCCAGTGCCGCGGCGGCGCCGAGCAGCGCCGCCCGCCGTATCCGCGTGTCCTCGCGCAGGGCGGGCAGCACCAGTGCCAGGAGTACGGCGGGGAAGGCCGCGTCGAGGCCGTACGTCGCCGTGTCGCCGAGCGCGTCCCCGGCGAGCGCCCCCGCCAGGACGCCCGCGTTCCAGATGACGAACAGTCCGGTCCCGGAGACCCAGAACGCCGCCCGCCGCCGTACCGGATCCGGCTGGGCGAGAGCGAAGGCCACCGTCTCGTCGGTCACCAGGTGCGCCCCCATGAAGCGGGCGAGCCGGCCCCGGCCGATGATGTCGGCGACGGCCAGGCTGAAGGCGGCCGTGCGGGTGTTGAGCAGCAGTCCGGCGGCCGCCGCGGCGACCGGGCCGCCCCCGGCCAGCAGGACACCGACCGCGCTGAACTGGGCGGAGCCCGCGTAGACCACCAGCGACATCACCACCGGTACCCACACCGGCAGCCCGCCGGTGACGGCGATCGCACCGAAGGAGACCCCCACGACCCCGCCCGCGAGCCAGAAAAGCGAGGCGTCCCGGACCAGCTGCGACAGGTTCGGTGTTCGCTCTGTCGTACGCATGTTCTCTATGCTGGACAGCAGAGGCTCTGTTCGTCAAGGCGAACGATCGTACTTCTGGAGCGAACGACATGTCCGATGCCGCCGTGCCGCCCGCCCGTCTGCCCCTCGACTGGATCGCCGTGTCCCTGCGCCGCGAACGGACCCGCGCCGGACTCTCCCTGTCCGAGCTGGCCAAACGCGCCGGGATCGCGAAGTCGACGCTGTCGCAGCTGGAGGCGGCCGGCGGCAACCCGAGCATGGAGACCGTCTGGGCGCTGGCCGTGGCACTCGGCGTGCCGTTCAGCACACTGGTCGAACCGCCGGCACCGGCCGTTCAGGTGATCCGGGCGGGTGAAGGACCCGCGGTTCACTCCGAGCATTCGAGCTACACGGCCGCGCTGCTCTCGGCGAGCCCGCCCGGAGCTCGGCGCGATATTTACTCCGTCCGGGTGGAGCCGGGCACCGTACGCGACTCGAAGCCGCACCTTCCCGGGACCGTGGAACACCTCGTGGTCAGCGCCGGACGGGTGAAGGCCGGGCCGCTCGGCGAGCAGGTGGAGCTGGGCGCCGGGGACTACATGGCGTACCGCGGGGACGTACCGCACGCATACGAGGCGCTGGCGCCGGGGACGAGGTTCGTGCTGATCATGCAGCACATGTGAGAGGCATTCGGGAAAGGCAGGAGCCCCGCTGCCTTACGGCGCGGGGCTCCTTGGGTACTGCTATCTGTTCCGGATCAAAGCACCAGGCTCCGAGACCGAATGATCAGACGGGGGTGACGTTCTCCGCCTGCGGGCCCTTCGGGCCCTGGGTCACGTCGAAGGAGACCTGCTGGTTCTCCTCCAGCGAGCGGAAGCCGCTCGCGTTGATCGCGGAGTAGTGGACGAAGACGTCGGGGCCGCCGCCTTCCTGGGCGATGAAGCCAAAGCCCTTTTCGGCGTTGAACCACTTCACGGTTCCGGTAGCCATAAGCCCTCCTTGGGCCCAAAGGGTTGCCCTGCTCCAGAACCCTGCAAGTGTGAAAACAAGATGCCGCACAACTGCATACGTCTGAAAACGACGAGAGCCCGCGGTCACATGCTCCGCAGGCTCTGTACTGCAAGGGAAACCAAACTGCAACTTGCGGCGAGCCTAGCACGCGGGCAGCCGAAAGCAATAGAGGTCAAGATCACGTCACTCGGACGTTTGAATGCCCCGTGTCGCGGCTGACGGTGCGACGCGCCACCCTGAAGGCTGCACCGTACCTCATAGGGTCTAGCCTCGCGATGTGGACAATTCTCGCACCCGGCCGCGCGTCGGCCACATCCAGTTCCTGAACTGCCTGCCCCTGTACTGGGGGCTCGCGAGAACCGGCACGCTCCTCGACTTCGAGCTCACGAAGGACACCCCGGAGAAGCTCAGCGAGAAGCTGGTGCAGGGAGACCTCGACATCGGGCCCATCACCCTCGTCGAGTTCCTGAAGAACGCGGACGACCTGGTCGCCTTCCCCGACATCGCGGTCGGCTGCGACGGCCCGGTGATGTCCTGCGTGATCGTCTCGCAGGTCCCGCTGGACCGGCTGGACGGCGCCCGGGTCGCCCTCGGCTCGACCTCGCGCACCTCCGTCCGCCTCGCCCAGCTGCTGCTCGCCGAGCGCTACGGCGTCCAGCCCGATTACTACACCTGTCCGCCCGACCTCAGCCTGATGATGCAGGAGGCGGAGGCGGCGGTGCTGATCGGTGACGCGGCACTGCGGGCCAACCTGCTGGACGGACCGCGCTACGGCCTCGCCGTGCACGACCTCGGCGCGCTCTGGAAGGACTGGACCGGCCTGCCCTTCGTCTTCGCGGTATGGGCGGCCCGCCGCGACTATCTGGAGCGCGAGCCGGTCATCACCCGCCGGGTGCACGAGGCCTTCCTCGCCTCCCGCAATCTCTCCCTGGAGGAGGTTGCGAAGGTCGCCGAACAGGCGGCCCGCTGGGAGGCCTTCGACGAACGGATCCTCGAGCGCTACTTCACGACGCTCGACTTCCGCTTCGGCGGCCCGCAGTTGGAGGCGGTGGCCGAGTTCGCGCGGCGGGTGGGGCCGACGGCGGGGTTTCCGGCGGATGTGAAGGTGGATCTGCTGGAGGCGTGAGGGCGGGCACTACGCTGCAGCAGTAGGGGTGTGCGGGGAGTGCTTACGGGGGAGGGGTGACGCCATGCAGCCGCTCGGAGTCGACGAGCCCAGCGTCGTGGGGCCCTACCGGCTGCTCGGCCGGCTCGGCTCCGGCGGAATGGGCCGCGTCTACCTCGGCCGCAGCGCCGGCGGCCGCACGGTGGCCGTCAAGATCGTGCATCCGCACTTCGCGCTCGACGAGGAGTTCCGCGCCCGTTTCCGGCGCGAGGTCGAGGCCGCGCGGCGGGTCGGCGGCGCCTGGACGGCACCCGTCCTGGACGCGGACCCGGAGGCGTCGATCCCCTGGGTCGCCACGGCCTACGCGGCCGGCCCCTCCCTCACCACGGCGGTCACCGACGGCGGCCCGCTGCCGCCCGCCACGGTACGGGCGCTGGGCGCGGGCCTCGCGGAAGCGCTGGCGGCGGTGCACGAACTGGGCCTGGTGCACCGGGACGTGAAGCCGTCCAACGTGCTGCTCACCCTCGACGGACCGCTGCTCATCGACTTCGGCATCGCCCGCGCCACGGACGGCACGGCGTCCCTGACCTCCACCGGCGTCTCCATAGGCTCCCCCGGCTACATGGCCCCCGAGCAGATCCTCGGCAAGGGCGCGACGCCCGCGGCGGACGTCTTCTCGCTGGGCGCGGTCCTCGCGTACGCGGCGACCGGCGAGTCCCCGTTCCCCGGTGACTCCTCGGCCGCGCTGCTCTACAAGGTCGTCCACGAACAGCCCGAACTCGGCGCCCTGAGCGGTGCGTTGCGGGACCTGGTGGAGGCGTGCCTGACCAAGGAACCGGGCGGGCGGCCCACCCCCGCCGAGGTGGCCGGACGGCTCGCTCCCGAGGGCGCGGCACGCCTGGTCACGGGTGGCTGGCTGCCGGGCCCGCTGGTCGAGCAGGTCAGCCGGGCGGCCGTACAGCTGCTGAACCTGGAGGCGGCGGGGTCGGCGGGGCAAGTGGCGTCGGGGCCGGTGGGGTTCAGCAGTCCTTCGGTGGGGGAGGGCGCGGTGCGCGGGGACGCCGGGGCTCGGGAGTTCGCGGTGGGCGAGGGTGGCGGCGCGTTCGGACCGCCGCCGGTCATGCCCGCTTCCACGCCCGCGCCTTCCGGCTCCCCTCTCCTCCCCGAACCGCGCGACGAGCCGCGGCGGCCCGATGCCACCGCACCCCCCTTCGACGAGCGGACGCCCGGCAAGGTCGCCGTGAGCGTGGCGGCGACCTCCGTACCCGGGGACGGCGGCCGCGGCCGCAGGCTGAGCTGCACCGTGGCCCTCGCGGTCGCGGGCGCGCTGGCCGCGGTGACCGTCGGTTCGGTGTTCGTGTTCGACCTGCTGCCGGGCATCGGCGCCGACGACACGGGCGGTTCCAACGCCGACTCCGCCCCCTCCACCTCTCCCTCCCCTCCTTCCCAGACGTCGAGCGAGGCCGCGGACCTGCCGGCGAAGGTCCCCGCCCGCTACCTCGGCACCTGGGAGGGCCAGGGCAGCGGCCTCGACGGCACCGTCCCCATGGGCACGTTCCGGCTGACGGTGCACCGGGCGGCGGTGGGCGAGGAGTTGGGCAAGCTGCGCCAGACGGACATCCTCGGCGGGGTCTGCGACGACGTACTCACCCTGAAGAAGGTGACGAAGACACAGCTCATCGCGACATCGGTGGGCGCGAAGACCAACCACGACGGCTGCAACCCGGCGGCCCACACGGTCCGCCTCACACCCGAGGGCGACGACCTCACGTACCAGTCGGAGAGTGCGGCGGAGGGGAATCCCGAAGCGCGGATGTCGAGGGTCGAGTAGCGGGCCGCGCCCGCCTCTTGAGACGCAGCAGCCAGGGAAGGACCAGCGCCGCTCCCGCGAGCGTGCCGGCGAGCCCGGCGGCCCAGACGTACGGGTACTGCACATGGACCCAGCACGGGGCACCCTCGTCGAAGCCATTCAGGCCGCCGCCGCGCCGGGGCCGCCGGTCGCCCCGAGCCTGCTCGTGGCGCAGCGAAGGTCCCGACGCCTATCGCCGCCTCGGCCGGGCCGATCCCCCGCCCATGCTCCCGCTCCCCCGGCTCACCCGGGAACGACGACCGTACGCAGCTCGCCGTCGCCCAGGTGCAGCATGCCCTTGCCCGGCGCGACCTGTCCGCCGACCATGCTCCGCGACAGCCGTACGCCGATGAGGTCGCCGCTCGACGACTCCTGCGGGGAGAGCAGGATGCCCCGGCGGCCCTTCTTGGCGTCGACCTGCCAGCCGGAGAAGCCGCTGCAGACGTCCTCCTCGTCACCGGCGATGACCAGGGCAAGGCCCCGCTCCGCGCCGCGCGAGACGATCCGCTTCATCTGGCTCTCGGCGTCGCAGTCCTCGAGGATCTCGCCGTCGTCGACGAGGACGGCGATCGGCTCCTCCAGGGACGCCTGGTCGATGAGCTCCTCGAAGTCGTCCTCGTCGATGTCGTCGCCGGTGAAGACCTTCAGCACGCCGTCCGTGCCGTCGAGCTGGCGGAGCGGTGACTGGCGGGGGGCCGCGACGACCAGGCGTATCCCCTGGTTCAGGAACGACCGGGCGAAGTTCATCAGGACCGTGGAGCGTCCCGACTTGGCCGGACCCGCGATGACGAACGTCGGGACGCCCGCCGACAGATCGGGGCCGAAGCCGACGATCTCGTCGCCGCCGATACCTGCCAGCGCCCACAGCCGGGAGCCGGACGCCTCCGGGTCGCGCATCTCCCAGGCCTCGCCGAAGGAGATCCGGCTCGGCAGACTGTCCACCCGGAACGGGCGCCGGGAGCGGGCCACACCGGCATCGCGCGCGGTTGCGGCCTCGCCGATCGCGGACAGCGCCGCGGCCTGCCCCTGCCCGGTGGTGTCCTCGGAGAGCAGCGCGAACTGTGTCTCCGTACCGGACTCGTTGCGGTAGCCGCGGCCCGGCGGGATCTCCTCCGGCACCTTGCGCGCGGGGATGCCGAGCGTGGAGAAGTCGCTGCGGTCGGCCAGCCGCAGACCGTACTTGTCCTCCGTCAGGGTCGCGATACGGCCCACCAGCAGCGTGCGGTCACCGGTCAGCACCAGATGGACGCCGACGCTCGCGCCCTCGCGCATCATCGTGGTCAGCTCGTCGGTCAGCGCACCGTGGTCGACCTCACCGAGCGTCGGCACCCAGCCCTCCCAGCGGTCGAGCAGCACCACGATGTGCGGCAGCCGCTCGTCCTCGGGGGCGGCGGCCCGCTGCTCGCCGATGTCGGCGTAGCCCTTCTCCGCCAACAGGTCCTGACGGCGGGAGAGTTCGCCCTTGAGCCGGTTGACGAGCCGGATCACGCGTTCGGTCTGGTTACGGCCGACGACCGCGCCGCAGTGCGGCAGCCGGGTCAGCGCGTTCAGCGCGCCGTTGCCGCAGTCGATGCCGTACAGATGGACGTCGGCGGTGGAATGGGTGCGGGCGAGGGAGCCCGCGAGGGTGCGCAGGATCTGCGAGCGGCCGCTGCGCGGCGCACCGCCGATCATCAAATGACCGAAGGTCGAGAAGTCCACCACGACCGGGCGGCGGGCCTGGTCGGCAGGCAGGTCCTCGACACCGTACGGCGCCGGCGGCAGCTTCCCCGGCCCCTGCGCGACGGCGGGCATCTCGATCTCGTCGAGCAGCAGCGTCTCGGCCAGCGCGGGCAGCCACGGGCTGTGCTGGGCCGGGATACCGAGCTCCTGGTTGGCCTCGAGCACCGCGTCGACGAGGACCTTGAGGTCGGTGATCTCCTCCTCCTCGCGTGCCTCGGCCTTCGGCTTGACCAGCGCCGCCCGCCCCAGGTCCTCCCAGGACAGCGCGCCCACCCAGGGCATGAGGACCTGCGGATCGGCCGCCCCGGGCCGACGGCCACCGACGCGGCCGGACTGGAAGGGCACGAGGGAGGCATGGCCGAGGCGGACGTACGCCCGGCCCGGCGTGCTCTTGGAGATATGGCCGGCCTCGGGCGAGTCGATCACATCGCTGGACTCGCCGCCGTCCGTCACGCGCAGCGCGATACGCAGGTTGGTGTTGGCGCGGATCTCGGGGGACACGACACCGCTCGGCCGCTGGGTGGCCAGCAGGAGGTGGATACCGAGCGAACGGCCTCGCTGGGCGATGTTGACCAGACCGGTGACGAAGTCCGGCAGGTCACGGACCATGGACGCGAACTCGTCGATGACGATGAGGAGCCGGGGCACGGGAGCGTGGGACGGGTCCCGGCGCACCAGATCCTGGTAGTCCTCGATGTCCTTGGCGTCGGCGGCCGCGAGGATGTGCTCGCGCCGCTTCAGCTCCGCGCCGAGCGATTCGAGGGCACGCTCGACGAGATGGGCGTCCAGGTCGGTCACCATGCCCACGGTGTGCGGGAGTTTGACACAGTCCTTGAACGCCGAACCACCCTTGTAGTCGACGAGGACGAAGGTCATGTTCTCCGGCGTGTTGGCCACCGCCAGCGCCGCGACGATCGTCTGCAGCAGCTCCGACTTACCCGAACCGGTCGTACCGGCGATCAGACCGTGCGGGCCGTCCTTGCGCATGTCGATGCCGAACGGGCCGTCGTAGGACTCACCGATGACCGCCATCGTCGACTGCCCGCCCATCCGCCAGCGCGCCACGATCGCGTCGCCCGTCGGCGGCTCCAGCTGCAGGACGTCGAGGAGACGGCTCGCGGCCGGGAGCGCGGAGTCCTCGGTCTCGCCGCTGATGTCGCGGAGCGCGGAGAGCGAACGGGCGAGCCGCAGGCACCAGGCGGGGGACACGAAGTCGGGCCGCACCTCCTTGATGCGCTCGGCGCCCGCCTCCTCGACACGCAGCCGCAACTTCTCGGTCTGCTGGCGCTGTTCGGGCTCACTGCCCCCCGTGTGCCAGGCCTGGAAGGAGGGAAAACCGCCGACGGCCTGCTGCGGCTGGGCGACGGAGGAGGCCTGGGCGTCGTACTCCTCGGCCCTCGGCTCGGCGACGACGAACGCCTGGCATTCGCCGGGCAGGAACCGTTCCTCGGCGTCGAGGCAGATGGCGTACATGGAGACCGAGGGGCCTTCGCGCAGCAGCCGTACGGCACCCGCCAGGGACCGAAGCCGCCGCGACCCGTCCCATACGACGACGATGTCCGGGTCGCTGAACGACGTGCCCTGCCCGCGGTTCTGCTCGGCCGCCTTCTTGCGTGCGTCGAGAATCTGGGTCAGCTCGCCGATGCGGGCGCCGACGGTCTCGGCGTCGGTGCCGATGAGAATGTTGACGTCCTGACCGCTGCCGGGCTTGGCGTGCGGCAGCCAGCGCATCCAGTCCCAGCTCACCTGCGCGCTGTTCTCGCTGAGCAGGTAGAACTGCACGTCCATCGGGCTGTGCAGGGCGGCGGTCTGCCCCACGGCCCAACGCCCCATCGCCCGCGCCGAATCGCCCGGGCCGGCCATGCCGATGACACCGAGTCCGCGCAGGGACAGGGCGACGGGGGCGTCCTCGATCTTCCAGGTGACCTGGCGTCGGTGGTCGTCCTGCTCGGGATCGTCGAGGACGACCTCGGACGGCAGTTGCCCGGTGCCGACGCGCAGGAGGAGGTGGTCGCGGTCGGTACGCCGCCGTTCCCACAGCCGGGTCCGCGGGCCCGTTCCGAGAGAGAGAACGCTCGCCGGATCGGGAACGGCGTGCCGCCGGTCGTTCCGTTCGGCGACGAGGGCGTCCTGGGCGTCCTTCTCGATCCGCTCCTTCTGCTCCTCGTACTCCTTGACCTGCTTGGCATGGGACTTGCGCCCGTGCTTCTTGTCGTTGAAGTAGTTGGCGAAGAGCAGGATCGGGCTCAGACCCGCCATGATCAGGTAGTACCAGCGCTGAAAGATCACCACCGCCACGACGGCACCGACGAGCGGCGTCAGCGCCATCAGCCAGGGCAGCGGCCGGGCCTCGTACTCCCGGGGCGGGGAGGGCAGCCGGAACGTGGTCTGCCGCTCCGGCGGCCGCAGCCTCGGGGGCCGGTTGTAGTCGAGGGCCATGCCGTCGTCGGACCACTTGAGGGCGGCGTTGGGCGGGGTGTAACGGGCAAGCTCCAGAAGGGAGTTGCCGACGGCGATCTGCCCGCCGAGGGGCCACTCGTCCCCGTCGACGGGCGCCCCGTCGAGGGTGATGGCCTCCTTGTCCTTCTCGTCGCCGTGCACGGCGACTTGGCAGGTGCCATCGGTTGCAACTGACAAGGTCAGGGCGCGGGCGCCGACTTCGGGATCGTCGATACGGACGTACGACGCCGCCCCGCTGCCGATGTCGTAGCGCCCGACCCCCAGCCGGTGCACGAAGCCCGCCAGGGGCCCGCCGACGACGCGCAGTTCGACGAGCCCGGTGGGCTCGCCGGGCAGACATCCGGCGGGATCCTGGAGACTGACGACGGCCCCGTCCCTCAGCGGTGACCCCACGACGGTGGCGGAGGGATCGACGGCATACCCGTCCACATAGACCAGCGGAGCGTTGTTGGCGGGAAGCTGGTGATGGTGTCCGAGCGGGATGACCTGGGCGCCGGTGGCCCCGACCTGCTTGGCCAGCTCCTGCGCGATGTCCCCCACGGTGGACTCAGGATCGGCATCGAGTACGACGTCGGCGGTGCCCCCGCCGAACGGATCGACGACGGTCAGAGTCAGGCGCACGCTTGTCCTCCCCATGGCCCCCCGTGACCGCTTCCAGATCGCAGGCCACAGTGGAAGCGACGATATCCGTTCCTCGTCACGGCCCTGCAACAGGACCGCTGCATCCTTCCCGATGGCAACGGTGTATGCACGAGCTCACGACGCCTTGTTCACAAGTGGGGATGTGACACCTCAGGCCACACCCGTAAGCTGCTGTCTCAAGAGCGGACGATCACACCGGTTGTCGCATGTCCCGTGCGACGGTGGGGAGATGGGTCCGCGCACAGGGAGCCACGGGGGTTGGCCCTGCGGCGTTTTGAAGAGGAGTACGGCTTCATGGCCAAGGACCTTGACGTCACATATCAGGACATGCGGGATGCGGCAAAGCATGTCGTGAAGGAGAAGGAAAGGCTCCAGGAGAAGCTCGACGGCCTGC
The DNA here is from genome assembly GCF_008806595.1 of Streptomyces luteolifulvus. Lineage (GTDB taxonomy): Bacteria > Actinomycetota > Actinomycetes > Streptomycetales > Streptomycetaceae > Streptomyces > Streptomyces luteolifulvus. The sequence goes on along the minus strand of NZ_VZRB01000016.1, from coordinate 93,206 downwards.
GCAAGTACATCGCCAACCTGGTCGAGTCCGGCTACGTCACCAAGAGCTCCTCGAAGGCCTTCGACGAGAACTTCGACGAGTTCGTACGCGGCACGAAGGACACGCTGGACGGTCTCGACGGCATGGGCGACTACCTGACCATGGCCGCGGACAAGTTCGAGCAGATTGATGATGAGCTGGCCAAGTCGGCGAAGAGCAAGTAGGCCATTCCTGCGGCTTTGTGGCGGCGTGGCGCCCGCCCTGTGCGGCAGCGGTTGCTGAACGCACCGGGCGGGCGCCCGGCCGGGCCCCTTCAGCTGTCGGGGAGGGGCCGGCGGAGGAGATAGAGGTGGAGATCGCTGCGGGGCTCTTCCGTCTCGACCCGCAGCCAGGACCCGTCACGAAAGCGCAGCAGCACCATCCTCGTCTCGAACTCACCGGAGAACGGGTCGACGAGGGTTGCCTCGGCGGTGGGAAGACGCGCGACGATCTTCATGTGCTTCTCCCTTCCCACAGTGACGCGTTGGGGCGGAGCTGCCAACACGATCTCGTCCTGCGTAGCGAGGACAAGCCGCTGATGGTGCGTGGAGTGGCTGTACCAGCGCAGCAGGAACTGCCCGGCGCTGCCGTGCCAGTTGCCGTCGAAAACCCGGTCGAGGCCCTGCTCGGCAATGGTGGCGTCCCGTCGCCTGTCATCCTCGTCCTTGGCCCGCAACCGCTCCTTCTCGTCCTTCGTGGCAAGGGAGCGCTTGACGGCTTCTTCCACGTTGGACAGAAGGGTCAGCAACATGAGGGGGGGCATGAACGGCACAGCGATCACGGCACCGACCATGCCCAACGGCCGCAGCCTTCCGGGCCGAAGCCGAGATGTGCCGACTGCCTGGAGGACTTCCGCCGGGGGCTGCGGGATCTTGTCGATCGTGCACCATTCCCCCGCTTCGGCGCGGATACCGAGGCGGTCGGTTATGACGCGGTGCTTGCTCCTGGACGTCACGTCAAGAGTCTCCTGGCTTTGATGTCGTTGGCAGGGCACAGAGGTTTATGCCCAGGCGGGAGGCCCGTGGTCGCCGCCGAACTCGACCGCTTCCTCGCCCCCCGTGGCATCAGCCTTCTGCGACCCTCCTACCGCAACCGTGGCACCCCACGACCGGGAGAAGCCCAGATGTGCATGGTCGGATGAGGCTGCTCTTCAGGGCATGAAGATCCCTAGTGATCTTGCGAGATTCTCCAGGTCCTCAGCAGCTTGCATGATCCGTGCAACGTCCTCCGTCGCAGTCCAGATCACTACATCGGCCCCGGCCTCAGAGACTTGCCACGCGTAGCGCACACAGGCCAGCAGATGAGGTGAGTCCTCCTGGGATACGTAGCGGAAGACCGTGAGGCCCTCCCCGAGGTGCTCGGACTTGAAGCGCTTGACGACTGGAGGCTCCACAGAACTTGGGTCATCCGCCAGGGTCAGTGCGCGCAGGGTCTCCTCCCGGGGCCGCGACGACGGTCCGATCGCTGCGAGAACCGGCAGAGGAAGATCGGTCGGGTGGTCGCGGTGCAGGAAGAGCCAGTGGTCAGTGCCCGGTGGGGAGAAGGCCTCGGCGCAGCGTGCCAGGGTGCCTGCGACGAAATCGACGCCGTTCGGACCGGGATCGAGTTCGCGATCCAGCCAAAGGTCCTCGGCCTCCTCGCGACACCAGGACTGGATGTCGTCCCACTCCTCGAAAGGACCGGTGGCACCAGAGCGTGGCGGTAGGACGGTCCACGGGTACGGGTCCACGTCCTCGATATCGATGACCGGGAAGAATTCGTTCATCCACGCCTCCAGCGGAAGGTTGCCATGACGGCGTCGAACCACTCGACGAGGGCGTCCGCCAACTCGTCCCTGGGGTCCCCGGCACCGATGGTCGAGAAAGCGGCTACGAACCAGCGGTTGGGGTCATCCGGTACGGACACGATGTACTCCACCCGGCGGGAGGCGAGTTCGGCCCCTGTCCCAGGATCTGCCGCGGCGACATGCTCGCGGCGTACCGCGAGTGCTCCGTCGATTTCCCCGGAGCTCAGATCGGCGTTCTCCACCCCGTCCCGGGACAAGAGCTGGACGGCCAGTTCGGTCGGTTCTCCGTGTGGGCCGCCCTGCGGCCGCCGCGGGAGAAGGCTCTCCGAGACAACGATCGACGCGCCCAGATTGACATCGTCCGTAGGCTTGACCGGCAAGTAGAGGTCCAGGGCATCGCCCTTTTGCACCTCTGCGACAGCGCCACGGAAGCGCCGCTCCAGTTCGCGCTTGTACGGGCCTATTTTGTCCGGCGGAGCGCCGTCGGGGATACGGGAGAAGGCGGCGTCCAGGATGCGCCGGACGGCTGCCTCCGTACCGTGCCGCAGCGGCACCTGGTCCCACTGGCTGGGGAGGAGGATGCGATAGCCGGTCACCGGAGGCCCGGCTTGTGTGGTCGGCGCAGCCGATTCTTCAACGGGCATGCGTCACCTCCTGGTGATTGAGGTACTTGATACCGGCGAAGCCGCCGATGCCGGCCAGGACAGCAATCCAGAGCACCCACTCGCCCTGAGAGATGGCGAAGACGAGGGCGTAGACGAGGTAGAACCCCAGTGCCCACTTGAGGATGGTGCGTTCGCCGCGCAGGCGTTGCCAGTCCTCGGGGCGCCGGGATGCATACATCAGAATCCCCGGGGTCAGGGCGCACAGTGACCATTCCCAGGTAGGCATGGGGAGGATTTCCTCGCCGAGGAGATCCTTGCTCATCGGAGCCGCGAACAAACGGAGAAGTGCCAGCACGAAGATCCATTTGACGGCACCCACTCCGTAAGCGATACGTCGGGTTCGTCGACTGCTCTCGTCGGCCCCCACGGCTCGTCCCTGATCGGTCATGGATGGTCTTCCTTCACCATTGCGACGTCCCGGGAACCGGGGTTGTCATGCGGTCCTTCATCCTGCTGTACCCGTCGTCCGTGACGTAGTCCGCGGTCTTGTCGGCGGCATCGAGCCCGGTACTTACGGCCCACGACCCCTGGAGCACGTCCTTGTGGCGTTCGGCCTGGCGGGCGTTGTCCGCGAGGCCGGTGTTGTCAGGGTATGCGTCCCGCCATTTCTTGATGTCCTTGATCTGCTGACCCACTTTCGCGTCGCCCAGCACACCCGCCTTCTCCTGGGCCGAGATCTGCGGCATTTCGGAGTCGCGTACCTCGTTGGACGCCCGCTTCCCCGCGGCGCGGTTCTCGCCCTCCATCCGCAGACGACGGGCATTGGCGGCCTCACGGTTCTTGCGTGATGTGCCGCCGCGCTTCCTTGCGGCCCGTGCGGCAGTCTTTCGGGCTCCTTCATTGGCTTGTGCGGCGCGAGCGGCCGCCCCGTCCTTCGCCAGCCCGGCCGCGGTCTTCCTGGAGCTCTGTTGCAGGGCTTTGATGGCTTTCGCCGCTTTTATGCCATTGCGTGCCATTTTGAGGGCGCCCAGATCCATGACAACGTCGAACCATGAGCCGTTCCCCGTGGCGGCTTGAGTGAGATGGATGGCGGCCACAACTACGGTCAGGACGAGCGCGATGATGCCCACCGCAGGGAAGAACATGGCAACGACGCCGACAATGGTGGCAGCCCAACTCGCCCAGTCGGCGATCGTGCCCAGCCATTCCGCGTCAGCGACCCAGCCCTTGAAGTCGTTCCACCAACTGTCCTTCATGTCGTCGTCAATGGACGACCGGACCTTGCTTGCGAAGTGGCCGGAACGCTCGTTGTAGTCGCCTTCCGCCGTATTGAGACGCTTGCGGGCGTCCTCAAGGTCCTCCTTGGCCTGCTTGAGGATCGGGTCCTCGTCCGTGGACTCGCCCGACTTTTCGTCCTTCTCTTTCGCGGATCCCGACTTGTCGTCAGCCTTGGAGGAGCGGCTGTCGATCACCTGCTGAGCATCCTTGGCGTCGCTGAGCGCCCTGTCCGCCTTCTTCTGGAACTCTTCGAGCTCAGTGGCCCAGCTGGAGAGATGATCTTTTACTTCACGGTATCGGTCCTCTGCCAGGTCGAGCTTGCGCCCCAGACCCCGCGCATTCTCGGCCAGGTCCTCCGCGTATTCCCCCTTGAGGTTGTCAGCATCCGCCATGGCGGTAAGCGCCGCGGCCTGCGTGCGCAGGTACTCGGCGATCTTCTTCATATGCGTAACCTGGCCGCGAATACCCACCGGGTCACCGGGTACGGGGTCGCTCTCGCGCAGCGGATGCCAATCCTTGGGCCGTGCCATTCTTTCCCCTAGAAAGCAGCAGTTCGGTAGGCGAGCGGGCTGTCCTTACTTCTTCTTCTTGCCGGTCTTGGCCAATTCGTCATCAAGGCCCTTAAAAGCGTCTCGTGTGCCCTCCACCTGCTTTCCGACTTCTTCCAATGACTCCAGCAGGCGCTTTCGGTTGTCATCCCAGTTGTCTATGAAGTCGGTCATGGCTTCCTTGAGTTCGGACGCTCCGACCACCGAAGTGATGTCGTCCTTCCATTCGCCCAGGTTCTTGAACTCCGCCTGGATCTCACTGAGTTGTTTTGCGGATTTGCTGAGCAGAGCGAAGTCGACAATCAGGTCCGACATTGAGTTTCCCCGCCTGTATCTTCTTTGCTTCGGGCAGAGCCCGATCAACGGTTGACGGACTGGATTTCCTGAACGGCTACGTCTTGTTCGCTGCCAAAAACCCCGTTCGGAAGGGTTCCGGACTCGCCGTTTGACCCCTCCCACGTGATCTCCCAGGTGACGGTGGCCTTCAGCTTGTAGGAACCGCCGTCGGACGAGCGGAGGTACGTGATGCCGCAGGGCGGCGTCTCGTCGGACTTCCCCTTGGCCCAGGGCTCGCCGATGGAGCCGTCGCTGTTGATCGCGCACTCGCCCGAGGCGGGGAAGGTGGTCGCGTCGGCGGTGCCGGGCTCCAGCTTCAGGGAGACGGGCTTGGCGGTTGTCGTGGCGGAGAGGTTCCAGCCGCCCACGTTGAGGGAGGCGGTGACGGAGACTTTGTGGAAGTCCGCCTTGTCCAGCCAGGCCCAGGTGGGCAGGTTGACCTTGGTGGTTCCCTCCGGGGCGAGGCTGATCTGCGTGTCAGGGACCTGGATCTCGTTGTAGGCGAGCTTGGCCAGGGTCTCGGTGTCGATGGCGTTGTCGACGGGGGGATCGTCGCCGTTGTCGACCCAGAAGTCCGCTTGGCTGCAGGCCAGGTAGTCGCCGCCTTCGAGGCGGTCCCAGTCGTAGACGGTTCCCCAGAACATCCCCTCGCCGGACTTGTCCTTGTTGAAGTCCTTGTAGGGCTCTCCTTCGATGTAGCGGGACTTCTCCGCCGCGTATCCTTCGGCGGCGCCGCTGAAGTGCCCGATGTCCCAGCGCCGCTCGAATTCCTTTTCGTACTCCTCCGGCGTCCACCGCGGCTCGTACCAACAGGCAGGCGGATCGTAGGACCCGACAGGAGCCAGCGTTCCCGTCGATTTTCCACTGCCGTTGTCTGACGTGCTGAAGGTGACCTGAGAAGTGATGGTGCGGTCCTTGGAACCGCTGGTGGTGTCGCCGCGCGACCCCCCGAACCCTGTCTCCGCCTGTGCGGTCCCCACGGTGAGCGACGCGCTTGCCGCCAGCATGAGTGCGGTCAGGGCGAGTTGCCTCGAAATCCTTATGGCAGGCACTTCTCGCTCCCCCGCTTCGACACGACCTCGCTGGTGAGCCAGACGCCTTTGGAGTTCTGTTCGAGGCGGCTGACGTAGTACACGTACGAATCGTCCGAGGGCGCGCTTCGGTCGACCTTTTTGGTCTTCCGGAACTTGTTGAAGGCCTTGCTCTCGTCCGCGCAGAGCGTGACGGCTGCCGTGGTCTTGCCGGACAGGCTGACGGTGGGAGAGTAGTAGCGCGTAGTGCCGGTGATGGTCGCGTCGTGGTCCACGAACGTCTGCACCCACTTCGCCGAGCCTGCCAGCGCCTTGCCCTTGTAGTAGTAGGCCAGGGCGGGTGAGTGGACGTCGCCGTCGGTGATGGCCCGGTTGACGGCCGTCATGGAGCGTCCCGCGTCCGCGAGGACGGCGTCCTTGGCTTGGTCGCCCGTCTTCCAGCCCTCGAACACCTCCTGCACGTCGCTGGGGAGAGACAGATCGGGACGGTTGCTGTCGTCCGCGGTGCTGGGTGATGCTGTAGCCGACGCGGTTGAGCCGCCGGCGTCGGCTCCAGCAATCTCGTCGTCAGGTTTCTTGTCCTCGCTGCCACAGGCCGTCAACAGCAAGGCGGCCGTCGCGATGAGCGCGGCAGCAGTGGGCAATGGGCGGCGCTTCAAGGTGGGCTCCCCGTGAGACAAAGAATCAGTCAAGAGCACAGACGGTATCGGTGAGGTTCCCGGTTTCGCCAGCGTGAACTTCCCTGTGAACAGGGGTAATTCCGGTCATACGGAACCCCAGTGGGTGTGCTCTGTGTCCCATCCGTGGCGAAGGTGACAGCCATGCCTCCGTGGTCACTGCGTGCGGGAGCAGCCGTCGCTTGGTGATTCCGTGAGTGTGCGTTCGGGAATCCAGCCGAGCGCGGGTGGGGGGCGGGAGCCTCTTCGGGCCAGCCGGATGAATCTGACGGAGGGTGGCACCCCCTCCCCGGGAAAGTCGACGCTCGACGGCGCGCGTCCCTAGTCGTGGTCCGGTCTTCTCAGAGAAACGGTGGGTGCGCGCGGGGCGCGGTCGCATCCGATCTCAGCGGTTGACGGCCTGGATTTCCTGGACAGTGACGTCCTGGCTGTTGCCGAAGGTGCCGTTGGGCAGGTCACCGCCCGCACCGCCGGTTCCGGTCCAGGCGATCTCCCAGGTGATGGTCGCCCGAAGCTTGAAGGTGCCGTCGCCGGAGGAGCGCAGGTACTTGAGGCCGCACGGCGGTGTCTCGTCGGACCTGCCCTTGGCGAAGGGCTCGCCGATGGAGCCGTCGGCGTTGATGGTGCACACGCCGGATGCCGGGTAGGTCTCGGCGTCCTCGGTGCCCGGCTCCAGTTTGAGCGACACCGGCTTGGCGGTGGTCGTGGCCTGGATGTTGAAGCCGGGGACGTTGATGGCCGCCGTCGCCTGGACCTCGTCGAAGACGGCCTCGTCGAGCCAGGCCCAAGTCGGCAGGTTCACTTTGGTGGTCGCCTTGGGAGCGAGGGTGACCTCGGTGTCGGGAAGTTGCATGTGCTGGTAGGCGAGGGCGGCGAGCATCTCCGGGGTGATGGCCTCTTCGTACTGGGGCGGCGGGGCCTCGCCGTTGTCGACCCAGAAGGGGAGATCGGTGCACGAGCTCCGCTTGAGCGGATCGGGCTCGTTGGGATTCTCGACACCGGCCCAGAACATCCCCTTGCCGTTGTTCTCGACGTTGTAGTTCTTGTAGCCAGGGGTGTCGGTCCAGCCGTACTCGTCCTCGTAGTGGCGCTCCACCTCGCCGATCGCCGCGCCTGGAGTGCCAGTCAGGCCGCCGGGCGAGTTTTTTGCGGTCGCGATGTCCTTGGACATTTTCTCCTTGAAGTCCTCGGCGCCGAGGTAGGGGGCGTACCAGCAGGGCGGTGGCGTCCAGTTGACGTCGGAGAAGGTCACGTTGCCGGAGCTGCCACCTTTGGCGACAGCTCCGGAGTACTGGACGCGTGCGGCGGCGTAGATGCCGTTCTCGTCGCCGCCGCCTCCTTGGTCGGTGCTGGCGCCCTTGTCGTTGCCCGTCTGCTCTGCCGCGTAGGCCGGTTCCGCGAGGAGGAGGACGCTGAGGGCCAGCGTCAGGGCAGCTGTGCTGGTGCTGAGGGTCGTACGCCGTGACCTGTTCACCGGCACTTCTCCGCCTTCGTCTCGACGAACACCTTGGATGCCTGCCACAGACCCTCGCCTGTGGGGAACTTGACCATGACGATCTTGAAGTAGTCGAAGTCCGCGATGCTGGGCTTGCTCTTCAGGACCTTGCCGGTCTTGACCTCTTTGCCGTAGAACTTGCTCGAGTCCACGCAGAACGCGATCTCCACCGAGTTGCCGTTCGGGGCGGACCGGGTGGTGGCCTGGTAGTGGCGCCTGGTGCCGGTGGCTGTCCAGCCGCCATCGACCCTGCTGTCGATCTGCGTCTTCGCGTAGTGCAGACCCTCGCCCGTGGCGTAGGCGCTTACGGCCGCGTCCTTGCTCGTGCGCTTGTCGACGCCCCGGTAGATGGCGCGAACATAGTTCGCGGCGTCGTCCATGGCGGCCGCTTCGTTCTTGTTCTTCGGCTCGTCCCAGTCGAAGACCAGGTTCATGTCCGCAGGCAGGGACACGTCCACGCCGTCTGGCTTGTCCTCCGCCCGCGTCGCCGACGGTTCCGCCGACTCCTTCGGCGTCCTCGCACCCTGGTCGGCGCCGGCGATCTTGTCGTTGTCGCTGGACTTGTCGTCCTCGCCTCCGCAGGCCGTGAGCAGCAGGGCTGCGGCAGCGGCGAGCGCGGCGGGCACAGTGCGGCGCTTCACAGTTGACTCCCCGTGAGACAGATGTTCAGTCAAGAGGTCTGACGCTATCGGTGGGGTTCCTGGTTTCGCCAGAACGAACTTCCCCGAGAAGGTGGTTATCTACGTGCATATGGTCCATTGCCGGCTGCGCTCCGTGTGCTGACCGTGATCGAACAGGCCATGACGCCGGACGCCTTGACGTGCTGCGTTCGCGGCCATCGTCGTGGGACTCTGTTTCGCCATCGCGGAGAGCTACACCTCGGGGTGAGACCGGGAGATCGTCGGTGGACGGGACATTCGGTACCTGGACCTGGCCGTAGAACCGGCGCTTCTTACGGCATACGGAGGCTTGCTCGTCCTCCTCTTCGTCGCGGCCTTGGCGATGGGTACTTCGGTGGTGTGCGGCATAGTCGTTGGGATCGTGAGTACGGGGCGGAGGAAGCGTCGCGTGGTTGATCAGGCTGGCAGCCGCTTTCGGGTGCGTGACGGGTTCGGGATCGCCGGGTTCGTTGTGTTTCTCGTGGCGGGCATGGCCGCATTGCTGTTGATTCTCGGCACCTGCAGACGGTTCGCGCGAGAAACGGTGCCGGTGCTCCTCGATCTTCCGGGCGGGTCCTGGACGGTTGGCGGAGTTCTGGGACTGGTCAGTGTCCTTGGGTGGGTCAGCGGCGTGGAGTTCGGGTTCAGGAACTTGCACACGGCGAATACGACGCGACTGATGCGAGGGATACGTGCTGCGGGGAGCGCGGTCTGCTGGGGGGCTGCGTTCGGGCCGTTCATGTACCTGCTCAGTGGTCTTCCCGCCAAGAACTGCCGTTCATACGATTCGAGTTGTGTCTACGTCCCTGGTACGGGTACGGCGTTTCTGGCGTTCGTAGGGGGTGTCCGCCGTGTTCGGCTGGCTCTGGCGTCGTTGGCACGGCGCGGTGGTTGACGCGCGGCGGGCGCAGGAGCGCGAGCGGATGCGGAAGCTTCGCAAGAAGGGCAAGGGCAGGAGTCGGGCTGCGCGGCAGCGGTAATACTCGAAACACTCTGCCTGGTGGACTGATTTCGGGCGGTGGCATCATGCTGTTCTTCCTCTGGCTGTTCTGCGGGGTTGCCCTGACCGCCTCTGCCATTGGCATCAGACGCGTCCGTGGACTCGGGAGGCTCGGGTTCGGGAGCCGTCTTTTCGTTTCTCGTTGTGTGGTGGAGCGCCCGCTTCTGGTGCGCGGATTTCCGCGAAGGGCGGTGCGCGCCAAGCTGTTGAGGATCCCGATCGAGCGCACCGGTGCCCATCCAGCCGGTCCGGAGTGAGCCGGGTGCTGAGTCGGGACTTGGCCAATATTGATCACCGAGGGTGCCAGTGGCCGTATGAAGGCAGGCCTGCCAGGCCGTTGCCGACGCCTTGAAGCCACAGACGCGCGTTCGCGCTCCCGTTCGAGGCGTGTGCACCCGCAAGGCGACTAACGGCCCCGTTGCGCGGGCGTCAAGTGTCCCTTCCGTGAAGGGGACTTCACGAAGTTCACAGAGTCGCATCAGTCCCATCGGGTTCTTGGTCTCGCGCACGCCACTCGTGCGATCATCCGATCGCACGCCGATTACCTACCTCGGGGGACGAACTCCATGCGGACCACGCGACAGAGGACGGCCGCGGCCGGACTTCTCGTTGCCGTCGCCATCTCTGTGACCGGTTGCAGCAGCGATTCGGACGATGGCTCGGGCGGCGAGAAGATCGAGGGGGCGGGTTCGGGGAAGTCGGCTTCCCCGTCGTCGACGGCCTCGGAGCCGGCCGAGAAGAACGCGCCCACATTCGCTTTCCCGTCGGACCTCCGCGTGAGCGTCGAACGGGACCAGACCGGGGACGCGACGAAGGACGCGATCCTGCGGGACGCGGCGTACTCCGCACAGGCCAACATCGAGGCCTTCGCCAAGGGGGACGCGAAGTCGGCCAACCTGAGTCGCTACCTCGGCGGGTCCGCCTTCACCTACTGGTCACAGCAGGTCGCGGACTTCAAGAAGGACGGGCTGACCCTCACCGGCGAGTACCGCTACTACGACTTCAAGGTCACGGACGTCGCAAACGCCAAGACGGCGGCGGCCACGTACTGCGAGGACCAGAGCAAGGCGTTCAGCAAGGAGATCAAGTCGAAGAAGGTGCTGCGCACCAAGGCGAGCGACAAGAGCTACGTGCTGTACACGCTCCAGGTGGCGAAGGACGCCGCCGGCGACTGGCAGGTGACGCAGCAGTCCTGGAAGAAGGGGGACGCCTCGTGCGTGCAGGGATAGGCACAAGAGCAGGGATACGGGCCGCGGCCCGGGCAAGAGGCGTACGTCCCGTTCTCGGGGCGGTCGCGGCTGTCGGGCTCGTCATGGCGCTGGGGACCTCCGGCCCGGCGTACGCGGACGACACCCGGGGCAACGGCGGCACCACAGGGGGCACGCAGCCGGACCAGGACTCCGGCGCCGACTCCGGTAGCGGGACCATCGGCGCGCACATCCGGATCAGCCAGAGCAAGACCGGTTCGAGCGGCTCCAGTTCCAACGCGACCTCCTCCAACGCCAACTGGAAGCCCCCGGTTTGCTGGTACGAGCCCATGTACTCGCCGGAGGAGTACGAGAAGTTCATCAAGGACGCTTACGGCGGCGCGCAGAAACCCGCCGCGGACTACGCCAAGAAGCGCGACGAGCAGAAGTACCACAAGGGCGACGACGGCCTGTGGTGGCAGGTGAAGTTCCGTAACGACACTTACACCGAGGCCTGCCCCGTCACCACCGACAACTGGGAGATCTTCGTCCCGCCGGCCGACCCGCAGCCGGACCCGAACAAGCTGACCCCGGAGATCCTCTCCGAACTGGCGTACAACTCCACCAAGTTGCCCACCCCGCCGGTGGTGCTGAGCCCGAGCGCCGACCGGCTCATTGTGAACCTCGGTACCCGCGTGAAGTTCGCGGGCGACTTCGACCGCGTGTGGACGACCGCCAGCATCGGCTACAAGGGCGTGGCGATGGCGGCGACCACCGTGGCGACCCCGGTGGCGCTCAAGGTCGACGCCGGTACCGCTGACGCCGACCCGCAGACCTGCACGTACGACCTGGTCAAGGGCGATGGCGGCTACACGGTCGACAGCAAGGACGCGGGCTGCAACGTCACGTACCGCCGCTCCTCCGGCACCGGCACGTACCCGTTCAAGGCTTCGATCACCTGGAAGGTCACCTGGACGGACTCGGCCGACCCGGACGGCCCGGCGCGTCAGCCGGCGCTGCCGGACGGTCTGTCGACGTTTGAACAGAACGTGACGGTCAAGGAGATCCAGTCCGTCAACCGGTAGGCGGCGCAAGCGAGGGTGGCCTCTTCGCCTTCGGCGGAGAGGCCGTCCGCGTGTCTGAAGCCGAGCCGCGTGGCAGCGCCCTCGCCTCGGCTGGAGTCAGGCGGTGCATCGCCTCGTGGGATGAGCTGACCATGTGGCGGACGGTAGGGGTGGTGCCCCCAGGACCGCCTGGCATATGCCGGTGGTTCACCCATTGCGGTGATGTGGAACGCGTCCGTCGCGGACGGGCCGACCGTCAGCCCAGCTTCGCGTTCTGCGCCTTCACCACCGCCGTCGGCAGCTTGGCGTCGCTCGGCGTGCTCTTGACGATGGCGAGGCCGTTCACCGAGAAGCAGACGGCGATGACGTCGTCGCGGCGTACGGCCTCCGTGTGCAGGGTGTGGGTGACGCCGCGGAACGTCATCGTGGACTTGAAGGCGACGGTCTCGTCACCGGCGGCTGCCGCCGGGTCCTCCGCCGCGATCGAGTCGTACGTGCTCGTGTTGCCGTTCGCCTTCGCGGTGAAGCCCGGGCCGCAGGATTCCACGCCCTTGGACAGGGCGGCCATGGTCGGCTCCGCCTTGCCGGCCGCGTACGCGGTGAGCGTGATATAGACATCTTCGTCGCCGTACTTCTCCGTGGAGACGACCCGAGTGAGATCGGCCTGCGGCTCCCCGAGTGGAAGTTGGTTCATGGCGTGCACGAGCGGGGCGCAGGCCGCCTTGTCGACCGTGACCTCGTCCGGGGACTTGGCGAAAAGGAAGTCGTCGCTCATCTCCTTGACCGTGCGGCCGGACACGTCTTTCTGGGTCACCATGATCTTCGCCAACCTCTCCGCTGGGCCAACCTGCTTCGCGCGGGCGGGGGAGGACCCCGGCGAGTGCTCCGGCTTGGCGTCCGCGTCACCACCCGAGCAGGCAGTCAGTGCGGCCAGGGACAGGGATACGGCGGTCGCGCACAGCGCGGCTCGCTTCATGGGGTGACTCCTCGTAGTACTGATGCTCGGCAGTAGCGATGTATGTGGGGGACGGAGCTACGCGTCCAACAGCTTCCGTAGCACCGGCGAAAGTTCCGGCACCTGGGCCCCCGCCTCCTGCGCCGACGTGACGGCTCTGACGTACTCGATCGCCACGAAAGGCCAGATCACGCCGACCGTCAGCGCCAGGCCGCCGAGCCACACCAGGGACCCACGCTGGGTCGCGTCCATTGCGCGTCGGTGTTCCCTCAGCAACGCGCTGACCGCCGCATCGTCCGTGTAGTCGACGCCGGTTCGGGCACCGATGGCGCGGACCGCCTCCAGTACCCGGGCGTCGGACGCCAGCGTCGCCCCGCCGATCGGGAGCAGCCCCGCCTGATTCCCCGTCACTGCCTCAACCCCGTTTCCCCGTAAGCCGCCGCCATCACCTGCGGCGAGCAAAGATCATGGCACGGCCCCCGCCGCACCTCGTGAGCGATTCGTGGAGGCATCATGGCCGACGCGTGACGAACACCCGCTCCGCGGCGGTGCGTCGGACCGGCCTCGCGTTCGCTCGCGCACAGTGAACCGGCCACCTCGGTGGGGCAATCAACCGGGTTCTGTACCTGCTCAGTTGCAGATGAGTAACAGCCTGCAGGGTGAGCCCCGTGACGCCGGACGCGCCTTGAGGGGCTTATGTGCGGCTGATACGGTGCCATGGCTTGACACTCACCCCAGCGACGGCTATTCGGCCAGGTCGGGCGGTAAGTCCAGCACGTCCCACAGGGGCGGTCGGGGGTGAAGTGTCTGTATTTGCAGAGAATTTGACAGACATTTTCTTGGGTGTACGGGGAGCGGTTGCGTGAAGATCCAAGAGCGTACGGGGGCGGGTCACGGGCGTTCCGGGGCTCCGGCTCAACCGTCGGTCGGTGACCGGCTTCCCACCCAGCCTCGCGAGCGCAAACCGGCACTCGCCGCGCTCGCGGTGCTGCTGATCCTGGTCGGTGCGCTCGGCGCGACGATGCTCGTGCTGCAGGCCGGTGACCGGATCGAGGTCGTGAAGATCACGGAGGAGATCCCCGCCGGCGGGTCGGTCGACGACAGCAACGCGACCTCCGTCCTGGTCGCCGAGGACAGCAGCATCCACTACGTCGAGTGGTCCCAGCTGGACAGCCTGAAGAAGCTGAAGGCCCGCAACACGATTCCCGGCGGCGTCGTCGCCGTCGGCGAGATGTTCGGCGAGGAGAGCGGCGTCGCCGCGGGCAAGGCCACGGTCGGCCTGTCCCTCAAGGAGGGGCAGTACCCCACCGACGGTCTCAAGCCGGGTGCCGTGGTGGCCGCCTACCGCGTCGGCAGCGACACCGGTTCCAGCTCCGGCTCCGGCTCCGGTTCCGGCGACAGCGACTCCTCCTCGACGGCCGGCAACAGCACACTGATCGTCGACAAGGCGACCGTCACGTATGTACCGGGCAAGAAGGGCGACGAGCTCGTCAGCAGCACCAACCTCGCGGTGACGCTGACCGTCGACGCCACCAAGGCCGCCGACCTCGCGCAGGCCGCCTCCAACGGCGCTGTGGCCCTCGTTCTCGTTCCCGGCAACTAGAGGCGGCAGCACACCCATGGCGCTCATCGCTCTCGCCGCCGACAAGGGTTCCCCCGGCGTCACCACCGCGGCCGTCGCTCTCGCGGCGGTCTGGCCGCGTCGCGTTCTGCTCGCCGAGGCCGACCCGGCGGGCGGTGACCTCGTCTACCGCAGTGCCGCGGCGCACGGCGGGCCGCTCAACCCGAACACCGGCATGCTCTCCATAGCGGCCACCGCCCGCCGCGGCCTCGTACCCGACCAACTCTGGGACCACGTCCAGCCGTTGAGCGGCGGACTGGACGTTCTCGTCGGTCTCGGCAACGCCGAGCAGGCGGCCGGGCTGGCCGGGCTGTGGCCGACGCTCGGCCACGCCTTCGCCTCCCTCGCCGACTCCCCGAACGCGCCCGCCGACGTCATCGCCGACTGCGGCCGTATCAGCGGGGACCCGCCGGCCGTGGAACTGTTCCCGCATGCCGCGCTCGTGCTGCTGGTCTCGCGCACCGAGCCGGAGGCCATCGCCCGCGTCCGGGACCGGGCCGCGGCCCTGTCCACCAAGCTGCACGGCGGTCCGCGCGGTGCCGCGAGCCTCGGCACCCCACTGATCGGTGTCGTCCTGGTCGCCGACCCGGCCAACTCGGCCAAGCTGTCCGGCCAGGTCAACGACATGCTCGTACACGCCCAGACCGGTGCCCGCGTCGTCGGCACGATCGCGGACGACCCGGCCGGTGCCGACCAGCTGGCCGGCCGTAAGCGGGGCCGGCTGGAGAAGTCGCTGCTGATCCGCTCGGCCCGCAAGGTCACCGCGGACCTCTACCAGCAGTACGGCGCCGCCTGGGCCGTATCCGCGCAGGCGCAGCAGGGCCATGCGGGGGCCGGCCGATGACCGCTGTCGACCACCAGCTGGTCAAGCGGTTCCGGCAGGACGCCGGTGACCGTATCGCCGAGCAGCGCCGCCTCGACCAGGTCAACGGCGTCACGCCGATGTCCAGCGAGGACGAGCGGCAGTACGCCCGCGCGGTCATCGCCCAGATCCTGGAGGACTACGCCCGTACGGAGATCAACTCCGGGCGTACGCCGCTGGACGCGGAGACCGAGGAGCAGTACGCGGCCGCCGTGCACGCCGCGCTGTTCGGCGTGGGCCGGCTCCAGCCGCTGCTCGACAACCCCGAGGTCGAGAACATCGACATCAACGGGTGCGACCAGGTGTTCGTCGGCTATGCCGACGGACGGGAGGTCAAGGGGGATCCGGTCGCCGAGACCGACGAGGAGCTGATCGAGCTCATACAGGTGCTCGGCGCCTACTCGGGTCTGTCCTCCCGCCCCTTCGACTCCGCCAACCCGCAGCTCGACCTCAGGCTGCCGGACGGTTCGCGTCTGTCTGCCGTCATGGACGTCGCCCGGCGCCCGGCCCTGTCCATCCGTCGAGCGCGCATGGGCAAGGTCTTCATCTCCGACCTCGTCGGCAACGGCACGGTGACGCCCGAGGTCGCCCACTTCATGGCCTGCGCGGTCCGCGCCCGGAAGAACATCATGATCGCGGGCGCGACGAACGCCGGTAAAACGACACTGCTGCGCGCGCTCGCCAACGAGATCCCTCCGCACGAGCGTCTGATCACCGTCGAGCGCGCGCTGGAGCTCGGTCTCGACGCGTTCCCCGAACTCCACCCCAATGTCGTGGCGTTCGAGGAGCGGCTGCCCAACTCCGAGGGGCAGGGCTCCATCAGCATGGCCGAACTCGTCCGCCGGTCGCTGCGTATGAACCCCTCCCGTGTCATCGTCGGTGAGGTGCTCGGCGACGAGATCGTGACCATGCTCAACGCGATGTCGCAGGGCAACGACGGCTCGCTGTCCACGATCCACGCCAACAGCTCCAGCGAAGTCTTCAACCGTATTTCCACCTACGCGCTGCAGGCGTCCGAGCGGCTGCCCATCGAGGCCAGCCAGATGCTGATCGCCGGCGCGGTGAACTTCGTCGTCTTCATCCAGCGGCGCAACAACTACCAGACGGGCGGCCGCCTTCAACGCATGGTCACCTCGGTCCGCGAGGTCAACGGCGTCGACGGCCGCGTCCTGTCCAGCGAAGTGTTCGCCGAGGCGCCGGACGGCCGGATCGTGCCGCACGCGCCCATAGCCAGCGTGGAGGACCTGATGGCCCACGGCTACCGGCCGGCCGGGACGTGGGGGTGACCATGATGCCCATCGCTCTCGGCTCGCTCGGCTCCATGGGCGGCCTGTTCTCCGCCACCGTCCTGTACTCGATCGCGAGCGGCGTCGCCGTCGGCTGCGGACTCGCCCTGTTCATGGTCGCCGTACGCGGACTGCCCGCCAAGCCCGACCATGAGAAGCAGAAGGCCAGCGAGCGCGCGAACGAACTGATCCGGTTCGCCGGACAGCGCGGCTCGCTCGCGGCGATCGTCGGCCTCGTCGTCCTGCTGCTCACCCGCTGGGCGGTGGCCGGTGTTGCGGCCGGCGTCCTCGTCTTCTTCTGGGACCGCCTCTTCGGCGGCGCCGCGGAGGAGCGGGCCGCCATGCGGCGTGTGGAGGCCCTCGCCTCCTGGACGGAGTCGCTGCGCGACACCATCGCCGGCGCGGTCGGCCTGGAGCAGGCCATCCCGGCGTCGGCGCGGGCCGCGGCCCCCGTCCTCAGGCCGCACCTGGACGCGCTCGTCGACCGGCTGCGCTCCCGCACCCCGCTCCCCGAAGCGCTCCAGCTGCTCGCCGACGAGATCGACGACGCGTCCGCCGACATCATAGTCGCCGCGCTGATCCTCAACGCACGGCTGCGCGGCCCGGGTCTGCGCCAAGTCCTCGGCGCGCTGGCCAAGTCGGCGCGCGAGGAGGTCGACATGCGGCAGCGGGTGATGGCGCAGCGGGCGTCGACCCGGCGGTCGGTGCAGATCGTCGTGGCCGTCTCGATCGCGTTCGTCCTCGGACTGTCCGTCTTCAACCGGGAGTTCGTCGAGCCGTACGGCACCGCAGTCGGCCAGCTGGTCCTCGCCGTCGTCTGCGGCCTGTTCGCACTCGGCTTCTGGTGGCTGCGCAAGCTGTCCACCATCGAGACGCCCGAACGCTTCCTGGTGCGCGACGAGTCGTCGGTCCAGTTCGTACGTCCCCGGATGCCTCAGCAGCAGGGGGCGGCTTCGCAGGAAGAGGGGGTACGACGGTGAACGATCTGACGATGCCGATCGTCGTCGGCGCCGTGCTGGGCCTCGGCGTCTACGTCCTCGTCCGCGCTCTGATGCCGTCGAAGCGCAGCGCGGTCGCGCAGGTCGCGCGGATCGACGCGATGCGGGCGCGCGGAGCGGCGTACGAGTCGTCGCGCGGGGCGCGGGACAAGGGCCGCTTCGGCTCCTTCCGTGCCGAAGTCGGCCTGCGGGTCGCCGAGTTCTACCTGCAGCAGGGCTGGGAGCAGCGCTCGCTGCGCGCGGACCTCGCGGTCCTGGACCGCAGCTGGGAGAAGTTCCTGGCGACCAAGGTGCTGCTGGGCACGGCCGGCCTGTTCTTCGGCCCGTTCCTGTTCGCGGTCGTGTGGACGCTCGGCTTCGGCAGCAGCCCGATCATCCCGGTCTGGCTGGCGCTGGCCTGCGCGGGCATCTTCTTCTTCCTGCCGGACCTGGAGGTACGGCGGGACGCGGCCGCGAAGCGACGCGACCTCAGGCGCGTCATCGGCGCGTATCTGGACCTGGTCTCCATGAGCCTCGCCGGCGGCCGGGGTCTGCCCGAGGCGCTGATGGCCGCCGCGGAGGTCTCCGACGGCTGGGCGACCGGCCGTATCCGCAACGCCCTGGCCGACGCCCGTATCACCGGTATCAGCCAGTGGCAGGCGCTGGGTTCGCTGGGCGAGGAGCTGGGTGTGGAGGAGCTGAAGGACCTCTCCGCCTCCCTGGCCCTGGTCGCCGACGACGGCGCCAAGGTGCGTGAGTCGCTCGCCTCGCGCGCCGAGACGATGCGGCACCGCGAACTGGCCGAGATCGAGGGCAGCGCGGGCGAGAAGTCCCAGTCGATGCTGGTCGCCCAGCTCCTGCTGTGCGCGGGCTTCCTGGTGTTCCTGATCTTCCCCGCGGCGATGCGGGTCTTCCAGGTCTGATGTCGACGACTCCTTCTTCCCGAGAGGACAACACACCATGAACGGACGGAACTTCAGCACCGGGATCCCGGGGGTGGACTTCCTGATCACCTTCCTCCAGGGCCGGGTGCAGCGCGCCCGCTCCGGCGAACTCGACCGCGGTGCCTCCGCGGTGGAGTGGGTCATCATCTCCGCGGTCGTCGTGGCGATCGTCGGCGTGGTGGCCGCGATCATCAACGCCGCGCTGAGCGAGGGCGCCAACAAGGTCGGCGACTGCATCAAGGGCGCCAAGGCGAGCGGCACCTGCTGATCGCACGGACAACGGGGCTGACGGGGGTTGACGGGGTTGCTCGTGCGCGGAGACAAATGGGTACGCCGCAGGGTGGAGACCGCACGCAAGGAGGCGGCCACCCGCGGTGATTCCGGCATGACCGCGATCGAGTTCGTGCTGCTCACTCCCGTCCTCTTCTTCATGATCTTCGCTACGGTGCAGTTCGCGCTGTACTTCTTCGCCGACCACGTGGCCCAGGCCGCGGCCCAGGCGGGCGCCCGCAAGGCCCGCGCGACGGCCGACGAACAGCCGGGGGCCTGGCGGGGCGAGGCAAGGAACGTGGTGGACAGCTACATCAGCCAACTGGGCCCGCAACTGGTGCTGTCGCCGAACGTGACGACGCTGCAGCCGGAGCAGAACACGGTGGGCGTCGAGATCACGGCACGGGTGCCGTCGGTGTTTCCCGGACTGGACCTGACGGTGCATGCGCAGTCGTCGGGGCCGGTGGAGCGGTTTGTGCGGGACAGGTAGGACTGATGGATTTCTCGTACATGAACGGCCGTGCGGAGAGGTTTCTCCGGCGGCGCGACGACCGGGGCCTGTCCACCGTCGAGGTGGTGATCCTCGCCCCGGTGATGATCCTGTTCATCCTGGTCCTGGTGGCCTTCGGGCAGCTCGTCGACGGCCGTGGCGCGCTCGACGGCGCGGCCCGGGACGCGGCCCGCGCCGGCTCGATCCAGAAGGACCACGCGACGGCGATGGCCGAGGCCCGCAAGGCGGCCGAGGCCAATCTCGAGGACGTGTGCACGGGGCCGGTGTCGGTGACGCAGACGAGCGCGGGCTTCGAGCCCGACACCATCTTCACCGTCGAGGTGAGCTGCCAGGTGCGCGGCCTCGCCATGCTCGGACTGGACGTCCCCACGAGGCTGACGGCGAGCTTCAGTTCGCCACTGGACCCGTACCGGAGGACGGCGTGAGGGATCTCGTACGGACCTGGTGGCGCGCCCGCCGCACACAGCTGGACGACCGCGGCTCGGGCGCCGGCGCGGTCATCATCTTCGCGCTGGTCTTCCTGTCCCTCTCGGCCTTCGTCATCGACGGCGGGCTGTCGATCTCCAAACGGGAGCGTGCGGCGGACATCGCCGAACAGGCGGCGCGCTTCGCCGCCCAGGACATCGACAGGGAGGCCCTCTACGACAACGAGGGCGGCCCCGCGCCGATCAATTTCCAGAACTGCAACGCCCGGGTGAAGACCTTCGCCCGCGAGATGGACATGTCCGGCGCGGACATCGCCGCGACCCACTGCGTGGTCGCCGACGCCCAACAGGTCGAGGTCGAGGTCCAGTTGACGTACTCGCCGGT
Organism: Streptomyces luteolifulvus; assembly: GCF_008806595.1. Taxonomy (GTDB): domain Bacteria; phylum Actinomycetota; class Actinomycetes; order Streptomycetales; family Streptomycetaceae; genus Streptomyces; species Streptomyces luteolifulvus. The sequence continues at coordinate 73,286 of NZ_VZRB01000016.1, read as the reverse complement.
GTTCACAGGGATGTTCTACGGCGGGGACGTGGTCGTGCACGGGCAGGCTGTGGCGGAGAACGAGGTGGGCTGAGCGGGGCGCGGGCGGCCTACTTGCCGCCGCCGTTGCCGCTTCCCTTGCCCCCCTTGCCGCCCCGCTTGTCCTCCGTCTTCATCTTCTCGTTGACCTGCTTGGCGAGTTCGTCGTCGAGCTTCTTGAACTCGCGGACGACGGCGTCGGACATGTCGGCCAGGGCATCGAGCTGCTGCGTGATGTCCTCGCGGCCGTCCTCCCAGTTGGACTCGAAGTCGTCGAGCGCGTCGTTGACACTGCCGTGGCCGACGTCGTCCTTGTATGAATCGAAGAGCTTCTTGGTGTGATTCAGCCGGGTCTTGAGGGAGCGCAGCCGACGGCCGTAGCCTTCGAGCTCGCCCAGCGGCAGCGAGAGGTCGCTCTTGCCCTTGCCCATGTGTCCGTCCCCCGTCCGTGCCTCGTAGTCTGATCGGCACCGTACAACGGATCGGTGTGAGTACGGGTGATCGAGCGAATGACGAAGGGGGAAGGTCGACGTCATGGCCCGCTACATGGAGGCGCTCACGGTCGAGCGCGGCGGTTTCCGGATCAAGGTGCCCGAGTCCTGGTGGGAGTTCGACGTCCGTCCGGAGTCCCGGGACGACTCGATACGACGCATGGTGAACGAACGGCTCAAGCAGCGGCCGGAGTTGGCTCAGTACCGGGACCTCTACACCTCCTTCCTGCAGAAGGCGGCGGCGGACGCGTGGAAGTCGGGCGCGCTGTACTGCGGTTGCATGGCGGAGAGCTTCGGCGGGGACACGCCGATCACCGGCTCGGTGACCGTGTCGCTGGTCGGAGGCCGGACGCAGCGGGGCGAGCCGCTGTCGACGGATCCGGCCGTGATCGCGAGTCAGCTCGCGGTGAAGGAGGCGAAGCGGGAGGGGGATGCGTGGCGGAAGGTGACGACCGTCGACATTCCCGGGGTGGGGCCGGCGGCGCGGACGTACGGCATCGAGGACATCGTCGTACCCGGGGACGAGCTGAACCGCACGATCCGAGCTGTGCTGATGCAGACGTTCATCCCGGTGCCCGGGCAGGAGGGCAAGGTGGCACTGGTGGCGGGCAGCAGCCAGGTGCTGGACCTGGCGGAGTCGTTCTTCGACATCTTCGACGCGATCACTTCGACGTTCCGGTTCACCGAATGAACTTCCCGCTGAACGGGTGTGCCTTGTAAGTTCGCGTGTGCATACGGTTGTTGACGGTGCGCGTGTGACGGGGGTTGGGGTATGGCGGGGTATCGGCCGCGGGATTGGCATGTTCTGGATCTGGAGGGGGATCCGACGCCGGGTGATCCGGACCGGGTGCGGTCGCTGGCGAAGACCCTGCACGATTTCGCGGACGATGTGTCGGAGGCGTTGCGTCTGGTCAACGGGATGGCCGGTGAGGACGCGATGCTGGAGTGGGTGGGCAAGTCCGCTGCGGTGTTCCAGGACGAGTTCTCCGGGGTGCCGAAGAATCTGAAGAAGCTGAAGAAGTCCTATGAGTTGTGCGGGGACGCTCTGGCGGACTTCTGGCCGAAGCTGGAGCGGGCGCAGGCGTTGGCGGACCGGGCGCTGGCCCGGGCGCGGGAGGCGCAGGCGGATCTGTCCTCTGCCCAGTCCCGTCTGTCGTCGGCGGATTCGTGGGTGACGCGGGCGAACAAGGAGGCGGACAAGTACAAGGACGATCCGACCGGCAGCAAGTCCACGGCTGAGAAGCCGGACGAGGTGAAGGTGCGGGCCGCGACCCGGGATGCGCAGCAGGCCAACTCCGCGCACGCCAAGGCGCAGTCGGACGTCAACGACGCGCAGGACGCTCTCGACGCCGCGAAGAAGATGGCTGCGGATGCGCGGATGATGCGGGAGGAGGCGGCGCGGGACGCGAAGTCGAAGATCGACGAGGCGTCGGATGCGGGGATCCAGAACCGGTCGTGGTGGGAGGAGGTGGGGGACTGGTTCAGCGACAACTGGGACACCATCGTCGCGGCGTGCAAGATCGTGGTGGCGGTGGTCGGGATCGTCGCGATGATCATCGGTGGGCCGATCCTGGGGGCGATCGTGCTGATCGCCGCGCTCGTGGTCCTGGCCGACACGCTCTACAAGTATTCCAAGGGCCGGGCATCCCTGTGGGACGTGGGACTCGCCGCCCTGGACTGCATCCCGGGCATGAAGGGCCTGACCACGCTCGGCGGCCTTGCCAAGGGGCTCAAGGGCGGCCTGGCGGCGATGAAGGGCATCAGAGGCGGCCTGAAGGGCATGGGCCTGGCGGTGCGCGGGCTGGGCAAGAACGCCCGGGGCATGCTCGCCGACGGCGCCAAGGGGGCCTACAACCGGGTCAAGAGCGTCGTCCGCTCCAAGGGCAGCGACCCGGTCGACATGGCTACTGGTGCCATGTACCTGCCGCAGACTGACGTGGAGCTGCCGGGCCTGCTGTCGCTGGCCTTCACCCGTCGCGTCGCCTCCGACTACCGGTGCGGCTGGTGGTTCGGCCCCACCTGGGCCTCCACCATCGACCAGCGCCTGGAGATCGACGCCGAGGGCATCGTCTTCGTCACCGAAGACGGCCTGCTGCTCGCCTACCCCCATCCCACGACCCCGGAGAGCGAGGTGCTGCCACAGACCGGCCCGCGCCTGCCGCTGATCCGCCTGGATGACGGCGGCTACCGTATCGACGACCCGCTGACGGGTCACGCCCGCCACTTCACGCGCCCCGCCGAGGGCATCGCTTTGCTGGCCCGGATCACCGATCGCAACCAGCACACGATCACCTTCGACTACGATGAGCACGGTACGCCCCTCGCCATCCGCCACTCCGGCGGCTACCACCTCAAGCTCGCGACGGGCGACGGCCGCGTGAAGGCCCTGAGCCTGACCGGGGCAGCCGAGGACGGCTCGGACGTCATCATCAAGCGCTACGGCTACTCCGACGGCAATCTCACCGAGACTGTCAATTCCAGTGGGCTCCCGCTGCGGTTCACCTATGACGAGCGCCTGCGCATCACGTCCTGGACGGACACGAACAACAGCCGCTACGCCTATGCCTACGATCACCACGACCGCTGTATCGCCGAGGGCGGCGAGGCGGGGCACATCACGATCAGCCTCGACTACGACGGCATCGACTCCGCATGGCCCGGCTACCGAGTCACCACCCTGACGACCGCCGAAGGGGCGGTCACCCGCTTCGTAGTCAACGACAACAGCCAGGTAGTCGCCGAAATCGACGCCTTGGGAGCAGTGACCACGACCGAACGCGACGAGCACCACCGTCTGTTGTCCTGGACGGACGCCATTGGTCACACCACACAGATCGTGAGCAACGAGAGTGATCAACCCGTCAGTGTCCTCCGTCCTGACGGCTGCGAAACCAGTGTGGAGTACAACGAACTCTGGCGTCCTATCGCGGTCGTCAGCCTCGACGGCCTAACCCATCGCCTGACATACGACGACTGTGGTAACCGGACATCAGTGACCGACCCCGCAGGAAAGACGACTTGCTTCACGTACGACCCTCACGGGCGCCTCACCTCGGTCATCGATCCGCTGGGCAACGTCACGGCGGTTCGTTGCGACCCGGCGGGACTGCCCGTGTCGACCATCGATCCGTTGGGCGGGGTGACAAGTTGTGTGAGAGACGCCTTCGGCAGACCTACCGCCATCACCGACGCGACGGGCGCTGTGACCCGGCTGAAGTGGACCGTGGAAGGGCGTCTTGTGCAACGTACTGCCCCGGACGGCTCGGCTGAGGCATGGGAATTCGACGCAGAAGGCAACCGCACCGTCCACGTCGACGCGACCGGCTCCGTATCCCGATACGAGTACACCCATTTTGACCTTCTCTCCGCCCGCACGGGCCCGGACGGCGTTCGCCACGAGTTCGACTATGACGCCGGGTTGCGCTTGACGAAGGTCACCAGTCCGCACGGTTTGACGTGGACCTATACCTACGATGCGGTCGGGCGCCTGATATCGGAGAAGGACTTCGACGACCGGGTCCTGACCTATACGCACGATGCCGCCGGCCGCCTGTCCACCCGAACCAACACCCTGGGCCAGACCGTCCATTACGAGCGCGATGTCATGGGACGGGTCACCCGCAAGAACGTGGACAGTCTGGTGACGACATTCACCTACGACCCCTTCGGCGAACTCGTCGAAGCGGTGGGCCCCGATGCAACGGTTGTGCTGCAGCGCGATCGCTTGGGCCGCCTCGTGTCCGAGACCGTGGACGGCCGTACCGTCACCTACATCCACGACGAGTTGGGACGTCGCACCCACCGCACGACACCGACGGGGGCGACGAGTTCGTGGGCCTACAACGAGGTCGGCCATCCCGTCCGATTGACCTCGTCGGGCCGCAGCATCGACTTCGCGTACGACCCTGTCGGCCGCGAGATCACCCGGCACATCGGTGATGCGGTCACCTTGGCGCACACGTTTGACTCGCTGGGGCGGATCACCGCCCAGTCAGTGACTGGACGTGACGGCAGATCGGTTCAGCATCGGTCCTACACGTACCGCACGGACGGCCATTTGGCAGGCATCGATGATCTGCTCGGCGGTCGCCAACGTTTCGATCTGGACGCGACGGGCCGAGTTACGGCGGTTCACGCGTCGAACTGGTCGGAGACGTACGCCTATGACGAGGCTGGCAACCAGACGCACGCCATGTGGCCGGCCGCGCACCCCAATCACGAGGCGACTGGCCCGCGCTCCTACCACGGAACCAGGATTACCAGTGCCGGCCGAGTACGGTACGAACACGATGCACTTGGCCGCGTCGTCCTGCGGCAGAAGACCCGTCTGTCCCGCAAGCCCGACACCTGGCATTACGGATGGGATGCGGAGGACCGTCTGACGGTGATCCGCACACCTGACGGAACGACCTGGCGTTACACCTACGACCCCCTGGGACGTCGAACGGCCAAGTTGCGCATGGCCGCCGACGGCGAAACAGTCACCGAGCGCACCGACTTCACCTGGGACGGAACGACCCTTTGCGAACAGACCACCACCAGTGATGAGTTGCCTCATCGGATCACGCTCACCTGGGACCATCAAGGCCGCCGCCCCATTGGCCAGACGGAGCGCATCACGGCGGCAGCGGGCGCCGCAAGCTCGCAGGAAGACGTCGACGTGCGCTTCTTCGCCATCGTCACCGATCTGATAGGTACACCGCGAGAGCTCATTGACGAGGCAGGCGAGATCGCATGGCGGATGCGCAGCACGGTATGGGGCAGTACGGCCTGGGCGGCCGACAGCACTACCTACACCCCACTCCGCTTTCCCGGCCAGTACTTCGATCCCGAGACCGGACTGCACTACAACTACTTCCGGCACTACGACCCTGAGAGTGCCCGATACCTGTCCCCTGATCCGCTTGGCCTCGAACCTGCGCCGAACCCGATCGCCTACGTCACCACACCGCACACCCGGTCCGACAGCCTCGGACTGGCGCCCGACTACCATGAGTTCTACACCGTGCAAGACGCCGAGAATGCCGCGCGTCTACGCGGTGACGGTACGCCGTGGCCTACGGCCGAGAACCGTGGACACTACGGAGAAGGCGTCTATTCATGGGAGTCTCGTGCGGATGCCGAGCGATACGCTGAACGGCTGCGCGGGCGGGGCGCCGTAGTGGAAGTCATGCCGTTCAGGGTGAGTGCGAGTGATTTTGAGAACATGAAGAAGATCGACCTCCATGAGATCGGGGAGGACGCCGCGACGGAATTCGCGGACAAACACAGCCGACTCTGGGGTGATGGACTTCCACATGACTATGACTATGTCCGAGCCCCCACGGGAATGGGGCAGGCGGAGAATATCTTCAGCAAGTCGGTGTTCCACCTATTGAAGTTCTAGGATGGGTCTACGTGAGCAGCACGTTCAAATATCGCTTCCGGAGTCCACTGGGCGGTCTCGCTGCAGACCTGGCAGCCGAGTCCGTCTCTTTGGGCGCTGCCGAGGAGTTCTTCCTGCAGGTTGACCGGAATGTGCGCCTGGCTCTGCCCAGGGGCGTAAATTGGCGGGACGCAGCCTGGCTTTCTTTCGGGCTGGCGGCCCACGCCTCCGATCTTGTTTCGCGGAATCCCGAGGGTCTGCTCGTCAAAGTCACTTCGCTCACCTTCCCGCTCGCCCACTTCCGATCAGAAGTTGCAGCGTTGGCCATGGACGGCTGGCTCAGGCGTGAGTTCGAACTCCCGGATCGTGGACTGAATGTTGCCTTTGACGAGACCAGGGGGAACTACAGCTTCCAATGGGGAGAGCAGGCCGACCCCTTCTCGGACGACCTCTTGCAGTAGGGGCGCCGCCTCATCCGCTGGCCGGGCCGCATGCGATCGAGCGCCCGATCAGCGACCGCCGGCCGAGGTGTCCGGGCCACTGGCACTCGGCAGGGCTGGTGGCTGTGGACGGCGGGCGTGTCGACCGGCAGTTGTGCACATTGACCTTTCCGTCTAACGGGTGTGCCTTGTAAGTTCGCGTGTGCATACGGTTGTTGACGGTGCGCGTGTGACGGGGGTTGGGGTATGGCGGGGTATCGGCCGCGGGATTGGCATGTGCTGGATCTGGAGGGGGATCCGACGCCCGGTGATCCGGACCGGGTGCGGTCGCTGGCGAAGACGGCTGCATGACTTCGCGGACGATGTGTCGGAGGCGTTGGGTCTGGTCAATGGGATGGCCGGTGAGGAGATGGCGTCCCGCCAGGTGGTGCAGGGGATCAAGACAGCGGAATCCGCAGGTCAGGGACGGCGGCTCGGCCCGATCGGGTGTCCAACTCCCCTTACCAGGAGGCTTCGTGGGCTGCCGCCCCACGCACTTCGACATGAGCCTTGAACCGGAATGCATAGTGCTTGATCCCCTACACCACGTCGCGGGACACGACCGGTGAGGACGCGATGCTGGAGTGGGTGGGCAAGTCCGCAGCGGTGTTCCAACAAGAAGACCAGGCCGACGAGCACGGCAGGCTGTCGGTGCCGGGGCATGGCGAGCCGTTCCACGGTGCGAGTATCAAGGGCGGTGGCAGTCATGACCTGCACCCTGACGTGCAAGCTGCCTATGATCGGGTCCCGGAGGCCGTCAAGGAGAGCGTCGGCGGAGCACACTCGAAGTGCGGCGAGGCCGAAGCGCTGTCGAAGGCCATGAAGGCCGGGGTGGACCCCCGAGGCGGGGTCATGGCGGCCGTGAACGTGCGCGAGAAGGCAATCCCATGCACGGTGTTCCGAAGGCGCCTTGCGCGTCCTGTCAACATGTTCTTGATGAGTTGGGTGTTCGGGCGGTTATGTGATGAGCCCTGATCAAATGCAGCATTGGTCCGCGGAGACCGATGGTGTGCTGCGTCGGGCCGGCTGGCGGCCCGGTCGGTCGGTGCCGACGGAGGCGTGGGAGTGGATCCTGCGCGAGCGCGGGACCTTCGTGCCCCACGAGGCCGCTCGGCGGTTCCTCTCCGAATTCGGTGGGCTGATCACGTACGGTTGGCCCGCCGACCCGGTCACCACCCGGTCGGCCGTCAGGTTCGATCCCCTCCAAGCCGAGTGGGAGGACGAGACGTTCGCGAGGATGAGCCGGGACGCGGGAACGCCCCTGTACCCCGTGGGCACGGCGGACGAAGGAAGCAGTCACCTCGGCATCGCCCAGGACGGCGCGCTCTATATCGCCCGCGATCGCGTGGAACTGCTGGCCAAGACCCCGGATCAGGCCCTGGACCGGCTGGTGTCGACCCAGAGCGCCTCTGCCACCTCCGGGGTACTGCACGCACCGGTGGGTACGCACGCGTTCTGGCGGCGGCTCGATGTCGTGGAAACCGGTGACGATGCCGGGCGGCGCTGGCCCGCGGACACGGATCGTGTGTTGCGGGCAGCAGGCTGGGCCCCTGGCCGGTCGATCCCCACCGGGACGTGGGAGAACATTCTCCTGCAGACTGGCGAATACGAGATCCACGACGCCGCACGGAGATTTCTCGCGGAATTCGGTTACGTGGGAGTCCCGTTCCGTGCACCACTGGACTCGATGCCATGGGCGGAGTTCCGGCTGGACCCGCTCCTGGCGATGTGGGACGCCGAGATCCTCGACGACCTCGGCGAGCAGGCGGGAGCCGATCTCTATCCCCTCGGCATGATCGACCGCCGGAACCAGTACGTGGCCATGGCGGAGGACGGCGCGGTCTACGCAGGCATGGACTCGGTCAGGCTCCTGGCCTCCACACCCGACGAGGCCCTGGGAAAACTCACCAGGCCGATTCGCCAGGTCGACCGTTGACGTAGGCGGTCCGGCGTGCCTCGTGTCGCGGTGCATCGGGCCTGCGGGATGGCCAGGGTGCTGGACACGGCAGGCGGCGGGGCTGTGGTCGCGGGCGGCTTTGAGTGGGGTGACTTCGGCAGTGGGTGTATGCCGGTGGGATGAGGTATCCCGATGGGGGCGGTCTGACCGCGGTGGAGCGGGCCCGGCGGGAGCAGGTGCGGTTCCAGGCCGCCGAGTTGTTAGCTGTGGGGTTGAAGCCTCCGCAGGTCGCGCGGGCCTTACGGGTGTCGCGGAAGTCCGCGTACGCCTGGCAGGCGGCCTGGCGGGAGGGCGGAATGGACGCGTTGCGGTCCAAGGGCCCCTCGGGGGTCGCCTCGCGGATGAAGCCGGTTTGGCGGGCCTGGCTGGCCCGCGCGCTGGAGCAGGGCCCGGCCGTGCACGGCTGGAGTGAGGACCAGCGCTGGACGCTGGCGAGGATCTCGGTGCTGGTCGCCCGGCGCTTCCACGTGCGCTTCAGCCAGCCGCAACTGTCCCGGATCCTGCGGCAGATGGGCTTTTCCGTCCAGGTCCCCGTGCACCGGGCCGCGGAGCGGGACGAGGAGCAGGTGCGGGTGTGGCGGGAGGAGACGTGGGCGCGCGTGGAAAGAAGGTGAGGGAGCAGGACGCGTGGCTGGTGTTCGAGGACGAGTCGGGCCAGGCGCTGCGTCCGCCCAAGGCCCGCACCTGGTCCCGCATCGGAGTGTCGCCGCAGGTCAGGGTGTCAGGGAAGGGATCGGGGAGGGTGTCGGTGGCCGGGATGGTCTGCGCGAAGCCGGGCGAGCGGACCCGCCTGATCTACCGGATGCTCGTTCACCACCCCGGACGGCGCCGTGAGAAGAACGGTTTCAGGGAGCAGGACTTCGCTGACCTGCTGGAGGCCGCTCACCAGCAGCTCGGCGGAAAGATCGTGCTGGTCTGGGACAACTCCACTCAGCACAAGCACACGCTGATGCGCGAGTTATTGGCCGCCCGGCAGCGGTGGTTGACCGTCTTCCGCCTGCCGGCCTACGCCCCGGACCTGAACCCGGCTGAAGGCGTGTGGGCGAACTTGAAGAACGACCTGGGCAACCTTGCAGCCTGCACTGTCGACGCCCTCGCCGACCTGACCCGCACCCGGCTGAAGAAGATGCAGTACCGGGCCGACCTCCTCGACGGCTTCATTACCGAGACCGGCCTCACCCTGGCCCCGCCATGACGTCACCCCGAAGCGAAAACCTCAGTTCCCTCGTCGACATTCTGAATAATGGCTTGGACGCGAGTAAAGCAGCTGCCAAGCACACGGATGGCCCGGGAGGTTTCTTCGTGGCGACACATGCTAGTGATGCCGAGTTCTTCGCCGTGAGGAATGGTCGTGGAGCCATGGTTAGGGTCACCATCACTGATGATGCGATGGCTCAGTTGCGGGACGCGGGTGCTGTTACGCGATCCATCCCAACGAGTCCGAAATCGCCATCGTTCGCGGGCGAGGAGTTTCACATCCCGACATCAGCATTCGATCTATTCAATCAGCTGCGAGCCAGTGGTGGTGTCCGTGTTTCACCCTGAGGATCTGGTCACTGTTGACGTGCTGGAGTATATCCGGCGAGAGCAGTCTCGTTTCTTTAGAGGTGGGGTTTATAACCCCGTGGAGGTTGCCTCACAAATAGCATTGGAGGCGCTTCTACTCGGCGTTTCCGGTGTGCAAATCACGCGGCAAGGTGACTGGATTGCTGTAGCTTCCGAGAGTGACTGGCTTTCCGGTCTAGAAGAGGATGCATTCCATCAGTTTGCGCCTATTCGCGGAGATGGGCGGAATGCGGTGACAGTAGAGGTGTTTCTGACTGTTTTTGCTCGTGGAGTCGTTACTGCAAAGAACGGGAAGACGGTCATTATCAAGGGAGATTCCCTCGGGCCACTCGCCGAAAGTGTGCCGACCAGTGGCCGCGTCGTGGCTTTCATGGTCGCCTCCGAATAGCTAATACAGGAGCCCGCCGATGGTTCTCTCGGCGGGCATCCTGGTGCTTTGACGGTAACGTTGGTGGCAACGTCAGTGGCCGGTTACCGCTGAGGGAAGTGGCCCGGTCGAGGAAGCTGCGGAACCAGCGGGTGAGGTTGGCAGGGTCCAGAGGATGCCAGTTGGGGTGATGAAGGAACTGTTCGCAGATCAAGAACGCCCCCGTCTCCGTGCAAGCCCGGGTCATCTAGCGCAAGAATGGAAAAGTCGTCGCCAGTTCCTTCGAGGGGGGCGAGCCGCAGTGCAATCGCAAGTCTTGGGCCGAGAGGGGAAGCTTCCCTCCACTTCAAGCGGCCCTTCCAGCTCTGGTCCTACCAGGGTGTCCCATCGCCGTCTCGTGCTGCGGACGCGCCCGGGAGGCGGACTGGACGGAACGGTGTTCACTATCGCTGCGGACAGCGCAGCAGTCGGTAAAGTCGACGATCTTCGCTGCCTGCTGGCGGGTTACGGCGCCCTTGGGAGCGGCACTCGGCGAGGCGGTCGGCTCGGCCGCGTCGTCGGTGCCGCCGGTGCACCCTGTGAGGGCGGCGGCCGAAGCAGCCATGCCGAGGGTGGCGAGGCCTATGAGGTTCTTGCGGGTCGCGCGGGTGGGGGCGGGGCGGGGCATGACGGGGTTCGCTCCTTGGAGGCGTGAAGTGGTGAGCCCTGTGTGAAGGGTTACTGGCAGTCCTCGTCGCAGTTGCCGGAGGCGCCCTGACTTTCGCGACGAGCCCGCATCGCTAGCAGCCGGTGAGCTGGAAGTTGTCGGGGAGAGTGATCTCCGGACGCTTCGCGCCGGACGGTGTCGATGCCGACGCCGCAGCACTCGCAACGACGGTGTTGGGCGCGGCAGGCCACAGTCGATCTCCCCCCCGTGGTTCGTGTATGCGACAGGGAACGAAGCTATCAGGGCACGGTAGAGGGGCCGTTGAGCAACCGCGGGGGAATGTGTGGGGAGTGTGAGAGGTGTGGCGTCGCGGGTGCGAACGGCGGGATTCTGCGGGTGCAGGCGCGATGACTTCAGGGGCAACTCGGGCTTCTCGGGCAGAAGATGAGGATGCGGGCGTGGCTGCGAGGCCCGTCCCCGCCCAACCTTCGACGCTGTCAGTCGCAGTCCCTAAGATCTCTGTAGGCTCAACACACCCCCCTGACCCACCCCTTCCACACACGACCCAGGACACCCGCCATGGCGCGACGCAGCACTTCAAGCTCGACGGGAAGCTCGGCGAGCCCGAGGAACCGGACACCGCAGCCGGTCAGTGTCCGGCGGCGCAGCTTCGGGGACTTCGTGAAGGCGTTTTTCGCCTTCGTTGCCCTGCTCGTTCTGGTCATCGGTGTGCCGGGGGCGCTCGCCGTGCTCGTCGGGTGGCCGTTGCCGAGCGAGTTCACGCCGATGGACTGGCTCAAGCAGGACGTCACCGTCGGTACCTTCCTGCATATCCTCACCGTCGTCGTCTGGTGTGCGTGGGCCCAGTTCACCGCGTGTGTGCTCGTCGAGGTGAAGGCCGCGCTGTCGGGTGTGGGCGTGCCGGGGCGGGTTCCGGGGGCCGGGCCCAGTCAGCTGCTCGCCCGGCAGCTCGTCGCCGCGCTGCTGCTGGTCGGCGCCACCGCCGCGAGCCTGACTCCGGGGCTGTCGCAGCTCGGGCAGAGCCTGGAGGGGAATCAGAAGCCCACCGTTGCCGCGGCCCAGCAGACTCCCGGTCTGTTCGCCCAGCAGCAGGAGCAGGCCGCCAGCACCGCCGCCGCGCTTGCCGAGCAGGCCTCCCAGGCCGCCGCCCACGCCGACGCGGGGGCCGGCACCGCCAAGGGCGACACCAAGTACTACCGGATCCAGCCGCCCGAGGGGCGTCACCACGACTCCCTCTGGGAGATCGCCGACCGGCACCTCGGTGACGGGCGCCGGTACAAGGAGATCTTCCAGCTCAACAAGGACCGTGTGCAGCCGGACGGTTCCCGGCTGTCCGAGGCCAGCCTCATCCGGCCCGGCTGGATCATGGAGATGCCCGGCGACGCGCGGGGCGGCGAGCTCGTGGAGATGCCCGACGAGGCGCCCAACGTCTCGCAGCAGGTGCAGCAGCAGATCCACGACTATGCCAAGACCGGGGATCACGCCCAGGGCGGTGGTGGTCAGCAGGGCGGCGCAGGCGCAGGCGCCGGCGCCTCGCATGTCTCCCTGCCCCAGCAGCGGCCCGCCCCCGATCAGCACCAGCAGCAGAACCGGCAGCAGAACAGTCAGCAACAGAATCAGCAGCACGCCGGCAGCGCGCAGGAGAGCAGTGCCTTCGGGCTGCCCCAAGCCCTCATCGGCGCCCCCCTCCTCGCCGCAGGTCTCCTCGGTGCCCTCGGTCGCCGGCGGCGGCACGCGCTCTGGCAGTCCGCGCTCGGGGCCGTCGGCGGGCGGCGCGGCATGGAGCCGCCCACGCCGACCGGGGACGCCCTGGATGTGCAGGACGCGCTGCTGGTCGGCGCCGACCCCGAGGGCGTACGACTGCTCGACCGGTCGCTGCGCGGGCTCGCCGCGTCCCTCGCCGCCGAGTCGCGCCCGCTGCCGACCGTCTACGCGGCCTGGATGAGCAACGGCGATCTGCACCTCCAGCTCGCCCAGCCGTCCGGCAAGCCGCCGGCTCCGTGGCAGCTCGGGCAGGACCAGACGTTCTGGTTGCTGGCCCGCAGCGACGCCGAGCAGTACGGCGACACCGACACCGCCGCCCCGTACCCCGGCCTCGTCAGCCTCGGCACCATGGACGACTCGCGCCTGCTGCTCAACCTGGAGGCCGTGCCCGGCATCGTCTCCCTGAGCGGCCGCGAGGCCGACCGGGCCGCCGTGTTCGCCTCCGTCGCCGCCGAACTCGCCACCAACGGCTGGTCGGACCGTATGACCATCACGCTCGTCGGGTTCGGGGAGGATCTGACTCCGCTCGCGCCCAACCGGCTGCGCCACCTCGACGACACAGAGGCGCTCCTCGAGACGATGGAGGCCGAGACGCGGCAGCGGCGCGGCGCGCTCGGGGCCGCCGGCCACGACTCCGTTCTCACCGGCCGTACGGGGCCCGCCCAGCACACCCGCTGGGCCCCGCACCTCGTCCTGCTCGCCGCCCAGCCGTCCGCCGAGGACGCCGTCAAGCTCGCCGAACTCGCCGCCGACGCCTCCCGCCTCGGCATCGGCTACCTCGTCGGCACCGAGACCGGCGATCTGCCCGGCGCGGCCTGGGAGATGGAGATAACCGGCCAGGGCAAGCTGCTCGCCCCGCTCCTCGGGCTCGAACTCGACGCCCAGCTGCTGCCGGCGGCCCAGCAGCAGGCCGTCGTCGAGCTGTTCGTCCAGGCCGACCCCGACCAGGGGCCCGACGGGCCGACCAACACCCCGCCGTTCCTGGTCGACATCAGCGAGCAGGGGCGGCCCGCGGTGTACGCGCGTCTCGTCGGCCCGTACGAGATCATCGGCCTGGAGACGCCGGACGGCGAGCGCAGCGCGCTGCTGCACGAGGCGCTGGCGCTGCTGCTCCTGCACCGCGAGGGCGTGCACCCGCGGGTGCTGTCCTCCGCGCTGTGGCCGCGCGGCGTGACGGACGATGTGCGCGAGGCACTCCTCGAACGGTTGCGTGCCTGGCTCGGCACCGACCCGGACGGCTCGCCCCGGCTCACCGCCGACGCGTCCGGCCGGCTCACCCTCGCCAAGTCCGTCGTCTCCGACCTGGATGTGCTGCGCTCGCTGTACCACGAGGCCACCCAGGGCAGGGGCGTCGACAACCGGGCCGTCCGCGGGCGGCTGCTCACCGACGCGCTGGTGCTGGTGCGCGGGCCGCTGCTCGCCGACCGCCCCGAGGGCCGCTACCGCTGGCTCACCCATGAGATCGTCGACGCCCAACTCCCGCTGCTCGTCGCGGACATCGGGCTCGCGCTGTCCGCGTTCCACCTGGAGAAGGACCGCGCGGAGAAGGCGATCGAGGCCCTGAACGCGGCGGTGCGCACCGCCCCGGACGACGAGCGGCTGTGGAACGAGCTGCTGCGCGCCACCCACTCCACCGACGACACCGACCGGCTCCAGGCCCTCGCCGCCGACCTCGTCGGCCGCGGCGGGGCCCGCGGCCTGCCGCCGCGCACCGAGGCGCTGCTCGACGAGCTGCTGCCGACGTGGCGGGGCGGCGTCACCGCGGCCGGATGACCGGCCTCCTCGTGACCGCCGCCGCGCTGTGGGGCGCGGCGGCGGGGACGCTGCTGCCCCGGGCGGCCTACCGGTTCTCCGTCCCGTCGGGGGAGGGCTGGCGGGACACCTGCCCGGGCGGGCATCCGGTCGTCGGCTGGGTCGGCCGAGCGCGGTGCGGGGAGTGCGGCGGTGCGCTCCCGGCCGAGGACAGCGGAGCCGTCGTAGTACCCGAGCAGGGGACGAGAGGCGCGTACGGTCCCAGCACGCCCCTCCTCGCCCTGGTCACCGCCCTGCTCTGCGCCGCTCTCGCCGCCGCCACCGGGCCCCGGCCGGAAGTCGCCGTCTGGCTGCTGCTCGCGCCGGCCGGAGTGCTGCTGGCCGTCGTCGACTTCCGGGTGCAGCGGCTGCCGGACATGCTGACCCTGCCGCTCGCGGCCGCCGCGCTGGTGCTGCTGGGCCTGGTCACGCTGCTTCCTGAGCATGCCGGGGACTGGCTGACCGCGCTTCTCGCCGCCCTCGCCCTCGGCGGCGGCTTCCTCGTGCTGTTCCTGATCAACCCCGGTGGCATGGGCTTCGGCGATGTGAAGCTGGCGCTCGGCCTGGGCGCCGTCCTCGGCTGGTACGGCTGGCCGACGGTGATGCTCGGCACCTTCGCCGCGTTCCTGCTGGGGGCGCTGTACGGCGGCGCCCTGGTCGTCGCGCGGCGGGCCGGGCGCAAGACGGCCATCCCGTTCGGGCCCTTCCTGATCGCGGGCGCGTACGCCGGGCTTCTCATCGGCGCCTACACGGCGTGATGCCCCGGCGCGTGCATGGCCTGACGTCGCGGCGCGTGCGCGGCCTGACGTCCGTCCCGTAAAACGCCTGGCGTAGGCTGGTTCGGTCTGTCCACAACCCTTACGAAAGGGACGCCCCGGTGACCGAGAAGGCCGACCTCCAGTCAGTGCTCGACCGTGCCGCGGCCGGCGGACGGATCACCCCCGAGGAGGCGCTCGACCTCTACCGCGACGCCCCGCTGCACGCGCTCGGCGCCGCCGCCGACGCCGTACGCCGCCGCAGGTACGCGGGGACCGAGCACATCGCGACGTACATCATCGAGCGCAACATCAACTACACGAACGTGTGCGTCACGGCGTGCAAGTTCTGCGCCTTCTACGCGGCCCCCAAGGACACCGCCAAGGGCTGGACCCGCGACCTGGACGACATCCTGCGCCGGTGCGCGGAGACCGTCGAACTCGGCGGTACGCAGATCATGTTCCAGGGCGGTCACCACCCGGACTACGGCGTCGAGTACTACGAGAAGCACTTCTCCGCCATCAAGAAGGAGTTCCCGCAGCTCGTCATCCACAGCCTGGGGGCGAGCGAGGTCGAGCACATGGCCCGGATCTCCAAGGTGTCGGTCGAGGAGGCCATCACCCGGATCCACGCCGCCGGCCTCGACTCCTTCGCCGGTGCCGGCGCCGAGCTCCTTCCCGAGCGGCCCCGCAAGGCAATCGCCCCGCTGAAGGAGAGCGGCGAGCGCTGGCTGGAGATCATGGAGGCGGCGCACAGGCTGGGCGTCGAGTCCACGTCGACGATGCTCATGGGCACGGGCGAGACCAACGCCGAGCGCATCGAGCATCT
Source organism: Streptomyces luteolifulvus (assembly GCF_008806595.1). Classification (GTDB taxonomy): domain Bacteria; phylum Actinomycetota; class Actinomycetes; order Streptomycetales; family Streptomycetaceae; genus Streptomyces; species Streptomyces luteolifulvus. Next base: position 57,237 of record NZ_VZRB01000016.1, on the reverse strand, counting down.
GCGGATGATCCGGGACGTGCAGGACCGCACCGGCGGCTTCCGGGCCTTCATCCCGTACACCTACCAGCCCGAGAACAACCACCTGAAGGGCCGCACGCAAACCACGCTGTTCGAGTATCTGCGGATGATCGCGATCGCGCGGCTGTTCATGGACAACATCGCCCATATCCAGGGCTCCTGGCTGACGACGGGCAAGGAGGTCGGCCAGCTCTCCCTGCACTACGGCGCCGACGACCTCGGCTCGATCATGCTGGAGGAGAACGTCGTCTCCTCCGCCGGCGCCAAGCACCGCTCCAACCGGCTGGAGATCATCGATCTGATCCGCAAGGCGGGGCGGGTGCCGGCCCAGCGCTCGACGACGTACGAGCACCTCGTCGTGCACGACGACCCGGCGAACGACCCCGTCGACGAGCGGGTCATGTCCCACATCTCGTCCACCGCGATCGAGGGCGGGACCGCGCACCCCGAGCTGAAGCTGCTCGCCTCCAACTGACGTACTCGTGCTGACGATTCACGCGGACTCCCACGGCCGGGCGCTCGCTGTCGAGGGCGTCTGGATCGCCGGCGCCGGGCCGCTGGAGGAGCTCGTCGCCGCCCATCCGGCGGCGAGGGTGCGGAAATGGCCCGGCATCCTGACGCCCGGACTGATCAATCCGCACGGCAGTGAGCTGCTGGAGGAGGCCTACCACCCGGATCCGCGCGAGGCCGACGAGCTGGGCACCGAGCCGCTGACCGGGGACGCGCTGGCGGCGCTCGCCATGGACGACGCCCGCTGGGGTGCCGGCGCCCGGCGCGCGGTGCAGCGCATGCTGGCCCACGGAACGGTCGGGGCAGCCTGTGAGGAACTGCGCATCCGCGCGGTGCGGGACGCCGTGCGCCGCTCCGGGTTCCTGATCGTGGGCCGGGTCGGACGCCCCGGTGGGACACCCGCCCTCGACCCGTACGACTCCGGGCTGCCGGTGGAGTTCGCGGCCCCGAGGGAGCGGAACTCCGCCGCCCGGTTCGCCGTGTTCGACGTACGGGACGAGGCCGAACTCGCGGAGCGCGGCGCGGGAACGTGCGTGGCCACCGTGGTGGACGGGCGGCTGGTGTACCGGCGCCGCTGACCATCCAGCGAGCCGCCGTGCCGCACCGTGCCGCACTCCTCCCGTGAGTCCCGTGCGGGCGTGCTGCAAGAATGGCGGGGTGACCCGCGCTTCCCTGAACAAGCAGCCGCACGAAGTCGCCTCGATGTTCGACGACGTGGCGGAACGGTACGACCTGACCAACGACGTGCTGTCGCTCGGCCAGGACCGGGTGTGGCGCAAGGAGGTCGCGAGGGCCGTCGACGCCCGGCCGGCCCAGAAGGTCCTGGACCTGGCCGCCGGTACGGCCACCTCCTCGCTGCCGTTCGCCCGTACCGGCGCGTATGTCGTCCCCTGCGACTTCTCCCTCGGCATGCTGCGGGTGGGCAAGCAGCGGCACCCCTGGCTGCCGTTCACCGCGGGCGACGCGACGAAGCTGCCGTTCCGGGACGACACCTTCGACGCCGTCACCATCTCCTTCGGGCTGCGCAACGTGCAGGACACGGACGCCGGGCTGCGCGAGATGTACCGGGTGACCAAGCCGGGCGGCCGGGTGGTGATCTGCGAGTTCTCGCACCCGACCTGGGCGCCCTTCCGTACGGTCTACACCGAGTACCTGATGCGCGCCCTCCCGCCGGTCGCCCGCGCCGTGTCCTCGAACCCCGACGCATACGTCTACCTCGCCGAATCCATCCGCGCCTGGCCCGACCAGCCCGCCCTCGCCGAGCGTCTGCAGAAGGCCGGCTGGTCGAAGGTGGCCTGGCGGAACCTGACGGGCGGGATCGTGGCCCTGCACCGGGGGTACAAGGAGAGCTGAGCCCCGCCGCTCCGTCGTACGAGGTCGTACGAGGACGGCGTACGGCCCGTCACACCACGACCGCGCTCGGCCCCGTCACACCACGACCGCGTACGGATCGCCCGGCTCGTCGAGCTCCCGCTGGAGCCCGCCGCTCGGCGGACGCGGCAGGCGCGGCTCGCGCACTCCTGCGCCCCCGCCGCCCTCACCCTCGCCGAAGTCGAACCACACCGTGACGACGGCCCCGCGCGGCACCTCGACGCCGGGCAGCGGGTACTGCCGTACGACGTAGTCGACGACGGTCAGATGGAAGTCGGGCCGGTCGGGCGCGGCGAGCAGTACCCCGCGTGCGTCGGCGGTTCTGCGCGCGTCCACGGCCATGAGACCGACGAGTCGCGGTACGCGCACTTCGGGTGTCTTGGGCGATATATGCACAGACGTCACCCCCAGCGGTACCGGCAGGGTAACTCCCGCCGGGTACCGTCCGGAAGCGGCAGATGTCTTTCTGTAACAGTCGATTACCCTGCGTCACCATCTGCGAGATCGAGCCGATAGCAGTGCCCCTCCTGCTCCGGCGCCGGCGTCACGAACACCTCGTCGAGACGCATGCCCAGCCGCCGCGTCACCGCGATCGACCGGGTGTTGCGGGCGAGCACCATCGCCACCACGGTCGGCACGCCCGCGGCGCGCACCCGCTCCAGCGTCATCCGCGCGGCCGCGGTGGCGTACCCCTTGCCCCAGTACTCCCGGCCCAGCCGCCAGCCGATCTCGATCTCGCCCTTCGGGCCCCAGTCCTGCGGCCACGGCTGTGCACCGGTGAAACCCATGACCCGATCCGACGCGTCGAGCATGGTCCACAGACAGAAGCCGAGCTCGGCGTCGTGCCGGCGCTGGCGGGCGGTGAGCTCCTCGTAGACGGACAATTCCGACGGCTTACCGCCGTGAAACTCCATGACATCCGGGTCGTCGAAGATCCGGTGCCAGGTGACGGCGTCCTCGTCGGTGGGTACGCGCAGCCGTACTACGGGCAGAGCTCGGTTCATGGGGGCAGCCCTTCAGCCGGGTGATCGGTATCGCTGAATAGACTGCCCATGTCCGGTGCCGGTCGGCACGCTGATTTTGAACATGGGGAGATCCCGCCGTGACCGAGCCCCTCTCCGAGAACACTGCCGATGTGATCGTCGTCGGCGCGGGGCCTGCCGGCTCCACGACCGCGTATCACCTCGCCAAGTCCGGTCTCGACGTACTCCTCCTGGAGAAGACCGAGTTCCCGCGCGAGAAGGTCTGCGGCGACGGGCTCACCCCACGTGCGGTCAAGCAGCTCGTGGCGATGGGCATCGACGTCTCGGAGGAGGCCGGCTGGCTGCGCAACAAGGGTCTGCGCATCATCGGCGGCGGCGTCCGCCTCCAACTGGACTGGCCGGATCTCGCCTCCTTCCCCGACTACGGCCTCGTCCGCAAGCGCGACGACTTCGACGAGCAGCTCGCCCGCCAGGCCCAGAAGGCGGGGGCACGGCTGTACGAGCGCTGCAACGTGGGCGCGCCGATCGTCGACGACCGCACCGGCCGTATCACCGGCGTCCACGCCAAACTCGGCGAGGAGAAGCGGGAGGTCACCTTCCACGCGCCCCTCGTCGTGGCGGCCGACGGCAACTCCACCCGGCTGTCCCTCGCGATGGGCCTGCACCGCCGCGAGGACCGTCCGATGGGCGTGGCGGTCCGTACGTACTTCACCTCGCCGCGCCATGAGGACGACTACCTGGAGTCCTGGCTCGAACTGTGGGACCGGCGCGGAGCCGAGGACCGGCTGCTGCCGGGCTACGGCTGGATCTTCGGCATGGGCGACGGGACCTCCAACGTCGGACTGGGTGTGCTCAACACCTCCGACTCCTTCAAGGAACTGGACTGGCGCGAGGTCCTGAAGGCGTGGTGTGCGTCCATGCCGGAGGACTGGGGCTACACCCCGGACAACATGACTGGCCCGATCCGCGGTGCCGCGCTCCCCATGGCCTTCAACCGGCAACCCCACTACACACGGGGGCTGCTGCTGGTCGGCGACGCCGGCGGGCTGGTGAACCCCTTCAACGGCGAGGGCATCGCCTACGCCATGGAGTCCGGCCAGATCGCCGCCGACGTCATCGTCCAGGCCCACGCCCGCTCCACGCCCGCGCAGCGGGAGACGGCCCTGCAGCACTACCCGCGCATCCTCAAGGAGACCTACGGCGGCTACTACACGCTGGGCCGCGCCTTCGTGAAGCTCATCGGCAACCCGAAAGTCATGAAGATCGCGACCCAGCGCGGCCTGACCCACCCGCTCCTGATGAAGTTCACCCTCAAGCTCCTCGCCAACCTCACCGACCCGACGGGCGGCGACGCGATGGACCGGATCATCAACGGGCTGAGCAAGGTGGCGCCCAAGGCGTGAGCGCCGACGGCGGCAGGTGCCCCTGAATCCGCCGGGTTTGTGAGGGTGCTGTGGGTGGCCGGGAAACGGGGTTCCGGCCTCCGCCGCCCCTCCCTACCCTCCGGTACTCATGACAACAGAACACACCGAGCAGCCCCAGGACCGCACCGGCCGCACCCGCAGATCCTTCCTCGCGGGTGCCGGGGGAGTGGCGGGCACCCTCGCCTTATGGCCTGCCGGAGGCGCGAGTGCCGCCTCCGGCAGACGTGTCGCCGTGCTCGGCGGCGGTGTCTCGGGCCTCAGCGCCGCCCATGAACTCGCCGAACGCGGCTACGGCGTCACCGTCTACGAGTACTACGACACCCTCGGCGGCAAGGCCCGCTCGATGGACGTCCCCGGCACGGCGGCCGGCGGCCGGGGGCCCCTTCCCGCCGAGCACGGCTTCCGCTTCTTCCCCGGCTTCTACCGGAACCTGCCGGACACGATGCGCCGCATCCCCTTCCCCGGCAACGCGAACGGCGTCCACGACAACCTCCGCAACGGCACCGAGGAGTTGTTCGCGCGCGACTCGGGCCGCCCGGACCTGCACGTCCCCCTGCGCCGTGTCACGAGCCCGCCCGCCCCCGGCTTCCTCACTCTGTCCTGGATCCGCGACCAGATCCTGTCCGTCCTGGACCTGGGCACCCGCCTGCCGGCCCACGAGGCGGCCTACTTCGCCGACCGGGTCCTCGTCCACCTCACGAGCTGCGACGCCCGCCGCGAGGGCCAGTGGGAGAAGGTGTCGTGGTGGGACTTCATCCGGGCGGAGGAGATGAGCGAGGAGTACCGGACGCTTCTCGGCATCGGCCAGACCCGCAATCTCGTCGCCACCCGCGCGGAGGTGGCGTCGACGAGAACGGTCGGCCGGATCATCATCGAGGCCCTCATCCTCTGGGGCGTGCTCGGCCGCGGCCTGGACGGTGACGCCGACATCGACCGGGTCCTCAACGCCCCCACGAACGAGGCGTGGATCGATCCCTGGGAGACGTATCTGCGCTCCCTCGGTGTCGAGTTCGTCCTCGGCGCCCAGGTGCGCGAGGTGCTGTACGAGGGCGGGCGGGTGACCGGCGTACGGGTGTCCGCCCCCGACGGCGGCCAGGAGCGCACGGTCACGGCCGATCACTACGTCTGTGCGCTGCCCGTCGAGCACGCGCGTACGACCTGGGGGCGGGCCCTGCGCGCGGCCGACCCGCAGCTCGCGCGCTGTGACGCCCTGCGGACGGACTGGATGACCGGCGTGATGTTCTACCTGCGCACACCCACGCCCGTCGTGCACGGCCACATCAACTGCCTCGACTCACCCTGGTCGGTGACGGGCGTCGGACAGGCCCAGTTCTGGGACGTACGGGACTTTTCACGCGACTACGGCGACGGGCGGGCCCGCGACTGTCTGTCCGCGATCATCTCCGAGTGGGACAGGCCCGGCATCCTGTACGGCAAGACGGCCAAGGAGTGCACCAAGGAGGAGGTCGTCGCCGAGCTCTGGGCCCAGCTGAAGGACGGCCTGAACGACGCCGGCAAGACGACGCTCACGGACGACGACCGTCTCGGCTGGTTCATGGACCCGGCGGTGACGGGCCTCGGCGGCCCCGACCCGCAGAACCGCGAACAGCTCCTCATCCACCCCACGGGCACGCTCTACAACCGGCCTTCGGCGGCCACCCGGGTTCCCAACTTCTTCCTCGCGGGCGACTACGTCCGCACCGATGTGGACCTCGCGACGATGGAGGGCGCCAACGAGTCCGCGCGCCGGGCCGTCAACGCGCTGCTGGATGCGGATAATTCGGACGCCGAGCGGTGTCGCGTCCAGGAGCTCTACCGCCCGCCGGAGATGGAACCCCTGAAACGGATCGACGAGGTGCGCTACCGGCTGGGCCTGCCCAACACCTTCGACTTGGGATGAGCCGGAAGCCCGGCCGGGACATGAACCCGAAGCCAGGCCGGGACACGAACCCGAAGCCCGGCCGGGAATGAGCCCGAAGGGCCGCTGCCCCCGAGCGGCTGCGGCCCTTCCGGCGAGTCGTACGGCTCAGAGGACGCGGACCGCGCCCGAGGCCGGATACCCGGACAGCTGCTGGATGACAACGCCCTTGGAGGGGTTGGCGGCGTCCAGGTACTGACCGTTCCCGATGTACACGCCCACGTGGTACGCGGAGCCCTTGCCACCCCAGTAGAGGATGTCGCCGACCTGGATGCTCGACAGCGGCACGTCGGTGCCGGCCATCGACTGGTCCTGCGAGACGCGCGGCAGATCGACACCGACCTGCTTGAACGCGGCCTGGACGAGGCTGGAGCAGTCCCACGCGCTGGGGCCGGTGGCACCCAGGACATATGCGTCGCCCACCTGGGCCTTGAGGAAGGCGATGACCGTGCCGACGCTGCCGCTGGCGGGGGCCGACGCGGTCGTGCTGGTGGAGGTCGAGAGGGTGGTCCGCTCCGAGGAGCGCGACACGGCCTGCTCCGCGGCTGCCTTGCGCGCGGCCTCGGCGGCCTTCTTCTTGGCCTCCGCCTTCTTCTTCGCCACAGCGAGGTCCGCCTTGGCCTCTTTCGCGGCCTTTGCGGCGGCCGCGTCACGCTCGGCCTCAAGCTCGTAGTTCGCGGCGGCCTGCTGGGTGGCGTCCGCGGACTGGGCGACCTGAGCGGCCAGGTCGGCCGTCAGGGTGGGCAGTTCAAGGGTCTGCGTCACCGGCTCGGCAGCGTTCGCCGCGCCGGACGCCCCGGCCACTGCCAGGGTGCTGAGGACGCCACCGGCAACTCCGGCCCGCATCGCGATTTTCGACGCGCTGCGGCGGGGCTTCCGGTGGCTTCGTATGTGAGCGGTGTGGGACATGGGTACAAGCGGTATCAGGGGCTCCTCCATACCTTCAAGAAACGTGTGGTGCGCCACAGTTGCTCAATGGGAGCCCCAAATTCCCCGTCCCTCACTCTTTATTGACGCCGTAACGGACAAAGCGGACTCACGTGATCAAGCCTGTGATCACGCCCTTTCGTCCTTACGTCCTAATTGCCCTCCGCCTACCACTTGTTGCGGTCGGTGGCCAAGCCTCCCTCTCCCGCCCCCTCGGGGATGTGGCGGAGGTCACGCAACGATTACGGCCGGCGTCGCGTCTCGCGCGGAGATCACGGCCAGGTCGCGGCTGGGTCACGACCGGGATCCGCTCGTGAACGCGTGCACACGTCCACATCGACCCGCCCGTCTCCCTCTGACGTGTGAACGCGGTCCGGTATCAGCGGGGTGCGTCCAGCACCAATTTGCATGCAGCGGAAGTCTCTTGATATTGAGACGCCCCCCCTACCTGCACGGATGAACAAAAATGTCACCTCTGGTGATCGCTCGGACGCTTCTTGTGTGAAGATCGCCGGTCATTCCCGTTCATGATCGTTCGTCGGGTGGTGGAGATCACAAAGCTTCGGTAATACCCCGTGTCGCAGATCACAGAGCGGCAGGCATAAGATGCGAGGCAGTTGGGCTTGTGAGTTGCTTCACATGTTCTCGATCTTCGCGGGGACGAGCGGGGTTCGTGGGGCAGGTGAGGTGCAAGTGAGCCAGGCATCATCGCCAGCAGTCAGTGCCGACTGAGAGGAGCGAGGAGCGGTGAACGCGTATGCGCCCATCCTCGTACTGGGAGCCCTCGGGGCAGGCTTTGCGATCTTCTCCGTGGTCATGGCCACGCTGATCGGTCCGAAGCGGTACAACCGGGCCAAGCTCGAGGCTTACGAGTGCGGTATCGAGCCGACCCCCACGCCGGCCGGCGGCGGGCGTTTCCCCATCAAGTACTACCTGACGGCGATGCTCTTCATCGTCTTCGACATCGAGATCGTCTTCCTCTATCCCTGGGCCGTCACTTTCGACGCCCTGGGTGTTTTCGGGCTCGTGGAGATGCTGCTCTTCGTGCTCACCGTCTTCGTCGCGTACGCGTACGTATGGCGGCGCGGCGGTCTGGAATGGGACTGAGGGGCATTTAGGACATGGGACTCGAAGAAAAGCTGCCGAGCGGCTTCCTGCTGACCACCGTCGAGCAGGCCGCGGGCTGGGTGCGCAAGGCGTCCGTCTTCCCCGCCACATTCGGCCTCGCCTGCTGCGCCATCGAGATGATGACCACCGGCGCCGGCCGCTACGACCTGGCGCGCTTCGGCATGGAGGTCTTCCGCGGCTCACCGCGCCAGGCGGACCTGATGATCGTCGCCGGCCGGGTCAGCCAGAAGATGGCGCCGGTGCTGCGGCAGGTCTACGACCAGATGCCGAACCCCAAGTGGGTGATCTCCATGGGGGTCTGCGCCTCCTCGGGCGGCATGTTCAACAACTACGCGATCGTCCAGGGCGTCGACCACATCGTGCCGGTCGACATCTATCTGCCCGGCTGCCCGCCACGGCCGGAGATGCTGCTGGACGCGATCCTCAAGCTCCACCAGAAGATCCAGACCTCCAAGCTCGGCGTGAACGCCGAGGAAGCGGCCCGCGAGGCGGAGGAAGCGGCACTCAAGGCCCTGCCGACGATCGAGATGAAGGGGCTGCTGCGGTGAGCGACGCGAACGGCACCAACGGCGCGAACGGTTCCGCGGACGGGGTGAACCCCGAGAAGGACCTCGGCGCCTCCAACCTCCCCGGCCAGCGCGGCGAGGGCGGCGAGGAGATCCGCGTCCAGCGCGGCATGTTCGGCGCCAACAACGGCGGCGACACCTCCGGCTACGGCGGCCTGGTCCGCTCGGTCCGCCTCCCGGGACCGGCGAGCCGCCCCTACGGCGGCTGGTTCGACGAGGTCGCCGACGAACTCGAGGGCGCCCTGGAGGAACAGGGCCTGCTGCCCGACAACGCGATCGAGAAGACGATCGTCGACCGCGGCGAGCTGACCTTCCACATCGAGCGCGAGCATCTGCTGCGCGTCGCCCGGACCCTGCGCGACGATCCCGCCCTGCGCTTCGAGCTCTGCACCGGCGTGAGCGGTGTCCACTACCCGCAGGACAAGGGCCGCGAGCTGCACGCCGTCTACCACCTGCGCTCGATCACCCACAACCGGCTGATCCGCCTCGAAGTCAGCGCACCGGACGCCGACCCGCGCATCCCGTCCCTGGTCCCCGTCTACCCGACCAACGACTGGCACGAGCGCGAGACCTACGACTTCTTCGGCATCGTCTTCGACGGCCACCCGGCGCTGACGCGGATCATGATGCCGGACGACTGGCAGGGCCACCCGCAGCGCAAGGACTACCCCCTCGGCGGCATCCCCGTCGAGTACAAGGGCGCCCAGATCCCGGCTCCGGACCAGCGGAGGTCGTACTCGTGAGCACGCAGTCAGCATCGGCCCGTGAGACCACCGAGGGCACCGTATATACGGTGACCGGTGGCGACTGGGACGAGGTCGTCCAGTCCGCGGCCCGCGCCGACGACGAGCGCATCGTCGTCAACATGGGTCCGCAGCACCCCTCCACCCATGGAGTGCTCCGCCTGATCCTGGAGATCGAGGGCGAGACGGTCACCGAGGCCCGCTGCGGCATCGGCTACCTCCACACCGGCATCGAGAAGAACCTCGAGTACCGCACATGGACGCAGGGCACCACGTTCGTGACGCGCATGGACTACCTGACGTCCTTCTTCAACGAGACCGCCTACTGCCTCGCCGTCGAGAAGCTCCTCGGCATCGAGGACCAGATCACCGAGCGGGCCGAGATCATCCGGGTGCTCCTGATGGAGCTGAACCGGATGTCCTCGCACCTGGTCTGCATCGCCACCGGCGGTATGGAGCTCGGCGCCACCACGATCATGATCTACGGATTCCGTGATCGTGAAATGATTCTCGACATCTACGAGCTCATCACGGGCCTCAGGATGAACCACGCGTACATCCGCCCCGGCGGACTCGCCCAGGACCTGCCGCCCGGCGCGGTGGACCACATCCGCGAGTTCGTGAAGAAGATGAAGAAGAACCTCCCGGAGTACGACAAGCTCGCCACCGGGAACCCCATCTTCAAGGCCCGTATGCAGGAGATCGGCCATCTCGACCTGGCCGGCTGCATGGCCCTCGGCGCCACCGGCCCGATCCTGCGCTCCGCCGGCCTGCCGCACGACCTGCGCAAGGCACAGCCGTACTGCGGCTACGAGACGTACGACTTCGACGTCCCGACCGCCGACAGCTGCGACTCCTACGGCCGCTTCCTGGTGCGTCTGGAGGAGATGCGCCAGTCGCTCAGGATCGTCGAGCAGTGCCTGGACCGGCTGCAGCCCGGCCCGGTCATGGTCGCCGACAAGAAGATCGCCTGGCCCGCCCAGCTTGCCCTGGGACCCGACGGGCTCGGCAACTCCCTCGACCACATCAAGAAGATCATGGGCACCTCCATGGAGGCCCTGATCCACCACTTCAAGCTGGTGACCGAAGGCTTCCGCGTCCCGCCGGGACAGGCGTACGTGGCGGTCGAGTCGCCCAAGGGCGAACTCGGGGTGCATGCCGTGTCCGACGGCGGCACCCGCCCCTACCGGGTCCACTTCCGCGACCCGTCCTTCACCAATCTGCAGGCCATGGCGGCGATGTGCGAGGGCGGCCAGGTCGCCGACGTCATCGTCGCCGTCGCGTCCATCGACCCCGTGATGGGAGGCGTCGACCGGTGACCACCAGTTCTTCTGACCGGGGCGTCAGCCTGGGCATGCCCGAACTGCCCGCACCCGCCTACCCGGACGACGTTCGAGCCCGGCTGGAGACGGACGCGCGGGAGATCATCGCCCGCTACCCGGACTCCCGCTCGGCCCTGCTGCCGTTGCTGCATCTCGTGCAGTCGGAGGAGGGCCATGTCTCGCGCACCGGGATGCAGTTCTGCGCGGAGGTGCTCGGCCTGACCTCGGCCGAGGTCACCGCGGTCGCCACCTTCTACACCATGTACCGGCGGCGGCCCGGCGGTGACTACCAGGTCGGCGTCTGCACCAACACGCTGTGCGCGGTGATGGGCGGCGACGCGATCTTCGAGAGCCTGCAGGAGCACCTGGGCGTCGGCAACGGCGAGACCACCGACGACGGCAAGGTCACCCTGGAGCACATCGAGTGCAACGCGGCCTGCGACTTCGCGCCCGTCATGATGGTCAACTGGGAGTTCTTCGACAACCAGACCCCGCAGAGCGCCACACGCCTGGTCGACGACCTCCGCGCGGGACGGCCGGTCGAGCCCACGCGCGGGGCGCCGCTGTGCACCTTCAAGGAGACCTCGCGGATCCTCGCGGGCTTCCCCGACGAGCGGGACGGAGCCGTCGAGGCGAGCGGCAGCGCGGGACCCGCCTCGCTGGTGGGCCTCCGCCTGGCCAGGGGAGAGGCCGCACCCGCGCGCGTGGTCCATCCGCGGGACGGCGGTCCGCACGAGGAGCCGCAGGACAGGGCGGTGCACGAGCCGTCGCCGACCGAGCACCTCAGCTCGCACGACGCGCCGGAGGAGACATCGGCCTCCGACCCCGCCCACCCGGCAGGGCCTGTCGCCGAGGAGGGGGAGTGATGACCTTGGCACCCGAGATCAAAGACACCAGCCCCGAGAAGCTGCTCGCACCCGTGCTGTCGGCCTTCTGGGACGAGGACAAGTCCTGGACGCTGGACGCCTACCGAAGGCACGAGGGGTACGAGGGACTCCGCAAGGCGCTGGCCATGTCGCCGGACGACCTCATCGCGTACGTCAAGGACTCCGGTCTGCGCGGCCGCGGCGGCGCGGGATTCCCCACGGGAATGAAATGGCAGTTCATTCCCCAGGGGGATGGAAAGCCGCACTATCTAGTTGTCAACGCCGACGAGTCGGAGCCGGGAACCTGCAAGGACATCCCGCTCCTCTTCGCGAACCCGCACAGCCTCATCGAGGGCATCGTCATCGCGTGTTACGCCATCAGGTCTTCGCATGCCTTCATCTATCTGCGTGGTGAAGTCGTCCCCGTGCTGCGGCGGTTGCACTCGGCCGTCGCTGAGGCCTACGCGGCGGGCTACCTCGGCGAGAACATCCTCGGCAGCGGGCTCGACCTCCAGCTCACCGTGCACGCGGGCGCGGGTGCGTACATCTGCGGTGAGGAGACCGCGCTGCTCGACTCGCTCGAAGGCCGCCGGGGTCAACCGCGGCTCCGTCCCCCCTTCCCTGCTGTGGCAGGCCTCTATGCCTGCCCGACTGTGGTGAACAACGTCGAGTCCATCGCGTCGGTTCCCGCGATCCTGCACAAGGGCAAAGACTGGTTCAGGTCGATGGGCAGCGAGAAGTCCCCGGGCTTCACGCTCTACTCGCTCAGCGGCCATGTCGCCAGTCCGGGCCAGTACGAGGCTCCGCTCGGCATCACGCTCCGTCAGCTCCTGGACATGAGCGGTGGAATGCGACCCGGGCATCGCCTCAAGTTCTGGACGCCGGGCGGCTCCTCGACCCCGATGTTCACCGACGAGCATCTCGACGTCCCTCTTGATTACGAAGGAGTGGGCGCCGCGGGTTCCATGCTCGGCACAAAAGCTCTCCAGTGCTTCGACGAGACGACCTGCGTCGTGCGCGCCGTCACCCGCTGGACCGAGTTCTACGCCCATGAGTCCTGCGGCAAGTGCACACCCTGCCGCGAAGGGACGTACTGGCTCGTGCAGTTGATGCGCGACATCGAAGCGGGCAAGGGCGTCATGTCCGACCTCGACAAGCTCAACGACATCGCCGACAACATCAACGGCAAGTCGTTCTGCGCCCTCGGCGACGGTGCCGCCTCGCCGATCTTCTCCTCGCTCAAGTACTTCCGCGAGGAGTACGAGCAGCACATCACGGGCCGCGGCTGCCCCTTCGACCCTGCCCGGTCGACGGCCTGGGCCGACCGCACGGAGGTGAACGCATGACCGTGACCACCAGCGCTCCCTCCGGAGGGGGAGAGGCGGCGGTCCCGCCGGAGGACCTCGTCTCACTGACGATCGACGGCGCCGAGATCAGCGTGCCCAAGGGCACCCTGGTCATCCGGGCCGCCGAGCTGCTCGGCATCGAGGTCCCCCGCTTCTGCGACCACCCGCTCCTCGACCCGGTCGGCGCCTGCCGCCAGTGCATGGTCGAGGTGGAGGGCCAGCGCAAGCCGATGGCGTCGTGCACCATCACCTGCACCGACGGAATGGTGGTGAAGACGCACCTCACCTCGCCCGTCGCCGAGAAGGCCCAGCACGGTGTGATGGAGCTGCTCCTCATCAACCACCCGCTGGACTGCCCGGTCTGCGACAAGGGCGGCGAGTGCCCGCTGCAGAACCAGGCGATGTCGCACGGCAACGCCGAGTCCCGCTTCGACGGCAAGAAGCGGACGTACGAGAAGCCCGTGCCGATCTCCACGCAGGTGCTGCTCGACCGTGAGCGGTGCGTGCTGTGCGCGCGCTGCACGCGCTTCTCCAACCAGGTCGCGGGCGACCCGATGATCGAGCTGCTGGAGCGGGGCGCGCTGCAGCAGGTCGGCACCGGTGAGGGCGACCCCTTCGAGTCGTACTTCTCCGGCAACACCATCCAGATCTGCCCGGTCGGCGCGCTGACTTCGGCGGCGTACCGCTTCCGCTCCCGGCCCTTCGACCTCGTCTCCTCGCCCTCCGTCTGCGAGCACTGCTCCGGCGGCTGTGCCACCCGCACCGACCACCGGCGCGGCAAGGTCATGCGGAAGCTCGCCGCCGACGACCCCGAGGTCAACGAGGAGTGGATCTGCGACAAGGGGCGTTTCGCGTTCCGGTACGCGCAGCAGCGCGACCGGCTCGACACGCCTCTGGTGCGCAACCCCGAGGGCGAGCTCGTACCGGCGTCCTGGCCGGAGGCGCTGCAGATCGCCGCTCAGGGGCTGCTCGCCTCGCGCGGCAGCACCGGCGTGCTGACCGGTGGCCGCCTCACCGTCGAGGACGCCTACGCGTACAGCAAGTTCGCGCGCGTGGCGCTCGACACCAACGACATCGACTTCCGCGCGCGCGTGCACAGCGGCGAGGAGGCCGACTTCCTGGCCGCCCGGATCGCCGGGCGCGGCCGGGACCTCGACGGTACGGGCGTCACCTACACCTCGCTGGAGAAGGCGCCCGCCGTCCTGCTGGTCGGGTTCGAGGCGGAGGAGGAGGCGCCCGGGATCTTCCTGCGGCTGAGGAAGGCCTGGCGCAAGCGCGGGCAGAAGGTGTTCTCCCTCGCCACGCACGCGACGCGCGGTCTGGAGAAGGCGGGCGGCACCCTGCTGCCCGCGGCTCCCGGCACCGAGACCGAGTGGCTGGACGCGCTCGCGAGCGGCGTCGGCCTGGAGGACGGCGGAACGGAGGCGGCCGAGGCGCTGCGCGCCGAGGGCGCCGTGATCGTCGTCGGTGAGCGGCTGGCGGCGGTCACCGGGGGCCTCACCGCCGCCGTACGGGCCGCGTCCGCGATCGGCGCCCAGCTGGTGTGGATTCCGCGCCGGGCAGGGGAGCGCGGGGCGATCGAGGCGGGCGCGCTGCCGTCGCTGCTGCCGGGCGGGCGTCCGGCCATCGACGCACGCGCGCGTGAGGAGGTCGCCGCCGCCTGGGGTGTCGCCGAACTCCCCGACCGCTACGGGCGGGACACCGGCCAGATCATCGAGGCAGCCGCCCGGGGCGAACTTCAGGCCCTCGTGGTCGCGGGCGTGGAGATCGCCGACCTGCCCGACCCCGCACGCGCGCGGGAAGCGCTGCACGAGGTGGACTTCCTGGTGTCGCTGGAGCTGCGGCCCGGCGAGGTCACCGAGCACGCGGACGTCGTCCTGCCGGTGGCCGCGGCCGCCGAGAAGGCCGGCACCTTCCTCAACTGGGAAGGCCGCGCGCGCCTGTTCGAGGCCGCGCTCAAGCCCGACCAGATGACCCGCCGCCCGGCGCCCACCGACGCGCGCGTACTGCAGATGCTGGCCGACGCCATGGACGTACACCTGGGTCTGCCGGATCTGCGCACTGCGCGTGCGGAGATGGACCGGCTCGGCGCCTGGGACGGCCCGCGGGGCACCGACCCACTGGAGACGGCGGCCGTGCTGCCGCGGCCGGCCGCCGGCGAAGCCGTGCTGGCCGGGCACCGTCTGCTGCTCGACCAGGGCGTCCTCCAGCAGGGCGACGCGGCCCTCGCCGGCACCCGGCACGCCGCCCACGCGCGCGTGTCGGCCGCCACGGCCGCCGAAGCCGGCGTCAAGGACGGCGACGTCCTCGCCGTGACCGGCCCCGCCGGCACGGTCGGACTCCCGCTGCTGATCACGGAGATGCCCGACCGGGTGGTCTGGCTCCCGCTGAACTCCGCCGGCGGCGGCGTCGCCTCCGACACCGGCTCGCTGCCGGGCTCCCTCGTCCGCATCGGCCCGGCGCAGCCCGCCGGCGAGGCCCCCAAGGAGGTGGAGGCATGAGCTTGTACCTCGCCGCTGAAGACCTCTCGTTGTTCGGCCGCGACCCCTGGTGGCTCGTCGGCATCAAGGCCGTCTTCTGCTTCGCCTTCCTGATGCTGACCGTGCTGTTCTCCATCGTGTGGGAGCGCAAGGTCGTCGCCTGGATGCAGCTGCGCATCGGCCCCAACCGGCACGGCCCGTGGGGCATGCTCCAGTCGCTCGCCGACGGCATGAAGCTGATGCTCAAGGAAGACATCATCGTCAAGCGCGCGGACAAGGTGGTCTACGTCCTCGCGCCGATCGTCGCGGCCATCCCGGCCTTCATGGCGATCGCGGTGATCCCCTTCGGACCCGCCGGCAACGAGATCTCGATCTTCGGCCAGCGCACCACGATGCAGCTCACCGACCTGCCGATCGCGGTCCTCTACATCCTCGCGATCGCCTCGGTCGGCATCTACGGCATCGTGCTGGCGGGCTGGAGCTCCGGATCCACCTATCCGCTGCTCGGCGGACTGCGCTCCTGCGCGCAGATGATCTCGTACGAGATCGCCATGGGCGCCGCCTTCGCCTCGGTGTTCCTCTACTCGGGGTCGATGTCGACCTCGACGATCGTCGAGCAGCAGCACGACCGCTGGTACATCGTCCTGCTGCCGGTCTCCTTCCTGATCTACATCGTGACGATGGTCGGCGAGACCAACCGCGCTCCCTTCGACATGCCGGAGTCCGAGGGCGACCTGGTCGGCGGTTTCAACACCGAGTACTCGTCGATCAAGTTCGCGATGTTCATGCTGGCCGAGTACGTGAACATGGTGACGGTCTCGGCCGTCGCCACGACGCTCTTCCTGGGCGGCTGGCGGGCCCCGTGGCCGGTCAGCACGTTCTGGGAGGGCGCGAACCACGGCTGGTGGCCGCTGCTCTGGTTCGTCGTCAAGGTCCAGCTGCTGCTGTTCTTCTTCATCTGGCTGCGCGGCACGCTGCCCCGCGTCCGCTACGACCAGCTGATGAAGCTCGGCTGGAAGGTCCTCATCCCGGTCTCCGTGGTCTGGCTGATGCTCGTCGCGACCGTACGGACCCTCAGGAACGAGAACTACGACTTCGCCGACATCGCCCTCTACATCGGCGGCGGCGTCCTCGCGCTGCTGCTGCTCTCCTTCGTCGCCGACATGTTCCGCGAGAAGGCGAAGAGCGCCGAGCGGCCCGCCGCCGCCAAGAGCGCGGGCTTCGACGCGATGGCGGGCGGATTCCCCGTACCGCCGCTGCCGGGACAGGAGCTGCCGCCGGTGCCGCGGCGCCGCCCGCGCCGCGAGCGGGAGTTGATTGTCAGTGGTGGGTCGGATACTGCGAGTGACGGATCGATGGGCGGAACTCGTGACGGAAAGGAGGCGTCCGATGGCTGAGGAGCCCAAGGAGGCCGGGCACACGTCGCCCGGCTTCCAGAACCCCGTGGCCGGCTTCGGCGTGACCTTCAAGGCCATGTTCAAGAAGCGGCTGACCGAGCAGTACCCGGAGCAGCGGAAGACCACCGCTCCGCGCTTCCACGGACGGCACCAGCTCAACCGCCATCCGGACGGCCTGGAGAAGTGCATCGGCTGCGAACTGTGCGCCTGGGCCTGCCCCGCCGACGCCATCTATGTGGAGGGCGCCGACAACACGGACGAGGAGCGCTACTCCCCGGGCGAGCGGTACGGCCGCGTCTACCAGATCAACTACGCCCGCTGCATCCTGTGCGGCCTGTGCATCGAGGCGTGCCCCACGCGCGCGTTGACGATGACCAACGAGTTCGAACTCGCCGACAGCAGCCGCGCCAACCTCATCTACACCAAGGAGCAGCTGCTCGCCGGCCTCGAAGAGGGCATGGTCGACACCCCGCACGCCATCTACCCGGGCACGGACGAGCAGGCCTACTACCGGGGCCTGGTGACGGAGGCCGCACCCGGCACGGAACGCCAGGTCGCCGTCTCCAAGGGCGAGGAGCCCTCGCAAGAGGAGGTGGACGCATGAGCGGGCAGCTCGCCGCCTACACCACCTCCACGGGCGAGGCCTTCCAGTTCTGGGTCCTCGGCACGGTCGCCGTGATCGGCGCCCTGTGCACCGTCTTCATGAAGAAGGCCGTGCACAGCGCGCTCTGTCTGGCCGGCACCATGATCGTCCTGGCGGTCTTCTACCTCGCCAACGGCGCCTACTTCCTGGGCATCGTGCAGATCGTCGTCTACACCGGCGCGATCATGATGCTGTTCCTGTTCGTGGTGATGCTCGTCGGCGTCACCGCCGCCGACTCCCTGAGGGAGACCATCAGGGGCCAGCGCTGGCTGGCCCTGCTGTGCGGGCTCGGCTTCGGCATCCTGCTGATGGGCGGCATCGGCCACGCCTCCATCAAGGAGTTCAACGGCCTCACACAGGCCAACGCGAACGGCAATGTGGAGGGCCTCGCCGCCCTCATCTTCACCAAGTACGTCTTCGCCTTCGAAATCACCGGCGCCCTGCTGATCACGGCCGCCGTCGGCGCCATGGTGCTCACCCACCGCGAGCGCACCGAGCGGGCCAGGACCCAGCGCGAGCTGGCCGAGCAGCGGGTACGGGAGGGCAAGCACCTGCCGCCGCTCCCGGCGCCCGGCGTGTACGCCCGGCACAACGCGGTGGACATCGCGGGCCTGCTGCCCGACGGCACCCCGTCCGAGCTCACCGTCAACAAGACGCTGCGCGAGCGCGGGCAGATCCGCGATGTGTCGGCCGAGGCGCTCAACGATCTGCGGGCCCTGGAACAGCGCGCCGAAGAGCGCCTGGAACGGACCGCGATCGACCCGGTGAACGTCAAGAGGGCAGAGGAGGCGTCGAAGTGAACCCGGTCAACTACCTGTATCTCGCCGCCCTGTTGTTCACGATCGGCGCGACCGGCGTACTGATCAGGCGCAACGCGATCGTCGTGTTCATGTGCATCGAGCTCATGCTCAACGCCTGCAACCTCGCGTTCGTCGCCTTCTCCCGGATGCACGGCAATCTCGACGGCCAGATCATCGCCTTCTTCACGATGGTCGTCGCCGCCGCGGAGGTCGTGGTCGGGCTCGCGATCATCGTGTCGCTGTTCCGTACCCGCCACTCGGCCTCGGTCGACGACGCCAGCCTGATGAAGCTGTAAGGGGTCGCTGAATCGTGGAGAACCTGATTGCGCTGCTGATTGCGGCGCCTCTGCTCGGAGCGGCGGTCCTGCTGTGCGGCGGCCGGAGACTGGACGCCGTCGGCCACTGGATCGGCACGGTCCTCGCCGCCGTCTCCTTCGTGATCGGCGTCGTCCTCTTCGCCGATCTGCTCGGCAGGAGCGCCGACGACCGCACCCTGACGCAGCATCTGTGGTCCTGGATCCCCGTCGAGGGCTTCAAGGCGGACGTCGCCTTCCAGCTCGACCAGCTGTCGATGACCTTCGTGCTGCTGATCACGGGCGTCGGCTCGCTGATCCACCTGTACTCGGTCGGGTACATGGAGCACGACGAGCGGCGCCGCCGCTTCTTCGGCTATCTGAACCTGTTCCTCGCGGCGATGCTGCTGCTGGTCCTCGCCGACAACTACCTCCTGCTGTACGTCGGCTGGGAAGGCGTCGGCCTGGCGTCCTACCTGCTGATCGGCTTCTGGCAGCACAAGCCCAGCGCGGCCACCGCGGCGAAGAAGGCCTTCCTGGTCAACCGCGTCGGCGACATGGGCCTGTCGATCGCCGTCATGCTGATGTTCACGACCTTCGGGACCTTCGCCTTCGCCCCGCTGCTCGGCACCCAGGAGGAACCGGGGATCGCCGGTGACGCGAGCGAGGGCACGCTGACCGGCATCGCCCTGCTGCTGCTGCTCGCCGCCTGCGGCAAGTCCGCCCAGGTGCCGCTGCAGTCCTGGCTCGGGGACGCGATGGAGGGCCCGACCCCGGTCTCGGCCCTCATCCACGCCGCGACGATGGTGACCGCGGGCGTGTACCTGATCGTCCGCTCGGGCGCCATCTTCAACGCGGCGCCCGATGCCCAACTCGTGGTCACGGTCGTCGGCGCCGTCACGCTCCTGTTCGGTGCGATCGTCGGTTGCGCGAAGGACGACATCAAGAAGGCACTGGCCGGCTCGACCATGTCGCAGATCGGCTACATGGTGCTCGCCGCGGGCCTCGGCCCCATCGGCTACGTCTGGGCGATCATGCACCTGGTGACGCACGGCTTCTTCAAGGCCGGGCTGTTCCTCGGTGCCGGTTCGGTCATGCACGGCATGAACGACGAGGTCGACATGCGCCGGTACGGCGGCCTCAGGAAGTACATGCCGATCACCTTCGTCACCTTCGGCCTCGGCTACCTCGCCATCATCGGCTTCCCGGGCCTGTCGGGCTTCTTCTCCAAGGACAAGATCATCGAGGCGGCGTTCGCCAAGGGCGGCACCGAGGGCTGGATCCTCGGCGGCGCGGCCCTGCTCGGCGCGGCCATCACGGCGTACTACATGACGCGCGTGATGCTGATGACGTTCTTCGGCGAGAAGCGCTGGCAGCCGGACGCGGACGGCCATGAGCCGCACCCGCACGAGTCACCGAGGTCCATGACGATCCCCATGATCGTGCTGGCCTTCGGATCGGTCTTCGCGGGCGCCTTCTTCACCATCGGCGACCGCTTCCTGAACTGGCTGGAGCCCGTCACCGGGGACGACCACGGCCATTCGCCGCTCAGCGCGACGACGGTCACCCTGGCCACCATGGTCGTTCTGGTCGTCGGCGTCGCCATCGCCTACGGCCAGTACGGCCGCCGCCCGGTCCCGGTCGTCGCCCCGCGCGGGTCGATGCTCACCCGGGCCGCCCGGCGCGATCTGCTCCAGGACGACTTCAACCACGTCGTCCTGGTCCGCGGCGGCGAACACCTCACACGGTCCCTGGTGTACGTCGACCACACCCTGGTCGACGGCGTCGTCAACGGCACGGCGGCCTCGGTCGGCGGCCTCTCCGGCCGGATGCGCAGGGTGCAGAACGGCTTCGTGCGTTCGTACGCGGTCTCGATGTTCGGCGGTGCGGCGATCCTCATCGCCGCGACCTTGCTGATGAGGGCGGTCTGATACCGATGTCCTTTCCTCTGCTGACAGCGACGGCGGTGCTCCCCGCGATCGGGGCCGTCGCCACGGCCGCCGTACCGGCCGCCAAGCGCGACGCCGCCAAGTGGCTGGCGCTGCTCGTCTCGCTCGCCACGCTGGTCCTCGCGGTCGTCGTCCTGGTGCGCTTCGACCCGGACGGAGCCCGCTACCAGCTCACCGAATCCCACGCCTGGATCAAGGACTTCGGGGTCCGCTACGAGCTGGGCGTGGACGGCATCGGGGCCGTGCTCGTCGCGCTCACGGCGCTGCTGATCCCGTTCATCGTCCTCGCGGGCTGGCACGACGCCGACCCGATGGAGACGGGCAGCAGGCGCTGGCGGCCCACGCAGGGCTTCTTCGCCCTGATCCTGGCCGTCGAGGCGATGGTGATCCTCTCCTTCGAGGCCACCGACGTCTTCCTCTTCTACATCTTCTTCGAAGCCATGCTGATCCCGATGTACTTCCTCATCGGCGGCTTCGGGGACCGAGCCCATGAGCACGGCGAGGAGGTGGCGTCGACGCAACGGTCGTACGCGGCCGTGAAGTTCCTCCTCTACAACCTGGTCGGCGGTCTGATCATGCTGGCCGCGGTGATCGGGCTCTATGTGGTCGCCGGGAACTTCAGCCTCCAGGAGATCGCCGAGGCCCGGGCGAACGGCTCGCTGGACATGGCGACCGACACCGAACGCTGGCTGTTCCTCGGCTTCTTCTTCGCCTTCGCGGTGAAGGCGCCGCTGTGGCCGCTGCACACCTGGCTGCCCAACGCCATGGGGGAGGCCACCGCCCCGGTCGCCGTGCTGATCACGGCGGTCGTGGACAAGGTGGGCACCTTCGCGATGCTCCGCTTCTGCCTCCAGCTGTTCCCGGAGGCGAGCAAGTGGGCGACGCCCGTCATCCTCGTCCTGGCGCTGATCAGCATCATCTACGGGGCGCTGCTCGCCGTCGGCCAGCGGGACATCAAACGGCTGGTGGCGTACGCGTCGATCTCGCACTTCGGGTTCATCATCCTGGGCATCTTCGCGATGACCAGCCAGGGCCAGTCGGGCGCGACGCTGTACATGGTCAACCACGGGATTTCGACGGCCGCGCTGATGCTGGTCGCCGGCTTCCTGATCTCCCGGCGCGGCTCCCGGCTCATCGCCGACTACGGCGGGGTGCAGAAGGTCGCCCCGGTGCTCGCCGGCACCTTCCTGATCGGCGGCCTCGCGACCCTGTCGCTGCCGGGCCTCGCGCCCTTCGTGAGTGAGTTCCTGGTCCTGGTCGGCACGTTCGCGCGCTATCCGGCGATCGGCATCATCGCCACCTTCGGCATCGTCCTCGCCGCGCTCTACACCCTCGTCCTCTACCAGCGGACGATGACGGGCCCGGTGAAGACGGAGGTCGCGAAGATGCCCGACCTGCGGGCGCGGGAGCTCGTGGTCGTGGCCCCGCTGGTGGTGCTGCTGATCTTCCTGGGCGTCTATCCGAAGCCCGTCACGGACATCGTCAACCCGGCGGTCCAGCAGACCATGTCCGACGTACAGAAGAAGGACCCCCAGCCCGAGGTGGAGGCGGCCAAGTGAGCGCAGTAGCCGTCCACAGCCTGTGGACAACCGCGGCCGATCCGATCTCGAAGATCGACGCGCCGAAGTTCGAGTACGGACAGATGTCACCCACCCTGATCGTCGTCGGCGCGGCGATCGTCGGGGTGCTGGTCGAGGCGTTCGTACCGCGCAAGTTCCGTTACTACGCGCAGGTGTTCGTTTCCGCCGTCGCGCTCGCCGCCGCCTTCGCCGCGGTCGTCGCGCTCGCGGCGGACGGGTACGGCACGACCAAGGCGCGCATCGCGGCGATGGGCGCGATCGCGGTCGACGGGCCGGCCCTCTTCCTGCAGGGCACGATCCTGCTGGCGGGCCTGGTCGGCCTGTTCACCTTCGCCGAGCGGCGGCTCGATCCGGCGGCGCACGGCAACCGGGTCGACTCGTTCGCCGCGCAGGCCGCCTCCGTGCCGGGCAGCGACAGTGAAAAGGCCGCGGTGAAGGCCGGGTTCACCACGACCGAGGTGTTCCCGCTGCTGCTCTTCGCCGTCGCGGGCATGCTGATCTTCCCCGCGGCCAACGATCTGCTGACGCTCTTCGTGGCCCTGGAAGTCTTCTCGCTGCCGCTGTATCTGATGTGCGCGCTGGCCCGCCGCAAGCGGCTCATGTCGCAGGAGGCGGCGGTCAAGTACTTCCTGCTCGGCGCGTTCGCCTCCGCGTTCACGCTCTTCGGCATCGCGCTGCTGTACGGTTACGCGGGCTCCGTGACGTACGCGAAGATCGCGCAGGTCGTCGACGGCACGGTCACCACCGTCGACCCGGCCCTGGTGGACACCATGGGCAACGACGCGCTGCTGCTGATCGGCGCCGCGATGATCGTCATGGGGCTGCTGTTCAAGGTGGGCGCCGTGCCGTTCCACATGTGGACGCCGGACGTCTACCAGGGCGCGCCGACCCCGGTGACCGGGTTCATGGCGGCGGCGACCAAGGTGGCCGCGTTCGGCGCACTGCTGCGGATCCTGTACGTCGTGCTGCCCGGGCTGCGCTGGGACTGGCGGCCGGTGATGTGGGGCGTCGCGGTCGTCACCATGCTCGGCGGTGCGATCGTCGCGATCACGCAGACCGACATCAAGCGGATGCTGGCGTACTCGTCCATCGCGCACGCGGGCTTCATCCTCGCCGGTGTCATCGCGACCACGCCGGACGGAGTGTCGTCCGTCCTCTTCTATCTGGCCGCGTACTCGTTCGTGACGATCGGCGCCTTCGCCGTGGTGACGCTGGTGCGTGACGCGGGCGGCGAGGCGACCCACCTGTCCAAGTGGGCCGGGCTGGGGCGCAGGTCGCCGCTGGTGGCGGCCGTGTTCGCGGTGTTCCTGCTGGCCTTTGCGGGCATTCCGCTGACCTCCGGTTTCGCCGGAAAGTTCGCCGTGTTCAAGGCGGCGGCGGAGGGCGGAGCGGCTCCGCTGGTCGTGATCGGTGTGATCTCGTCGGCCATCGCGGCGTTCTTCTACATCCGCGTGATCGTGCTGATGTTCTTCAGCGAGCCGAGCCCCGAGGGCCCGACGGTCGCGGTCCCGTCGCCCTTGACGACGACCGCGATCGGGGTCGGCGTGGCAGTCACACTGGTCCTCGGAGTGGCACCGCAGTACTTCCTGGACCTGGCGAGTCAGGCGGGGGTGTTCGTGCGCTGACGCGGCGCTCGCCTCTACTGGTGCCACAGCGGCCCGGCTCTCTCGGGGGAGCCGGGCCGCTGTGGTGCGGTGGGGCGGGCTACTGGTCTTTGACCCGGCGTGCCTTGATCGCCGTCAGGTCCAGGTCCACTGTGAACGGGACGTCCAGTTTCATGCGCCCACGGAAGATGCCGGTGCTGGTGTAGGTGCCGGTGGTGGGCTCCAGTTCGAAGACGTGTACCGCGGCACGGCCGTTCTCGTTCTCGACCCGCCAGAAATGGGGGATCTCGGCCCTGGCGTACTTCAGGGGCTTGGTCTCCCGGTCCCGGGAGAGGGAGTCCTCGGAGACAACCTCGATGGCGAGGACGACGGCCTCCGCCGGGAATCGGGTCTGCTGTGGGTCCACCTCCTCCGCGCGCACTACGACCACGTCGGGCTCGGGCCTGTTCTGGCGATCGATGTCGATCGTGAATTCGCGGACGACCTCAAGATCGGCAGGGGCTACGGACTGAAGCTGCCATTCGAGGAAGCTCGCAGTGCGTACGTGAAAGAAGGTCTGCGGACTCACGAAGACCAGGCTCCCGTCGATCAATTCCGTGTGCGGAGGAAGATTCGGGAGGCGGTCCAGGTCGTCGGCGGTCCAGCCGCCCTCCGGCGGGGTCGGCCAGCTGGGCGTGGACGCCTTCGGTGCGACGCTCATCAGTGCTCCCATGGGACGGAGTCTCGCCGGTGCTTTCAGACTATCGGGCGGAAACGGGCGGGTCGTCCACGTACGTGTGAACGAGTGTCGCGCCGTTGACCTAGGTCGCATCGGCAGCTTGTGGATAACTCCGGCGCTGTCGGTGCGGGCCCCTATCGTGGAGGCAGTGGTCGAGGGACGACGTACGGGGGCACGGTGATGGGTGGGACGGGCGGGATCAGGGAGATGCCAGGGGTGAGGGAGAGCGAGGCGCTGGCCACGCTGCACCGGGTCTTCGGGTACGAGGGCTTCCGCGGTGAGCAGCAAGCGGTCATCGAGCATGTGGTGGCGGGCGGTGACGCCGTCGTGCTCATGCCGACCGGTGGCGGCAAGTCGCTGTGCTACCAGATCCCGGCGCTGGTCAGACCCGGCACGGGAGTCGTCGTCTCCCCGCTCATCGCGCTCATGCAGGACCAGGTGGACGCGCTGCGGGCGCTCGGCGTGCGCGCCGGATTCATGAACTCCACGCAGGACTTCGACGAGCGCCGGGTGGTCGAGGCCGAGTTCCTGGCCGGCGAACTGGACCTGCTGTATCTCGCGCCGGAGCGGCTCAGACTGGACTCCACGCTGGACCTCCTGTCCCGCGGCAAGATCGCGCTCTTCGCAATCGACGAGGCGCACTGTGTCTCCCAGTGGGGCCACGATTTCCGCCCCGACTATCTGGCCCTCTCCCTCCTCGGGGAGCGCTGGCCGGACGTCCCGCGGATCGCCCTCACCGCGACGGCCACGCATGCGACGCACCAGGAGCTCACCCAGCGGCTGAACATGCCGACGGCCCGGCACTTCGTGGCGAGCTTCGACCGGCCCAACATCCAGTATCGGATCGTGCCGAAGGCGGACCCGAAGAAGCAGCTGCTGTCCTTCCTGCGCGGGGAACATGCGGGCGACGCGGGCATCGTGTACTGCCTCTCCCGCAACTCCGTGGAGAAGACGGCGGAGTTCCTGTCGCGCAACGGCGTAGAGGCGGTGCCGTATCACGCGGGCCTCGACGCGGGCACCCGAGCGGCCCACCAGTCCCGGTTCCTGCGGGAGGACGGCCTGGTCGTGGTGGCGACCATCGCCTTCGGCATGGGCATCGACAAGCCGGACGTCCGCTTCGTCGCCCACCTCGACCTGCCCAAGTCGGTCGAGGGCTACTACCAGGAGACGGGCCGCGCCGGCCGTGACGGACTGCCGTCGACGGCCTGGATGGCGTACGGCCTCAACGACGTCATACAGCAGCGCAAGCTGATCCAGTCGAGCGAGGGCGACGAGGCGTTCCGGCGCCGGGCCGCCGCCCACCTCGACTCGATGCTCGCGCTGTGCGAGACGGCCACCTGCCGCCGGGGACAGCTCCTCGCCTACTTCGGCCAGGACCCCGATCCGGCCGGCTGCGGCAACTGCGACACCTGCCTCACCCCGCCCGAGACCTGGGACGGCACGGTGGCGGCCCAGAAGGTGCTGTCGACGGTGGTGCGGCTCCAGCGCGAGCGCGGTCAGAAGTTCGGTGCCGTGCAGATCGTGGACATCCTGCTGGGGCGGCGCACGGCCAAGGTGATCCAGTTCGACCACGACCAGCTGTCCGTGTTCGGCATCGGCGAGGAGCTCACTGAGGGCGAATGGCGTGGCGTCGTACGGCAGTTGCTGGCCCAGAGTCTGCTGGCGGTCGAGGGGGAGTACGGCACGCTGGTGCTGACCGAGGCCAGCGGATCGGTGCTGCGGCGCGAGCGGGAGGTGCCCCTGCGCAAGGAGCCGAAGAAGCCGGAGACCTCACGGACGGCTTCGGGAGGCTCGGGCCGGAGCGAGCGCAAACCCAAGGCTGCGGCGGCCGAGCTGCCCGAGGAGCTTCAGCCCGCCTTCGAGGCCCTGCGCGCCTGGCGTGCCGAGCAGGCCCGCGAACAGGGCGTCCCGGCGTACGTCATCTTCCACGACGCCACGCTGCGGGAGATCGCCACGGTCTGGCCCACCTCGGTGACCCAGCTCGGCGGCATCAGCGGGGTGGGCGAGAAGAAGCTGGCGACCTACGGGGAGGGTGTGCTCGCGGTGCTCGCCGGGCTGGGCGCACCGGCCGGGGCGGCGTCGGGCCCGGCGGGGCCGGACGGCCAGAGCCCGGCCGGCGGGGCGAGCCCGGAACCGGACGACTGGCCCGAGCGGGACACGGAACCGGAACCGGAGCCGGAGCCGGAGCCGGACGACTGGATATAGACACGGGCTGAGCAGCCCGGCGCTGACGGGGTGCCGCCTGCGCCCACCTTTCCCTTCAACCCTCCCCCACTCGGCTTCAGCCTGCCGCCGGCTACGGCAGCGCCGTCAGACCCGGTGCGAACGTGATCAGGAGGGGCAGCAACGGCACGAGCGCCGCCACCGCTGTCGTCAGGGCCCGGTGTCGGCGGTCCAGGCGGGGCGGGGGGTGGAGGAGACGGTTGACGCGTTCGCCCAGGAGGCGGTTGCTGGACGCGCAGGACAGAACGCCTCGGTGCTGGTTGAGTTCGATGAGGGCCAGCGCGGTGGTCAGATGGCCGCAGCGGCGGGACGCGGTGTCGTCGGCGGCCAGTTCCACCAGCCGGTGGGTCTGGTCGCAGAAGTGGGCGAAGAGCGGGATGCCGGGAAAGCCGGTGGCCAGCGCGGTGGACAGATGCAGCAGCCAGTCGTGGCGGGCCCGCGCATGGCCGCGCTCATGGGTGAGGACGGCGTCGAGCTGGTGGTCGGTGAGGCGGTGCAGCGCCCCGGTCGTGACGACCAGTTGGGGCGGGTGACCCGGCATCCACCAGGCGTCCGGGTACTCGTCCTCCAGGACCAGCAGGGGTCCGCGGGCGGCGGGCAGTCCGGCCGGCAGGTCGGGAGCACGCTCACGCAGCTGCGCCCGGGCCCGGCCGCGCCGCCGGAACGCCTCGACGAGTTCCCGGGCGAGCATCGCCGTCGTCCAGGCGGCCCCGCCGGCCAGCAGCAGCGTGAGGGCGATGGCCCAGGGCGGGGCGGCCGACAGGTCGTACGCCGCGGTCACGGACGGCGGGGCCGGGGCGAAGACATGGTCGCGGACGGTGTGGAACACCGCCGCCGCACCCAGCACCAGGGCCGTCAGACAGCACAGCAGCACCGTGGCGACCAGGCACTGCCACACCCACAGCGCGACCACCGGTTCCCGCTGCGGCCACCGGGCCCGGGTCAGCGCACGTGGGACCGGCACGGCGGCCGTCACGGCGACAGCACTCAGCAGGAGCAGGCAGACAGTCATCCACGGGCTCCGGATCCTGGTCGGAAGAAGGGAGGCTACGGCTCGTAAGTATGACGGCGCGGACGCCAGGAGTCAGGGGGGCGAACCATGCTCACCCCCTGGGGCATGTCTCAACTCCCGGCCACGATCCGCCCGGTGACCTCACCGAGCCCGACCCGGACGCCGTCCGGCCCCGGTGCCCAGGCCGTCAGCGTCACCACGTCCCCGTCCTCCAGGAACGTGCGCTTGCCGTCGGGGAGGTCGAGCGGGTCGCGGCCGTTCCAGGTCAGTTCCAGCAGGGAACCCCGCTCCCGCTGGGTCGGACCGCTCACCGTGCCGGAGCCGTACAGGTCGCCGGTGCGCAGGGAGGCGCCGTTGACGGTCATGTGGGCGAGTTGCTGCGCGGCCGTCCAGTACATCGTGGAGAAGGGAGGTTCGGAGACGATGTGACCGTTGATCGCGACCGAGATCCGCAGGTCGTAACCGGCGGGCTCCTCCTGTGAGTCGTCGAGATACGGCAGCAGCGCGTGTGTGCGCTCCGGCGGGGCCACGCGCGCCTCCTCCAGCGCGTCCAGCGGTGTGATCCACGCCGACACCGAGGTGGTGAAGGACTTGCCGAGGAATGGGCCGAGGGGGACGTACTCCCAGGCCTGGACGTCCCGCGCGGACCAGTCGTTGAGCAGGCAGAGCCCGAAGACATGGTCGCGGAAGGCGGCGAGCGGCACCGGGCTGCCCAGCTGCGACGGCGTGCCGACCACGAAGCCGACCTCCGCCTCGATGTCCAGGCGGACGGAGGGGCCGAAGACGGGCGCGGGGTCGGAGGGGGCCTTGCGCTGCCCTGACGGCCGTACGACGTCCGTTCCCGACACCACCACCGTGCCCGAGCGGCCGTGGTAACCGATGGGCAGGTGCTTCCAGTTGGGGGTCAGGGAGTCCTCGGCGTCCGGGCGGAAGATCTGGCCCACGTTCCGGGCGTGGTTCTCGGAGGCGTAGAAGTCGACGTAGTCCGCGACCTCGAAGGGCAGGTGCAGGGTCACCGACGACAGCGGGTGGAACAGGGGCTCGATGGTCTCCCGGTGGGACGGCACCGTGACCCACGCCGTCAGCGCGCGCCGCACGTCCGACCAGGCGGTGCGGCCCGCGGCCAGCAGCGGGTTCAGGGTCGGGCGGGCGAGAAGGGAGACGTACGGGGAGCCGAGCGCGGCGGCCGCCGCGCCCGCGTCCAGGATGGTGTCGCCGAGCCGCACGCCGACCCTCCGCTCGGTGGAGCCGGGGAGCGAAAACACGCCGTACGGAAGGTTGTGCGGGCCGAAAGGGTCGCCCTCGGCGACATCGAAGGGGGGCATGGGGTGCTGCCTCACTTTCGTGCGTTCCGTGGTCACCTGATCTGTCAGGTGGTCGCGGCACACGTTACGTCCGGGACCCCGTTCCTGGGCAGTGCCACCTGAGGCGGCCGCCCCATGTGGCGCTCCGCTTTCGCTTGTGTGCGGGACGTTGTCCACAGGCCGGTCCGCAATCTTGACGGAGTGGTGCGAACAGGGAGACTCTGGGCGGGTGCCGGAACACCTCGGGGAGGGGGTGTTCCGATGGCACATCAGGGGGGCGGATGGCCATTGGGGAGGCCGGCCGCACGTCGGCGCGCCGGGGCTCACAGCCGAAGCGGCTGGAAGAGAGCCTGCGCGGGCGACTCGGCCGGGAATGCGTGTACGTACCGTCGTGCCGGTTCGGCCTGTATCTGGCGCTGCGCCACTGGTGCCCGCCCGGCGGCCGGGTGCTGATGTCGCCGGTCAACGACGACGTCATCTTCTTCGTCGTCCTGGCGGCGGGCCTGCGGCCCGTGCAGGCGCCGCTGAATCCGCTGGACGCGTCCATCGACGTCGACGCCGTGCCCGACGAGGTGTGGGGTTCGCTGTCCGCCGTACTGACCACGAACCTGTACGGCAATCCGGATCCGGCACCCGGACTGCGCACCCGCTGCGACGCGTTGGGGATACCGCTGTTCGAGGACGCGGCGCACGCCATCGGCAGCGAGGTGGGCGGGCGTCCGGTCGGCGCCTGGGGCGACGCCTCCGTCTTCAGCCTGTCCAAGCATGCCGCGGCCAAGGCCGGCGGGATGCTGGCCGTCGCCGACCCCGGACTGCGCGAGGCGCTGGAGAAGGCCGGCCGTGACCTGCTCGCTCCGGTGCGGACCACCTCCGAACTGGCCTACGCCGTCCGCCCCTGCGCGGAGGCGGCCGTGCGCGGGCTGCGGCTGCGGCGCGCCGCCTGGGCCACTATGCGGCTGCTGGGCCGGATGGAGCGCGAGGAGATCCGGATGCCGCTGCGTCCGGACGAACTGGCCCGCGCAGGCGCCCTTGCCCCGGATCTCGGGGCGTACGACTCGTGGGTGCGCGTCGACCTGCACGACTACCGTCTGCGGTCCGGCCGGCTGCGGCTCGGCCGCATCGGCCGCAGGCTCGACCGGCTGGACGAGACCCTGGCCGCCTGCCGCTCGGGCACGGAGCTGCTCCTGTCGACGAGGTGGGCGAAGCCGCGCGGCGCCGTCCAACCGCTGTTCCGTGTACCGCTCTTCGTCGAGGACCGGGACGCCGCGATCGCCGCGCTGGCCCGCCGCGGCATCCTCGTCGGCTACCTCTACGACCCGCCCCTGGACGACTACGCGGGTGCGGAGTTCACCGACCCGTCGCCCGCGCCCGAGGGGGCCCGCTGGTTCGCGCGGCACGCCCTGCCCGTGGATCCGCTGCGGGCTCCCCGGGTCGTCGAGGTGCTGGAGGAGTCGGGGGCGCGGCCGGTGGAGGTGCCGAGAGGACTTGGTTCGTCCCGTGTCTGAGACACAGGTGCACGAGCCCGCCGCGGCCCGCGCCGACGGCGGCCCGACGACGCCCAAGAGCCCTCCCGCATCCGACTCGATGTTCAAGAACGCCTACTTCCTGATGCTCAGCACCGGTGTGTCCGCCGTGCTCGGCCTGGGCTTCTGGCTGGTGGCGGCCCGCTACTACGCGGAGGAGGCGGTCGGCCAGGGCTCCGCCGCCATCGCCGCGATGCGGCTGCTCGCCAGCATCACGGCGACCACGATGATCGGCGCGGTGGTGCGCTTCGTGCCGCTCGCCGGCCGTACGACCGCCTCGCTGGTGTGGCGTGCCTACGCGGCCAGTTCGGTGGTCGTCGCCGTGGCCGCCGTCGTCTTCCTGCTCACGCTCGACCTGTGGGGGGCGTCGTACGCGCCGCTCGGCACGACCGGTGCGGGGGTGCTGTTCGTCGCGGCCTGTGTGGCCTGGGCGCTGCTCACCCTTCAGGACGGGGTTCTCACCGGGCTGCGCAAGGCCGAGTGGGTTCCGGCCGGCAACGCGGTGTTCTCAGCCGGGAAACTGGGCCTTCTGATCGTCTTCGCCACCACGCTGCCGGCTCTCGGCATCTTCGTGTCCTGGGCCGTGGCGATCGCGTTCTCCACCCTGCCGCTGGGCTGGCTGATCTTCCGCAGACTCATCCCGCGCCAGGCCGCGGCGGACCGCCACATGGAGCCGCCGCGACTGCGCGACATGGGACGGTTCCTGGCCGGTGACTCGCTCGGCGCCCTGTTCAGCCTGGCGATGATCAACCTGCTGCCGGTGATGGTCGCGGTCCGTTTCAGCGCCGCGGAGAACGGCTTCTTCTACGTGGCGTACACCGTCGGCGGCACGATGGAGTTCATGGCCATCAACATGGCCTCGTCGCTCACCGCCCATGCCTCGCACGACCCGCGCCGGCTCGCCGACGGAGTCCGCGGAGCGCTGCGCCGGATGGCCCTGCTGCTGGTGCCGGTGATCCTGGTCCTGGTGGTCTTCGCGCCGCAGATCCTCGCCCCCTTCGACGAGGACTACGCCGAGCACGGATCGACGGTGCTGCGGCTGCTCGCCGCCGGTGCGCTGCCGAGGGTGGCCGTGGAGCTGTACATCGGGGTGCTGCGCGTCCAGGGGCGCACCGGTGCGCTCGCCCTGCTCCAGGGCACCATGTGCACGCTGGTGCTGGGCAGCGCGGCGGCGCTGTTCGCGTCGGCCGGTATCGCGGGCGCCGGGTGGGCGGTGCTCGGCAGCATGACGCTGATGGCCCTCGTCTGCGTGCCCGGTCTGCGGACCGCGCTGCGCGGCACCGGTGACCGTATGCGCGCCGACCTGGGCCGCGCTCCCGCCACGCCCGCCTACGGCACCCGCTGGGCCCGGCTCAACGAGACCGCCGGGTACGGCACGAGCTGGGCCCGCCGGGCGGCGTACGAACACGGGGAGCCCCCCGAGGACACGGTCACCCTGTTCATCGGCCACCTCGGGTACGAACGCGAGGCACTGGAGGCGGACACGCTGGCCCTGATAGTCCGCCCGAACCCAGAGGCGGCAACCACCGAACAGGGCACGGAAGCGGACACGTCCGCCACGGACGACGAGCGCGTACGGCACGAGGGGCCCGGAACTACCACCGCAGCCTGGGAGCGGCGCCTCCGGCTCGGTCTGTGGGCACTGCTCGGCGCCTGCGTCCTGCTCTTCTGCGCGGCCGTACGCGGACTGCCGTGGCTGTCCGCCGCGTCCCAGGCCGCTCTCGGCGGGCGGGAGTTGCTGGAAGCGCTGCCGCTGGGTGCCACGGCCGCCGCGGTACTGATGCTGCTGGTGTACGTGGCAGCGGCGACGCTGTGTTCCCCGGGCGACGTATGGCTGCCCGGCAGCGCGCTGGGTGCCTTCACGCTCGCGCTGTACGCCGCTCCGGTGGCCCTGGGCCGGGAACCGCGGCCGGTCGGCGGGGCGTGGTACGCGGAGACGGCCGGTTCCCTCGCGAGGGCACTGGGCCTCGACGGCCCCGGTCCGCTGGTGCGCTGGGCCCCGCCCGTCCTGCTGATGCTGTGCCTCGTACCGCTGTGGTCGCTGCTCGCGCGTGCGGGCGGACGGCTGCCGTGGGCGGGGTGCTGGGGGGTCATGTATCTCGCCGCGGTCGGCGGCTGGGGGTGGCGGCAGGAGCTCGCGCCGCTGGCCCTGCCCCTGTTCGTCCTCCTCGTCCTGCTGGTCGTCCTCGCCCTGCTCCTGTCGCTGCGCCGCGACACCCGGGCGACGGAACCCGCGCACCCCACCGGACCGAATAACACAACCAGGAACTGACCAGGCACAAGAACCGAGCACAAGAAACGAGTACAAGACCGAGCCGCGCCAACGGAGCCGAGCCGCCAGGGGGGAATCACCGTGCGTCCGCCAGCAACTTCACGGGAGAGATCCGAGCCGGAGCCCGTACCCGGGCAGCAGACCCCCGGCCGCCAGGAGACGCAGTCCGGGGCCGAGCCGGAAGCGGCCGGCCTGCCCGCGCGGAAGGCACCGGACCGCTCCTCCCAGGAGTCGCACGGACACACCGAAGAAGCCGTGACGGACCTCTCCGATCTCTCGGACCTCTCCGACCTCCCGGCGTGGCCGCCCCGCGTCGGCCGGGCCGCCTGGCCGGCCGCGCCGTTGCCGGCCGCGCTCGCCCTGTGGGGGTACGCGGTCACGCACACCGATGTCTCCGAGCTCGACGACTTCGGTCTGGTCTCCGCCCTGCACCCGACGTTCTGGCTCGGCCTGGCCGTTCTCGTGGCCGGCTTCTGGTTCACCGTCCGTGACCCGCGCCGCAGCCACTCCTGGTCACTGGCGTACGTCCTCGGGCTGCTGGTGATGGAGCGGGCCACCCAGGCCGTCGTCTACCCGACCCCGCTGTACGCCTGGGCGTGGAAGCACGACGCGGTCGTCGACCATCTGCTGACGTCCGGCGGGCTCCAGACGTCCAGGGAACTCGGCGACTTGGCGGTGTACGACCAGTGGCCGGGCTTCTTCGCCGCCCAGGCGGCGCTGGTGCGGCTGGTGGGCGTGGACTCCGCCGCGATGTACATGGCCTGGTGGCCGCTGGTGTCCAGCCTGATGCTGCTGCTCCCGCTGCTGTTGATCTACCGCACCTTCACCGCGGACCGGCGGCTGATCTGGACCGCGGTGTGGATCTTCTACGTCGCCAACTGGGTGGGCCAGGACTACTTCTCCCCGCAGTCGGTGGCGTTCGCCCTGCATCTCGGCGTCCTGGCCGTGGTGCTGCGCCGGTACGGCCCCACCGGCACCGGCGCCGGTGGGCAGCGGTCCGCGCTGTGGACGCTGGTGATCACCGTCATGGTCGTGGCGATCGTCATCTCGCACCAGCTCACCCCCGGCATGCTGGCGGTGTCGCTGGCCGCGCTCTGCCTCACCCGCCGCTACCGCGACTGGACCCCGCTGATCACCACAGTCGTGATCTTCCTGGCCTGGTGTCTCACGGCCGCTCTGCCCTTCCTGTCCGCCGCGCTGCCCGACATGATCCGTTCCGTCGGCGACATCGGCGGCAACCTCTCCACCGGTTACGAGGCGACCCCGACCGGCACCGGAGCGGTGGCGACGTCCTGGGTGGCCCGGCTGCTGTCGGGCTCGGTGCTGCTGCTGGCGGTGTTCGGCGTGCTGCGCCAGCGCGTGCTGCGCCACCGGGCCCTGCCGCTGGTGCTGCTCGCGGCGGCCCCGCTGCCGATGTTCGCGGCTAGCAGCTACGGCGACGAAATGATCTTCCGGGTGCTGATGTTCATGCTGCCCGGCGCCTGCTTCTTCGCCGCCGCCGCGCTGCTGCCCAGGGTGTGCACCCTGGCCGCCGACGCCGCCGCGCGGGAGGGACGGCCGCAGACCGTCCCTCAGGGTCTCCGGTTCGGAACCTGGGTGCCGCTGCTCGCGCTGGTCGCCGGAACGCTTGCGTTCGTGCCGAGCTACTCGGGCAAGGACCGGATGAGTTACTTCCCCCCGCGGGAGGTGGACCTCGTCCGCGAGGTGTTCGACCGGGCGCCGAAGGGTTCTCTCGTCGTAGCGGCCGACCGTAACTACCCGTTGGCGTACGCTTCGTACTGGAATGTGGACCACTACTGGTTCCTGGAGGACACCCGCGGTCATGTGGACCAGATCCTCGAGAACCCGGCCGCCACGCTCGCCCGGGACATGTCCGTGGTGGAGCCGCCGGGCCGTGCCTACTTCCTCCTCACCCAGGGGCAGTTCGCCGACTCCGAGATGAACGGCCTGCTCTCCGGCGCCGAGTTGAGACGCATCGAGCGGTCGGTCGCCGCCTCGCCCCTCTTCGAACGGGTGGCGGGCAATGGCGCCGGAGTGGTGTACGTGCTGAAGGGAGCGAGCCGATGACACCGCAGGAACTCGTGATCCGCATGCTGCCTCCGTTCGGCGGCTGGCTGGCGCTGGCCGCGCTGACCCTGCCCGACGCGTCACCGCTGCGGGCTGCCGCGGTCGCGGTCTTCCTGGCGGCGGGCCCGGGCGCGGCCGTGGTCAGAATCGGCGGGCCCGCGCTGCGCTCGCGGCCCGCCGAAAGCCCCGTCGACCGACGGGACCCCGACTTCGCACGCCACTCCGACCTGCTGGAGCGGCTGATGCTGGTGGTCTTCCTGAGCGTGGGCGTCGTACTGATCGCCGCGACGGTGCTGATCGCCGGCCACGCCTTCAGCGGGCAGCGCGTGCTGCTGGCACTCACCGTGCTGACCACGCTCGCCGCGTTCTGCCCGCCGCTGCGCGCGTCCCCGCCGCCGAGGACACGGAAGGGTTCCGCTCCGTGAGGTCTGCCCGTACCTCTTCCCGTACTTCTCCCCGTACTTCTCCCCGTACTTCTCCCCGGACCCTCGCCCGTTCGCTCGTCCGTTCGCTCGCCCGTCGTTTTCGCCGCAGGGCCGCCGGACACCACCGCACGCCGAAGCCGCACCGGGACCCGGCCGGCCCTGCGGCACCGGGGCGCCGTCGCCTGCTGATCAGCTCCGCCACCGTCGCCTGCGCGGTCCTGGTGGGAGTCCTGGCTCTCCGGGACGCCTCCGGGCCGGCCGAGGGGCCGGGCTCGCGGTCCTCCGCACCGGGCGGCGAGTGCCGGCCCACCGCGCTGCTCGAACCGCCCTGCGGAGCCTGGTTCGGCGCCTTCGTGCCGCACAACAAGCACGATCTGCGTCAGCAGGTCCTCGACTACGAGAAACGCGTGGGCCGCAGGCTCGACATCGTCTACACGTACCACGACATGTCCCGCGTCGAGGGCGTCCGTCTGGAGGGCCGGCTGCTCACCGAGGACGAACAGGCCGTCGGCCGGGACCGCATGCTGCTGCTGTCCTGGGAGAGCAAGTGGTGGGGCGGCACCCCACAGCAGCAGCCCACCTGGAAGCAGATCGCGGCCGGGGACCTGGACGCGTCGGTGATCGACGTCCAGGCCCGGCGCGTCAAGGCGTACGGGAAGAAGGTGTTCCTCTCCTTCGACCTGGAGATGGACACCCGCACCCCGGCCAGCGGCACACCCGAGGACTACGTCCGGGCGTACCGGCACATCCACGACCGGTTCCGGGAACTGGGTGTCGACAACGTCGTGTGGACCTGGATCATCACCGGATACCTGGACCACGCCGACCTGTTCACTCGGCTGTACCCGGGCGACGACTACGTCGACTGGATCGGCTACAACCAGTACAACTACTACCGCTGCCACAACGCCGACTGGCTGTCCTTCCGGCAGACGCAGACCGCCACCCACGACTGGATCCGCGCGCATCTCTCCGACGACAAGCCGCTGATGCTGTCCGAGTTCGGCACCGCGAACGACCCGTCCCGTCCCGAGCGGCAAGCCGGCTGGTACGCGCAGGTGCCCCGGGTGCTCAAGAGCCTGGACGGGGTCAAGGCCGCCCTCCAGTGGAACTACCGTGACCCGGGGCCGGACTGCGATCTGGCGGTCGCCGACGACGACGCCTGGGCGAGCCTGCGCAAGGCTGTCTCGGATCCGTACCTCAACCAGCCGCTGCGGTGACAGCGTGGGATTCAGCCCGCGAACACGGGCCCGCGCAGCACGGCGCGGGCCCGCCGGTACCAGCGCCAGGCGACCGTCTTCGGCCCGTCCCGGTACGGCGCGATACGGGCGCCCCTGCCCGCCAGCCAGTCCTCGACGTCGCCGAGGGTGTGGCTCTGCCGGACGATGAGGCGGGCTATGCGGTACCTCTCGTCCCGGTCCGAACTGAGCGCGTGCCGCACCGCCGTCGCCGTCTCGTACCCGGCGTCGGCGGACATCGTCCGCACCCGTGAGCTGTTGTAGCCGTGCGGATAGGCGAGATGCCGGACCGGATGGCCGAGGCAGTCCTCCAGTACCGCCTTGGAGGTGCGCAGTTCGTACGCCAGGTCCCGGCCGGACAGCGTGTCCAGCTGGGCGTGCGTCACGGTGTGGCTGCCCACCTCCATGCCGCTGTGCTCCAGCCGCGCCGCCCGGTCCAGGGGCATCATCGGGGCGGGCGGCAGCAGACTGCGGCCGCCCGGGGTGACGGCCCCGGTCGTGAGATACGCGGTGGCCGGCAGCCCCCGCCCGGCGAGCGCCTCGGCGGTGGGGCCGGGCAGGTCGGCGAAGCCGTCGTCGAAGGTCAGCAGCACGGGCCGGGGCGGCAGTGGCGCCCGCCCCGCGAGATGGTCGGCGACCGCGCTGATGGTGACGGGCGTGCGGCCGCTGTCGACGACAGCGTCGAGATGCGCCGCGAACTGCTTCGGTGTGACAGTGAACTCGGCGATCCAGTCGGGCGGGTCCTCCATCACGGCGTGGTACAGGAAGACCGGGATGCCGGCGCGGTCACCCGTGCCGTGCGCCGCCGGCCCGCCTCTGCCGTCCGTGCCCTGCGCGGTCATCGCGTCCTCCGTCCGGTCGTGCGCAGTGCGCGTCGGGCCCGGACATAGCCGACGGGGCCGTACAGCATGCCCCTGCGCTGCAGGCGGGACAGGCGCGCGGGCCACGGGTGGCTGCGGGTGTCGTGGTCGCCCGGGGCTCCGGTGCCGTCCGCCGTGCGCGCGGCGGTCAGGGCGCGGGCGTGGGCCAGGCCGCGGGGGAGCCGGGCGAGGAACGCCGGCAGCAGGGCGGGGCGGTGTACCAGGACGGCGGTGAGGTACGCGGTGAGGCCCGCGCCGTAGCCGTACGCCTGGGTCTCCAGGTCCCGCCAGGTGTCACGGTGGTGGTGCCACACCAGGGCCTGCGGGGTGTAGCGCAGCCGGTGTCCCTCGGCGAGGACGCGGACGAACCCGTACAGGTCGTCGCCGCCGCGGGCGGGCGTTCCGGCGCCGGTGGCCGGGTCGAATCCGCCGACGGCACGCAGCACCGAGGCGCGGAAGGCCATGTTGGCGCCGGAGCCGAACCGCCCGGCGGTGAACGGGAACAGCGGCTCGTCCGCGGGCGGGTCACCGGGGTCGTACGTACGCGGGGCGAAGCCCTTGGAGAAGCCTCCGTGGCTCTCCAGCAGCACCTGGGCCGCGGTGCTCAGCCGCGCCGGCAGGATCAGGCCGGTGACGCAGCCGAGACCGGGGTCGGCGGTGAACGGCGCGGTCAGCTCGGTGAGCCAGCGCGGGTCGGCGACGACGTCGTCGTCGGTGAAGGCGATCACCTTGCCGCGGGCGGCCTCGATGCCCCGGTTGTGGGCGACGGCGAGTCCGGGGACGGGCTCGCGCACATACCGCACGCGCTCGCCGTACTTCCGTTCCACGAGGTCCCGGGTCCCGGTCGTCACGGGCGCGTTGTCGACCAGGACGATCTCGAAGTCCGGATGGTCCTGGGCGAGCAGTGAGTCGAGCGCCCGGGCGAGCTGCCCGGCGCGTTCGCGGGTGGCGACGACGACGCTGGTGAGCGGTGGCTCGGGCGGCTCCCCGGGGGCCGGGCCCCGCAGCCTGCTCTTCCGGGCGAGCGCGATCAGTACGGCCTTCGGCTCCGCTCCCTCGGGCACGCTGCCGAGCAGTGTGCCCACGGGCCGCCCCTGACTCCTGACCAGGACGAAGACCTCACCCGGGGTCACGGGCGGGCTGCCCGGCCCCGGTCTGAGCCAGGCGTCGTCCCCCGCCAGGTCCAGCTCCGCGACCTGCACCGGCGTGATGCTCCGGAACCGCCGTATCTCCTCCTGCGCACGCGTCGTACGGGACATGCGACCTCCCCCTCGTGTCCCTTGCTTCCTTGGTGCTCCCTCGGTTGCCCCTTGTGTCACGACCGGCGCAGCCGGGCCACGCCCTTCAGCGTCCGGGCGGCCGCCGACGCGAGCCGGGGCCGGTTGCGTACGAAGTGGTGCGCACGGCGGGCGGGTTCGACGCTCAGCCAGTGCATCGCCGCGCCCACCCCCGGGCGGGTCGCCGCTCCCTCGTACACGGTCAACTCACCCGTCTTCAGAGAGTCCTTGTACTCGGCGGCCCCCCGCCCCAGATCCAGCAGACCGATGCCGGCCGCGGCCGCCGCCTCGGCCATCCTCAAGTGCAGCACCAGTCCCGGCGAGTACTTCGCGAACTCCGGGTCGTACGACGGGAACCAGCAGGCCAGGACCGTCGACGAGCGGAGTCCGAAGTGTGCGGCGACCGGTCGGCCGGCGGCGTAGAGCACGGACAACGTGCCCGTGCACTCGGGCTCCCGGGTGCCGGCGAGCTGGTGCACCAGCCGGGCGATCCACTCCTGTGCGAACCGGTCCCGGCGGCCCGTCCTGCGGTACTGAGCCGACTTCCACTCCATGAGCGTGCGCAGCGCGGCGGGATCGGTTTCGTCGAACACGAACCGCAGCTCGCCCACCTGGCGGCCGAGCCTGCGCTCCTTGGCGAGCGTGGTCTTCAGAAACTTCGGCGCCTGGGCGCGCAGGACGGTCTCGTAGGCCTCGTACCCCTTCTCCACGTCGATGACGTAGGCGGAGTACTCCGCGGCCGCGGCCGGAACGAACAGGTCCTGCTCCGCCTCCAGGTTGTCGAAGGCGAAGCTCGACAGCGAACAGGCCCGCAGCAGCTCGCCGGCCTCCAGCGGGAAGCCCGGCGGAAGTACGGCGCCCTGGCAGTCGGACACTCCGAACGCCAGGGCCCGGCCCTGTCCCAGCGGCCCTCTCTCGTGCGGCAGGAATCCGACCGCGTCGCCCCCCTCGTACACCACCGCCACACACGTCCTCGGCCGCACCCGGCCGACGGCGTCGGTGAACTCCGGCTCCATGAACGGGTTCCGCGGCTGCCCCGACTTGGTGCGCAGTTCCCGCCAGAGTTCTCTGTCCCCGGCGCCGAGCTCCTCGGGCCTCAGCACACGAATGCGTCCACTGTTCACATGACCCCCCGATCAAGTCCCCCCTGGACACCTTTGGACGGTACCGCCGTGAACGGGGCTTCGGGTAGGTACCGGACCATCCTGTGTCCAAACGGTGCAGAGGCCGCGATTTCTTTTTGCTGTCTCTTTCCGCTCCCTTGTGCCGTTCCGGTTTGCCGTTCCGGCGAAGTCCCCGCCGTCGTGAGATTGCCCACGGAGACCGGTGGTGCCGAGCTCGGCAAACTCGGCAAAGAGGGGCCAACTCCCGGAAACGGAACGGGGGTCAACGGATGTGAAGGCGGGAGCCGTCCTGATCGGGGCGAGTCGACCGGGGTGTTCCATCCGTATTCTCTGATCATGGCCGCACCCATCGCATTTTCACTGATCGCCACCGACCTGGACGGAACGCTGCTCCGTGGGGACGACACCCTCTCCGACCGGTCGGTCGACGCGCTTCAGCAGGTGGTGGCGGCCGGTGCGCGGCATCTCGTGGTGACCGGGCGCCCGGCGCCCAGAGTGCGGCCGCTTCTCGACGACCTCGGCAGCACGGGGCTCGCGGTGTGCGGACAGGGCGCGCAGGTGTACGACGCCGGCGCGGACCGTCTGCTGTGGTCCGTCACCCTGGACCGGGAGCTGGCCGAGACCGCGCTCGGCAAGATCGAGGCCGAGGTGGGCCAGGTGTACGCGGCGGTCGACCAGGACGGCGTCGACGGGCTCACGCTCATCGAGCCGGGCTATCTGATGCCGCACCCCACCCTCCCCGCCGTGCGGGTCGGCCGGCGCGACGACCTGTGGTGCGAGCCCATCAGCAAGGTGCTGCTGCGCCATCCCGACCTGAGCGACGACGAGTTGGCGGCGACGGCGCGCTCGGTGGTCGGTTCGCTCGCGACGGTCACCATGTCCGGCCCCGGCACCGTCGAGCTCCAGCCCATCGGCATCACCAAGGCCACCGGTCTCGCCCTGGCCGCCGAGCACCTGGGCCTCGGCCCGGAGCGGACCATCGCCTTCGGCGACATGCCCAACGACATCCCGATGTTCGACTGGGCGGCCTACGGCGTGGCGATGGCCAACGCCCACCCCGAACTCAAGTCGGTGGCCGACGAGATCACCCTGTCGAACGAGGACGACGGCATCGCCGTCGTCCTCGAAAGGCTCTTCCCCTGACGCTCAGTACGCGCCGAAGACGTTGTCGATCGACCCGTACCGCGCGGCCGCGTAGTTGCAGGCCGCGGTGATGTTCGCGACCGGGTCGTACGGGTCCCACGACGTGCCGTCGACGTGGTATGCCTGGAAGGTCGGGGCGATGACCTGGAGCAGCCCCTTGGACGGGGTGCCCGCGGCCGCGTTGGAGTCCCAGAGGTTGATGGCGTAGGGGTTGCCCGAGGACTCGCGGATGATGTTGCGATGGATGCCGTCGTACGTCCCCGGAATCCCGTGGCCCGCCATGACCAGGAGGGATGCCCGGATCCAGCCGTCGAGGTCGTTGGCGTAGCCCAGCGAGGTGGCGGTGGTCACGGGCGGGGTGGCCGCGGACGCGGTGGTCGCGCCGATCAGCGGGAGCGTCAGCACGGCGACCGAGGTACCGGCGACGGCGAGCTTGCGGGCGAGGCGGGCTGTGCGGGTGCGGCGGGGCTGACCGGCTGCGGACATGGCGGGTTCCTCTCCGGTGCCTGCGAGGTGAGCTGTCGGGTTCGGGCGGGAGCTGCCCGGCCGCGCCCCGAGAGGGCCGCGACTTCACCCCCAGCCGTCCCGGTACGCCCTGGGGCGTCCGGTGCGGCGACTTACCTGGGTCCCCCGCTCCTGCCGTACGTGAAGTGTGGTGGTCGGTGCTCG
This sequence comes from Streptomyces luteolifulvus, assembly GCF_008806595.1. GTDB lineage: Bacteria > Actinomycetota > Actinomycetes > Streptomycetales > Streptomycetaceae > Streptomyces > Streptomyces luteolifulvus. The sequence continues at coordinate 15,514 of NZ_VZRB01000016.1, read as the reverse complement.
GGCCGGGCGGCGGCAGGATTCGGCGTCCGCCCGACGGCCCGGAACGTATGCGAGGGCACATGTCCGGAACAAGTGGCTGATGCACAACTCGCCCCTATTGACCTTGGCCTGAGGTGTTTGGGGCGCTTGATCCTTTGCGACTGCCAAGCATCAACTCGCAGGCGGTCAAGGTGAGTCGTCCGCGGAGAGGCTCAAGTCGGCTCGCGCGGCGACGTGAGGCAAGTCACCGGCATGAACAAGAGTGGCAAATCGGGCAATGGGCCCAACTCATTGTCAACCAGACGTCCGTGGGATCCGCGTCTCCCAGGTCCGGTGGAAGACCACCTCGCCGCCCTCGGTGCAGACCGCCTCCTCGGAGGTGACGAACTCCGCCGCGTCGCAGGTGATCTCCGAGCGCGTGCGGACCGTCGTGTCCCACGCCGTCTCGGGGCGGTGCAGCCGGATCGACCAGTCGCAGCGGGTGCGGGCCGACAGGGGGTCCGACTCACTGATCGTGTATGTCTCCAGCGCTTCCTCGGTGGTCTCCAGCCCGTCGGGGTACATACGCGTGCCGTCCCGGCACGGATCGGCCTCAAGGCGCCACTCGCCCTTGGCCACGTCACGCACCACCAGCCGCTGCGGACGCGGTTCGTCCAGCGTCCCGGGAGAGTTCACACCGAGCGGCTCCGCCTGCTCCGGCTCCTCGAACCTGACTGCTCCGCCCGACTCGCGGCCGCGGACCGGCAGTTCGAGGAAGCTGCCCGCGGGGTCCAGCGTGAAGCCCGCCGCCGAGCCGGGCTGGGGCCAGATCCACGGCCAGTACGCGGAGGAGACCGCGAGCCGGATGCGATGGCCGGCCGGGAAGGCGTGGCCGATGCCCTGCAGCTCGAAGGCGACCTCCTCCGTGGAACCCGGCGTCCACGGCACCGCCCGCTCCGGCCCCTGTCGCGCCGACAGGTTGAGCACGCCCCGGGTGACCAGCGTCGAGGCGCCGTCGGGGGCCACGTCGCACATCCGGGCGATCACTTGTCCGCGCGGCACCTCGCAGGTCAGCCGCAGCCGTACCCCCGGCCGCCCCAGGATCCAGGTCTCCTCGCCCACCTCGAAGTCGAAGCAGGCCGAGCGCGCGTCCTCCTCCCGCTGGTCCGGAGGCAGGTCGGCCTCCTCGCCGAGGGGCAGGAAGCGTCCGGCGTCGACACCGGTGTGCTGCGGAGAACGCACGGGCAGCGGGGCGCCCCGGAGGGCGTACCTGACGGTCGTCACGTGGGGGGAGGGCCAGGACGGCTCGCCGACCCAGCGGCCCGGCAGGGTCTCGTACCGGGTCGCCGGGGGATGCGAGTCGCTGACGTAGGCCCGCAGCAGCGGCTCGGCCATGGCCCCGGAGTCGGCCCCCTTCAGCCAGTGGTCCCACCAGCGCAGGGTCTCCTGGAGGAAGCCGATCGCCGGGCCCGGGGGCAGTCCGCGGTCGGGGTACTGGTGTGACCAGGGGCCGATCAGGCCGCGGACACGGTCGGGCGGGAGGTGCTCGACGAGCCGGAGCACCGTGTCGCGGTGCGGGTCGTGCCAGCCGCCCACGGCGAGGACGGCGGCCCGGATCGCGCCGTAGTCCTCGCGGACGCCTGCGCGCCGCCAGTGCTCGTCCCGGATCTGGCGCTCCAGCCAGGTGGGGAGGAACGACTCGACGGACTCCAGGCGCCCGAGCCACTGCTCCCGCCAGGCCTTGCCGGCGTACAGCGGGTCCGGCGGAAGGCAGACGGAGGAGAGGTGTCCGACGGCCCGGGTGTGCATGCCGGCCGCGAGGACGGAACCTCCCATGTAGTGCCCGTCGTTGTCATAGCGGTCGTCCGTGGAGCAGACCGTGACGACCGCCTTGAGCGGCTCGGGCGCGAGGGCCGCGGTCCGAAGGGAGTCGAAGCCGCCACGGGACACGCCGAACATGCCCACCTTGCCGTCGCACCACGGCTGCGCGGCGAGCCATGTCACCACCTCGGCCCCGTCGGAGTACTCCGTCACCGAGTGCCCGTCGGCCGGCACGCCCTCGCTGTTGCCGTGCCCGCGGGCGTCGACACGGACGGAGACATAGCCGTGTCCGGCGTACCAGGGGTGGCGCTGCCGGTCGCGGGGTGCGGTCGCGTCGGACAGCCGGCCCGGGAGGTACTCGAGAAGCGCCGGCACGGGCTCGTCCGTCAGGGGGCGCCACGCGCGCGCGTGGAGCAGGGTCCCGTCCGGGAGCGGGATGCGCAGGTCCTCATGGGCCGTCTCATGAGGGAAGGACGTACGGATGTGCACCACGTTCCACTACTTCCATGCAAATCTACAGAAGTCCGTCCATATCGGGTGATCGAAAACATACCGGTCGTGAGGGGGAACCGCCCGGCCTGACGGGGGCACTCCCGGTCGGGCGAAGTCCGCACCACGGGAGGTGGGCGCTCGTGGTGATCGAAACGTGACCGGATACGCTGACTTGAGTGATGGCAGCGACCTATCGACAAACCGTGTAATCGCCGGTAGACACCAGCAGACAGGAGACCCCTCGTGACCGTCGTCGGGCCGTTCGGGCTGAGCGTGCGGGACCAGGCTCTGGAAGCCGATGTCCAGGCTGGATTGACGGCCGTCGAGGAGGGTTTGCTCGAAGCCACCAAGAGTGAGGTCCCCTTCATCACGGAGGCCGCACAGCACCTCGTGCGGGCGGGCGGGAAGCGGTTCCGTCCCCTGCTCGTGATGCTCGCCGCCCAGTTCGGGGACCCGTACGCGCCGGGGGTCGTGCCGTCGGCGGTGGTGGTCGAGCTGACGCATCTGGCGACGCTGTACCACGACGACGTGATGGACGAGGCGGCGGTCCGGCGCGGTGTGGCCAGCGCCAACACCCGCTGGGGCAACTCGGTCGCGGTCCTGACGGGTGACTTCCTGTTCGCCCGTGCCTCGCACATCCTGGCCGACCTCGGGCCGGAGGCGGTCCGTGTCCAGGCGGAGGCGTTCGAACGCCTGGTGACCGGGCAGATCCTGGAGACGGCCGGGCCGACGGACGGGCGTGACCCGGTCGACCACTACCTCGACGTGCTCGGCGGCAAGACCGGCTCGCTGGTCGCGGTGTCGTGCCGCTTCGGCGCGATGATGTCGGGCGCCGACGAGACGGTCGTGGACGTGCTGACGCAGTACGGCGAGCGGCTCGGCGTCGCCTTCCAGCTCGCGGACGACGTCCTGGACATCGCCTCCGACTCCCACGAGTCCGGCAAGACCCCCGGCACGGACCTGCGCGAGGGCATCGCCACGCTGCCGGTGCTGCGCCTGCGCGAGCGCGCGGCCCGGCTGGGCCTGGCCGAGGACATCGCCCTGTGCGAGCTGCTCGACTCCGATCTGACCGACGACGCCCGCCATGCCGAGGCGCTGGCCGGGCTGCGGTCCCACCCGGCGCTGGAGCAGGCCCGCCGGGACACCGTGCGCTACGCCCAGGAGGCCCGCTCGGCCCTGGCTCCGCTGCGGGAGTGCGATGCGAAGGCGGCGCTTCTGGAGCTGTGCGACGCGGTGGTGCACCGAGCCGGCTGACGTGGCTGTGCGGGCGGGTAACCCGGCGTGACGCACGTCACACTTGTGGACTGAGTCCAATCTGAGATCCCTTCCGTATTCATGCCCAGAAGTCGACGCAGGGGGCGTCGGCTGACATACGGGGAGAAAAAAGAATCATGGGCATGAACACGACGTTCTGGAAGCGCCGTAAGAGCCTTGTCGTCACCGCCGTCGCGGTGGCCGCCGCCGGCGGGGTCGCCGCCGCCGTCGTTCCCGCCTTCGCCGCCCAGGGCATCCGCGCCGATCACGCGGGCCACGGCGGCCAGGCCATCGTCACCCAGAGCGGAACCGCCGCCGGCGGCAGCGGCGGGACGATCCTCGCCGCCAGTCTCCGGGGCACCAACGAGGTGCCCGTGGCGGGCGGCCCGGCCGTCGGGGACAAGGACGGCGCCGCGCTCGAGTTCATCAGGGTCAAGGGCAACAAGGTGTCCGTCGCCGTGACCTGGCGGCGCACCGGAAAGCCGACCCTGCTCCACATCCACCAGGGCGCCAAGGGCGCCAACGGCGGCGTCAAGATCGACTTCACCAAGCTGCTGGAGAACACCAGGCACCACAGCGTCACCGGCACCGTCAAGGTCGAGGACCCGGCCCTGCTCGCCGCACTGAAGTCCGACCCCGGCTCGTTCTACGCCAACCTGCACACGGCCGAGTTCCCGGGCGGCGCCGTCCGCGGCCAGCTCCACAAGGTCACCACCGCCTTCGACTTCCGGCACGCCCTCGCCAACTTCCAGGCGTCCGTGGTCAAGGGCAAGCAGATCTACCAGTGCAAGCCCGCCGAGGGTGGCGGATACGCCTTCGCCCAGCGGGACGTCAGGGCCCGGCTCGGCGGCCACATAGCGCACTCCTTCGTTAAGCCCAACTCCGGTACCCCGCAGTGGATCGCACCCGACCACAGCGCGGTCACCGGCTCGCTGATCTCCAAGACCCCGAACGGGGACAAGAACATCCCCGAACTGGACCTGAAGGCCACCCAGTCCGGTAAGCACCACGGCCTGCTCGCCGGCACCGCGGAGATCCTGCGGCTGAACACCGTCGGCGGCGTCGCCCCGGCCGGTTCCTGCACGCCCGGCACCATCGTCGGTGTGCCCTACCAGGCGGACTACGTGTTCATCCAGCGCTGAACCGTCAGTTGGTGAGGGCGGCGTCACCCGGCACGACCCCTACGGGTCGGGGGAGGCGCCGCCCTCTCACGTCATACCGCAGATGTACACGGAGTTGATCCCGCGGGCTGACGAATCCCCTGCGCCGATTTGGTCAGATGGAGACAACGGAAAACACCACTCCTCACCGATTCGGGTGAGAATGGCGGCTCAGGGTGGGACTAGGCCGACAGGACCTGGTGCGAGGAAGAGACGAGACGGGCGGCCGCCGCCGACGACGGAGGTAAGGCACACATGGCACCGTACGAATCCGATGACAGCACGAGCACCGGGGAGACCGAGGACCTCCGCGCCGGACGGCGCAGGGCGGCGCGGTACGTCGTCCCGGTCACCGTGGTGGGGCTGGCTGCGGCGACCATCGGGCTCGTCCCCGCGCTCGCCGACTCCGGCGATCCCGACCTGCCGAAGATCAGCGCACAGCAACTCGTCGAGAAGATCGCCGCGTCGGACGTACAGCAGCTGTCCGGCACCGTGAAGATCAGCACCGATCTCGGACTGCCCGACCTGGGCGGCCTGGAGAGCGGCCTGCTGTCCGGCGCCACGCAGTCCGGCGGCGACGAGTCCACCGCCGACCCGTCCGCCAAGCTGATGGAGCTCGCCTCCGGCACACACACCCTGCGCGTCGCGGCGGACGGCCCCGACCGGCAGAAGCTCTCCCTGCTGGAGGACGCCGCCGAATACAGCGTCATCCACAACGGCAAGGACGTCTGGGGCTACGACAGCAAGGCCAACGAGGTCTACCACTCCACCGCGGCCGACGGCGCGGACGCGCGGGACGAGCACGAGGAGGAGGTCCCGGCCACGCCCAAGGACCTCACCGAAGAGGCACTGAAGGCGGCCGACGACACCACCTCCATCACCGTCGACGGCACCGCGCAGGTCGCCGGACGGGACGCGTACCGGCTCGTCATCAAGCCGAAGGACTCCGGTTCCACCATCGGCGCGATCAGCGTGGCCGTGGACGCGAAGACCGGGATGCCGCTGAAGTTCACGCTCACCCCGGCGAGCGGCGGCGCCGCCGTGATCGACGCCGGGTTCACCCAGGTCAGCTTCGCCAGGCCGGCCGCCTCCACCTTCGACTTCACCCCGCCCAAGGGCGCGAAGGTCACGGAGGAGAACGACGCGCCCGCGAAGGCGCCCGAGGACTTCAGGAAGTCCGGCGACGACTTCGGCAGGGAGTTCGACCAGGAGCTCGGCAAGGAGCTCGACGGCGACGGCATGAAGGTCATCGGCGAGGGCTGGACCGCCATCGCCACCTACGACTCCGGCGGCGAGGGCATCCCCTCGGGCGAGGAGGCCGGCGGTGACCTCGGCGGCTTCCTCGGCTCGTTCGGCGACAAGGTGACCGGCACCTTCGGCAAGGGCACGGTCTTCTCGACCCGCCTGGTCAACGCCCTGGTCACGGAGGACGGCACGGTGTACGCCGGAGCGGTCACCAAGGAGGCGCTGGTGAAGGCGGCCGACGCCGCACGGTGAGTACCGTACGCACGCAGGTACCCAGCGGCGTACGACGAATCGAGGGAGCCGATGGACGAACCGTCCGCCACGGAGCCGGATCCGCAGGGCGCGGGTGACAGCGTCATCGCCACCCGTGCGCTCACCAAGCGCTACCGCGGCGGACAGCTCGCCGTCGACGGTCTCGACCTGACCGTCCCGGCGGGCAGCGTCTTCGGCTTCCTCGGTCCGAACGGCTCCGGCAAGACCACCACCATCCGCATGCTGATGGGCCTGATCGGACCGACCTCGGGCACGGCACACGTCCTGGGCCGTCCCATGCCCCGCGCCGCGCGTGCCGTGCTCCCGCACGTCGGCGCCCTCATCGAGGGACCGGCCCTCTACGGTTTCCTCTCCGGCCGCGACAACCTCATCCGGTACGACGCCGCCGACCCGACCTCCGATCCGCGCACCCGGCGCACCCGCGTCGCCACCGCGCTGGACCGGGTGGGGCTCGCGGCGGCCGGGGGCAAGAAGGCCAAGGCGTACTCGCTGGGCATGAAGCAGCGCCTGGGCCTCGCGGCCGCGCTGCTCCAGCCGCGCAGACTCCTCGTGCTCGACGAACCGACCAACGGCCTCGACCCGCAGGGCATGCGCGAAATCCGCGCCCTGGTGCGGGAGCTGGCCTCCGACGGCACGACCGTCTTCCTCTCCTCGCACCTGCTCGACGAGATCGAGCAGGTGTGCACGCATGCCGCGGTGATGGCCCAGGGCCGGCTGATCACGCAGGGCCCGGTGGCGGACCTCGCGGCGGGCACCCGCGGCCGGCTCGCCGTGACCACACCGGACACGGGGGAGGCGGCCCGGGTGCTCAAGGAACAGGGCGCCACGGACGTCGTCGTCACCGACGACCTGGTGACCGCCGAACCCCCGGACCGCGACCTCGCCGAGCTGAACGCCGCGCTGGTGACGGCCGGGGTCCGGGTCCGCGGCTTCGGCGTGGAACGGCCCTCGCTGGAGGACGCGTTCGTGGCACTCACGGGGGAGGGGTTCGATGTCGCAGGCTGAGGTCGTCCGCGAAGTCGTCCGTGACGTCCCGCGCAGGACGAGCCCGTTGTGGACCCTCGGACTGCTGCGCAGCGAACTGTTCACCACCCTCCGCCGCTGGCGCACGCTCGCGCTGCTCGCTGTGCTGGCCGCGGTACCGGTCCTGGTCGGGATCGCCGTGAAGATCGAGACGAGCGACGGCTCGGCGGCGGGCGGCTCGGGCGGCGAGGGCCCGGCGTTCATCTCGCAGATCACCAACAACGGCCTCTTCCTGGTCTTCACCGCGCTGGCCGCGACCCTCCCCTTCTTCCTGCCCATGGCCGTCGGCGTCGTCGCGGGCGACGCGATCGCCGGCGAGGCGAACGCCGGCACCCTGCGCTACCTCCTGGTCGCCCCCGCCGGCCGCACCCGTCTGCTGCTCACCAAGTACGCGACCGTCATGTCCTTCTGCCTGGTCGCCACGCTGGTGGTCGCGGTCTCGGCGCTGACGGTCGGCGCCCTGCTGTTCCCGCTCGGCGAGCTGACGACCATCTCGGGAACGCGGATCAGCTTCGCCGACGGCCTGGTCCGGGCCGTGCTGATCGCCCTGGTCGTCGCCGCGTCACTGATCGGCCTGGCGGCGCTCGGCCTGTTCGTCTCCACCCTGACGAACAGCGGCATCGCGGCGATGGCGACGACGGTGGGCCTGCTGATCACCGTCCAGATCCTCGACCAGATCCCCCAGCTGCACGCGATCCATCCCTACTTGTTCTCCCACCACTGGCTGTCCTTCGCCGATCTCATGCGCGACCCGGTCTACTGGGACGACCTGGTGAAGAACCTCGGCCTCCAGGCCCTGTACGCGGCGGTGTTCGGCTCGGCTGCCTGGGCACGCTTCGCGGGCAAGGACGTGACGACGTAGCCGTGTCCGCTCACTCGTCAGCGGCTCCGCGGCTCCTGGCCGCCCCGGTGAGACGGACCAGCGGCTCCGTCCCACGGGGTGGCCCCGTGCCCGGCTCGCCCAGGCGCCAGGCGTGCACCCAGGGCACGCGGTACACGTCGATCACCGAGTCGATCACGTTCACCCGGTGGACCAGAGGGCGCGGCAGCCGCCCCGGCGCGTCCGCGACCAGCACCACGGCATCGAGGTCCAGCCCCGCCGGAGCCTCCCCGCGCCGGAACACCTCCACGGCGCGCAGGGCCGCCGCCAGTCCGGCGGCGTGCGTACGGGCGACGAGCAGCACCGAGTGCGGGGCGTCGGGGCCGGGCCATTCACGGCCGCAGTCGTGACCGCCGTAGACGGCGGCGAGCGTGGAGACGCCCGCCCCGCCATGGGTGCCGACCCAGGAGTAGCGCCGGACGGCGGCGTGAGGGAGGCCGCCCCGCTGCCGTACGGCCTCCGGCTCCGCGGTTTCCGCGTCCACCGGCCCGCGGAGCCAGATCTCAGGACCCGGCCCGCCCTCCGTCCGCATGGCGCGTGCTCCTCCCTCCGCGAGGCCCGCCGCCCGCGCGCCGCCCTTGACAGGGCGTGAGTTCCTGGAACGAGTCTGTGACGCCACGGTGACGTGGGAATCGCGGGCAAGGGGCGAAACTCAACAGTAGTCGTACGACCCGATCTTGACGCTGAGGGAGCGCCCACCCGGCGGCGGGAGGGAGCACCATGGACACTGAGCGCGCTGTACGGCGACTCCCCGACGCATCCGAGTGAGGGAACCGATGTCTCGACTCAGCCGCGACCCGAAGCGGGCACCCGCCGGCCCGGCCATCGCAGAAGCCGCACCGATCGACGTCCGCGTCACGGGGGCGGGCGGCGCGTCGGTGGGCGGCGTACCGGTCGTCGCGGCCGCCGGCAAGGAGATCCAGCACGCCGTCCTGAGCCATCTCCACCGTGTCGCGCTCGCCATGGGCCACGCCGTCCTTGCCACGGTTCACGACGAACGCACCGGGTACGTCGTACCCCTCCGGGTGAATCCGGACGGCTCCAGCGAGTTCGCCGCCGATCCCGTACGGGTGGCACCGCCGGGGGAGCAGCGCGACAAGCCCACACACGTGATGCACCCGGTCCCCGAGCCGGTACGGGAAGCGGAGCCGCAGGCGTCCGTCGAGCCGTCCCCGACGTTTCCCCTGCGAGCGCTCCCGGACCCGGCCGACCCCACCCCACCCGGCACGGTCGCGGCACCGACGGGAACGTTCGGGCCGCCGCCGGTGATGGACGGAACACCGGCTTCCCAGACGCACACCTGGCCGGCCCCGTACTCCGCTCCGGCCCTGCATCAGGAGTGGCCGCCCGCCCCGCAGCCGATCCCCGAGTCCGCCCCGGCGCGGGCCGCGGCCGGCTCCGCCTCCGTCCTCGCGCCCCCTCCCACCCCTCGCCACGACCCGGCCCTCGACCCCGATCCCAAGCCCACCCCCGCCAGGGGGTTCGACGCCGTGGCCGAAGCCGTGCTGGGGGACGGGACGCTGAGCGCCGCCGGTGAGGGGGCCGCGCTTCTCGCGGAGCCGGTCGCGCGGATCAACGAGGCCGTCAAGGCGGGCCGGATCGAGGCAGCCTCGGAGCTCGCGGAGCGGACCGTGGCGGAGGCGTCCGGGACGCTGGGGCCGGAGCACCCCGAGGTGCTGCGGCTGTGCGAACTCACCGCCTACATCGCCTACTTGGCCGACGAACCGGTCCGCTCCTTCCGCCTCTCCCTCGACCTCGCCCGCATCCACCGCCGTGAGCGGGACGCCGAGGCCGCGTACGGCAACATCCAGAGCGCGGCCACCGCCTGGCGCGCCGTACGCAACCCCGTGCAGGGCCTGGACCTGGGCGTGGACCTGATCGCCCTGTGGAGCGAGCTCACCGCGGAGGAGGGCCCGGCCGCCGACGAGATCGAGAAACTGGAGTCGGCCCGGTCCCGGATGACCCGCCTGGCGGAACGCGCCCGCACGGTGCAGGACTCTCCGGGAAGCTGACGCGAACGCCGGCTACGACGACAGCTGCCACACCGCGTGGGCGACCGCGTCGCCGTTCCGGTCCAGCGCCGTGTCGTTGATGTTGGCCGTCGTGTCGCAGGACGAGTGGTAGCAGCGGTCGAAGGCCCGTCCCGCCGTACCGCCCCACTTGGCCGCCTGCGCCGCCGTCTTGAGGTAGTCGGCCCCGCTGAACAGGCCCCCGACGGGGATGCCCACGTTCTTGAAGGATGCGTGGTCGGAGCGGCCGTCGCCCTCGGTCTCCGGCTCGGTGGCGATGCCGAGGCCGGTGAAGTAGTCCTTGAACGTCTTCTCGATCGCCGGGTCGTCGTCGTAGACGAAGTAGCCGGGGTTCGGCGAGCCGATCATGTCGAAGTTCAGATAGCCCTTGATCTTCGCGCGGTTCGCCGAGGAGAGGTTCCTGACGTAGTAGCGGGAGCCGACCATGCCCAGCTCCTCCGCGCCCCACCAGGCGAATCGCAGGTGCTTGGCGGGGTGATAGCCGGCCCGGGACACCGCGAGCGCGGTCTCCAGGACGGCCGCCGAGCCGGAACCGTTGTCGTTGATGCCGGGCCCGGCGCTGACGCCGTCGAGATGGGAGCCCGCCATGATCACCTGGTTGGTGTCGCCGCCGGGCCAGTCGGCGATCAGGTTGTAGCCGGTACGGCCGGAGGAGGTGAACTGCTGGACCGTGGTGGTGAACCCGGCCGCGTCCAGCCTGGCCTTCACATAGTCGAGCGAGGCCTTGTAGCCGGCGCGGCCGTGCGCCCGGTTGCCGCCGTTGGCGGTGGCTATGGACTGGAGCTGGGTCAGGTGTGCCTTGATGTTGGCGACGGGCAGGTCGGGCGCGGCGGCCACCGGGGTCCGGGAGGCGGGCGCCGCGTCGGCTATGGATCCGCCGGCCAGCAGGGTGACGGCGGCGACGGCAGCGGCAGCCGTCGCCCGCCCGGAAACGGAGAGCTTCATGTGGGGGGCTCCGAATTCCTTGGGAATCACAGGGATTCCACAGTGAATGGGGTGCCAGGATGGTGAAGCTGAAACTGACTCTCCGTCAAGAGCGTTATCCGGACAGGGCGTTCGGATAGCGGGCCACACCGCGGTCCGCGTGCAGGCCGCTCAGTGCACGCAGAACTCGTTCCCCTCCGGGTCCGTCATCACGACCCACTCCCCGGCCGGCTCCTTCACCCGCCGCAGCACACCGGCCCCGAGCGCCCGCAGCCGCTCGACCTCCGCCTCGCGCCGGCCCTCGCCCGGGTGCAGATCGAGATGCAGCCGGTTCTTGACGGTCTTCGGCTCCGGCACCCGCTGGAACAGCAGCCGGCGTCCGAGCCCGGTCCCGCTGTCCTTGTCGTAGGGGTCATCGGGATGCCGTACGGCGATCAGGTCCCGGAAGGCCGCCCGGCCGTGGAACTCCACGGTGGCCGCACCGGGCAGCGCACCGAGTTCCAGCAGCCGTTCGACGAGGGCGCTGTTGTCCTCGGCCACATAGTGGAGCGCGGCGGCCCAGAAGTCGGCCTGCGCATGCGGGTCGGCCGAGTCGACGACGAGCTTCCAGTGCACGGGGGTGGGTGCGGGTGTCTGCGTCATGCCGACCACTTATAGCGGCCGGGGGACCGGAAAGGGCCGGAACTCGTCGTAGGGCAAGCCTGTACAGCCCGTCCGGCGCTTGAGGGCGAGGCCGTTCAGGCCGAACGGCGCCCGGGGGGCGGAGCCCCCAGGATCAGGCGTCGACCGGAGCCGGGCTGGGCTTGCCCGTGCGCGCCGGCTCCACCGTGCGCAGCGCGCCACGCGTCCGCCGTCAGCAACGTCAACGCCAGCCACACCAGCCCGAATCCGGCCCACCGCTCGGCCGGCATCGCCTCATGGAAGTAGAGAACACCGAGCAGGAACTGGAAGACGGGCGCCAGATACTGCAGCAGCCCCAGCGTGGACAGCGGCACGCGGATCGCGGCCGCACCGAAGCACACCAGGGGCAGCGCGGTGACGATTCCGGTCGCCGCGAGCAGCGCCGCATGCCCCGGACCTTCGCCGGTGAAGCTGGACCTCCCCTGGGCGGTGAGCCAGAGCAGATAGCCGAGCGCGGGCAGGAACTGGATCGCCGTCTCGGCAGCCAGCGACTCGATGCCGCCGAGGTTGACCTTCTTCTTCACCAGGCCGTACGTGGCGAAGGAGAAGGCGAGGGTCAGGGAGATCCACGGTGGCTGCCCGTATCCGATGGTCAGCACGAGCACGGCCGCGAAGCCGACGCCGACCGCCGCCCACTGCACGGGCCGCAGCCGCTCCTTCAGGATCAGCACGCCCATCGCGATGGTGACCAGGGGGTTGATGAAGTAGCCGAGCGAGGCCTCGACCACATGGCCGGCGTTCACGGCCCAGATGTAGACGCCCCAGTTCACGGTGATGACGCCCGCCGCCACGGCGATCAGCCCGAGCCGGCGCGGCTGCCGCAGCAGCTCGCCCGCCCAGGCCCAGCGGCGCACGAAGGCCAGCGCCACCGCGACGAACACGAGGGACCACGCCATCCGGTGGGCGAGGATCTCCACCGCTCCGGCGGGCTTGAGCAGGGGCCAGAAGAGGGGGACGAGCCCCCACATCCCGTATGCCGCGAAGCCGTTCAGCAGGCCTGTCCGCCGCTCACCCTTCGACTTCCCGGTCACGGGTACCTCCGCACCTCATCACTCACCTTGCTGCTCTCGCGCAGCCTTCAAGAAGGTAACGCCGAACACCCCCGCCTGTCATGCCCGTATCGCCATACGGTCATGACAGGCGGGGGTACGTACCCGTGGAAGGGGTGATCAGCTCTTGAGCGCGGCCGCGATCGAATCGGCGATCGGCGTGGTCGGGCGGCCGGTCAGCCGGGACAGATCGCCGGTGACGGTGCCCAGCTCGCCCTTCTCGATGGACAGGTCGACGCCCGCCAGGATCGCGGCGAAGGGCGCGGGCAGCCCGGCGCCGGCCAGGATCTCGGTGAAGGCCTCGACCGGGACCGCGTGGTAGGCGATCTCCTTGCCGGTCTGCCTGCTGAGCTCGGCCGCGTACTCGGCAAAGCCCCAGGCGGTGTCCCCGCCCAGCTCGTACGTCTGGTTCTCGTGGCCCTCGCCGGTCAGCACCGCGACGGCGGCGCCCGCGTAGTCGGCCCGGGCGGCGGAGGCGACCCTGCCCTCGCCGGCCGCCTGGACGACGGCGTTGTGCTGGAGGACCGGGGCGAGGTTCTCGGTGTAGTTCTCGTTGTACCAGCCGTTGCGCAACAGGGCGTAGGGGACGCCGGAGGCCAGCAGGGCCTCCTCGGTGCCCCGGTGGTCGTCGGCGAGCGCGGCGCTCAGGGTGCCGGGGGCGCTGGTGTAGGCGAGCAGGGCCGCACCGGCGTTCCTGGCGGCGTCGATGACGACCTTGTGCTGGCCGACACGGCCCTTGTCGAACTCGTTGCCGGAGATCAGCAGCACCTTGTCGCCGGCCGAGAAGAGGCCGTCGAAGGTCTCGGGAGCGTTGTAGTCGGCGACCGCGAGCTGCACACCGCGGGCGGCGAAGTCGGCGGCCTTCTCCTTGCTGCGGACGACGGCGGTGATCCGGTCGGCCGGAACCTTCTCCAGCAGCTGCCGGACCACATGGCGGCCGAGGTGTCCGGTGGCGCCGGTGACAACGATGCTCATGATTCAGGACTCCTTGTGGGATGCGTCTGCGCTAACCGTAGGAGATGCGCTAACTCAGCGAAAGTACCCACTTTGAAGTAAGGTACTGTCATGGCCGTAAGTACCCAGGCAGTGGGCAAGGACAGCAAGTACGACACCGGCGAGGCGATGTGCCCGTACCGCCTGGTGCTGGAGCACATCACGTCCCGCTGGGGAGTGCTGGTCCTCATCGAGCTCCTGGAGCGCCCGTACCGCTTCAGCGAACTGCGCCGGGCGATCGGCCGGGTCAGCGAGAAGATGCTGACCCAGACCCTCCAGACGCTGGAGCGCGACGGCCTCGTCCACCGCGACGCCAAGCCGGTGATCCCACCGAGAGTCGACTACTCCCTGACCGACCTGGGCCGGGAGGCGGCCGAGCAGGTGCGGGGCCTTGCGCTGTGGACGGAGGAGCGGATGGGGGCAGTGCAGAAGGCGCGGGAGGGGTACGACGCGCGGAAAGAGGGCTCTGAACGGGCTTGACGCGGGCGCCTCGGGCCGGCCGGGCGAATGCGGGCGGCGCTGGCTGGGCAGAGACAAGGCAGGGCGGCGTTGGGTGGCCTGAGCGTACGTCCATCCATGCGCCCCCCGTCCGCCTCCCGCGCCGACTGGTGCCGCCCGGCATGCTGGGGGCGGGACGCTGTGCCCACCCGCGCGCCGGTCCTCGTGCCGCCCACGAGACAGCCGACCGGCGGCCGGACGCCTGACTCGGGGGTTCCGCCTTGGCCACAGAGAATCCGGATGCGCGAAGGATCGGTTCTGCAACGGGGGGCGGACGGCAGGAGGAGCTCCTGGAGAGCCTGCTGAAGCAGCTCACGGTCCTCACCGAGGAGATGCGCAACGCCAACCTGATCCAGCTGCATCGCTTCATGGCGGAGCAGACCGGGCGTGCGCTCGCCGATCCGGCGCTGTCGGAGGCCCTGAGCACGCTCCAGGGCGTGTCGGCGAGCAAGCGCCGGCAACTGCTGTTCGTCAACGCGCACTACAGCGCCATCGTGCTGAACCATCGCCTGGGTGCCGTCGACTGGAACGAACTCATCGGCCACCTGCGGGTGTGGTGCGTGAACCGTGTCTTCCAGGAGTACTGGGAGATGACGGGCGACCACCGCAAGAGCCTGCCGCGCCAGTCGCTGGAGGCGAGGGTGGGGCAGGCCGTCGACGCCATGATGGAGGAACTCGCCGACGGTCCCGATGAATGGTGGGTCGTGGGCCCTTCCGAGTGAACCAGGTTTGCCCCCCGTGGCCTATGGGGAGCCTGATAAGTTTTGCCGGGCGACGCTTCACCTTCCCATCCCAGGGCTGGACTTCATTCCGCTCGGCCATAGACAGAGGGCTCCTGCGTGTACAGCGAACTCCCCGCCGTCAGTATCGTCCGCCGCCTCGGGGATTCGCCCCGCCAGCGAGGAAGCATGTCGGGCGAGACCTGTCCCGATCTGTTCGAGCTGAGCGACGGCAGCTTCGCCGTGATCGGCACGGACCGGACCGACGACCTCGACGCCCTGCTCCCGGCGGACGCCGCCCGCGCCGACTACGAACGCATCGTCGTCATCACCCGCGAGACCCTCGTACGCGCCAAGCGGGACATCCCCGACGTCTGACCTCCCCCACGCCTAATGGGACTTGCCGGGGCGTAGAGACTCGGTGCCGTAGCCGCCAGCAGGTGAGCACTTTCATCGCCTGAAGCACGTGACTTCTGAGGTCAGACCGTGCCCCTGCTGGTCGGCCGGGAGGCCA
>NZ_VZRB01000015.1 GCF_008806595.1 Streptomyces luteolifulvus | reverse complement strand
CGACCTGGCCGACTTCGTGGAGTTCGTGGACGCCGCCCACCAGCGCGGCATGCGCGTGATCATCGACTTCGTCATGAACCACACCAGCGACCAGCACCCGTGGTTCCAGGAGTCGAGGAGGGACCCGGACGGGCCGTACGGCGACTACTACGTGTGGGCGGACGACGACAAACAGTTCCAGGACGCCCGGATCATCTTCGTCGACACGGAGGCCTCCAACTGGACCTTCGACCCGGTCCGCAAGCAGTACTTCTGGCACCGTTTCTTCGCCCACCAGCCGGATCTCAACTACGAGAATCCGGCCGTTCAGGAGGAGATCATCTCCGCGCTGCGGTTCTGGCTGGACCTGGGCATCGACGGCTTCCGGCTGGACGCCGTGCCGTACCTGTACCAGCGCGAGGGAACCAACTGCGAAAACCTTCCGGCAACCCATGAGTTCCTCAAGCGGGTGCGGAAGGAGATCGACGCCCACTACCCGGACACGGTGCTGCTGGCGGAGGCGAACCAGTGGCCGGAGGACGTCGTCGACTACTTCGGCGACTACCAGAGCGGCGGCGACGAGTGCCACATGGCCTTCCACTTCCCGGTCATGCCCCGGATCTTCATGGCGGTGCGCCGCGAGTCCCGCTACCCGGTCTCCGAGATCCTGGCGAAGACCCCGGCGATCCCCTCCAGCTGCCAGTGGGGCATCTTCCTGCGCAACCACGACGAGCTGACCCTGGAGATGGTCACCGACGAGGAACGCGACTACATGTGGGCCGAGTACGCCAAGGACCCCCGCATGCGCGCCAACATCGGCATCCGCCGCCGCCTCGCCCCGCTGCTGGACAACGACCGCAACCAGATCGAGCTGTTCACCGCGCTGCTGCTGTCCCTGCCCGGCTCGCCGATCCTCTACTACGGCGACGAGATCGGCATGGGCGACAACATCTGGCTCGGCGACCGCGACGCGGTGCGCACCCCGATGCAGTGGACCCCCGACCGCAACGCGGGCTTCTCCTCCAGTGACCCGGGCCGGCTGTATCTGCCGACGATCATGGACCCGGTCTACGGCTACCAGGTCACCAACGTCGAGGCGTCCATGTCCTCGCCCTCGTCGCTGCTGCACTGGACCCGCCGCATGATCGAGATCCGCAAGCAGAACCCCGCCTTCGGCCTCGGCTCGTACACGGAACTCCAGTCCTCCAACCCGGCGGTGATCGCGTTCCTGCGCGAGTACGAGGACGATCTCGTCCTCTGCGTGAACAACTTCTCCCGGTTCGCGCAGCCGACGGAGCTGGATCTCAGGACGTTCAACGGCCGGCACCCGGTCGAGCTCTTCGGCGGGGTCCGATTCCCGGCCATCGGAGAGCTGCCGTACTTGCTGACCCTCGCAGGGCACGGCTTCTACTGGTTCCGGCTCCGCAGAGAGGGCGCATAACACCCCGTCGAACCCGGGGTGGGGCGGTTTCCCCCGCCCTGCCCGGGGCACGCATCAGTAGCACCCCGACCACCCGGGGAAAGGACGCGACGCCATGTCGGAAGCAGTCACCCGCACCGCCACGACAAGTCCCGGCCTCCTTGCCTCACTGGATCCACTGCTGCGCGAGTGGCTGCCGCGGCAGCGCTGGTTCGCGGGCAAGGGACGTCCCGTCACCGGGTTCTCGCTGGTCACGGCCACCGAGCTGATGCCGTCCGGCGGGCAGCTCGCCCTGCACCATCTGCTGGTCCGCGCCCATCAGCCGAGCACGCTCGGCGCCGCCCCCCACCCCGGAGACTGCTACCAGCTCCTGATAGGCGAGCGCGAGGCGCTGCCGCCCCGGCTCGCGCCCGCGCTCATCGGCCATGTGGATCAGGGGCCGCTCGCCGGACGCACGGTGTACGACGCCCTGTACGACGCCCGGGCCGCCCACCTGCTCCTGGAGGCGCTGCGCAGCCGCGCCCGGATCGGCGGGCTGCGCTTCGAAAGGGACCCGCGTCAGGAGATCCGCGAAGGACTCGTGCCGCGGGTGGTGACCGCCGAGCAGTCGAATTCGTCGGTCGTCTACGGAGACACGTTCATCCTGAAGCTTTTCCGCCGGATCGTGCCCGGCATCAATCCCGACCTGGAACTGCCGCTGGCGCTGGCCCGTGAGGGCTGCCCCCGGGTGCCCGCGCCGACGGGATGGCTGCGGGCGGAGCTGGCCGGGGAGTCGTACGCGCTCGGCGTGCTGCAGCCCTTTGTGCAGGGCGCGGACGACGGCTGGGAGCTGGCCCTGCGCGAGCTGGCCAAGGGCCAGGACTTCGGCGCCGAGACGCGGGAGCTCGGCCGCGCCACCGCCGAGGTGCACACGGCGCTCGCACGGGCCCTGCCCACCGTCACCCTCGGTCACACCCAGGTGCAGCTGCTGGTCGACGGCATGATCGAGCGCCTCGACGCCGCGGCACAGGCGGTGCCCGCCCTGCGGCCGTACGCACCGGGGCTGCACTCCGCCTTCACCGCGGTGGCCGACCTGGCCGCCGAGGGCCGCACCTGGACCGCACAGCGCATCCACGGCGACCTCCATCTCGGCCAGTGCCTGCGCTCACCCGCCGGGCAGTGGTCGCTGATCGACTTCGAGGGCGAGCCGTCCAAGCCGTTGGCCGAGCGCCGGATGCCTCAGCCGCCGGCGCGGGACATCGCCGGGATGCTCCGCTCCTTCGACTACGCGGAGCACTCGGCCGATGTGCCCGTGCCGGGCTGGGCGGAGACCTGCCGGGACGCGTACTGCTCGGGGTACGCGGAGGTCTCCGGCCACGATCCGCGCACCGACCCCGTGCTGCTGCGCGCCTACGAAACGGACAAGGCGGTCTACGAGGTCCTCTACGAGGCCCGGCATCGCCCCGACTGGCTCCCGGTGCCGCTGTCCGCCGTGCGCCGTCTCGCCTCATCCGACCCGTCCTGATCTCACCCTCGCCCAGGAGGCACCGCCCGTGACCCCGCGTCCCCCGTCCACCGGTCCGGACCCGCAGAATCCGGACGAGGAGAAGAGCGTCGTGCAGCCGGAGGCGGCCGCGAAGAAGAAAGCGGCGAAGCCGGCAGCGAAGAAGGCCGCGAAGAAGGCGGTGGCGAAGGCGGTGGCAAACGCAGCGGAGCCGCTGACCGCGCAGAAACCGGCGGCGAAGAAGCCGGCAAGCAAGAAACCGGCGGCGAAGAAGGCCGCGGCCGAGAAGGCCACGGCGAAGAAGCCCGCTGCCAAGAAAGCCGTCGCGAAGAAGGCCGTGGCCAAGAAGTCCGCGGTGCAGCAGGCCGTGAGGCAGAGCGCGGCAAAGAAGGCCGTCGCCGAGAAGGCCGGCCCGGCTGCGGAGAAGGCCTCACCTCAGGCGCCCGCGCCCGCCCCCGCGCCCCTCGCCGTCTCCCCCGCCGTCGACGCCGGTGACCGGGAGCGGCTGCTCTCCGGCACGCACCACGACCCGCACGGGGTGCTCGGTGCCCACCCGGTCCCCGGCGGGGTGGCCTTCCGGGTCTTCCGGCCCTACGCGCTGTCCGTCACCCTCGTCGCCGGGAACCTGCGGGCCGAGCTGCACGACGACGGGGAGGGCTTCTTCTCTGGTCTGCTGCCCATGTCGGACGTCCCCGCGTACCGGCTTCGGGTGGGGTACGAGGGGACGGTCCAGGACACCGAGGACGCGTACCGTTTCCTGCCCTCGCTCGGCGAGCTTGATCTGCATCTGATCGGCGAGGGCCGGCACGAGCAGCTGTGGACGGTGCTCGGTGCGGAGCCGATGACCCACCAGGGCGTGGCGGGCACCCGTTTCACCGTGTGGGCGCCGAACGCGCGCGGGGTGCGCGTGGCCGGCACCTTCAACTTCTGGGACGGGTCGGCGTTCGCGATGCGCTCGCTCGGCTCCTCCGGTGTCTGGGAGCTGTTCGTGCCCGGGATCGGCGAGGGCGAGCTGTACAAGTTCGAGATCACCCGGCCCGACGGTTCGCGGACGCTGCGCGCCGATCCGCTGGCCCGGCGCACGGAGGCCCCGCCCGCCACCTCGTCCGTCGTGACGGCCTCGTACCACGAGTGGGGCGACGCGGAGTGGCTGGCCCGCCGCGCCCAGGCCCCGGCGCACGAGGCTCCCTTCTCGGTCTACGAGGTCCATCTGCTGTCCTGGCGCCCAGGTCTGACGTATCGTCAACTGGCCGAGCAGCTGCCCGCGTATGTGAAGGACCTCGGCTTCACCCACGTCGAACTGATGCCGGTCGCCGAGCACCCCTTCGGCGGCTCCTGGGGCTACCAGGTCACCGGCTTCTACGCCCCGACCGCCCGCCTCGGCACCCCCGACGACTTCCGGTACCTGGTCGACGCCCTCCACCAGGCCGGCATCGGCGTGATCATGGACTGGGTGCCGGCCCACTTCCCGAAGGACGACTGGGCGCTCGCCGAGTTCGACGGCCGTCCGCTGTACGAGCACGAGGACCCCTTGCGTGCCGCCCACCCCGACTGGGGCACCCTGGAGTTCGACTTCGGCCGCCGCGAGGTGCGCAACTTCCTTGTCGCCAACGCCATTTACTGGTGCGAGGAGTTCCATATCGACGGCCTGCGGGTGGATGCCGTCGCCTCGATGCTCTATCTCGACTACTCGCGCGAGCCGGGCCAGTGGGTGCCGAACGTGCACGGCGGCCGGGAGAACCTGGACGCGGTGGCGTTCCTCCAGGAGATGAACGCCACCGTGTACCGCCGGGTGCCGGGTGTCGTGACGATCGCCGAGGAGTCCACGGCGTGGGACGGCGTCACGCGCGCCACCCACCACATGGGCCCGGGAGGTTTCGGCGGGCTCGGCTTCGGGCTGAAGTGGAACATGGGCTGGATGCACGACTCCCTCGGCTATGTGAGCCATGAGCCGGTGCACCGCAAGTACCACCACCACGAGATGACGTTCTCGATGGTGTACGCGTACAGCGAGAACTACGTGCTGCCGATCTCCCACGACGAGGTCGTCCACGGCAAACGCTCACTGGTGTCGAAGATGCCCGGCGACTGGTGGCAGCAGCGCGCCAACCATCGCGCGTACCTGGGGTTCATGTGGGCCCACCCCGGCAAGCAACTCCTCTTCATGGGGCAGGAGTTCGCCCAGGGCGCCGAGTGGTCCGAGGCCCATGGCCCCGACTGGTGGCTCCTCGACCCCGCGTACGGCGCGGAGGCCGACCACCGCGGGGTCAGGGACCTGGTCCGCGACCTCAACACCGTCTACCGCCACACTCCGGCCCTGTGGGAGCGCGACATAGACCCCTCCGGCTTCCAGTGGGTGGTGGGGGACGCCGTGGAGGACAACGTCTTCGCGTTCCTGCGCTTCGACGCCGAGGGCAGCCCGCTGCTGGCCGTCTCGAACTTCTCCCCGGTCGTCCGTCACGACTACCGTCTGGGCGTCCCCGACTCCGTTCCCGCCTGGCACGAAGCGCTCAACACCGACGCCGCCCGCTACGGCGGCGGCGACGTCGTCCACCCCGACCCGCTCAAACCGGAACCCCAGGGCTGGCACGGCCGCCCGGCCAGCATCCGCCTGACCCTGCCACCCCTGGCGACGGTGTGGCTGCGGCCGGCATAACGGCATAGGCCGGGGGTCCGGGGGCGGCCCCCCCCGGGGGGCGGTCACGACATCACCGGCACGCTTGCGCCAACGCCCCCGGCAACGAACCCGTATACAGCACCCCCAGCCTTTGAGTGGCCCGAGTCAGCGCCACGTAGAGATCACTCGTGCCGTACCGCCCGGGCTCCACCACCAGAACGGAGTCGAACTCCAGCCCCTTCGCCTGGCGGGGGTCGAGCAGGACGACCCTACGGGTCAGATCCGGCTCGGCACCCGCCGTCACCCCGTCCAGTCCGGCGGCCAGCCGCCGGTGCAGTTCGCGCGGGGCGATCACCGCGAGCCGCCCCTCCGCCGGGGTCAGCTCCTCGACCGCCTTGGCCACCGCCCCGGGCAGGTCGTCGGTGGCGCGTACCCAGGGCCGTACACCCGTCGACCGCACCGAACTCGGCGGCTCGAACCCGGGATGCTCCGCGCGGACCACCGCCGCCGCCACATCCATGATCTCGGCCGGGGTGCGGTAGTTGACGCCGAGCCGGGTGTGCTCCCAGCGGTCCTCGACATAGGGCCGGAGGATGTCCGCCCAGGCGCCGACGCCCGCCGCCTCCGCGGTCTGCGCGGGGTCGCCGACCAGGGTCATCGAGCGGGTCGGGCTGCGCCGCATGAGCAGCCGCCAGGCCATCGGGGACAGCTCCTGCGCCTCGTCGACGATGATGTGCCCGAACGCCCAGGTGCGGTCGGCGGCCGCGCGTTCGGCGGCGCTGCGGTGGTCGTCCTCCTCGTGGCGCTCGGCGAACCGTTCGGCGTCGATGATGTCGTGCGCGGAGAGGATCTCCGAGGCATCGGGATCACTGTCCTCCTTGTCGTCGAACTCGTACGTCCGGGAGGCGTAGGACACGTCGAGCACGCCCTGCGCGTAGGCCACTTGGGTCTCCCGCTCCCGTTCCGCGCGGGCCCGCGCCACCCGGTCGTCCTCGCCCAGCAGCTCCGCCGCCTCGTCCAGCAGCGGTACGTCCGCCACGGTCCACGCCCGGGTCACCGGGCGCCGGATCGCGCGCGCGTCCTCGTCGCCGACGTAGCCCCCGGGGTCGGCGAGGAAGTCGGCGACCAGGCGCTGCGGGGCCAGCCGCGGCCACAACCGGTCGATGGCGGACCAGACTTCGGGGTTCTCGGCGAGCTCGTCGCGGATCTGGGTGATGTCGCTCGCGTCGAGGAGGTTGGTGCCGTCGTACGGGTCGGTGCCGATGCGTTCGGCGACCATGTCGGTGAGCGTGTTGAGGATGTGGCCCTCGAAGTGCTCGCGGGCCGCGTTGTGCGGCAGCTTCGCGGCGCGGGTGCTCTCCCGCGCGACGTTCACCAGACCGTCGTCGAGCATGAGGATCTCGCGGTCGTGCTCGATCGCGATCACCGGGTCGGGGAGCGCCTGCCGGTCCCGTACGACCGCTGCCAGGACGTCGGCCATATCGGCGCGGCCCTTCACGGCGGCCGCCTCCGGAGTGTCCGTGGCCGTCGCCTTCACGCCGGGGAACAGCTCGCCGACCGTGGCGAGGAGCACGCCCGTCTCGCCGAGCGAGGGCAGCACCTCGCCGATGTAGCCGAGGAAGGCGGGGTTCGGGCCGACGATCAGGACCGCCCGCTTGGCGAGCAGTTCCCGGTGCTCGTACAGCAGGTAGGCCGCCCGGTGCAGCGCGACGGCGGTCTTGCCGGTGCCCGGGCCGCCCTCGACCACCAGCACGCCGCGGTAGGGGGCCCGGATGATCTCGTCCTGCTCGGCCTGGATGGTCTGCACGATGTCGCTCATACGGCCGGTGCGCGCGGAGTTGAGCGCGGCGAGCAGCACGGCATCGCCCGACGGGTCCTCGAAGCCGGTCCTGGTGGCGTCGCCGAGGTCGAGGATCTCGTCGTGCAGGGCGGTGACCCGGCGGCCCTCGGTGGTGAGATGCCGCCGGCGGCGCAAGCCCATCGGGGTGTGGCCGGTGGCCAGGTAGAAGGGCCGGGCGACATCGGCCCGCCAGTCGATGAGGATCGGTGTGTGCTCGGCGTCGTCGATGCGCAGGCCGATACGGCCGATGTGGTGGCTGACGCCCGAGGTGAGGTCGATCCGGCCGAAGCAGAGCGAGCCGTCCACCGCGTTCAGCGCGGCGAGCAGCCCCGACCGCTCGGCGACCAGGATGTCGCGTTCCAGGCGGGCCTGCATGGGTGTGTTCCCCTGGGCGAGCGCGTCCGTGACGGAGGTCTCGGTGGCACCGCGCAGGGCGTCCACGCGCGCGTACAGGCCGTCGATGAATTCCTGCTCGCGCTGCAATTCACTGTCTGGAAAGTCGGTGTTTGACAATTCCACTCCCGCCCGGATATACTGTGCTCACTGAACTTCATTGCGACTCAATTCCCGTGAAGTCGCGAACCATTGAATATACGCAAAGAAATCCCCCGGGCGCAATTGTCCCGGGGGATTTCTTTGCATGACGGCACACACCGCGAGGTCAGAGCACGTCGGACAGCTCCTCCAGCAGCCGCCGCTTCGGGCGGGCCCCCACCATCGACCTCACGGGCTCACCGCCGCGGAAGACCATGAAGGTCGGCATCGACAGCACCTTGTACGCGTTGGTCGTCGTCGGATTGGTGTCCACATCCAGCTGGACCACCTTCAGCCGGTCCCCCTCCTCCGCGGCCAGCGCGCTGAGCACCGGCCCCATCTGCCGGCACGGGGGGCACCAGTCGGCGGTGAACTCCACCAGCACCGGCAGATCCGCCCCGATCACCTCCGCCGCGAAATCCGCGTCCGTCACCTCGGCCACGCCCCTCGCCCTGATCACTCGGGAACCCCTCCCAGTTCGCACGCCGGCTCCGGACCACCCGGAGCCTCCGCCTCGGCCGCCAGCTCGTCCCGTGTTCGCTCGGCCCTCGTCAGCTGGGCGCCGACCTGTGCCCGCACTCGCTGCAACTCGCCGATCAGCGCGTCGAGTTCGTCCAGCTTGCGCCGGTAGACCGCGAGCGAGGCGGGACATGCGTCGCCCTCCGGGTGCCCGGCCCGCAGGCACTCCACGAACGGCCGGGTCTCCTCCAGGTCGAATCCGAAGTCCTGGAGCGTCCTGATCTGCCGCAGCAGTTTCAGGTCGTCCTCGTCGTACGTCCGGTACCCGTTCTCGCCCCGGCGCGCGGGCAGCAGCCCCCGCGACTCGTAGTACCGCAGGGTCCGTGTCGTGGTCCCGGCCCGCGCGGCCAGCTCACCGATACGCATGCGGACGAACGTACGCCTTGACGCCGACGTCAAGGCAACAAGCTCCGGGGTTCTAGAAGTCGCCCTCGTCGCCCTCGTCGTCCGCGTCGTCCGCGTCGTCCTCGTCGTCGTCCTTCAGCGCGTCCTTCTCGCCCCGCACCCCCAGCAGCCGCCGCGTCAGCCGGTCCCGGTCGGAGAGGAGTTCGTCGAGGGCGGTGCGGACGTCCGCCGGGTCCGTGCGGGGCGACTCGCGTTCCGCCGCGATCAGCACCGCCCGTCGTACCAGCTCCTTGGTGAACGAGGCCGTCGTGCCCTCCGTGCGGGCCACCACCTCGGTCACGACCTGCCCGCCGAGGCCGAGGCCGGAGCCGTAGAGGTCGAGCAGCCGGGCCCGGCCCTCCGCGTCCGGCAGCGGAATCTCCACGGCGAGATCGACGCGGCCCGGGCGCTGGACGAGGGCCGGTTCCAGCAGGTCGGCGCGGTTGGTGGTGAGCAGGAAGGCCACATCGGCGTCGTCGCCGAGGCCGTCCATCTCGTTCAGCACCTGGAAGAGCAGGGGCTGTTCGCCGCCGCCGTAGTCCCGGGCCTCGGCGATCAGGTCGCAGTCCTCCAGGACGACGAGCGCGGGCTGGAGCATCCGGGCCAGGGCGCAGGCCGGGCCGATGGCCTGAATGCTGGTGCCGGCGAGGATCACGACCGTGAACTGCGGCAGGTGGGAGAGGAGATAGCGGATCGTGTGGGTCTTGCCGGTGCCGGGAGGGCCGTACAGAAGCAGTCCACGGCGCAGGTGCTGGCCCGCCGCGCGGAGCTGTTCGCGGCGCCGTGCCACGCCCACGACCTGCCGTTCGACACGCTCCAGCAGCCCCGCCGGGAGCACGATGTCCTCGCGCGTCAGTCCGGGCCGCGGGTGGAAGCGGAACGGGCCGAGGCCATGGCCGAACTCGGAGCCCTCGAAGGACAGGACCTGTCCGCGGAAGATGTTGTGCTCGCGCACGAGGGTGTCGATCCGGGCGAGCAGCCCGTCCGCGAACTCCTTCTCACGGGCGAGGACTTCGATCTCGACCTTGTTGCGGCCGTATTCGTCGGCGGGTCCGCGCAGCAGCACCGCGAACCGTTCGTCGCCCTCCGCGCCGAGGTAGAACCCGCAGGAGACACAGGCCAGTTCCGCGTCCGGGGCGACCGGCAGATGGGCGTAGTCGACGGCGCCGATCACGAACCGGTCGTAACGGTCGGCGGATTCGATGATGTCGCCGAGGGTGAGGTCGCCGTGGTGGCGTGCGCCCACCATGCCGATCAGCTCGTGCGTACGGCCGTCCTCGGCGAACCAGCGTTCCAGGGCGAGGTGGACATTGGGCAGGTCGTACGGCGGGTAGGCGGCCTTGACGACCGGCCACCGGGAGGGATCCGAGCCCAGGTGGTCGCGCAGCCGCCGGCTGAGGTTGCGTCGCCCCTCCGCGTCCTTGCGGCCCGGACGGGCGACGGCCATCAGGAACTCGTTGAACAGCTCGCTGACCTGGTCCAGCGACAGAGGTGAAGGTTCCCGCTCCGCGCCGTACCTGGCCCGGTACTCGTCCGAGCTGACGATCTCGACCCCGCCGGACTCCGCCATCCCCGCCTCCGTACGCCGGTCCGTCTGTGCACACCGTGACCCTCAAGCCTGGTGCCGAAACGGTCGCCGGGTCAAAGGAATTGGGGCCGGTCCACCCCGGACGGCCGGGGCCGCCTGCTCAGTCCCGCGGGCTGCCCGGGCCGGCCTGTGTGCGCCACTCACGGGCCGCCTCCGGACGCCCCGTGAGCATCAGCAGGAGAGTGCCGATCGGCTCGCGGATCTCCCGCCCCTCCCCCCGCGTCCAGTCGATGTCGGTGGCGACGAGCCTGGCCTTCGGCAGCGGCCACGGCCGGGGCGGGACACGCATCGTCCACACCCGGTCGGCTGCGTCGCGGGCCGCCGCCGGGGGCATCCCGCGCCTGCGGCCGAGCGCCAGGGCGATGTCCTGGCCGTGCACGAGGATGTCGAGGAGCGGCTCGCGGGGCGAGGTGCCGGGCGCGAGGCGGCGCGAGCCGACGATCGAATGCAGGTTGGCGACGATCTCGGCTACGGGCAGCTCTGCCTCGCGGACCGCCGAGTCGTGGATCATCCGGTCGAAGCTTCCGCGGGCGCGGAAGAACTCGCCGAGGACCGCCCGGTGGGTGAAGCGGGCCGCGACGGTCAGATGCGCTGCCACGTCCCGCACCCGCCAGTCCCCGCACCGGGTGGGTGTCTCCCACTCCTCGGGGCTGAGCCCCTCCAGCAGGTCGGCGAGACTCGTCCGTTCATGGTCGACGATCTGCCAGCGCTCGTCCGCATCCAAGGCGACGCTCATGGGAATCACCCACTCAAGTGGTAAGCTTCTCTGACCAAATTAGTCAGAGACTCTGACCATCGTCAAGGGGACAGCGAGGAGGCCGGTCATGGCGGCGGAGAGCGACCTGAACACGGGCGTACTCCTGTTCCTCCCGTACCGGGCCCTGGAGAACCGGGTCTTCGCCGCGCTCGCGAAGGCCGGCTTCGACGACTTCACGCCCGCCCAGGCCCGGGTCATGCAGCGCATCGGCCCGGACGGCACCCGGCTGACCGAGCTGGCCGAACAGGCCCAGATCACCAAGCAGACGGCAGGCTTCCTGGTCGACCAGCTGGAGAAGGCCAGCTATGTACGGCGGGTACCCGACCCGACCGACAAACGGGCCCGGCTGGTGTGCGGCGCGGAGAAGGCCTGGGCGGCCAAGGAGATCGCGGACGGCGTGGTCGCCGAGGTGGAGAAGGAGTGGGAGGCCCACCTCGGCAAGCGGCGCATGACCCAGCTGCGCGAGGCGCTGACACTGCTGCGGGAGATCACGGATCCGTGGGCGTGACCCCAAGGGGAGAGGCATAGGAAAGGAATAGGAAATCGAAGGGGCGGGCACGGCCTCCGTGGCCGTGCCCGCCTCTCGTAGGGAACTGTCGCGTTGTGTGGTGGCCGGGCGGCTGAGGTACGGGGGAGGCTCAGCCGCCCGGCGTTCTGGGGGCGGCCCGGGGGTCAGGCCCGGGCGAGTTCCTTCTCGCCGCCCTGCTCGGGGATCTCGGCGTGGGGGGACTCGTCCTCGTCCAGGAGCGTCGTCTCGTCGAAGGGGAGCTGTCCGGTCAGCACCTGGTCGACGCGCTCGCGGTCGATCTCCTTCGTCCAGGTGCCGATCAGGACCGTGGCGACGGCGTTGCCGGCGAAGTTCGTCAGGGCGCGGGCCTCGCTCATGAAGCGGTCGATGCCGACGATCAGGCCGATGCCGTCGACCAGGGCGGGCTTGTGGGACTGGAGTCCGCCGGCCAGGGTCGCCAGACCGGCGCCGGTGACACCGGCCGCGCCCTTGGAGGCGACCAGCAGGAAGAGCAGCAGCGGGATCTGCTCGCCGACCGACATCGGCGTACCCATGGCGTCGGCGATGAACAGCGAGGCCATGGTCATGTAGATCATGGTGCCGTCGAGGTTGAAGGAGTAGCCGGTCGGAACGGTGATGCCGACCACCGGCTTGCTGACGCCCAGGTGCTCCATCTTCGCGATGAGCCGCGGCAGCGCCGACTCGGACGACGAGGTGGACAGGATCAGCAGGAACTCACGGCCCAGGTACTTGAAGAGCGTGAGGATGTTGAGGCCGGCGACGACTCGCAGCAGCGCGGCGAGCACGATGAAGACGAAGAGGAAGCAGGTGACATAGAACCCGAGCATCAGCACGGCGAGGCTCTTGAGCGCGTCCAGGCCCGCCGAGCCGACGACCGCGGCGATCGCACCGAAGGCGCCGATGGGGGCGGCCCACATCACCATGGCGAGGATGCGGAAGACCAGCCGCTGGATGTGCTCCACACCGCGCAGGACCGGCTGCCCGGCCGGGCCCATGGCCTGCAGCGCGAAACCGGCGAGAACGGCGATCAGCAGGGTCTGCAGGACCTCGCCCTCGGTGAAGGCGGAGACGATCGTGGTCGGGATGATCCCGAGCAGGAACTCGGTGGTGTCCTTGGCCTCCGCGTCGACCTGCGCATGACCGGCGTCCTTGACCGCGTCGGTGAGCGCGAGGCCCGAACCGGGCTCCAGGATGTTGCCGACGACGAGACCGATACCGAGCGCCACCAGCGACATCGCGAGGAAGTAGCCGAGCGCGATACCGCCGACGGCACCGACCTTGGCGGCCTTGCGGACCGAGCCGATACCGAGAACGATCGTGCAGAAGATGATCGGCGAGATCATCATCTTGATGAGGTTCACAAAGCCCGTTCCGATGGGCTTGAGCTCCACCGCGAAGTCGGGTGCGGCCAGACCCACGGCGATGCCGAGGGCCACCGCGACGATCACCGCGATGTAGAGGTAGTGGGTGCGGTCCCGCTTGGCTGGGGGTGCGGCAGGTGCCCTGTCGGCTGCGCTGGTCACGGGGGCCCTCCTTGACGACGTCGTCGACATCACCGGCGTGCGGCTCACGTCCGGGGGTTATCGGGGAATGCCGTGACTATCTCCCGGTGTGTGAAGGCGGTCACCCTTCCGTTCATTTAGTTCACGCCTACATCGGAGGCAGACTGACCGCATGCGCATCCCCGTCCCGAGACCCCGCAGCCTGGCGGGCCAGCTCTTCGCCATGCAGGCCGTGCTGATAGCCGTCCTCGTCGCCGGGTACGCGCTGTTCACCTACTTCAGCGACCGCAGCCAGGCCGAGGAGGCAGCCGGCCGCCAGGCAATGGCGGTGGCGCGCTCGGTCGCGGACACCCCCTCCGTGCTGGCGGCGATCCGCACCCCTCGGCCCACGACCGCCCTCCAGCCGTACGCGCTGCGGGTCCAGCGGGACACCGGGGTCGACTTCGTCACGATCATGAACCCGCAGGGCATCCGCTGGACCCACCCGGACGAGAACCAGATCGGGAAGCACTTCCGCGGCCATATCGACCGGGCGCTGCAGGGGGAGTCCTTCACCGAGACGTACACGGGCACGCTCGGGCCGTCGGTCCGCGCGGTCACTCCCATCGAGGACGAGGACAAACGCATCGTCGGCCTGGTCAGCGCGGGGATCAAGGTCGAGGCGATCAGCAAGCGGGTGCAGGACCAGGTGACGGCGCTGCTCGGCGTCGCGGGCGGTGCGCTCGCGCTGGGCGCGGTCGGCACGTACGTCATCAACGCACGTCTGCGGCGTCACACCCACGGGATGAACGCGGCCGAGCTCAGCCGTATGCACGACTACCACGAGGCCGCGCTGCACGCCGTACGCGAGGGGCTGCTGATGCTGGACGCGCAGTACCGTGTGGCGCTGATCAACGACGGTGGACAGGAGCTGCTGGGGGTGACCGGGGACGTGGTGGGCAGGTCGGTGGCGGAGCTCGGGCTGCCGGCTCCGCTGACGGGCGCGCTGCTGGCGTCCGAGCCGCGGGTCGACGAGGTGCATCTGACGGCGCAGCGGGTGCTGGTGGTGAATACCTCGCCGGTGTCCGGCGGCGAACACCGGGGCACGGTGGTGACCTTGCGCGATGTCACCGAACTCCAGTCCATGATGGGTGAGTTGGATTCCGAGCGAGGTTTCACACAGGCGCTGCGCTCGCAGGCACACGAGGCGGCGAACCGGCTCCACACGGTCGTCTCGCTGATCGAACTGGGCCGGTCCGACGAGGCGGTGGACTTCGCGACCGCCGAACTGGAGCTGGCGCAGGCGCTGACGGACCAGGTGGTCGCGGCGGTCGGCGAGCCCGTCCTGGCGGCGCTGCTGCTGGGCAAGACGGCTCAGGCCAACGAGCGCGGCGTGGAGCTGGTGGTGTCGGAGGAGAGCTGCCTGGACGACGGTCTCCTGCCGTCGACGCTGCCCGCCCGCGACCTGGTGACGATCCTCGGCAACCTGATCGACAACGCGGTGGACGCGGCGCAGGGAAGCGTGTCCGCGCGAGTGACGGTGGCGGCATACTCGACCAACACGGACGCCGCCGAGCTGGTCCTCCGCGTATCGGACACGGGCACGGGCGTGGACCCGGCCCACACCGAGGCGGTCTTCCAACGCGGCTTCTCCACAAAGCCGTCGGGCCCGGCCGGCCGCGGCCTGGGCCTGGCCCTGGTCCGCCAGGCGGTAACCCGCCACACCGGCACCCTGACGGTGAGGGAGGCAGAGGGCGGCGGCGCAGAATTCGAGGCACGACTGCCACTGGGAGAACGGGGTGGGCTGGCAGCCGGGTCCGAGCCTGCGGATTCGGGGCGGTCGATTGAGGGCGGGGGTTCGGGGCGGTCGCCGGAGGACTCAGGTCCGGGGCGCTCGCCGGAGGGCTCCGGTCCGGGGCGGCCGGCCGACGACACGCACTCGGCACGGGTGACCGTGATTCCCCACCCGACGCAGGCCACCGAGAGCACCAGCTCGGATCGGCCGGACAAGGACCCCCGTTCGCCCGGGCACGCCGAAGGCGCCGGCTCGGCGCGGGCGGCCGATGGCGCCGGTCCGGAGCGGCCCGCCGAAGGCACGCACCCGGCAGAGACGACCGCGACCCCCCACCCGACACAGGCCACCGAGAGCGTGTCGGCGGACGAGGGTGCGGCGGTCGGACCTACCGACGGCGGAGACGACGTATGACCAGTTCACAGGCCATCCGCGTGCTGGTTGTCGAGGATGATCCCGTCGCCGCCGACGCGCATGTCATGTACGTCGGCCGGGTGCCGGGGTTCGTGGCTGTCGGCAAGGCGCACACCGGGGCGGAGGCCCGCCGTGCGCTGGAGCGGACGGCGGTCGATCTGCTGTTGCTGGACCTTCATCTGCCGGATGTGCACGGGCTGCAACTCGCCCGCTCGCTGCGGGCGGCCGGACACCACGCCGACGTCATCGCCGTGACCTCGGCGCGCGATCTGGCCGTCGTACGGGAGGGCGTGTCGCTGGGCGTCGTCCAGTACGTCCTGAAGCCGTTCACTTTTGCGACGCTCCGGGACCGGCTCGTCCGCTACGCGGAGTTCCACGCCGCGGTCGGCGAGGCCAGCGGCCAGGACGAGGTCGACCGCGCCCTGGCGACCCTCCGCGCCCCGGGGCCGGCCGCGCTGCCGAAGGGCTTGAGCGCGCCGACGCTGGAGCGGGTGACCATCGCCCTGCGGGACGGTGCGGAGGGGCTGACCGCGGCGAGGGTTGCCGAGACCACCGGGATCTCCCGGATCACCGCCCGGCGTTATCTGGAGCACCTCGTCGAGGCCGGCAGAGCCGAGCGGAAGCCGCTGTACGGGCAGGTGGGGAGGCCGGAGCTGGTGTACCGGTGGGTCCGCGGGGCGGAACGGAGCCGGTAGGCCTCCCCGGAGCAATCCGTTGCAGATGCATTGACCTGACTAGACCACTCCTCTTACCTTCACACGGCAGCCATCCCGGCCACAGCGAAGTGAGCCCGCAGGAGGTCATGCCCGTGCGCCCCACCGCCACCCGACCCCGCCCGACTTCCTTAGCCGCCCCCCTCACCGCCGCCGCCCTGGCCGTCACGGCCCTCACAGCCTGCGGCGGCGGATCCGGCAGCGACCCGGACACCGTCAAGGTCTCCTTCAAACAGTCCACGGACAACTCGATCCACGTCATGGACGACCATCTCGCCGGCATCAAGAAGCAGTTCGAGAAGAACAACCCCGGCAAGAAGGTGGAGCTCGTCCCGATCAAGGCCCCGGACTCGGAGTACTACACCAAGCTCCAGCAGATGCTCCGCTCCCCGAAGACCGCCCCCGACCTGGTCTACGAGGACACCTTCCTCATCAACTCGGACATCACCAGCGGGTACTTGAGGCCCCTCGACTCCTACCTCGCCAAGTGGCGGGACTGGGACCGGTTCATCGACACGGCGAAGGCCGCCGCCAAGGCCCAGGACGGCAGGACGTACGGCGTCCCGGACGGCACCGACACCCGCGGACTCTGGTTCGACCAGGGCATCTTCGAGAAGGCCGGCCTGCCCGCCGACTGGCAGCCGAAGAAGTGGGACGACGTCCTCGCCGCGGCCCGCGCGGTCAAGCGCAAGGTCCCCGGTGTCACCCCCCTCAACGTGTACACCGGCAAACCCGCGGGCGAGGCCGCCACCATGCAGGGCTTCGAGATGCTGCTCTACGGCACGGGCGACGGCACCACGGACCCCCTGTACGACGAGCCCTCGAAGAAGTGGATCGCCGGCAGCCAGGGCTTCAAGGACGCCCTCGCCTTCGTCGAGACGGTCTACAAGGAGAAACTCGGCCCCGACGTCTCCACCGCCCTCGACCCCAACATCCAGACCATCGTCCGCGGCGATCTGCTGCCCAAGGGCAAGCTCGCGATCGGCCTCGACGGCTCCTGGCTCCCGCAGGACTGGCTCCCCGGCAGCGGCCATGAATGGCCCGACTGGTCGAAGGAGTTGGGCCTGGCGTACATGCCGACGCAGCACGGCCAGGCCCCCGGCAGGGTGAGCATGTCGGGCGGCTGGACCTGGGCGATCCCCGCGAAGGCCGCCAACCCGGACCTGGCGTTCGAGTTCATCAAGACGATGCAGACCAAGGCGAACGCCCAGAAGTGGTACGTCGCCAACTCCGGCATCGCGGTCCGCAAGGACGTGGCGAGCGATCCCGCGTACGCCTCGGCGCAGCCCGGCATCACGTTCTTCACGGACCTGGTGGCCAGCACGCACTACCGGCCCGCCTATCCGGTGTACCCGAGGGTCTCCACCGCCATCCAGGAGGCGATGGAGGGCGTGACGACGGGAGACCTGTCGGTGGCGGAAGCGGCGAGCGGCTACGACGACACGCTCAAGGAGGCCACCGACAACCAAGTGATCCAGAAGTGAAACTCCGCGCCCGCGCCCTCCCCGTCCTCCCCGCCCTGGTCCTCCTGCTCCTCTTCCTCGCCGGCCCGATCGCCTACTGCGCCTACATCGCCTTCACCGACCTCCAGCTCACCGGTCAGGCCCACTCGTCCTTCGTCGGCTTCGACAACTTCCGTACGGCGTTCCAGGACGAGGAGTTCCTGAACGCCGTATGGCTGACCCTGGTGTTCACGGTCCTGTCGTCGCTGATCGGCCAGAACACCCTGGGCCTCGCCCTGGCGTCGCTCATGCGTCGGGCGTCGAAGCCGGTCCGTACGCTGACGGGCGGCATCGTGATCGCGGCGTGGGTCCTGCCGGAGGTGGTGGCGGGCTTCCTCCTGTACGCCTTCTTCCGCCGCGAGGGCACCCTGAACGCCGTCCTGGACTGGCTCCGGCTCCCCTCCCAGAACTGGCTCTTCACCCTGCCGATCCTGGCCGTGTCCTTCGCCAATGTGTGGCGCGGTACGGCCTTCTCGATGCTGGTCTATTCGGCCGCCCTGAACGAGATCCCCCAGGAGATCACGGAGGCCGCCGAGGTCGACGGGGCGGGCGGCTGGCGCCGGATGTGGCACATCACCCTGCCGATGATCCGCCGTTCCATCGGCACGAACCTCATGCTCAACACGCTCCAGACGCTGTCGGTGTTCGGGCTGATCTGGGTGATGACGAGGGGCGGGCCCGGCGACAGAAGCCAGACCCTGCCCCTGTTCATGTACGAACAGGCCTTCCAGAACAGCCTGATCGGCTACGGCACGGCGGTCGCGCTGTTGCTGCTGCTCGTCGGCTCCGTCTTCTCGGTCGTCTACATGCGTCTGCTGCGGAGGTCTGACGGACATGGCCCGCACCCTCACCCTCGCCTCCACCCTCGCCTCCCGCCGTACGACCCGCCGTCTGGCCGCCGACGCGGGGCTGCTCGCGGTCGCGGCCGCGTTCTCGCTGCCGCTGGCCTGGGTCGTCCTGTCGTCCCTGGACCCGGACGCGGACCTCAGGGTGAAGGCACCCGACGGCGTCACCCTGGACAACTTCGACGCGATCCTGACCCCGGACATCACCTTCACGCCCCTGCTGAACAGCCTGATCCTGTGCGGGGGCGCGACCCTGCTGACGGTGGTGTGCGCCGCGCTGGCCGCGTATCCGCTGTCACGGTTCCGCTCACGCCTGAACCGCCCGTTCCTGCTGACGATCCTCTTCGCCACGAGCCTGCCGATCACGGCGGTCATGGTGCCGGTGTACGCACTGTTCGTGCAGATCGATCTGATCGACACGATGCAGGGCACGATCTTCTTCTTCGCGGCCTCCCAACTCCCGTTCGCCGTCTGGCTGATGAAGAACTTCATGGACGGCGTGCCGAAGGAGCTGGAGGAGGCGGCATGGACGGACGGGGCGTCGTCGCTCCAGTCGCTGGTGCGGATCGTGCTGCCGCTGATGGGACCGGGGGTGGCGGTGGTGACGGTGTTCTCGTTCGTGATGATGTGGGGGAACTTCTTCGTCCCGTTCATGCTGCTGCTCACGCCCGACCGGATGCCGGCGAGCGTGAGCATCAACGAGTTCTTCGGGAACCGGGGGATGGTGGCCTACGGGCAGCTGGCCGCGTTCTCGGTCGTCTACTCGACGCCGGTCGTCCTGCTGTATGTGCTGATCGCCCGGCGGCTGGGCGGGGGCTTCGCGCTCGGTGGGGCGGTCAAGGGGTGATACAACAAAAGCCGTATGTTCCTACGATCCGTAACGTTGGCCGAACAGACCGTAGTCACCGAGCCTGCGCGCGCCTACTTTGTGGGCCGTGCGCCGACCACCACCTCTGCCGAACCAGTCCGCTCCCCCCTTCGACGCCCCCGCCGCCCGCCGACTGCGTACCGCCCTCGGTATGCAACCCGGGCATGTCGCCTACGGCATGCGCGCCTCGTACGGACTCCCCCATGTCACCGCCGGCCTCGTCATCGCCTGGGAACGCGGCGTCACCGCCCCGACCAGCGCCGAGATCACCGGGCTCGCAGGCGTGTTGTGGTGTTCCCCCGGTGAACTCATCGGCAGGCCGCGCACCTTGCGCGAGCACCGGATCGCCCGTGGCCTCGCCCCCGAGGACGTCGCCCGCACCGTCGGCCTCGAACTCCTCGCCTATCTCCGCATGGAGGACAACGACGAGTGGCGCGGCACCGAGCGCCAGTCGGCCACCCTGGCCGGCCTGCTCGAACTCTCACTTCCCGATTTCGTCAGCGTCACGGGGCGCAACGCGAAGCTGGCCGAGCTGCTCCGCGGTGCCGTGACGACGCGCTGGCAGGCGTACATACGCCCCGTCACCAAACTGGTGCCGCTGGACCGGCGTCTCCTGGAGGACACCCTCCAGCGCCTGCACCAGGACTATCAGGGGCAGATGACGGCCACCCTCAGCTGGGGCGACGGCGGTGCGGCCGGCGCGTCGGGCGAGGCCGGCCGCGACTTCCTCGACCGGATCGTGGAGCACTTCTGGACTACCGTCCAGAGCAACACGGGATAGCGGCAGCCGCCTGGTGCCGCAACAGGCAACGGGCAACAGGCCCTAGAAGACCGACTCGGCCTCGTCCATCCGGTCCTTCGGTACCGTCTTGAGTTCGGTGACCGCCTCCGCGAGGGGCACCATCACGATGTCCGTGCCGCGCAGGGCCGTCATCCGGCCGAACTCACCCCGGTGCGCGGCCTCCACCGCGTGCCAGCCGAAGCGGGTGGCGAGGACCCTGTCGTACGCGGTCGGTACGCCGCCGCGCTGGACGTGGCCGAGAATGACCGGCTTGGCCTCCTTGCCGAGCCGCCGCTCCAGCTCGTACGCCAGTGCCGTACCGATGCCCTGGAAGCGCTCGTGACCGAACTTGTCGATCGCGCCCTTGCCGTAGTCCATGGTGCCCTCGGCCGGGTGGGCGCCCTCGGCCACGCAGACCACCGCGAACTTCTTGCCGCGGGAGAAGCGCTCCTCGACCATCTTGACCAGGTCCCCGGGGTCGAACGGGCGCTCCGGCAGACAGATGCCGTGGGCGCCGGCCGCCATGCCCGACTCCAGGGCGATCCAGCCCGCGTGCCGGCCCATGACCTCGACGACCATCACCCGCTGGTGGGACTCGGCGGTCGTCTTCAGCCGGTCCATCGCCTCCGTGGCGACGCCGACCGCCGTGTCGAAGCCGAAGGTCCGGTCCGTGGACGAGATGTCGTTGTCGATCGTCTTGGGGACGCCGACCACCGGCAGGCCCGCGTCGGACAGCATCCGCGCCGCGGTGAGCGTGCCCTCCCCGCCGATCGGGACGAGCGCGTCGATACCGAAGTCCGCGACCATGTCGGTCGCCCGCTCGCAGGCCTCGCGCAGCCGGTCGCGCTCCAGGCGGGACGAGCCGAGAATCGTTCCGCCGCGGGCGAGAATGCCGCTGACGGCGTTCAGATCGAGGCTGAGGTAGCGGCCGTCCAGCAGACCCGCGTAGCCGTCCTCGAAGCCGATGACCTCGTCGCCGTAGTTGTCGACCGCTCGGTGCACGACCGACCGGATCACGGCGTTCAGGCCGGGGCAGTCGCCGCCTGCGGTGAGAACTCCGATGCGCATCGTGCTGTGTCTCCTGGTCGCTGTCGATACCTGTGAGCCGGTCCGATTGTTTCATGTCCCGGAAGGCGGGTGTGTCGCCCTTGCGCCGGGCGCCCGGTCCGCCCCTTCCGGACCCCGGCCCTGACGGGCGCCTTATCCAGCCGCGGAGGTATTGTCAAGAGGGTTCTGCTCACCTTGGTGGGCGATTTTTGTGATCCCCGCAGTCCTGCTGTCCACCGACAGACGCATGACCCGCTCGGCGGACGCATGGCCGCTTGGTGGACGCCTTGTCCGCCCGACAGACGAAACGGAGAGCACGCGTGACGCGCAGCGTGTACGTGACCGGTATCGACCGCGGCGACGGCCGCCAGGTCGTGGAGCTGGGGGTCATGGAGCTCCTCACCCGCCAGGTCGACCGGGTGGGTGTCTTCCGCCCCCTCGTCCACGAGGGGCCCGACCGACTGTTCGAACTGCTGCGCGCCCGCTACCGCCTCTCACAGGACCCGGCGACCGTCTACGGCATGGACTACCCCGAGGCGACCGCGCTCCAGGCCGAGCAGGGGACCGACGAGCTGGTCTCCGAGCTCGTCGAACGGTTCCATCGCGTCACCCGGGACTACGACGTCGTCCTCGTCCTCGGCACCGACTTCGCCGCCACTCAGCTCCCGGACGAGCTGTCCCTCAACGCACGGCTCGCCAACGAGTTCGGCGCGTCCGTCATCGCGGTGGTGGGCGGGCGGGGGCAGCACGCCGAGTCCGTGCTCGCCGAGACGCGCAACGCCTACCGCGCCTACGAAGGGCTCGGCTGCGACGTCCTGGCCATGGTCACCAACCGGGTCGCCCGGACCGACCGGGACGAGATCGCCCAGCGGCTCGGCTCCCGCCTGCCCGTGCCGTGCTACGTCCTGCCCGACGAGCCCGCCCTCGCCGCCCCCACCGTGGCCCAGATCACCCACGCCCTCGGCGCGAAGGTGGTGCTCGGCGACGACTCCGGGCTCGCCCGGGACGCGCTCGACTTCGTCTTCGGCGGCGCGATGCTGCCGAACCTCCTGCACGCTCTGACACCGGGCTGTCTGGTCGTCACCCCGGGCGACCGCGCCGACCTCGTCGTCGGCTCGCTCGCCGCGCACAGCGCCGGCACCCCGCCGATAGCCGGGGTGCTGCTCACGCTGGGCGAGGTGCCGAGCAACGAGGTCCTCACTCTCGCGGGCCGTCTCGCCCCCGGCACCCCGGTGCTCTCGGTGGCCGGCAACAGCTTCCCCACCGCCGCCGAACTCTTCTCCCTGGAGGGGAAGTTGAACGCGGCCACCCCGCGCAAGGCGGAGACCGCGCTCGGCCTGTTCGAGCGGTACGTCGAGACCGCCGATCTGCTGGGCCGCGTCTCCGCGCCGAGCAGCGACCGCGTCACGCCGATGATGTTCGAGCACAAGCTCCTGGAGCAGGCCCGCTCCGAGCGGCGGCGGGTGGTCCTCCCCGAGGGCACCGAGCCGCGCGTCCTGCACGCCGCCGAGGTGCTGCTGCGTCGCGGCGTGTGTGATCTGACCCTGCTCGGACCGGACGACCAGATCCGCAAGAAGGCGGCCGACCTCGGCATCGACCTCACCGGCGCCCAGCTGATCGACCCGGCCACCTCCGAGCTGCGCGACCCCTTCGCCGAGCAGTACGCCCAGCTGCGCGCCCACAGGGGCGTCACGGTGGAGCTGGCGTACGACGTGGTCTCCGATGTGAACTACTTCGGCACGCTGATGGTGCAGGAGGGCCTCGCCGACGGCATGGTGTCCGGGGCCGTGCACTCGACGGCCGCCACCATCCGGCCCGCCTTCGAGATCATCAAGACCAAGCCGGGCGCGGACATCGTCTCCTCGGTGTTCTTCATGTGCCTCGCCGACAAGGTCCTCGTCTACGGCGACTGCGCGGTCAACCCGGATCCGAACGCCGAGCAGCTCGCGGACATCGCCGTCCAGTCGGCCGCCACCGCCGCGCAGTTCGGCGTGGAGCCGCGGATCGCGATGCTGTCGTACTCCACGGGTACGTCCGGCTCGGGCGCCGACGTCGACAAGGTGCGGGAGGCCACCGAGCTGGTCCGTTCCCGGCGGCCCGATCTGAAGATCGAGGGGCCGATCCAGTACGACGCCGCCGTCGAGCCGACCGTGGCCGCGACCAAGCTGCCGGAGTCCGAAGTCGCCGGCCAGGCAAGCGTGTTGATCTTCCCCGACCTCAACACCGGCAACAACACCTACAAGGCCGTGCAGCGTTCGGCCGGCGCGATCGCCGTCGGGCCGGTGCTGCAGGGTCTGCGCAAGCCGGTCAACGACCTGTCCCGGGGGGCTCTCGTCCAGGACATCGTCAACACCGTCGCCATCACGGCGATACAGGCCCAGTCCCCCAGCGAGAAGGCAACTACCCTGTGAGCGGCACCCGCGTCCTCGTCCTCAACTCCGGCTCCTCGTCGGTGAAGTACCAGCTGCTCGACATGCGCGACAGCAGTCGGCTGGCGGTGGGCATCGTCGAGCGGATCGGCGAGCAGACCTCCCGGGTGAAGCACACGCTGCTCGCCACGGGCGAGTCCCGTGAACGGTTCGGTCCGATCGCCGACCACGACGCCGCCCTCAAGTCCGTCGCGGAGGAGCTGTCCAGAGACGGGCTGGGGCTCGACTCGTCCGCACTGCTCGCGATCGGGCACCGGGTGGTGCACGGCGGGAAGAGCTTCACCGAGCCGACCGTGATCGACGACGCCGTGCTCGCCGAGATCGAACGGCTGATCCCGGTGGCGCCGCTGCACAACCCGGCCAACCTCACCGGCATCCGTACGGCCCGGGCGCTGCGGCCCGACCTCCCCCAGGTCGCCGTCTTCGACACCGCGTTCCACACCACGATGCCGGAGTCGGCCGCGCGCTACGCGATCGACGTGCGAACCGCCGACGAGCACCGGATCAGGCGGTACGGGTTCCACGGGACCTCGCACGCGTATGTGTCCCGGGCGACCGCCGCGCTGCTCGGCAGGGCGCCGCAGGACGTCAACGTCATCGTGCTGCATCTCGGCAACGGGGCGTCCGCCTCCGCCGTACGGGGCGGGAAGTGCGTGGACACCTCCATGGGGCTGACGCCCTTGGAGGGGCTGGTGATGGGTACGCGCTCCGGGGACATGGACCCGGCCGTCATCTTCCATTTGGAGCGCGTTGGCGGAATGTCCACGGACGAGATCGACACTCTTCTCAACAAGAAGAGCGGTCTGATCGGTCTGTGCGGGGACAACGACATGCGGGAGATCCGCCGACGTGTCGACGAGGGTGACGAACAGGCGCAACTCGCCTTCGACATCTACATTCACCGCCTGAAGAAGTACATCGGCGCCTATTACGCCGTACTCGGCCGGGTGGACGCGATCGCTTTCACGGCCGGGGTCGGCGAGAACGCGGCGCCGGTCCGGGAGGCTGCCGTGGCGGGCCTGGAGGGGCTGGGCCTGCTGGTGGACGACGAGCTGAACGCCGTACGCGGTGACGAGCCGCGGCTTATCTCGCCCGCGCATGCGCGGGTCGCCGTGGCCGTGGTGCCGACCGACGAGGAACTGGAGATCGCCACACAGACGTATGCACTGGTGGGAAAGAACGGCTGAGGAATACACGGGAGTAACACGCCTGAGCGCCTGCCCGCCCATTTGTATTTTCCGCCAGACGGAATATTCCGCAGCGAAACAAACCGATAGGATCGCCCCATGCGCCGTTCGAAAATCGTCTGTACTCTCGGCCCCGCGGTCGACTCCCACGAGATGCTCGTGTCCCTGATCGAAGCCGGCATGAACGTTGCCCGCTTCAACTTCAGCCACGGCACCCACGCCGAACACCAGGGGCGGTACGACCGCGTCCGGGCCGCCTCCAAGGAGACCGGCCGGGCCGTCGGTGTGCTCGCCGACCTCCAGGGTCCGAAGATCCGTCTGGAGACCTTCGCCGAGGGGCCGGTCGAGCTCGAGCGGGGCGACGAGTTCGTCATCACCATCGAGGACGTCCCGGGCGACAAGCAGATCTGCGGAACGACCTACAAGGGCCTGCCCGGCGACGTCGACCGCGGCGACCAGATCCTGATCAACGACGGCAACGTCGAGCTGAAGGTCCTGGACGTCGAGGGCCCGCGGGTGCGGACGATCGTCATCGAGGGCGGTGTCATCTCCGACCACAAGGGCATCAACCTGCCCGGCGCGGCCGTCAACGTACCGGCGCTGAGCGAGAAGGACGTCGAGGACCTCCGCTTCGCCCTCCGCATGGGCTGCGACATGGTCGCGCTGTCCTTCGTCCGCGACGCCAAGGACGTGGCCGACGTCCACCGGGTGATGGACGAGGAGGGCCGCCGGGTCCCCGTCATCGCCAAGGTGGAGAAGCCGCAGGCCGTGGAGAACATGGAGGACGTCGTGATGGCGTTCGACGCCGTGATGGTCGCCCGTGGCGACCTCGCCGTCGAATACCCGCTCGAGAAGGTCCCCATGGTGCAGAAGCGCCTGATCGAGCTGTGCCGGCGCAACGCCAAGCCGGTGATCGTGGCGACCCAGATGATGGAGTCGATGATCACCAACTCCCGGCCGACCCGCGCCGAGGCATCCGACGTCGCCAATGCGATCCTGGACGGCGCGGACGCGGTCATGCTGTCGGCGGAGTCGAGCGTGGGCGCGTACCCGATCGAGACCGTGAAGACGATGTCGAAGATCGTCACCGCGGCCGAGGAGGAACTGCTGTCGAAGGGCCTGCAGCCCCTCGTCCCCGGCAAGAAGCCGCGGACGCAGGGTGGTTCGGTGGCCCGCGCCGCGTGCGAGATCGCCGACTTCCTCGGCGGCAAGGGCCTGGTCGCCTTCACCAAGTCCGGTGACACCGCCCGCCGCCTGTGCCGCTACCGCGCCACCCAGCCGATCCTCGCGTTCACCACGGACGAGGGCACCCGCAACCAGCTGACGCTCAGCTGGGGCGTCGAGTCGCACATCGTGCCGTTCGTGAACAGCACGGACGAGATGGTCGACCTGGTCGACCAGGAACTCGTCAAACTCAACCGCTTCAACGAGGGCGACATCGTGGTGATGACAGCCGGCTCACCCCCCGGCGTCCCCGGCACGACCAACATGGTCCGGGTCCACCACCTGGGCGAGGGCGGCCGGGACTGATCCCTTTCCTGTACGACGGTGAGGGCGCTCCCCGCGACGGGGGCGCCCTCGCTGTTTGCCGGGGCGGCTGTCACACCCCGGCCGCGGCCTGCACGATGGCGTTGGCCAGTGCGTCGAAGTTCTCCCGGTAGAAGCCCACACGGA
This sequence comes from Streptomyces luteolifulvus, assembly GCF_008806595.1. Lineage (GTDB taxonomy): Bacteria > Actinomycetota > Actinomycetes > Streptomycetales > Streptomycetaceae > Streptomyces > Streptomyces luteolifulvus. Next base: position 169,532 of record NZ_VZRB01000015.1, on the reverse strand, counting down.
TGTGGAAGGGCTCCTCCGTGAACGCCCCGCCCCGGACGAGGAACATCGTGGGAACGGCCGTCAGCGCGCTGTGGACCATGTGCAGTTCCTCCGGGGCGAACCGAAAGTCCCGTGACTCCGTGTGGGGTCCGGCCAGGCGGTCCAGGAGGACATCGACCGCCTCCCGGCGCGCGCCGACCAGCAGGGTCAGCTCCGCGTCACTGAAGTCCCGCTCCCGGAGATGGCTCAGCGCCTCGTACATCGCCGACGCCTGGGAAGGCGCCAGCGTGGCGAGGAGACCGTCGCCCTCGCGGGCAAGTTTCACCTGTGTTCTCACCTGTCTCTCTTTCCCCGGGCTACTGCTCGGCGGGCCGGTGGCGAAGCGGTGCTGTGGTCTCTGGTGGGCGGCGGGTCCTCGCGTGCGCCGATGCACACCTGTGGCCCGGTTCCTCCGCATATGCGGAGGAACCGGGCCACAGGCTTGTGAGCGGCTCCCGAAATGGCTTTGTGGGGTGGTCAGTCCGTGACGTACTGGTGCAGGCCCGGGACCGTCAGCGTGCCGCCGAACTGGCCTGCCTGCTGGACCTTCACGTTGGTGAAGTAGATGTACGGGATGTTCAGCGGTGGCGGGTTGTCCGGGCTGAAGGTGACCGGTATCAGACCGAACAGGTTGCCGGAGATGCTCTCCGTGTACATGAGCGTGTCGCCGTTGGTGATCGTCGACTCCGTGCCCTTGCCCGCCTGCACGTGGTAGGTCTTGCCGGCCTGCTCGTCCTTCACCGTCTGGTGCAGGTCCCCGATCACGGTCCCGTCGGAGATGACGAACTTCAGGACCTTCTTGATCTTGCCGCTCGCGGTCCGCACCTTGACGATGCCCTGGTAGTCGGCACCCTTGAGCGTCAGCGAACTGGCGTTCAGGAACCAGGGGTTGTCGGGCAGGTCGACCTTGTTGTCGACGCCGCCCTCCTCGTCCGTGGCGACCGCGCAGTCCTTGGCGTCCTTCGTCGGGCTCGCGGACGGGCTCGGGGAGGACGTGGCGTCGGCAGCCGCGTCCTCCGCCGCCTCGGTCGCGTCGGCGGCCGCCTCGGACGCCGTGTCGGTCGTTTCCTCGACGGTGTCCTGGACCGTGTCGGTGACCTTCTCGGTGGTCTCCTTGACGGCGTCGGACGAGTCCGTCGACGTGCTCGGGTCGTCGGCGCTCTCGGACGCGGACGCGGAGGCCGACGGCGTCGGGCTCGCGCTCGCCGTGGAGTCGTCGCCGCCGGTGAAGATGTCCTCGATCGCGTCGCCGATGGTCTCCAGCACATTGCCGCTGCTCTCGGACGCCGAGGGGGCCGGCGTCGCCGTCTCCCCGCTCGACGTCGACGTGCTCTCGGACGCGGAGGGCGTCGGCTCGGGCTTGGCATCGCCGGAACCCGAATCCGACGACGAACTGCCGCCCGAGTCGGAGGAGTTCGACGTGGCCGTCGCCGACGGGGTCGGCTCCGCCGACTCCGACGCGTCGTCACTCGCCGACGCCGAGGGCGACGGTGAGGCCGAGGCGGACGCGTCGTCCTCCAGGACCGCGACGCATTCCTTGTACTCGTCGGCCAGTTCGCTCTGCGACGGCTGGTCCTCGGCGTTGGCGAGCGTCGGTGTGAACCCCATTCCCATGAGGACCGCGGTCGGCATCGCCGCCAGGGCTATCGCCTTGCCGGCCGGCATGTGGAACCTGGTGAACAGCGGCTTCTTGGGTGCCGCATGGCGCGGCCCGGTTCTCACACGGGACGCATCCACGCCAGTCCCGTGGGTCACCTCGTCAGCCGGCACTGTGCCTCCCGTTCGCCCCGTTCGCCGGGCTCGTTCCTGACAGATCGTTCGACGCGCCCACCGGGTCGATGTCCTTGCGGAGCAGCGGGCCTTCGTTGTCCTTGCCGAGCAGCGGACCCTCGCTCTGGGGGTCACCGTCGGCAGGGCTGTCACCCTCGCCCTCGGTGACCGCGCCCTCGGGGGCGCCGCCCGCCACCGTGTTGTCCTCCTGCGCCGGCTGCGGCTCCGGCTCCACACCCGGCGCCCACGACACGGCCATCGCGCCGCCGATCATCGAGAACAGGAAGCCGATGATGAAGCCGCCGAAATTGGAGACGGGGAGGGACACCAGCGCCAGCAGGATCGCCGCGACACCCGCGAAGGTCCGGATGTGCATCTGAAACCACAGGCTGATGCCCAGGACGACCAGCAGCACCCCGATGATCAGGGATCCCGCGCCCGCGGTGGTCGACATGGCCAGCGTCAGATGACCGAGCTTGATGTGCGCATACGGGAAGTACATGATCGGAAAGCCGCCGAGCAGGACGAACAGACCGGCCCAGAACGGGCGAGTGCCCCGCCAGGCACGGAACTGCAGCCTCCGGCGGGTGAACTGACCGGGTGCGGCAGAGGTCTCGGCGCTCATGGAAAACAGCTCCCTGGTGCGGCGTTGCTGTGGTGGAGAGTTGTACTGCTTGTGAAGGTGAGGCCTTCAGAGGGGACGGGCGGGGGCGCCACCGGCTCCCCCGCCCGTCAAAGAGTGCTTAGTAGCACTCCTTGACACCCGCGTGCAGCGACATGTGCAGGCCCGGGAGCTTGAAGGTTCCGGCGGTGGTCGCCCACGCCGTCTGCTCCACGTCGGTCAGCTTGACCTTCTCGGCCTGCTGGGCGAAACCGAAGGGGTTGGCGGCTTCGCCGCCGCCCTTCATCTTCGCGCCCTTGAGGTCCTTGGCCGCCACACCGATGTCGATGTTGGTGAACTCGGCGTTCGCGCCAAGGTCCTCGACGTCGATGTAGAGGTCCTTGGCCTGGACCTGCTTTGCCTCTTCAGTGCTGTCACCAGCCGTCAGCTTGAGGCTGACGGAACCCAGCAGCGGGATGTTCGGCGTGACGACCGACTGGCACATCTTCTCGATGCGAGCCGTCTCGAACGCCGACACCGCGACGGGGTGAAGCGTCTTCTTGCCGTCGAGGGTGTACCCGGAGTCAAGGGCCCCATACTGCGAGAAGCCCGTGCCGTTGAGCTCCTTGGCCGTCACCTTGAACGACTGGCCCGACACACTGAACGACGCGGCCAGGGCGCCCTGCGCGAGGGCGACACCTATCGCTGCCGTGGCGGCCGCCGTGGGCACCATGACCACAGCGAACCGCTTCCATCTGGTCCCGCCACGCACCTGGGACTCCATATTTCCTCCTTCTCGGACGTACATCTCCTGACCCCGACTGCCCTGTCGATCTGGACGGCTCAGCCGGGCAGGGATGGGAGAAGTGCTACGTCCTCGGGAAGGAGAGCGCCCGCGCTCGGTGGCGCGAAACGCGCCCGAATCACCGGCGATCACCCCCGAGCGACAACCACTGGTCGCGCCTGACACGCATCACGCACAACCTTTCCGGACAGGCTTCGCCGGACGGCGAAGACCCCCCTGTCCAAGAGCCGGCGCCACTGCCGCCGGCTCTGCTCGGTGGGGACCCAGGGACTCCCGTGGACCCAACCGGCTGTCGGGGTACGGGAATGGACCGAGCGTCGCCGATCGTGGTGCATTCTCGCCGCCCGCACAAGGGGGTTCGTTACTCGCTAGTAACGGCCGGATAACCGAAGCACGACCCGCCGGTCTCGGTCGGCAACGCTGGGTGGCAGATAGGGGCGGCACAAAACTGTTGATCAATGGACGTAATCCGACAGATCAGCGCCCGTGATTTACTCGCAGTAACAGCGGCCGCGTTTACCAAGATTTGGTAAAGCGCGACCGCTGTCAGCCACTCTCGGCGAATCTTTCACTCGGGCACCACACGCCCTGGCGTTGAGGAACCGCTCAGAACAGGGCTCCCGCCCCGCTCAGAACAGTGCCCGAGCCAGCGCCCGCCGCGCCGTCGTCACCCGCGGATCCTCCGCCCCGACCACGTCGAAGAGCTCCAGCAGCCGCAGGCGTACGGTGTCCCGGTCGTCACCCACCGTGCGCCGCACGGTGTCGATGAGCCGACCGAACGCGTCCTCCACATGGCCGCCCACCAGATCCAGGTCGGCCGCGGCGATCTGCGCCTGTGCGTCGCCCGGCTTCTCGGCCGCGTCCTTGCGCACCTGCTGCGGGTCCAGGCCCTGCACGCGCTGGAGCAACTCGGCCTGGACAAGACCCAGTCTGGCCTCGGAGTTGCCGGGGTCGTCGCTCAGCACGTTCTTGTACGCCTGGACGGCACCCCCGAAGTCCCCCGCGTCCAGGGCCTGTACGGCAGCCTCCAGGAGCGCGTCGTACGGACCGGCCGGTGCCGGCGCGGCGGCCGGGGCGGCGCCCGCCTCGGCGTCCGGGTCGACCGTCAGACCGGTCAGCCCGAAGCGCTGCTCGGCGACCTGCACCAACTGGTCGAGGGTCTGCCGGATCTGGGCCTCGCCGGCGGCCCCCTGGAAGAGCGGCAGGGCCTGGCCGGCCACCACCGCGAAGACGGCCGGGATCCCCTGGATCCCGAACTGCTGCATCAGCATCTGATTGGCGTCGACGTCGACCTTGGCGAGGACGAAGCGCCCGTTGTACTCGAGGGCCAGCCGCTCCAGGACGGGGCTCAGCTGCTTGCACGGCTCGCACCACTCGGCCCAGAAGTCGATGACGACGGGCACCTCGGTGGACCGCTGAAGAACGTCACGCTCGAACCCGGCCTCATCGACGTCGATGACGAGGTCGGCCGGGGAGACGGCCCCTCCCCCGCCCTGCCGGGCGGCTTCGGCGCGTGCCTGCTCCGCCTTCGTCTTGGCCTCCTGGGCCGCCTTCACCGCGGCGAGGTCGACGACTCCGCTCATGGACATGTTCCGTGGCTGCATGCGTCTATCCTCCCCCGTTCCCGCGCGTGAGTGAAAAGCGTGGTGAAAGCCGGGTATACGTCGTACACCCGTTCGGTACTCGTTTCGGCGCCGGGTCCCCACCCCACGCCATGGTCCGCTGTGGTCGTCGCTCGCTTTCGCTACGAGTCGTAGCGTAATGGCACAGGATGCCTCCGGACCACCGATCCCCGGTGATCTCCCTCACGGCAGCACAGAAACGGCCGGTTATGGTCGTGGGATGCAGAGCCGCACCCCCGCCAGCCGTACCGGACGTCCGCGCAGCGCCGCCGCGGACGCCGCGATCCTGGCCGCGACACGGGAGGCTCTGGTGGAACTGGGCTGGTCCAAGCTCACTCTGGGAGACGTGGCGACCCGCGCCGGGGTCGCGAAGACGACCCTCTACCGCCGCTGGGCCGGCAAGAACGAACTCGTCGTGGACGCGGTCGCCGAGCTCTTCGACGAGCTCGAACTCCCCGACCGCGGCACCCTCGCCGCCGACATCGAGGGCGTGGTCCTCCGGTTCGCGGCGATCCTGGCCCGCCCGGAGGCGAAGAGCGGTCTGATGGCGGTGGTCGCCGAATCGACCCGGGACGAGGCGCTGCGCGAACGTATCCGCGCGTCCATCGTCGACCGCCAGAAACGTCTGGTCCACACGGGCCGGGCCCGGGCCCAGGAACGCGGCGAGCTACCGCCGGAGACGGGACCCGAGGACGCCGCCCGCACGGTCGACCTCATCTTCGACATCGTGGCCGGAGCGGTGGTGCACCGAACCCTCGTCAGCGCGGAGCCGGCGGACGAGGACTGGGTGCGCGATTTCACCCGGGTGCTGCTGCTGGGGCTGAGCGGGTCAGCCCGTCCAGGCATGTGAGGACGAGGCCTTCCGGCCCGAGCGGGGGCCGCAGGGTCAGAATCCGGGGGGCTCCGTGTACACCCCCCACTCCTCCCGCAGCACCCCGCAGATCTCCCCCAGCGTCGCCTCGGCCCGTACGGCCTCCAGCATCGGCTCGATCATGTTGCCCCCGCCCCGCGCCGCGGAGAGCATCATCTCCAGCGCGTCGCGCACCGCCGCGTCGTCCCGCGCACCCCTGCGCGAGGCCAGCACCCGGATCTGCTCCCGCTCCACCTCGTGGCTGACCCGCAGGATCTCCAGATCTCCGGTGACCGACCCGGTGTGGACGTTGACGCCCACCACCTTCTTGTCGCCCTTCTCCAGCGCCTGCTGGTACCGGAACGCGGACTCGGCGATCTCGCCCGTGAACCAGCCGTCCTCGATCCCGCGCAGGATCCCGGAGGTGACCGGTCCGATCGGGTGCCGCCCGTCGGGATGCGCCCGCAGGCCCCGCTCCTTGATCTGCTCGAAGATCCGCTCGGCGTCCGCCTCGATCCGGTCCGTCAGCTGCTCGACGTACCACGAACCGCCCAGCGGATCGGCCACATTGGCAACCCCGGTCTCCTCCATGAGCACCTGCTGTGTCCGCAGGGCGATCTCCGCGGCCTGCTCGCTCGGCAGCGCCAGCGTCTCGTCCAGGGCGTTGGTGTGCAGCGAGTTGGTGCCGCCCAGCACGGCCGCCAGCGCCTCCACGGCCGTACGCACCACGTTGTTGTACGGCTGCTGGGCGGTCAGCGAGACGCCGGCGGTCTGCGTGTGGAACCGCAGCCACTGGGCCTTCTCGCTCTTCGCGCCGTAGAGGTCCCGCATCCAGCGGGCCCAGATCCTGCGCGCCGCACGGAACTTGGCGATCTCCTCGAAGAAATCGACGTGGGCGTCGAAGAAGAAGGACAGTCCCGGTGCGAACACGTCCACGTCGAGTCCGCGGGAGAGCCCGAGCTCCACGTAGCCGAAGCCGTCCGCGAGGGTGTACGCCAGCTCCTGCGCGGCCGTGGCCCCGGCCTCGCGGATGTGGTAGCCGGAGACGGACAGCGGCTTGTAGGCGGGGATGCCGGCCGCGCAGTACTCCATCAGGTCGCCGATCAGCCGCAGATGGGGCTCCGGCTGGAAGAGCCACTCCTTCTGCGCGATGTACTCCTTGAAGATGTCCGTCTGCAGCGTGCCGTTGAGCACGGACGGGTCGACGCCCTGCCGCTCGGCGGCGACGAGGTACATGCAGAAGACGGGGACGGCCGGGCCGCTGATGGTCATGGACGTCGTCACATCGGCCAGCGGGATGTCCTGGAACAGGATCTCCATGTCGGCCGCGGAGTCGACGGCGACGCCGCAGTGCCCGACCTCACCGCATGCGCGGGCGTCGTCGGAGTCCCGGCCCATCAGCGTGGGCATGTCGAAGGCCACGGACAGTCCGCCGCCGCCGTGGGCGAGGATCATCTTGTAGCGCTCGTTGGTCTGCTCGGCGTTCCCGAACCCGGCGAACTGGCGGATGGTCCAGGTCCGCCCGCGGTAGCCGGTGGAGTAGAGGCCGCGGGTGAAGGGGTAGTCCCCGGGCCAGCCGATGCGCTCGAAACCGTCGTACGTGTCCCCCGGCCGCGGTCCGTACACCGGTTCCACGGGATCACCGGAGAGCGTGGTGAAGTCGCCCTCGCGCCTGCGCGAGGCGTCGTACCGGGCCTGCCAGCGCCGGCGGCCCTCCTCGATGGCGTCAGCGTCCATACCATCGAAGTTACTAGGACGTCCTAGTAACTGTCGACGGAAAACCGCCGTACGCGTGAGTACGGCGGTTTCGTCAGGCCTTGGCGACAGCCGGAGCCGGTTCGCCGATCAGTGGTTCGACGGAGCGGGTGACCTTGCGCTCGACGAAGAAGGCGGCCAGGGGGATCGTCCCGGAGAGCAGCACCCACAGCAGCTTGCCGAACGGCCACTTGGCCTTGGAGCCGAGGTCGAAGGCGAAGATCAGATAGACGATGTAGAGGAAGCCGTGAATCTGGGAGACGGCGAAGGTGACGTCCTCGCCCTTGCCGAAGCCGTACTTGAACACCATGCAGGTGCACAGCACGAGCAGCATGACGGCGGTGACGTAGGCCATCACCCGGTAGCGGGTCAGGACGCTCTTCTTCATGCGTAAGAGCGTAACCACCCGTTCCGGGAGATCTTGCCACGGGCCCCCGGGTCGGCTCTCCCGGGGGTCAGCTCTCCTCGAAGTCGCGCGCGGCCACCCTGAGCGGCCTGAGCATCGCGAAGATCTCCGCGCACTCCTCGGCGTCGTACGCCCCGAGCCCGAAGTCCATCGCCATCAGCTCGCGGGTGGCCGCCTCGACCACCTCGCGGCCCTTGTCGGTGATGACGGCGAGCGTGCCCCGCCCGTCGTTCGGATTGGGCCGCTTCGCCACCAGACCCGACTTCACCAGCCGGTCCACGGTGTTCGTCACGGACGTGGGGTGCACCATGAGACGCTCGCCGATCTTCGACATCGTGAGCTGGCCGGCCTTGGAGAAGGTGAGCAGCACCAGCGCCTCGTAGCGCGCGAAGGTGAGCCCGTACGGCTTGACGACGGCGTCGACCTCGGCGAGCAGGATCTGGTGGGCGCGCATGATCGAGGTGATCGCGGCCATCGACGGCGCATTTCCCCACCGCTGCTTCCAGAGCTCGTCGGCTCGGGCGATGGGATCGAACGGAAGACTGAGCGGCTTCGGCACGGCACCGACCTTACCGGCCGGTCATATGGTGGTCAGCCCCGTCTCGCCCTTCGGTCGTCGGGTCCGCGCCACCTCCCACGCGAGCAGCGCACAGCACACCGTGCCCAGCACCCCGACCCCGCCGACGACGGCGGCGACCGGCACGAACTCCGCGGCCACTCCGGCGAGCGCCATGCCCACGCCCTGGATCGTCATCAGACCGGCGGTGTGCACCGTCATGGCCCGGCCCCGCAGTTCCTCGGGCACGGCGTCCACGAACCAGCGGTCGAGACCCAGGGTGTACGCCCCCGTGAGCCCGGTGACCAGCAGCGCGAGCAGGATCCAGCCGAGGCCCGGGGCCGCCGGGTAGGCCAGCAGCGGCAGCAGCCCACAGGCCGCGAGCGGCAGGACGATCCGGGAGCGGGCGGCGGGCGTGAGGACGGAGCCGGCGTACAGCTCGCCCGCGATCGTCCCGACGGGCATCGCGCACATCAGCAGTCCCACGCCGCTCGTGCCCACCCCGATCTCGTCCGCGTACGCCGCCGCCAGCGCCTCGGGGGCGACGACGAACATCGGCGGTGCCCACAGCAGCAGGAGCAGCGCCCGGATCCTGCGGTCGCCGAGCACCTGCCGGGTGCCGGCGAGCGAGTACCCCATCAGTGAGCCGCCGCCGGCCCGGGCGGGCCTGCGCCGTGTGCCGAAGCGCAGCAGCAGCGCGGAGCTCGCGAACGTGCACACGGTGATCACGAGCGCCCCGCGCGGCGGTACGACGGTCAGCAGGACGCCGCCGAGCCCGAACCCCACGAGGACGGCACTCTGCGAGACGATCCGCAGCAGCGACCGTCCGAGCACGAAGAGGTCGCCCTCGCCCAGGACGTCGACGAGCGTGGCGGTCCGGGTGCCGGTGAACACCGGCGACACGGCGGCGATCAGGCACCGCAGCGCGAGCAGCGCGGCGACGGGGGTGACGGGCAGCGCCATCCCCGCCGCGCAGCCGGCGCACACCAGATCGCACACCACGAGCACCCGCCGCGCGGGGAACCGGTCGGCGACCCCGGCCAGCAGCGTGCCGCCCACGAGGTAGGGCAGAAACCCGAGCGCGAAGGCCAGCGCACTCAGCAGGGGCGAGCCGGTCAGCCCGTACACGAGCACGGTCAATGCGATCTCGCTGACGACGACACCGAGCAGGGAGAGCGCGTGCGCGAGGAAGACGGCCCGGAACTCACGGACGGCGAAGACACGGGCATAGCTGGTGGGTTCGGGGCGGGGTTCGGGGTGTGGTGGGAGGTCTGGCTGGGTCGTGGGCTCGGGTGAAGCCGGGCGTGGGGGCATCCTCGTGGTGCCCTCGGTCTCTTCAGGCATGGCGGCAGCGTGCACGCGCGTGCGGCGGCCGCCGTAGAGTTTCGGTGTCAGCCGAATGTCCCGCCCCGGCCCGCCGGTGATCCACTCCACCCTGGAGGCCCGCATGCCCTACGTCATGCACTTCGGCGACGACGACCTGCTGCGCTGCCGGTTCGCGGTGTCCCCGCTGTGGGAGACCCAGGAGGCGGTGCGCACGCTGGCCAGGCCGGACCGGCAGGGCTATCACCCGCACTGGCTGCGCCGTATCCGGGAAGCGGCCCGTGCGCTGGACCTCACCCCGCTCTGGCTGCTGATGCCCCGGCGGGGTCACAGCCCGGACTGGCTGGGCCCGCCGCCGATCGGCCCGGCGGCCACGTTCGAGGAGGAGATCGCCGCGGTACGGGCGGCCGACCCCGAGGAGGCGCGGGACGACATGGCCCGGTCGCTCGCCGACACACCGGGCGCCCTGGAGTCCCCCCGCGGCCGTGCCCTGCTGGCCGATCCGGCCCGTACGGTGCGGGAACTGGCCGACCTGATGGAGACCGCCTGGCACATGCTGGTCGAACCCGACTGGCCCCGGCTGCGCGCCCTCCTGGAGGCAGACGTCGCCTTCCACTCACGCCGCCTCGCCGAGGTGGGCCTGGGTGCGCTGCTGCCGGAGCTGAATCCACGCCTGGCCTGGAACGGCCGCACGCTGACCATCGAGTGGCGGGGCGAGCACATACGGACCCTCGACGGCCGGGGCCTCGTGCTGATGCCGAGCGTCTTCTCGTGGCCGGACGTGATCAGCGGCTTCGAACCGCCCTGGCAGCCCACGGTGGTCTATCCGGCGCGCGGCATCGGCGCGCTGTGGTCTCGGCCCGCCGACCACACGTCCGACGCGCTGGTACGCCTTCTGGGCCGCGGCCGGGCGACGGTCCTGACCTCCCTGGACGAGCCGGCCACGACGACCTCCCTCGCCCACCGGCTGGGCCTGGCCCCGTCCACGATCTCGACCCACCTGACGATCCTGCGCAACGCGGGCCTGCTCACGGCCCGACGCTACGGCCACCAGGTCCTGTACGAAAGGACACCCCTGGGAATCGCGCTGGGGGGAGTTCCCCCGACCTGAACCCGCCAGCCCGCGGGCAGTCGTGCCGCTGGGGCGGCACGGGTGGGCGCGGACGGCAACCCCGTACCCGCGCGGGCGCGGGCGGCACCCCGTGCGCGCCGGGCCGCGTGACCCATCCACCGGCAGGCCAGCGCGGCGCACCCGCACAGTCACCGCCGACCGGACCGCCGCACATGCATCCGCACCGCCCGCTGCCCCACAGGCCCGAGCTCCTCCAACGCCCCGACCAAGAAACCCAGTTGCTCCAGCGCACCCAGCGCCGCACTCGCCCCCGCCGCGTCCACGCCCTCATACAACTCGATCCCCACGAACGACGCAGCGACCGCCCGCGCCAGCCCCTTCGGATCCACGAACTCCTCCAACGGCGTCCCCGCCAGCACCCTCCTGAGCACCTTCTCGATCTCCACGATCCACAGATCGAGCCCCGCCGCCGTCGCGGGCCCGAGCGTCTCGTGCGTCTGCGCGCCGGCCAGCAGCTGGCCGAGCAGCGCGACATGCCCTCCCGCCCGCTGCTGCTCATGGATCTCCCGCCCGACGGCGAGGAGTTCGGACAGCGAGGCCACCGAGTCGAAGCGGGCGCGGTAACGCGACACCGTCCGCTCCGCCCCGTACCGGCAGGCCGCCGCGAGGAGTTCGTCCACCGAGCCGAAGTGGTAGAAGACGAGCCCCTGGTTGACCCCGGCGGCCGCCGCGATCGTACGGGCGGACGTCTTCGCGATCCCCTGCTCGGTGAGTGTCCGCAGCGCCCCCTCGAGGAGTTTGGTCTTGGTCTCCTGGGACTTCGCGGTCTCGGGGCTCATGCGCGCGACTCCTCCCGCACGGGCCGCAGTCCGGGTCGTAGACCGCAGCTCGCGATGTCCGTGTACGTCGCCGTGAAGCAACCCTCGTAGCCGAAGAGAGGCCCGAAGTACCGGTTCACGACCCGGACCCGGACACGGAAGCGGCCGGCCGTCTCGTCGTACGACTCCCGGACCTCCGCCGTCGCGCCGATCAGTTCGGGCACGCGCACATCCACCACGCCTTCCCGGAACCGGTGTTCGCCGGAGCGGATCAGCAGCGAGCCGTCGGACTCGGCGCGGAAGTACAGGTCGCTGGCGAGGTGCTGGTGGGTGCCGAGGTAGTCGACGATGCGGTCGCCCTCGGGGCCGAGCACCATCTGGGCGTCGAAGCGTCGCGAGCGGCCGGGCAGGTCGAAGGTGCGCACGAAGGTCACCGTCTCACGGCCGAAGGTGTCGGCGTACGGGACGTTCTCGATGGTGAAGGGGATCCGGCGGCCCGCCCTGGGGACCAGGATGTTGCGGGTGCCGCCGAGCGCGAGAAACGGCTTGACGAAGGCGCCGCCGTGCCAGACGCGGTCCATCACGCCCCGCCCGGTGCATGCCTCACCGCTCGCCAGGCCGACGGAGAACCGGCGCTGCAACTGAGGGTGGAGACGGTCGAAGTCAGTGCCCATCACGGTGCGGAAGATCGAGGTCATCGCGGGTTCTCCAGTGCGCGCAGCACTCGGGGCGTACACACGCGCGTGGGCGACTGGCGCAGACAGCGGCGGGCGGCCGGGGTGCCGGACAGGGGTTCCTTGACCAGGGCCAGGCAGAGGGCGACGGTCAGCAGCAGCGGACACAGAAAGGCCACGGACGCGGCAAGGGGCCCGAACAGACGGAGGCTGGAGTCCACGACGAGCCCGGTGGCGGCAGCGGTGACGACGAGGGCACGGACGGCCAGTTCCGTGAGCCAGTTCGCGCGCGCCCGCTCCGGGGTGATGCCGCGCTCCAGCCACAGTCGCAGGCGGTCGAAGGACCAGGCCGTCGCCCAGCCCATGACGGGGCGGAACACGAGCCGGTCGGCGAGCGCGCCGAAGGCGCCCCAGCGGGGGCGGTAGTCGTAGCCGGTGAGGAAGCGGACGCCGTCCCCGTCGGGGATGTAGCGCCAGTAGCCGCTGCCCTCGGCGAGCAGGGAAAGCGGGTGCGGGCAGCAGAAGCGGAGGGCGGAGGTGCGGGTGCCGTCGGGCCGTTCCCGCTCGCCCGCGGAGACTCCGGTGCCGGCGACGGTGAGGAGGGGCAGCAGTCGGGTGGCGTACCGGAAGCGCTGTGGCTCGCCCTCCGCGCGCGGGAGGTAGTCGATCTCGGTGAAGCGCAGGTCCCAGCGCTGGTGGTGGTCGGGTTCCTGTGTACGGGTCCAGAGGTCGTCGAGGTCGGCACGTATGCGTGCCTCGATGTAGAGCCCCATGTGCATCCCCCAGGTCAGCTTGGTTTTGAGCGACTGCTCAAACAGCTTGGCAGGAACGTACACCCTTTTGAGCGATCGCTCAAACACTGGGAACGAGAAAACCCCGGCCCCAGGAGGCGCCCAGGGGGCCGGGGTTCTGCGAGGCGGCCGACTTACTCGGCCAGGTAGCGCTCCACCGTCTCCACCTTGGAGGTGAGCCCGTCCGTCACACCGGGCCGGATGTCCGCCTTGAGGACCAGGGACACACGCGGGGCGCGCTCCTCGACCGCGGCGACGGCGCGTTTGACGACGTCCATGACCTCGTCCCAGTCGCCCTCGATCGAGGTGAACATCGCGTCGGTGCGGTGCGGCAGGCCCGACTCGCGGACGACACGGACGGCGTCGGCGACGTACTCCCCCACCTCGTCGCCGACGCCCAGGGGCGTCACCGAGAAGGCGACGATCACGACGTCTTCACCGCGTCCTCGCGGCGGGCGCGGGAGGCGATGACCGCGTCCTCGGCCTCGCGGCGCAGCTTGCGCTCGGCGATGAAGCCGCCGGCGGGCAGGACGGAGAGGACGAAGTACAGCGCCGCGGTCTTCAGGTCCCACTTCGCGCGGTTCCAGGCGTCCGCCCAGAAGATCACGTACAGGATGAAGAGGACGCCGTGGACCCCGCCCATCACCGGCACCGCGTTGAAGTCCGTGGTCCGCTTCAGCACCGAGCAGACGAGGAGGACAAGGAAGGAGACGGCTTCGGGGGCCGAGACCAGGCGGAGGCGGCGGAGGGCGGTGGCTGTCTTGAGGTCCACGGGTCACCTTCGGTGGGGAGTGTGAGGGGCGTCGACTGTTTGTGAACGAACGCACAAGCGTCGGTCCATTGTGGCAAACGATGCCCCTAGGGGTTCGGTCAGGGTCCCGCTCCACCCCAGGGATCTGTTGGCGGGGCCGTCCGACGGATACCTTTCGCTGCGTGGCGATGTTCCGACTTCAAGGCAGCAAGGTACTCGCCGTCGACATGACCGGGGACGCCGTGAAGGCGAAGAACGGCTCGATGGTCGCGTACGACGGGCAGATGGCCTTCAAAAAGATGAGCGGTGGCGGTGAGGGCCTCCGGGGGATGGTCACCCGGAGGCTCACCGGCGAGCAGATGACGGTGATGGAGGTGAAGGGGCAGGGGACGTGCTGGTTCGCGGACCGGGCCTCGGAGATCAACCTCGTCAGCCTCCAGGGGGAGAAGCTGTACGTGGAGTCGAGCAACCTCCTCGCGACCGACGGCGGGCTGCGCACCGGCACGACCTTCACAGGACTGCGCGGTGCCACCCAGGGCAACGGACTGTTCACGACGACCGTCGAGGGCCACGGCCAGGCGGCCATCACCTCGGACGGGCCGGCGGTGGTGCTGCGGGTGAGCCAGCAGTACCCGCTGATCGTCGACCCGGGTGCCTACGTCGCGCACCAGGGGAATCTGCGCCAGTCCTTCCAGTCCGGCGTGACCTTCCGCACGCTGATGGGAGAGGGCGGCGGGGAGGCCTTCCAGATCCGCTTCGAGGGGGACGGGCTGGTGTACGTGCAGCCGAGCGAGCGCAACACGATCGCGGGGGATGTGTGACATGCCCTTCCGCGAGATCAACTCCAAGATGGTCGAGGCGACCGTCCTGCCCGGCCAGCGGCTGTTCAGCCAGCGCGGCGCGATGCTCGCCTACAAGGGCGAGGTCTCCTTCACGCCCAATACGCAGGGCGGCCAGGGCGGGATCATGTCGATGCTCGGCCGCCGGGTCGCGGGCGAGGCCACGCCCCTGATGAGCGTGGAGGGCAGCGGCACGGTCCTGTTCGGGCACGGCGGCCACCACATCCAGGTGATCAACCTCACCGGTGACACCCTCTATGTGGAGGCGGACCGTCTGCTCGCCTTCGAGGGCACACTCCAGCAGGGCACGATGTTCATGGGCTCGCAGGGCGGCGTCATGGGCATGGTGCGGGGCCAGGTCACGGGGCAGGGGCTGTTCACGACCACGCTCCAGGGACACGGCTCGGTCGCCGTGATGGCACACGGCGGTGTCTTCGAGATCCCGATCACCCCGCAGCGCCCCGTCCATGTCGACCCGCAGGCGTACGTCGCCCACCACGGCGACGTACGCAACAAGCTGTCGACCGCGCTGGGCTGGCGCGACATGGTGGGCCGCGGCTCCGGCGAGGCCTTCCAGCTGGAGCTCAGCGGCAACGGCGCGGTGTACGTCCAGGCCTCGGAGGAGAAGCTGTGAGCATGTACGGGGCACCGGGCGGCGGCCCGACGGTCCACGACCCGATGACCCTGCCGGCCGACGACAACGTCAACAACTACACCTTCTGCGTGGAGCTCAAGGGCAGCCAGTGGTTCCTGCAGAAGGGAAAGATGGTCGCCTATTACGGCTCGATCGAGTTCAACGGCATCGGACACGGCCGGCTGGACCGACTTGTCCGTACGTCCTTCCATTCGCCATTGCACGCGAGCGACTGGGTCGTGGCGGAGGGCTCGGGCAAGATGCTGCTCGCCGACCGGGCCTTCGACGTGAACTCCTACGACCTCGACGACGGCAATCTGACCATTCGCTCCGGCAACCTGCTTGCTTTTCAGCCAACTCTCGCGCTCAAGCAATCGATCGTGCCGGGCTTTCTGACCCTCATCGGAACCGGGAAGTTCGTGGCCGCGTCCAACGGACCGGTGGTGTTCATGGAACCCCCGATCCGGGTGGACCCGCAGGCGCTCGTCGGCTGGGCCGACTGCCCGTCGCCCTGCCACCACTACGACCACGGCTACATGACGGGCGTAATGGGCGGTCTACGTGCACTGACGGGCCTCGGCGGAGCCTCCGGGGAGGAGCACCAGTTCGAGTTCGTGGGCGCCGGCACGGTCCTGCTCCAGTCGAGCGAGACGCTGATGGCCGAGCAGGCCGCGGGGGCGGTTCCGCAACAGGCGGGGGTACCGGGCGGCGGCGGGGGCTTCACGGGGCCCTCACAGCAAGCCGGCACACCGCGCCTTCCCGGACAGCTGGGGGACCTCCAGCGTCGCTTCGGGCTGTGAGCGGTAGTCTGCGGAGTGTGACGTCGAACGTGTGCGCGCCGTCACGCGACCCTCGCTAGTTCGCCTTTCAACATTTTAGGTAGACTTCATTTATGGAGACCGAGACGGCCACCCCCTGGCTGACCGATGCGGAGCAGTGCGCCTGGCGCACCCACCTGGAGGTCAACAGGCTGTTGACGTACCAGCTTGAAAAGGACCTGCAGCCGTTCGGCCTGACCATGAACGACTACGAGATCCTGGTCAATCTCTCCGAGTCGGAGGGCGTACGGATGCGGATGAGCGACCTCGCCTCCGCCACCCTCCAGTCCAAGAGCCGCCTCTCGCACCAGATCACCCGCATGGAGAACGCGGACCTGGTGCGGCGTGAGAACTGCGAGTCCGACCGCCGTGGACTGTACGCGGTCCTCACCGAGCACGGCATGGAGACGATGAAGAAGGTCGCGCCCCATCATGTGGCGTCTGTGCGGAGGCATTTCATCGACCTGCTGACCCCCGAGGCCCTGGCGGAACTCGACAGGGGCCTCAAGCCCATCGCGGAGCACCTGCGCGGACAGCGCGGCCGGCCGTAACCCGGCCCGGCCACCGAGGCGAACGGCGGGCGGAGCGCGCACGGCGCTCCGCCTGCACACGCCGGGCACCGGCTCACGAGGCGATACGGCTGCACGGCCGCAGGCCGAACGAACGCACGGCAAGCGGGTTTTCTCAAGCGGTGCTGCACTGCGCCGCGGATGCACCGGGGGTGAGCGGTCCGCCACGGGTCCGGGAACTGCTGACGGCGGCCGTCGCCCTTTCCCTGCCGGCCCTCCTTCCGGGCGCCTCCGCCCAATGGTCGGCAACCGTCTCCACGCCCGTGGCCCTGGGAGCCACCCCGCACTACGGCGTCCGCAGGCTGTGGGCCTGGGGAGACAACGCCTCCGGGCAACTGGGGCTCGGGGACAGGACGGATCGCCTGCGGCCCACACAGGTGGGCTCTTACACGGACTGGCAGCACGTGGCGGTGGGCCCCGGCCACTCATGCGGCCTGCGCGGCGACTCGTTGTGGTGCACCGGACTGAACGGCTACGGCCAACTGGGACTGGGCGACACCACACAGCGCACCGTGGTCACCCAGGTCGGCACCAGCGCACCTGGTCGGACGTCGCCGTCGGCGAGACGCGCCGGCCAAAGCCCCGACGTACCCGAGGACACGGTCAGCCGGAACGCCGGACGCGGCAAGAGTCACGGCCGGCCGGAGCGCCGGACGCGGCAAGAGTCACGGCCGGCCGGAGCGCCGGACACGCCGTGGTCGGACGTCGCCGTCGGCGAGACGCGCCGGCCAAAGACCCGACGTACCCGAGGACACGGTCAGCCGGAACGCCGGACGCGGCAAGAGTCACGGCCGGCCGGAGCGCCGGACACGCCCCCACCCGGGGACCCAGTCGGCCCGAGGCCGAGTACGCCCGCGGACAAGCCGGGGCAGCGGCCACGACGGGGGCTGGTCCCGTCCCGGCCCGCGCCATGGGCGCCGACCCGCGTCGGCCGTGCGGCAGGCGGCCGGGAGCCGGATCCGCCCGCGGACACGCGCCCGCGGACACGCCAACGCCAGCGGTCACGGGGGGGCCAGACACTCTCGGCGCACCCCCGCACGCGCCGGACTCTGGAACACGCCGGCCGTGCGGCAGCCACCGCGAGCCCAGCGCGCCCGGGGACCGGGCGAACGCGATGGTCCCGGCGCGCCCCGCGCAGGGCGAAGGCGCCCGCACCCGCTACCTGCACCCGCCGGAGTGTTCAGCTCTCCGTCAGGCCCGCCACCAGTTCGTCCGATGCGCGGTACGGGTCCAGGTCGCCCGACACGATGCGTTCGGCCAGCGCGCTCAGGCGGCGGTCTCCGTGCAGGTCGCCGATGCGTTCGCGCAGGGCCGTGACGGCGATGGTTTCGACCTCGTGGGCCGCGCGGGCCAGTCGGCGCTCGGCGAGGACGCCCCGCTCCTCCATCCACGCCCGGTGCTTCTCCAGCGCCTCGAGCACCTCGTCGATGCCCTCGGCGCGGGCGGCGACCGTCTTCACGATGGGCGGACGCCAGTCCCCGGGGCGGCGGGCCTCCCCGAGGCCGAGCATGTGGTTCAGCTCGCGGGCCGTGGCGTCCGCGCCGTCCCGGTCCGCCTTGTTGACGACGTACACATCGCCGATCTCCAGGATTCCGGCCTTGGCCGCCTGGATGCCGTCGCCCATGCCGGGGGCCAGGAGGACGACGGACGTGTCGGCCTGCGACGCGATCTCGACCTCCGACTGCCCGACGCCGACCGTCTCGACCAGGATCACATCGCAGCCCGCGGCGTCCAGGACGCGGATCGCCTGCGGTGCGGCCCAGGCGAGGCCGCCCAGGTGACCGCGGGTCGCCATGGACCTGATGTAGACCCCGGGGTCCGACGCGTGCTCCGACATGCGCACCCGGTCGCCGAGCAGCGCGCCGCCGGAGAACGGCGAGGACGGGTCGACGGCCAGGACGCCGACCCGCTTGCCCTGTTTGCGGTACGCGGTCACCAGCGCCGAGGTCGACGTCGACTTGCCGACGCCCGGCGACCCCGTGAGGCCGACCACGTAGGCGTTGCCCGTCAGCGGGGCGAGCGCCGCCATGACCTCCCGGAGCTGCGGGGACGCCCCCTCCACCAGGGAGATCAGCCGGGCGACTGCCCGCGGCCGGCCCTCCCTTGCCTGGGCAACCAGTGTGGAGACGTCCTGCATCACAGCTCCGATCTGCACCGTGTTCTGTTGGCGAGGCCTACCAGATGCCTCAGGCCTTGGGCACCCGCACGATCAGCGCGTCGCCCTGGCCGCCGCCGCCGCACAGCGCGGCCGCGCCCACGCCGCCGCCACGGCGCTTGAGCTCCAGCGCCAGGTGGAGGACGAGACGGGCACCGGACATACCGATCGGGTGCCCCAGGGCGATGGCGCCACCATTGACGTTCACCTTTTCGGTGGACACCCCGAGGTCCTTCATCGACTGGACCGCGACCGCCGCGAACGCCTCGTTGATCTCGATCAGGTCGAGGTCCGAGACCTCCAGGCCCTCCTTCTTCAGCGCGTGCAGGATGGCGTTGGACGGCTGGGACTGGAGGGAGTTGTCCGGTCCGGCCACGTTGCCGTGCGCGCCGATCTCGGCGATCCAGTCAAGCCCGAGCTCCTGCGCCTTGGCCTTGCTCATCACGACGACCGCGGCGGCACCGTCGGAGATCTGCGAGGCGGTGCCGGCGGTGATGGTGCCCTCGCGGGTGAACGCCGGGCGCAGCTTGCCCAGCGACTCCGCGGTGGTGTCGCCGCGGATGCCCTCGTCCTTGCTGAAGACGACGGGCTCGCCCTTGCGCTGCGGGATCTCGATGGGGGTGATCTCGGCCTCGAAGATGCCGTTCTTCTGGGCGGCGGCCGCGCGCTGGTGGCTGAGCGCGGCGATCTCGTCCTGCTCCGGGCGCTGGATGCCGAGGCGCGTGTTGTGCTTCTCCGTCGACTCGCCCATGGCGATGCCCTCGAAGGAGTCGGTCAGGCCGTCGTGCGCCATCGCGTCGATCATCTCGATGGCGCCGTACTTGAAGCCCTCACGGGACTTCGGGAGCAGGTGGGGGGCGTTGGTCATGGACTCCTGACCACCGGCGACGACGATGTCGAACTCGCCGGCGCGGATGAGCTGGTCGGCGAGCGCGATGGCGTCGAGGCCGGACAGGCACACCTTGTTGATCGTGAGCGCCGGGACGTTCATGGGAATGCCGGCCTTGACCGCGGCCTGGCGCGCCGGGATCTGCCCGGCCCCGGCCTGCAGCACCTGACCCATGATCACGTACTGAACCTGATCGCCGCCGATCCCCGCACGGTCGAGGGCGGCCTTGATCGCGAAGCCGCCGAGGTCGGCTCCCGAGAAGGACTTCAGCGAGCCCAGCAGTCGTCCCATGGGCGTCCGGGCGCCCGCGACGATCACCGAGGTGCTGCTGTTCGTTCCAGACATGAGGTGCGATCCCCTTCCAGCTTGCACAGCCGAGGAGTGAACGAGGGTTTACTTCGAATGTACTGAGTGGCACTCCGTGCCGTCATCGGGCCGTCGGTGTGATCGCGCGCACGTTGCGTAACCACCTCCGGAGCGCTGCACTGAATCCATGCTGACGCGAATCGACCACATCGGGATCGCCTGTTTCGACCTCGACAAGACCGTCGAGTTCTACCGGGCCACCTACGGCTTCGAGGTGTTCCACTCCGAGGTCAACGAGGAGCAGGGCGTGCGCGAGGCCATGCTCAAGATCAACGATACGTCCGACGGCGGGGCTTCCTATCTCCAGCTCCTCGAGCCCACCCGCGAGGACTCCACCGTCGCGAAGTGGCTCGCCAAGAACGGCGAGGGTGTGCACCACATCGCTTTCGGTACGGCGGATGTCGACGGGGACGCCGCAGACATCAAGGACAAGGGCGTACGCGTTCTGTACGAGGAGCCACGGCGCGGCTCCATGGGGTCGCGGATCACCTTCCTGCACCCCAAGGATTGCCATGGAGTACTGACAGAACTGGTCACATCGGCACCTGTTGAGTCGCCTGAGCACTGACCCTCGTACATATGGGCCGGTAGGGTTGGGGTCGGTCGCCCCTCCCGGAGGGGCGACCGCGGTCCGGGGTCCGGGTTTCGGGGGACTGGCGTCGGGGCAGCAGCCCATTCTCCGTCGTTGATCTGACACCATTCCCCGGGGGCCCCGTTCGGCGGATGGACGGAGCTCGTTTGGCCAGACATGCGACCAGGGGACGGATTGGACCGCGCAGTGCGGGGCTACGAACGCCAGGAGCGAGAGCCGGCGGCTGACGTCGACCACCTCTCTCGGTTCGAGGCCGAGATGGATCGGCTGAAGACCGAGCGGGAAAAGGCGATCCAGCACGCCGAGGACCTCGGCTACCAGGTCGAGGTGCTGCGCGCCAAGCTGCACGAGGCGCGGCGCACCCTCATGTCCCGACCGGCCTATGACGGCGGTGACATCGGCTACCAGGCCGAACAGTTGCTCCGTAACGCGCAGATGCAGGCCGACCAGCTGCGCCAGGAAGCCGAGCGCGAGCTCAGCCAGGCGCGGGCGCAGACCCAGCGCATCCTCCAGGAGCACGCCGAGAACGCGGCCCGGCTCCAGGCGGAGCTGCACCAGGAGGCGATCACCCGCCGCCAGCAGCTGGACCAGGAGCTCGCCGAGCGGCGGCAGACGGTCGAGTCGCACGTCAACGAGAACGTGTCGTGGGCGGAGCAGCTGCGTGCCCGTACCGAGCAGCAGGCGCGCCGGCTTCTCGACGAGTCGCGTGCCGAGGCCGACCAGGCACTGGCCGCCGCCCGCGCGGAGGCCGAGCGGGTCGCCGCCGAGGCCCGGCAGCGGCTGCAGGGCGACGCCGAGGCGGCCCGCGCGGAGGCCGAGCAGCTGCTGCGCCGGGCCCGTACGGACGCCGAACGGCTGCTGAACGCCGCGTCGACGCAGGCCCAGGAGGCCACCGACCACGCCGAGCAGCTGCGTACGTCCACCGTGTCCCAGTCGGACGCGGCCCGCCGCGACGCCCAGGAGCTGGGCCGGACCGCCGAGCAGCGCATCGCGCAGGCCGACGCGGCGCTGCGCGAGGCGCGCACCGAGGCGGAGAAGCTCCTCACCGAGGCCAAGGAGGCCGCCGCCAAGGCGCTCGCCGGCGCCGAGTCGACCAACGAGCAGCGCACCCGTACGGCGAAGGAGCAGGTCGCCCGGCTGGTCAGCGAGGCCACCAAGGAGGCCGAGACCGTCAAGGCGGACGCCGAGCAGGTCGTCGCGGACGCCCGCGCAAAGGCCGAGCAGCTGCTCGCCGAAGCCTCCGAGAAGGCCCGCAGCCTCACCGCCGAGGAGAGTGCCTCCCAGCTCGCCAAGACGGCCAAGACCGCCGAGGACGTCCTCAACAGGGCCCAGGACGACGCGCGGCAGACCACGAAGGACGCCGCCGAGGAGGCCGAGCGGATCCGCCGGGAGGCCGAGGCCGAGGCGGACCGGCTGCGCGCCGAGGCGCACGACATCGCCGAGCAGCTCAAGGGCACGGCGAAGGACGACACCAAGGAGTACCGCGCCAAGACGGTCAAGCTGCAGGAGGAGGCCCGCCGGCTGCGCGGCGAGGCCGAGCACCTGCGCTCCGAGGCGGTCGCCGAGGGCGAGAGGATCCGCTCCGAGGCGCGCAGGGAGGCCGTCCAGCAGATCGAGGAGGCGGCCAAGACCGCCGAGGAACTGCTCTCCAAGGCGAAGGCCGACGCGGACGAGCTGCGCCTGAAGGCGACGACGGACAGCGAGAAGGTCCGTACCGAGGCCATCGAGCGGGCCACCACGCTGCGCCGTCAGGCCGAGGAGACGCTGGACCGTACCCGCAAGGAGGCCGAGCGGCACCGCGACGAGGCCGTCGAGCAGGCCGAGGGCATCCGCGACGACGCCGAGCGTGCCGCGCGTGAACTGCGCGAGGAGACCGAGCGGGGCGTCGAGGCCCGTCGCGCGGAGGCCGCCGAGGAGCTCACGCGCCTGCACACCGAGGCCGAGGAGCGCCTCGCCGCCGCCGAACAGGCGCTGACCGACGCCCGCGAGGAGGCCACGCGCATCCGCCGCGAGGCCGCCGAGGAGTCGGAGCGGCTGCGCACCGAGGCCGCCGAGCGGATCCGTTCGCTGCAGGCGCAGGCCGAGACGGAGGCCGACCGGCTGCGCACCGAGGCCGCCGCGGACGCGTCCGCCTCCCGTGCGGAGGGCGAGACCGTTGCCGTACGCCTGCGTTCGGAGGCCGCGGCCGAGGCCGAGCGGCTGAAGTCGGAGGCCCAGGACAGCGCCGACCGGGTCCGGGCGGAGGCGCAGGCCGCCGCCGAGCGGCTGGCCACCGAGGCGACGGAGACGCTGACCGCCGCGCAGGAGGAGGCAACCCGGCGCCGCCGCGAGGCCGAGGAACTTCTCGGCTCCGCCCGCGAGGAGGCCGGCCAGGAGCGCGAGCGGGCCCGCGAGCAGAGCGAGGAACTGCTGGCCTCGGCGCGCCGGCGCGTGGACGACGCGCAGACCGAGGCCGTACGGCTGGTCGAGGAGGCCGACCGCCGCGCCACGGAGATGGTGTCGGCCGCCGAGCAGCACGCCCAGCAGGTACGGGACTCGGTCACGGGGCTGCACGAGCAGGCCCAGGACGAGATCACCGGGCTGCGCAGCGCCGCCGAGCACGCGGCGGACCGTACCAGGCGCGAGGCCGAGGAGGAGGCGGACCGGGTCCGCGCCGACGCCTACGCCGAGCGGGAGCGTGCATCGGAGGACGCGACCCGTCTCAGGCGCGAGGCGAGCGAGGAGACCGACGCCGCCAAGTCGCTTGCCGAGCGCACGGTTTCGGAGGCGATCGCGGAGGCGGAGCGGCTGCGGTCGGATGCGTCCGACCACGCCCAGCGGGTCCGTACCGAGGCGTCGGACGCGATCGCGGAGGCCGACCAGGCCGCGGCACGCACCCGGGCGGACGCCCGCGACGACGCCAACCGGATCCGGTCGGACGCTGCGGCGCAGGCGGACACCCTCATCACCGAGGCCCGCGCCGAGGCGGAGCGGCTCCAGTCGGAGACGACCGCCGAGGCCGACCGGGTACGGGCCGAGGCGGTCGCGGGCGCCGAGAGCCTGATCGCGGACGCCACCGGGGACGCGGAGCGGCTGCGCGCCGAGGCCGCCGAGACGATCGGGTCGGCGCAGCAGCACGCGGAGCGGATCCGCAGCGAGTCGGAGCGGGTGAGGGCGGCCGCGGAGGCGGAGGCGGAGCGTCTGGTGGGCTCCGCGCGCGAGGAGGCCGAGCGCACCCTCGACGAGGCCCGCAAGGACGCCAACAAGCGGCGCTCCGAGGCGGCCGAGCAGGTCGACACGCTCATCACCGAGACCACGGCCGAGGCCGACAAGCTGCTCAGCGAGGCGCAGCAGCAGGCCCACAAGGCGACCGCGGACGCGGAGGCCCAGGCCGACACCATGGTCGGCGCGGCCCGCGCCGAGGCCGAGCGTCTGGTGTCCGAGGCGACGGTCGAGGGCAACGCAATGGTGGAGAAGGCCCGTACGGACGCGGACGAGCTGCTCGTCGGCGCCCGCCGGGACGCCACCGCGATCAGGGAGCGTGCGGAGGAACTGCGCGAGCGGATCACGAGCGAGATCGAGTCACTGCACGAGCGGGCCCGCCGCGAGGCGGCCGAGACGATGAAGTCGACGGGCGACCGCTGCGACGCGCTCATCAAGGCCGCCGAGGAGCAGCTGGCGAAGGCGCACGGGAAGGCCAAGGAGCTGGTGTCGGAGGCCAATTCCGAGGCCGGCAAGGTGCGTATCGCCGCCGTGAAGAAGGCCGAGGGGCTGCTCAAGGAGGCCGAGCAGAAGAAGGCCACGCTGGTCAAGGAGGCCGAGGAGCTGAAGGCCGAGGCGATCCGCGAGGCCAAGCGCACCGTCGAGGAAGGCAAGCGCGAGCTGGAGACCCTGGTGCGGCGCCGCGAGGACATCAACGCCGAGATCTCCCGGGTCCAGGACGTCCTGGAGGCGCTGGAGTCCTTCGAGGCGCCGAGCGCGGGCAAGGACGGCGGAGTCAAGGCGGGCGCGACGGTGGGCGCGCAACGTTCGGGCGGCAAGTCGTCCGACGGCTAGGTGCCTGCCGGGGCACTGGGCGGCAAGGCGTCCGACAGCGAGTCGGACGACCTGGTTCCGGTGCGGTCTGGGGCCTTTGACCAAGTTTTTGGCAAGCCGTCCGGCGGCTTGCCACTCAAAAGGGGTGTCATTCTCCAGATCAAACACGTATCCGCTCGATGACACACCGCTTCGGCCCCTAGGATTCCCTCTATCACCTCACCGGTCTCATTCGACAGGAACCCCATGAGCGACACTTCCCCCTACGGCTTCGAGCTTGTGCGGCGTGGGTACGACCGCGCTCAGGTGGACGAACGGATCTCCAAGCTCGTCTCCGACCGTGACAGCGCTCTCGCCCGCATCACCGCTCTGGAAAAGCGCATCGAGGAGCTCCACCTCGAGACGCAGAACGCCCAGGCCCAGGTCACCGACGCGGAGCCGTCGTACGCCGGTCTCGGCGCGCGTGTCGAGAAGATCCTCCGCCTCGCCGAGGAAGAGGCCAAGGATCTGCGCGAGGAGGCCCGGCGCGCGGCCGAGCAGCACCGCGAGCTCGCCGAGTCCGCGGCGCAGCAGGTCCGCAACGACGCAGAATCGTTCGCTGCGGAGCGCAAGGCCAAAGCCGAGGACGACGCTGTCCGGATCGTCGAGAAGGCCCAGAGCGAGGCCTCTCAGCTGCGCGCCGACGCCCAGAAGGACGCCCAGTCGAAGCGCGAGGAGGCCGACGCCCTCTTCGAGGAGACCCGCGCCAAGGCCGCGCAGGCCGCCGCCGACTTCGAGACGAACCTCGCCAAGCGCCGCGAGCAGTCCGAGCGTGACCTGGCCTCCCGCCAGGCCAAGGCCGAGAAGCGCCTCGCGGAGATCGAGCACCGCGCGGAGCAGCTGCGCCTGGAGGCCGAGAAGCTGCGCACCGACGCCGAGCGCCGTGCCCGCCAGACCGTCGAGACGGCGCAGCGCCAGGCCGAGGACATCGTGGCCGACGCCAACGCCAAGGCCGACCGCATCCGTTCGGAATCCGAGCGCGAGCTCGCGGCGCTGACCAACCGCCGCGACTCGATCAACGCCCAGCTGACGAACGTGCGCGAGATGCTGGCGACGCTCACGGGTGCAGCGGTGGCCGCCGCCGGTACGCCCGCAGAGGACGAGCCGATCTCCCGCGGCGTCCCGGCCCAGCAGACCCGGTAACCTCCGGCGGTCCGACGGCCGAACATCGGCGGAGCCCTCTGTCACTCCGGTGGCAGGGGGCTTTGCCACGTTCTAGCGTGTCCGCATGATCGAGCTCGAGGGCCTGACGAAGCGGTACGGCGAGAAGGTGGCGGTCAACAACCTCACCTTCACCGTCAGACGCGGCATCGTCACGGGGTTCCTCGGGCCGAACGGCGCCGGGAAGTCGACGACCATGCGGATGGTGCTCGGGCTCGACCGTCCCACCGCCGGGGACGTGCGGATCGACGGCAGGCACTACGACCATCTCCATGACCCGCTGAAGTACATCGGCGCCCTGCTGGACGCCAAGGCCATGCACGGCGGCCGCAGCGCCTTCAACCATCTGCTCTGTCTGGCGCAGAGCAACGGCATCCCGAAGAGCCGGGTGCACGAGGTCCTCGACACGGTCGGGCTGACCGCGGTCGCGAAGAAGAAGGCCAAGGGCTTCTCGCTCGGTATGGGACAGCGGCTGGGCATCGCGGGGGCGCTGCTCGGCGATCCCCGGATCCTGATGTTCGACGAGCCGGTCAACGGCCTCGACCCCGAAGGCATCCACTGGATGCGCAATCTGATGAAGTCGCTGGCCGCCCAGGGGCGGACGGTGTTCGTGTCGAGTCACCTCATGAGCGAGATGGCGCTGACCGCCGACCACCTCGTCGTCATCGGACAGGGCCGACTGCTCGCCGACACCTCCATGGCCGACTTCATCGAGCAGAACTCGCGGTCGTACGTCCGTATCCGCACGCCCCAGCGGGAACGGCTGCTCGATGTGCTGCACGGGGCCGGGACGACGGTGGTCGAGCGCGGCAACGGCACGCTGGAGGCCGACGGCGGCAAGGCCGAGCTCATCGGGGAACTCGCGGCCCGGCACCAGATCGTGCTGCATGAGCTGAGCCCCCAGCAGGCCTCCCTGGAGGAGGCGTTCATGCGGCTCACCGCGGAGTCGGTGGAGTACCACGCACACTCCGAGACGCCCCCCGCCGGGCCGTGGGGCGCCGAGTGGAGGAGGAGCTGAGCATGGCGGCGATCCAGGTCGTCCGGTCCGAGTGGACCAAGATCCGGTCAGTGGCGTCCACGGTGTGGACACTCTCGATCGCCGTGGTGGTCACCCTCGCCCTCGGCATGCTGATCTCGGCGCTGTCGAAGAGCGAGTTCGACAACCTGAGCCGCAACGAACGGCTCTCCTTCGACCCGACCTTCATCAGCTTCGCCGGGATGACCCTGGGGCAGCTCGCGATGATCGTGTTCGGGGTGCTCGTCGTGTCGAACGAGTACAGCACCGGCATGATCCGCACCTCGCTGGCCGCCGTGCCGCAGCGCGGCACCTTCCTGTTCAGCAAGATCGCGGTGGCGACCGGCCTCGCCCTCGTCGTCGGCATGGTCACCAGCTTCGCCACGTTCGTCCTCGGGCAGGCGATGCTCGGCTCGCACCGGGCGTCGATCAGCGACCAGGGCGTGCTGCGGGCGGTCATCGGCGGCGGCCTCTACATGACCCTCATCGCGGTGTTCTCGATGGGCGTCGCCGCGATGCTGCGCTCGCCGATGCTGTCGCTGGGCATCCTGATGCCGTTCTTCTTCCTGATCTCCAACATCCTGGGCAACGTCCCGGCGACGAGGAAGGTCGGCCGGTTCCTGCCCGACCAGGCCGGCAGCCGGATCATGCAGGTGGTCACCCCGGTCGACGACGACACACCGTACGGGCCCTGGGGCGGCCTCGGAATCATGCTGCTCTGGGTGCTCGCGGCGCTCGTGGGCGGTTATGCCGTGCTGAAAAGGCGGGACGCCTAGGACTCGCCGCAGGGCCCGTCCGGCAGGCCGTGGGCCAAAGCTTTGCCTCCTCTTGGATGGAACCGTCAGCGCCCGGATAAGCTCCTAACCCTTACGGGGGCGTGTGCCCCGCTGTCCTGATCCTTTCGATGGGTGCGGAGCATGATCGAAGCAGTCGGCCTGACCAAGCGCTACGGCGACAAGACCGCTGTGTACAACCTTTCCTTCCAGGTGCGGCCCGGTGCCGTCACCGGCTTCCTCGGGCCCAACGGTTCGGGCAAGTCGACGACGATGCGGATGATCCTCGGCCTGGACAATCCCACCGCGGGGCAGGTGACGATCGGCGGCTATCCGTACCGCAAGCTGCCGAACGCGCCCCGCCAGGTCGGCGCCCTGCTGGACGCCAAGGCCGTGCACGGCGGGCGGCACGCCCGTAACCACCTGCTGAGCCTCGCCCAGCTGTCGGGCATCCCGGCCCGGCGCGTGGACGAGGTGCTGGGCGTGGTCGGACTCCAGGACGTGGCGAAGAAGCGCTCCAAGGGCTTCTCCCTCGGCATGGGCCAGCGGCTCGGCATCGCCGCCGCGCTGCTCGGCGACCCCCAGGTGCTGCTGTTCGACGAGCCGGTCAACGGTCTCGACCCGGAGGGCATCCTCTGGGTGCGGAACCTGATGAAGTCCCTTGCGGCGGAGGGACGGACCGTGTTCGTCTCCAGCCACCTCATGAGCGAGATGGCGCTGACGGCGGACCATCTGATCGTCATCGGCCGCGGACAGCTGCTGTCCGACATGAGCGTGAAGGACTTCATCTCGGCGAACTCCGCCGACTTCGCGCGCGTGCGGACGCCCGACACCGAACCGCAGCTGCGCGAGAAGCTGTCGTCCGCGCTCACCGGGGCGGGCGGCCACGTCCTGCCGGAGCAGGACGGCGCGCTGCGCGTCACGGGGCTGCCGCTGCCCCGCATCAGCGACATCGCGCACGACACCGACGTACGGCTGTGGGAGCTGTCCCCGCATCAGGCCTCACTGGAAGAGGCGTACATGCGGATGACGCAGGGCGCCGTCGACTACCGCTCGACGATCGACCAGAAGGCGGGGCTCATGGAGCCGCTGCCGCCGGGGGCGCAGCCGCCGATGCCGGTGCCGGGGCAGGGCCAGCCGGGCTGGTACGCCCCGCCGCCGCCCCAGCAGGGCGGGCAGCCCTTCGCGATGCCTCAGGGGCAGCCGGGCCTGCCGCCCGCGGGGCCGTACGGCGCCCCCGCCGGGCCCGGTGCGGCGCCCGCCGGACAGCCGAACCCGTACGCGCAGCCCGCGCCGCAGGGAGCGGCCCCGGCCCGGCCGACCGCCGCCCCCGCGCAGCCCTCCGCCCCTGCCGCCGCCCCGACCAAGTCCGAGGACGCCCGATGAGCACCCCCCAGCCCCCGATGCCGCAGGCCGGTCCCGCCTGGCAGGCGGCGCCCGGATCGTCGTATCCCACCTACACCTCGCCGATCCCCGTGGTGCGCACGCATCTCGGGCACGCGCTGGCCTCGGAGTGGACGAAGATCAGATCGGTGCGCTCCACCATGTGGACGCTCGGTGTGTTCGTGCTGCTCGTCGTCGGCATCGGGCTGCTGACCGGCGCCCTGGTCGGCTCCTCGGGCTCGGAGCTGCAGGGCGAGAACCCGCTGGCGATGGGCTTCTTCGGGCTTCTGCTGGGCACCATGTGCCTGATCACGCTGGGCGTGCTGACCACGGCCTCGGAGTACGGCACGGGCATGATCCGCACCACGATGACCGCGTGCCCCTCCCGGGGACGGGTGCTCGCGGCGAAGGCGATCGTGTTCTTCGCGGTCGCGTTCGTGGTGACGCTGACCGCGTCCGTCTTCGTCGCGCTCGTGCAGATCCCGCTGCTGGAAGGCACCGGCGCGAAGGACCCCTCGGGCGAGGAATGGCTGAAGGGCACGGTCGGGGTCTCGCTCTACCTCGCGCTGCTCGGGCTGCTCTCGCTCGTCGTCGGCTCGATCATCCGGCACTCGGCGGGCGCGATCACCATCATGATCGGCACGGTGCTGGCTCCGCTGGTGATCGCGCTGTTCATGTTCTCGGAGTCGCTGGAGGACGTGCGCCAGGCCCTGTTCGAGTACTCGATCCCGAACCAGCTCAGTGTCTTCTACTCGAACTCCCTGACCCAGACGGGCCCGTCGGGCTGGGACCCCCTGTGGATCATCCTCGGCGCAACGGCAGCAGCCTTCGCCGCGGCGTACGCCCTGCTGGAGAAGCGGGACGTCTGAGTCCTCGGAAACCCCCGAGACGCGCAACGTCTGAGCCGAGGGACCTAGAACTTCGGCGCATTCCGGGACCGCTGCACCTGTGGGTGCGGCGGTCCCTTGCGTTCCAGATACCACCCCACTCACCGTCATCCCCTCGAACCGCCACCGGGACAGGCCCGCCCGGCCGGGACCCGCTGTGGATCACCGTCGGCGTGCGCCCCCCGAAAAGCCGCACGCGTCAGCCCCCGGCAGACTCTAGAACTTCGGCGCGTTCCGGGACCGCTGCACCCGTGTGGTGCGGCGGTCCTTTGCGTTCCAGCAGGCCTTGTGCCAGTGGCGGCGGTCGTCGACGCCCGCATGGGCGGGCCAGGCCACGACGTGGGGGACACCCGAGGGGATCATCTGGTCGCAGCCGGGGCAGCGGTAGGTCTTGCCCTGGGCGCTCGCGCCCGCGACATGGCGCACGCTCCACTCCTCGCCCTGCCAGCTCTCCGTGGACTCGAAACCGCCGTAGCGGCCCGAGCGGTCGTCCTCGGCGCTCCGGCCGGACAAGCCGGACGAGCCGGCACCCTTGGGTCGGTTGCGGCGCGGGGACACGGAACACCTCACGGGGTTGTACAGGTTGCGGGGGCCGTGTCCAGCGTACGCGGCGCGGACAGGGGTACGCGTAGGGCACCAACCGCCACAAGTCCCCCGCAGGGGCCACGCATTCTGCAGACAATCCGGAAATCTCTCCGCCAGGCCGTGTCCTCGGCACGTGTCAGACGGTTATGCCCGGTGGGGGAGCTCCGCGTCGGAGCCAAGGAAGCAGGAAAAAAGCAATGCGCGTTGGAAGTTTCGTGTTGGCTGCCCAGTTCCCGGGGCAGGGCCAGGGGGAGGCGCTGCACCGCGCGGTCCGCTCGGCCGAAGTGGCCGAGGAGGCGGGTCTCGACACGGTCTGGCTGGCCGAGCACCACTTCGTGCCGTACGGCACCTGTCCGTCGGCGGTCACCCTGGCCGCCTTATTGCTGGGCCGCACCCGCCGTCTGAGGGTGGGCACCGCGGTCAGCGTACTGCCCACCGTCCACCCCGTGGCCCTGGGCGAACAGGCCGCCCTGCTGCATGTGACGAGCGGCGGGCGCTTCTCGCTGGGCGTGGGCCGCGGCGGGCCGTGGGTCGACCTGGAGGTCTTCGGCATGGGCCTCAAGGCGTACGAGGAGGGGTTCCCGGAATCACTCGATCTGCTGGTGCGCTGGCTGCGCGAGCCCTCCGTGGCTACCGTCGGCGACCGCTTCAGTTTCCGTGAAGTCCCGGTCGTACCAAGGCCGTCGGAGTCCCTGTCGGAGGCCGCGGGACCCGAGATCGTCGTCGCCTGCACCTCCCCCGCCAGCGTCCGTCTCGCGGCCGAGCGCGGGCTGCCGATGCTGCTCGGGATGCACGTGGGAGACGAGGAGAAGGCGGAGATGGTCGCCCTGTGGCGCCGGCACGCGCGCGCGGCCGGGCGGCCCGCGGAACAGATCCTCGGCGCGGCCCATGTCTCCGCCGGCGTCTGCCAGATCGCGGACCGGCGCACGGACGCGGTGGAGACGCTGACCAAGGCGATGCCGGGCTGGCTGAAGCAGGGCCTGGAGGCCCATGTGACGGTGGACGGACGCCGGCGCGCGATGCGCGACCCGCTGGCCTACACCGAACTGCTCTGCGGACTGCACCCGGTGGGCACGCCGAGGCTGTGCGTGGACCGGCTCGCGGCGACGAGCGAGCGGACCGGCATCTCCCGCTTCGCCCTGCTGGTGGAGGGCTCGGGAGACCTGGCGGCCACCGAGGAAAACGTACGGCGGCTGGGCGCCGAGGTGCTTGTCCACCTCGGCTGAACCCGCCCGCCCCGCGGGGAGCTTGCCGCCCCGGTACTGAATGCACCTCCCGCGTACGGAGCGGCAAGCAAGCGGCTGTCTGCGTCAGCAGTCCCGGAGTTCCGGGGACTGGTTCAGCAGTTGACTGCGTACCGAGGTGAAGCGGGCCAGCGTCTCGTCGACGGAGGAGTCCAACGGGAACACCGCCACCCGGTGGCAGTTCTGGAAGGCCAGCCGCACACCGAAGTGCCGTTGCAGTGCGCCGCGTATCGCGTCACTCGCAAGCGCACGCAGCAGCTGACCGCGTGCCTGCTCGTCCGGCGGAGGCGTCAGGTTGTCGGCGAACTGGCCGCCGTCCACCTTCAGCTGGGCCACCAGGGAGCTGATCATCTCCCATGCGTAGGGCAGGGAGGTCCGGACGCAGTCGACGAATTCTGCTTCGTCGACCTCGCCTCGCTCGGCCTTTTCGAGTAGGGCCGGTGAGACGTCGAGCGACATGGGTTCTCCTCTCGCACCCCCGAACAGCAGGGGTTGCCGGACAGGTAGGGGAGTTCACGATGCTGGACACGCTGAGTACACGTCTCGCGACCTCCCGTTCATACGGTAAGCAACCCCAGGTGGCGGCACCAGGAGAACGCGTACAAAGAGAGGCGTCGATGGGCGCACAATCGGCCACAAACGAACACGGGGCGTCCTGGGTTTTCCAGGACAAGAGGTGCGGCCCGCAGGGCCTCGGTTGAGGGTGGTGGCGGGAGACGGGAGGGCGAATCGCGTGCACCAGGGGCCGTCGAGTAGCGTTGCCGACCATGCGTCTCGTCATTGCCCGATGCTCGGTCGACTACGCGGGCCGGCTCACCGCCCACCTCCCCTCTGCTCCCCGCCTGATCCTCGTGAAGGCCGACGGCAGCGTCTCGATCCACGCGGACGACCGGGCCTACAAGCCCTTGAACTGGATGTCGCCGCCCTGCACGCTGAAGGAGGGGACGGGCGAGGAGGAGGGCGTCTGGACCGTCGTCAACAAGGCGGGCGAGAAGCTCATCATCACCATGGAGGAGGTCCTCCACGACTCCTCGCACGAACTCGGCGTGGACCCCGGCCTGATCAAGGACGGCGTGGAAGCACACCTCCAGGAGCTGCTCGCCGACCGCATCGACACCCTCGGCGACGGCTACACCCTCATCCGCCGCGAGTACATGACCGCCATCGGGCCGGTCGACATCCTGTGCCGGGACGCCGAGGGGCAGACCGTCGCCGTCGAGATCAAGCGGCGCGGCGAGATCGACGGCGTGGAACAGCTCACCCGCTATCTCGAACTGCTGAACCGCGACCCCCATCTCGCCCCGGTCCGCGGCATCTTCGCGGCACAGGAGATCAAGCCCCAGGCCCGCGTCCTCGCCACGGACCGCGGCATCGGCTGCCAGGTCCTGGACTACGACGCCCTGCGCGGCATCGAGGACGACAAGCTGCGCCTGTTCTGACCCTCCGACGCCCTCATACGACGCAGAGGCCGGGTCCGACACACGGACCCGGCCTTCCTGTACTGAACAGCGCGCGGCGCGTCAGATCACCGGACCCGAACCGCTGCTCGTGGTCGACGACGTGCCGGTTGCGCTGCCCGTCGTGGCCGAGGAGGATGCCGGGCCGCTGGCCGAGTTCGTGGTGGACGGTGTTGTCGATGTCGAGGACGACGGCGAAGTGGACGGGGAGGTCGACGGAGACGTCGACGGGGACGACGACGGCTTGCCCGACTGCGACGGCTTCGGCGAGGTCGAGGTCGGCCTGGACGTCGGCGGGCGCGACGACGGCCTGGACGGCGAGCTCGACGAACCGCCCGTGCCCTTGGTCCCGCTCGGAGCGTCCGACGACTCCCCCGTGTACGCCGGCGTCGGATCGTCGGACGGCTCGGTGGGCCGACTGGTCGCCGTGCCGGTGTCGCCGCTGTCCTTGCCCGCCTTGTCCGCGCCGAGGCTGTCGTCGCCGATGTCCTGGCCGGCGGAGGGGTTGACGCCGACGTTGTCGGACGGGTTGTTCCCCTCGTTGTCGGAGGTCGCGCCGAGCGTCACCACCGTGCCGAGCACGGCCACGAGCAGCGCGCCCGCACCGGCCGCCACGAGATTGCGGCGGGCGTAGCTCCTCAGGCGGCGGCCCTTGTGCGCGGGCGAGGGCGAAGGCGAAGGAGTGGCCGAGGCCCGGTGGGTGACCAGGGTCGCGGTGTCGCCGGACGAGGGCAGAACGGTCGGGAAGGGAGTCGGTGTCCCGCGGGGCGGCGACGCCGACTCCTCGGTGCGCGCCTCGGGCACCTCCTCCCCCGCGGTGGGTCCCAGGAGGATGCTGACCGGCGTGCCGGTGAGGTCCGCGACCAGCGTGAGGGCGCGACGGCCGGCGACGCTGCCCCGCTTGTCCGTGCCACGCAGGCCGACGGCGGCCTCCAGTTCGGTGAGGGCCTGGTCGAAGCGTCCCTCGCAGATCGCGAGGATGCCCAGCTCGTGGTGGAAGTAGGCCCGTTCGATGGCATCCTCGGCGAGCCGCGAGGCCTCCGCGCCATGCCGCAGCGCCTGCTCCCAGGCGCTCCAGCACAGGCCCGCCGCGAACGCGGGCGCCGCCGTGCGGGCCAGCTGCACGACGGGGCTCTCGTCGGCAACCTCGTCCTCGCCGGGGGCGGTCGTGTCCGGCACGAGGACGTCGAGTGCGGCGAGCAGGGCGTCCGCCTCGGCGCACACCCGCTCCGGGGTGACCGAGGGGTGTCCGGCCCACCAGGCGTAGTGCTGGGCGGCGGTGAGGGCCTTGGCCGCGGCCTCGGTGCCGTATCCGGCGGCCTCCAGCTGGGCCTGTACGCCGGCCGCGAGCCGGTAGCGGGCGCCGACCGGGGAGACCAGCCCGCAGGCGACCAGCTCGCCGAGCGCGGCGTCGGCGTGGGTGTCGCCGACGAGCGCGGGCAGGTGCGCCTGGTGCGGGACCTCCCCGCGGAGCGCGACGGCGAAGCCCAGGGCGGCACGCGCCGAGGTGCTGAGCCGGGAGGCGAGCAGAGGGGCGGGCGCGGCGGCCTCGCCGAGGGAGGGCAGCGGGATGCTCTCGGTGTCGTCGGCGGCGTCGGCCTCGACGGGGACGTCGACCTGGGGGATGTCCGCGAAGACACCGAACTCGTCGACGGCGCTGGCGCCGGCCCGCAGTTCGTCGCGCCGGCGCAGCAGGGCCCCGGCCTGGACGAAGCGCAGCGGCAGGCCCTCGGACTCGAACCAGAGGTCGCCGGCCCAGTTGGTTTCCTCCTCGGTGAGGGCGCGGCCGACCGCGCGCTCCAGGAGGTCCAGGCCGTCGGCGCGGTCGAGGCCGCCGAGGAAGACCTCCTCGACGGCGGAGTCGGCGGACGGGGCGGGCACATCGGGCGTCGCGGTGATGAGGAAGGCGCACTCGGGGGTCGCCTCGATCAGCGCGTCGAGGGCGGCGCCGCCGAACTCGATGTCGTCGAGGACGACGACCGCACCGATCTCCCTGAGGTGGGCGCGCAGTTCGTCCCGGCCGGGGCGGTGCAGGGACGCGTTGTGGACGGCGGAGAAGAGGTCGTGGAGGAGGTCGTCCGTGGT
This sequence comes from Streptomyces luteolifulvus, assembly GCF_008806595.1. GTDB lineage: Bacteria > Actinomycetota > Actinomycetes > Streptomycetales > Streptomycetaceae > Streptomyces > Streptomyces luteolifulvus. The sequence continues at coordinate 134,215 of NZ_VZRB01000015.1, read as the reverse complement.
GCGGTGGAAGCCGCTGAGGCGGACGACGCCGTCCGGGGCGAGGTCCGAGCAGTCCCCCGCGACCACGTCGACGAGCCGGGTGCGGCCGGATCCGGCGGGGCCGGTGAGGCGGACGGAGCGGCCGCGCGCGAGCAGACGCACCAGCCGCTCGCGCTCGTCCTGTCGGGCCAGGAGCGGCAGCTCGGGCGGTGTCGGCCCGGCCGGCTTGGGCGGGCGGGCGGCGCGGGCGACGTCGGCACGCTCGGCGGCGGTGAACTTCTGGGGCCGCTCGGAACGCTTCCCGGGCGGGCAGGCCTCTATCTCGCTGCCGTCCACGGGGTTGACCGTGACAAGGAAGTCGCCGGAGACGAGCTGCACCGCGCGGGCGAGCGCGGGCGCGCTCTGTCCGAAGTCCGATGCGAGGGATTCCCTGGGCGGGCGTCGGCCGGGCGTGCTGCCTTCGCCGTCGTGGCCGTACTCCTCGGGCTCCCGGTTGTTCGGGTCCATAGGTCCAAGCCCCCCAAAAGCGTCGTGTGCCGAGCCCCTCCCGGCCTTGCCGCACACCGCGCTGTCGCTTCTGGTCCGGGCCCGCTCAAGGGTTGTCACGCAGCGGGCGACCGAACCTTAAACCTTTGGTCAGTATCTCCGACAGTCCGGGGTACCGCGCCGTACGAGAGGTCACAGTCTCATGAGGAATCCGCGCGTCGACACTTCCGAGGGATCTGTCACACCCTGGGCAGGGAGTCGACCCCGATGCCGCCCTCGATCGCCAGAATGCGATGGAGCCTGGTGGCCACCAGCAGGCGCTGCATCTGAGGCGGTACGCCCCGCAGCACCAGTCGCCGCCCGCAGCGGCCGGCCCGTCGGTGTGCCCCCATGATCACCCCGAGCCCGGTGGCGTCCCAGGAGTCCAGCTCGGACAGGTCGAGCACCAGGTCACCGACTCCGTCGTCGACGGCCGTGTGCAGGACCGTACGGGCGTCCGCCGCGCTACGGACGTCGAGGCGGCCCCCGACGACCAGCTCGGCGTGGTCGCCCCTGATGAACATATGCGCTCCCCGTGGATGCGTCTGGTTCTCCGTGATGTGGTGATGCAACCTCTGACGGTGTGGGACCCTCAGAGGTTGCCGTCTGTAAGCGAACCGATACCCAATTCACCCCGGCGAGTGATACAGCCGGGGCACGTGCGGTTTCAGTGCTTGTAGAAGCCCTGCCCGCTCTTGCGTCCGATGTCACCGGCGTCAACCATCCGGCGCATCAGCTCCGGCGGCGCGAACTTCTCGTCCTGGGACTCGGTGTAGATGTTGCTGGTGGCGTGCAGCAGGATGTCGACGCCGGTCAGGTCCGCCGTGGCCAGCGGGCCCATGGCGTGGCCGAAGCCCAGCTTGCAGGCGAGGTCGATGTCCTCGGCGGTGGCGACGCCCGACTCGTACAGCTTGGCGGCCTCGACGATGAGCGCCGAGATGAGCCGGGTGGTGACGAAGCCGGCCACGTCACGGTTGACGACGATGCAGGTCTTGCCGACGGACTCGGCGAACTCCCGCGCGGTGGCGAGGGTTTCGTCGCTCGTCTTGTAGCCGCGCACCAGCTCGCACAGCTGCATCATCGGGACCGGCGAGAAGAAGTGCGTGCCGACCACGCGCTCCGGACGTTCCGTCACGGCCGCAATCTTGGTGATCGGGATGGCGGAGGTGTTGGAGGCGAGCACGGCGTCGTCGCGCACGATCTTGTCCAGCGCACGGAAGATCTCGTGCTTGATCTCCAGCTTCTCGAAGACCGCCTCGACGACGACGTCCGCGTCGGCGACGGCATCCAGGTCGGTCGTCGCGGTGATGCGGGCGAGCGCGGCGTCGGCGTCGTGCGCCTCCAGCTTGCCCTTGCTGACGAACTTGTCGTACGAGGCCTTGATGCCGTCGGTGCCACGCTGGAGCGCCTCGTCGGTGACGTCGCGCAGTACGACGTCCCAGCCCGCCTGCGCGGAGACCTGGGCGATACCGGACCCCATGAGTCCGGCGCCGATGACGGCAAGCTTCCGTGCCACTGTGCGACTCCCCTTTGAAACGCTTACACGCTGCTTACGTATGGCTCTCCGGCGGACACTAGCGGTCGTGAGGGGCTGTGTGACCAGGAAGTAATGCGCGTCACGTCTCAAATGACGGACATCACACCGGCAGGCGTCAGGGGACGCCTCGTACGGCGTAGTTGAGCTCCTGGATCCGCCTTGGCCCCGGCCCGGCCACGTAACTACGCTGACCTCATGGTCAATCTGACGCGCATCTACACCAGAACCGGCGACAAGGGCACCACCGCCCTCGGGGACATGAGCCGGGTGGCCAAGACCGACCTGCGGATCTCCGCGTACGCGGACGCCAACGAGGCGAACGCGGTGATCGGCACGGCGATCGCGCTGGGCGGTCTGGACGAGGAGATCGTCGAGGTTCTCACCCGCGTCCAGAACGACCTGTTCGACGTGGGCGCGGACCTGTCGACGCCGGTGTCGGAGAACCCGGAGTTCCCGCCCCTGCGGGTCGAGCAGTTCTACATCGACAAGCTGGAGGCGGACTGCGACCGCTTCAACGAACGGCTGGAGAAGCTGCGCTCCTTCATCCTGCCCGGCGGTACCCCGGGCGCGGCCCTGCTCCACCAGGCCTGCACGGTCGTACGCCGGGCCGAGCGCTCTACCTGGGCCGCGCTGGAGGCCCACGGCGAGGTGATGAACCCCCTGACGGCGACCTACCTCAACCGCCTGTCGGACCTGCTGTTCATTCTTGCCCGCACGGCCAACAAGGACATCGGGGACGTGCTCTGGGTCCCGGGCGGCGAACGCTAGGCGCTCCGCCGGAATAGGCGCGATGCGTCGTCGGCCGTCTGCGGCGCCGTCGTGGCTGGTCGCGCAGTTCCCCGCGCCCCTTCAGGGCGCTGGGCGTTCTTGCCCGCACGGCCGGCGAGGGCCTCCGCGGCGTGGTCGCGGTCCCCTGCCGGGAGCGCTGACGAGGGGGCCTTCTTCGGCCGGATCACATACGTCAGGGCGATCAGACCGTGGATTCCCGCGGCCCTGAGTGCCGCCCACTGGAAGGCCCGCAGCGACGAGGTGTCGCCGTCGCCCACGTACCAGACCGCCCCTTGGAGCAGCGCGCACGCGACGGCCGCGGCCAGGAGCGTGCGCAGCCACAGGCGGCCCTCGTGGCGGGCCCGCGCCCTGCCGTGGCGCGGCGGCTTCGGCGGGGGCGGGCCACCGGCCAGACGGTGGGCGGCGTGGCCGTCGAGCCAGCGGACGGTGCAGTGGCCGTACGCGACCGTGTAGCCGATGTACAGCGCCGCCAGCCCGTGCTCCCAGCCCGGCTCGGCGCCGTTCTTCAGGTCCACCGCGGTCGCCGCGAAGAGGACCAGCTCCAGCGCCGGCTCGCACAGCAGCAGCGCCACGCTCGTGCGGCGCCAGTTCAGCAGGTAGCGGACGGCCAGGCCCAGTGCCAGCAGCACCCAGAAGCCGACCTCACAGGCGATGATCAACGCGACGACCACGACTCGCTCCTTCCGGTCACCTTCCCAAGCCTCCCGGCGGGCCCGGCCGGATACGTCGTCGGCGGTGACGAGGTCGCCGTACATCGAACGATGCAGTCGGGGACCGTTCCCGGGGAGCACGCGGGCGGGGCGCGGGGTTGGTTGGATGGAGGACATGGCCGTACGACTGCCCCGACCGCACCCGCACGACGTGCACATCGCGGTGGGCGGGCTGCTCGGCGGGCTGCTGATGTGGGGCCTGGGGCTCAGCCCGCGGGACGCCTCGGACGACCTGGTGCTGTGGCCGGCGTACTGGGCCGTCCTGGTGCCGCTGGTGGTGATGGCCGGCTGCGAACTGCTGCGCCGCACCCGGCCCCGGCTGGGCCTGGTGATCGGTACGGCCGCGCTGGTCGCCGACACCGTGACCCGGGGCAGCGTGGTCACGGTCGTGCTGTTCACCGATCTGATGTACGCGGCCGTCCTGTACGGCTCCCCCGCCCTGGCCCGCCGCCTCCCCTGGCTCACGGGACTGCTGACGGTGATCGGCGCAGTGGTGCCCGCGGCGCTCTGGCGCGACCCGCAGGGACTGCTGATCGGCGTCGGCGTCGGCGTGGTGGCCCTCGCGCCCGCGGCCACGGGCTGGGTCGTCCGCAACCACCGCGACGCGGCCGAGGCGGCCCGGCTGCGCGCCGAGCAGACCGCGCTGCTGGCCGAGATGGACCGCGCCCAGGCGGTCACGGCCGAGCGGGCGCGCATGGCCCGGGAGCTGCACGACATGGTCGCCAACCATCTGTCCGCGATCGCCATCCACTCCACGGCGGCCCTGTCCCTCGACGAGCCGGAGACCTCGCGGGACGCCCTGTCCGTCATCCGTGAGAACAGCGTCGAGGGGCTCGCGGAGATGCGGCGGCTGATCGGGATCCTGCGGGACTCGGGCGGCGACGCCGAACCCGCCGCCGCCCCCACCCTGGACGGCCTCGGCGCGCTGGTCGACGGTGCCCGCGCCAACGGCCTGGACGTCACCCTCGACACCGACCACGGCCAGGTGCCGGCCCCGGTCGAGCTCGCCGCGTACCGGATCGTCCAGGAGTCGCTGACCAACGCCCTCAAGCACGCGCGCCCGGGCCGGGTCACCGTCACGCTCGCCCGGCGCGACGGTGTGCTCGACGTGCGCGTGGACAGCCCGTACGGCCACCGGGACGGCCCGCGTGCGCCGGGCTCCGGTGCCGGACTCGTCGGGATGCGGGAGCGGGCCGCGCTGCTCGGCGGCACGTTCGACGCCGGACCGGACGGCGACCACTGGGCCGTACGCGCCGCCCTCCCCGTCACCGAAGGAGACTCCGCATGAGCCGCCCCGTCCGTGTCCTCGTCGCCGAGGACCAGTCCGCCGTCCGGGCCGGGCTGGTACTGATCCTGCGCAGTGCGGGCGACATCGAGGTGGTGGGTGAGGCGGCGGACGGCGAGCAGGCGGTGGCGCTGGCCCGTGAGCTGCGGCCCGATCTCGTACTGATGGACATTCAGATGCCGCGTCTGGACGGGGTGTCGGCGACCCGGAAGGTGGTCGGGGAGGGGCTGGCGGACGTGCTCGTGCTCACCACCTTCGACCTCGACGAGTATGTGTTCGGGGCGCTGCGGGCCGGTGCCGCCGGCTTTCTGCTGAAGAACACGGAGGCGGGCGATCTGCTCGACGCCGTACGGACCGTGGCGCGCGGGGAGGGACTGATCGCGCCCGCCGTCACCCGTCGTCTGATCGCCGAGTTCGCGGCGAAGCCGGTACGGCGGCCGACGGCCGATCCGGCGGTCCTCGACACCCTCACCCGTCGTGAGCGCGAGGTGCTGTCGTGCCTCGGCGAGGGCCTGTCCAACGCCGGTATCGCCGGCCGTCTCGACATGGCGGAGGCCACCGTGAAGACGCACGTCAGCCGGCTGCTGGGGAAGCTGGAGCTGCGCAGCCGGGTCCAAGCGGCGGTGCTGGCGCAGGAACTGGGGATCCCGGGGGCGTAACACGCCCCCAAGGGACTAATGGTCCAGACCTATTGACCCGTGGTCCAGACCTCTCTATTCTCACCGCACCATGAGTGCGGCATGAGGCTCAGTCATGCCTGCCCCTGACTCCCCGACAAGGAGGCGCAGCATGCGCTTCAGACACAGAGCCGCGGCAGGGTTCGCGACCCTGTTGCTCCCGCTGGCCGGTCTCGTCGGCCTGGCGAGCCCCGCCGAGGCCGCGACGTCCGCCACCGCGACCTACACCAAGACCCAGGACTGGGGCTCCGGCTTCGAGGGCAAGTGGACGGTGAAGAACACCGGCACGACGACCATCGGCTCCTGGACCGTCGAGTGGGACTTCCCCTCCGGTACCTCCGTCACCTCCGCCTGGGACGCCGACGTCACCTCCTCCGGCACCCACTGGACCGCCAAGAACAAGTCCTGGAACGGCACCCTCGCCCCCGGCGCCTCCGTCTCCTTCGGCTTCAACGGCACCGGCTCCGGCTCCCCCGCGAACTGCAAGCTCAACGGCGGCAGCTGCGACGGCGGCAGCGTCCCCGGCGACAACCCACCGTCCGCCCCCGGCACGCCCAGCGCCTCCGACATCACCAACACCTCGGTGAAGCTGACCTGGTCGGCCGCCACCGACGACAACGGCGTCAAGAACTACGACGTCCTGCGCGACGGCGCCAAGGTCGCCACGGTGACGACCACGTCGTACACCGACACCGGCCTGACCGCCGGCACCGACTACTCCTACGCCGTCCAGGCCCGCGACACCGCCGACCAGACCGGCCCGGTCAGCGGCGCCCGCGCGGTGCGCACCACCGGCGGCGCCACGGAACCGCCCCCGACCGGCGACAAGGTCAAGCTCGGCTACTTCACCGAGTGGGGCGTCTACGGCCGCAACTACCACGTCAAGAACCTGGTGACGTCCGGCTCCGCGTCGAAGATCACCCACATCAACTACGCGTTCGGCAACGTCAAGAACGGTCAGTGCACCGTCGACGACACCTACGCCGCCTACGACAAGGCCTACACCGCCGACCAGTCCGTCAGCGGCACCGCCGACACCTGGGACCAGCCGCTGCGCGGCAACTTCAACCAGCTGAGGCAGCTGAAGGCGAAGTACCCGCACATCAAGGTGCTGTACTCCTTCGGCGGCTGGACCTACTCCGGCGGCTTCGGCCAGGCCGCGGCCAACGCCGCCGCGTTCGCCAAGTCCTGCAAGGCCGTCGTGGAGGACCCGCGCTGGGCCGACGTCTTCGACGGCATCGACATCGACTGGGAGTACCCGAACGCCTGCGGCCTGACCTGCGACACCTCCGGCGCGGCGGCCTTCAAGAACCTCTCGCAGGCACTGCGTGCCGAGTTCGGCTCGAACTACCTGATCACCGCCGCGATCACCGCCGACGCCTCGTCCGGCGGCAAGATCGACGCTGCCGACTACGGCGGCGCCGCGCAATACCTCGACTGGTACAACGTGATGACGTACGACTACTTCGGCGCCTGGGACAAGACCGGCCCGACCGCCCCGCACTCGCCGCTCACGTCGTACACCGGCATCCCGAAGGAGGGCTTCAACTCGGCGGACGCGATCGCCAAGCTCAAGGCCAAGGGCGTCCCGGCGAGCAAGCTGCTGCTCGGCATCGGCTTCTACGGCCGCGGCTGGACCGGCGTCACCCAGTCCGCCCCCGGCGGCACCGCCACGGGTCCGGCGACCGGCACCTACGAGGCGGGCATCGAGGACTACAAGGTCCTCAAGACGTCCTGTCCGGCCACCGGCACCATCGCGGGGACGGCGTACGCGCACTGCGGCAGCAACTGGTGGTCGTACGACACCCCGTCGACGATCGCCGGAAAGATGAGCTGGGCCAAGTCCCAGGGCCTCGGCGGCGCGTTCTTCTGGGAGTTCAGCGGCGACACCGGCAACGGTGAGCTGGTGAGCGCCATCAACAGCGGGCTGTAGCAAGGGAATTGCCGCAAGAAAACCGTAAGAACCGCAAGAGCTAGGCGACGTTGACGCGCTGACCGGGCGGGGCTGCCTCGAGCCACGCGAGGAAACCGGTCAGCGCGTCTTCGCTCATCGCGAGTTCAAGACGCGTGCCCCGGTGCACACAGGTCAGGATCACCGCGTCGGACAGCAGCGCCAGCTCCTCCTCGCCCTCGGGGACGCGGCGGCCGGCCACCTCGATCGCGGAGCGCTCCAGGACGCGGCGCGGGCGGTAGGCGTAGGAGAAGACGCGGTACCACTCGATACGGTCGCCGTTGTAGCGGGCGACGCCGTAGCTCCAGCCCTTGCCGCTGGTGTCGGATTTCTCCGGGACACCCCAGCGCAGACTGCAGTCGAAGGTGCCGCCGGAGCGCTGGATGAGCCGGCGGCGCAGACCGAACACGAACAGCCCCACCACCACGAGGGCCACGACCACACCGCACACAGTCAGAGCGAGGACCATCGACACCGACCTCCTCGTCTCCTAGGTAACGGAATGGAAAAAACACCCGTATTTGCCTCAGCCGCGGCTGGGACCGGAGGAATCCGGTCCCAGCCGCGGCTGAGTGACGTCATCGCGTGGAGCGCTGCTTTCAGCGCCCCGCCGCAGCACGCAGTCGCACGTCCGCCCGGCGCTCGGCCAGCGCGTCCGCATCGGACTTCGCGCGCTCCAGCGCCCGCTCCGCACGCTGGACATCGATCTCGTCCGACAGCTCGGCGATCTCGGCCAGCAGCGACAGCTTGTTGTCCGCGAACGAGATGAAACCGCCGTGCACCGCGGCGATGACGGTTCCACCGTCACGCGTGCGGATGGTCACCGGGCCCGACTCCAGCACACCGAGCAGCGGCTGGTGACCGGGCATGACGCCGATGTCGCCGGACGTGGTGCGCGCAACGACCAGGGTGGCCTCGCCGGACCAGACCTCTCGGTCGGCCGCGACCAGCGCGACGTGCAGCTCAGCAGCCAAGGGTGGCTCCTCGGGTCACCACCCGGCTTCTCGCGCCGGGTGTTGCGTACAAGTCTAATGGGCGTGGAAGAGGGGGCGGGACGTGCCCGCCCCCTCAGATGAGCGCGAGGCTCAGGAGACGCCCAGCTCCTTGGCGTTGTTCTTGAGGTCCTCAAGACCACCGCACATGAAGAACGCCTGCTCCGGGAAGTGGTCGAACTCGCCGTCGCAGATCGCGTTGAACGCGGTGATCGACTCGTCCAGCGGCACGTCCGAACCGTCCACGCCGGTGAACTGCTTGGCGACGTGGGTGTTCTGGGACAGGAAGCGCTCCACGCGACGGGCACGGTGGACGACGAGCTTGTCCTCCTCGCCGAGCTCGTCGATACCGAGGATCGCGATGATGTCCTGGAGGTCCTTGTACTTCTGCAGGATCGTCTTGACGCGCATGGCGGCGTCGTAGTGGTCCTGCGCGATGTAGCGCGGGTCCAGGATGCGGGACGTGGAGTCCAGCGGGTCCACGGCCGGGTAGATGCCCTTCTCGGAGATCGGACGGGAGAGAACCGTCGTCGCGTCGAGGTGGGCGAACGTGGTGGCCGGGGCCGGGTCGGTCAGGTCGTCGGCGGGGACGTAGATCGCCTGCATCGAGGTGATCGAGTGACCGCGGGTCGAGGTGATGCGCTCCTGGAGGAGACCCATCTCGTCGGCCAGGTTCGGCTGGTAGCCCACCGCGGAGGGCATACGGCCGAGCAGGGTCGACACCTCGGAACCGGCCTGCGTGAAGCGGAAGATGTTGTCGATGAAGAACAGCACGTCCTGCTTCTGGACGTCACGGAAGTACTCGGCCATGGTCAGGCCGGCCAGCGCGACGCGCAGACGGGTGCCCGGGGGCTCGTCCATCTGACCGAAGACCAGGGCGGTCTTGTCGATGACGCCCGAGTCGCTCATTTCCTCGATCAGGTCGTTGCCCTCACGGGTGCGCTCGCCGACACCGGCGAACACGGAGACACCGTCGTGGTTGTTGGCCACGCGGTAGATCATCTCCTGGATGAGCACCGTCTTGCCGACGCCGGCGCCACCGAACAGGCCGATCTTTCCACCCTTGACGTACGGGGTGAGGAGGTCGATGACCTTGACGCCGGTCTCGAACATCTCGGTCTTCGACTCGAGCTCGTCGAAGTTCGGCGCCTTGCGGTGGATGGTCCAGCGCTCGCCGTCGTAGGACTCGTCGACGTTCAGCACCTCACCGAGGGTGTTGAACACCTTGCCCTTGGTGAAGTCGCCGACCGGGACGGTGATGCCCGTGCCGGTGTCGGTGACCTGGGCCTGGCGGACCAGACCGTCGGTGGGCTGCATGGAGATGGTGCGGACCAGGCCGTCGCCGAGGTGCTGGGCGACCTCCAGGGTCAGCGTCTTCTTCTCGCCCGCGTTGGCCGGGTCGGAGACCTCGACGTGGAGGGCGTTGTAGATGTCCGGCATCGCGTCGACGGGGAACTCCACGTCGACGACCGGGCCGATGACCCGCGCGACGCGGCCCGTCGCCGTGGCCGTCTCAACAGTGGTGGTCATTAGTTGTCACTCCCCGCGGTCGCGTCGGCCAGGGCGCTCGCGCCACCGACGATCTCGCTGATTTCCTGGGTGATTTCGGCCTGGCGGGCCGCGTTGGCAAGCCGGGAGAGCGTCTCGATGAGCTCTCCGGCGTTGTCGGTCGCCGACTTCATCGCGCGCCGCGTGGCGGCGTGCTTCGAAGCGGCCGACTGGAGCAGCGCGTTGTAGATCCGGCTCTCCACGTAGCGCGGCAGCAGGGCGTCGAGGACGTCCTCCGCCGACGGCTCGAAGTCGTACAGCGGAAGGATCTCGCCCGTGGGGGCCTTCTCCTCCGCAACCTCTTCGAGGCTGAGCGGCAGCAGGCGGGAGTCGACCGCCGTCTGCGTCATCATCGAGATGAACTCGGTGTAGACGATGTGGAGCTCGTCCACGCCGCCCTCGGCCGTCGCCGTCTCGATGGCCTCGATCAGCGGAGCCGCGACGTTCTTGGCGTCCGCGTACGAGGGCTCGTCGGTGAAGCCGGTCCACGACTCCGCGATGGTGCGCTCACGGAAGTTGTAGTGGGCGACACCGCGCCGGCCGACGATGTACGTGTCGACCTGCTTGCCCTCGCGCTCCAGGCGCTCGGTCAGCTGCTCCGCCGCCTTGATGGCGTTGGAGTTGAAGGCACCGGCCAGACCGCGGTCGCTCGTCAGGAGCAGCACCGCGGACCGCGTGACCGTCTCGGCCTGCGTGGTCAGCGGGTGCTTGGTGTTCGAGCCGGTACCGACCGCCGTGACCGCGCGGGTGAGCTCGGTCGCGTACGGCGTGGAGGCCGCCACCTTGCGCTGCGCCTTGACGACGCGCGAGGCGGCGATCATCTCCATCGCCTTCGTGATCTTCTTGGTCGCGGTGACGGATCGGATGCGACGCTTGTAGACCCGGAGCTGGGCTCCCATGAGTCAGGTCCCTTCCTTTACGTCACTTGGAGACGCTGACGGCCGTGTCCTCGCCGAGCAGCTTGCCGTCCGAGGTCTCGAACTGCTTCTTGAACTCCGCGACGGCGTCGTCGATCGCCTGGATGGTGTCGTCCGACATCTTCGCGCCCTCCTTGATGGAGGTCATGAGGCCCTGCTCCTTGCGGTGCAGGTACTCCAGCAGCTCCTTCTCGAAGCGACGGATGTCGCCCACCGGAACCTCGTCCATACGGCCGTTGGTGCCGGCCCAGATGGAGACGACCTGGTCCTCGGTGGCCATCGGCTGGTACTGGGCCTGCTTCAGCAGCTCGACCATGCGCTGACCGCGCTCCAGCTGCGCCTTCGACGCGGCGTCCAGGTCGGAACCGAAGGCGGCGAACGCCTCCAGCTCACGGAACTGGGCGAGGTCGACGCGCAGACGGCCGGAGACCTGGCGCATCGCCTTGTGCTGCGCGGAACCACCGACTCGGGAGACGGAGATACCGACGTTCAGCGCGGGGCGCTGACCGGCGTTGAACAGGTCCGACTCCAGGAAGCACTGGCCGTCGGTGATGGAGATGACGTTGGTCGGGATGAACGCCGAGACGTCGTTGGCCTTGGTCTCGACGATCGGCAGACCGGTCATCGAGCCGGCGCCCATGTCGTCGGAGAGCTTCGCGCAGCGCTCCAGCAGACGGGAGTGCAGGTAGAAGACGTCACCGGGGTAGGCCTCGCGGCCCGGCGGGCGGCGCAGCAGCAGGGACACGGCGCGGTAGGCGTCGGCCTGCTTCGACAGGTCGTCGAAGATGATCAGGACGTGCTTGCCCTCGTACATCCACTGCTGGCCGATGGCCGAGCCGGTGTACGGCGCCAGGTACTTGAAGCCGGCCGGGTCGGACGCCGGGGCGGCGACGATCGTCGTGTACTCCAGCGCGCCGTTCTCCTCCAGCGCGCGGCGGACCGACGCGATGGTCGAGCCCTTCTGGCCGATGGCGACGTAGATGCAGCGGACCTGCTTGTTCGGGTCGCCGGTGCGCCAGTTGTCACGCTGGTTGATGATCGTGTCGACGGCCAGGGCGGTCTTGCCGGTCTGGCGGTCACCGATGATCAGCTGACGCTGACCACGGCCGATCGGGGTCATCGCGTCGACGGCCTTGTAGCCGGTCTCCATCGGCTCGTGCACCGACTTGCGCTGCATGACCGTGGGGGCCTGCAGCTCAAGGGCACGACGACCGCTGGTCTCGATCTCGCCGAGGCCGTCGATCGGGTTGCCGAGCGGGTCGACGACGCGGCCGAGGTAGCCCTCGCCGACAGCCACGGAGAGCACCTCACCGGTACGGGTGACCGGCTGACCCTCCTCGATGCCGCTGAACTCACCGAGGACGATGGCACCGATCTCGCGCTCCTCGAGGTTGAGGGCGAGGCCGAGGGTGCCGTCCTCGAACTTCAGCAGTTCGTTGGCCATGGCCGAGGGCAGACCCTCGACCTTCGCGATGCCGTCGCCGGCAAGGGTGACCGTACCGACCTCCTCGCGCGAGGCCGCGTCCGGCTTGTACGACTGGACGAAGTTCTCCAGCGCGTCCCGGATCTCCTCCGGCCGGATCGTGAGCTCCGCCATCTGGGTTCCCTGCTCTCCTTGTTGGGCCCGAAGTTTCACTTGGGGGGATGGGGACTCCCCCCTGAACGAGGTGAATCCTCTGCACGGCCCAACCGGGCCGTAGGTACGTCTTACTTATGAAGTTGCTGCTAGCCCGCCAGACGGCGGCCGGCGTCCTCGATGCGGTCCGCGAGGGAGCCGTTGATGACCTCGTCGCCGACCTGCACCCGGATCCCGCCGAGAACCTCGGGGTCCACGTCGATGTTGAGGTGCATCTGGTGGCCGTAGAGCTTCGCGAGGGCGGCACCCAGGCGCCGCTTCTGCGTGTCGCTCAGCGGTACCGCCGTGGTGACCACGGCCACCATGCGGTCCCGGCGCTCGGCGGCGAGCTTGGACAGGGACTCCAGTCCCGACTCCAGGCTACGTCCCCGCGGCGCGGTCACAAGGCGCGTGACCAGACGCTCGGTGTCCGGCTTGGCACGGCCGCCGAGCAGCTGGTGCAGCAGCTCGACCTTGGCGGCGGTGGAGGCCTTGCGGTCGGTCAGCGCGGCCCGCAGCTCGGTGTTCGAGGAGACGATCCGGCCGAAGCGGAACAGTTCGTCCTCGACGTCGTCGAGCCGGCCCGACGTCTGCGCCGCGGTGAGGTCGGCGACATTCGCCAGCTCCTCCAGCGCGTCCACCAGGTCACGCGACTGCGACCAGCGGGTGCGCACCATGCCGGCCACCAGGTCCGCGGCCTCGCCGCCGACCTGGGAACCGAGGAGGCGCTGAGCCAGCTCGGCCTTGGCCTCACCGGCCTGCGCCGGGTCGGTGAGGACCCGACGCAGCGACACCTCGCGGTCGAGCAGCGCGGTGACGGCGGCCAGCTCGCCGGCGAGCTTCGTCGCGTCCACGGACGTGTTGTCCGTCAGCGCGTCGAGACGCTCGCGTGCGGCTGCCAGTGCCTCGCGGCTCGCTCCGTTCATCGGCCGGCCTCGGCCTTCTCCTCGAGCTCGTCGAGGAAGCGGTCGATGACACGGCTCTGCCGGGCGTGGTCCTCGAGGGACTCGCCGACGAGCTTGCCGGCCAGCTCGGTGGCGAGCTTGCCGACGTCCTGGCGCAGCGCGGACGCGGCGGCCTTGCGGTCGGCCTCGATCTGGGCGTGACCGGCGGCGACGATCTCCTCGCGCTGCCGCTGGCCTTCCGCGCGCATCTCGGCGATGAGCGTGGCGCCCTGCTCCTGCGCCTCCTGGCGCAGACGCGCGGCCTCGTGGCGGGCCTCGGCGAGCTGGGCCTTGTACTGCTCAAGGACGCTGTGGGCCTCGGTCTGTGCGGCCTCGGCCTTCTCGATACCGCCCTCGATGGCCTCGCGACGCTCTTCCAGAACCTTGTTGATGGTCGGGAGGAGCTTCTTGGCGAGGAAGCCGAAGACGATGACGAAGGCGATGAGGCCGATGACGAGCTCGGGCCACGGCGGAATGAGGGGATTCTCCTTCTCGCCCTCTTGCGCCAGGATCATGGCGAGGTTCACGTCAGTGCCTTTCGTCGAAAGGGTCGGTCGTCGAGGCGTTCGTCTTAGTAGACGAACGGCATGACGAGACCGATCAGGGCGAGCGCCTCACAGAACGCGAAGCCGAGGATCTGGTTGGCGCGGATGAGGCCGGCCGCCTCGGGCTGACGGGCCAGGGCCTGCGTGCCGTTACCGAAGATGATGCCGACGCCGACGCCGGGGCCAATGGCGGCAAGACCGTAACCGACGGAGCTCAGGGAACCTTCGACGGCAGCAAGGGTCTGGGACATGCCAGTTCTTCCTTCTCTTTACGGACCGGTGGGGGTTGGCCACCGGACGACCATGGGGGTATCGAAGCGGGGGTGCTCAGTGGTGCTCGGCGAGCGCGCCCTGGATGTAGGAGCAGGTCAGCAGGACGAAGACATACGCCTGGACGGCCTGGATGAAGAGCTCGAAGGCGGTCATGACGATCGTCATGAGGAACGAGACACCTGAGTAGGCGATGCCGATGCCGTTCAGCATGTACCAGGTGGCGACCGTGAAGAGCACCAGCAGCGTGTGACCGGCGAACATGTTCGCGAAGAGTCGCACCGCGTGCGTGAACGGGCGGACCAGCAGGTTCGAGAAGAACTCGATCGTCATGGCCAGCGGCAGGACGGCGCCGAGCGACTTGTCGTAGCCCGTGAAGTTCTTGAAGGCGCCGACGAAACCGTGCCGCTTGAAGGTGAGCGAGACCCACAGGATGTAGACGATCAGGGCCAGGACCATCGGGTAGGCGATGATCGAGGTGACCGGGAACTGGGCGACCGGGATGATCGACCAGATGTTCATCATCCAGACGAAGAAGAACAGCGAGACGATGAGCGGAACGTACTTCTCACCCTCCTTCTTGCCGATCGTTTCGTAGACGATGCCGCGGCGCACGAAGTCGTAGCCGGTCTCGGCGACCATCTGCAGCTTGCCCGGAACGACCTTCGGCCTGCGGAACGCGGCCCAGAAGAAGCCCACCACGATGATGGAGCCGAGCAGAGCGAGGAGCATCGGCTTGTTGAAGTAGAAGCCGTTGCCGTCTGCGTCGCCCCAGAGCGGCTCGTAGAGGAACGAATGCAGGCCCGGGGAGACAGTGTCGAAGCCACAACCGTCGAACAGGTGGCAATCGGTCTCGAAGGCGAGCACCTGCGTCGGGTCAGCACTCACCGCGGGCTCCTTCAGCGTGACGCATAGGTACGGCAACCTCGTTGTGTCGGCGCGGCGAACAGCCGCGGTTCGGCACTGGACTGGTGTTTCGGATGTGGGGGCGGCTGTGGGGCATCTCGCCTCGCGAATGAGCAGGCGTCAGCTCAGATGCCCGCGCCCGCGATGCCGCAGTTGGCACCGGACGATAGCAGGATCCGTCGAGCGCCCTTATCCCGGCCCTACCCCTCACGACGAGTGCCCCGACTTGTCGGGCTTGTCACCCGTCGAAGAGGCTGTCGAAGTGGGCGTCGAGTCGGGTTCGACGTAGAGGATCTTGGACTTCATGTGCGCACGCGTCTGCGCGGCGATCCACACGAGGGTGGCGGCGACGAGCGTGAGCGCGAAGGACTTGGGATGGAACAGCGTCGTGTCCTTGAAGGCCGCGACGAAGACGAACAGCAGCAGGATCTGTGCCGCGTAGAGCATCAGGCCCATCGCCTGGAAGAGGTGCGGAAGCGATTTGGCAGTGCGCTGCAGAACGTAGAGGCCGAGCCCCATGAAGACGATGACGACCAGCGTCGCGACGACCGCCCCGATCGCTCCCTTGCCGCCGGCGACCACCGCGCTGACGACGGCGGCAACAGCGCCGACGGCAGCCGTGGGCACGGCAGCCTGGAGCAGGATCCGAACGTCATTGGACGGCATGGCGGCAACTCCGCTTTCACAGTGGGCAGGGTGTCGTCATGGACGAGCGTAGTCCCGGGATCGAGTGTCGAGACCTCATGCCAATGGACCGTCGCACTGCGGTCCTTTGGTTCCATCCCCGGTTCTCGTGAACCGTATCACAAACTATTTGATGCGGTCTTTACCAAGTTGGTGTGCTCGCTGTCACACATGAGAGTGAAGCCGCCCGTCTGTGCAGCAACATGGCCAGTTTGTCTGGTATTGGGCTGCTTCGCTCCCCCATGAATGGGCAATGCTCTCGTCAGATTCTTACCTTGGTCGTCAGCGTGACGATCCCGCATTGCGCCGATCCAGGAAGCGCGAACGGGGGCCGATCGCGGTTGCTCCGTTGACTCCTGCCACACCGGCCGCAACCGGTGTACGGGGTTCCTCCTGCCCCTTCTGCCCCTCCTCCTGCGTCTCCCCGGTCGGAGCGGGCCGCAGCGGCTCGGCCGGGTGCTGGGCGGCGGGACGGCCGCGGCGGTAGCGCGGCGGGACGAAGGCCTCGGCCCAGCGTGGGGCGCGCGGGGTGAAGCGCGGCAGCAGGAGCAGGACCAGCCCGATCGCGCTGAGGAACACGACACCGAGCACGATCCACATCGACGCCGAGTTCACGGAGTAGGCGAGCGAGCCGAACGCGATCAGCGCCGACCAGAAGTACATGATCAGCACCGCCCGGCTGTGCGAGTGGCCGATCTCCAGCAGCCGGTGATGCAGATGCCCGCGGTCGGCGGCGAACGGCGACTGCCCGCGCCAGGTGCGGCGCACGATGGCCAGCACCAGGTCGGCGGCCGGGATCGCGATGATCGTCAGCGGCAGCAGGAGCGGGATGTAGAGCGGCACCATCTGGTGCACGGCCTCGCGCTCGGACCCGCCGAACAAGCTGTCCGGGTCGACCTGCCCCGTGATGGAGATCGCGCCCGCGGCCAGTACCAGCCCGATCAGCATCGAGCCCGAGTCGCCCATGAAGATCCGCGCGGGGTGCATGTTGTGCGGCAGAAAGCCCAGGCACATGCCCATCAGGATGGCCGCGAACAGCGTCGCGGGGGCAGCGGCCTCGATGCCGTACGAGTACCACATGCGATAGGCGTACATGAAGAACGCGGCCGCCGCGATGCACACCATGCCGGCCGCGAGGCCGTCGAGGCCGTCCACGAAGTTCACCGCGTTGATCGTGATCACGACCAGCGCCACCGTCAGCAGGGTGCCCTGCCACTGAGTCAGCGCCACCGTGCCGGCCTTCGGGACGGGCAGCCAGAGGATCGTCAGACCCTGCATGACCATGACGCCGGCGGCGATCATCTGGCCGCCCAGCTTGATCAGGGCGTCGATCTCGAACTTGTCGTCCAGGACGCCGATCAGCCAGATGAGCGCCGCTCCGGAGAGCAGTGCCCGTGGCTCATTGGAGTTGGCGAAGACCGTACTGAGGTTGGTGAGATGGTCGGCGACCAGCAGGCCCGCGCACAGGCCGAAGAACATCGCGATCCCGCCGAGCCGCGGAGTGGGTTCCCGGTGCACATCGCGTGCCCGGATCTCCGGCATCGCTCCGGCCACGATCGCGAACTTCCGTACCGGCCCTGTCAGCAGATACGTCACCGCGGCCGTGATGCAGAGCGTCAGCAGGTATTCACGCACAGGCTTCCCCACAGGTCTCGCTGGCCATCTCAGTCCCACACCCTAGCGACGGACGCATACCAGTGAGGACTGCCGGGTAGCGACGATAGTTGCACGTGTGGCTGTGAGCGTGGGTGAGAGTGGGTGCACGCTGGCGCGTTCCCCTGAGCGCCTACCCCTGTCACGAGGGATCGCCTACCCCCTTTCACGCCGGATACGGCGCCAAAGGACCGGCCGGGCCCGGAGCAACCGGACCCGCCCGAAACTGAGGCGCAGAACTCAGCTGAGCAGCGGGGAACCGGTCAGCTGCCACGGCTCCTGCCAGCCCTTGCCGTCCCCGTCGATGTCCCACTGGACCTGGCCGTCGGCCGACCAGTACAGGTCGGCGTCCCACGGGGTGTCGCCGGAGTTGCACCGCGCGGTGGCCGCCCACATGTCATTGGCCGACGCCGTGAAGTCGCAGGTGTGGGACTTGTTGATGTAGTCGACGCCGCCCGTGGAGAAGCGGTACTCCAGGCGGGCGTTCACCTTGAAACCGTCGAACTTCTTTCCGAACGCCGCGGCGGGGGTGGTCGCGGACCAGTTGGTCACCACCTGGGCGTAGACCTCGTTGTACTGGGTGCGGAAGACGCAGAGGCTGACGGAGAGGTCGAGGTCGGACTTGTTGGGCAGGGACACCCGCCTCTCCTGGGAAGCATCGGTGCACTGGTACGTCGCCGCCTGGGCGGGCGGGGTGGAGAGGCCGATGATGGCGAGTGCGGCCGCTACCGGCGCCGCAAGGTGTCTCTTCTTCATCCGGTGATCATGAGGCCGTCCAGGCTGCTGATCAAGACCTCGGACCGATGATCTTACGGAGCAATAACGCCCTTATGGCCCGGGGGAGTTGCCACGGAACACCCCGTCACCCCGTAACCCCTGACCCCGCTACCCCGTCACCCCGTCACCCCGTCACCCCTCACCCCTCACCCCTCACCCCTCACCCCGGATACGGCGGAAAGGCCGTGACCAGTTCCCGCACCTTCTCGCGGACCTGCTTGCCCTCGACCTGGTCGCGCAGCACACCGGCCATCAGAGACGCGATACGCGGCATCTCCTCCTCCCCCATGCCCTGTGTGGTCACCGCGGCCGTGCCCAGGCGCAGTCCGCGAGCGTCCGCGTGCGGCAGCGCGCAGCAGTCCAGGACCATCCCGGCGGCCGCGAGCCGCGCGCGGGCGGTGCGTCCGTCGACGCCGAGCGGGGCGGGATCGGCGGTCAGCAGATGCGTGTCGGTGCCGCCGGTGGTGACGGCCAGCCCCTCGGCGGCCAGCGCGGCCGCGAGGACCCTGGCGTTGGCGACCACCTGGCGGACGTACCCGCCGAACTCCGGAGCCGCCGCCTCGCCGAACGCGACGGCCTTGGCGGCGATGGTGTGCATCTGCGCGCCGCCCTGAGTGAACGGGAAGACGGCCCGGTCCACCTGCCCGGCGAGCTCCGCCCCGCACAGCACCATGCCGCCGCGCGGACCGCGCAGCACCTTGTGGGTGGTGGCGCACACGACGTCCGCGTACGGCACCGGATTCGGCGCGGCTTTTCCGGCGACGAGCCCGATGGGGTGCGCGGCGTCGGCGATGAGGTACGCGCCCACCTCGTCGGCCGCCTCACGGAAGGCGGCGTAGTCGATGTGCCGTGGGTAGGCGATGGACCCGCACACGATCGCCTTGGGCCGATGGGTGCGGGCCAGCAGGCGCATCTGCTCGTAGTCGATGAGCCCGGTCTCCGCATCCACGCCGTACGGCACGAAGTCGAACCAGCGGCCGGAGAAGTTGGCGGGCGAGCCGTGGGTGAGATGGCCGCCGTAGGGCAGGCCCAGGGCGAGGACGGTGTCGCCGGGGCGCAACAGTGCCGCGTACGCGGCCAGCACCGCCGACGACCCCGAGTGCGCCTGCACATTGGCGTGTTCGGCCCCGAACAGCGCCTTCGCACGCTCCACGGCGAGCCGCTCGGCGACGTCGACGATCTCGCAGCCCCCGTGGTACCGGGCGCCCGGATACCCCTCCGCGTACTTGTTGGCGAGGGCGGAGCCGAGGGCGGCCAGCACGGCGGGCGAGGTGAAGTTCTCGGCGGCGTTCAGCTGGAGCGTCGTCGACTGCCGGTCGAGTTCCCCGAGCAGAATGTCGGCCAGTTCAGGATCCTGCCGCCGCAGGACATCGGCCTCAAGGGTACGGGTGACCGCCATGATGGGCTCCGGGAGCGTCGACGCTGACGTACGACCAATGTAGGCCCGGCACGATTCAGGCGCCCCGTTTTGCACCGCTGTGGCTACCGGGTGCCGCCCGGGAAACGCCCGGACTCACGTCCTCGCCGGCACCCCGGTCAACGCCGTCACCACAGGATCCAGCGCCTGATGTATCTCGTCCCCGATCGACCGGAAGAACGTGAGCGGCGCCCCGTACGGGTCGTACACCTCGTCCGCCTCCGCCGTGGGCGCCAGCAGCCACCCGCGTAGAGCCGCAGCCGCCCGCACCAGCGCCCGCGCCCGCGCGACCACCCCGTCCTCCAGCGGCGGCAGCGTGGCCGGATCGATCGCCCGCACCAGCCGTGTGAACTCCTTCAGCGTGAACGTACGCAACCCCGCGGAGTGCCCCATCGAGATGACCTGCGCCCGGTGATCGCGGGTAGCGGTCAGCACCAGGTCCGCCATGATCACATGCTCGTCGAGCAGCTCCCGCCCCACAAAACCGGAGGGATCCGCACCGAAGTCGGCGAGCACCGTCTCGGCGTTGGCCTCCATGGGCGCACCCTCATGGCCCCAGGTGCCCGCGCTCTCCACGATCAGCCCGCCCCACAGCGGGTCGCCGAGCCGGTCCGCCAGGGCATGCCGGGTCAGCCGCTCGGTGATCGGCGAGCGGCACACATTGCCGGTGCTGACGTGGAGGATGCGGAAGCTGTCGCGGGGCAACCCGAAGGTCCCCGTCACTTCCCCGTCGCCTATGCCACGCCCCGCGTCAGGGGCTGTCAATTCGCCACCTCGAGGTCGGGTACGACTTTGCGCAGCTCCTCCGCGGAAAGCGCTCCCTCGCGCAGCAGCAGCGGCACCTCACGGGTGACGTCGACGATCGAGGACGGGACGTTGCCGGGTGTCGGGCCGCCGTCCAGGTAGACGGAGACGGAGTCGCCGAGCATCTCCTGCGCGGCGTCACAGTCCTCCGGCGCGGGGTGACCGGTGAGGTTCGCCGAGGACACGGCCATCGGGCCGACCTCGGTCAGCAGCTCGATGGCGACCGGGTGGAGCGGCATCCGCACGGCAACCGTGCCCCGGGTGTCCCCCAGGTCCCACTGGAGGCTCGGCTGGTGCTTGGCGACGAGCGTGAGGGCACCCGGCCAGAACGCGTCGACCAGCTCCCAGGCCGGCTCGGAGAAGTCGGTGACGAGACCGTGGAGGGTGTTCGGGGAGCCGATCAGTACGGGGGTGGGCATGTTACGGCCGCGCCCCTTGGCGTCCAGCAGGTCGGACACCGCTTCCGAGGAGAACGCGTCGGCGCCGATGCCGTACACCGTGTCGGTCGGCAGCACCACGAGCTCGCCACGGCGGACGGCGGACGCGGCTTCGCGCAGACCGGTCGTGCGGTCGGTCGCGTCGTTGGTGTCGTATCGCCGAGCCATCTAGCGGGCCTCCTCGTACACGTACTGCGGGATGGAAGTCTGGGGCGTGAGCGGCGCTTGTGTCACGGCATTGCCTTGCGGGCGGTCGCGAAGCGCGGCCGGTTGTTGAGGTCGGGGCGGTCGGCCGCGTCGGCCCAGCCCCGTTCCTCGGTGAAGATCCACGGCACCTGGCCGCCCTGGGTGTCGGCGTGCTCGACGACGACGACACCGCCGGGGCGCAGCAGCCGGTGCGCGGTGCGTTCCAGGCCGCGGATGAGGTCGAGGCCGTCCTCCCCCGAGAACAGGGCGAGTTCGGGATCGTAGTCCCGCGCCTCGGGAGCGACGTACTCCCATTCGGTCAGCGGGATGTAGGGCGGGTTGGAGATGACCAGGTCGACCTGGCCGTCGAGGTCGTGGAAGGCATCGAGGGCGTTGCCCTGGCGCAGATCGACCCTGGAGCCCGCCATGTTCTTGCGGGTCCACTGGAGCGCGTCCTCGGACAGCTCCACGGCGTGCACGCGGGAGCGCGGGACCTCCTGGGCGAGCGCGAGCGCGATGGCGCCCGAGCCGGTGCACAGATCGACGATGAGCGGCTCGACGACATCCATCGCGCGTACGGCGTCTATGGCCCAGCCGACCACCGACTCGGTCTCGGGGCGCGGGACGAACACCCCTGGGCCGACCTGGAGTTCCAGATACCGGAAGAAGGCACGCCCGGTGATGTGCTGTAGCGGCTCGCGCTGCTCACGGCGCGCGATGACCTCCCAGTACCGGGCGTCGAAGTCCGCGTCCTTCACGGAGTGCAGCGCGCCCCGCTTCACGCCGTGCACGAACGCGGCGAGTTCCTCCGCGTCGTTGCGCGGCGAGGGCACGCCGGCGTCGGCCAGCCGCTGGGCGGCCTGCGCCACCTCTGCGAGCAGCAGGTTCACGCTCGTCCTCCGGTATTCGGTACTTCGTACTGCCGTACTGCTCTACTGCTCTACTTCTGTACTGCCTTACGCCGCTGCGAGCTTGGCGGCCGAGTCCGCGTCGACGCACGCCTGGATCACCGCGTCGAGGTCGCCGTCCAGGACCTGGTCCAGGTTGTACGCCTTGAAGCCGACACGGTGGTCCGAGATGCGGTTCTCCGGGAAGTTGTACGTGCGGATCTTCTCGGAGCGGTCGACCGTGCGGACCTGGCTGCGGCGGGCGTCGGCGGCCTCCCGCTCCGCCTCCTCCTGCGCCGCGGCAAGCAGCCTCGAGCGCAGGATACGCAGTGCCTGCTCCTTGTTCTGCAGCTGGCTCTTCTCGTTCTGGCAGGAAGCGACCACTCCGGTCGGAATGTGCGTGATGCGCACCGCGGAGTCGGTCGTGTTGACGGACTGGCCGCCGGGGCCGGAGGACCGGTAGACGTCGATACGGAGGTCGTTCGGATTGATCTCCACCTCGACCTCCTCCGCCTCCGGGGTCACCAGGACACCCGCGGCGGAGGTGTGGATACGGCCCTGCGACTCGGTGGCCGGCACGCGCTGCACCCGGTGCACGCCGCCCTCGTACTTCAGCCGGGCCCACACGCCCTGCCCGGGCTCGGTGGCACCCTGGCCGCCCTTGGTCTTCACAGCCACCTGGACGTCCTTGTATCCGCCCAGCTCGGACTCGGTGGCGTCGATGATCTCGGTCTTCCATCCGACGCGCTCGGCGTAGCGCAGATACATCCGCAGCAGGTCGCCGGCGAACAGGGCGGACTCGTCGCCGCCCGCGCCCGCCTTGATCTCGAGGATGACGTCCTTGTCGTCGCTGGGGTCGCGCGGCACGAGCAGCAGACGCAACTTCTCCGTCAGCTCCTCGCGCTGCTTGTCCAGCTCCTTGACCTCGGCCGCGAACTCCGGGTCGTCGGCGGCCAGTTCACGGGCGGTCTCGACGTCGTCGCCGGTCTGCTTCCAGGAGCGGTACGTGGCGACGATCGGGGTGAGCTCGGCGTAGCGCTTGTTGAGCTTGCGCGCGTTGGCCTGGTCCGCGAAGACCGACGGGTCGGCGAGCTTCTTCTCCAGGTCGGCGTGTTCCGCGACCAGTTCCTCGACGGCCTCGAACATCTTGGGGCTCCTGAAATACGTGGGAAGGGAAGGCGGGCGACCAAAAACGCCGGTCCCGGCGCGCCCTGGAAGGGGGCACGGCCGTGGACCGGCGATATGGGGCTCGCTACTTCTTGGAGCCGGCAGCAGCCTTGCCGAAGCGGGCCTCGAAGCGGGCCACGCGGCCACCGGTGTCGAGGATCTTCTGCTTGCCCGTGTAGAACGGGTGGCACTCGGAGCAGACCTCGGCCCGGATGGTGCCGGACGTGATCGTGCTACGGGTGGTGAACGACGCGCCGCAGGTGCAGCTGACCTGCGTCTCGACGTACTCGGGGTGGATGTCGCGCTTCAAGGTGTCTCCTAGTTTCGGGAGGGCGCCGGGTCGCCGCCGCGGGGTGCGGGGGGCGTGAACCGGAGCCGACGTACCAGTCTGCCAGGACTGGGGCCATCACCCAAAACCGGGGGTTGGCGTTGTGTATTCCCCGCGCGCCGGTGGGGGCTGGTCGCGCCCCGCGGCGGAGCCGCACATCGATACGGCCCCGCGCCCCTAAGGGGCGCTCACCACGCCCTTGGCTTCGCCGGTTGCCGTGCCCTTGGTGGCGCTCTTCGGGATCGGCTTGTCGTCCTTGAGGGCCTTCCACACCTGGTCGGCCTGGGTTTCGGCGACGATGACGCGGTTCGGGTCGGCCGGGTCGTACTGGACCGGCATGGTGACCATGGTCATGTGCTTCGAGCTGATGCCCTTGAGGCCGCCTGCGAAGGACATGAGCTTGTTGACCGAACCCAGATCCGAATCGGTGGTGACGGCCTTGGTGGCGGTGTCGGCCAGGTTGTACAGCTTCTTCGGGCTGGTGAAGAGGCCGACGTCCTTGACCTGGTCGACCAGGGCCTTGATGAAGGCCTGCTGGAGCTGGATCCGGCCGAGGTCGGAGCCGTCGCCGACGCCGTGCCGGGTGCGGACCAGGCCGAGGGCCTGCTCGCCGTTCAGGGTGTGCTCGCCGGCCTTGAGGTTGAGGTGGCTGTCGGAGTCGTTGATGTCCTTGGTGGTGGTCACGTCGACGCCGCCGAGCTCGTCGATCAGCTTCTCGAAGCCCGAGAAGTCGACCTCCAGATAGTGGTCCATGCGGATGCCGGTGATCGACTCGACGGTCTTCACCGCGCAGGCGGCGCCGCCGGTGGTGTACGCGGAGTTGAACATGACGCCGGACGCGGCGTCGTGCGTGGTGCCGCCGGTGTCGGTGCACTCGGGGCGGTCGATGAGGGTGTCGCGCGGGATGGAGACCACGCCGGCCTTCTTGTGGCCCTTGTAGACGTGCACGATCATCGCGGTGTCGGAGCGGGCGCTGCCGTCGTCGGTGCCGCCGCCGAGTTTCTTGTTGCTGCCGGAGCGGGAGTCCGAGCCGAGGACGAGGATGTTCTCGGAGCCGTTGTCGACCTTCTCGGGCCGGTCGGTGCCGAGGGCCTGCTCGATGTTGACGCTCTTGATGTTGCCGTTGAGCTTGAGGTACAGGTATCCGGCTCCGGCACCGCCCAGCACCACGATGCCCGCGGTGGTCCAGGCCATCACCGTCAGACCCTTGTTCCTGGGCTTGCGGCGGCGGCCCTTCCCGCGATGACGGGGACCGTTTGTGCCGTTCTCATCCGGTATGCCGGATTCCGGCGTGCTCTCGGCGGACATGCGCTCCTCGGTTCTCGTCCGGTCGGTCACCCCCTGCATTCAGGGTCAGGCCTGGTCGAAACGACCGGTACCGCACCATCGTCACTCCGCCAGGTCAGACGGAGAAACCGGGGAAAGGGTTGCACAGCGGACTGTGCCCACCCTGTGGATCGGGTGGGCACAGTGTGTAGTCGCCGTGCTTCAGGTGAGCGGGGCTCACCTGCGGGTTCAGCCGAAGATGTCGTACTGGTCGAAACCGCCGCCGACGGAGATCCTTGTGGCAAAGATCTCGCTGGTCGCCTTGCCGGTGCCCTTGTACAGGTAGAGCGTGCCGCCGGGCGTACGGGCCAGGAAGTCGGCCTTGCCGTCGCCGTTCACGTCACCGACCGCGTCGAAGGCGTTGTACGTCGTGTTGCTCCAGGTCCGCACCTTGATCCGGGTGGCGAAGGCGCCGGTGCCGGACTTGCCGGTGCCCTTGTACAGGTACACATCGCCGGTGCTCTTGCTGCGGGCGAGCAGGTCGGTCTTGCCGTCGCCGCTGAAGTCGCCGTGGCCGCGCACGACGTTGTACTGGTTCCAGCCGGAGCCGACCTGCACACGGGCGGAGAAGGTGCCGTCGCCCTTGCCGGGGTAGATCCACAAGGCGCCGGCCGAGTCCACGGAGAGCAGGTCGGGCTTGTAGTCCCCGGTGACATCACCGGGGGTGACGATCCGGGTGCGGGTGGTCCAGCCGCTGAAGATCTTCTTGTCGGCCCAGCCGTCGGTGGCCGGGACGTAGCGCCACCAGTAGACGTCGCCGGTGGAGGCCACGCGGTAGACGAAGTCCTGGAGGCCGTCCCGGTTCAGGTCGGTCTGGAGGACGACGTTGACGCCGGTCCAGTTGCCCCAGGACTGGCGGGCACCGAACGAGCTGCCCGTGGAGTCCTTCTCGTAGCCCGTCTTGGTGGAGGCGTTGCGCACCCACAGGTCGGCCTTGTTGTCGAAGCTGAGGTTGGTGTCGTCGACGCGCGGGTAGACGGAGCCGACGTACGTCTTGACCTTGGTGAACACGCTGTAGGAGCCCTTGGCGACGCAGTTCGTCACGCCCCAGGAGACCACGCCGACGATCCGGTTGTTCACGATCAGCGGGCCGCCGGAGTCTCCGTTGCAGGAGGCCTTGGTGCCGGTGTCGCTGCCGGAGGCGGTGCCCGCGCACATCATGTGGTTCTTGATGTAGTAGGCGCCGTAGTAGTTGGCGCAGGCGGTGTCCGAGCGGACGGTCAGCGTGGCCGTCTTCAGCGTCTCGGAGATGTCCTGGCTGGTGGAGCTGGTGCGGCCCCAGCCGTAGACCTGGGCGCTGGTCCCGGAGACGTACGAGGCGGTGTCACCGGACGTCGTCATACGGATCGGAGTCGCCTTGACCGGAGAGGCCAGGGTGAGGACCGCGATGTCGTTGTCGAAGGTCTGCGCGCTGTAGCTGTGCGTCCACTGGCGCAGGACCCCGCTGACGGTGCCCCCGTGCAGATCGCCGTTCGAGGGGAGCTGGGAGGTCCCGGTGACGATCGCGCCGCCCGTGGACCAGTCGTAGCCCTTGACGCAGTGCGCGGCCGTGAGGATCTTCGTCGGCGCGACGACGGCGCCCCCGCAGAAGAAGCCGGTGTCGTCGCTCGTGTCCGGGGTGCCCTGGTCGTCGGTGTACCAGAGCTGGGCCATCCACGGGGCCGTGGTGATGGTGGTGTCGGTGCCGCCGATGACCATCGGTTCGACGGTGGAGCCGCCGGTGTCCGCGCTCTGCGAGGACGTTTCGGGCCGATCACCGGGTACATCGTCGCCGGCCATTGCGCCGGCGATGCGCTCCTTGAGCTCGGCGAGCGTGGGCGTGCTGACGGCGGCCTTGACCGGCGGCTTCGGGTCCGCGGCGGCGGTGGCCGCGCCCGCGGAGGAGGTCAGCAGCGCGGCGGCGACGGCGGCGGCGACACCGGCGGCGGCGACGGGAAGGGCAACACGTATCCGGCGTCTGTGCCGACCGGTCGCGGACAGGGTCGTGCGCAAGGAAAGTCCCCCCAGAGAGACAAGAGATGAGAAGGGGTGCGCAATGCACCCGTCCCTCTCAGCGCCAAAAGGCCGCCCCCTGTCACACATGCAACAGGGGGCGGCCTCAGCACCCCTCCAGGGGCGCGGGACTCTCAGCGGCGACTAGTCACCGTTACCGGGCGCCGGCGTCGTCTTCTGGATCTGCATCAGGAACTCGACGTTCGACTTCGTCTGCTTCATCTTGTCGAGCAGCAGCTCGATCGCCTGCTGCTGATCCAGCGCATGCAGCACCCGACGCAGCTTCCAGACGATGCCCAGCTCATCGCTGGCCAGCAGGATCTCTTCCTTACGGGTACCGGACGCGTCCACGTCCACCGCCGGGAAGATCCTCTTGTCCGCCAGCTTCCGGTCGAGCTTGAGCTCCATGTTGCCGGTGCCCTTGAACTCCTCGAAGATCACCTCGTCCATGCGGGACCCGGTGTCCACCAGCGCGGTGGCGAGGATCGTCAGCGAGCCGCCGTCCTCGATGTTGCGGGCCGCACCGAAGAAGCGCTTCGGCGGGTACAGGGCCGTCGAGTCGACACCACCGGACAGGATGCGGCCGGAGGCGGGCGCGGCCAGGTTGTACGCACGGCCCAGACGGGTGATGGAGTCGAGCAGCACCACCACGTCGTGCCCGAGCTCGACCAGCCGCTTCGCACGCTCGATCGCCAGCTCGGCGACCGTGGTGTGGTCCTCGGCCGGGCGGTCGAAGGTCGAGGAGATGACCTCGCCCTTGACCGACCGCTGCATGTCGGTGACCTCTTCCGGACGCTCGTCGACAAGGACGACCATCAGGTGGCACTCGGGGTTGTTGTGGGTGATCGCGTTGGCGATCGCCTGCATGATCATGGTCTTGCCGGTCTTCGGCGGAGCCACGATCAGACCGCGCTGGCCCTTACCGATCGGCGACACGAGGTCGATGATGCGGGTGGTCAGCACGCCCGGGTCGGTCTCCAGGCGCAGCCGGTCCTGCGGGTACAGCGGGGTCAGCTTGTTGAACTCCGGGCGGCCGCGGCCGTGTTCGGGGGCCATGCCGTTGACGGAGTCGAGGCGGACCAGCGCGTTGAACTTCTCGCGGCGCTCGCCCTCCTTCGGCTGACGGACCGCACCGGTGATGTGGTCGCCCTTGCGCAGGCCGTTCTTACGGACCTGGGCGAGGGAGACGTACACGTCGTTGGGCCCGGGCAGGTAGCCCGACGTACGGATGAAGGCGTAGTTGTCGAGGATGTCCAGGATGCCCGCGACGGGGATCAGGACGTCGTCCTCGGCGAGCTGCGGCTCGGCGATCTCGTCGCGGCCACGACGGCCACGGCGGTCCCGGTAACGGCCGCGCCGGCCGCGGCGGCCGCCCTCGAAGTCGTCGTCGTCCTGGGGGCCGTTGTCACGCTGCTGGCGGTCCTGGCGGGTGCCGCCGCCCTGCTGCTGACGGTCCTGACGCTGCTGGCCGCCGCCCTGGCCGCCCTGCTGCTCGTCGCCCTTGCCGCCGCGGCGGTCGCGGTCCCGGCCTCCGCGGTCCCGGTCCCGGTCCCGGCGGTCGCGCCGGCCCTGGCGTCCGTCGCCGTCGGCCTCGCCCTTGGCCTCGGCCTGGGGCTGCGCCTGGGCGGGCGTCTCGGCCTTCGGCTCGCTCTTGGCCTCGGCGGTGACCGTCTCGGGGCTGCCGGCCTCGGCGGTGACACGGCGACGGCGGCGCTCCGCGGGGGCGTCGTCGGCGGCCGGCTGGCCGGGGATCTCGATCTGCTGCTGGGCCGCGGCCTTTTCGGCGACGGCCTCGGCCTTCTCCGCCTTCTGCTCGGCGGCGGGGGCGGCCTCCTCACCCGTACGGGTCTTGGAGGTGGCCCGGCGCTTGGGCTTGGTCTCGGTTGCGTCGGCCTTGGCCGGGGCGGCGGCGCCCCCGCCCGCCTGCGCCTCCTTGATGACCTCGATCAGCTGGCTCTTGCGCATACGCGCGGTGCCCCTGATACCGAGGCCGGATGCGACCTGCTGCAGCTCGGCCAGCACCATGCCCTCGAGGCCGGTACCGCGGCGCCGCCGGGAGCCGGCACCGGTGGCAGGCGCGGAGGCGTCCGTGGCGGGCGCGGCAGCGGTCTCCTCGACACGTGCGCCCATCAGATCGGTGGTGTCGCTCACGAAGGGTCCTTCCCTGGAGCGGACGTCGGCCTGTCTGGCTCGGCGACCGTTTGTGCTGTCCGGCACTGGCCCTGCTGTATGGACCGTGCCGGGGCGGTGGTCCGCCTGATTGGCGGAGGAATGTGGTGACGGCGCTTCCCGGAGCCGTGGCACTGAGTGTCTGTGTCACGTGGCTTGGTCGCACCGGTTCCGGAGCGTGCCCGGCGAGTCGCTCAGTGCCCGCGTACGCAGTGCTGCCCAGGTACGGCGTACGGAACACAGTGCGGCTTGGGAGGCTCCCGGAAGGATGTCTGTCCCGGACGGGGACACGAAGCACCTCGCCATGGTGGGGTCGGGTGCAGACTTGAGGTTAACACTACCGGATCCAACAAACATTCCCCCTCTCGAAATCCGGCAACCGTGTGTCAGGGTGCAAGCGGCAGCACGCTCGCCCCCTGGGCGTCGAGCCCGAGCCGGTTCGCGGCCCAGCCCTCGCCTGCCAGATGTGCCACCTTGTCGGCGCTGTCCTCGTCGGCCAGCGCCAGAACGGTGGGACCTGCGCCGGAAATCACTGCCGGGACTCCGTCGGCCCGCAGCCGCTCCACCAGCGCGGCGCTCTCCGGCATGGCCGGAGCGCGGTACTCCTGGTGGAGGCGGTCCTCGGTGGCCGGCAGCAGCAGCTCGGGGCGCCTGGTCAGGGCCTCGACGAGCAGCGCGGCACGGCCCGCGTTGGCGGCGGCGTCGACGTGCGGCACGGTGCGCGGCAGCAGTCCGCGCGCGGTCTCCGTCAGAACCGGCTTCCCGGGCACGAAAACCACCGGAACGATGGAATCGGCGGGCTCCATCCTGATCGCGCGCGCGGCGCCGCCCTCCATCCAGGAGAGCGTGAATCCGCCCAGCAGACAGGCCGCCACGTTGTCGGGGTGGCCCTCGATCTCGGTGGCCAGCTCCAGGAGCGCCGCGTCGTCGAGCCGGGACTCGCCGCCTATGGTCACGGCACGCGCGGCGACGATGCCCGCGCAGATGGCGGCCGACGAGGAGCCGAGGCCGCGGCCGTGCGGAATGCGGTTGGCACACACGATCTCGAGGCCCCGCGGCTGCCCGCCGAGCAGGTCGAAGGCGGTGCGCAGGGACCGTACGAGAAGGTGCTGCTCATCGCGCGGGAGCGTCTCGCTGCCCTCGCCTGCGATGTCGATGTGCAGCCCGGAGTCGGCCACCCGGACGACGACGTCGTCGTAGAGCCCCAGCGACAGGCCGAGGGCGTCGAAGCCCGGGCCGAGGTTGGCGCTGGTGGCGGGGACGCGCACCCGGACGGCGGCGGCACGGAAGGCGGGACCGGCCATCTCTCGATGACTCTCCTTGAGCTGCGACATTGTCGAATGACGTTCGATGGGCATTCGATGGGCATTCGATACGTACGTGAGGACCCTCGCACCGCGGACGCGGCGCTGCGCCGAGCCATATGCGGAGGCATATGCGGCAGGCGGGTTCAGTACAGCCTATCGAAGGAAGGTTCTGTGGCGACATAGGGCGCACAGGAGGCGCACGATGCGTGTCGTAAGCCCCCTGTGCACCCCCGTAGGGGTTACCCCTGCTGAACCGTCGTCACGCGAGGCCGAGGCGCTCGGCCGCCGTCGCCGCGTCGACCGGGACGGTGACGGGCTGCGGGGCACCGGCAACGGCCCAGTCGGGGTCCTTGAGCCCGTTCCCGGTGACCGTGCACACGATCCGCTGCCCCGGGTCGACCTTGCCCTGCTCGGCCGCCTTCAGCAGACCGGCCACGGACGCGGCCGACGCCGGCTCGACGAAGACACCTTCCTGAGCGGCCAACAGCCGGTAGGCGCGAAGGATTTCACGGTCCGTCACCTCGTCGATGAGACCGCCGGACTCGTCCCGCGCGGCGAGCGCGTACTGCCAGGAGGCGGGGTTGCCGATGCGGATCGCGGTGGCGATGGTCGACGGGTCCTTGACGATCTCACCGCGCACGATCGGCGCACTGCCGGACGCCTGGAAGCCCCACATGCGCGGGGTCTTCGCGGCGACGCCGTCGGCGGCGTACTCCGTGTACCCCTTCCAGTACGCGGTGATGTTGCCCGCGTTGCCCACCGGCAGGACATGGATGTCGGGTGCGTCACCCAGCATGTCCACTATCTCGAAGGCGGCCGTCTTCTGACCCTCGATACGCACCGGATTGACCGAATTCACCAGCGCCACCGGGTAGTTCTCACTCAGGGCGCGGGCGAGGGTGAGACAGTCGTCGAAGTTGCCGTCGACCTGGAGGATCTTGGCGCCGTGGACGAGCGCCTGGCCCATCTTGCCGAGCGCGATCTTGCCCTGTGGAACCAGAACGGCCGAAACCATACCCGCGCGCACCGCGTACGCGGCGGCGGAGGCGGAGGTGTTGCCGGTGGAGGCGCAGATCACGGCCTTCGCACCCTCCTCCTTGGCCCGCGAGATGGCCATGGTCATACCGCGGTCCTTGAAGGATCCGGTGGGGTTGGCGCCCTCCACCTTGAGGTGGACCTCGCAGCCGGTGCGCTCGGAGAGCACCTGCGCGGGGACGAGGGGCGTGCCGCCCTCGCGGAGCGTCACGACCGGCGTGCTGCCGGTGACCGGCAGCCTGTCCCGGTACTCCTCGATGATTCCGCGCCATTGGTGGGTCATTGCTGGTTACTCTCCTTCAACCCGCATGATGCTGGCGACACCCCGCACGGTGTCGAGGCTGCGCAGCGCCTCGACGGTCCCGGTCAGGGAGGCGTCGGACGCACGGTGGGTGACGACGACGAGGGAGGCCTCGCCGTCCTTGCCTTGCTGCCGAACCGTATCGATCGAGACACCGTGCTCGGCGAACACGGTGGCGACCTGGGCGAGAACACCCGGTTTGTCGGCGACGTCAAGGCTGATGTGGTAGCGCGTGACGACGTCACCCATGCCCGACACCGGCAGTGCGGCGTACGAGGACTCGCCCGGCCCGGTCGAGCCGCTGAGCCGGTTGCGGCAGACGGCGACGATGTCCCCGAGCACGGCGGACGCGGTGGGCGCACCGCCGGCACCGGGTCCGTAGAACATGAGCTGACCGGAGGCATCCGACTCGACGAACACCGCGTTGTACGCGCCGCGCACGGAGGCGAGGGGGTGGCTCAGCGGAATCATCGCGGGGTGCACACGCGCGCTGACGGACTCGCCGTCCTCGGCCCGCTCGCAGATCGCCAGCAGCTTGATGGTGCAGCCCATCTCCTTGGCCGAGGCGAAGTCGGCGGCGGTGACCTCGGTCATGCCCTCGCGGTAGACGTCGTCGAGACGCACGCGCGTGTGGAACGCGATTCCGGCGAGGATGGCGGCCTTGGCCGCGGCGTCGAACCCCTCGACGTCGGCGGTGGGGTCGGCCTCGGCGTACCCGAGCGCGGTGGCCTCGTCGAGGGCCTCCTGATACCCCGCCCCCGTGGAGTCCATCTTGTCGAGGATGAAGTTGGTGGTGCCGTTGACGATGCCGAGCACCCGGTTGACCTTGTCACCGGCGAGGGACTCGCGCAGCGGCCGGATCAGCGGGATGGCGCCGGCGACGGCGGCCTCGTAGTAGAGGTCCTTGTCGTGCTCCCCGGCGGCGGCGTGCAGGGCGGCGCCGTCCTGGGCGAGAAGGGCCTTGTTCGCGGAGACGACCGACGCGCCGTGCTCGAAGGCGGTGGTGATGAGGGTGCGGGCGGGCTCGATACCGCCGATGACCTCGACGACGACGTCGAGGTCGCCGCGTTTGACGAGGGCGGTGGCGTCGGTGGTGACCAGGCTCGGGTCGATGCCCTCCCTGACCTTGGAGGGCCGGCGGACGGCCACGCCCGCCAGCTCCACCGGGGCGCCGATCCTGGCGGCGAGATCGTCGGCGTGCGTCGTCATGATGCGCGCCACCTCTGAGCCGACCACTCCACAGCCCAGCAGCGCCACCTTCAGCGGACGCGTACGCATCATCCGACCTCGTTTCCTCATACCGTCATCGGTGGGACCAGTCTCACTCACCGGACGGGAGTTTCTATCACTCGTCCGGATCGTGAGATATCTATTTCATTCCGTTGACCAGGGAAGACGGGAGATCTTCCGTTGGATCTTCCCGTGGTCTTCCCGTCGGCCTTCCATTCGGTCTTCCGTCGGATCTTCTGGATCTTCCGTCGCCCTATCCGACATCGAGACGGAGAAGATCCTCCTCCGTCTCGCGCCGGACGATCACCCGGGCCTCGCCGTCCCTGACCGCGACGACGGGCGGGCGGAGCACGTGGTTGTAGTTGCTGGCCATGGAACGGCAGTACGCACCGGTGGCGGGTACGGCGATCAGGTCACCGGGTGCCAGATCGGCGGGCAGAAACGCGTCCTTGACCACGATGTCGCCACTCTCACAGTGCTTGCCGACGACACGGGCCAGCATCGGCTCGGCGTCGGAGGTGCGGGAGACGAGAGCGACGCTGTACTCGGCGTCGTACAGCGCGGTCCGGATGTTGTCGGACATGCCGCCGTCGACGGAGACATAGGTACGCAGCCCGTCGAGGGGCTTGATGGTCCCGACCTCGTAGAGCGTGAAGGCGGTCGGACCGACGATGGCGCGCCCGGGCTCGACGGAGATACGCGGCGTACGCAGCCGTGCGACCTCACACTCGCGGCCGACGATGTCGGTGAGCGCCTTGGCGATCTCAT
Organism: Streptomyces luteolifulvus; assembly: GCF_008806595.1. GTDB lineage: Bacteria > Actinomycetota > Actinomycetes > Streptomycetales > Streptomycetaceae > Streptomyces > Streptomyces luteolifulvus. The sequence continues at coordinate 100,557 of NZ_VZRB01000015.1, read as the reverse complement.
GCGGCTCGCGGGGGTCGTCGCCGCTGGTGTAGGCGATACCGAGACCACCGCCGAGGTCGATCTCGGGAAGCTCGACACCGTGCTCGTCACGGATTTCCCTGAGGAGTCCGACGACCCGGTGGGCGGCGACCTCGAAGCCGGACATGTCGAAGATCTGCGACCCGATGTGGGAGTGGATCCCGATCAGCTCGAGCCCGTCGAGCTGAAGGGCACGCCGTACGGCCTCGGCGGCCTGCCCGCCGGCCAGCGGAATGCCGAACTTCTGGTCCTCGTGGGCGGTGGCGATGAACTCATGGGTGTGGGCCTCGACGCCGACGGTGATACGGATCTGCACCCGCTGCCGCTTCCCGAGGGACGAGGCGATGTGAGCGACACGGACGATCTCCTGGAAGGAGTCGAGAACGATGCGCCCGACGCCTGCGCGAATGGCGCGTTCGATCTCCTCGGGAGACTTGTTGTTGCCGTGGAAGGCGATGCGGTCGGCGGGCATGCCGGCGGAGAGGGCGGTGGCGAGCTCGCCGCCGGAGCAGACGTCGAGATTGAGCCCTTCCTCGTGCAGCCAGCGCACGACGGCACGCGAGAGGAACGCCTTGCCGGCGTAGAAGACGTCGGCGTCCTGCCCGAAGGCGGTACGCCACGCCCGCGCCCGGGCACGGAAGTCGTCCTCGTCCATGACATAGGCGGGGGTGCCGTGCTGCTCGGCGAGGGTCTTGACGTCGATCCCGCCGACGGTGACGACACCGTCGTCGTTACGGCCGACGGTCTGGGCCCACACCTTGGAATCGAGGGCGTTGAGGTCGGCGGGCGGGGCGGTGTAGTGGCCCTCGGGGAGGACGTCGGCGTGCCGGGGCCCGGCGGGGTGTGCGGAACGGCTCATGGGTTCTTCCGGTGGCTCTCTGGTGTCAGAGGTGGTCGGGGGCGTCGATACCGAGCAAGGACAGGCCGCCGGCCAGCACCGTCCCGGTGGCTTCGGCAAGGGCGAGCCGGGCACGGTGGGCGGCCGAGGGTTTCTCCTCACCGCGCGGAAGGACGGAGGGGAGAAGGGGAAGCACGGCATCGGCGACGGTGACGAGGTGCCGGGCGAGGCGGTCGGGGCTGCGGTGTGCCGCGGCGGCGCCGAGGATGCGGGGGTGGTCGGCGAGGGCGGCGAGGAGACTGCCAGCTTCGGGGGTGGGCCCGGGCTCGGCGGTGAAGTGGAGGTCGGCGGCGTTACGGGCGAGGGCCCGGGTGCGGGCGTGGGCGTAACGGACGCGGAAGAGGGGGTTGCCCTCACGCTGGACGAGATGATCGTCCGTGATCCGGGGCCGGTCGTGGCCGGCGGGGTACAGCAGGGCCCAGCGGGCGGCGGCGCGGCCGAGCCGGAGGGGGTCGGCGGCGGCCGGAACGGGAACGGGACGGATGGTGACGTCGAGGGGGGCCGGGGCTTCCGGGCTGCCGTACGCATCGACATGAACACCGAGGACGTCGATCCACTCGGGCTCGGGGCGGGCCTCGCAGGTGGTGCGGACGAGGGCACCTTGTGACCGGAGAATCCGTCCGACGGCGTCGGCGACGACGAGCGCGCGGAGCTCGTGGGCGGCATGGAGTTGCGACAGCTGCCCGGTGGAGGCGTCGGCGAAGCCGTAACGCCTGCCGCGTCTGCGGATCTCCTCGACAAGCCCGGCATCGGCGGAGGTCTGGAGGCTGATGTTGATGAACCCGGGCCCGGTCACGACGACGTCGGTGATGCCGTGGGCGTCGAGAAGATGCGAGCGCAGCAGCTCGGCGACGCGCAGGGGCGGCTGCCCGGCCGGACGGGCGAGCTGAAGGGCGATGTTGGTGGCGTAGTCCCCACAGCCACCGGGCCCGGGCGGCGCGACAACGACCCGCGCGGGAACGCTGACGCTCAGCTCCCCACCGTCGACAGCACGCCGGACGGCGCGCAGCACGGTGCGGGAGAGCTCGACGGGGGTCACGGGACAAGCGTAGGGGAGGAGGGGGGTGGGTATGCGAGCCGGTTTGGGCGGGGGTCCGGGATGTGGACGCCTTACGCACGACAGCCTTGTGGAGGCCCTGCGCACGACACCCTCGTGGACGCCGTGCGCACGACACCCTCGTGGACGCCGTGCGCGCCACGGCCTCGTGGACGCCCCACCGCACGCTCGGAGATCACGCTCCACTCGCCCGGGATCACACTCCTCCCCGGAGATCACGCACGACATCCCTCGGAGATCAAACTCCACTCCCCGGAGATCACGCTCCACTCCCCCGGAGATCAACCGCCGGCGCGGCCGGCCCGCTCGGTCTCCCCGGCCCCGAAGAGGCCTCCGAAGGGGGTGTCACCCCCTCCATTCCCCCTCCCCTGCTTCCGCTGCTCCATCAATTGCCGTACGAGCCGCACAAGTTCAGCAGGCTCGAAGGGCTTGGCGAGGAAGGCATCGACGCCGACCTCGAGACCACTCTCGACCTCGAACTGCGTACAGGCGCTGACGATGGCAAGGGGGAGGTGGCGGGTCCGAGGATCGGAACGAAGCCGGGCGGCAGTCCTGAGCCCGTCCAGCCGGGGCATGACGACATCGAGGGTGATGACGTCGGGCCGCACCTGATGAACGACATCCAGACACTCGGCACCATCGGTCGCGGTCACGACCTCGAGCCCCTCAAGCTCGAGATTGACCCTGATCAACTGCCGGATGACCTTGTTGTCGTCCACAACAAGCACCCGGCCCGACGCCCCTGGCACAACTCGAGAGTAGGTCCAGACAAGCCACCGCGTCCGGGTTTTCCCCACTTCCACCCCGTGCGGGCGACCGCGCCGACCTCGCGCGGGACGCTCGCATCGGACGCCTGACACCCGGAAAACCCGTTCATGAACACCCCGAAGGAGCTGGTAGGGTTCTACCCGTCGCCGCGAACACCGCGACCGACACGCCCCCGTAGCTCAGGGGATAGAGCAACGGCCTCCGGAGCCGTGTGCGCAGGTTCGAATCCTGCCGGGGGCACTTCGCCTCAACCAGCACGATCATGCGGTTGACCAGCGTAGGTGCTAAGCATGAAGAGCGGGGCCCAGTCTCACCGGGTCCCGCTCGTTCTCATTGCAGCCCACTGATCGCGTGTGAGTAGCGTGTGAAAAAGTCGGCTCTCACGCAACGACGCGACCTCTGCTCGGGACATCGACTCGGTGCCCCGAGGGCTCCACGTAGCTCTACCGCTCCCGACTCCCCCAAGGGACACCTCAGTGGTCGAGCCTTGAGGCGCCCGCAGAGTCGTTCCCCTGCTCGGATGACAGTTGATGCAGAGGCTCTGACCCCGCTCTATGGTCATCTTTAGACAGAATTCGGCACATTTTCACCGAAGGGGCCTGGTGGCATGGCTGTGGTCGATTGGGACGACATGGCGGAGCAAGATCTCCACGAAGCTACCGACGACCCGGACGTACGACGCGAATTCATGGACCTCGCAGAGACCGAGCTGCGATACCCGCCCCATACACAGAACAGCGACGAAGGCTTCGCGGTCCAATACAACCGCGGATACGCCTACAGGCGAGCACTACGAAGACACACGCCCACAAGATCCGCCGACCTCGCTGGCGATCCGGCTGTTATCGACGATGGCGGATTTCCATACGGCACGTACCTGTACATCTACCGCCCTCCGACCAAGTCCGATCTCGAACGCCTGAACGCAGCGAATCGGAAACCGAAACTTGTCGTCAGGCGCCTTCTGCATGAAGGTCGATTGGCCGCAGAGCTCGGCCCGTCCACGATTCAGTGAGAGATGTCACGATCCTTATACGCCGGCAGATCGATGCCGAGTTTCAGGGCCATCTCTTCAGTGGACTTCAAGGAGCGGTCTCGAGCCTCGAGTCCCTCCGTAGCCCCTGCCTTGAGAGCCGAGCTGACCAACGCACTTTCAAGATCCCCCTCAGCAAACGGCGTAATCACCGCCAACATCCGACCACGGAGCGTAATCAACGCGGGCATGCCGGACTCGGTGATCTCCTTCATGACCTCAACGGGCCGGTCCGCCAGGTCACGCAGTTGGTAGATCTGCGCGGCTCCCGACTGTGCCTCAGGATGATCCACGTGCGTAGTCATGGGTACCTCCGGCAAGAACGTACACCTTTAGTCAACCCTTCGCCCGCCGAAGGACCCTCCACATCAGACGCCGCGATGTCGGACGGGAGAAGCCGTGCCCGCTGCTGAGCAACCGGCAAGTGCTGACGCGCTCGCGGCTGCACACCTGAAGTCCACTGCCAAGTGGCTGGTGGGAGCGAGCGCTTCCACCGCCGCCGTAATCGTCGCCGGCCTACAGCTCACGAGTCTCGACAAACTCGGCGCGGCTCACTGGCGCTTCGGAGTGTTAGCGCTTGGCTCAGCGGCCGTTGCCTTGGGGGCCGCGTTTAGGGTGCTCTACCAAGCCGTTATGGTGATCGGCGCTCCGCGGCCGCCCATCCGCGTTCTGGATCGAAAAGACCGCGCAGACCACGGCAACCACCCCAACGGCCCTCGCTTCGATCCGCCGGATAGCCCTCTGATCCATGAACTGGTCATTGACCGTCGCACAGAACTACTGGGACCGGGACGAGACGCCATCGGAGCGCTCACCGACGACTACACCACCGCAAGCAGGGCCCTGACCTCCGGTGCGAGGGTCACGATCCGCGGGAGGACATACGATCCCAGAGCCGTCGCTGCCGACAGCACCGCCCTTCAGGCGCTTTCTGCTGAGCTAGAGCGCCGCATCCGGGATGTCTCGGATGCTGCTGAGCGCATCGAGACTGAAAGGGCCTATCGCAAGCTAAAGGGGCAACTCGCCTGGCACGAAGCGGCCTTCCTGCTCGGCATTTTCCTCTTTGCGTGGCTCACGATCTTGTACCCCCACAGTCTCCCCGACACAGCCAAAGTCACCGCACCGGTGCAAGTCGATATCGTTGTTCCTTCGGAGAGCGCAGCTAGACATGCCGGCCTAGGGAAGGGATGTGTTGGCACCCTCAGCGGCGTGGAGGTGGGCGGCACACTCGATGCGCCAATCGTAGTAACTAGATCCCGTGCGGGCTGCCCGGCTCATCGTCTTGGAGACGCTCAGGGCCTTGTCGTTGTACCCGCGCGCGAGGGGACAAGTAGCGCCAGAGACCTCATCATCCTACCCGGGCATCATTCCGGTAAGGACACCCCAGAACCCAGTGTGGTGCCGTTGCCCGGAGGGTGAACCCAGAGCAATTCACGGGCTAGCGAACCGACTTACCTCAGTGGAATTTGAGTTCCTTTCAGGAAGGATGTCGAGACGGTTGAGCGGGCCCAGTCCTACTGGGCCCGCTCAGCCGCGTCCGGGGACGTGCTGGTCGTGCTTGACGATGGAGTCAACCGCGCCTCGGGCCTACGAACCGTCAGGATCCCATCCCATGACCCTTTCGATCTTCTCGTTGTTCTCCTCTTCGCTGTCGTCGATCACACCTGCGTAGCGGCGATGGATGACTTCTGGGGCGTTTCCCGCGCGACGGGCAACCTCAGCTACCGGAAGGCCGGCACGGAGCCAGGTCGTGATGCAGGTGGCCCGGAGGTGGTACGGCTTCCGGGCCAAGGGCGATTCCACCTTGTCCGGCGGTAGCGCTAACGGCCTGGCTTCCTGCCACACCCGCCAGTAACTGGACGTGCCGAGCAGGTCCCCGCGTTCGTTGGGGAAGAGACGCCCGTCTTTGGCGGTGCCGAACTCCTTCAGGTGCGCTTGGAGCATCGCCACCAGAACGGGCGGAATCGGTACTGGGCGGTCTGTGCCAGGCTCCCGTGACTTCAGCCCCCGCTTATCATGCCGCTCCCCCGAGTCAGTCCATTTCTTGCCGGAGATCGGACGCGTCTCCCAGAGAGTCAGCGTCCCCCATCCCTTTTCAGGGAGATGGCAGTCAGACAGCCCGAGGCCTACTACTTCCGCCGGACGCATCGCTGCGTACAGGATGCAGGCGAAGAACGCGACAAGACGTCGCCCCCTGTTCCGGTGCACTGAGCCGACGTACGAGACGGCCATAAGGAGTTGCCGCCCCTGTACCTCGTTGACCAGGACCCGGGGCTCTACAGCGTCGCTCCCTTTGGATGTGGGCCGCTTCAACCCGGCAAGCGGATTCTTGTTTAGGTATCCCTCCTGAATTGCGTAGTCCATGGCGGTGTTGAACCCACGACGACGGCGCTTGTACGTGTCCGCTGCCGCCGGTTTGCCGTCCAGATTGAACGACAGCCGATAGTGGACGTCTCGCACGACTTTGGAATAACTGAGCGCCGACAGAGGAAGGGAGTGGCTCGCCCGCCACGCACAGACCTTTTCCAGGTCTGGCGGGGGATCTTCGTCTTTGTGAGCCGGTACGACAGCCCACGTTACGGCGCGCCGTACGTCTTCCAGCTCTGGCGCCCCGGGGCTCTCCCCCGTCATACCGAGAGCCGCCCTTGCGAGACAGTAACGATGGCTATCTGTCAGGGACTTGGCCCGGCAACCGCACCCGGCTCTGCTCGAGAGGTAGCCGGCACTCCGTACCGGAAGGTTGATCACCGATACGAGGCAGCACCTTCCGTGCCCCAGCCGCTACGATCTGAGCCGGGGATTTTGCTGGCTGATCAGCAGCAATCGAGACGGAGCGACACGAATCGGGGACAGGCGCATGCGGGACGGCCGGTGGACGACGGTCACCGATTCCGAGTTCCAGCATGAGCACCGGGGCCTGGAGGCCGTCCGCGAGAAACTCCCGGACAACGACCCGTGGCGGGCCTGGTCGAACTTCACTTTCACCGCCCACACCGGCCACGTCAGGGAAGTCGACCTGCTGGTGATCGCCCCGGGCGGCGTCCACCTGATCGAGCTGAAGGACTGGCACGGCTCCGTCGAGTCCCGCAACGGCACCTGGCTGCAGACCCAGCCCAGCGGCCGACAGATCCCCCACGGCAACCCGCTGCACCTGGCCAACAAAAAGGCCAAGGAGCTGGCCGCGCTGCTGCAGCAGAACGGCGAGAAGGTGTGGGTCTCGGAAGCCGTCTGCTTCACCGACTCCTCACTCCGAAACCGGCTGCCCGCCCACGACCGTAACGGCGTCTTCACCGTCCACCAGCTCACTGAGCTACTGAAGGAGCCGCCGAAGGACGAGTACCGCCGGATCGATGCCGCGCGGTCGCGCCGGATCAAGGCGGCTCTGGAGCGCATCGGCATCGCGCGCAGCGACGCCGAGTACAAGGTCGGCCCATACCTGCTGAGCCGGAAGGCGTTCGACTCGGGCCCGACCTGGGCCGACTATCTGGCCCAGCACAGTGAGCTGCCGGAGGCCGCCCGCGTCCGTGTCTATCTGCGCGAGCGCGGCTCCGACGCCGAGCTGCGAGCATCCGTGGAGCGCGCGGCGCGCCGCGAGGCCGCGGTGCTGCGTTACTTTCGGCACCCTGGTGTCGTCCAGCTCAAGCAGTACGACCCGTCCGGGCACTCGGCGGGTCCCGCGCTGATCTTCGACTTCGATCCACGGACCCTGCGCCTGGACGAGTACCTGATCCAGTACGGCGAGAAGCTGGACATCCTCAGCCGGATGGCGCTGGTGCGCCAGCTAGCCGAGACGGTGCGCTCGGCGCACGGCCGACGGATCTTCCACCGCACCCTGGCGGCCCGCGCGGTCCACGTCATCCCGCGCGGTCGTACCCGCCGGGCCGACTCCGAGAGCGAGACCGGCGCCTGGTCCAGCCCACACCTGCAGATCTCCGACTGGCAGGTCGCCGTCCAGCGCAGCTCCGAGCACGGTGTGGCCGGCAACGGCGAGCGGTTCGCCCCCACGACCTTCTCACGCGCAGGCGCGCATCTCGCCGAGGGCGCGGACCCGTATCTGGCCCCGGAGCTGACCGCGCTCAGGCCCGACCCGGTCGCCCTGGACGTGTACGGACTCGGAGTGCTCACCTATCTGCTGGCCACCGGCAGGCCCCCGGCCGCCAGCCAGGCCGAACTGGTGGCTCGCTACGAGGCGGGCGAGGGCCTGCGCCCCAGCTCCGTGGTGGACGGCCTCTCCCCGTACATCGACGAGCTGGTGCAGGCGGCCACCGCCTACGACGTCTCCGCCCGGCTGTCGTCGGTGGACGACTTCCTGGAGATGCTGGAGGTCGTCGAGGCGGACCTGACCGAACCTCCGGCGGCCGAGGCCCCGCGCCCTGCCGAACCCGAGAAGGATCCCCTGGATGCGGTCGCCGGCGACGTGCTGGCGGGCCGCTGGGAGGTCAGGCGCCGCCTCGGTACGGGTTCGACGAGCCGCGCGTTCCTGGTGCGGGACCTGACCGCCGGCCCGGATGTGCGCTTCTCCAAGTCCCTGGCGGTGCTGAAGGTCGCCACGTCGGACAGCCGCGGCGAGGTGCTGCGCCGCGAGGCCGAGGTGCTGGGCCGGCTCCGCCCCGACTCCCGCGTGATCCGCCTGGTCGAGGCGGAGCCACAGCGCATCGGCCCGCGCACGGTGCTGGTCATGGAGTACGTCGGCGACGAGCGCGAGGAGAGCGGCGAGCCGTCCGCACCGGGTACGAAGCGCCGACGCCGGGAGGAGACCGTAGCCCGGCAGCTGCGCGAGTTCGGCCGCCTGTCCGTGGACCAGCTCGAGGCGTACGGCGACTACCTGTTCGGCGCGGTGGACTTCCTCGAGGGCGAGGGCGTGTGGCACCGCGACATCAAGCCGGACAACATCGCGATCCGCATCCGCCCGAACCGCACCCGCGAACTGGTGCTGATCGACTTCTCGCTCGCGGGCTATCCGGTGAACGAGACTGCGGCAGGCACGGACGGCTATCTGGACCCGTTCATCGGCACGCTCACCGACCGCTCGGTGTACGACGCCCACGCCGAGCGGTACGCCCTGGCCGTCACCCTGCACGAGATGGCGTCCCGAGAGCTCCCGGTGTGGGGCGACGGCAAGGTCTCGCCGCGCCAGACCGACCCGGAGAAGGAGCCGCACCCGAGGATCGCCGCCGACGCCTTCGATCCGGCGGTACGGGACGGCCTGGTCGCGTTCTTCCAGAAGGCCCTGCACCGGGACGCCTCCGAGCGCTTCCCGGACCTCAAACCGATGCGGGACGCCTGGAAGAAGATCTTCCTCGCCATGGACGAGGCGAAGCCCTCGTCCCGCCGCCCCTCACGGCACGCGGCACCGCCCGCGCAAGGCGAGGCGGCACAGCCCGCGCCGGACGCGGCCATCCCGGAGGCCGAGGAGGAGAGCGCCGAGCAGCAGCGCGAGCGGCTGGCGGAGCGCGTCGACCGGGACACGCTCGTCTCGTCGTCCGGTCTGAGCCCGGCCGCGGAGTCCTTCGTGTACGGCCTCGGCGTCAACACCGTCGGCGAGTTGCTCGACTACAGCCAGCGCCAGCTCGTCAACGCCCCCGGTCTCGGTGCCAAGACGCGCAAGGAGGTCTTGAGCCGTATCAAGCAGTGGCGACTCAAGTTCGCGGAGAAGCCTGCCGCGCCGCTCACTCCCCAGGGGCGCAAGGCCGCGAAGGAGGAACTGTCGGCCGCCGAGGCCGCGGCGGCCGACGCGGTTGCGGCCAGCGGCGGAGCCGGTGCGCAGTCGCTGCCGGAGCGCGCGCTGCGCAGCGTCAGCCTCGACACCCTCGCGACAGTGTTCGTGCCGCCGCTGCGCAAGGACGGCTCGAACCACAACGAGTGCGAGATGGTACGGCTGCTGCTGCGGCTGCCCAACGAGCACGGCGTACTGCCGTCGGAGGTCGGGGTCTGGCCGACGCAGACGGATGTCGCGCACGCACTCGGGCTGTCGCGGGGCCGCATCCCTCAGATGCTGAAGAACCAGCGGACCCGCTGGAAGAAGCACCCGGCGGTACGGGCGCTGCGCGCCGAGGTCCTGGATCTCCTGCACGACCTGGGCCGGGTCGCTTCGGCGGCGGAGATCGCGGACGCGCTGACCGTACGGCGCGGCACGCAGCTCCAGGAGCGGGAACAGCGCCGGGCACTGGCGCTGGCCGCCGTTCGGGCCGTGGTGGAGGTGGAGCAACTCGTGCCGGACGAGGCCGAGTTCCAGCACGCCCCGAACCGCGACGCGGCTGACGAAAGCATGGGCGCGGGACTGCTCGCGCTGGAGGTGGGCGCGGACGACGCGCCGGACACACCGTCCGCGCCGGGCCTGCTCCACTACGCCCAGCGGCTCGGCCGTATCGCCGACACCATGTCGGAACTCGACACCCTGCCGACGGCGGCGACCGTGGTGGCCGACCTGGGGGCCGTACCTCCGCCGAGTGCGGCGGTGCAGTGGGACGACCGGCGCATGGTGGAGATCGCGGTGGCCGCCTCCCGCCATGCCGCCGCGACACCCCGCCTGGAGATCTATCCGCGCAAACTGCCGCTGGTACGCGCGCTGCGCCTCACCCAGGCCGGCCTGGTACCGCTCATCCCGGGGATGGCGGAGGCCGAGCAGCCGGGCCTGACGGCGGACGACGTCCACGAGCGCGTACGGGCCCGGTTCCCGGAGCTGCTGAACGAGCGGGGGGGCCATGCGCTGCCCACGGGCGGCCCGCTGACGAGGGCTCTGCGTGAGGCCGGCTTCGACCTGGTGCTGTCGACGCGCAAGAGCACGGGGACGCTGCGCTATCTGCCGAGCAGTGCGGACGGCGTGTCTGCGTATCTGTCGTCGGACGCCCGACGGCAGCCGACGGGCACCGTCTCCGCGCACCGCTACTCCGACGACCCGGAACTCGCGGCGGCGGGCACGGCCGAGGACCGGTTGAAGGCCTCGGCCCGGCGGGACGGCTTCCGCGTGCTGACGGTGCCGACGGAGTGGGCACGGGATGCGATAGACGAGCTTGGGCGCGACGAGTTCGCTGGCGGGGCTGTCCTGGTGTCGGTGGCCGAGCTGTTCGTGCGGGCGCTGCACAGGCTGGTCGACCCTCGGCCCAAGCCCACCTGGGAGACGATCCTGCGTGCGGATGTGGCGAAGGCTGGAACGCCGGGGGCGATGAAGTTCGCCGAGTACGCGGGGACGGCGTGGGGACTGGTGGAGCCTCGGATCGGGGAGCTGCTGGTGCCGGGGGGCGCGAGTTCTGGGAACGGTGGCGGGAGCGGGTCGGCTGCTCCGTTGCTGCTGACGGACGCCGGTGTCTTCGCCCGGTACGACGCGATGGGCGTCCTGGAGCGGCTGGCGGAGCGGTCGCGGGGTGGTGGCCGCGCGCTGTGGCTGCTGTGTCCGCAGAGCGACCCGGCCCGGCCGCCGCGGCTGGGGACGGTAGCGGTGCCGTATCAGTCGGGGCTGGGCGAGTGGATCATGCTGAATGAGTCCTGGGTGCAGAACGCGCACCGCGCGAAGCCGGAGAGGGCCGGGGTCGGCGGGCCACGGGGATGATGCGCTGGGCGCGCGTGCCGTTCTCGGAGCGGTTCGCGTGTGGGTGGGGATGACGACAGGAGACGTGACCAGGTGATCGACCGCAAGTCCAAGGCACTGCTGACGGACCTGATCAAGCAGGTGAAGGCGGTCGAGGCCGATCTCGGCCAACAGGTTCGGGACGGCGAGACCGTGCTGAAGCCGCTGCGCACGGAGTACGGCAAGCTGCAGAAGGCCGACCCCAAGGGGAGCCCGAAGTGGGAGGCCTGGCTGGAGGAGCGGCTGGGCGAGCTGCCGGAGGAGCGGGCCGAGCTGGTGCGGGGGGCGGAGGCGGTCGCGGGGCGGCTGCGGGCCGAGTATGACCTGGCGTTCAAGCTCGGTCGTACGGGGGCGACTTGGAGCGCGTGGCTGGACGAGCGGGTCACGCAGGTCGCGGTGGCGTGGGTGCTGGGCACGGTGTTCGTACGGTTCTGCGAGGACAACCGGCTGATCCCGGAGCCGTACCTCACGGGGCCGGATGCCGAGCGGCGGGATCTGGCGGAGGCGCGGTACCGGCAGTACGTGGAGGATGAGCAGGACCCGACATACCGAGGGTGGCTGGAGCGGGCGTTCGCGGAGCTGGGTTCCGGGCAGGCCGGCAAGCTGTTGTTCGACAAGCGGCGCAACCCCCTGTACCAGATTCCGATCTCGCACGACGGGGCGCGGGCGCTGGTGGAGTTCTGGCGGGAGCGGCGGGAGGGCGGGGAGCTGGTCCATGACTTCACCGATCCACTGAATGAGGACGGGACGAAGGGGTGGGACACGCGGTTCCTGGGTGACCTGTACCAGGATCTGTCGGAGGCGGCTCGCAAGACGTACGCGCTGCTTCAGACCCCGGAGTTCGTGGAGGAGTTCATCCTCGACCGCACGATGGATCCGGTGGTGCGGGAGCTGGGCGGGCGGTTCGGCGAGCTGAAGATGATCGACCCTACGTGTGGGTCGGGGCACTTCGTGCTGGGTGCGTTCCGGAGGATGGTCCGGCTTTGGGCGGAGCGGGAGCCTGGGCGGGATGTGCATGAGCGCGTGCGGAATGCCTTGAACTCAGTGCATGGGGTGGACATCAATCCATTTGCGGTGGCTATCGCGCGGTTCCGGTTGCTGATTGCAGCGATGGCGGCAGCAGGAGTATGGACACTGGCGGAGGCTGGGCGATACGACTGGCCGATTCACCTAGCGGTGGGCGACTCTCTCATCAAGGCGCGGCAGCTTGAACTGACTCTGACTGATGAGGAGTCGGGAGACCCGCTCGCGGAATTCGCGTACGCCACGGAGGACCTGGATAAGCATTCGGGGATTCTGGAGCAGGGGCGGTATGACGTTGTAGTGGGGAATCCCCCCTACATCACGGTCAAAGACAAGAAGCTGAACGCGTTGTACAGGGAACTGTACGCGTCCTGTGCGGGCAAGTACGCCCTGTCTGTCCCCTTCGCGGAACGCTTCTTCCAGCTAGCGAAAGCAGGGGAACCTGACGGCCGCGGGTATGGCATGGTCGGGCAGATCACGGCGAACTCCTTCATGAAGCGGGAGTTCGGAACGAAACTAATTGAGGAATACTTTGCCCACAAGGTCGAGCTGACCGAGGTCATCGACACATCCGGGGCATACATCCCTGGACACGGGACTCCGACGGTGATCCTGGTCGGAAAACGTCGCGCCGGAATTAGCCGAACGGAAAACATTCGCACAGTAAGAAGCATTCAAGGCGAGCCGGGAGCACCGGAAATCCCCGAGAGCGGGAAGGTCTGGACCGCCATCGTCGACCAAATCGACAGACCTGGATCTGTCAGCTCCTGGGTTTCCGTGGACGAGCTCAACCGGCAACGGTACTTCGGAAAGCAGCCCTGGATCCTGATGGACGGCGGGCTGGAGCTTAATGAAGTCCTCGAGGCCAACAGCGTCACAAAGCTGAAATCGGCACTATCTCGCGATATCGGATTCGCTAGCTTCCCCGGCCAAGATGACGCATTCATCAGCACACTTGCGGCCCTGCGACGCCGAGGCATAAGAAATGACGTCATTAAGCCACTCATCGTCGGAGAGGTTGTTCGCGATTGGGACACCCACTGCGTCGAGAGTGCCATCGCACCTTACGGCGACGACCTCAAACCACTGGCGTATGAGGAGAACAGCGCGTGGGGACGATACCTTTGGATTGCTCGCAGCCATCTCCGATCGACCACCGATTTCGATGGTCAAAGCCAACAAGATCTGGGCAAACCATGGTGGGCATGGTATCGATGGGTTGCCGAGCGATACCGGACCCCGCTCACTATCACTTTCGCCTTCGTAGCCACACACAATCACTTCACCTTGGACCGAGGAGGGAAGGTATTCAAGCAAACTTCACCCGTTATCAAGCTGCGGGAGGGAGCCACCGAAGGGCAACACCTACAGCTAGTCGGTCTCCTGAACAGCACTATCGCATGCTTCTGGCTGCAACAAGTTTCCCACAACAAGGGAGAGGGAGGTGGCGCCCGAGTTGAGGCAGGTTACGCGGCCATGGGAAGTGAGGCGTGGAAAAACTCATACGAGTTTTCGGGAGGTAAGGTCGAGCAATTCCCTCTGCCGTCCTCCTATCCCACAGAGCTGGCCAGCGCTCTTGACGCTGTTGCCCATAAACTTGCTAGAACTACCCCTATTGCCGTAGCAAATGAAGCGCCACCCACCCCGACCACTCTCCGTGCGGCAAAGGCAGAGTGGGAATCCAAGCGTGCCCGAATGGTCTCCCTGCAAGAGGAGCTGGACTGGCAGGTCTACTCCCTTTACAACCTGCACTCTGAGGACCTCCGCGCCCCCGAGTCGGAAGTACCCCAACTCGCCCTGGGCGAACGAGCCTTCGAGATCGTGTTGGCTCGGCGGGTCGAGAAGCGTGAGGCATCCGACGAGTGGTTCAAGCGGCATGGGTCCACCCCCATCACCACGCTCCCCGACCACTGGTCGGACGTGTACAAGGCCACAGTCCAGAAGCGCATCGACGCCATCGAGTCGTCCCGCGCCATCGGGATGGTCGAGCGCCCCGAGTACAAGCGCCGGTGGGCAACCGAGGGTTGGGACGCGCTCCAGGAGAAGGCCCTGCGTTCGTGGCTTCTCGACCGCATCGAGAACCGCGAGCTCTGGTTCCAGGACGGCCAACCAACCATCCTCACCCGTGCCCAGCTCACCTCCGCCCTCTCCCTCGACGAGGACTTCGTTTCCGTCGCCGAGTTGTACGCCCCCCGCAAGGAGCTGGCGACCGTCGTCGCGGATCTCCTCGCCAACGAGCACGTCCCCTTCCTCGCCGCCCTGCGCTACAAGCCCACCGGTCTGAGAAAGCGCGCCGACTGGGAGCACGTCTGGGATCTCCAGCGCCAGGAAGACGCCGCCCCGAACGAGCCAGCCAAGCGGAGGATCCGGGACTCCATCCCCGTGCCACCGAAGTACACGTCGGCCGACTTCCTCAAGCCGTCCTACTGGCGCGCCCGAGGGAAGCTGGACGTGCCGAAGGAGCGGTTCATCTCCTACGCGACCGGAGCGATCTCCGGTACCCCGGACCTGTTCGGCTGGGCGGGCTGGGACCATCGTGAGCAGGCCCAGGCACTCAGCACGTACTTCACGAACCACGACGAGCTGTCCGACGAGCAGATGACGCCGCTGCTCGCCGGCCTCCTCGAACTCCAGCCCTGGCTCACCCAGTGGCATGACGAGTTCGACGCCCTGTACGGCGGCTCCCCCGCGGCCTTCTTCGCGGGCTACCGGGCGACGAAGCAGGGCGAACACGGTCTGACCGACGACGACCTGCGCGCGTGGCGTCCTGGGAAGTCAACCAAGGGCTGATCACCCCGGCGTGCCCTCCACTCTCTCCCGCGTGGAGGGCACGCCAACGTCCCGCATGGTCAACGGTTCTGCCGCGTGTACCCGTAGCGCCGGGCCCTCGTCCAGTGCCAGCACAACGGCGAGTCCACCAGCCGCGTACGACTCAGTGCGCACCGTACGGACAGTGCGCCACTCCCCCCACATTCGCACTAGCTGGCCAGGCCGCACCATGACAGCCGCAACCTCCCGCCCGTCAGGTTCAGCCACGATGTCCGGCGCTTTCAGCTCTGCCCACACGGTTTTCCCGATCCCGCCCGTGCGCTCCTCGACTCCCCAGCGGTGAGCCAGCGCCTCCACGAGCAACAGCCCCCGCCCACCGGTCTCCTCGTCACCGGGCGCCCGTACTTCGGGCCTGCCCGAGCCCGCGTCGCTGACTTCCAGTCGCAGCAGGCCGTCCTCCAGGGATCGCGCGATCCGTACGCCCACCTGTCGGTCACTCGGCACGCGTACGCGCAGCGCGTTGGTCACCAGCTCCGAGAGCACCAACTCCGCCGACTCCAGGATGTCTTGGGCAACACCCCAGCCGCCGAGCACGGCATGTAACGCCGCCCTCGATCTCGGCACACTTCGACGGCAACGGGACAGCCGGAACGTGACTTCGTTCGAGCCCACGCTCTCTGTCATGACACTCCCTGAGGGTCGATAGCTGACGATCAAGTCCCCGCGAGCCGAGGGAAGTTTCGACTCCCGCCACGACGAGCGTGCCGCGAAACATCGATACGGCGCAACGTTGAAGGGAGAGCCAGACTTCAATTCACCCTTTCGGGTAACCTGCGGGCAGCTCGGCAACACCCCTGGTAGGGAGTTACGTATGCCAAATGTCAAACCATCCACCGTGCTTGGGCGCCAACTGGGCGATGAGCTGAGGCGCCTGCGTGAAGCCGCAGGCCTGACCACCACACAAGCGGCTGATGCGCTCGACTGCACCAAGGGGAAGATCAGCCGCATTGAGAACGGGCATGTGCCCGTGCGCACCCCAGACCTGATCGCCCTCATGCAGACGTATGGCGTGCAGGACCCAGAGACGCGCGAACGCCTCGGCTCTCTCGCTCGCAGAGCCAACCGGCGCCGCCGCGAAGGCTGGTGGCATCAGTACGGTGCCGTCCTTGCCGACACGTACCGGGACTACATCGAGATGGAGAACATCTGCGACGGCATCAAGACGTTCCAGGCTCAGCTGGTCCCAGGACTCCTCCAAACACCGGCATATGGACGGGCGGTCACGGTGGCCTCTCGCGCATGGAAGACAGCGGAAGAGATCGACCAGTTCGTGCAAGTGCGGATCGCCCGGCAGGAACGGCTCGTCGGCGAGGCGCCGTTGGAGCTCTGGGCCGTGCTCGCCGAAGGCGTTCTCCGCCAGCAGGTTGGGGGGCTCACCGTGATGCGCGAACAGCTTGAACACCTGGCGACCATGGCTGAACGACCCAACATCACCGTCCAGGTACTACCGTTCTCGCGCGGTGCGCACTCGGGTATGTTCGGCCCATACCTACTGCTGAGCTTCCCGCGGGTGTCAGCGCTGGACCTCGTCCTGACAGAGACCCCGATCGGCAACATCTGGATGGAGCAGGAGTCCGAGGTGGCCCACTACCGCGAACTCTTCGACGACGCTCGTACGTCGGCGCTGCCACCAACGGAATCACTCAGGCTGATCCGCCGCATCGCCAAGGAGCACACACCATGAGCCGGCACCACCTCCCCTCGCCCGTCCTCGCGGAAGCGATATGGCGCGTCAGCAGCTACAGCGGCGGACAAGGCGAGTGCGTCGAAGTCGCCGACAACATCCCCACCCTCATCCCCGTCCGCGACAGCAAGCGCCCCGCCGGCCCGGTGATCACCTTCACCCCCCACGCCTGGCGCACATTCATCGCCCACCTCGGCTGAGCCAGCCCCGCGCACACACGCCATGCCCCTCCTCATGCCAGCCGCCCCACCGGTCACTCTCGGCACCCCATCCGCCCGCGCCCAGCTCGCCGCAACCCGCTCGACAATGACACGGGGTGTGCGAAAATTGCACACATGGAGAGCGAGCAGAGCTGGGCAGCGATCGGCGTCCGTATCGCCGAGACCCGGGAGTCCGTCGGGCTGAGCCAGGGCGAGCTGGCTTCACGCATAGGGGTAGACCGCACTGCGGTGGTCCGCATGGAGCAGGGCGAGCGCAAGGTGTCCGCGCTGGAACTCTTCCGGATCGCCGACGCCCTGGGCGCGCCGCCCGCGCACTTCCTCACTCGGCCACCCGCCGCGCTCGTGTCCCGCCGCAAGACGCTCGACTCCCCCGTAGACGCGGCCACGCGCGACAGCTATCGGCTGGACATTCGGCTGGAGGAACACGCCCGCAACGCCGAGTGGCTAGTGGCGGAGGGCTTCCTCACTCCGCCTCCCCTGGCCGATCTACTCGGCTCCGCTGAGGCCGGCCCCATCGCGTTGGCGCGCGCGGCCCGACGAGTGGCAGGCGTCCCGCAGGGACCGCTCGGCCCGATGGCCTCAGTAGTCGAACGCTTCGGCCTGTACCTGACCGTCGTCCCCGAGCCCTCCGAGGGCGCCTCGCTCCTGCTGGACACCTACGGGGTCAGCGTGATCAGCAGCCACTCCGCCCCCGGTCGCCGACGTTGGACCGCCGCACACGAGTTGGGCCACCATCTGCTGCAGGACGAGTACCACAGCGATGCGGGCGTATCGGCAAGCCGGGATGAGCGAGAACAGGTCATCGATGACTTCGCCGGGGAGTTCCTTCTTCCCGAGGACGAACTCGAAGGTGCCTGGAAGCAGGAATTCCGCCGGGGCCACTCCCCCCGCGATGCGTTGATCGGCATCGCTGCCGATTACCGACTCTCCTGGTCGGCCACAGTGTCGCGGGCACAGCAGCTCGGGCTTGTGAGCACATCTGATGCTCGCCGGCTCAAGGCCGATACCCCCATTCGCGGCGACTTCCTGGCCACCCGCGGCGCCGAGCCCGTAGCGGATCTCGAAGAGGGCGCTACCGGAGCAGCTTGGCGACATGCGGTCCTGACTGCTTGGAAGGTGGGGGCAGTCTCAGCGGCGCGCACAGTCGAGCTCTTGTACGGCGCCCTGCAGGAAACCGAGCTGCCGGAGCAACTCTCGGAGGACGTCGAACCGTGATCGTCCAAGGGGAGGGACCAAGTACGGTTGGACGGCTTCTCGTATGGGACACGTCGCCGCTGCACCATGCGATCAAGGCAGGACGCGTGGACACCCTGGCTGACCTCGCCGCCGAATATCGCGGCTTACCCCGTCGCAATGTCACCACGGCCGCCGTCATCGAGGAGCTGCGCCACTACGACCTGGACGTCTCGGGCCTGGGTTGGCTCGAAGTCCAGCACGTGGACGGACTCGCCGAGCTCACCGCGCTGGTGCGGTGGATGGAGCGCGTCTCCGGCCAGAAGTCCAACCACGGTGAGGCCACCGTGCTCGCCTGGGCCGACGTGCACGGCGCGGTCGCCGTGATCGACGATCTGGACGCGCGCAAAGCGGCACGCGCCGGCGGCCTCACCGTATGGGGCGTCCTCCGGGTGATCGCAGAGGGGGTACGGGGCGGGCGGGCAACCGAGTACGTGGCGTCCGGCCTGGTCGACGCGCTGCTGGCATCAGGTGCGCGCTACCCGTTCGCCCAAGGAGGTTTCCTCGAGTGGGCGAGGAAGAACGGGCTGCTGTGAGGCTGTCACTCAAATTCTTCTTACTATGACGCGTTTGAGTATCCGACTGCCGATCGTTCCACCCCCTGTCTTCTGCACGCGCACGGTCCATGTCGGACACACCCGATACGATCGAATACCGTCCGCAGCCGTGTGAACAGCGGCGGACGGCGCCTCCAGGGCAGTGTGCCATGCAGGGCATCACACGCCGTCCCGGTCTTCGGGGGACGCGCCGCGCTGCCCGGTGGACGTAGATGTAGACGCAGTAGACGAAAAGCAGGAGACGCGAGACAGAGATGGCCCCGACCGCCGCCACGGCCCCCCTTCTCCGCGATGTCATCGACATCAAGACGTCCATCTCCACGTCGGACTTCGTCCTGAAGCTGGCCGAGGCCGTCACCCCGGAGGGCGCCGAGCGGGCGCTGCGGGACTACGTCGTCACCGAGCGCCTTCTCGAGAACTTCGACGAGGCGCTCAGTCTGATCAAGACCGCGCTGGACGGGCAGACGTCGAAGGCCGCGTATCTGCACGGCTCGTTCGGTTCCGGTAAGTCGCACTTCATGGCCGTGCTGCACGCCCTGCTCCGGGGCGACGAGGCCGCACGCGCCCGGACCGATTTCGATCCGGTGCTGGCCAAGCACGAATGGCTGAGCACAGACGGCAAGCGGTTCCTGCTCGTGCCGTACCACATGCTCGGAGCCAAGTCCCTTGAGCAGCGGGTGCTCGGCGGGTACGTCAGTCACGTCAAGGCGCTGCATTCCGATGCGCCCACGCCGCAGGTCTACCGGACCGACTCCCTCTTCGCGGACATCCGCGCGCTGCGGGATCGTATGGGCGACGACAAGTTCATCGAAGGGCTCGCCGGAGCCGCGGCCGAGGGAAACACCGTCGATGCCGACGACGAGTGGGGCGATTCCTTCGCCTGGACGCCAGCGCTCCTCGACACCGCCCTCGCCGCCGAGGAACTGGACGGCGCCGAGGTCAACCTCAACCTGGTCAACCCGACCACCCCGGCCGAGCTGCGCGCCAAGCTGGTGCACGACGCGAGCACCAGCTGGTTCCCCGGCTTCGCGAAGAACGCCGCAGAGGACGAGCACGGCTTCATCTCGCTCGACGCCGGCCTCGCCGTCATCGCCGAGCACGCGAAGTCGCTGAACTACGACGGGCTGATCCTGTTCATGGACGAGCTGATCCTCTGGCTCGCCAACCGCATCCACGACCAGAAGTTCGTCTCCCGCGAAGCCGACAAGATCACCAACTTCGTGGAGGGCGCCGACTCTCGCCGCGCCATCCCGATCGTGTCGTTCATCGCACGGCAGCGCGATCTGCGGGAGCTGGTCGGCCAGGAGGTCTCCGGGGCCGCCGAGACCGCCATCCAGGACAGCCTCAACCTCGCTTCCGGGCGCTTCGACAAGATCACGCTCGAGGACCGCAACCTCCCGCAGATCGCCCACGCCCGTCTCCTGAGGCCCAAGGACGCGGAGGCCGCCGCCAAGCTCGACGCAGCGTTCGCGAAGATCAAGCGGGTCGGGCCGCAGGTGTGGGACGTGCTGCTGGGCTCCGACGAGGGGACGACCGGTGCCGACGAGGCGTCGTTCCGGCTGACGTATCCCTTCTCGCCTTCGTTCATGGACACCCTGGTCCACATCTCCTCGGCGCTGCAGCGCTCCCGTACCGGTCTGAAGCTGATGGGCCAGTTGCTGGCCGATCATCGCGACGACGCGACGCTGGAGCAGCTCATCCCGCTCGGCGACCTCTACCCGGTCATCGCCGACGGCGGCGACCGGCCGTTCGTCGACAGTCTGAAGGTGGAGTTCCAGGCCGCGGACAAGCTGTACCGCACCAAGCTGCGGCCCTATCTCCTGGCGATGTACGACGTCACCGAGGAGGACATCGAGCGTTACCGCCACCGCCGCGAGACGGTCACCGACCAGGGGCTCGTCCAGCGGTGCAAGGCGTTCGTGGGCGACGACCGGCTGATGTGCACGCTCCTGCTGTCCGCGCTGGCGCCCAGTGTGCCCGCGCTGCGGGACCTGACGATCCGGCGGCTCGCGTCCCTCAACCACGGCTCGGTCATCTCCCCCATCCCGGGCGCTGAGGTCGGCGCGATCCAGTCGAAGGTCGACGAGTGGGCGGCGCGCTTCGCGGAGATCAAGCCCACCGGCACCAAGGTCAACCCGGGCGTACGGCTCGAGCTGGCCGGCGTGGACGTGGACTCCGTCATCGCCAATGCCAACGTCAACAACAACCGCTCCAACCGCCGTGCCCTCGCCAAGCGGCTCCTCGCCGAAGAGCTGGGCATCGACCTCCAGGAACGGCTCACCGCGGACGAGCTGAAGTTCGTCTGGCGTGGCTCGAACCGCACGGTGGAGGTCATCTTCGGCAACATCGCCGACCACGACGACCTGCAGGACCACGACTTCGCCCCCAGCCAGGACGGGCTGTGGCGGATGATCATCGATCTGCCGTACGACGAGGGCGAGTACGGGCCGCGCGAGGACGCCAACCGCATGGCCGAGCTCCGCAGGCTTCCCGGGAACCGGCCGCGGACTGTGGGGTGGATTCCCACCCACCTGTCCGCTGCCCGCTTCCAGGACTTCCAGCGACTGGTCGTCATCCACTACGCCCTTGCCGACCAGCGGCGCTTCGACACCAGCTATGCGCAGCACCTGAACGCCGACAACCGGGCCCGCGCCAAGGCACTGCTCGAAGACCAGCGCGAGACGCTCACCAAGACGGTGAAGGCGGCCTTCAAGCAGGCCTACGGTCTTGCGGCCAAGAAGCCGGGCGATGTCAACCCGGACTTCAACGAGCACCTGGAGCCGTTGCCCGACGTGCCGGAACTGCGCGTCTCCATCGGGCAGTCCCTGCACGACGCGGCTCGGCACGTGGCGGGCAAGCTGCTGGCCCACCAGTTCCCCGCGCACCCGGACTTCGACCCGGACGGCACGGGTGCCGTCGTCAGACTCTCCGACGCGCGGGCCGTGTTCGGGTACATCCGGGCCGCCGCGGAGGCCGGTGAACGGCAGGCCGAGATCCCGGCCAAGGAACGTCCGCTCATGCGGCGCATCGCCGCGCCGCTGGGGCTCGGCCAGCAGAAGGAGGCGTACTTCCGGCTCTCCACTCGCTGGCCGGAGCACTTCGCCCTCCAGGCGCGCGGCGAGGCCGGTCCCGGTGACCTCAGCGTCGTCCAGCTCACCGAGTGGATCGACCGTCCGGCGCCGATGGGTCTTGAGCCGTTCCTCGCCCATCTGGTCATCGCGTCGTACGCGGAGATGGACGACCGGGTCTGGGTACGGGCCGGTGCGCTGCTCGACCCCTCGCCCGAGCTGTCGGCGATCAAGCCGCAGGACGCGCTGCGTTCCCAGCCGCTGCCGGAGGAGAACGTCTGGGAAGAGTCGGGCCGCCGCTACTGGGAGATCTTCGGCGAGGAACCGCCCAGGCTGCGCCGGGGCCGGATGGTCGGGCAGTTCGCCCGGCGGATCACGGAGCGAGCACGCACGTACCAGCCGCACGCGGCCGATCTGGTGGCGCAGTTGGAGAAGCACGCGACGCTGCTCGGCCTGGACGGCACCGACGAGGCCGGCCGGCTGGCGATCGCCCGCCGGGCCCGGGACCTGCTGGACGAACTGCGCGGGCTTGATCAGGGCGCGGGCGGCGGTTCCGCGGCGGCGAAGCAGGTCATCTCCGCCTTCGCCGGCTTCGATCTCGGCGACGTGCCGACGAGCCGCTACGGTGCGTCGATCAAGCAGGCCGAGTCCGTCGCGGCTGCCTTGGCCACCGCGGCCTGGGACATGCTCAAGCTCGCGCCCAACTACGGGCCGCAGGGTGAGGCGGTGCTGGAGGAGTTGCGCGGCGCGGCGCGTGTCGATCAGCGCACCAAGGACCTCAAGGAGGCGCTGCGGGAGGCACGGCGCGCCATCGTCGCCGTCATCGAGCGCAGCCAGGCGCACACCGCCGACCCCCGTAGGGCGTACGCCGCGCCCACGCCGACCGAACCTCTCACCAAGCCCGACGCGATCAGCCTGAGCACCGACACCAGCCGGCCGCCCGTGCCCTCCACCCACCCCGGCACTGACGGCGGACGACGTGCGGGACGCCGCTCGGGCGGGGGCCGGACCACGGCCTCCCGTGCGCTGGCCGAGTTGAAGGCCGAACTGGCCGAACTGACGGCTGCCGAGCCGGACGCAGAGATCGAGATCAGCTGGCGGGTCGTGGAATGAGCGGAAGGCAGCGGGCGGAGAAGGTGTGGGGACAGTGAGTACGGCGGCCGTGACCACCACCAGCGCGGTGCGGCTCAACGCCGCGACCATCACCCAGTACCTGGCATCGCAGCCCGGCCTCAAGCCGGACAAGCGCAGGGTCGTGCTGCTACGGGCCGCGCCCTCCTGGGACGGCCCCGACGAGCTGCCGTGGGGCGAGCAGCGGCGGGCCACGGTCGCGGCGGCGCCCTCTCCCCTCGGCGTGTACGAGCTGCTCCTCGCACACCAGAAGCCGTCGGCCGCCGGGCCCGACGTGCTGGTGATACTGACCGACCGCGAGGAGGCGGAACTCGGGCCCGACCTGCTGGCCAAAGTGCACCGGCAGCGGGTCAACGCCGTCGACACCTGGGACGTCGTACGGGAGGCTTTCGGTGCTGGCGCCTCCGACCACCGGCTGTTCGAGGAGAACTGGGCTGCCGAGGCACTGCTGGACGCCGCTCCCCCGCACGGCGGGTGGCCGAAGCTGGCGGGCGGTGTCCTGTCGCGGCGTGAGGCGCTGACCTCGCTCGCCCTGCGCAGGCTGGGAATCGGCCGCTACGACCCGGACGCCGAGATCTCCCGCTCCGTGGCGGGAGCCGGTGACGAATTGGACATCCACACCCTGCTGCGGTGGTCTCTCGTGCCTGGCGGCCCGGAACGGCTCCTGGCGCTGCGGGCGCCCGAGCGAGCCGGGCTCGTGCGGTTCCTCGGCGAAGAGGAGCAGGCCGGACGCGCGGGACAGGCCCTGCTCGCCCTCGTGACGGCGGAACACGGTCCGGAGGCCGTCGCGTTCGGGCTGGTCTGCGCGGCGCTGTGGGGGCCCTCCGACGCCGTGGCGGACGCGGAGGACTACCGGGCCCGGGGGCGGGCCGAGCGCTGGTTCGGAGAAGAACCGCCCGCCCAGGGTGAGCACCTGGACGCGCTCGCGGCTGCCTTCGGACGGTCCTGTGAGGAGTTCGTCTCCGCCCTGCTGCTGACGGGACGGTCGGACAGCGACGAAACGGCGGCGGAGGCCCGGCGGCTGACCGGGTTCGTTCTCGACCGGGCGGCCGCCCTTGCGCGCCAGTTCGGAGCGGAACGGGCTGCAGGGACAAGTTCCGTGCTGGCGGCAGGACTTGAAGCACGCTTCGCCGCTGTCGGCGAGGCGCTGTCGAGCGGCGGCCCCGAGCGGATCACATCCGCGGTGAAGGCCCTCAGCCGACACCGGCTCGCCCGGGATCCCGACCACAGCGTCCGTATCGAGCGGGTGCGCATGGCGCAGCGGCTGGCACGTTGGCTCGCGACCGACCCGCCGGTCGAGACCCGCACGGTAGCGGATGCCATCACCCGTCACGTCGCCGAGACGGGCTGGGTGGACCTGGCACTGGAGCACATCGAGTCCGGGGGCGATCCCGATCCGGCGCTCCGGTCCGCGTACGACGCTCTGTGCGCCTCGGCACGTGACCGTCGGCGCGAGATCGACCGGCACTTCGCCCAGGTGCTCGCCGTCCGGGCGGCGACCGACCGTGGTCCCGGCTCGATGCCGGCCGTGGAGACGTTCCTCCCCGAGGTTGTCGCCCCGGTGGTGAAGGCCGGAGAACGGAGAGTGCTGCTCCTGGTGCTCGACGGGATGAGCGCCGCCATCGCCGCCGAACTCGGTGAGCAACTGCGTGACCACTGGGTCGAGTACGACCCGTTGCCGGGCGCGAAGGACACCCCGCATCGCCGCGCGATGGCAGCCGCGCTCCCCACGGTCACCTCCGTGTCGCGGACCTCGCTCTTCGCAGCACGGCTGATGAAGGGCACGCAGGCCGACGAGAAGAGGCTGTTCCCCGCTCACCGCTTCTGGGGCGGGGAGGACGTGGCGGTCTTCCACAAGGACGATCTGCGCGCCGAGACCAGTGGTGAGCCGTTCGGGCCCGAGCTGCACGAGGCGCTCGTCGGCGACCGTACGCATGTGGCGGTGGTTCTCAACACCGTGGACGACCGGCTGGCCTCCGAGCAGAAACTCGGTGACGGTGCCTGGCGGCTGTCCGACATAGGGGGGCTGCGAGCGCTGCTTCGATCTGCCGCGGACCAGGGCCGAGCGGTGATCCTCACCAGCGACCACGGCCACGTCATCGACCGACGGTCGGCGCGGGTGGACGCCGAGGACGTGCGGTCCGCGCGGCACCGCGGCACCGGAGGTCCGCTCGTGGAGCAGGAAATCGTGCTGACGGGCCCTCGGGTTCTCGACCCGGAACCGGAGAGCGAGATCGTCACCCTCTGGGACGCCGACACCCGCTACACGTCTCGCAAAGCCGGCTATCACGGCGGCGCGTCCCTGGCCGAGTTCGCCATCCCGGTGCTGGCCTTCCTGCCCTTCGGGGCGAAACCGCCGAGCGGCTGGCGGGAGCTGGGGAACCAGCAGCCGAGCTGGTGGTCACTGGTCCCGCGAGGGGAGGAGCAGCCATCGCGGGCCCAAGCCGCCGCGGTCTCGGCGCCGGTACCGAAGAAGCCGCCCAAGAAGACCAAGAACGAGGCGGAACTCGCCAAGAGCCACGAGGCGCTGTTCGACGTGGCGCTGGTTCCCTCGGGATCCGAGGACGGCGCTCTGTTGTCCGTAGCCCCTGTGTCTCCGGGTGATGCCTTGGCCGACGCCCTCCTGAAGTCCGAGGTCTTCGCAGCACAGGTGCAGCTGCTCGCCCGTAAACCGGACCTTGCCCGGGTGGAAAAGGCCGTACACACTCTGCTGGACGCGGGCGGCACCCTGCCCATGACTGCCCTCGCCCAGCGCGTCGGACTGCCCGCGAACCGGTCGGCGGACGGCTTCGCCGCTGTGCTGCGGCAGTTGCTCAATCACGACAGTGTCCAGGTGCTGGAGACGCTGCCGGACGGGCGGACCCTGCGGCTGCATACCGGACTGCTGCGGGACCAGTTCGAGTTGAGCTGAGGGAACAGTGTCGTCGGTCCCGGGCGCCCCGGGACCGACTAAGCCATGCGTCAGGTGAGCTGGCGCAGCAACCCCGCGAACTGGCGCAGCTCTTCGCTCCGCTGCACCGACAGCGGCTCCGGGTCGAAGTGCGCAATCTGGTTGCGGATGCTACGCACCCGGTCGAGCTGGTGCACGAACTGGACGCGGTTCACCCCGGTCCAGCCCAGGGTCTGCCAGTTCTGGTCGGCCGCGGCGCACAGCGCTTCTTTGCGGTGTCCCTGTTTGCTGCGCTGATCGCCGTCCAGCAGCATCACGTACTGGCCGAACATGAGGTCCGCGATCTTCCCCGTCTTCCTGTCGTTTTGCTGCACGGCACGGATGGCGTCCTCACTCATCTTCGCGCCGAGGCACTTGCGGAGCCGGAACTCGATCTCGCCCACCACGAAGAACGGCCATGCGGTCGCGTCGAAGCGCTGGGTGATGTCCGCAGCGGTGACGATGCCGCTGATGCGCCCGTTGTGAGCCCGGACCAGTACGTATCCGTGCTCGCAAACGTTGGAGAGCATGGCGAAGAAGTCGTCATGTGCGTGCGCGACCGGCGGGTCCTCCACGATCGCGTTGGCCAGTGCCGCTTCCGCACCTGTGGCGTACATCTTGGCCACCGAGCGCCAGGTGACTACGCCGGCCACCGTGTACTGGTCCTCCAGGACCGGGACCTGGGAGTAGTTCTTCGTGTGCATGATGTACGTCGCCTCGGTGAGGTCCGAGGCAGGCGTGACCGAATCGACTCCGGCGTGTGCGCACGGCAGGTCGCCGATCCGGAAGGGCTGCTGTGGCATGGCACCGGGCAGCAGCCCCGCCTCGTCCTCCTGCTCCTCGTCCGCGCCGTCTCCCTGGTCCCCTGCTGCGGATTCCTGGGCAACAATGTGGATCTCGGACTGGCTGCTGCACGTGGCGAAGTACGGCAGGGTTGCGAGACCGACGTCCTTCAGCTTCTGCTCGATGTGCAGGATGGCCTGGTCGTTGCGGAACCGGGTGTTGAAACAGGTCAGGAGCTCAACGAGAGGTAGGCGCCGGCCCTTGAGCGCCAACAGTTCCTCGTCGGAGGGTGTCCGGAGCACGGCCGCGTCACCCGACCTTCGCGTCACGGAAGACGGTGCGCTTGCCCATGGCCGACATGACCAGCTCCAGCAGCTGCTTGGATCTGTTCTCGTAGAACTGCTCGAAATCGCCCGCGTGCAGCGCGGCGGGGTCGATGAGGTGAGTGCCGATGACGTCGTCGAACCACTCGGGGCGCATTCCCGACTCGAGCGCGAGCGTCTTGAGGTAGCCGGCGGGCGATCCGGTCATGCTTTTACTGGCCCGCAGGGACAAAGGCGTCTTGTTGATGATCGAGTTCGCCCTGTTGCTGTAGGCCCGGTGGTTCTTGTCGATCCACGCCTTCGGGAAGATCTGGCGCACCTCCACGCTGTACTCGGCCAGACGCGCGGCGTTCAGAGGTGCTTCCGTGAAGTACCAGTCCACCGCCCCCTGCTTGACCAGAAGGGCGTAAACCCCCTTGTACGCGGCGCTGTTACGCGTGCTGAGAGTGTCCAGCCGGTCATCCAGGAAGGCCGCTTCGGCGATGGTGTCGGGGACTACTTCAGTGTTGCCCTGCAGTCGTTCGATGAGTTGCTCAACGTCGCGGGTGAAGCGGCTCTCCGTCGAACCGCCGTACATCTCGCCAAGCACGCCGCACCAGTACCACTGAGTGAGCAGTTCGTCGGCCGCCGCTGTCTCGGTCTCCTCGCCGAGAATCGTCCGTACGGCGGCCAGCGGTACGAGCTGGGTTCGGTACGGCAGGTCGGGGGCGCGCACGATGCATTGCCGCTCCAAGAACGCCCCCACCCACTCGAAGGCCTCCGCCACCCGCGGAGCGAGCTGGCTGAAGTCGGCGAGCGGCAGTTCCAGCAGGTCACGGCGCTTACACGAGACCGCGGCGCGCGGTTCCCGGCGCTTGCGCTCCCAGGTTCGGACGAGCGCCACGGCCTGGAGGAAATCACTGCTGCTGAGCCCGTCCTCGACACCGGCCTCCATGCGTCCGAACACGGGGTACGACGACGTCAGGCCCTTCTTGATGTCCAGCCAGACGTCGGGGAGCTTGTAGTAGTCGCCGTGCTCGGCCACGTACTCCTGGTTGCCCGCATAGGTGGCCGTCAGCAGTTCGAAGACGTTGAGCGGCACACCACCGGTGTTCACCCGCTCGAACACGGCACAGACCGCGTCCATGGTCGTGGAGGCCGCGAGCTTGATCATCGGTACCTGGAACGACTGCATGCGGTTGAGCACGTGCATCTGGAACTGTCCCCAGAACCCCCAGTTCGTGACGTCGACCTTCACGTACTCCTGGTGCCAGGCATTCACTCGCTCGGTGTCGAACACGAAGTGGAGCGGGAAGTAACCGGCCGCGCACTCGCCTTCGACGGTGCTCAGGTCGATGAGGTCCCTGCGGTTGAAGCCGGTCTTGAGGATCTTGTCCTCGGGCACGGACACGATGGCATCGTCGCGTTCGGCCGGTGGCCCGATGGCCTTGGCGATGTCGACGTAGTACCAGCGCCTCAGCTCCTTGCCTCGAGCATCCACCGTCTCCACCGGGCGATCCCGGTGCAGTGCCTGGAAGAGAGAGGTCAGTCGCTGCTGGCCATCGAGCAGCAGGAGATCAGGAACCTCGCCCTCCGCATCCTCAGCGCCCTTGAGCGTCCGGGTGCGGAACAGTGAGGTGCCATTGGTCTGCAGCGCCATCACCACCCCGAGCGGATAGTCGAGTGTCACCGTCGCGATGAGCGCCCTGATGCGCTCGTCGTCCCACTTCCACTCGCGTTGGAAGTCGGGGAGCTGTAAGGCGCCGGAAGCGACGTCCGCAAGGGCGTCGCTGAGTTTCAGACTGTCGAGTGCCACGCTGTGTCTTTCCGTCTCGGACCGAACGCTGCCTCACCGCCCCTCACGGCGGTGAACATGCCATTGCATCAACGGGGTTGGCGGCAGTCAAGGCATTCACCGACGCCGCTGCCAGACACCAGCATCGGCGATCCGGAGCCGGCCGGAGAATCCGTCCGCACTGCGGTCCAAACGCACTATGGTGCCGCCCATTTCTCCCTGTGCCCTCGTGGCCCCAAGCCGATGGGAGACTGTCGGGGTGAGTACAGACAGCCCCGGCCGAAACGGACCCGTCAGTGCCGCCAGGCGCCGCGACGTGATCGACGCGCTGCGCCGGGGAGCCGTCCCGGAGAGCGGGCTCGACCTGCTGGCTACCGGCCTGGACCGGTTCCAGAGTGCGCTGGACGCCGAGCTCGACGCGGTGGCGTCGGGCGCGTCCGTGTTCAAGGCCGTACGCGGCGAGTACGGGTCGGGCAAGACCTTCTTCGCACGGTGGCTCGGGGAGCGGGCCAAGCGGCGTGGCTTCGCCGTCGCCGAGATCCAGGTCTCGGAGACCGAGACCCCGCTGCACAAGCTGGAGACCGTCTACCGCCGCCTCACCGAGCGGCTGACCACGCCCGGATTCCCCCCGAGCGCGCTGCGGCCGGTCGTGGATGCGTGGTTCTACGCCCTTGAGGAGGACGCCCTCGCCGCGGGTGCGTCCGAGGAGGACCTGCCTGCGAAGGTCGAGCGGCTGATGACGGACCGGCTCACCGAGGTGTCCCGGCACGCCCCGTCGTTCGCGACGGCGTTGCGGGGTTACCGTGCGGCCCTCGAGTCGGGAGACGAGGCCACCGCCTCGGCCGTCATGGCGTGGCTGGGCGGACAACCGCATGTGGCTGCGGCGGCCCGCAGGTCCGCCGGGGTGCGCGGCGACCTCGACCATTTCGGCGCCCTGGGGTTCCTGCAGGGGCTGCTCACCGTGCTGCGCGACTCCGGGCACGCGGGCCTGTTCGTCGTGCTGGACGAGGTGGAAACCCTGCAGCGGGTCCGCTCCGATGCCCGTGACAAGGCGCTTAACGCACTGCGCCAGCTCATCGACGAGGTGCACTCCGGACGCTTCCCCGGCCTCTATCTGCTGATCACCGGCACGCCGGCGTTCTACGACGGCCGACAGGGCGTGCAGCGTCTGGCTCCGCTGGCCCAGAGGCTGGCCACCGACTTCACCACCGATCCGCGCTTCGACAACCCGCGTGCCGTGCAACTCAGGCTGCCGGGCTTCACTCTGGACTCGCTGATCGGTCTCGGGCTGACCATCAGGGACCTGTATGCGTCCGGAGCTTCATCGGCCGAGCGAGTCAAGGAGATCACAGACGACGTATATGTCGCCGATCTGGCCAAGGCCGTCGGCGGGGCACTGGGGGGCAAGGTGGGGGTAGCGCCTCGTCTGTTCCTCAAGAAGCTCGTCGGCGACGTCCTCGACCGTGTGGACCAGTTCGAGGACTTCGATCCGCGCAAGCACTACGCACTCACGGTGAACGCCTCGGAGCTGACCGAGGTCGAACGCAACTCGGCGGCGGTGGACAGCGCCGACGATGTCGAACTGGACCTCCCGTGAGCGACGTGGCGCCCGACCCTATGGACCTGCTTCACCCGGGGTTGGTCCACCACGTCGTGAACACCCTGGGCTGGCCCCGCCTGCGGACCCTCCAGGAGGAGGCGATCACGCCCCTGACAGATGGGGCGGACGCCGTCCTGATCGCCCCCACCGCAGGTGGGAAGACCGAAGCCGCGTGCTTCCCCTTGCTGTCGCGGATGGCGCAGGAGAATTGGGACGGCACCTCGGTTCTCTACGTATGTCCGCTGAAGGCGCTGCTCAACAACCTGCTGCCCCGGCTGGAGACGTACACCTCCTGGCTGGGGCGCACAGCCGCGCACTGGCATGGCGATGTCACACACTCCCGCCGCAAGCGCATCCTGCGCGAACGGCCGGACGTGCTGCTGACCACTCCCGAGTCCCTGGAGGCCATGCTGGTCAGCGCCAACGTCGACCACCGGGCGTTCTTCTCCGGGCTGCGGGCGATCGTCGTCGACGAGGTGCACGCCTTCGCGGGCGACGACCGGGGATGGCATCTGCTGGCTGTGCTGGAACGACTGGAGCGGGTGGCCGGTCGCCCGGTACAGCGCGTCGGCCTGTCGGCGACCGTGGGTAACCCGGAGGAGCTGCTCACCTGGTTGCAGGGAGCAAAGGCCGGGCGGCGCACGGCACAGGTCGTCGCCCCGCACCTGAAGGAGACGGTACGGAAACTGCCCCCGCCCGGGGATGTCCAGCTCGACTATGTGGGGTCCCTGGCCAATGCGGCGACAGTGATCGCGGCATTGCACCGGGGCGAGAAACGACTGGTCTTCTGCGAATCGCGCAAGCAGGTCGAGGAGCTCGGCGCGGCGCTGCGTGCGAAGGGCGTGACCACTTTCCTGTCCCACGCCTCGCTGTCCGCAGACGAGCGGCGTCGGGCTGAGGAAGCCTTCGCCGAGGCTCGCGACTGCGTGATCGTCTCCACCAGCACCCTGGAACTGGGCATCGATGTCGGCGACCTCGACCGGGTCGTCCAGATCGATGCGCCGAGCACCGTGGCCTCGTTCCTGCAAAGACTGGGCCGCACCGGTCGACGGCCCGGATCCAGCCGCAACTGCCTGTTCCTCGCCACCGACGACGCCAGCCTCCTGTCCGCGGCGGCACTTCTGCTGCTCTGGTCGCGCGGCTGGGTGGAGCCGGTCATCGCTCCTGCGGAGCCCCGGCACATCGTCGCGCAACAGGTGCTGGCGCTCTGCCTCCAGGAGCACCGGGTCGGTGACCGGCTGTGGCAGGAGTGGTGGGGAGGCCTCGGTCCATTCGGCCCTTCCGCCGAGCCGATCGTGCGCCACTTGGTTGAGGAGGGCTACCTGGACCGGGACGGCGAACTTCTGTTCATCGGCCCAGAGGCCGAAAATCGGTTCGGCTACCGGCACTTCATGGACCTCACCGCCGTCTTCACCGCCGCCCCCGAGTTCACTGTGCTGTCGGGCCGCACCGAGATCGGCACCACAGATCCCGTGCTGCTCACGGACGAGGTCGTCGGCCCTCGCCGACTTCTGCTCGCCGGGCGCAGCTGGCAGGTGACGTACATCGACTGGTCGCGCCGCCGCTGCTTCGTCGAGCCCGTGGAAAGTGGCGGGCGGGCTCGGTGGGGAGGCGTCGGCCTTACGCGTACCTCGTCGTACGAGCTGACACGGGCAGCCCGCGACATCCTGCTCGGCGCGACCCCTCCGGTCAGGCTCACCCGCCGTGCCGAAAGTGCCCTCGCTCGCGTGCGCGACGAGAGCGCCGAGTTCGTGTACGGCGACGGGACCGTCATCATGCGGGGAGGCCGCGACACGAATGTCCGGTGGTGGACCTGGGCCGGCTATCGCACCAACGCCACTCTGGCCGCCACCCTCTCCACCATCGCCGATCCGCTTCAGCGCCCCACCGACACCTACGTGCGGCTGCGCGAGGACATCACGCCCCAAGAATGGAAGAAGGCAACCGCGGACGCCGTCCGCCACCTGTGCCTCCCGGCGGTGGACCCCCGTGCGCTGGCCGGACTGAAGTTCAATGCGGCCCTCCCACTGCGTCTTGCCGAAGCAACACTCGCGGCCCGGTTGGCCGACCTGGACGGTGCAGCCGCTTTGCTCCGCGAGGCCGTGAGATTCACTGATCTTTAACTCACGGAGCCCAAGACCAGGCCGGCGGCGGCACGGGCGATGGCGAGCAGGCTCGGGCTCTCCTGGCAGCGGCTGTGGACCGACCCCCGTGGAACGGAAAATGGTGAAGATCGCCAACGAACGCGGCAGGCGGGCGATCCTGCCGGTGGGCAGCTACCGGGAGGCCACGAGGCACTCGCCGTGTTCGCGATCAACAACTGGGCCACCCGTTCATACGCGACGAACCCGCCTTGGCCCATACGTTGGACAAGGTGACGGTCGCCGACGTGAACCTCGACGAGGTGGGGCTCGGCCTCCTCGCGGACCCGGACCCTGATCAGCCCGTACACTCATCCGTTCCTGAAGCCCGGCGACCTCCCACTGGGTGACTGGCTTGCCCGTCGTGGTCGCGTCCCGGAACGCACCGTCAGGCACCTCACTTGATCTGCGTGAGGATGGCTAGGTGGGCGCGGCGCCACACCAGATCGGGCCCGAAGATCACTCCGTTCCAGGACACTGGGGTGCGGCAGGGGGCCGCAAGGGGCAGCCCCCACACACTGCGACCGGAGCGCCGATCGCCTACATGCCCGCTCGATTCACCGGGACGGCCATCTGGATCACCAGCTCACCAGCGTCGGCCCATGGTGCCGCGCGTCCCCATGCCCCGTGTCCCCCGCCGGGGGCACTCGCCAGAGACCAGCGTGATCGACCTGGCCGTCACGTCGACCTGCCACATCTCGTCGCCACGAACCCAGTTGGCAATGACAGCCTCCTTGTCGGGGGCCACTACAAAGCCCCCGACGGCGGCCGTCCCGCTGGCAGGGGTCGGCGGTGAACTGCGTGTGAATGCCCATCGCCTCCATCAGCGCCACGGCAAGGGACAGGAGGATGCGCTCGTGGCGCGGGGAAGAGCTCACCACGCCCTCGGAGTGGCGGTTCTCTTCCGTGGCGACCCGGCTGGAGATCACCCTCAGGACGATGTCAGTGTGACGCGGAGCGCCACGGATACACGAGCCATCTACTGGTCGCGCAGAAGTCATGGCCGAACCACTGAGAACTGGAGAGGGCCCCCGACCTGTGTCGGGAGCCCTCTCCAGTTCCGGATCAAACGGACCGACGGGCTACCGCACTACCGCGCCGCGTAGCCGAAGCGGCTGCCGGCGGCGGGGAGGCCTCCGGTGCCGGGCTGGTAGGTGGTGATCGCCGCGTTGGTGCCGCCGGCCGTTACGTTGGACAGGGGCAGGGCGCGCAGCGTGCCGTAGGTGGACGGGCCGTAGGGCATGCCGACGTACAGCCTGGTTCCGGTGTAGTGGATGCTCGAGCCCAGTTGCTGGTCGGCGCCTGCCGGGCCGGGGATGCCCGAGGTGCCGGCCTCGATCCAACGGTCGTTCGCGCCGGGCGAGCCGAGCAGCGAGAAGGTGGTGAGGGCGCCGGCCTTGGCGGCCGTACCGACAGCCTCGCCCGGGATGCCGACGGCGAGCTTCATCGTCGCTGTGGCGCTGACCGAGCGGGGTGCCGTGTTGACGGCGGCGAGGGTTTGGCCGAAGCGGTCGCCGGCCTCGGAGGTGCCGGCCACGTCGTCGGAGGCGGTACCCGAGAAGTAGTTGTTCAGCTGGGTGTACGTCCCTGCAGCGGTGATGCGGAAGGTGAGCACGTTGCCGGCGTCGGCCTTGTCGTCGCCGGAGATGTCCAGGTCCTCGCCGGGGGAACCGACCGCGAGGATGGAGTCGGTGGCGGCGGCCGCTCCGGAGGGGCGGTGGGCCACCAGCGCGAGGGACCTGCCGAACTGGTCGCCCGCCTCGGCGGTTCCGGCGACCGTGTCCAGGTCCTGGTCCAGGCCGAAGAGCGCGGTCGGGCGGTTCTCGGAGTTGAGCCGGTGGGAGAAGACCGCCACGTTGCCCGCGTTGGCGTGGGTGCCGATGGCTTCGCTCGGGGCGCCGATGGCGATGTGGTTGGCGTCGGCCGCGATGCTGGCGCCGAAGGCGTCGTTCGCCTCCACGGCACCGGGCACGCCCGTGCTGTCCTGGGTGATGCTGACGTTGGCGGTCGTGATACCGATGCTGGTGCTGTCGCGCACGTAGAACGCGACGCCTGCCTTGGCCACGGACCCGATGGCTTCGCCCGGTGCGCCGATCACCAGGAACGGTTCGCCGGAGGCGGTGGTGCCGGCGGCCAGGGCCTGGCCCATCCGGTCACCGGTCTCGGGCTTCGAGCCGCCGATGGACCCGGTGCCGGTCTCCTGCTCGAGGTGGGTGTCCTTCACCGCACCGGTGCCGATGCCGTTCGGCGCGCCGTACAGGACGTCGGCCATGCCCGCGTCGGCCACGGAGCCCAGGTCCTCCGACGGGGTGCCGACGACCAGGTCGGTGCAGCCGTCCTCGTTGTGGTCGACGGTCGCGATGCTCTCGCCGAACCAGTCGCCCGCCTCGGCGCCGCCCGGCACCCAGTCCAGGTCCTGGTTGATCTCGGCGGTTCCCTTGCCTCCGCCGTAGACGACCCGGACGACACCGGCGCCGTCGTTCCCGCCGACTGCCGCCTTGGGGTCGGAGACCGCGGTGTCCTCGACGCCGTCGCAGTTGAAGTCGGTGACGCGGACCGCGCCGGTGGTGGAGTTCACCCAGGAGGCCAGGTCGTCCACGCGTGTGACGATGCCGCCGGTTCTGGTCTCGGCGGCATCGATGCCGTAGCAGCCGCCCTGGTACGACCGGCTGCCCAGCGCGGCCAGTTGGGCCGTGCCGTCACTGACCCGGACGAGGGGACCGCCGGTGTCGCCCATGCACGCGGCCACGCCGTCCGTCCCCGTGACCGAGGCGGTCGTGGTGGCGGCGGTGTCCACGGTGAAGGGGCCGGTGTGCAGGCTCAGCGGTGCCCATTCGCTCGCGGTGCGGCCGTAGCCGGCCAGCGTGAGTGTCTCGCCGGGGGTGGGCGCTGCGGTGGCCAGGGCGATCGGGGCGACGTTGGTGACCGGGCGGTTCAGGCGGGCCAGGACCGCGTCGCGGTCGGTGCGCGGGACCAGCTCGACGATCTGGCGGACCGCGCCGGCGGTGCCCGACAGATCGGAGCGGCCGACGACCGCGGTGGTCTTCAGGGCCGGCTTGCCCGCGGGCACGGTCAGGCTCGCGGCCGGGTCGTCGGCGAAGCAGCTGGCGGCGGTGAGCAGCCACTCGCGGTCGACCAGGACGCCGGAGCAGCCCCGGTCGTGGTCGCCGACGGTGATCTGGGCGGCGTAGGCATAGGTGGTGTCGGCGACGGAGGGGCCGGTGACGGCGGCGGCGGGGCCGGCCGTGAGCAGGGCGGCGCCCAAGGTCAGTGCGGCGAGGCGCACAGGTCTGGCGTAGGTCATGAGATCGGTTCCCTGGTGTGGGTGGTGGCGGATTCGGGCAGGAGGGCTCGGCGGGGCGCTACTTGGAGGTCCGAAGCTCCAGGAGCGTCCACTCACGGGCCTGCTCGTCCGCGCTCTCACCCACGGGGGTCCAGGTGTTCTTGGTGATGTCGTACGTCGTTTCCTCGGTACCGACCGTCAGGTCCGCCTCGGTGGCGTAGTCGTTGCCCCGGATGAGATAGACCGAGGGGATCTCCACGGTCAGCCAGCCGGAGTTGCCCTTGACGGCGAAGCAGACCTTGCTCTTGTCACGGGCCATGACCTCCAGCTGACCTGTACCGGTCGCGCAGTCGGCGAGCACGATGTGGCCGTCGCCTCGCTTGAGCAGGATGTTCTGCTCAGCGAGGATCTTGTCCGCCTGCGGGTAGTCGAAGTCCTCGACGGCGTAGCCGGGAGCCTCGTCAGCCACCGCAACCGCTGCCCCGGACGCGGCACTGCCCACCGTGGCGGCCCACGCCAGGGCACCGGCCGCCAGAGCCGCCATGGCTGTGCCTATGAGTCTTTTGCGGTGCGCTCTCGGCGGCATGGGGAAATGTCCCTTCATCACAATCCTGGCTTGTTGCTCCGGACGAGGAATTACCGGACGGAACGCATTTCGCGCACGGGCGTGAAGGACTCGGAAATAATACACAGCCCCCCACTCCCGGCAATGAAATAGCCCTCTGACCACCTGCCGGAAAACTGCTTGAGCGTCCCATACAACCTCGCATCCCTGAGCCTGTCCACTCGTGAACTCCCCTAAATGGGACGGGAAGTGACGGGTCGTTATGGAGTCAGTCACACTCGCAAAAGGTTGTACCGGTTTACATCAAGAAAGGATAACGACAGGTTACGAAAGTTGTCCTGAAAGGTGAGCGAAGGTGGTGGTTTTGGTTAATGGGGCGACGGTGGTCGCCCCATTGAATGCGGCATGGAAACGGTATGGTGCGGTTAAAGAGTGTGTGCTGAATTCAACGAGCAGAATCTCGACGGAACAACGGAACAAGGGAGTGACACGTTGAGTGTCAGATTGCGGGCCGTGCCGGTTTGGCGCGGCTCCGTGGCGGCGCTGATCGCCCTGGTGATGGTTCTGGGCCTGGACCTGCGTCCTGCCGCGGCGGTCGACGAGGTACCGGAATACACGCGAGCCGACGTCCTCATGGAGTGGGAGTACGGCGGTCAGGGCGTCCGGCGTGCGGCCGAGGCGGCCCTGCTGGGTTCGATCGAGGACGTCCAGACGTTCATGGACGTGGACCTGCCGGCCGCCCAGCTGGAGGACCTGCGGGTCGAGGTGGCGCAGATCATGGCCATCGGCGGTCCGGGCGTACGGGAGGCGGCCAACACCGCGCTGGGCGGCGGTGAGACGGAGCTGCAGGCCTTCCTGGACGGTGGCTTCACCGCGGCCTACGAGGAGGACCAGCGCGTCCAGGCGGGGCAGATCATTGCCCTCGGCGGTCCGGGCGTGAAGAAGGCCGGCAACACGGCGCTGAGCGGCACGGCCGACGACGTGAGCGCGTTCATCGAGACGGGGCAGAACAAGGCGCGGGCCGACGACAACCGGGTCCGGGTCGCCCAGCTCATGTACGCCGGCGGCACGAACGTGAAGCTGCTCGCGGGACAGGCGCTGGACGGCACCGACGAGGACGTACAGGACTTCCTGGACGACGGGTGGGCCGTCGCGGCCGCGCGTGACCAGGAGACGCTGACCGTCGCGCAGTTGGCCACACTCGCCGACACGGCGCAGAAGCGCGCCAGGGAGCTGACCGAGACCGCCAAGGAAGAGGCGGCCAAGGCGGAGAAGGCAACGCAGGCGGCGAAGGCGGCCGCGCAGGCCGCCGCGGCGGAGGCGCTGGAGTCCAAGGAGTCGGCCGGCCGGGCGGCAGCGGCCGCGACGCGGGCGGCGGCTGCCGCCGAGCGGGCGGCAGCCGCGGCCCGTACGGCGGTGTCCTCGGCGGCTGCGGCGAACGCGACGGCACGGGTGGCCGCCTCGGCGGCAGCGCAGGCGGCCTACGCCGCCAGCCAGGCCGGCAACGCGGCATCCGTGGCCAGGTCGGCCGCGGGCGCGGCGGCCAGTGACGCCGGGCGGGCCGACGCGGCCCGCCGAGCGGCGGACAAGGCGAACGCCGCCGCCTCCGGGGCGCGGAAGGCGGCGACCGCCGCCGACCAGGCCGGTATCGCAGCCGACCAGGCGGCGATCGCCGCCGGTGCAGCGGCCAGCGCGGGTGCGAACGCGGCGGCGGCTGCTGCCGCCGCCGCGAACGCGGGCCGCTGGGCCGGCGAGGCGGGTGCCAAGGGCGACGAGGCCGCCGCGGCGGCGGCCAAGGCCAAGCGGCTCGCCGACCAGGCCACGCGGGCGGCGGGAGTGGCGCAGTCCAACGCCAAGCAGGCCGCCACGGCCGCCCGGCAGTCGCGCGACGCAGCCAACGAAACCGCCGCGCACGCCGAGGCGGCGGCGCTAGCGGCGAACAAGGCCGCCGACGATGCGGGCAAGGCGGTGGACGCCGCCAAAGCGGCCACCGAGGCGGCGAACGCGGCCACCGAGGCCGCGAACAACGCGATGAAGGCGGCCGACCAGGCCTCGACCGTGGTGGAGCTGGCCCGCAAGGCGGACGCCGAGCGGCTGGCCCAGCAGCAGGACGAGGCGGTCCTGGCGGCCGAGGAGGCCGCTGAGGCTCACGACGAGAAGGTGGCCGCTTCCCAGTGGGAGATCGGCCGCATCCAGGAACTCGGCGCCCGGACACAGCAGTTGGTGACCGAGGCCGCGGCGGCGACCGACCTGTCGGTCACGGCCGCCAAGGGACGCCAGGCTGCGGTCAACCTGCTCGCCAGCGGCGGAAGCTGGGTCCGCGAGGCCGCCGGGGACGCGCTGGCGGGAAGCGACGAGGACATAGCCGAGTTCGTGCGCGTCAGGCTGGCGCTGGCCATGGAACAGGACGACCGCGCCAGCGTCGGTCACATCGCCACGACCACCGAGATCCCCGCGCAGCGGCAGGCCGCGCTGGACGTGCTGGACAAGCCGATCGACCAGGTGCGCGAGTGGCTGCGCACGCGCGCCTACCCGGGCAAGGAGGACGACGACCGGGTCGCCGTGGCCAAGATCGCGGCAGATGGCGGGCCGGGCGTGAAGGCCGCCGCGAGTGAGGCGCTCGACGGTACCGCGGCCGACATGGCGGAGTTTCTGGAGACCGGCCAGTACAAGGCGCAGGAGGACGATGACCGCGTCGCGGTCGCCGATGCCCTGGCCGTTGGGGGCCCAGAGGTCCAGGCCGCGGCGCAGGCCGTGCTGTCGGGACCGGCGTCCGGCCTCCGGCCCTTCCTGGAGGTCGGCCTGTACAAGGCGCGCCAGCGGGACGCCAACGCCGCCGCCCACCTCGCCGAGGTCAACATCCTGCTGCAGGCTGCGTACAAGTCGGGGGCGCTTGCGCAGAAGGACGCCGCACTGGCCCAGAAGGTCGCCGCGGAGGCCCGTCAGGACGCCGCCAAGGCCATCGAATGGTCCAACGAGGCAGATGCGTCCGCCAAGCGGGCGAACACGTACGCTCAGCAGGCCGACAAATCGGCCGACCAGGCCGCTGTCTCCGCCGCCGAGGCGGCCGAGTCCGCGAAGACGGCCCGGAACGCCGCCGCGGCGGCCCGGGTGGACGCACAGGCGGCGGCCCGCTCGGCGCAGCGCGCCCAGCACTCCGCCGCCATCGCCCACGGCTACTCCCTCGACGCCAACAACTCCGCCTATGAGGCCCGTCTTTCCCAGCTGGCCGCGGAAGCGGACTACGCCGCGGCCGCCGAGGCGTACACCGAGGCCCTGGGGACCGCCGCCGACCTGCTGGTCAAGGAACTGAAGGAGCAGATCCAGCAGGAAGCGGCTCTGGAGACCAGCAAGCCGCTCACCGATGCGGAGCTTCGCGCGGCACTCGAGAGGCGGTTGGTCGACTACCGCTCCATCGTCATGGAGAACGGGGAACTGAAGCCGGGCGAGACGCTCCTCGTCTGCGGCGGTGACGGCGCCGGCGGCATGGGCTGCATCACCACCACCTATCTCGACCGCCTGATCGCCTGGTACATCGGAGCCGACGAGATCGAGAAATGCCTGCAGACCAAGAAGCCCTCGTGCCTGTCGGGCCTCGCTCTCAGCGCCCTCAAGCTGAAGATCTTCAAGAAGGTCAACTGTGGGAAGAGCAGCTTCACGCCGGGCACCCGGGTCCTGATGGCCGACGGCCGGACCAAGGCCATCGAGGACATCCGGATAGGCGACCAGGTCATGGCCACCGACCCGGAGTCCGGCCGCACCCAGGCCAAGCGCGTCCAGCTGACCATCGGCAGCAGAGGTCAGAAGAACCTGGTGGACGTCACCGTCACCGGTCCCGACGGGCAGGCCACGGGCACGCTGGTGGCCACCGACAACCACCCCTTCTGGGTGGCGGGTGACGAGAACACCTGGCGGGACGCCGGGCAGCTCGAGCCCGGCGACGCGCTGCGGACCGACGCCGGTGCCTCCGCACCGGTCAGCGGGACCAAGGCGTGGGCCGCGGCCGAGCAGCGCGTC
This sequence comes from Streptomyces luteolifulvus, assembly GCF_008806595.1. Taxonomy (GTDB): domain Bacteria; phylum Actinomycetota; class Actinomycetes; order Streptomycetales; family Streptomycetaceae; genus Streptomyces; species Streptomyces luteolifulvus. The sequence goes on along the minus strand of NZ_VZRB01000015.1, from coordinate 60,055 downwards.
CACAATCTGAACGTCGCCGACTTCCACACGTACTATGTGCTGGCGGGCGAAATCCCTGTTCTGGTGCACAACGCGAGTTGTGCCATCGGTTTCACGCAGGACACAGTCGCGGATGCCTTCACCGACCTGAACAAGGGCGGCGGTCACGCGATGCGGCACCTGAAGGACGACGGGCTGATTCCCAACAAGGGAAGCGTCGCCTCCCAGCTCGAGTACTTCAAGCAGAACTTCTCGCAGGTTCTGACGTCGCCGGACAAGACGTTCGACTGGAAGACTGGTGGCACCCAGGCCAGGGGTTTCGCCAAGAAGGTCAATGGCCAGGTGGTGGTGATCATGGTGGCGAAGGAAGGGCCTTATCAGGGCAAGGTCATCACTGCGATGAAGCCCGGTCCCAAGAACCTGGCGAAGTGGGGCCTCCTGTGAGCTCCCTCAAGGAGGCGATCACCTGGAGCGGCCCCGCGGTCGTCATCCTGTTCACGATCGGGCGGGTCGAATCCCCCCTGCGAGAGGGCGAGTTCGACATGTGGGGCACAGGTCCGGACGAGGTCGGACTCTATGAGATGTCCTCCGAGCCCAGAGAGAGGCAGGCAACCGTCCGGGAGTACGACCTCACCTTCGAGGAAGACCGCCTGGACGGCCCGGATTTTCCGGCCTATCTGCGGGAGTGCCTGCGGAAGGCGTCTGCGCACGCGGAGGGAATCGCGTGGCTGACGTTCGAGGGAGCCTTTCATTTCGACCACCTCTTCACGGACGACATCGCGGACCAGATCTACGGATACTGCGTGGCAGGGGATGATCCTGTGGTCGCCTGGGATCGCGAGCTCATGAAGAGTGATGGATGGAAGCGTGAGATCAGGGAAGTGCGATCAGTTCTGGACCGTGATTTCCCGAGGTAGTGAACTCCCGAGGTAAGCGAAGGGCTCCCGGCCTCGGCCGGGAGCCCTTCGCCGGACGTGATCATCTTTCCTGGCCGCCGCGTGCCGTCAGCGTCCGGCTCAGGCACTCCGTGAGGCGGGCTGCGAGGGTGCCGTCCGGGTCCAGGTGGGGATTGAAGATGGTGAGGTCCAGGCCCAGCGCTCGTTCGTCGGACAGAGCTGTGTGCAGGACGTCCTCCAGTTCCTGCCACGTCAGGCCGCCCGGCAGGCGGTAGTCGACTGCCGGCATGACGTCGTCGCTCAGGACGTCCGCGTCCAGGTGGATCCAGTACGCGGTGCCGAGCAGGCCCAGCGCACGGTGCGCCGCCGCTTCCGCGCCCCATGCGCGTACGGCGTCCAAGTCGATCGCGTGCAGTGTCTGCGGGAGCGGTTGCATTCCTGCCTGTGTCGACTCGGCTGCGTCGCGGAACGCGAAAGCGACCACGTTCTCCTCGCGCACCAGCGGGCCTCGGCCTTCCAGATCGGTGAGCAGGCGTGGGCCGCGGCCCGTTGCCAGGGCCAGTTCCATCGACGCCGCTTCTCCGTTCGGCTCCGCCGACGGCTGGTAGAAGTCGGTGTGGCCGTCGAGGAACAGCAGGCCGTAGCGGCCGGAGCGGCCCCCGCGGCGGCGCAGGGCCAGGAGGTTGCCGAGCAGGATCGTGCAGTCTCCGCCCAGGACCAGGGGGAAGAGATCGTGGTCGAGGGCGTCGCCTACCGCATCGGCCAGGTTTGCGGAGAAGTGCGCGATGGCTGCCGCGTTGAGGATTCCTGTCTCCTCGTCACGCCTCGGGTCGTACGGCGGTGCTTCGACCCGGGTGTGGGTGTCCGCGTTCGTCAGCCCGAGTTGGTCCAGGAGTCCGGCCTGGATCAATGCCGTCGGCAGGTCCTCCACGCCGGACGGGCGCAGGCCGAGGATCGACGGGGCCTCTATGACCGTCAGGTTCCGCATGGCTGCCGCCTCCCTCGGGCCCGCCTCCCTCGGGCCGGTGTCGTACCCCTGTCGGCGTATCGGCGTGCCTCGTGTCGGGGAGCCCACCGGGCCTTTGGAGGAGGGCGTCTGACGTCGTGTGACAAGATGCTGCGGCCAAGCCCCGTCAGAAAGGGACGAATTCCATGTCCAGGGTCGAGCTGACCACCAATCACGGCCGTATTGTTCTCGAGCTCCATGACGCCGAGGCGCCCAAGACCGTTGAGAACTTCCTGACGTATGTCGGCAACGGGCACTACGACGGCACCATTTTCCACCGGGTCATCAACGGGTTCATGGTTCAGGGCGGTGGGTTCACCGCCGACATGGCGCAGAAGCCGACCCTGGCTCCCATTACCAACGAGGCCGACAACGGGCTGAAGAACAACGCCTACACCGTTGCCATGGCGCGGACCAGTGACCCCCACTCGGCCACCGCCCAGTTCTTCATCAACGTCTCGGACAACGAGTTCCTCAACTACACGGCGAAGAGCCCGAGCGGCTGGGGGTACACCGTGTTCGGGCGGGTCGTCGAGGGGCAGGACGTCGTCGATCAGATCAAGCAGGTGCGGACCGGCAGCAGCCGGGGTCACCAGGACGTGCCCACCCAGCCCGTGATCATCGAGGCCGCCAAGGTCATCGGCTGAGCCGGACGGCACTGGCTCGGGTGAGCCGAAGCCGGCACGACTGACGGGACCTGCGGCTGCGGGGCAGTTGCCCACGTGGTGCGCAGGTCGCGCGGTCATGCGGTCACGCTGTCCGCTTGCGGGACGCCGTCTTCTTCGCGGTCTTTTTAGCTGTGGTTTTCTTTGCGGTGGTCTTCTTTGCCGCGGTCTTCTTCGCCGTGCTCTTCTCTGCAGCGGACTTCTGTGCAGTGGTCTTCTGTGCGGTGGTCTTCTTCGCCGCCGTGCTTTTCCTGGCCGTCGTTTTCTTCGCCGTGCTCTTCGCCGCCGTCGACTTCTTCCCCGTCGTCTCCTTCGGTGCCGCCCGCGCCGTCTTCCGTTGCCGGAGGTGTCTGACCTCCGCCTCCTCCGCGGGCTCCTCGCCCCGCGACTCCTGCGCCTCGCGCACGCTCTTCTCCAGCGCGGCCATCAGGTCCAGCACCTTGCCGCCCCGTGCCGGTTCCGGTGCCTCCGGCATCGTCTCGCCCGCGGCCTTCGCGGCGATGACCTCCTCCAGGGCCTCGCGGTACTCGTCGTGCAGGTCCTCCAGATCGACCTCGCCGAGGGTGTCCATCAGCGCGTCTGCCAGGTCGAGTTCCTTCTCGTTGACGGTGACCCTCGTGTCGGGGGCGACTCCCTCGGGGGCGCGGACCTCGTCCGGCCACAGGAGGCCGTGCATGGTGATGGCGTCCCCCACCACCCGGAGCATGCCCAGGCGCTCGCGGCCCCGTAGCGCGAACTTCGCGATCGCCACCTTGTTGCTGCGCTTGAGGGCCTCCCGCAGCAGTGTGTACGGCTTTGCGGCCGGGGCGCCGCCCGCCGCCAGGTAGTACGCGGCGTCCATCTGGAGCGGGTCGATCCGGTCTGTCGGCACGAAGGCCACGATCTCGATCGTCTTCGCCGTCGGGAGCGGCAGGTGGGCCAGGTCCTCGTCGGTGATCGGGATGATCGTGCCGTCGGCGTCCTCGTAGCCCTTGCCGATCTCCGCCCCGCTGATCTCGCGGTCCTCCAGCTCGCAGACCTTGCGGTAGCGGACGCGGCCGCCGTCCTCCAGGTGGATCTGGCGGAAGGAGATCGAGTGACTCTCGGTCGCGTTCACCAACTTGATCGGGATGCTGACCAGGCCGAACGAGATGGCGCCGTTCCAGATGGATCGCACGTGCAGCACCCTTTCGAACGGTTTGCGGCAATTTCAGATCACTTCAGCCCGAATCTTTGGGATTCTTATCGTATGACGCCGATCACAGAGGTGGAGGGGCGGCGGGTCGCGCTCAGCAATCTGGAGAAGGTGCTGTATCCCGCCACCGGGTTCACCAAGGGCGAGGTGCTGCACTACTACGCGACCACCTCGGCCGTCCTGCTGCCCCATCTGCGTGACCGGCCCCTGTCCTTCCTGCGCTATCCCGACGGGCCGGACGGGCAGATGTTCTTCGCCAAGAACGTGCCGCCGGGTACGCCCGACTGGGTCACCACCGCCGAGGTGCCCCGGTCGGAGGGGCCGGCCCGGATGGTGCTGGTGCAGGACCTGGCCAGCCTCATCTGGGCCGCGAATCTCGTCACCGAGTTCCATACACCCCAGTGGGTCATCGACGCGCCCGGCCGGGCCGACCGGCTTGTCTTCGACCTCGACCCGGGTCCGCCCGCGACCGCCGTCGAGTGCTGCGAGGTCGCCCTGTGGCTGCGGGAGCGGCTGGCGGCGGACGGGATCGAGGCGTACGCCAAGACGTCCGGGTCGAAGGGGCTGCATCTGCTGGCTGCCCTCCAGCCGTGTCCGTCCGAGGGAGCCACCGAGTACGCCAAGGAGCTCGCCGTCGAGGCCGAGAAGGCCATGCCGCGGCTCGTCGTCCACCGGATGACACGGAGCCTGCGGCCCGGGAAGGTCTTCGTCGACTGGAGCCAGAACGCCGCCCGCAAGACCACCGCCACGCCCTACACCCTGCGGGCACGGGCAGAACCGCTGGTCTCCGCGCCCGTCACCTGGAGCGAGGTGGAGGAATGCGGCGCGCCGGCACAGCTGACGTTCCGGGCACAGGATCTCGCGCCCCGCCTCCAGGACTACGGCGATCTGCTGGGCCCACTGCTCGACCGGGAGCGCGCGGGCTCACTGCCATGACGACCATGCTCGGCGGTCACGGCCGGCTCGCGCCCTGCGGCCCGTAAACGTGGCGATCCCAAGGGCCCGCCACCGCACCCGGAGCGGGCGGGCTCGCCGCCCTGACCACCTTCCGCGGTCACGGCCGGCTCACCCCGCGGCCCCGTCACGCGGTCACCCCGCGCTCACACCCGCCCCCACGTATTCCGATCCCGCGCCATCGCGTGCAAGGCCTCCACGTCCGCCGGTTTGAGCATTCCCCCCAGGCGGGCCAGGCCCGAGAGTTCCTCGTCCGTGAGGACGCGGAGGTCCCGGAGCGGGGCGGTGATCGCGACCTCAGTGGGGCCGGCGAGGGCGAGGACCGGGTGGACCTCGGCCGTCAGGGCGTAGGAGGCGCGGTCGGCGTCGGCGCGGACGCCGCGCAGCAGCGGGCGGGGTTCGTGGCGGCCCAGCGTGACGATGGGGTCGGCGACCGTGACCCGCGTCCTGCGGGCGTACAGCGCGTGGACGGCGAACAGGCCGCCGGGGCCGATCACCAGGTGATGGATACGGTCCCCGCCGGGCAGCGGGACGGAGTGCAGCGTGTGCCAGCCCGCGCCGTCGAGACGGTCCAGGGCCTCCCCCACCGTCTGTTCCGCGGCCAGCGCCCTGCGGCGCGGGTCGGGGCGCAGGCGGTGTGCCGGGCCGGGATCGCGGTCCAGGGCCACCTGGAGCGCCTCGCCGGGGCGGTTCGGCGCCAGGTCGTCGTCCGGGTGGAGGGAGAGGCGGGTGAGCTCCGCGGGGGTCGGGACGGGCGGCGGGCCCACCGCCACCGGGCCCGTGATGAAGGGTCCGAGGGCCGCGAGGATCTCGTCTCTGCGGTCCTCGCTCAGCAGGTTGACGCGAGCTGCCTCACGGTCGTACCAGGCGATGTTCCTGCCGTCCGTGAGGCATACGTACAGCCGCTCCTGACCGTGCCGCCAGGTCGGAATGACGCGCAGTCCGCTCATGCACCATCACCCCTCGACCATGGGAACAGACGGGGTGCTCCAGGGGCAAGAAGCCGGTTACCTTTGGGGATAGTTGGCTGGGGCAGGGGCTTGGGGAGGCGCCGTTGCGGACACGCAGGAATCCACCCGACGTACCGGCTCCGGACAGCCCGTGGAGTGAGATCGTGCCGGGTCTGTGGATGGGCGGGCATGAGTTCACGGGGCTCTCCGGGCAGCTCGAGTTCGCCGTCGTACGGGACCAGTTCGATCTTGTGCAGACCCTGCTGAGGCTGCCGGGGCACGGGCCCGATCCGGGCGTCGAGCATCATGTGTGGCCGATTCCCGACGGACCGCTGGACGGGACGCAGCTCGCGGGCGTGATCCGTCTGGCACAGGCCGCGTGCGAGTCGCTGGACGGGGGCCGCCGGGTCCTGGTCCGCTGTTACCACGGCTACAACCGCTCGGGCCTGGTCGTCGCGCACGCGCTGGTCCGCCTGGGGCAGCCCGCGGACGAGGCGATACGGCTGATACGGTCCCGTCGCTCGCCGTGGGCGCTGCACAACGAGCTCTTCGTCGAGTACCTCCGGGCGGGGCTGCCGACGGCCCGGCTGCTGGAGGAGCTCACCGAGTAGTCGTGCATAGGGTGTACGGGGCTGTCGACCGCCTGGCCGATGGACGGTCCCGCCGTCTCCCTCCCTCTTCCCCTTGCCCTCTTCCCCTGTTCTCCTTGCCTCTCCGCCCTCTCCCCCTTGCCCGAACCCCTGGAGCACAGTGCCCGCCCGTCGACCCGCCCCTGCCGCCGCCTTCATCGCCCTCGTGGCGGCGGCCGTCGCGGCCTGCGGTGACGCCGGCGGGCTGCGCGGGGAGGGTTCGATCCCGACCGCGACCAGCCCGGACAAGCTGTGGCCGGATCTGGCGCCGGCGTCCAGTCCGGCCTGGGACTACGACGACGGCGAGGCCGAGCTGATGAAGGGCATCGCGGTTCCTGGCGACGACATCCACAGGGTGGACCCGGTGGCCGTCGTACGGACGGAGATCGTCCAGCACCCGGACTCGTATACGGGTGCGAAGGCGCCGTACCGTGAGACGGCCCGCCGGATGACCTACTGCCGCCGGCAGGTGACCGGCGGCCGGTGTCCGGTCCTCAAGGCCTACTACCGCGATCTGACCGGCGACGGGCACGACGACCTGACACTGGGGTTCCGGCTGCTGCCCGGCCATCAGACGGCCGTACGTGTCTACACCGTCCAGGGCGGCCGGCTGGTCCAGGTCATGTCGAACGACGACGCCGTGACCGGGGTCGAGCTGGCGGGGCGGTCCGTGATCATCCGTTCGCCGTCCGACATCGCGGACTACGAGTACCGCTTCCAGTGGACCTGGGACCCTGACCAGCGCCTCATGCTGCTCACGCACGACGAGATGCTGCGCACGGGGAGCGGAAAGCACTCCCCCTCCGCGTCGGCCTCCCCCTCCCCGTCGGCGTCCGCGAGCGCGCGATGAGGCTCCCCCGGTGGGCAGGCTCGCTCGGCGCCAAGACCGCGGCCTTCATCACCGTGATGTGCTGCGCGCTCGCCGCCCTGCTCGGCGTGCTCGTGCATGTCTCGGTGACGAACCAGACGGTCGGCCAGGCCCGCGAGCTCGCGCTGGACCGGCTGGCCGAGGCGACGGCGGCGTACGAGGCCGGGGACACGCTGGTGCCGGGCACCGGTGTCGACCCGGTCGGCCTGCCGGCGCAGCTGAGGGCGCTGGCCGCGGCCGGGGGGCGCGGCACGATGGTCGGCGAGTACCGCGGGCGCCCGACGATGTGGGCGGCGGGCCCGGTGGACGGCGGGCGGGCCATCGCCGTGGAGGTCGACTACTCGCAGGGCAAGCGCACGATAGACGGGCTCGACCGGGCGATCGTGTGGTCGTCGGCGCTGGCGATCGGGGCGACACTGCTGGTCGGCGCGCTCGCGGTGACCCGGGTGACGCGGCGGCTGCACGCGACCGCGCAGGTGGCCCGGCGGATCAGCGCGGGCGACCTGGACGCACGCGTCGACGACCCTCGTACGAAGCAGCCGGCGCGGCCGCAGGACGAGGTCGCCGCGGTGGCCGCCGCGCTGGACTCCATGGCGGCGTCGCTGCAGAGCAAGCTACTGAGCGAGCAGCGGTTCACGGCGGACGTGGCGCACGAGTTGCGCACCCCGCTGACCGGACTGCACGCGGCGGCCGAACTGCTGCCGCCGGGGCGCCCGACCGAGCTGGTGCGCGACCGGGTGGCCGCGCTGCGCACGCTCACCGAGGACCTGTTGGAGATTTCCCGCCTGGACGCCGGGCGCGAGCGGCTGGACCTGGACACGGAGCAGCTGGCGGCGCTGGCCGAACGGGTGGTGCGGGCGTCGGGAACCGACTCCGACGTCAGGGTCGTACGGGACGCCCATGTGGAGACGGACCGGCGGCGTCTGGAGCGCGTGCTCGGCAATCTCGTCGCGAACGCGCATCGGCACGGACGGGCGCCGGTCGTACTGACCGTGGACGGGCCCGCCGTCACCGTGCGGGACCACGGGGACGGCTATCCGGCCTACCTCGTCGAGCACGGGCCGCAGCGGTTCCGCACGGAGGGCGGGACGAGGGGGCACGGGCTGGGGCTGACGATCGCGCTGGGGCAGGCGGAGGTGCTGGGCGCGGGGCTGGAGTTCGGGAACGCGCCGGACGGCGGGGCCTGCGCGAGGCTGACGCTGCCTCAGGGGAAGCCTGGTGCGCAGGGCCTCCCCGATGGCGCAGTGTGACGGGCGACGCCCTTCGAACGCTCCTAATGTGGCGATTGGTCAACTTAGACCCTTTCGCCCCTTTATGGAGGTATCTCTCATGCCCCTGCGCTCCTCGCTCGCCCGCCGCCTCGCCATAGCGACCGCCGCCGGCGCCCTCGTCACCGCGGCCGCGGTCACCCCCGCTGTCGCGGACGGCGACTGGGGCAGCAGCAACCAGGGCTCCCGCCCCGGCAATGGGAACGGGAACGGGAACAGCAACGGAAGCAGCAACGGCACAAGCACCGGACGCCCCACCGACGACGGGGACGGCGCCAGTCAGAGCTCGGGCCGCCCCAGCAGCACGAGCACCGGGCGCCCGACGAACAACGGGAACGGCACGAGCACGAGCTCCGGCCGCCCCAGCGACAACGGAACCGGCACGAGCTCAAGCACCGGCCGCCCCACCAACAGCGGCAACAGCACCAGCTCAAGCACCGGCCGCCCCAGCGACAACGGAACCGGCACGAGCTCAAGCACCGGCCGCCCCACCAGCACAAGCACCGGCCGCCCGACCGGCAACGGCGACAGCGCAAGCACCAGCTCAGGCCGACCCAACAGCAACAGCAGCACAAGCTCAGGCAGGCCCAACAGCAACAGCAACAGCAGCACCAGCAGCGGACGCCCGACCGGCAATGGCGACAGCAGCAGCACCAGCTCCGGCCGCCCCGACAGCGGCGGTGGCCGCCCCGGTGACCAGCAGGGTCAGACCCTCTACCGAGGTGTCGTCACGGCCAGCTCACTCGCCCTGCGCAGCGCGCCGAACCGTGGCGGGCAGATCATCCGGTACGCGGAGCGGGGCGAGGTCGTCTCCATCTTCTGCAAGACCCCGGGCGAGAACATCGACGGCAACCCGCTCTGGTACCTGCTCACCGACGGCACCTGGGCCTGGGGCGCCGCCCGCTACATCGACAACATCGGCGCCGCGCCACGCTGGTGCTGACGACAGAGGCATTCAAGACACCTCATTTAGGTAAGTTCCGGACATGACCAACGCCGGAACCACCGTGGAGCGGGCGGACCCGCCCGCTCCAGCGGTCCGTCTCCCCCGGCGCCGTGGCATCGAACTGGCCCTCATCGTCCTGGCCGTCCTCCTGTCCGTGTACGGCTACTGCGGCGTCGGCCTCGCCAAGAACGGCACCGTCCCGCCCGGCGCCGCCGGTTACGGCGCCGGGCTCGGGGTGCTCGCACTCCTCGCGCATTTCGCGGTGCGGCTGCGCGCCCCGTACGCCGACCCGCTGCTGCTGCCGATCGGTGTCCTGCTCAACGGCCTCGGGCTGGTCCTGATCTACCGTCTCGACCTGGAGACGCCCGGCGACAAGGCGGCCCCGGCCCAACTGGTGTGGTCGACGCTCGGGGTGACCCTCTTCATCGTCATCGTCGTCCTGCTGCGCGACCACCGTGTGCTCCAGCGCTACGCCTACGTCTGCGTCGTGGGAGCGCTCGGCCTCCTCACCCTGCCGATCTTCTTCCCGGCCGTGAACGGCGCCCGTATCTGGATCCGGATCGCCGGATTCTCCATCCAGCCCGGCGAGTTCGCGAAGGTGCTGCTCGCGGTGTTCTACGCCGCGTATCTGGCCGCCAACCGCAACGCGCTGGCGTACGCGGGCCGGCAGATCTGGAGGTTCAAGAGGCTTCAGCTCCCCACCGGCCGCGTGCTCGGCCCCATCGTCACCATCTGGCTGCTGAGCGTCGGTGTCCTGGTCCTGGAGCGGGATCTCGGCACCTCGCTGCTGTTCTTCGGGCTGTTCGTGGTCCTGCTGTACGTCGCCACCGGCCGCACCGGATGGATCGCCGTCGGCCTGCTGCTCGCCGCGCTGGGTGCGGCCGCCGTCGGCTGGCTGGAGCCGCATGTGCACGGCAGGATCGAGGACTGGCTGCACCCGTTCGCGACCATCGAGGCGGGGCAGGGGCCCAACCAACTGGCCCAGTCCCTGTTCGCGTTCGCCGCCGGCGGCATCCTCGGCGCCGGCCTCGGCCTCGGCCACTCGATCCTCATCGGCTTCGCGGCGAAGTCGGACTTCATCCTGGCGACGGCGGGCGAGGAGCTGGGCCTGGCCGGGCTCTCCGCGATCTTCCTGCTGTACGGGCTTCTCGTGGAGCGGGGCTACCGGGCGGGCCTGGCCCTGCGCGACCCCTTCGGCCGGCTGCTCGCGGTCGGGCTGGCCTCCATCGTGGCGCTCCAGGTGTTCGTGATCGCGGGCGGGGTGACCGGGCTGATCCCGCTGACCGGCATGGCGATGCCGTTCCTCGCGCAGGGCGGCTCGTCGGTGGTGACCAACTGGGCGATCGTGGCGCTGCTGATCCGGGTGAGCGACTCGGCCCGCAGCCAGTACGACGGGGAGGACGTCTCATGACGCGGTACATCCGTCTCGCCGCCGTCTTCTGCGCCCTGCTGCTGGCGCTCCTGGTGAACGCGACCCGCGTCCAGGTCTTCCAGGCCGGGTCGTACGACGACAACCCGGCCAACCGCCGCCAGGACATCGCCCGTTACGACCACCCGCGCGGCGACATCCTGGTCGGCGGCGTACCGGTCACCGGTTCCACGGACACCGGCGAGCAGCTGCGCTACGAACGGTCCTACCGGAACGGCCCGTTGTACGCGCCCGTCACCGGCTTCGCCTCGCAGGAGTACGGCACGGCGTTCCTGGAGCACTCCGAGGACGCGGTGCTGTCCGGCACGGATCCGATGCTCTCGCCGTTCCCGCTGTGGAACGAGCTGATCCGGGCCCGGAGCCCGGGCGGCGACGTCGTGACCACGCTCAACCGGGCCGCGCAGCAGGCGGCGTACTCGATGCTGGGCCGGCGCAAGGGCGCGGTGACCGCGATCGAACCGGCCACCGGGAGGATCCTGGCGCTGGTGTCCACTCCGTCGTACGACCCCGCGGTGCTGTCCGGGAACGGGTCGGCGGTGGAGCGGTCCTGGGCGCGGCTGAACGACGACCGGGACAAGCCGATGCTCAACCGGGCCGTACGGCAGACCTATCCGCCGGGTTCGACGTTCAAGGTGGTCACCGCGGCGGCGGCGCTGGACTCGGGCGTGATCGCGGACGTGGACGCGCCGACCGACTCCCCGGCGCCGTACCGCCTGCCCGGGACGACGACCTCGCTGACGAACGAGAGCGAGGGGTGCGAGGACGCCTCGCTGCGGGCCGCGTTCGAGTGGTCGTGCAACACGGTGTTCGCCAGGCTGGGCGTGGACGTGGGGGTGGACATGATGACGGCCACCGCGCGGAACTTCGGCTTCAACGACACGGCGTTGCGGATCCCGTTCTCCGTCGCACAGAGCACCTTCGACACCTCGGTCGACAGGGCGCAGCTCGCGCTGTCGTCGATCGGGCAGTACAACACGCGGGCCACGCCGTTGCAGATGGCGATGGTGTCGGCGGCGGTGGCGAACGGCGGGCAGCTGGTGTCGCCGTACCTGGTGGAGGACACGACGACGGCAAGCGGCGCGGCCCTCACCACGACCCGCTCCCACCCGGTGCGGCAGGCCATGTATCCGGCGACCGCGATGCGGATGCAGGAGCTGATGGAGGACGTGGTGCGGGAAGGGACCGGCGGGAACGCCGCGATCCCCGGCGCCCGGGTCGGCGGCAAGACCGGCACCGCCCAGCACGGCATCGGCAACTCCGGTGTGCCGTACGCCTGGTTCGTGTCCTGGGCGCAGGGCTACGACGACCTGGAGCCGAGGGTGGCGGTCGCGGTGGTGGTGGAGGACGGGTCGGCGGACCGGGGGGACATCAGCGGGGGCGGGATGGCGGCGCCGATCGCCCGGGCGGTGATGGAGGCCGTGCTGAACTCACCTTCGGAGCACAGCCGTTGACGGCTCCTGGACGAGTTTGGCGGGCAGGGCGACATAGGCCGTGACGCCCGCGCCCTGGGTGGGCCGCAGTTCGACATGGGCGCCGAGTCGGGCGGCGAGGGCGCCGACGACATGGTGGCCGAGAAACCGGGTGGTGGCGGTGTGCAGGGCGCTGTTCCTTCCGGACAGCAGGTCGTTGGCCTCCCGGATACGTTCCTCGGTCATCCCGATGCCGCGGTCGAGCACGGCGAGGCAGTACTCGCCGCCGTCGCGCCAGCCGTAGACCTCGACGGGCTGGTGGGGCGGGCTGAACATCAGCGCGTTCTCCACCAGCTCGGCCAGCAGATGGGAGAGTTCGGCGACCGAGTGGCCGCGGATTCCGCACTGCTCGATGTCGACGGAGGTCACCCGCCGGTACTGCTCGACCTCGGAGACCGCCGAGCGCACCACATCGGAGACGGGCACCGTCCCCGACCACGAGCGGGCGGGGGTCTCCTCTCCGGCGAGGACGAGCAGCGACTCGGCGTTGCGCCGCATCCGGGTGGCGAGATGGTCGAGCTCGAAGAGTTCGGCGAGCGCGTCCGGGTCGAGTTCCTGGCTCTCCAGAGTGGTGATCAGGCCGAGCTGGCGGCTGAGGAGCGCCTGGTTGCGGCGGCCCAGGCTGGCCAGTGACTCGGTGCTGGTGCGGCGCAGAACCGCCTGCTCGGCGGCGAGGCCGACGGCGGTCCGTTCGACGTTGCGCAGGGCGGCCGCCAGCCGGTCGATCTCCCGGGCGCTGTCCTTGACCCGCGGCGCGCCCCGCGGTGCGTCGGCCCCGGCGGCGGGCAGGGCGTCGGGACCGGCCTCCTGGATGCGCCGGACCGCGGCGGGCAGACGGGTACCGGCGACCGCGTCCGCCTCGTCGGCGAGGGCGCCCAGGGGGCGGGTGATGGAGCGGGCCGAGAACACCGCGAGGGCGCCGGCCACGGCGAGGATCAGCGCGCCGAGGGCGAGGAAGCCGACGAGCTGGCGGGTGGCGGCGTCGCCGGTCTCCTCGGCGCGGTCGCGCACGGCGTCACCCGTCTGCTTCTGCACGTCGTGCAGATCGTCGACGAGCCTGGTCATGTCGGCCCACCAGGCGGCGGGGGCGACATCGGTCGCGGAGCCGCCGGCGGCGCGCTCGGCGTTCTGCTCGTAGGAGGCGACCCGGCGGGCCGCAGGCGTCTCGAACGCGGCGTCGAGGGCGGCCGTCCGGGCGGGGGCGGCGAGTTGACGGAACTGTGCGAGCTGGGCCACGCGGGTGGCGCGGATCTCGGTGAAGTCGAGGTACTCGCCGGAGCGGAACCGTCCGGCGGCGAACACGCCGTTGAGGGAGCCCCGTTCGAGGGCGACGGCTTCGGTGGCGCGGGCGAGGGCCTGCAACGCCTGCACGCCCTGGGTGATACGGCGGTCCCCGGTGGGTGCGCCGGCGGCCTCGGCGTCGATCAGGGCGGTGACGGCCTTGGTGTACGTGGTCAGGGTGCGGGTGCGGTCGGCGGTGCGGGAGTCGACGCCGGCCCGCAGACCGGCCAGCCCGGCGAGGGGCACCCGGGTGGCGTCGAGGGCGGAGACGGCGGTCTGCGGCAGATCGTCGCGCGCGCCCGCGAGTGCGGTCCTGAGCCGGTCCCGCGCGCGGTCGGTGTGTTCCCGCTGGGCGCGTACGTCGTCCCGGTATTCCTCGGCGCCGCCCAACAGCCCGTTGGTGAGCCCGCGTTCGCGCTGCACCTCCCGTACGAGATCCTGCACGCGCAGCAGGACGCCGACGTGTGTCTCGGTCTCACGGGCGGCGGACCAGTCGGTGGCGCGGTCGGCGACGCCGAGGCCGGTCAGGGCGAGCAGAAGGCAGGTCGGGACGGCCAGGACGATGGCCATGCGGCCGCGGATGGAGTTCCAGCCGGGCAGGGCGGTCGGTCGGACGGTGGCCGGTCGCAGGGCGGCAGACCGGAGGCTGGGCAGTAAGTTCCCCGTCATGCCCCGTGAGGTTACGGCGGGGGCGGTCAGGGGGCGGTTTCCCTTCCGTAAGACGGTGGTTCACAGGTACTCACGTCTGGGGCGGGAGCGCCGTGAGAGCCGGGCAATGCTCACGTGATGAGACGCGTCTGGGCCCGGCCCGGGCTCCCGACCTATCGTTCGGTTCATGACGACATCCGCCGCGTACCAACTCGCCCAGGTCAACATCGCCCGCCTCAAAGCCCCGTTGGACTCACCGCAGTTGAAGGACTTCGTCGACAGCCTCGACCCCGTGAACGCGGACGCCGACGCCGCCGACGGCTTCGTCTGGCGCCTCCAGGACGACTCCGGCGACGCGACGGACGTGGCCGTCTTCGGCGACGAGTGGCTGATCATCAACATGTCGGTGTGGCGCGACACGAACGCCCTGACCGCGTTCATGTACCAGGGCCGCCACCGGGAGATGCTGGCCCGCCGCCGCGAGTGGTTCGAGCGGGTGCAGGAAGCCATGGCGGTCCTGTGGTGGGTCCCGGCGGGCCACCGCCCGACAGTCGCCGAGGCGGAGTCCCGCCTCCTCCACCTCCGCACCCACGGCCCCACCCCGTACGCCTTCACCTTCCGCACGTCCTTCGCACCGGGGGCGGCGGAACCGGTCGCGATGGCGGTTCCCGAGGATCTGGGGTGCTCGGTCTAGTCGGATGCAGGTTCCTCCGGAGGAGCGCCGAGCGGCGGTCGGCCGTTGATCGCGGTCAGGTCGATGGTGAGAGGGAAGGGGACGGTCAGCTTCAACTGGTCGTGGTGAATGCCGGTGAGGCTGTAGGCGTCGGTGGACTTGTCGAGCTCGTAGACGTAGACCACGGGCAGTCCCCCGCTCTCTTCCACACGCCAGAAGTGCCGAATCCCCGCCTCGGCGTACTTCACGGGCTTGACCTTGCGGTCTCGTTCCTCGGAGTCGTCCGAGACGACTTCGACGGCGAGGACGACCTCGTCGGGATGCAGCCAGGTCTGCCGCGGTCCGGTGTCGGCGTCCGCCCGGATCACCAATACGTCGGGCTCCGGCCGGTTGCGCCGGTCGAGCCTGACGCTGAACTCACGGTCGACGTCGAACGCATCGGGTGCCTGGCTCAGCAGAGCGTGCTCCAGCAGTCGCAGAGTGCGCATGTGGAATCGGGTCTGCGGACTCACGAGGATGAGGCTCCCGTCGATCAGCTCCGTATGCGGAGGAAGATTCGGGAGTCGGTCCAGGTCGTCCGCCGTCCAGCCGCCGGCCGGCGGACGAGGCCACTCGTAGTCGTCGTCCAGCCCGTACTCGCGTGCGGCGCTCATGATTACTCCCATGCGGCGGAGCCTGGCAGATACGACCAGCCTACCCAGGCAGAACGCCGGTCCGCCGCTCCAGGGAGTGATCATCGAGCACGCGGTTGACGCTCAGGTCATTCGATCGCCTTCAGCATCTCCGAGCGGATCTGGAGCGTGGTCTTCGCGGCGGCCTCCAGGTCGATGTCGGCGGGGTCCTTCGACATCGTGTCGACCGTCACCTCGGCCACCGACGCGCCGGTGTTGTCGTCCGTCCAGCCGCAGACCGGGACCGTCAGTTCCGTGCCGAGCTGGGTCTGGGTGAGGACCTCGCAGGTGACCGTGATGCCGCCCGAGCCGGTCGGGTGGAAGTCCTTCGGCGGTACGGCCACCTTCGCGCCGCCGCCCTCCGCCGCGCCCTTCATCATGTTGTCGCGGGCCTCGTCGGTGTTCTTGAACCGGCCGTACATGCCGGAGACGACCAGGGTTCCCTTGTTCTCGTCGCCGTCCAGGCTGTACTGGCCGACCACGGCGCCGGCAATCTTGGCGTCCCAGGCCCCGTCGGCCTCGTCCTCGATCTTCTGTCCTTCGGAGTCGGACAGGTCCTGGGTGAGCTCGTAGCGCCCGTCGACCAGTGTCTCGGGGAGACTCAGGACGAACTTGGCCTCGGGGAAGCTGTTCTGGGCCGCCGTTCCGATCATCGCGAGGATGGCGACGATCGCGATGACCCCGCCCAGGGATCCGCCCACGATCCCGAGGATCAGACCGGTCCGGCGCTTCTTCTCAGGCGGCGGGACCATCGGGGGCGCCCCCCAGCCGCCGTAGGGCTGACCGGGCACACCGGGTTGACCGGGCATACCGGGCTGACCCGGCTGGGGGTACGGGGCCGCTCCGTACGGCGGGGCGGGCTGCTGCTGACCGTAGGGCCCGGGCGGGCCGCCGTACGGACCGCCGTAAGGGCCCTGGGGCGGCTGCTGGCCGTACGGGTTCTGAGGCTGTGAGGGCGTGGACACGCCAGAACGTTACTGCAAGGGGGTGCCAGCGAAGCCACCCGTATCGGCTGATCCGTCAGGACTCGGGCACTCCCGCTTCGATGGCCCGCTCCACCTCCGCCACCCGCTCCGCCTCCTCCGCCGCGAAGCGTTCCTCGTCCAGTTTCTCGGCGATCTCCTCGTCCTGGGCCATCAGCAGGTCGAGGTTCGAGTCGCCCATCTCGAAGACACCCATGTCGGCATAGGCCTGCTGGAGGCGCTTGCCCCACAGGCCGATGTCCTTGACGCACGGCACGATGCGGGAGAAGAGCAGCTTGCGGAACAGGGCGAGGAATTCGGACTGCTCGCTGTACTGCTCGGCCTCCGCCTTCGGAATGCCGAAGTTCTCCAGGACCTCCACTCCGCGCAGCCGGTCGCGCATCAAGTAGCAGCCCTCGATGACGAATTCCTCGCGTTCGCGCAATTCGGCGTCGCTCAGCTGCCGGTAGTGGTCGCGCAGCGCCATGCGGCCGAAGGCCACATGGCGGGCCTCGTCCTGCATGACGTACGAAAGGATCTGCTTCGGCAGCGGTTCGTCGGTCGTGTCGCGGATCATGCCGAAGGCCGCCAGCGCCAGCCCCTCGATGAGGACCTGCATCCCCAGGTACGGCATGTCCCAGCGAGAGTCGCGCAGGGTGTCCCCCAGCAGGGACTGGAGGTTGTCGTTGATCGGGTAGAGCATGCCGATCTTCTCGCGCAGGAAGCGGCCGTAGATCTCGGCGTGCCGTGCCTCGTCCATCGTCTGGGTCGCCGAGTAGAACTTCGCGTCGAGGTCGGGGACCGACTCGACGATACGGGCCGCGCAGATCATCGCTCCCTGCTCGCCGTGCAGGAACTGGCTGAACTGCCAGGAGGCGTAGTGCTTGCGCAGTTCGCCCTTGTCCTGGTCGGTCAGCTTCGACCAGTGCGGGGTGCCGTAGAGGGACAGGGCTTCGTCGGGGGTGCCGAGCGGGTCGTCCGGGTCGACCTCAAGGGCCCAGTCGATGCGTTTGTGGCCGTCCCACTGCTTGTCCTTGCCCTTCTGGTACAGGGCGAGGAGACGCTCTCTGCCGTCGTCGTACTCCCAGTTGAAACGTGCCGCGCCGGTCGCGGGCACCTGCCAGAGGGCGGCTCCGTGGTCCATGGCGTACAGGTCGTGGGTCGGCATGTTTCGCAGGTTCACATGTAGTAGACGCCGGGTCAACAAGTCACGCACAGGGGATTGACGGGCTTGCTGACAAGCAGTCTCATAAGACCATGACGACCCTCACAGAAGCCGAGGCGCTCGACGGGCTGCGCGACGCGCTCGGACTGCTCAAGGACCGGGAGCAGGTAGCCGAGCGGCTGCTCGCCTCCTCCGCCAGGCACTCCTTCGACCCGGACCAGGAGCTCGACTGGGACGCGCCGTTCGAGGAGGGCAAGTGGTTCTGGCCGCCGGAGCTCGTGTCGCTGTACGACACACCGCTGTGGAAGCGGATGGGCGAGGAGCAGCGGATCCTGCTGTCGCAGCACGAGGCCGCCGCGCTCGCCTCGCTCGGGATCTGGTTCGAGATCATCCTGATGCAGTTGCTCGTCCGGCACATCTACGACAAGGCGGCGACGAGCGCGCATGTGCGGTACGCGCTCACCGAGATCGAGGACGAGTGCCGGCACTCGAAGATGTTCGCGCGGCTGATCTCCCACGGGGGTACGCCCTGGTATCCGGTGAGCCGGGTCCACCGGAACCTGGGGCGCCTGTTCAAGACGATCTCCACCACACCCGGGTCCTTCACGGCGACGCTGCTCGGCGAGGAGGTCCTCGACTGGATGCAGCGGCTGACGTTCCCCGACGAGCGGGTGCAGCCGCTCGTCCGGGGCGTGACGCGGATCCATGTGGTGGAGGAGGCGCGGCATGTGCGGTACGCGCGTGAGGAGCTGCGGCGGCAGATGGTCACGGCGCCGCGGTGGTCGCAGGAGTTCACCCGGGTCACCTCGGGCGAGTTCGCCCGGGTGTTCTCCGTGGCGTTCGTGAATCCCGAGGTCTACACGAATGTGGGGCTGGACAGACGGGAGGCCATGGCGCAGGTGAAGGCCAGCGGGCATCGGCGGGAGGTCATGCAGACGGGGGCGAAGCGGCTGACGGACTTCCTGGACGACATCGGCGTGCTGCGGGGGGTGGGGCGGCGGTTGTGGCGCGCGTCCGGGTTGCTGGCCTGATGACGGCCATGGGCGGTGTCCGGATTCCGGGCGTAGCGATGACGTCGGGCAGTGCGGTTACGCTGCCCGGTATGACCGCCTCCGCCCCCACCCCCGCCTACCGTCGCCTCAGCGTCGAGGAGCGTCGGAGTCAGTTGCTCGAAGCCGCGCTGTCGCTCTTCGCGCACGGTGCCCCGGAGGACGTGTCGCTGGACGACGTGGCGGAGGCGGCCGGGGTGTCGCGGCCGTTGGTCTACCGGTACTTCCCGGGCGGGAAGCAGCAGCTCTACGAGGCCGCCCTCCGCTCCGCCGCCGAGGAGCTCCAGCAGTGCTTCGACGAACCGCGACTGGGCCCGCTCCTCCCCCGGCTGGCGCGGGCCCTCGACCGCTATCTCGCGTTCGTCGACCAGCACGACGCCGGATTCAGCGCGCTGCTCCAGGGCGGCAGCGTGGTGGAGACCTCCCGTACGACCGCCATCGTGGACGGCGTACGCCGGGCCGCCGCCGAGCACATCCTGAGCCATCTGGGGGTCACGGAGCCCAGCCTGCGGCTGCGGATGACCGTACGGATGTGGATCACGGCGGTCGAGGCGGCCTCCCTGATCTGGCTGGACGAGGACAAGCAGCCGCCCGTCGGTGAGCTGCGGGACTGGCTGGTCGAGCAGCTCGTGGCGATGCTGTCGGTGACCGGCAGGCACGATCCGCAGACGGCCGCGGTGGTCGAGGCCGTCGCGGCGGATGGCTGACACTGGTGCCGTGAAGAGCGAAGACACTCCCTTCGAGGGCGGGCCCATGGACGGGCGGGTGCTGCCCGTGCTGCTGGGGCCCACGGGGCATCCCCCCAAGACGTACCGCATCCCCGTCCCGGACGCCGCCGGCGGCCCGCCCACCGTGCTGGTCTACCGCAGGGTGCCGCGCGGGCACAGCAAGCGGTTCGGGCTGCACCAGGGCTGGAAGTACGAGTACGCCTCCGAAGGTGGAAAGGGGGCGGGGACGAAGGGAACCCGGTTGAAGTGGCCCTGGTCCAAACCGGACCCCAAGCCGGACACCACACCGGACCCCAAGCCGGACTCCGAGCCAGACGCCACGCCGGGCGGCAAGCCGGATGACGCGGACGGGTGACCGGGTTGCGCCGAACCGCGCACACCCGGCGCGCGGACCCCGCGCGCACGTCTGATGCTCGCGATGCGGAGCGGAGGGGCCGCTGCGCATCGGAGGTGATGATGTGTCAGGAAAGCTTCTGCATCTGGTCTGTACGGCGGCGATGGCGGCCGCGGCCGTCCTCGCGCCGCTTCCCGCGGCGGCGGTGCCCGAGCCTCCCGAGCGGTCCGTCGCCCAACTGCTGACGGACCTTCAGCGGATGTACCGCAAGGCCGGACAGGCCACCGGAACGTACAACGCCACCACGGCAAAGCTGAACCGCCGGCGCGCCGAGCTCGACCTGCTGGAATCCCGGCTCTCCCGCGCCCGGCTCTCCCTCTACGCCGGCCGCGACGCGGCGGGCCGGCTGGCCCGGCAGCAGTACCAGAGCAGCACGGACATCTCCCCGTACGTACGACTGCTGCTCGCACACGATCCGCAGCGCGCGCTCGAACAGAGCCATGTGATCGGGCAGTTGGCGCGGGAGCGGGCGAAAACGGTGGGCCGACTGGCGGCGAGCGAGCGCCACGCCGACGAGCTGGCCCGCCGGGCCCGCAAGGCCCTCGACGACCAGCTCTCCCTGACCGCCCAGCAGAAGAAGCAGCGCAACGTCGTACACCAGCGCCTCAAGGACATCGAGGAACTGCTCGCCTCACTGACCCCGGAACAACTGTCGGCGCTGGCCGAGTTCGAGCTTCCCCAGGAAGGCGACTAGGAACCGGCCACCGAAGCGAGGTAGGCCTCCGTCTTCGCCGGGTCGTAGAAGAAGTTCTCGAAGTCCGCCGGATCGTTGAACCCATTGGCGAAACGGTCGGCGACCGGTTGCAGTTGGCCTGCCGCGCCGATGAGGTTCAGGATGTGCTCCGGTGGCGGAGCCAGCATCGCGTTGGTCCACTTGGTGACGTGCTGGGCCGTGTCCCAGTAGCGGTCGAACGTGGCCCGCATCCAGGTCTCGTCGAACTCCTTCTCGCCGTGTTCGAGGATGGAGGCGAGATACGAAGCCGCGCACTTCGACGCCGAGTTGGCGCCCTGGCCCGTGATCGGGTCGTTGGCGACGACCACGTCGGCGACGCCGAGGACCAGTCCGCCGCCCGGGAGGACACCGACCGGGTTGCGGACGGTGGGGGCGTAGCGGCCGGCCAGTGTGCCGCCCGCGTCGGTCAGTTCCACCTTGGTGGCCCGCGCGTACTCCCAGGGCGTGAACGTCTCCATGAGTTCCAGGGTCAGGGACAGGTGCTCCGCGGGGTCCTTGACTCCGTTGAAGACGTCGAGCGGGCCGCCGGGTATGCCCTCCCAGAACAGGATGTCGGCGCGGCCGGAGGTGGTGAGGGCCGGCATGACGAACAGCTCGCCGACGCCGGGGACCAGGTTGCAGCGGACCGCCTCGTACTCCGGGTGCTCGGGGCGCGGGCCGAGGCCGTGGACGTAGGAGACCGCGAGGGCGCGCTGCGGCTCGCCGTACGGGGAGCGCTCGGGGTCCCGCGTGAACATCGACACCAGCTCGCCCTTGCCCGCCGAGACCAGGACCAGGTCGTACGTGCGGGAGAAGTAGTCGAGGTCGCCGACCGCCGCGCCATGGACGACGAGCTGACCGCCGCGCTGGGCGAACGTCTCCATCCAGCCGGACATCTTCACCCGCTGGTCGACCGACTGTGCGTACCCGTCGAGCCTGCCCACCCAGTCGATCGCCCGCTGGGTCGGCCCCGGGTCGTGCGAGCCGGGCGCGGCGACCGAGACACCGAGTCCTTCGATCTTCGGGGCCTGGGACTCCCAGAAGTTCAGCTGGAGGTCGCGCTCGTGCTGCAACGCGGTGTCGAACATGCACTGCGTCGACATGACCCGCCCGGAGCGGATCTCGTCCGCGGTCCGGTTGGACATCAGGGTGACCTCGTACCCGTGCGACTGGAGTCCGAGGGCGAGCTGGAGACCGGACTGCCCGGCTCCGACGACGAGTATCTTCCGCATGCGGGTGGTGACTCCTAAATCGCGACTACTCGGGCGTTTCGTCGAGGGCGTGGCCCACGAGGGACAGGAGGGTCTCGATCACCGAGATCCGGCGGCGCGCATCCATGATCATTACAGGTACGCGCGCGGGGATCGTCAATGCCTCCCGCACGTCCTCCGGTTCGAACCGCTCGCTGCCGTCGAAGTGGTTGACGGCGACGACGTACGGCAGTCCGGTGCTCTCGAAGTAGTCGAGCGCGGGGAAACAGTCCTTCAGGCGGCGAGTGTCGGCGAGCACGACGGCGCCGATCGCACCGCGCACCAGGTCGTCCCACATGAACCAGAACCGCTGCTGGCCCGGTGTGCCGAACAGATAGAGGACCAGGTCGTCGTCGAGGGTGATGCGGCCGAAGTCCATCGCCACGGTGGTGGTGAGCTTGCCTGGCGTGGCCGTGAGGTCGTCGGTCTCCTCGCTCGCCTCGGTCATCAGCGCCTCGGTCTGCAGGGGCGTGATCTCCGAGACGGCGGTGACCAGCGTCGTCTTGCCGACGCCGAAACCTCCGGCCACGACTATCTTCGTGGCGATCGGAGCACGGGTACGGTCCGTCTGCCAGGACCGCAGTTCCTCCTCTTCGTCGAGGAGGGGGGCGACGCCGGAGGCGGCGGCGTCAGAGACGACGGAGTCCACTCAGCACCCTTTCCAGCAGAGCGCGGTCGGGTCGGCCCGTACCGTGACCGGTACCGGTGCCGTACACACGGATCTTTCCCTGGTCCGCGAGGTCGCTCAGGAGCACACGGACCACGCCGAGCGGCATCCTCAACAGCGCGGCGATCTCGGCCACCGTGCGCATACGGCGGCACAGTTCGACGATGGCCCGCATCTCCGGCATGACCCGGTTGGTCAGCGAACCGGCCGTCAGTTCCCTGCGCTCCGGGGGCGCCTCGAGGGCGGCGACGGTGCCCGCCGTGCTGGCCACGAGCGTCTCGACGAGCAGGACATGCCCGAAGCGGGTCCGGCCGCCGGTGAGCGAGTACGGGCGCACCCGGGCGGGTTTGCGGTCGCCGCCGCGCACGGGGAGCTTCTTCGGTGCACTGCCGCTCATCGGGCGCCCCCTGTCGACTCGTCCTCCAGGGACCTCCGTAGCTCACTGCGGAGTTCAGGAGTCAGGACGTGTCCGGCGCGGCCCACGAAGAGCGCCATGTGATACGCCACCACGCTCATGTCGCAGTCCGCGGAGCCGTGGACTCCGAGCAGCGATCCGTCGCTGATGGACATCACGAAGAGCGTGCCCTCGTCCATCGCGACCATCGTGTGCTTGACCCCGCCGAACTCCATCAGCCTGGCGGCGCCGACGGTGAGGCTGCCGATGCCGGAGACGACCGCCGCGAGGTCGGCGGAGGAGCCTCGCGGGCCGGTCGGCCGGCCCTCCAGGGCCTGACGTGCCGCGGCGTTGCGGCCCGGGTCCGAGGAGAGCAGGAGCAGGCCGTCGGAGGAGACCACCGCAACCGATTGGATGCCCGGCACCTCCTCGACCAGGTTCGTCAGCAGCCAGTGCAGGTTGCGGGCTTCACTGCTCAGTCCGAAGGTACTGGGCGCGGTCAACTGCTTGCCTCCTCGACTGTGCCCCCCGTGGCTTCCTCGGATACGGCTGTTTCCGTGGCCGGTGTCGCCGTCTGGCCGGTCTTCTCGGCGATCTCCGCGTCGGCGTCGCGATAGCCCGCTTCCGCCCCCCGGCGGAAGCCGCCCAGACGCCGGCGGAGTGCTTCTGCGTCAACGGAGCGTTGGCGCCGGCGCTGGGCTGGGACGGGGGCGGTGATTTTCGGGGTTCGCTTGGGGAGGCCCTTGTCCGTGAGTGGGTCCTCCTCGGCGTCTGGGGTGCGTGCGTGTTCGGCCTCGGCCTCGCCTTCGTCTCCGGCCTTGTTGTTCCCACCCGCACCACTCGTGCGACGTTCGTTGTCGGGTGCGAGTGGCTCCTGTGGCGGGTTCTCGTCGTCGGCGGCTGCGGGTCCGGGGGTCGTGGTCTCCGGAAGCATGAGTTCCATCGTCGACTCGGGCGCGGGCTCGGGAGCCCCGTCCTCCGGCTTCGAACGGCCCTTGAGGACGTTGGAGTTGGCCTCCGCGTCCGCGCCCGGCAGGGAGAGGGACTGGGTGCCGCCGACCACGGGCCCGGAGGCCGGTACGGCGGCAGGGGGTGCCGCCGCCAGCAGGGTCTTCGGGAGGACGACGACCGCCGCGATCCCGCCCTGCTTCTGCTCGCGCAGCTGCACACGGACGTGGTGCCGGTGGGCGAGCCGGGCCACCACGTACAGGCCGAGGCCCAGGCCTTCCTCGCCCTCCTGCTCGTAGGGGGTCTCCGGGTCGAAGTCGGCGAGGCGGGCGTTGAGGACGCTCATCCGCTCGGCGTTCATGCCGATGCCCTCGTCCTGGACGGAGAGCATCACCTCGCCGTTCTCCAGGAGCCAGCCGGAGATCTCGACGGGCAGGTCGGGCGGGGAGAACGAGGTGGCGTTCTCCATGAGTTCGGCCAGCAGGTGGGAGAGGTCGTCGGCGGCGAAGCCGGCCACGTGCGCGTGCGGCGGGAGCGCGGCGATACGGACGCGCTCGTACCGCTCGATCTCGCTGACCGCGGCCCGTACGACGTCGACGAGCGGGACGGGCCCGGCGCTCTGCTGGACATGCTCGGTGCCGGACAGGACGAGCAGGTTCTCGCTGTGCCGGCGCATGACCGTGGCGAAGTGGTCGAGCTTGAAGAGGGTGGCGAGCCGGTCCGGGTCCTGCTCGCGCTCCTCCAGGTTCTCGATGACCGCGAGCTGACGCTCGACGAGACCGAGGGTGCGCAGCGCGAGGTTGACGAAGGTGCCGCCGATGCTGCTGCGCAGCCGCTCCAACTGGTCAGCGGACTCGGTGAGTTCGGAGTGCAGTTCCTCGCGGGCGTCGGCCATCTTCTGGCGCTGCCCGACAAGGTGCTTGCGGTCGGCCTCCAGGGTGGTGATGCGTTCGTGGAGGGCGACGGCGTGCGCGTGCAGGGCGTTGACGGAGCGGACGACCTGGGCGAACTCGTCGTTGCGGCCGGTGAAGGTGACGGGTTCCTCGGCGGCCGGGTCCGCGGCCCCGGCCAGCCGGGCGGAGCCGCGACGCAGGACCGAGAGCGGGCGGGTGAGGGTGCGGGCCATGGCCGTGGCGATGCCGACGGCGAGCAGCATCAGGGCGCCGAGGACGGCGATGCGGATCTCCAGCGCGGTGACGTCGTCGTCGCGCAGCTGGGCGAGTTCCTTGGTACGGCGGTCGAAGAGGGCGGACTCCGCGCCGCGCATCAGATCCACGCGGGCGGACAGCGCGGCATCGGCCTTCTGCACGCCGGTGCCGAGCTCGCCGTCGGAGAGGGTCGGCTGGTCGGTGAGGGCGGCGAGGTACTTCTCCGCGGAGTTGACCTCGGGGCCGGTGACCGTGGAGTCGTACGAGGCGCGGGCGTCCTTGGGCGCGGTGTCCCGGAAGTCGGCCAGGGCGCCGTCCGAGCGCAGGCGGGCCTGCTGGGCGGCGGCGGTGAGGGCGTCGCGCTGCTTGGTGTCGGCGTCCGAGGAGGTGACGGTCTCGGTCGGCAGCCCGGTGACGGGGTCGATGACGGTCTGGGTGCTGCGGGGCACGCTGAGGGCGGCGAGGAGCAGCCCGCGGGCGGCGGCGGCCTGCTGGACCGCGGAGTCCAGCTCGGCCAGGGCGTGGGCCCCGGCCCCTGCGCGCTCCGGCATCCGTTCGGCCAGCTGCTCGGCGAGCGCGTGCAGCTCGGTGATGGCGGCCGAGTAGGCCTGGTGCACGTCGAGGGCGCTGCTCTTCCCGGTGAGCGCGGCCCTGCGCACGGCCGCTATGCCGTCGAGGTCCGCGCGCAGATCGGCGGGCGTGTCGGTGTCGGCGCGCAGCTCCGCGACCTGCCGGTCCACGCGGGCGCCGCGCTCCTCGGAGGGCGCCTTGGACTTGGGGCGGCCGGCCGCGATGTACGGGGTGACCTCGTCGCGTTCGTCGGCGAGCGCATGGGCGAGCGACAGGGCGTCCTGGGTCTGCCCGGCGAGCGTCACCAGCTCCTGGGAGTCGCTGAGCTGCCCGGAGGAGTCGACGAGGGAGGGGACGCCGGCCCCGGCGATGGTGGCGGCCACGACGGCGACGGCGAGGATGAGCCGGGTGCGTACGTGCGTGGGGCGGCCCTTGCCCACCGGGGCACTCGGGGTGCTGGTGGTACTGGTGATGCCGGGGGTGCCAGAGGTGCGCTGGGCGCCCCCTTCGGAGGCCGTCTGCTTGCCTGTGCGACGAGGCCGCGTCTTCTGCACCGGTGCTCGCATTCCTGACTCGTGATCCCCATGGGCCCGGGTGACGTTCCGTCAAGTGGCGGCGACTGTGCGTGCAACCTGACGGTTCCCGACCCTCCCAGTGCCGGTGCGCAGTGGACGCCCATCACACTCTCCCGCCACCTGAAGGAGTGAACCCCGGAGGAGAGTTGACGGGCAAGTTCCTCTTACGCCCGCCGGGACCATGAACGGCGGGCCGGTTGGACGTCGGCGGCGGGCGGTGGCAGTATTCGCCACCGCGCCCCTCGGGAGCCTGTCATTCCCTCCCAAATCCGGCGTCTGACCTGGGCGTGTGGGTCGATTCGCCAACCAATGCCAGCCTTTGGTGAACCTCGTGAAGAGCTCGTGCAGACTGGCCGGATGCGCACTGAACTTGTTTCGGAGGCCGGCCGTCCGGACCGCCCCAACGAGGACTTCGCGAGCATCGCCCTACCGGCGTCCGGACAGGGCGGTGCACTGGTGATCCTGGACGGAGTGACACCTCCCCGGGGCGGGACGGGCTGTCTGCATTCCGTCCCCTGGTTCACCGCACGGCTCGGCGGAGCCCTGACCGATCTGACCGTTTCGAACCGAGATCTGACGCTGGCCGGGGCCCTCTCCCGGGCAATCCTCCGAACTGCCGAGGCCCACAAGGGATCTTGTGACCTTTCTCACCCACGCACGCCCCAGGCAACCGTCGTGATCGCACGGTGGTCGCCGGACACGGTCGAGTACCTGGTCCTGTCGGACTCGGCCCTCCTGATGCAGGCCCCCGACGGCGCGGTCACCGCCGTACTGGACGACCGTCTGTCCCGTCTGCCGCGCGCCTCACTGGCCACGGACGCGGTCGTGGACACCACGGTCCGCAACAAGGAGGGCGGCTTCTTCACGGCGGCGGCGGATCCCTCGGTGGCGGCACGGGCGGTGACGGGGGTGCTGCCACGCTCCGAGGTCCGCGCTCTGGCGGCACTCACGGACGGTGCGACACGGTGGGTGGACAGATTCCGCGAGGGGGACTGGGAAGACTGCTTCGCGCTCGTACGGAAAGAAGGGGCGCGGGAGTTGGTGGAGCAGGTACGGACGCTGGAACGGGCGGACGAGGAGACGCGCACGTATCTGCGGCGCAGCAAGACCCACGACGACGCGACGGTGGTGTACGTCGAGTTGTGAGCTAGGCCCTGACGGGGGGTTGCCGGATGAACGCGGTCCACGCGTCGGGGGAGATGAGGAGGACGGGGCCGGCGGAGGTTTTGCTGTCGCGGACGGGGACTATGTCGGGGATTCCGTCGGCTATTTCGACGCACGAACCGCCGTCCGCGTTGCTGTACGAAGACTTGCGCCAGCGGACACTCCGCAGATCGTGCGTGCCGTTCATGGGGTGTAGTCCTCCGTGAGTCGACCGATGAACGCGAGGGACGCCTCCGGGGACATGGCAGCGGCCCTGGCCAGATCGTATGACTTGGCGTTGCCGGCGACCACCGTCGGATCCTCGATCAACTGGCCCGAGTACGCGCTCTCGGTATACGCCACCGGCGGCTCATCGGCGAAGGTCATGAGCGTCGTCGTCCCGTACAGAAGGGGATTCACCCCGCCCGAGAACGGCATGACCTGGATCACGGCCTGCCGATTCCGGATGACCTCGGCGAAGTGCTCCAACTGCTCGCGCATCACCCCGTCCCCGCCGACCGGCACACGCAGCACCGCCTCGTGGACGATGAACCACAGCTCGGGGTCGGCCGGGTCCTTCAGCAGTGCGCGCGCTCGCTCCTGCCGTACGCTGACGCGCCGTTCGATCTCCTGCGGGTCGACCAGCGGCCGGGCGGACTCGACGAGGGAGCGGGTGTAGGCAGCAGTCTGGAGCAGGCCGGGTACGACCATCGTGGCGAAGTCGGAGATGGTCAGGGCCCGCTGCTCCAACTCGGCGGCGGCCGCGAAGTAGCCCGCGAACTTGGACGCCTTGAGGATGGCTTCGCACAACCGCCGGAAGAACCCGTCCGTATTCAGTGCCGCGTCGATCCGCTCGGACAGGTCCAACTGCGGCCTGCGGCTGGCCATCTCCATCAGGCCGATGTACGCCCCCGAGCAGTACACCAACTCCCCGAGTCCGCTCTGCGACATCCCCGCGTCCTCGCGGCGCCGCCGCAACTCCGCGCCGTAGAACTCCCCCATGGACGCAGGGTCCAGATGCTTCGGCTGAGACATGTGACTCCCTCCCGGCGACAAGAGTAGAGACACAGCGGAGCCGGACGGACACAGAACGTGAAAGTCGCCTACTTCTCCATCCCCTGGTTCAACTGCCGCAGCAACCGCGCCAGTTCCGCCACCTCCTGCCGGTCCCAGTGGGACAGCTGGCTGACGTAGCGGGCCCGGCGGGCCTCGCGGACCTTGCCTACGCGGCTCCGGCCCTCCAGCGTGAGGTGGACGAGCCAGGCGCGGCCGTCCGCCGGGTCGGGTTCGCGGGCGACCAGGCCGAGGTCCTCCAGGGCGCGCAGCTGGCGGGACATCGTGGCCTTGCCGACGCCGATGTACGCGGCGAGCTCGGTGGCGCGCTGCCGGCCGCTCTCGTCGAGGCGGACGAGGAGACCGTAGGCCGCGGACTCCAGGTCGGGATGGACCTCGCGCGCCATCTCGCCCTGGCTGGCGCGGGCCCGCCGCAGCAGAACGGTCAGCTCGCGCTCCAGGGACAGATACTCCTGGTCGGCACCGCTCGGCGCCACACCCGATCCGACTCGGCGTACCTCGCCGTTTCCGTCTTCGTGCACGTCAGTCCCTGCCTCGGGTTTCCTGGTCCTGAGGCAAGTATTTCGCAGGTCCGGGCCTTCGGCGGACTCCGGGCCGCTGCGCCATACGGGGCATGCCGAGCGACTCCTCCCAGTGGCTCCGGGAATCACCGGGTCTTCGCAGGCACGCTATGCCCGTGCTCAGACCCGGATCGCTTCGCTCCCGGCGGCTCAGGTTCGCCGCATTCCTGTTCTCCGTCCTCTCCCTCACGCTCCCCCTGACCGCCCCGGCCGCCTCCGCGGCGGACACGCCTGCGCGTGGCTCGGCGTACATGGGGATGGGTGTGCCCGCCCATGACGGCCGGCACGGCAGCCCCATGGCCATGAACGGCCTCTTCTCCGGCTTCTTCACCAGCCTCGCCGTCCAGCAGACGGAAGGCGTGGACGTCTCCAGCCACCAGGGCACGGTCGCCTGGCCGTCGCTGTGGAGCAGCGGGGTCAGATGGGCCTACGTCAAGGCGACGGAGGGCACCTACTACCGGAACCCGTACTTCAACGCGCAGTACAACGGCTCGTACAACGTCGGCATGATCCGCGGCGCGTACCACTTCGCCACCCCGGACACCACGCCCGGTTCCACCCAGGCCAACTACTTCGTCGACCACGGTGGCACCTGGCAGCGGGACGGCAAGACGCTGCCGGGCGTGCTCGACATCGAGTGGAACCCGTACGGGGCCGCGTGCTACGGCAAGACGCAGAGCGGGATGGTGAGCTGGATCAGGAGCTTCCTGAACCAGTACAAGGCCCGCACCGGCCGTGCCGCCGTGATCTACACGGCCACCAGCTGGTGGACCCAGTGCACCGGCAACTACGGCGGCTTCGGCTCGGTCAATCCGCTGTGGATCGCCCGCTACGCCTCGACCCCGGGGCCGCTGCCCGCGGGCTGGTCGTTCTACACGATGTGGCAGTACACCTCCTCCGGTCCGATCGTCGGGGACCACGACAAGTTCAACGGCGCGCTGGACCGCGTACAGGCTCTGGCGAGAGGCTGACCCGCAATCCCGTACACGGCGAAGGCCCGGGCCTCCCTCACGGGACCCGGGCCTTCCCGTCCGATCGCGTCCGTCACGCCGCGACCGGAACCTCCGGCGCCGCGCCGTTCGTAGCCGGCGACAGGGCCAGTTCCAGGACCTGGCGCACGTCCGTGACGGCGTGGACGTCGAGCTTGTCCAGCACCTCCGCCGGGACGTCGTCCAGATCGGGTTCATTGCGCTTCGGGATGATGACGGTCGTCACCCCCGCGCGCTGTGCGGCGAGCAGCTTCTGCTTCACGCCGCCGATGGGCAGCACGCGGCCGGTCAGCGACACCTCGCCGGTCATCGCCACGTCCGTGCGGACCAGACGCCCGGACAGGAGCGACGCGAGGGCCGTCGTCATGGTGATGCCCGCGCTCGGGCCGTCCTTCGGGACCGCGCCGGCCGGGAAGTGGATGTGCACGCCCCGGTCCTTCAGATCGCCGACGGGGAGTTCCAGTTCGGCGCCGTGCGAGCGCAGGAAGCTCAGCGCGATCTGCGCGGACTCCTTCATCACATCGCCCAGCTGGCCGGTGAGGGTCAGTCCCGCCGCGCCCGTCTCGGGGTCCGCGAGGGACGCCTCGACGAACAGGACGTCGCCGCCCGCGCCCGTCACCGCGAGTCCGGTCGCCACACCGGGGACGGACGTCCGGCGCTCGGCCGGGTCCTGGGCCGACTCCGGCACATGGTGCGGCCGGCCGATCAGCCCGCGCAGGTCGTCCTCGCCGACGGTGAACGGCAGCTCCCGCTCGCCCAGTTCGTGCTGGGCGGCGACCTTGCGCAGCAGCCGTGCGATCGACCGCTCCAGGTTGCGGACGCCCGCCTCGCGTGTGTACTCGCCGGCGAGCCTGCGCAGCGCGTCCTCGGCGATGACGACCTCGTCCTTGTTGAGCCCGGCCCGCTCCAGCTGACGCGGAAGCAGGTGGTCACGGGCGATGACGATCTTCTCGTCCTCGGTGTAGCCGTCCAGGCGGACCAGCTCCATACGGTCGAGCAGGGCCTCCGGGATGGCCTCCAGGACGTTGGCCGTGGCCAGGAAGACGACATCGCTCAGGTCGAGTTCGACCTCCAGGTAGTGGTCACGGAAGGTGTGGTTCTGGGCGGGGTCCAGCACCTCCAGCAGGGCCGCCGCGGGGTCGCCGCGGAAGTCCGAGCCCACCTTGTCGATCTCGTCGAGGAGCACCACCGGGTTCATGGACCCGGCCTCCTTGATCGCGCGCACGATCCGGCCGGGCAGCGCGCCGACGTACGTACGCCGGTGGCCGCGGATCTCCGCCTCGTCGCGGACGCCGCCGAGGGCGACCCGGACGAACTTGCGGCCCATGGCGTGCGCGACGGACTCGCCGAGGCTGGTCTTGCCGACGCCGGGCGGCCCGACGAGGGCCAGTACGGCACCGCCGCGGCGTCCGCCCACGACACCCAGGCCACGGTCGTGACGGCGCTTGCGCACCGCCAGGTACTCGGTGATCCGCTCCTTCACGTCCTCCAGGCCCGCGTGCTCGGCGTCCAGGACCGCCTTGGCGCCCTGGATGTCGTACGCGGAGGCCTTGTCATCGGTCCGCTCGTTCCACGGGAGTTCGAGCACGGTGTCCAGCCAGGTGCGGATCCAGGAGCCCTCGGGCGACTGGTCGGAGGACCGCTCCAGCTTGTCGACCTCCTTCAGGGCCGCCTCGCGGACCTTCTCCGGCAGGTCGGCGGCCTCCACGCGGGCGCGGTAGTCGTCGGACTCCTCCCCGTCGCTCTCGCCGTTCAGCTCGCGCAGCTCCTTGCGGACCGCCTCCAGCTGGCGGCGGAGCAGGAACTCGCGCTGCTGCTTGTCGACGCCCTCCTGGACGTCCTTGGCGATCGTCTCGGCGACATCCTGTTCGGCGAGGTGGTCGCGCAGCTGCTGGGTGGCGAGCTTGAGGCGGGCGACCGGGTCCGCGGTCTCCAGCAGTTCCACCTTCTGCTCGGTGGTCAGGAACGGCGAGTAGCCCGAGTTGTCGGCGAGCGCGGAGACGTCGTCGATGGCCTGGACCCGGTCGACGACCTGCCAGGCGCCGCGCTTGCGCAGCCAGGCGGTGGCGAGGGCCTTGTACTCCGTGACCAGCTCGGCGACCTGGCCCGGCAGCGGCTCGGGCACACTCTCGTCGATCCTCGTGCCCTCGACCCACAGCGCCGCTCCCGGGCCGGTGGTCCCGGCGCCGATCCTCACCCGGCCGCGGCCGCGGATCAGCGCGCCCGGGTCACCGTCGGCCAGCCGTCCGACCTGCTCGACGGTGCCGAGGACTCCGGTGCCCGGGTACGACCCGTCGATGCGAGGCACCAGCAGGACCTTCGGTTTTCCGGGTTCGGACCGGGCGGCGGCCTGCGCGGCCTCCACCGCGGCGCGTACATCGGCGTCGTTCAGGTCCAGCGGCACCACCATTCCGGGCAGCACGACCTCGTCGTCGAGCGGCAGCACGGGCAGGGTGAGCGGTGTGAAAGCCGTGGACTCAGCAGCCATGATCTCCCCTTAGGCAGTCAAGTTGAGTTATGCCGACTCAATGCACAGGGGGGTTTCTCTTGTTCCCGGGGTGGGCGGTCGTTCGCTGTGGGCGATCACGCGGGGTGGCTCGGGGCGCGCCCGCGGGAGGCCCGCATCCACGGCCAGGTCGCCACCCCCGTCGCCAGTGCGATCACATGGCCCCAGTTCGTCAGGGGGTCCGTGAGGGCCAGCAGGTCCAGGGTCAGCATGGCGCCGAACGCGGCCAGGAGCGGGACGCGCAGCCAGGGGGTGAGCAGGCCGGCCAGGGCGCCCACGCAGGCGGCCACGCCGAAGCTCACGCCGTAGTCGAGGCGGTGCAGGGAGCTGTCGGGGAGACGGCCCGCCAGGACGGCGAGGCCCACCGGGACCTCCGTGGCGAGAGTGGCCCCTGCATGGCCGAGGAGGAACACGCCGGCCGTGCGGAGGGCGCCCGTGCGGCGTTCCAGTGCGGTGAGCACGAGCAGGAGGCCGATCGCGTACGGCGAGGTGATCCCGCCCGCGATCCACAGGGCGCTCGCCAGCAGCACCGTGACCGGCGCCTGTGCGAGGTGGGCGACATCGGTGCTGGAGGCCTGGTGGAGGGCGTGCACGACGGCGGGGTCGGCGTGGGTGGTGATGAGGGACGTGACGGCGAGGAGTGCCGCGTAGGCGAGGGTGAACGGTGTAGCGGTGGGGGTGGGGAGCAGGCGCCAGGGGCGGGGGAAGACGCGTGCGGCGAACGCTGCGGGGGCTTCGGGCGGTGCGGGCGCCTCGGGTGCGTTCACCGGAACGGGTGACTCCGCCGTTCGTTGGCGCGGCATCCCGTTGAGGAGTCCGGAGACGTCCGGCAGGGGGCAGGGTGAGGTGGTCGTGTCGGGCGGTGTGGTGGGTTCCACGGTGAGGCGCTCCTTCCGCTCCCGGCCCTGTCGCTCCAACCCTTCGCTTCCGCTCCCGCCACTGTCCATGAACAACGCCACGCGCGGGACCGATTCACAGGAACCTGTCAGGATGGGCCGATGCCCACCTCGTACGACACTCCCGAAACGCCCGAAGTCCTGGACCGTCGCGAGGGCCCGTACGGCGAAGTCGTGCTCAGGCGGCACGGCCGGTTGCTCCAGATCATCGCCAACGGCTGCTTTCTGATGGACACGTCCGACGGCCGGTCCGAGCGGCTCCTGGTGGACGCGGCGCTCGGCGCGCTCGACGGGCGGGCCGAGCCGGGCGTGCTGATCGGCGGGCTCGGAGTCGGGTTCTCGCTCGCACACGCCGCCGCGAATCCCCGCTGGGGCCGGATCACGGTCGCCGAGCGCGAGCGCGCGATCATCGACTGGCATCTCGACGGGCCTTTGTCCGCACTTTCGCGGCAGGCACTCGCGGACCCGCGCACCGGCATTGTGGAAACAGATCTTGTCGCATTCGTCCATGAGACATCCGCCACGTACGACGCGCTGTGCCTCGACATCGACAACGGGCCCGGCTGGACCGTCACCGAGGGCAATGACAGCCTCTACTCGCCGGCCGGACTCGCGGACTGCGCACGGGTGTTGAGACCGGGCGGAGTGCTAGCCGTGTGGTCGGCGCAGCCCTCCCCGGAATTTGAAGGATCCCTATGGAATGCCGGTTTCCAGCAGGTGCGTACCGAAGAGATCCCCGTTGCCCGGGGCGTTCCGGACGTCGTGCACCTCGCCGTCGTACCTGGATAGCAAAGGCGCGGTGACTCCCCGTACGCTGCTTCCCGACGCCGATCATTCAAGCGTCAATCGCAGTCATGCGCAGACAAGGGATCACCCCACGGATTCCGGAAAGCAACTCAGGGGCGGGCGATGGAGCAGACACACACCTCGCACAACGGCACGGCGGCGACCCCGGGCGCACAGCGCCGGGTTCTGGTCGTCGAGGACGATCCGACGATCGTGGACGCCATCGCGACCCGCCTGCGTGCAGAGGGATTCCTCGTGCAAACGGCGAGCGACGGCCCGTCCGCGGTGGACACGGCCGAGGCCTGGCAGCCCGATCTGCTGATCCTCGACATCATGCTGCCCGGCTTCGACGGTCTGGAGGTCTGCCGTCGTGTGCAGGCCGCCCGCCCGGTGCCGGTGCTGATGCTGACCGCGCGGGACGACGAGACCGACATGCTGGTCGGGCTCGGCGTCGGTGCCGACGACTACATGACCAAGCCGTTCTCGATGCGTGAGCTGGCCGCCCGGGTGCATGTCCTGCTGCGCCGCGTGGAGCGGGCCGCGATCGCGGCGTCGACCCCGCGCAGCGGGATCCTGCGGCTGGGCGAGCTGGAGATCGACCACGCGCAGCGGCGGGTGCGGGTGCGCAGCGAGGACGTGCATCTGACCCCCACCGAGTTCGACCTCCTCGTGTGCCTGGCCAACACCCCGCGCGCGGTGCTCTCCCGTGAGCAGCTGCTCGCCGAGGTGTGGGACTGGGCGGACGCCTCCGGCACCCGGACCGTCGACAGCCACATCAAGGCCCTGCGGCGGAAGATCGGCGCCGAGCGGATCCGCACCGTGCATGGCGTGGGCTACGCGCTGGAGACACCGACGCCATGAGCGAAGGGCCGGCCGCGCGCAGAGGCGTCCAGGAGCCCTGGGGCGGCGTACGCCCGTTCTCGATCAAGACCAAGCTGGGCGCGCTGGTCGTCATCGCGGTGCTGATCACCACCGGGCTGTCGGTGATCGCGGTGCACACCAAGACGGAGCTGCGCTTCATCACGGTCTTCTCGATGATCGCCACACTGCTCATTACGCAGTTCGTTGCGCATTCACTCACCGCGCCGCTGGACGAGATGAACGCGGTGGCCCGCTCCATCTCGCACGGCGACTACACACGCCGGGTGCGCGAGAACCGCCGGGACGAGCTGGGCGACCTGGCCCAGACGATCAACCGCATGGCCGACGACCTGGAGGCGCAGGAGCGCCAGCGCAAGGAGCTGGTGGCCAACGTCTCGCACGAGCTGCGCACGCCCATCGCGGGTCTGCGGGCGGTGCTGGAGAACATCGTCGACGGCGTCACCCGGGCCGACCCGGAGACCATGCGGACGGCCCTGAAGCAGACCGAGCGGCTGGGACGTCTCGTGGAGACGCTGCTGGACCTGTCCAGGCTGGACAACGGCGTCGTACCGCTGAAGATGCGCCGCTTCGAGGTGTGGCCGTATCTGTCGGGCGTGCTGAAGGAGGCCAACATGGTCGCCTCCGCGCGCGCGGGCATCGCCTCCGGGTCCGGCAGCCACACGCGCACGGACGTCCATCTGCACCTCGACGTGTCGCCGCCGGAGCTGACCATGTACGCGGATCCGGAGCGGATCCACCAGGTCGTCGCCAATCTCATCGACAACGCGGTCAAGCACAGCCCGCCGCACGGCCGTGTCACCGTCCGGGCGCGGCGCGGGGCCGGGCCCGAGTCGCTGGAGCTGGAGGTGCTGGACGAGGGGCCCGGCATCCCGAGGTCGGAGTGGCACCGCGTCTTCGAGCGGTTCAACCGCGGCAGCGTCAATCTGCCGCACGGTCCCGGCAGCGACGGCGGTACGGGACTGGGCCTGGCGATCGCCCGGTGGGCGGTGGATCTGCACGGCGGCCGGATCGGTGTGGCCGAATCCGACCGGGGCTGCCGGATTATCGTCACCCTTCCGGGAGAGTCATCCGGCTGAGGTTGACGTAAGGTTCGAAGTGGAACGACAAGATCCACGGGCGTCCGCGCTGACGGACACGTGTGATCAGGCAGAGGCCCGCGCGTGCGGCGTGGATGGCCCTGGTCCGCCCATGCCTCGCGAAGCGGAACCACGCTTGTTTCCCGCCATTCCAACCCCCGAAACACGCTGTTCGATGTGACTTACACGACGATGGACGGGCCCGACCTGACCTTCCCGGTCAGGGAGGCGTAGCCTTTATTCCCGCTGTCCATCACCTTGTGAAGCGGAAGAGGGCGGTTACCGCCGTGTCGCCACAGTCCCCCAGTAATGCGAGCATCTCGACCGACGACCAAGCGGGGAAGAACCCCGCGGCCGCATTCGGTCCCAACGAGTGGCTCGTCGACGAGATCTATCAGCAGTACCTCCAGGACCCGAATTCGGTGGACCGAGCCTGGTGGGACTTCTTCGCCGACTACAAGTCGGGCGCGGTGGCCGCCCCGGCTGCGGCGGGCACTGCGGCCGCGGGGGCCGCAGGGACCACCACCACCGTTCCGACGGCGCCGGCCGCCCCGGCCCAGCCCGCGGCCCCGGTCGCCGCTCCGGCCCCCGTGGCCCCGAAGCCCGCCGCCGCGGCTCCGGCCCCCGCCCAGGCGGCCGCCCCGGCTCCGGCCCCCGCCCAGGCGGCCGCCCCGGCTCCGGCTCCCGCGAAGCCCGCCGCCGCCAGGCCGAAGGCCGCGCCCGCCGCCGGTGCCGCGTCCGCGGACGGCCCGGAGCTGGTCACGCTGCGCGGCCCCGCCGCCGCGGTCGCGAAGAACATGAACGCCTCCCTGGAGCTGCCCACGGCCACGTCCGTGCGCGCGGTCCCGGTGAAGCTGCTGTTCGACAACCGCATCGTCATCAACAACCACCTCAAGCGGGCCCGGGGCGGGAAGATCTCCTTCACGCACCTGATCGGCTTCGCGATGGTGCAGGCCATCAAGGCCATGCCGTCGATGAACTACGCGTTCGGCGAGAAGGACGGCAAGCCGACCCTCATCAAGCCGGCGCACGTCAACCTCGGCCTCGCCATCGACCTGGTGAAGCCCAACGGCGACCGCCAGCTGGTCGTCGCGGCCATCAAGAAGGCCGAGACGCTGAACTTCTTCGAGTTCTGGCAGGCCTACGAGGACATCGTCCGCCGCGCCCGCGACGGCAAGCTGACGATGGACGACTTCACCGGCGTCACGGTCTCCCTGACGAACCCCGGCGGCCTCGGCACCGTGCACTCCGTGCCGCGTCTGATGCCCGGCCAGTCCGTGATCATGGGCGTCGGCTCCATGGACTACCCGGCGGAGTTCCAGGGCACCTCCCAGGACACCCTGAACAAGCTCGGCATCTCGAAGGTCATGACGCTCACGTCGACCTACGACCACCGGGTGATCCAGGGCGCCGCCTCCGGCGAGTTCCTCCGCCAGGTCGCGAACCTCCTCCTCGGCGAGAACGGCTTCTACGACGAGATCTTCGAGGCGCTGCGCATCCCCTACGAGCCGGTCCGCTGGCTCAAGGACATCGACGCCTCGCACGACGACGACGTCACCAAGGCCGCCCGGGTCTTCGAGCTGATCCACTCCTACCGGGTCCGCGGCCATGTCATGGCCGACACCGACCCGCTGGAGTACCGCCAGCGCAAGCACCCCGACCTGGACATCACCGAGCACGGCCTCACCCTGTGGGACCTGGAGCGCGAGTTCGCCGTCGGCGGCTTCGCCGGCAAGTCCCTGATGAAGCTGCGCGACATCCTCGGCGTGCTGCGCGACTCGTACTGCCGCACCACCGGCGTCGAGTTCATGCACATCCAGGACCCCAAGCAGCGCAAGTGGATCCAGGACCGCATCGAGCGCCC
Organism: Streptomyces luteolifulvus; assembly: GCF_008806595.1. Classification (GTDB taxonomy): domain Bacteria; phylum Actinomycetota; class Actinomycetes; order Streptomycetales; family Streptomycetaceae; genus Streptomyces; species Streptomyces luteolifulvus. The sequence goes on along the minus strand of NZ_VZRB01000015.1, from coordinate 22,211 downwards.
GCACACCAAGCCGGAGCGCGAGGAGCAGCTGCGGATCCTGCGCCGTCTGAACGCGGCGGAGGCCTTCGAGACCTTCCTGCAGACGAAGTACGTCGGCCAGAAGCGCTTCAGCCTGGAGGGCGGCGAGTCCGTCATCCCGCTGCTCGACGCGGTCCTCGACTCGGCGGCGGAGTCCCGTCTCGACGAGGTCGTCATCGGCATGGCCCACCGCGGCCGTCTGAACGTCCTCGCCAACATCGTCGGCAAGTCGTACGCGCAGATCTTCCGCGAGTTCGAGGGCAACCTCGACCCGAAGTCGATGCACGGCTCCGGCGACGTGAAGTACCACCTGGGCGCCGAGGGCACCTTCACCGGCCTGGACGGCGAGCAGATCAAGGTCTCGCTCACCGCCAACCCCTCGCACCTGGAGGCGGTGGACCCGGTCCTGGAGGGCGTCTCCCGAGCCAAGCAGGACATCATCAACAAGGGCGGCACGGACTTCACCGTCCTGCCCGTCGCCCTCCACGGCGACGCGGCCTTCGCGGGCCAGGGCGTGGTGGCCGAGACCCTGAACATGTCGCAGCTGCGCGGCTACCGCACCGGCGGCACGGTCCACATCGTCATCAACAACCAGGTCGGCTTCACCGCCGCCCCGGAGTCCTCCCGCTCCTCGATGTACGCCACGGACGTGGCCCGCATGATCGAGGCCCCGATCTTCCATGTGAACGGCGACGACCCCGAGGCCGTCGTGCGGGTCGCACGCCTCGCCTTCGAGTTCCGCCAGGCGTTCAACAAGGACGTGGTGATCGACCTCATCTGCTACCGCCGCCGCGGTCACAACGAGTCGGACAACCCGGCCTTCACCCAGCCGCTGATGTACGACCTGATCGACAAGAAGCGCTCGGTGCGCAAGCTCTACACCGAGTCCCTGATCGGTCGCGGCGACATCACCCTGGAAGAGGCCGAGCAGGCGCTGCAGGACTACCAGGGCCAGCTGGAGAAGGTCTTCACCGAGGTCCGTGAGGCCACCTCGCAGCCTGCGTCGGCGCAGCCCGCCGAGCCGCAGGCCGAGTTCCCGGTTGCCGTGAACACCGCGGTCACCACCGAGGTCGTCAAGCGGATCGCCGAGTCCCAGGTCAACGTCCCCGACCACATCACCGTCCACCCGCGTCTGCTGCCGCAGCTGCAGCGCCGGGCGTCGATGGTCGAGGACGGCACCATCGACTGGGGCATGGGCGAGACCCTCGCGATCGGCTCCCTCCTGCTGGAGGGCGTCCCGGTCCGGCTGGCCGGCCAGGACTCGCAGCGCGGCACGTTCGGCCAGCGCCACGCGGTGCTGATCGACCGCGCCACCGGCGAGGACTTCACGCCGCTGCTGTACCTCTCCGAGGACCAGGCGCGCCTGAACGTCTACAACTCCCTGCTGTCCGAGTACGCGGCGATGGGCTTCGAGTACGGCTACTCGCTGGCCCGCCCCGACGCGCTCGTGATGTGGGAGGCGCAGTTCGGCGACTTCGTCAACGGCGCCCAGACGGTCGTGGACGAGTTCATCTCGTCGGCGGAGCAGAAGTGGGGCCAGACGAGCGGCGTCACCCTGCTCCTCCCGCACGGCTACGAGGGCCAGGGCCCGGACCACTCCTCGGCCCGCCCGGAGCGGTTCCTCCAGCTGTGCGCCCAGAACAACATGACGGTCGCCATGCCGACGCTCCCGTCGAACTACTTCCACCTCCTTCGGTGGCAGGTGCACAACCCGCACCACAAGCCGCTGGTCGTCTTCACCCCGAAGTCGATGCTGCGCCTCAAGGCCGCGGCCTCGAAGGCGGAGGAGTTCACCACGGGCCAGTTCCAGCCGGTCATCGGCGACGCCTCGGTCGACCCGGCCAACGTCAAGAAGGTCGTCTTCTGCGCCGGCAAGGTCTACTACGACCTCGACGCCGAGCGTCAGAAGCGCGGTGTCACGGACACGGTGATCATCCGCCTGGAGCGCCTGTACCCGCTGCCGGGTGCCGAGGTCCAGGCCGAGATCGCCAAGTTCCCGAACGCCGAGAAGTACCTGTGGGTGCAGGAGGAGCCGGCGAACCAGGGTGCCTGGCCGTTCATCGCGCTCAACCTGATCGACCACCTGGACCTGGCGGTCGGCGCGGACGTCCCGCACGGGGAGCGGCTGCGCCGCATCTCCCGCCCGCACGGCTCGTCGCCGGCGGTGGGTTCGGCGAAGCGGCACCAGGCCGAGCAGGAGCAGCTGGTGCGTGAGGTGTTCGAGGCGTAGGCCTCACGGCACACGAAGGGCCCGCCACCGAGTACGTCTCGGGGGCGGGCCCCTCGACATGCGGGAGGTGTCGGGCATGGGCCCAAGGCGTACGCGTCCGATCGGCGATGCTCAGGCGGGCCCCGATTCGAGCTCCCCCGCAGGGCGCCACCGCTCGACCACCTCGCCGCCCGCGGCGGGTTCGCCGAAGCGGCACCAGGCCGAGCACGAGCCGGAGCAATTGGTTTCGTGAGGCGTCGGGCACGGGCCCCCGGCGGACGCGTCCGATCGGCGATGCTCAGGCCGGCCCGGATTCGAGCTCCCCGCAGGGCGGCAGCGCACGAGCTCCTCCTATCCGACGGTGGTTCGGTGAAGCGGTACCAGGAAGCCGGAGCAACTGGTTTCGTGAGGCGTCGGGCACGGGCCCCCGGCGTGCGCGTCCGATGGGCGTGCTCAGATCGGCTGGGGTTCGAAGTCCCAGTAGGGGCGCCGGCGTTCGAGGATGTACCGGGTGTGCGGGTGGTCGGCGCCGAGCAGGGCGGTGAGCCGGGTGACCGCCTCCCGGTGCAGGGCGTCGGCCTCCTCGGGCCTGCCCAGGCCCGCGAGGTCGAGCGCCAGCCCGGCGCGCAGGCTGATCGTGAGGATGTGTGCCTCGCCGAGGACGCGGGCGGACCGGTCGGCGGCCTCCCGGCCCAGCTCGGCGGCGGCCTCGGACTCGCCGGCGGAGGCGAGCGCGGCCACGTCGTTCTTGGCGCAGCCGATGGCCCACGGATGGTCCGGGCCGACCGCCCGCGCCATCTGCCGCGTGGTGCGCCGGGACAGCTCCAGCGCCCCCCGGATTTCCCCCATGTCCCGCATCACGGTGGCGACGTTGTCCCGCGCCCCGATCGCGTACGGGTGGCCGTCGCCGAGCTGGGCCGCGTACTGCGCGGCGGTGTTCTCGGCCAGCTCCCTGGCCTCCTCCGTGCGGTCCAGGTCGCGCAGCAGCATCGCGTAGTCGCAGGAGACCATCAGCGTCTCCGGGTGCGCCGCTCCACGGCGGCGCAGCAGCTTGTCCCGGACGCCGCGCATCAGGGCGTGCGCGAACTGGAGGTCGCCGACGCGGCGGGAGCACAGGGCGAGATTGTGCTCGGCGAGCAGGGTCTGGCTGTGGGTGCGGTCCAGGATCTGGCTGTGGACGCGGGAGTTGTGGCCCTGGATGGCCAGCGCCTCGCGGTAGTTGCCGAGCAGTCGCAGCATCCAGGCCGAGTGGAGTGCCGAGTTGAGGGTGAGCGCGTTCTTGCCGCCGAGGAGCTCCACCCGGGCCTCGAAGACCCTGCGGTGCAGGGCGAGGGACTCGGCGTAATGGCCCTGGAGGCCGAGGGCGACGGCGAGGTTGCTGCGGATGGTGAGGGTGCGCGGTACGTGTTCGTCGCCGAGTTCCGCGGCGGCGCTCTCGGCGGCCTCCTCGAACAGGGTGCGCGCCTCGGTGTACCGGCCGAGGGCCATGAGGGTGCCGCCGAGGCCGTCCTTGGCGCGGATCAGCTCGATCGGCCGGACGCCCTCGGCGCCGGTGAGCCGGCCGAGAGTCTCCCGGCCGACCTTCTCCGCCTCCGTGTAACGGCCCAGCCGGCGCAGCATGTTGGCGAGCTGGTGCACGACGACGAGCACGGAGCGGTCGGTGTCCCCGGAGGTCCGGCGCCAGTGTTCGACGGCCCTGCGGCTGAGCGACCAGCCGTCGTCGTACTCTCCCCGCATCCGCAGGTACTCGACACAGTTGAGGACGAGTTCGCGCACGTCGTCGTCGGCGGACTCCAGGGCGCCGGAGGGTGCCAGGTGCGGGATGAGCGTGGCGTAGCGGGCCCAGTTGCCCGGCGAGGAGGAGTCGCGCGGGTCGGCGGAGACCAGGACCTTGCGGGCGGCCGCCGAGTAGCGCCCGGCGTCCTCGGGCGACTGGATGGACCGGACGAACCGGTGGAAGAGGCGGTGCATCCGCAGGGTGCCGACGGTCTGGGTGTCCAGGCGCGGGCCCTGTTCGTACTCGATCCGCATGGAGGTGATCTCGGACAGCCGGCGCAGGGCGGTGTTCCAGCTGCTGGGCTCGGCGATCAGATCGGCGAGACCGGGCGGCAGGTCGCCGTGCCGGGCCGTCTGCAGCAGCCGCACCGGGACGACGTCGGGCGAGAAGCAGACGAGCAGGTTGAGCAGGTGCCAGGCGGACTCGGAGCCGTCGCGCAGGGTGTTGACGAGTTTCGCCCAGGCGACCTCGAAGCTCTCCGGGTACTCGCCGGACGCCACCACGCCGAAGCGGTCCGGGCGGCCGTCCCGGATGTCCCGGATGTAGTCCTCGACGAGCGCGGCCGGGTTCTGGTCCAGCCAGGCGGCCGTCTGGTCCAGCAGCAGCGGCATGTCCTCGACGGCCTGGGCGAGCCGGCCCGCCTGGCCGTCGCTCAGCCGGTCCGTCCGGCGGGCGACGAACGCGACGCTCTCCCGGCGTTCGAAGACGGGTACGGCGAGGGTCTGGGCGTGGGCGCCCCACTCGCTGCGGTGCGTGGTGACCAGGACGTGGCCGCGCCCTTCGGGGAGGAGGTCGCGCAGCCGCGCGGGATCGCCGGCCCCGTCCAGGACGAGCAGCCAGGGGCGGGCGGTGCGGTCTAGTTCACGTCGTACGGCCTTGATGGTGCCCGCGAGGTCCCCGGCGTCCCGCACGTCGAGGTGCGGGGCGAGTTCGGCGAACTGCTGCCGGGCGGTGACGCGTTGGGCGGCGCTGATCCACCAGACGACGTCGTACTCACCGGCGAACCGGTGCACGTACTCCAGCGCCAGCTGGGTCTTGCCGAGGCCACCGGGGCCGAGCAGGGCCACGGCGGCGCCGTCGGGTCCGGCGGCGGAGAAGGCGCCGTACACCTTCTCCAGGAGTTCGGTGCGGCCGACGAAGCGGTGGTTGCGGCGCGGGGCCTGCCACACCTCCGGCGGATCGTCCGGGAAGCGGGGGCCGCGGCGCAGGTCGACCAGGGTGCCCGGCGCGGGTATCCCGGCGCACTCCAGGACCCTGCTGCGTGCCACCTCCGGCCTGAGACCGCGCAGTTCGACGGGGGCCAGGGCGATGACGGCGTCCGGCATGGGCCGGGCGGTGATGCTCACCGCGGCGATGCGCTCGTGGTGCTCCGGCAGCACCTGGCGCAGCACGTCGGCCCATGCCTCGAAGCGGCCGTGGCCCAGCCGCTCGTACCAGTCGTCGATGACGAGCAGGACTCGGCCCGGCGCGCTCAGCAGGTCGGTGAGGGCCTGGTCGGTCGGCAGGCGGCGCAGGGGATTCCACCGCACCAGGGTGGTGGCCCGTCCCGCTGCCTTGATCTGGTGGTCGATCCATTTGGCCCAGGACTCACTCTGCCCGGCGAAGACCACCGTGACGTGTCCGAGCTCCGCCACCATCTCGCTGTCCCCTCAGCCGAACCTGGTCACGACAGTGCACAGGTTATTCAATTGTGCGTCAAAACGACTCCAGGGGGGCCGGGTTGAGCGCGGGTCAGACTCCATCGCCCTCCGCTGCCGTCCGCTCCAGCCGGTGGGCGACATGCCGGACGATCCGTTCCAGGTCGGCGCAGTAGACGCTGGGATGGCGGAAGCCGCTGCCCGGCGCGTAGCGGTGCACGTAGTTCCCGCCCCCGCACACCGTGCCGACGGGGCAGTCCAGGCACTCCGGGGCCAGCGCGCGGCCGCCCAGCTGTCGTGCGACGACACCGGGATGGCGCAGGGCCAGGTCGAAGGAGTGCCGGAAGACGTCGAACCCGGTCTCCGCGGCGCCCTCGTACGCGGACCGGAGCGAGTCGACCTGCTCGATCGCGCCGTCCGTCTCGATCACCACGGCGGCCACCGGCGACAGCCCGACGGCCTCGGCACCGCTCGGCGCGCCCAGCAGCAGGGCCACGATCTCCTGGAACAGCCGTATCCGGGTGCGCAGCCGGCCCTCGTCCCACCAGACGTCGAAGACGCCGGCGAGCCAGTCCCCGTAGGGGGTGGGGCCGGGCCGGTGCCGGCCGGGCCGCCGCGGGTCGAGGCCCGGGGGCGGGTGCCCCCAGTTGGCGTGCGGGAGGAGGAAGTCCACACCGGGCGGGCGCAGTTCGAGCAGCGAGCGGTAGACGTCCACGGGGTCCGCGCGCAGATCGATGGTGCAGAGGATTCCGGCGTACGACCCCGGATGCGCCGCCAGCCGCAGGGCTGCCGCCCGGGCGGCGGGCCAGGCGGGGCGCCCGGCGTGGTCGACCCGGCGGGCGTTGTGGGCGGCGCGGCCGCCGTCGAGACTGAGGCCGACCCGGATCCCGGCCCCGGCGAGCAGGTCGAGGGTGGGGGCGGTCAGACGGGTGCCGTTGCTCTGGACGGTGGCGGTGACCCGGCAGCCCGCGGGGACGGCCTCGCGTACGGCGCGGGCGTAGGCCAGGACGGGGGCGGGGCCGGCGAGCAGCGGTTCGCCGCCGTGGAGTTCTATGCGGATGTCGTCGAGCCCGTGCGTGCGGACATGCTCGGCGATCCGCGCCGCGGTGTGCCGCACGGTGCGGCCCGGCACCCGGACCGGGCGCTCGCGCCAGCTGTGGTCCCGGCCCCGGTAGAGGTAGCAGTACGTGCAGTCCAGGTTGCAGCGGCTGTGCACCTTCAGCACGAACTGACGGAAGGGGACGGGGTCGTGGCCGGAGGTGTCGAGCAGCGCGTGGGGCCATGTCGGGTGCGCCGGCCGGTGCGGGTGCGTCGTCATGGCGCGTCCTCGTAGCGGGCGACGACGATGGACTCCCGGTCGCGGACACGGAGTTCGGCCAGGATGGCGGCCAATACCGGGTGGTCGGTGTGGTCGGGGCGGGGAATGTCCGGGAGGGGTGTGCGGGCGTCCTGGGCGGGGGCGGTCACTCGGTGGCCGTCTCGGGGTCCGGGCCGGAGGCGTGAGCGCCGCTGATCCGGTTCCGGGCTTCGTCCCGGCCCCGGAGGGCGTCGGCCAGCGCCTCGGGAACCTCGGCGTCCTCGGCGTACTCGGCTGCCCTGCCGTAGCACTCGAGCGCCTGCTCCAGGCGTGAGCGAGAGTGTGTGCGGTCGTGCAGGAACAGGAGCGTGGACCCCCGCCTGATCCAGCACTGCGCGAGGAACACCGGGTCGTCGGAGCCCCGGACGGCCTCGCCGAACAGCCACTCGGCCTCGTACAGGTCGGACAGGACGTGCTGGAAGGTGTAGCGCGTGAAATAGGCCAGCCCCAGGTCCGCCAGCCGCTCCGGGAGCCCGGGGTCCTCCGGCGGGGACTCGTCGATCGCGCGGCGCAGCAGCTCGACGGCCCTGCCGGCATCGCCGTGCGTCCCCTCGATCCGGGCCGTCTCGAAGAGGACCAGGCCGAACTCGGTCAGCACCGTCGGCCGCCTGGGATCGTCCTCGCCGAGCAGCCCTTCGGCCTGCGTCCATGCCTCGACGGCACGTCGCAGTTGGTCGAGGGACCCGGTTTCGTCGTACCGGGCCCGGTAGATCCGCGCGGCCCACGCATGACACTCGAAGCGCAGCGCATCGTCGTCGCCGGCGGCCGCGAGGGCCTGATCGACCGCGTACAGCAGCATGCGGCGCTCACGGCCGTCGCCGCGCAGGGGCTGCTGGATCTCGATGGCGGCCGCCGCGTCCAGCCACACCCGGCAGCGCTCGGCTGCCGGCAGCGCGCTCTCGTCGCCCACGGCCGCCAGGAAGTCCTCGGTGGCGAGTGTTGCCAGGTACTCCGCGTGCAGCCGGTCCAGGTCGACGACCGCCTCCACCCGCCCCCGCCCGAGGTGCTGCCGGGCCAGGGCGAGCCACAGCCGCCCCCGTACGACCCGAGCGCGCTCGGGCTCGGGAAAGGCCAGCCGTGCCCCCGCGGCCTCGGCCGCCCGGTGCAGATGAGCGACGTACCACTCCTCGGCGGTGAAGGGCGGCCCGGCACCTCCCCCGACCCCGGGACCCAGCTCCGCGACAGCCCGGCGCACCGCGGCCAGCGCCTCCGCCGCCGTCCGCCGACGGGCGAGCGCGTGGGGCGCCGTGTCGGCGTCGTGCAGGACCGTCGTCAGGTCCCGGTCCGCCAGATACAGCAGAAGCGCGCAGGCGTGGTCCTCGGGCCGGTCCGGGGCGGTCAGCGCCCAGTCCCGCACCCCGGCGGGCAGGCCCGCGAAGTCGATCCCGCTCGCGACCACCCCCTGGGCCTGGGCCCAGCTGACCAGGCCGAGGATCAGGCTCCCGCGTACGGTGACGGCGGCCGGTGCGGCGATCGCCTCCCCCGCCTCCCGGAGGTCCTCCCCCACCCCGCGGACCCGCCACCGGGCCAGCAGCGCGTTCGCCAGCTCCTCACCGGCGGACGTCCGCTGTTCCTGCGACCGGGCGACGTCGACCGCCTTGCGCAGATACTCCACCGCGGCGTCGAGTTCCCGGGTGAGGCCCTCCCCCAGGAACCGGCCGACGGCCTCCCGCCCCTTGCTGAGCAGCTCCCCCGCGGTCAGCCCGCGCTCCACCGGCACCGCCGGAAGCCGCGCCCCCAGATCCCGCAGCACCTCCGCCGACACCTCGGCGAACGCCCGCAGCCCGGCCGGCTCCCCCTCGCCCGCCGGACCGCCCGTCAGCGGCGACAGCTCGCCCCCGGGGGCGACCGCCCCGCGCAGGAACGCCCCCGCCAGCGCCGGGAAGTTGCGCACGCTGCGCCCGAACTTCCGCTCCACGTACTCGGAGCAGTGCTTGAACAGCAGCTCGACCTCGTCGACGGACAGCCGCTCGCGCAGCTCCCGGGCGACCCCCGGCAGGAAGTCGTACCGCACGGCCCGCGGGTCGTCCGGGTCCTCCCGGCGTCTGAGCAGCCCGCTGAGCAGCACCTCGGAGAGCACATCGGGCCCGCTCCCGGCGAGCATCGCGTGCTGGACCAGCTGCATCACCGGCAGGTACAGCGGCACCGCCGACAGATACACGGCGAGCCGGCGGGCCTCCGCGGACGCCGGGCGCCAGAACGCGCGGACGCGTTCCTCGCCGGTCAGCTCCTCGGCAGCCCGCACCGGCGCCCCGGACGCCGGATGGCCGGCGCGCACCCAGCCGGCCGCGGCGGCGAGCGACTGTCCGGTGGCGCCGGACACCAGCCGCGCCCAGCCCTCCACCGAGTCCCGGCGCAGCGCCAGCACCGGGACGGGCAGCGCACCACGCTCCGCGCGCCCCCGGTCGGGCAGGAACTCCAGCGCCCCCGCGGGTCCTTCCCTGCGGTGCAGAAGCCCGCGCCGGGCGGGCAGATGCGTGCGCAGCCACATGCGCTGCGGCAGCGGCTGTACGACGGCCACGGGCGCGGTCGCGGCCCAGCCGTGCAGCAGCCGCTGCACCCGGCCGCTGCGCCACATGGGCCCGGCGCAGTCGCTGAGCACCAGCGTCACGCGCCTCCCGGTCGGGTCCCTGAGCTGCTCGGGGGCGTGCAGCGGGCCCCGGGGGTCCGGACGGGCGGAGCAGCCGGGCAGACCGCCGGGGCTCTCGTGCAGATACCTCGTCTGTACCTCGCGGAAGGCGCCGGCCCGGGCGCAGACCTGCCACAGCTCGTCGAACGCCTGCTGCCAGACCACGGTGGAGGTGGAGACGTCCATCAGGAGCAGCAGCCGTGCCTCACGGCGTCGGTCGGGCCGCAGGACGGGCAGCACCAGCCCGGATTCGGCGGCCCGGTCGGCGGTGGCGTGTTCGTCGAGGGTGCGGGCCACGGGGCGGACGGGGGCCCGGTAGCGCTGGAGGGGGCGTAACCCCCGTTGCAGGGCGAGGGGTTCGGGCAGGGCGGGTGCGGAGGGGACCCGGACGGGTGTCATCCGGGTGCCGGAGCCGGTGCCGGAGTCGGAATCGTCGTCGCTGCCCGGACCGGGGGCGAACAGCCGGGCACCGTCAGCCTGTTGGGACTCCCGCGCACCCGAGGTGGCGCGGACCGGTCCGGACGGCTGGGGCAAGGAGCCGGTGCCGTCGCGGCGTTCGGGTTCGGGGCCCGCCGGATCGGGCACGGGCCGGGCCGTCCGCCCGTCGCCCGGCGGCAGCCAGCGGGCCAGCCACAGTGCGTCCGCGAGCTCCTCGACGCCCGGTGCGACACCCGCGTCGCGCAGCCGCGCGACCAGCGCCGTGAGCGCGTGGCTCACGTCGTCGGGCGGGGTGTCGGAAGCCGGTGCGGACATCGGTCACCGCGGCCCGCGGTCCAGGGGCTGCATCAGCAGCTCCGAGATCTCCTCGCGTCGCTCGGCCGCGTCCCGCGCGGCGTACTGGGCGAGGAAGATGGCGTTGAGCAGCTGGTCGGTGGGGCGCAGCGCGCCGTCCGCCTCGGCCTGGGTGAACTGGTCGACGAGGTCGCGGTTGTCGTCGTACGAGCCCTGCCCGAAGTGCGCCTGGACCAGGGCGGCGAGGCGCTCGTCGCGCGGGGCCTTCAGGTCGAGCGGGATGCAGCGGCGCAGCAGCGGGGCGGGGAACTCGCGCTCGCGGTTGCTGGTCATGACGACGAACGGGAAGGAGCGGCAGCTCACCTGACCGTTTGTCACGGCGACCCGGCGGCCGTCGTCGGTGAGGACCTCCACGACCGGGGCGCGGTCGGCGATCCGCTCCAGCTCGGGGATGGCGAACCTGCCCTCCTCCAGGACGTTCAGCAGATCGTTGGGGAGGTCGATGTCGCTCTTGTCGAGCTCGTCGATGAGCAGGACCCGGGGCTTTTCGGCGGCGAGCAGCGCGGTGCCGAGCGGGCCGAGCTTGATGTACCGGCCGATGTCCTCGGACTCGGAGTTCCCCGGCAGCTGCGCGTCCTGGAGGCGGCCGATGGCGTCGTAGGTGTAGAGCCCGTCCCGCAGTTCGCTGCGGGAGACGACCGGCCACTCCAGGACCCGGCCGAGGCCGAGTTCGTAGGCCACGGAGTGCGCGAGCGTCGACTTGCCGACGCCCGGTTCGCCGGTGACGAGCAGCGGGCGCCTCAGATACAGGGCGGCGTTGACGAGTTCGAGGGTGTCGGGGTCCTGGATGGGCAGGGGTACGGTGCGCGAGCCGAGCCTGCGGTGGGTGGCACGGTCGAGTTCCGGGACGTCGTAGTCGACGACCGGGGCGTCGAAGGAGCGCCACGGCGGCGGGTCCGGCAGCTCCCCGATCCTGGCCGGATCCGGACGTCCGGTCCCCCGGTAGATGTACCACTCGCTCATGGTGCGCTCCTCGCCGACGGTCGGTGGTAGTCCACGTCCTGGCCGACGGGGGCGTCGTGCGCCCGCAACGGGCCCCTGAGAATGTACCCAGGCAGGCCCTGCGGCACCGGCGTTTTCGGCCAGCGGGCGGTCGGGGGCGCGGGAGCGGTCACAGCGGCGCGTCCACGGTCCCGGTCTCCTCCGCGGGCAGCGGACGGCGTGGATCGTCGTACAGCAGTGCCATCGGCTCCGCCCAGGCGCCGTCGGCCCGCTGCTCGCTGATGTCCTGGCGGATGTGCCGCAGACGGTCCGGGAGTTCGGCCGGCGAGCCGAGGGCGCCGAGCAGTTCCTCGGCCTTGGCGTAGAGCGTGTCGCACGTTTCGGGGCAGGCGCGGGAGGTGTGCCCGTCGATGTGCCAGAGCGCGACGCCGTGACCGTTCTCCAGGGCGAGCCGCATGGCGCCGCGCCCCGGTTCGCGTCCGGCCGGGCGGCACATGACGGGGATGAGACCGAACGCGGCCTCCCGGTAGCTGCGGTCGGTGTGCACGGCGCCCCGCGCGGGTGTGCGCCAGCCGCCGAAGCGCTGCTCGGCCGCCATGGCCTGCCAGCGTTCGGCCCAGAGTTTGTCCGGATCTCCCCGGCGCTCCAGGGAGCGCAGCACGACACGGCGGCGCGCCCCCAGGTGCCCGGTGTCGTTCAGCTCGGCGATGTCGTCGAACCGCCAGCGGTGCACGGCGGTGTCGAAGTACTCGGCGGGCAGGGCGACTTCGAGCGGCACGGGGCAGCCCTCCCGGTCCTTGGCCCGCAGCAGTCTGCCCAGCGGCTCGCGCAGGGCCTGGACGAGCTCACCGGGCAGATGACCGCGGACGGAGCCGTCGGACTCGTACAGTTCGGGTTCGCCGTCCCCGGCGTCGAGCCAGATCTCCCAGAAGAACCGGGCGGGCTGCGAGCCGATCACCGGGTCGAGAAGGACGGCCACGGTGGGGCCCTCACCGGGGCCCGGGTAGGGGATCACGACGCGCTCCGGCCCGTCCTCGGAGGCGGGCCGCAGGGCGTCGGGAAGGGCGACGTCGCGGACGAGCGCGTGCAGTTCACGGCGCGGCTCCCGGCGCAGCCGCTTCTGTATCCATGCGCCGAGCGCGGCGCCGTCGCCGCCCCGGGAGCGGATGTACGACTCGACATACCTCAGGTAGCGCAGGAAGGTGAGGGCTTCCAGCGGATGCGCCCCTCGTAGAGCAGCCCGTACCCGTCGCGCCAGGTCAGCAGCTCGGGTGTGCCGCCCGGCCACTGCATGCCGCTGCGCGCCTGTCTCGCCAGGAGGGCGACGGTGGGCGCGTCGGGCGGCACGGGCAGGTCCGCAAGCAGTCCGAGCGCCTCGCGGCGGTCGGCGGGCGTCCACCGTTCGCCGCCGGTGCCCGCGCCGCCCTGCAGGTCGATCCAATTGTCCCCGGTCCCGGACACCGGCTCGGCGCCGTGCCAGCGGTCGTGGGCGGCCATGAGGGTGCGGTACACCGGCCCGAAGCGGCGCAGCGCGGAGATCGCCACCGCCTTCCCGCCGTCCTGCTCCTTGCGCCGCGACTTGATCAGCCCGACCACGGCACCGGTCTCCGGGTCGAGCAGCGGACCGCCCGAGACACCGCTCGGGAAGTCGATGTCGGGCTTGATGATCAGCCCGTACGTGTCCTCGTGGCCGTTGATCTCGGCGTCCACGATCCTGAAGTGCGTCTCGGGAGGTCCGGGGTAGTAACCGCACGCCTTGAGGGCCCCGGAGTGACGCGCGGCCCGGTCGGCGAGCCACACACACTCGTGCGCATGCTCGTCGGCGTCACCCGTCAGCCGCACCAGCGCCAGGTCCTCCTCCAGGGGTACGACGGGACGCCGTGGGTCGGTGAGCAGCCACTGCTCGAGCCGGGCCTCGGCGTCCACGCCCTCGCCGCGCACCCGGAACACGGTGTCGCGGTCCGCCGCCAGGTGGGGGCGCAGCACATGGGCGGCGGTCAGCACCCAGCCGGGCGCGACGAAGAAGCCGCTGCCCCACAGCGGGCCCGTGTCGGCCCCGGTGGGCAGAAGATGGACGGTCGCGGCCCGGACCAGTTCGTAGAGGCGGTCGTTCCGCTCAGTCATGCGCGGCCGGGTCCCCGTCGTCCTGTGCCGCGGGGCTGCGGTCGAACTGCCAGGTCAGCGTGACCTCCAGGGAGGCCTTGGCCTCACCCCGGGCGAGTACGGCGACCGCCAGGCCCTCCTTGGCGGTCAGCTCCACACCGAAGGTGATGGCGGCCTCGTGGGGCTTGGCCGTGCGGGCCGCGTCGAGGACGGTGGCGCCGACGCCCTTGATCAGCTCCTGGAGCTGTTCGATCTTGGCGACGGCGGCCTCGGTGAAACCCACGTCCTCCTGGTCGCCGTACGCGTCCCCCGCCCCGATCCGGGCGGTGATCACCGTACCGTCCGGAAGTTCGACATCCTGGATGTGACTCATCCCGCTCCCCCGTCGAGCTCTCCGCCGGCCGACCTGCCGTGACCGGCGCCCACTTGAACTGCGACGAGGCTCATACCCCACTTGGTTGCGGACGACGCACCCGACCCGCGCGGCGCGGGCGCCGAGTGCCACGGCCTACCCTGAGGGAGTAGGCCCCAGGGCTGTCCCGTCCGCATCAGGAGCAAGAGTTGTACTTCACCGACCGAGGCATCGAAGAACTGGAGAAGCGGCGCGGCGAGGAAGAGGTCACCTTCGAGTGGCTCGCCGAGCAGTTGCGGACGTTCGTCGACCTGAACCCGGACTTCGAGGTACCGGTGGAGCGACTGGCGACGTGGCTGGCGCGACTGGACGACGAGGACGAGGAGTAGGACGGGCTTTCCTGCGGGGGCGTCGGCGGGGGCCGTGTGCGGCGGCCGTCTCTTGCCGAGGCGTGAGTCGAGCGGGCGGGTCAAGGGCGCGGCAGAGCCCCAGCGCGCCGTGGGGCAGGAGGAGGGTGCGCCCCCCGCCGCGATCCAACCAGCGCTGCGGCGCCACAGGCACCCGGCCGCGGAGAGAGGACTCCCCCGCTGAGGGCCCGGATGGCCGCCCCTCTCTGTCCAGGCCTGTCAGTCGAGCGGGTGGGCCAGCAGATCCAGCTGGCGCTGGCGCGACAGGCACCCGGCCGCGGAGTGGACTCCCCCGCTGGGGAGCCCCGGCGACCGCCCCTCCTGCCGACGCCCGTCAGTCGACCGGATGGGCCAGGCCGTAGAAGAACCCCAGCGCACCGGGAGCCAGCCGGAGAACCCCCGCCGCAATCCAGCCAGCGCTGCAGCGCCGCACGCGCCCGGCCGCGGAGAGAGGACTCCCCCGCTGGGGAGCCCCGACGGCCGCACCTCCCTGCCGACGCCCGTCAATCGAGCGGATGGGCCAGGCCATAGAAGAACCCCAGCGCGCCATGGGCCAGCAGGAGCGCCCCCGCCGTGATCCAGCCGCCGCTGCGGCGCCGTAGGCCCCAGACCGTGACGGGGATGCCGGCCGCCATCTGGGCGAGGGCCAGGGTGCGGGCCTGGGGGCCACCCGTCCAGGGCCAGGGGACGTACGGGCCCGGTCGGCCGCCTGCTGCTGCGCCAGGTCCGGTGCGGAGCACCTCGCCCGGGTCGGGCCACTCGACGGCGTGGGCGTCCGGACGGCCCAGGGCCGTCTCGCGAAGGAGCTCCGGAGGTTCGCCCGGGGTGAGGCCGGCGGACAAGGACACGCCCGCGCGCGTGAGGACCGCGAGCAGACCGTGCAGACGGGCGCGGGCGTCGGCCTCCGCGTCCGGCTTCGTCAGCTCGTCCAGCGACTGTACGTCCAGGACCGGGTCGAGCCCGAGGCGGGCGGCGAAGGTACGCATGGCCTCGTCCTCGCCGGCCGGAGTGCCGTTCGCGAGCCAGACGTAGCCGACGGGGCGGCGGAAGCCGGACGCGAGCGTGAAGCCCGCGTGGTCGGCGTCCCACCACAGGGCGAGTACGGGCCAGGAAGCGCCGACGGCCAGAGCCGCGGCCCAGCCGGTGAGTACCTGGTCGACCGGTTCGCCACCGTGCAGCCAGGGCTTTCCCTCGGGCACGAGGGCACACCAGTCGTCACCCGCGCGCGCGAGCAGCATCCGCTCGCGCAGCAGCCGTGCGGCGGGGGCGACGGATTCGGGCGCGGCCCGGCACAGGAGCAGGGCGCCGGGGGCGGCACCGGCGGGTCCGGTACGGGCAGGTTCCGTCGACATAGTCACACGTTAGGGCGATCCACCCCCGTTTGAGCGTTTTCGCAGCCTCGACATCCCCGGAACGGGTGCCTTGACTTTCCCCGGCCGCGATATATCGTGAATAGCGGGAAGACGCGATATGGCGCGTCGCTACGGGGAGGTCGATCATGTCCGAGTGGTCCGTCACAGAGCCGAGGAAGCTCACGTTCGACGAGCCCGTGAAAGAGCTCCACGTACGCGTGGTCAACGGAACGGTGAACGTGGTGGGCACGGACGAGGGTTCCGCCCGCCTGGAGGTCTCCGAGATCGTGGGACCGCCCCTGGTCGTCACCCAGCAGGCCGGCACGCTCACCGTGGCGTACGACGACCTGCCCTGGAAGGGCTTCCTCAAGTGGCTCGACCGCAAGGGCTGGCGGCGCAGTGCCGTCGTCTCCCTGGCCGTGCCGGCCGACACCCGGGTCGAGGTGGGTGTGGTGGGCGCCGGCGCCGTCGTGTCCGGGCTGCGCGGACCCTCGGCGATCAAGGGGGTCACGGGCGACACGACCCTCGTCGCCGTCTCCGGCCCCGTCCGCGCGGACACCGTGTCGGGGAACCTGGAGGCCCAGGCGGTCACCGGCGACCTCCGGTTCAACTCCGTCTCCGGGGACCTCACCGTCGTCGAGGGCGCGGGCTCCTCCGTGCGGGCCGACTCGGTCAGCGGCTCCATGATCGTCGACCTCGATCCGGACGGCCCCACCGACATCAGCCTGACCAGCGTCTCCGGCGAGATCGCCATCCGGCTGCCCGCCCCGGCGGACGCCGAGGTCGAGGCGAACACCGCGAGCGGCACGATCTCCAACGCCTTCGACGGTCTGCGGGTGCACGGCCAGTGGGGCGCCCACAAGATCACCGGCCGTCTGGGGGCGGGCACCGGCAGACTGCGCGCAACGACCGTCTCCGGCTCCATCGCCCTCCTGCGCCGGCCGCCGGCCGAGGACGAGCAGGAGCAGCGGGACACCGGGGACCCCGGTTCGCGGGAGAATGCCGTCTCCGGTCCGGGCGGCGGTTCGACCAGCACCCCGGCCGACGGCACGACCGACAAGAAGGTGCTCTGACATGCCCCCCGTCTTCGCCCACGGACGCCTCCGCCTCTACCTGCTGAAGCTGCTCGACGAGGCCCCGCGCCACGGCTACGAGGTGATCCGGCTCCTGGAGGAGCGCTTCCAGGGGCTGTACGCGCCCTCGGCGGGCACCGTGTACCCGCGACTGGCCAAGCTGGAGGCCGAGGGCCTGGTCACGCACACCACCGAGGGCGGCCGCAAGGTGTACGCCATCACCGACCTGGGCCGCGAGGAACTGGCCGACCGCAGCGGCGAACTGGCCGACCTGGAACTGGAGATCCGCGAGTCGGTCGCCGAACTCGCCGCCGAGATCCGGGCCGATGTGCGTGGCGCGGCGGGCGACCTGCGGCGCGAGATGCGGGCGGCGGCCAGCGAGGCCCGGCGCAATGGGACCAGGGCCGGCGGCGAACAAGACTCCCCCTTCGGGGACTTCACCGATCGGGACGAGAAGGAGGCGTGGCGCGCCGCCAAGGAGGAGATGCGCCGCGTCAAGCAGGAGTGGAAGGAGCAGGCCCGGCGCGCCAAGGACGAGAGCCGGCGGGCCCGCGAGGAGGCCCAGCGGGCCAGGCGCCAGGCCAAGGAGGCACAGGACCGGGCCCGGGCCCAGGCACAGGAGGAGATGCAGCGCATCGCCCGGCGGGTTCAGGAGCAGGTGCAGGACCACTTCTCGCGGGGCGACTGGCCGACGGGCGTGCGCGAGGGGCTGACCGAACTCGCCAAGGAGTTCGGCGAGTTCGGAAGGGACTACGGCAAGGAGTTCGGAAAGGACTTCGGCTTTGCACGCGGCGGCGCCGAGAAGCAGGCCTCACGGCCGGACTACTCGCACACCCCGCAGGACTTCCCGGCCGAGTACGAACCGGCCTGGGCCCACGAGAGCGCGGATCCCTCCGGTGACCCGGCACGCGATCTGGACCGCCTGCTCGACCGCTTCCGTGACGACATCCGCGATGCGGCCCGCGATCACGGGGTCACAGCCGACCAACTCCGCGAGGCCCGCCGCCATCTGTCGTCGGCGGCGGCTCATATCGGGGCGCTGCTGCGTGCACCCAAGGCCTGAGCCTCTGGGGGCTCGGACTGGGCGCCAGGCTAAAGTGCTCGGGCGATTCGTCTGAGCGGCGGATGCGGGTGGCCTGCAACAGGTCGCCCCCACGCGGCGGGCCCGCACACTGGCACAGCCCCGCATCTCAGGGGTGCTGTCGCCAGCGCCCGATGGCGCGGCCCGCGACCACGGCGCCACACGCGAACAACTCGGCGAGGCCCGCCGCCTGGCGAAACAGCTCGGGCGATTCGACCGAGCGGCGGACGCGGGCCGCCTGCAACAGGTCGCCCCCCACGCAGCGGACCCCCACACCGGTACAGCCCCGCACCCCCGGGGGTTGCCCCTCGCGGCCGTTCCGTTCAAAGCATTCAGCCTGCCTTTGCCTCCCCCTCCCCGTACAGCAGCTGTGTCAGGGAGCTGTGTGTCACCCCGTGGTCGGCCAGGGTCTCCGCGGGGACGCCGGGGCGGAGCGTCAGGGCCAGGAGGATGTGTTCGTCACCGATGGCCCGTTCTCGGCGCGCCAGGGCGACGCGCAGCGTTGCGGTGAGGAGGTCCTTGGCCCCGCGGCTGAACGGCCGCCGCCCGGACCGTCCCCCGAAGAGGGCGCCCCGGCCCACGGCCCCCAACGCCCCTTCGCCGTGCGCCTCCTCGACCCGGGACACGATCTCCGCCAGGTCGATGCCCAGCCCGGACAGGGCATCCGCGTCGGCCTTGGAGAGGCCGCCACGGCGGCGGGCCTCGGCCAGGTCGCGCACCAGCGCCTCCCGCCCGCCGGGCGGCAGACCCAGCGAGGCCAGCGCGAACGATCCGCGAGTGCCCTCACGGTCGAGCAGCGAGAGCAGTACATGCGTCTCCTCGACCCGCTCCGCGCCCTCCCGCTCGGCATGCCCCACCGCGCCCTCGACCACGGCACGGGCGTCCTTCGTGAACCGTTCGAACATCACTGCCTCCCGTACTTCTTGTGCACGGCCTGCCTGCTCACACCGAGTTCCGCGGCGATCTCCTGCCACGACCAGCCCTGGTTGCGCGCACTGCGCACCTGCACGGCCTCCAGCTGCTCCAGCAGCCTGCGCAGCGCGGCCACGGCACGCAGCCCGACCCGGGGGTCGCGGTCTCCCGCACGCTCAGCGAGATCCGTTGCTTCGGTCATGACGTCAACCTACGTTGACAAGCCCGAACCTGTCAACCACGGTTGACATGCGGCAAACGGCATACGGCATGCGACATGCCGTATACGGCAACAGCCGGCCCGGGAACCGGACCGGCCGCGAGGAAGCCTTGAGGAGGGCCTGGGCAGGCCGACAGTAACCGCTACACGTTCGACAGCACGATCTTGCCGAACTGGTCCCCTGCAGCCAGCCGTTCGAAGCCCTCCCGGGCCCGGTCCAGCGGCAGCACCTCGTCGATGACGGGACGTACGCCGGTCGCGGCGCAGAAGGACAGCAGGTCCTCCAGCTCGTCCTTCGTGCCCATCGTGGAGCCGACGACCTTCAGCTCCAGGAAGAAGATGCGGGTCAGTTCGGCGTGCGAGGGCCGGTCACCGCTCGTGGCGCCGGAGATCACCAGCGTGCCGCCGGGCCGCAGGGACTTCACCGAGTGCGACCAGGTCGCCGCGCCGACGGTCTCGATGACGGCGTCCACCCGCTGCGGCAGCCGCGCACCCGGCTCCACCGCCTCCACCGCGCCCAGTTCCAGGGCCCGCTTCCGCTTCGCCTCGTCCCGGCTGGTCGCGAAGACCCGCAGCCCCGCCGCCTTCCCGAGCACAATGGCCGCCGTCGCGACACCACCGCCGGCCCCCTGAACGAGAACGGAATCACCGGGGCGTACACCGGCGTTCGTGAAGAGCATCCGATACGCCGTCAGCCAGGCCGTGGGCAGACAGGCGGCCTCCGCGAAGGAGAGCTCCTTGGGCTTCGGAAGGATGTTCCACGTCGGTACGGCGACCTGCTCGGCGAAGGTGCCCTGGTAGCGCTCGGTAAGGATGGAACGGGGTTCCCTGGGACCTACGCCGTGACCGGTCTGGCCGATGACGGAGTGCAGGACGACCTCGTTGCCGTCCTCGTCCACGCCGGAAGCGTCGCAGCCGAGGATCATCGGCAGCCGGTCCTCGGGGAGGCCGACGCCGCGCAGGGACCAGAGGTCGTGATGGTTGAGGGAGGCGGCCTTGACGTCGACGACGCTCCAGCCGGCCCGGGCCTCGGGAGCCGGACGCTCCCCCAGTTCGAGGCCGGTCAGCGGCTGGTCGCGGTCGATTCGGGCGGCGTAGGCAGCGAACATGACCTTGACGATAGGCTCCGCCGGCTGCACGGGGAACAACGGAGCTCTGTGACACATGCCCTCTTGCCTCGGGCACCGGGCGGGGCCTCGCCCTCGGACGCCGGACGGGCCGTACACCTGACGTCCACCCCCAAAGTCACCCGAACGGACCGGTGGGCGGGTAAAGGAATGGCCCCGCCCAGATGGACGGGGCCAAATGGGCGGGGCCATTCACACGTCGGAGCACCTCACCTCACCGGCGAGCGACACCCTCCGCCCGCGCAGCCGCGGCCACCGCCGCCGTCACCGCGGGAGCGACCCGCTCGTCGAAGGGGGACGGGATGACGTAGTCAGCGGCAAGATCATCGCCGACGACCGCCGCCAACGCCTCCGCCGCCGCGATCTTCATGCCCTCGGTGATCCGGGAGGCCCGCACCTGGAGCGCACCCGCGAAGATCCCCGGGAACGCCAGCACGTTGTTGATCTGGTTCGGGAAGTCCGACCGCCCGGTCGCGACGACCGCCGCGTACTTGTGCGCCACGTCCGGGTGCACCTCGGGGTTCGGGTTGGCCATGGCGAAGACGAAGGCGCCCTCCGCCATCGAGGCCACCGCCGGCTCCGGCACCGTACCGCCGGAGACGCCGATGAAGACGTCGGCGCCCTGCAGTGCCGTCTCCAGCGACCCGGTGATCCCGGCCTTGTTGGTGAAGCCGGCCAGTTCCCGCTTGACGGGCGTGAGGTCATCCCGGTCGGCGGACACGATGCCCTTGCGGTCGGCGACGGCGACGTCCCCGATCCCGGCCCCGACCAGCATCTTCGCGATGGCGACACCGGCCGCGCCGGCGCCCGAGATCACCGCGCGCAGGTCCCCGAGGCCCCGCCCGGTCAGCTTCGCCGCGTTCCGCAGCGCCGCCAGCGTGACGACCGCCGTACCGTGCTGGTCGTCGTGGAAGACGGGAATGTCCAGCCGCTCCTGGAGCTTTTTCTCGACCTCGAAGCACCGCGGCGCCGAGATGTCCTCCAGGTTGACGCCGCCGAAGGACGGCGCGAGGCGCACCACGGTCTCGACGATCTCGTCGACCTCGGTGCAGGCCAGGGCGATCGGGACGGCGTCCACGCCGCCGAACTGCTTGAAGAGGATCGCCTTCCCCTCCATCACCGGAAGGGAGGCTTCGGGGCCGATGTCCCCGAGTCCGAGCACCGCCGTACCGTCCGTCACGACGGCGACGACCGACGACTTCCATGTGTAGTCGTGGACGAGGTCGGGCTGCTCGGCGATCGCGCTGCACACTTTCGCGACGCCGGGCGTGTACGCCAGGGACAGGTCGTCCTTGTCGCGGACCGGCACGGTGGCCTGCACAGCCATCTTGCCGCCGCGGTGCAGCGCGAACGCCGGATCGAAGGAATCGAGGGGCTCGGCCCCGTCCTGATCCGAACTGTCGTTGTCGCTGCGAGGATTGACGATCTCCGCTGCCACTTGTCTTACCCCTTAGGTCTTCATGGTTGAGGGTGGCCACTCCTGGTTGAGAAGTGGGCGGGCACCGCGCACGGCCCAGGTCGTGTTACGTAAGGGACATACGCGACGGGCGCGCCGCACACGCGCCCTGAGCCCCGGATGAGGGGTGTAAAGAACCTTCTTACCGGACGGACTGCGCCGGGACGAGTCCAATACGTGCAAGGTCACATTCCGGAGCGCGACGGTCGCATAGCGGTGACACGAATCATGAGCAGATATCTGGACAAGTCCGCGACGAGCACTTGACGAAGATTCAACCAACACCCAAACAGTCGCAAACGATCCGAATCGAACATCCATATCCTGAGATGGACCGCAGATCTTCCGGCCCGAGGGGCAGATTCCCGCAGAAGGTGCGGTCGTGATGTACCGACCTGGTGTGGTTCGGGGGTCACCCGTTATCCGATTTTGACATGTCGGGTCCCCTGAATGGCTTCGTCCGAATGGCAAGATGCCGTAATCACACGAGGTCGCCACACTCGAAGGTGTGTGTTCTCGTCAACCCAACGGCAACCGTCGACCCCTCGGCGGCTGCTCAGCCCCATCGGCAACTCCACCCATCCGCCGGAGGAACCCACCATGACCGCAAGCACCACCCGTCGTACCACCGCCGCGCGCTCCCGGATTGCCGCGGTCGGTGCGATCGCGGTCGCAGGCGCGCTGCTGCTCACCGCCTGCGGTGACCAGACGGACCAGGGCAGCAGTGACAGTACGTCGGAGGCGAGCGCCGCGGCGCCGCTGGCCGA
>NZ_VZRB01000014.1 GCF_008806595.1 Streptomyces luteolifulvus | reverse complement strand
ACCTCCTCACCATCCACCGCCACCGCACCCCGCGTCACCACCACCAGCATCCGGTCCGCCCGCAACTCATCAGCCAGGAACTCCTGCACCCCGAGCAAGGCCTCCCGCACGACCTCCCGTGCCGGCCGGCCACCGGACACCACCTCCAGCACCTCACCCACCCCAACACCCGTCCCGCGACCGGCATCCGGCAGCACGTTCCACCGCACCGCGAACAACCCGTCCCGCCCGCCGGACACAGCCGCCTCACGCAACGCCTCCTTCGACAACGGTCGCAACAGCAACGACTCCACGGTCGCCACCGGCGCACCCATGGCATCCGCGACCGTCAGCGACGCCTCCAGGGTCTCCGCCTCCTGGTCGGACACCGCCAGCCGGACCCGAAGTGCTCCGGCGCCCACTGCGTGGACGGTCACTCCGGACCAGGCGAACGGAAGCCTGGCCGTGCCCGCCTCGGTGACGACGCCCGGCAGCAGGGTGTGCAGGGCCGCGTCCAGCAGCGCAGGATGCAGCAGATAACGGCCGGCCTCCGCCCGCAGCCCCTCCGGCAGCACGACCTCCGCGAAGAACTCACCCTCACCCCGCCAAACCCGCCTCAACCCCCGGAACGCCGGACCGTACGCATAACCGAGCTCCGCCAGACGCTCATACGCACCCTCCAGCGAAACCTCCTCCGCACCAGCAGGCGGCCACACCGTCAACGCCTCACCCACCGGCCCCGCCGACGCCAGCGAACCACGCGCATGCAACGTCCACGGCACCTCACCAACCAGCACCTCCCGCTCGGACCGCGAATAGACCTCCACCGACCGGACCCCAGCCCCATCGGCCTCACCCACGACAACCTGAACCTGCACACTCCCCTCAGCCGGCAACACCAACGGCGCCGACAGCACCAGTTCGGCGAGCGTCTCGGTGCCGGTCTGTTCGGCGGCGCGGACGGCCAGTTCGACCAGGGCTGTGCCCGGCAGCAGGACCGTGCCGTCGACGGCGTGCTCGGCCAGCCAGCCGTGCGTGTGCCGTGACACCAGTCCGGTGAAGACATGGGCGTCCCGGTCGGCCAGGCGCACGGACGCACCCAACAGCGGGTGCTCGGCGGGGGTCAGGCCCAGTCCCGTCGCGTCGAGCGGAGCGGCGGGGCCGTCCAGCCAGTACCGCTCGCGCTGGAAGGCGTACGTCGGCAGCTCGACGCTCTCGGCTCCGGGGAAGACCCTGGTCCAGTCCGGGGTGGCTCCGCGCAGGTGCAGCAGGGCCAGCGACGCCGCGACGGTCTCCGCCTCGGACCGCCCGCGCCGCAGCGCCGGGGTGAGAAGTCCGGCCTCCTCGGTCAGACATGCCTCGGCGAGCGTGGTCAGGACGCCGTCGGGGCCCAGTTCCAGGTACTCGGTGACGCCCTCGGACTCCAGGAACCGTACGCCGTCGTAGAACCGGACGGCACCGCGCATGTGGCGGACCCAGTAGTCGGGTGACGTGAGGTCCTCGTCGGTGGCGAGGACGCCGGTCACGTTGGAGACGACGGGGATCTCGGGGGCCTTGAAGGTCAGCTCCGAGACGATGTCGCGGAACTCGTCGAGCACCTCGTCCATGTGCGGGGAGTGGAAGGCGTGCGAGACGGCCAGCCGCGTCACACGGGTTCCCTTGGCCCGCCAGTCCTCCATGACCGCCATGACGACGTTCTCGTCGCCGGAAATCACGGTGGAGCGCGGGCCGTTGACGCCCGCGACGGCGATGCGGTCCTCGGTGTAGGCGAGGAGGGAGCCGCGTACCTCGTCCTCCGTGGCCTGGATCGCGGCCATCGCACCGTCCTCGCGGGCGGCCTGCATCAGCCGGCCGCGCTCGGCGACCAGGACGCAGGCGTCGGTGAGGTCGAGGACCCCGGCCAGATGCGCCGCGGTGACCTCGCCGAGGGAGTGGCCGAGCAGGTAGTCCGGCCTGGGGCCGTAGTGCTCGAAGAGGCGGAACAGGGCGACCTCTACGGCGAACAGCGCGGCCTGGGTGAAGGCCGTCTGGTCGATCAGTGCGGCATCGGCGGAGGTCTCCGGGGCGAAGAGCACCGCCTTGACGGGACGGACCAGTTCCGGGTCCAGCTGCGCGCACACCTGGTCCAGCGCTGCGGCGAACACGGGGCTCGTCTCGTACAACTCGCGTCCCATGCCGAGTCGTTGGGCACCCTGACCGGTGAAGAGGAAGGCGAGCTTGCCGGCGCGGGCAGTGCGGGTGGCGACCACGCCGCCGATCTTTTCGTCGTCGGCCGATCCGGCGAGCGCGGCCAGGCCCTTGAGCAGGGCCTCGCGGCTGTCGCCCAGGACGGCGGCGCCCTGGTCGAGCAGGGCGCGTCCGGTGGCCAGCGACGAGGCGATGTCGGCCGCCTCCAGCTCCGGTGTCGCCTCGACGAAGGTGCGCAGGCGCTCGGCCTGGTCACGGACGGCCTTCGCGTTCCTGCCGGTGATGATCCACGGCAGGACGCCGGTGGTCGTGTCGGACGGCTTGGTGGCGGGCGGCTGGGCCGGGGGTTCTTCGATGACGATGTGGGCGTTGGTGCCGCTGATGCCGAAGGAGGAGACGCCGGCGCGGCGGGGCCGGCCGTCGGGCGTCGCGGGCCATGCGCGCGCCTCGGTCAGCAGCTCGACCGCACCGGATTCCCAGTCGACATGACGGGACGGTTCGCCCGCATGCAGCGTCCTGGGCAGAACGCCGTGACGCATCGCCTCGATCATCTTGATCACACCACCGACACCGGCCGCGGCCTGCGAGTGACCGATGTTCGACTTCAACGAGCCGAGGTACAGCGGCTTGTCGGCCTGCCTGTTCCGGCCGTAGATGGCCAGCAGCGCCTGCGCCTCGATCGGGTCACCCAGACGCGTGCCGGTGCCATGCGCCTCCACCGCGTCCACATCAGAGCTGCTCAGACCGGCATTGGCCAGCGCGGCCCGGATCACGCGCTCCTGCGACGGACCATTGGGCGCCGTCAACCCATTGCTCGCACCGTCCTGGTTGACCGCGCTGCCCCGGATCAGGCCCAGCACCCGGTGCCCGTTCCTGCGGGCGTCCGACAACCGCTCGACAAGGAGCAGACCAACCCCCTCCGACCAGCCCGTGCCGTCCGCGTGCTCGGAGAAGGACTTGCAGCGACCGTCGGCGGACAGGCCGCGCTGACGGGAGAACTCCACGAAGGTGTGCGGGCTGTTCATGACCGTGACACCGCCCGCGAGGGCGAGGTCGCACTCGCCGTTGCGCAGTGCCGTCGCGGCCATGTGCATGGCCACCAGCGAGGAGGAGCAGGCCGTGTCGACAGTGACGGCCGGGCCTTCCAGGCCGTAGGTGTACGAGAGACGGCCGGACAGGACGCTGGAGAGGTTGCCCGCGAGCAGGAATCCCTCGAACTCCTCCGGCGTGGCCTCCAGCCGGGACGCGTAGTCGTCGTACATGGCGCCGGTGAACACGCCCGTCGCGGTGCCGCGCAGAGTGGCCGGGTCGATGCCCGCGCTCTCGAAGGTCTCCCAGGCCGTCTCCAGCAGCAGGCGCTGCTGCGGGTCGGTCGCGGTCGCCTCGCGGGGCGACATGCCGAAGAACTCGCGGTCGAACAGGTCGGCGTCGTGCAGGAAGCCGCCCTCACGGACATAGGACGTGCCCGCTCGGTCCGGGTCCGGGTCGTACAGCTTCGCCATGTCCCAGCCGCGGTTGACCGGGAACTCGCTGATCGCGTCGATGCCGTTCGCCACGAGGTTCCACAGGTCCTGGGGCGAGGACACTCCGCCCGGGTAGCGGCACGCCATGCCCACGATCGCGATCGGTTCATCGGTGCGGGTCCGGGCGCGTTCCCGTTGGGGCTCGGGTGTATCGGCGGTCACCGCCTCGGTGAGCAGGTAGTCGGCGAGCGCCGTGGGTGTCGGGTGGTCGAAGACGGCTGTGGTGGGCAGGCGCAGGCCGGTGGCGGCGGTGAGCCGGTTGCGCAGGTCCACGCCTGCCATCGAGTCGAATCCGAGGTCGTTGAACGCGCGGGCCGGGTCCACCGCGGCGGCGCCCGAGTGGCCGAGCACGGAGGCGACGGTGGTACGCACCAGGGTCAGGGTGGCGTCGCCCCGCTTGGCCTCGGGCAGTCGGGCGATCTGCCGTGCCCAGTCGGACCCGGCACCGGCCGGGGTGCCGGCCTGCGCGAGGCGGCGTGGACGCGTGCGCACCAGACCCCGGTAGAGGGCCGGGACCGGGAGGTCGCCGGTCGCGAGTCGGGCCGGGTCGAGGGCGACGGGCGCGAGGAGTGGTTCGTCGGCGGCCAGTGCCAGGTCGAACAGGGCGAGGCCCTGTTCGGGGGTGAGCGGTGTCATGCCGGCCCGGGCCCAACGGGCGCGGTCGGTGTCGGTGAGGGTCGCGCCCATGCCGTGTGTGGCGTCCCACAGGCCCCATGCCAGTGAGGTGGCGGGCAGGCCGTGGGCGGCGCGGTGCTGGGCGAGCGCGTCCAGATAGGTGTTGGCTGCCGCGTAGTTGGCCTGGCCCGCGGTGCCGGTGAGGCCGGACACCGAGGAGAAGAGGACGAAGGCGGTCAGGTCCAGGTCGCGGGTCAGTTCGTGCAGATGCCGGGCCGCGTCCGCCTTCGGGCGGAGGACGGTGTCCAGTTGAGCCTCGGTCAGCGTCTGCACGGTCGCGTCGTCCAGGACGCCGGCGGTGTGTACGACGGCGGTCAGCGGGTGGGCGGCCGGAACGGAGGCGATCAGGTCCGCGACGGCGTCCCGGTCGCCGGCGTCGGCGGCGGCCACGGTCACCTCGGCGCCGAGCGCGGTCAGTTCGGCGCTCAGCTCGGCGGCTCGGGGGGCGCCGAGGCCTCGGCGGCCGCTGAGGAGCAGGTGCCGTATCCCGTGGGCGGTGACCAGATGGCGGGCGAACAGCGCGCCGAGCCCGCCGGTGCCGCCGGTGATCAGGACCGTGCCGTTCGTGTCGAGGCGGGAGGTGGGCGCCCCGGCTGCCCGGAGGGTGCGGGCGAGCCGGGGCGCGTGCAGCCGGCCGTCGCGAACGGCCAGCTGCGGTTCCTCGGCGGCGAGCGCGGCCCGCAGCACATCGTCGGCCGCGGCGTCGTCGTCGAGGTCGATCACTACGATCCGCTCGGGGTGTTCGGACTGCGCCGAGCGGATCAGGCCCCAGACGGAGGCCCCGGAGAGGTCCACGGCGTCGGTGGCGCGGGCGGCGACGGCGTGCCGCGTCACGAGGGCGAGCCGGGAGTCGGCGAACCGCTCCTCGGCCAGCCACTCCTGTACGAGGCGCAGCACGCGCCGGGTGGCGGGCCGCGGGTCGCCCTCGTCGTCGGTGGCGGCGGGCACCCGGACGACCATGACGTCGGCCGCTTCGACGGCGTCGAAGGAGTCGTCTGCCTCGGACCAGGTGAGGGTGGTGTCCGCCGGGGGCGAAGGCAGCTCCGTCCACTCCACCGTGAACAGGGAGCCGGTGTGGTCGTGCGAGGCTGCCGCGAGGCGGTCCTGGGGCACGGGGCGCAGCGTGAGCTCGGCGGTGGCCACGGGGGCGCCGGTGGTGTCGGCGAGTGTGATCGTGGTCCGTCCGGGGCCGGCGGGCGAGATGCGGGCGCGCAGGGCGGAGGCGCCCGTGGCGTGCAGGGTGACGTCGTTCCAGCTGAAGGGCAGCAGGATGTGCGCCGGGTCGCTGTGGGCGCCCGCGTCCAGCACCAGCGGGTGCAGCACGGCGTCGAGCAGCGCGGGGTGCAGGCCGTATGCGGCGGCGTTCTCGGCCGGCCCCTCGGGCAGTCGCACCTCGGCGAAGACGTCGGTGCCGCGCCGCCAGACGGCGTGCAGGCCCTGGAAGGCGGGGCCGTAGAGGTAGCCGAGGGCGGCCAGTCGGTCGTAGACGCCTTCGAGGTCTTGGGGCTCGGCGCCGGTCGGGGGCCAGGAGGCGAGGTCCTCGTCGGCGCCGGGCACGGCGGCGGGAGTGAGGACGCCGGTGGCGTGCCGCGTCCAGGGCAGGATGCGGTCGTCGGCGTCCGGGCGGGCGTGGAGGGTGAACTGCCGCTGCCCGTCCGCGTCCGGGGCGCTCACCGCCGCCTGGAGGCGGACGGCTCCGTGCTCGGGGAGCGGCAGCGGCGCCTCCAGGGTCAGCTCCGCCAGGTGCGGGGCGCCGAGGTGCTCGCCCGCGGCGACGGCGAGTTCGACGAACAGTGTGCCCGGCGCGATGACGGTGCCGACGACGGTGTGGTCGGCCAGCCAGGGCTGGGCGGCACGCGAGAGTCGGCTGGTGAACAGCGTGTCCGCACGCTCCGCGAACTCCACGGCGGTGGTCAGCAGCGGGTGCTCCGCCGGGTCGAGGCCGAGGCTGCGGGCGTCGGTGCGCGGGGTGGCGTTCAGCCAGAAGCGGGTGCGCTGGAAGGGGTAGACCGGCAGGTCGGTGCGGCCCGCGCCGGGGAAGAAGGAGGCGACGTCGAGCGGGGCGCCGTGTGCGTATGCCTCGGCTGTCGCGGCGGCGAAGGTCTGCGTCTCGGGGCGGCCGGCGCGGAGCAGGGGCAGGGCGGTGACGTTCGGGGTGTCTGCCAGGGTGCGGCGGGCGAGCGCGGTGAGGGCGGCGTCCGGGCCGACTTCGACGAGGACGGTGGCTCCCTGGGCCGCGAGCTGGTGGGTGGCGGCGGCGAAGCGGACGCTCGTGCGGATCTGGCGGGTCCAGTAGTGGGGGGAGGTGAGCTGCTCCACGGTGGCGGTCTCACCCGTCACCGTGGAGATTATCGGTATGCGCGGGGGGTGGAAGGTGAGCTCGTCCGCGACGGCGCGGAAGTCCTCGAGGATGCCGTCCATGTGCGGGGAGTGGAAGGCGTGCGAGACGGTCAGCCGGTGGGTGCGGCGGCCCGCCGCCCGCCAGGTCCCGGCGATCTCCTCCGCGATGTCCGCGTCGCCCGAGATCACCACGGAGGACGTGGAGTTGACGGCGGCGACGGACACGGCGGACTCGTGTCCGGCGAGCGAGGCGGCGATCTCCTCCTCGGTGGCCTCCACGGCGATCATCGCGCCGCCGGCCGGTGCGGACTGCATGAGACGTCCCCGGGCGGCGACCAGCTTGGCGGCGTCGTGCAGGGAGAGGACTCCGGCGACGTGCGCGGCGGCGAGTTCGCCGATGGAGTGCCCGGCGAGCAGGTCCGGGGTCATTCCGTGGTGGGCCAGCAGCCGGAAGAGCGCCACCTCGACGGCGAACAGCGACGGCTGGGTGTACGAGGTGAGGTCGATCAGCCCCTCGCCCGCGCCCTCCCCGAACAGCACGTCGCGCAGTGGCACGTCGAGCAGCCCGTCGAAGGCGGCGAACACCTCGTCGAGAGCCGCGGCGAACACCGGCTGCTGCGCGTACAGTTCGCGTCCCATGCCGACGCGCTGGGCGCCCTGCCCGGTGAACAGGAACGCGGTGCGCCCCGTCGCGGTGGTGTCGCCGGTGAAGGCGTTCGGCGCTCCGTCGCCCTCGGCGAGCGCTGTCAGGCCGGAGAGCAGTTCCTCGGTCCCGGAGGCGAGGACGACGGCACGGTGCTCGAAGGCGCTGCGCGTCGTGGCCAGCGAGAAGCCGACGTCGGCCAGGCCGGCGCCGGAGTCCGTCACCCGCGCGGCCAGCCGCCGCGCCTGCTCACGCAGGGCATCGCGGTCACGGGCGGCCAGAACGAACGGCACGGGCAAGCCGGCGGGGGCGGTGTCGGCGGGGGCGGTCCCGTCCGGAGCCGCGACCGGTGGGGCCTGTTCGAGGACGAGGTGGGCGTTGGTGCCGCTGATGCCGAAGGAGGAGACCGCGGCGCGGCGCGGACGGTCGGTGGCGGGCCATGCGCGGGACTCGGTCAGCAGGGCGACGGCGCCCTCGGACCAGTCGACA
Organism: Streptomyces luteolifulvus; assembly: GCF_008806595.1. Taxonomy (GTDB): domain Bacteria; phylum Actinomycetota; class Actinomycetes; order Streptomycetales; family Streptomycetaceae; genus Streptomyces; species Streptomyces luteolifulvus. The sequence continues at coordinate 190,170 of NZ_VZRB01000014.1, read as the reverse complement.
TGGCTGCTCGGCCGGTCCACGTGGAGGGTCCTGGGCAGCACGCCGTGGCGCATCGCCTGGACCATCTTGATGATGCCGCCGACGCCCGCGGCGGCCTGGGTGTGGCCGATGTTGGACTTCAGCGAACCGAGGTAGAGGGGGTTGCTGGCGTCGCGTGCGAGACCGTAGGTGGCCTTGATCGCCTCCGCCTCGATCGGATCGCCGAGGCGGGTGCCGGTGCCGTGGGCCTCGACGGCGTCCACGTCCGCGGCGGTCAGGCCGGAGTCGGCCAGCGCCTGCTGGATGACGCGCTGCTGGGACGGCCCGTTGGGGGCGGTGAGGCCGTTGCTGGCGCCGTCCTGGTTGACGGCGGAGCCGCGGATCACACCGAGGACGGGGTGGCCGTTGTGCTGCGCGTCGGACAGGCGCTCGATCACGAGCAGGCCGACGCCCTCGGACCAGCCGGTGCCGTCGGCGCCGTCCGCGAAGGGCTTGCAGCGGCCGTCGGGCGCCAGCCCGCGCTGGCGGGAGAACTCCACGAACATGCCCGGTGAGGACATGACGGTGGCGCCGCCCGCGAGGGCGAGGGTGGTCTCGCCGGAGCGCAGGGAGCGGATCGCCAGATGCAGGGCGACCAGTGAGGAGGAGCAGGCGGTGTCGATGGTGACGGCTGGTCCCACCAGGCCGAGCTGGTAGGCGATACGGCCGGACATGACGCTCGTGGTGGTGCCGGTCAGCACGCTGCCCTGGACGGCCTCGGGGGCGTCGTCCAGGCGGGGCCCGTACTCCAGGGCGGTCGCGCCGACGAAGACCCCGGTGCGCGTGCCGCGCAGCCGTGCGGGGTCGATGCCCGCGCGCTCGATGCTCTCCCACGCGGTCTCGAGAAGCAGCCGCTGCTGCGGGTCCATGGCCAGGGCCTCGCGCGGGGAGATGCCGAAGAACGCGGCGTCGAACTCGCCGGCGTCGTGGAGGAATCCACCGTGGCGCACGGCGCTGTGGCCGGGCCGGTCGGGGTCCGGGTCGTACAGATCCTCGGGCCAGCCGCGGTCGGCCGGGAACTCGGTGATGGCGTCGCCGCCCTGGGCGACCAGGTGCCACAGGTCCTCGGGCGAGGCCACCCCGCCCGGGTACCGGCAGGCCATGCCGACGATGGCGATGGCTTCGCCGTCGGCGGGTGCCGCGGCCACGTAGTCCGCGGCGGCGGCCTCGCCGAGAAGCCGGGCCTCGAGGAACTCTGCGAGCGCCTGCGGGGTGGGGTGGTCGAAGAGCAGGCCGCCGGGCAGCTTCAGTCCGGTGGCCCGGGCGAGGGTGCCGCGCAGTTCGGTGGCCATCAGGGAGCTGAAGCCCAGGTCCCTGAACGGCGTGTGGGCGGGCACCCGTTGACCCGGCTCGTACTCCAGGACCGCCGCGATGTGCGGGTGGAGCAGTGCTTCCACGGTGCGCCTGCGTTCCGCCTCGCCGAGTGGGGCCAGGCGGCGGCCCAGCTCGCCGCGCGGAGTCGCCCCGGAGGCCGGGGCGGTGTGGGCCGGGGCCGTGTGGGCCGGGGCGGATTCGCCGGAGGCGGTCCACGGCAGCGGGTCGACGGCCTTGCGGACACCGTCCAGCCAGTAGGGGCGGCGCTGGAAGGCGTACGTCGGCAGCTCGACGTGACGCGCGGACCGGTCGCCGTACAGCGCGGTCCAGTCGACCTCGGCACCCCGAGTGAACGCGGTGGCCAAGGCGGTCAGCGCGGTCAGCGCTTCGGACCGGCCGGCACGCAGCAGTGGTACGGCGGCGATGGCCTCGGCGTCCATCGCGCAGTCCTCGACGAGGGAGGACAGGACGCCCTCGGGGCCCAGCTCCAGGAAGGTGGAGACGCCGGCGCTCTCCAGAGTGCGGACCGCGTCGAGGAAGCGCACCGGGCGGCGGACCTGCTCGACCCAGTAGTCGGGCGACGTGAACTGCCCACGGGTCACCGGCTCTCCGGTGACGGTGGAGACGAGCGGAATTACCGGCTCCGAGTAGTCCAGGGAGGCGGCGACCGTGCGGAACTGCTCCAGCATCGGGTCCATGTGCGGGGAGTGGAAGGCGTGCGAGACGGTCAGGCGCTTCGTCCGGCGGCCCCGGTCCCGCAGTACGGCGGCGACCTCGGTGGCCGCGTCGGCATCACCCGACAGGACGAGGGAGTCGGGGCCGTTGACGGCGGCGACGGCGAGCGTGCTCTCGCGGCCCGCAAGCAGGGGCAGCACCTCGGCCTCGGTGGCCTGTACGGCGATCATCGCGCCGCCCGTGGGAAGGGCCTGCATCAGCCGGGCGCGGGCGGCGACCAGCCGCGCGGCGTCGGCGAGGGAGAGCACACCGGCGACATGCGCGGCGGCCAGCTCGCCGATGGAGTGCCCGGCGAGATGATCGGGGCGCAGGCCCCAGTGCTCGACGAGGCGGAACAGGGCGACCTCGACGGCGAACAGCGCGGGCTGGGTGGCCCCGGTCTCGTGCAGGGCGTCGTCGTCCGCGACGATCTCGGCGAGCGGGCGCCCGAGCAGCGGGTCGAGGTGGGCGGCGACCTCGTCGAAGGCGGCGGCGTAGACCGGGAACTGCGCATACAGCTCCTGGCCCATGCCGGTGCGCTGGGCGCCCTGACCGGTGAAGAGGAAGGCGGGCCCGCCGGGTCGCACGGCTCCGGTGACGACTCCGGTGGCGGGGGTGGCGGTGGCGAGTGCGTCCAGAGCGCCGAGCAGCGCGTCGTGGCCGTCTCCGAGGACGACGGCCCGGTGGCCCAGGAAGGTGCGGGTGGTGGCCAGGGCCCGGCCCAGGTCCTCGGCCGACGGCCCGGGGCGGCCGGCGGCGACGGCGCGCAGCTTCGTGGCCTGGGCCCGCAGCGCGTCCTCGTCGTGGCCGGTGACGACCCAGGGCAGCACGGCGGGGGCCTGCGGGGTGCTGCTCCGTTCCACGGGAACGGGCGGGGCCTCGGAGAGGACCACGTGGGCGTTGGTGCCGCCCATGCCGAAGGAGCTCACGCCCGCGACCAGCGTGCGGTCCTCGTCGGGCCAGGCCGTGAGCTCACGCTGTACGGCGATACCCAGCGCGTCCAGCGGGATCCTCGGGTTGGGCGTCTCGAAGTTCAGGCTGGCCGGCAGCCGTCGGTGGTGGATGCTCAGCAGCGTCTTGATCAGGCCCGCCATGCCCGCGGCGCCTTCGAGGTGGCCGATGTTGGTCTTCACGGAGCCGACGCGCAGCGCGCTGTCGAGCGTGCGGCCGGTGCCGAGCGCCGCCCCGAGCGCGGCGGCTTCCAGCGGGTCGCCGACCGGGGTGCCGGTGCCGTGCAGTTCGACGTACTGCACCTCGCCGGGGGCGATCCCGGCGCGCTCGTACGCCTCGCGCAGCACGGTCTCCTGGGCCTCGGTGCTCGGCACGGTGAGCCCGTCGGTCGCGCCGTCGTTGTTGACGGCGCCGCCGAGGATGACACCGTAGACGCGGTCTCCGTCGGCCTGGGCACGGCCGAGCGGCTTGAGGAGGACCACGCCGCCGCCCTCGCCGGGCACGAAGCCGTTGGCGCGGGCGTCGAAGGTGTAGGTGGTCCCGTCGGACGAGAGCGCCCCGAAGCGGGACTCGGCGACGAGGTTCTCGGCGAGCAGGTTGAGGTTCACACCGGCGACCAGCGCACCGGTCGACTCACCGGCGCGCAGGCTCTCACAGGCCAGGTGGACGGCGACGAGGGACGAGGACTGGGCGGAGTCCACGGTCATGCTCGGACCGTGCAGACCGAGGTGGTACGAGACGCGGTTGGCGATCACGCCCCGGTTGACGCCGGTCATGGTGTGCTGGGTGACGGCCTCGGTGCCGCGCAGGTACAGCAGGTTGGTGTAGTCGTCGCGCAGGGTTCCGACGAAGACGGCCGTCCTGCTGCCGCGCAGGCCGGCGGGGACGACCCCGGCGTCCTCCAGTGCCTCCCAGGCCAGTTCCAGCACGAGCCGCTGCTGCGGGTCCATCGCCGCCGCTTCCCGCGGGGAGATGCCGAAGAACGGGGCGTCGAACCCGTCGACCTCCTCCAGGAACCCTCCGCGCCCGGCACCGAGGGCCCGGCCGTCCGGACCCCAACGCCCTTCCGATACGGCTGTGATGGCGCTGTCGCCGCGGGAGAGCAGGTCCCAGAACGCGGCCGGACCCTCGGCACCGGGGAGCCGGCACGACATGCCGATGACAGCAATGGGCTCCGCCCGCTCCCCGGCCGCGCCGCCCTCCCAGGTGGATTCTGCGTGGGTGTCGTGCTCGCTCGTCGTCACTGTCGGGTGCCCTTTCAGCGTCAAGCAACGGTCCAAGACTTCCGCCTGCGCATTTCCGAGCCCGAACGGCTCCACGAGGCTTCAATCGACGGTATTGACTGGGGTCTTCCAAACATCCAACGAGTGATCACGGGGCGGTAATCGAAGCGGCCGCGCCGCTTCGCCGGGCGAGCCGGTTACCCCTCGATGAGCCCTGGGTTTCCGGCATCCGGATAGCTTTTCGCCGTATTCAACACTTTCCATCCTCACCATTCGGAGGACAGAAGAATGCCGAAGACAGTTGACCTTCCCAAGGAGCTCGAAGAGCACCTCGAGAGCTATGTCGCCGCCTTCAACTCGCACGACGCGGAGAACGTCAACTCCCACTACACCGAGGCCGGCATCATCGTGTGGGAGAAGGGCAACCCGGTGAGCGGTGAGGATCGTCACGCCGCCATCAAGGAATTCCTGGCCGCCAATCAGCCGCGCATCGAGACCGATGTCCGTGAGGCGTACGTCACCGGCGACACGGCCCTGCTGGTCGTGGACTGGACGATGGAGATCAACGCGGAGAGCGGCGGGGGCCGCGAGAACCTCCGCGGCGTCGGTCTGGACGTGCTGCGCAAGGTGAACGGTGTGTGGCTGTACGCCGTCGACGACCCGTTCGGCGAGGAGCCCCGCGACTGAACCCGAACGACACAGCGAGGCGCAGGGCCCCGGGCAACTCCCGGGGCCCTGCGCCTCTTTGCTCGTCCGCACACCGCTGAAGAGGCCGGGCTCCCCAGGTGGGGAGCCCGGCCTCGGGTGTCGCCTCGTGTGTCGCGTCGGGGGTTCAGACGGTGATGTCGGCGACCGGGCGGTCGACGGCCATCATCCACTTGCCGTCCTCGACGCGGCGGATCACGTCGGTGCAGGTCCCCTTGATCTGGACCAGCTCGCCGTCCTCGCCGGGCAGACCCAGTTCGAAGTCCACCACGATCAGCGTGACGTCGTCGGCGGTGTAGGAGTGCTTGACGACCGAGTTCAGGGTCGGGCCCTTGGCGAGCAGTTCGATGATGCCCTTGGTGCGCGCCTCGCCGGTCAGCGGGCCTCCCGTGAGGTTGGAGATGGCGTCGTCGCGGTACAGGTTGTCGAAGGCGGCGCCGTCCCCCGAGTTGAAGATCTTCAGGAAGACCTCGTTCTGGACCACCGGGTCATCGGTGAGCTCAAGGCTGTACAGGTCGACGTCGGGAGTCGAGGTGGTCATGAAGGCTCCTCCGTGGGTGATGTGTTGTGTTCGGCTGGTGTGGTGCGGCCGCGTGCCCGCCGGCGCGCGGAGTCTTCAGGCGGCACGCGGTGCGCGGCCGAACGTCCCGTCGAAGAACGTCAGCGCGGGGTCGTCGCTGCCGCGTCGGCAGTCCAGCACTCTGCCGACGAAGATGGTGTGGTCGCCGGAGACATGCGCGTCGATCACGTCGCACTCCAGCCAGGCGAGCGCGCCGGCCAGCAGCGGGGCGCCCGTGTGTTCGCCCGGCGTCCATTCGACGTCGTCGAACTGCGCACGGCCGAGCGTGCGTTTCTTGTCCGCGAAGTGCCGGGCGAGCGGCTCCTGTCGGGCTGCCAGGATGTTCACGCCGAAGTGCCCTCCCCCGGTCATTTCGTCGAACATGACGGCACTGTGGTCGATGGAGACCAGCACGGTCGGCGGAGTGAGCGAAACCGAGCTGAAGGCATTCGCGGTCATGGCGTGGATGTGGTCGCCGCCCACCGTGAGCACGGTGACCCCGGTGGCGAACTGCGACATCACTTCCCGCAAGGAAGCGGCCTCGGCGGACGCGCGCAGCCCCGTCCGCGAGGCTGCGGGTTCGAGCTCTGCGGATGCAGGAGTCATTTCCCCTCTTCGGATTCGGGTGTGACGGCCCCTACGCAACAAAGGGCTGAACGAAAAAGTATCCGCTCGACACTTTCCAGTGCTCAATTGCCAGGTAATCGTGCCCCTTGGACCGGCACCGCGATGGTCGATGACCGTGGCGTTACCACACGTTGGCGCGCATTCAGCGATGTTGGCCGCATGACCGATGCATCGAATGTCTCTGCCGAAGAACCTCAGCTGGCCGAGCCCCACTTGGGGGCCGTCCTGGCCTCCGCGGGCCTCGACGCCGAATATGTCAGGGCCGAGGGGAACATTCTTTATCAACGGGGCGAGGACGGCGGCGAGATCCCCGTGGTGGACTACGCGGGCGGATACGGTTCGCTCCTGCTGGGCCACAACAACCCCGCCATCACCGCGTACGCGAAGGAGTTGCTGGACGCCGGTGTTCCGGTGCACTCCCAGTTCTCGTTGCACCCGGAGGCCGCCGAGCTGGCGCTCGCCCTGAACCGGATCGTACGGCGGGAGACCGGCGACGCGGAGCCGTTCTTCGCCGTGTTCGCCAACACCGGCGCCGAGGCCAACGAGGCCGCCGTCAAGCACGCCGAGATGGACCGGGGCATCCGCCTCGGCGCACTGCTGGAGTCCATCGGCAGCGGTCTCGCCGCGGTCCGCGAGGCCGTACGCGACGGCTCGGCGACGGTGCCCACCGAGGTCTTCACCCGCCTCGGCCTGGGCCCGCACGCCGCCGGTGCGGCCGCGCTGGACGAACTGATCGACCACATCAACGCCCACAACGAGGCCCAGGCCCAGCGCCCGCCGGTCTTCCTGACCCCGGAGGGCTCCTTCCACGGCAAGCTGGTCAGCACGGTGCAGCTCACTCACAACGAGGGCTACCGCACCCCGTTCCGGGCCCTGGCCGCGCAGGCCCGGTTCGTCCCACTGGACCAGCCGGGTGCTCTGCGCAAGATCGTCGACGAGGAGCGCGGCACACTGCTCGGCCTGGTCGTGGAGGACGGTCAGGTCCGGGTGTCCGAGCAGGAATCGCCGGTCATCTGCGCGTTCATTCTGGAGCCCGTCCAGGGTGAAGGAGGCATCCGCGAGCTGTCGCCGGAGTTCGTCCGGGAGATCCAGGAGGTCTGCGCGGAGGTCGGCACACCGGTCATCGTGGACGAGATCCAGAGCGGTATGGGCCGCACCGGTGACTTCCTGGCCGGCACCCGGCTCGGGCTGCGCGGTGACTACTACACCCTCGCCAAGAGCCTCGGCGGTGGCCTCGCCAAGATCTCGGTGCTCCTGGTCCGCGCCTCGCGCTACCAGGGCCAGTTCGAGCTGATCCACAGCTCGACCTTCGCCAAGGACGGCTTCTCCAACCGCATCGCCCTGAAGGTCCTGGAGCTCCTGGAGGCCGACGACGGCGCCGCCTACCGCAGGGCCGCCGAGCTGGGTGACCGGCTGCTGGCCGTGCTGGGCTCCGTGCGCGACGACTTCCCCGAGGTCGTCAAGGACGTGCGGGGCCGCGGCCTGATGCTGGGTCTGGAGTTCCACGACCAGTCCGGCGCCGCGGCTCCCCCGGTCGCCGAGGCCGCCCGGGCGGGCCTGTTCGGCTATCTGGTCGCAGGCCACCTGCTGCGAGCCCACCGGGTCCGTACCTTCCCGACCGCGAGCGCCCCCGGCACCCTGCGCTTCGAGCCGTCCATCCAGCTGTCGGACGACGACATCGCCTGGCTGGAGTCGGCCCTGCGGGACACCTGCGACATCATCCGGGGCGGCTATCAGCGGCCCTTGGCACTGCCCACCCCGTAAGACCATCACGTACGACCACCGCGTAAGACCACCGCGTAAGACCACCGCCGTAAGACCACCGCGTAGGGAGCGAAGCGCGGACGAAGGCCGGTGGCCGGGACGAGAGCGCGTCCCGGCCACCGGCCTTCGCTCACAGCGGCGCCCCCACGCGAGAGCCCTCAGGGTCACGCCGCTGGGCGGGACCCGGCACGCATGCCATGTCCCGCCCAGCGGTTCCTGCCCTCACTCTGCGCGTCACACCCTGGCGGGGCGCCGCGCGGTCAGCCCTGCTTGAACGCCTCCACCAGGCTGGCCAGGCTGTGCGTACCGTGCCCCTGCGCGACGCGACGCTCGATCAGCGCCTGGATGGCGGACGAGAAGTCGCTGTTGATCCCCAGCTGCTTGCTCGTGGCGACCAGGTGCTCGATCGCGGCCTTGTTCACATTGAGGCTGGAGACCTCGGTCTCGAAGGAGGCCGAGTCGATCTCCTGGGCGCTCGGCGGGATCGCCGGGGTGATGACATGCTCGATCCAGGTCAGGGCGAACGGCGTGAAGGCCTCCGCCGAGACCCCGGCCGAGTTGACGAGTGCCACGGCGTGGAAGTATCCCGCGAGGCTCGACCACAGCAGCGACAGCAGACCGAGGTCGTAGACCAGCGGGACACCGGTGTCCTCACCCAGGTACACATTCGTGCCCGCCAGCAGCTTCAGCAGCTCCTCGTGCTCGGCGAACAGCTCCTGGGAACCGGCGTAGAAGATCAGGGCCTGGGGCAGGCCGATCATCTGCGGGACGGCCATGATGGCACCGTCCAGGTACCGCACCCCGTTCTGCTCGGCCCAGCGGGCGCAGGCGCGGGCGTCCTCGGGGGTGCCCGAGGTGAGGTTGACGACGACCTTGCCCTTGAGCTCGTCGGCCGCGCCGGCCAGCAGCTCGTTCAGCACCTCGTAGGTCGAGACACAGGCCACGACGACCGGGCTGGCCGCGATCGCCTTCTTGATGTCCGGGGCGAAGACCGCGCCCTCCGCCACCAGCGCGTCCGCCTTGCTCGCGGAACGGTTCCAGACGGTGGTGGCGTTGCCGTTCTTCACAAAGGCGGTGGCCAGGGCCGCGCCCATCATTCCCAGACCGAGGACGGTCACCGGGCCCTGGTTCGTGTTCGACATTGACTTGCTCCTCATTATTCTTCGTTGAACCAATACGCCGCCGGGGGGCGGAGTCTCACAGGAAAAGGCTGTCGGGATCGAGGCCGAGCAGCGTGCGGCCGTACACCTCGAGGCTCATGTTCGGGGCCATCAGGCCGTGCCGGGCGAGTCCCTGAAGGTCGCGGTAGAAGCGCTGGAAGTGTGCCTTGCGGGAGAGCGAGCCGGCACCGCTGATGGAGTGGAGGGCCTCAAGTGCCCCCTGGGTGAGCAGGATGGCGACGCCGGCCTTGCCGCGTACCTCCGCCTTCTCGTCCAGGGTCGGTTGCTCGCCGGCGTCGGCGCGCTCCTGCAGGACGGTCAGATAGGTCTCGGCGAGCGCCTCGGCGGCCTCGATCTTGCCGTGGGCCAGCGCGATCTGAATCTGGGTCAGCGGGTGCTGCGCCTGGTCGGTCACATTGCTGTACGCGAGCGGCTTGCCCTTGACCGTGGCGACGATGTCCTCGTACGCGGCCCGGGCCATACCGATGTACGCGGCGACGGACTCGGCGACGACGAAGCTGATCAGGCTGTAGTCGCGGCCCCTGGAGCCGTTGACGGCGCCGCCGCCGCTGGTGCCCAGGACGGCTGCCTCGAGTGTGATGACCCGGTGGGCGGGCACGAAGACGTCCGTCGCGGTGGATGTCGAGCTGCCGGTGGCGATGGCGGCCGAGACATGCCAGTCGTCGGCGATCGTGAGCTCCTCCACCGGAACCATGGCGTAGACCTCTTCGACGCTGCCGTCGGCGTGCTCCAGCTCGGCGGCGAGCAGGTCCCAGTGGGCTCCGCGGACACCGGAGTTGAAGCGCCAGGAGCCGTTGAGGCGGTAACCGCCCTCCGTGGCAACGATCTTGGCGGTCGGCGTGAAGCCGCCGGAGATCCGCACCGAGCCGCCCCTGAAGATCTCCTCCTGGGCCTCGAGCGGGTACAGCGTGGCCATCCAGGCGCTGGAGATCCAGGCCACGGCCACCCAGCCGGTGGACCCGCAGCCGCGGGAGATCTCGGTCAGAATCTCGACCTGCTCCTTCAGCGTCAGGTCCAGTCCGCCGAAGCGCTTCGGCACGGCGATACGGAAGGCACCGGCCTTCTCCAGGAGGTCGATGTTCTCCTGGACGATCCAGCGCTGGTCCTCGGACTCAAGGCCGTTCGCACGCAGCGTCGGAACGATGTCCCGTACTGCCTTCAGAATGTTCTCGGCTTCAGTCGACCTGACGGCCATCCCGGCTCCTTGGTGAGTTCGGCGGGGGTGAAAGGCATGGGACGCAGGTCAAGTTTTCGCCGCCCATTGCCATTTCAGGACCCGAACAAATTAACCGAGCGTGGCCATTCCTCGGCCACGAGCGAGTAACCGTCCTCTCATCCCCGTACACCAAGGCCAGGACGCAATTTTGGACTGCCTCACGCAAGTTATCAGAGCCCGGACCGCAGGCACCCACCGCCGGCCCACCGCCCGGTAACCGCCCGATCTCAATCGACTTCTAAACGCGATGGGACGGGCGATTATCGGCCAGTGCCAATCTCGAATCGCTTTCAGCCAAACCGCAACTAAGGTGGTCGACCGTTCAGGTGTCCACGCACCGCTTGATTCCTGGACAACGGACCACGTTGTGTACCAAGGGGACTGGAATGAAGCCCAAGAACAAGACCTTCTTCGGGAGAGCGCTCACCTCGCGCCGCGCGATACTCAAGGCCGGTGCCGCCGCGGGCGCGCTGGGCGCCGCCGGCCTCGCCTCGTCCGGAACCGCTGTCGCGGCCGGGGAGACCGAGGCCGGGCCGCGCAGCTACGACGCGATCGTCATCGGCGGCGGCTTCGCCGGCGTGGCGGCCGCGCGTGAGCTCAAGGCCAGGGGCAAGCGCACGCTGATCCTCGAAGCCCGCGACCGCGTCGGCGGCCGAGCCTGGTCCAGCACCTTCTCGGGGCTGCCGATCGAGTTCGGCGCCACCTGGATCCACCCCAGCCAGACCCTGATCTGGAACGAGGTCCAGCGCCTCGGCATCGCCACGGTGGACGACCCGAACCCCGACTTCACGGTGTTCGCCACGGAGTCCGGCGGCTACGCCCGGCACGATCTGACCTTCCTCGACAACCAGGACGCCCTCCTGCGGAAGTTCGTCGAGGGCGCGCAGGAGTATCTGCCGCGCGCCTACGACCCCTTCTACCGCGAGGACCTGCTGGTCGACCTCGACAAGCTGACCCTCGGCGACCGGGCACGCCAGCTCCGGCTGTCCACGCTGGAACAGAACTGGGTGAGCGCCACCACCGGCGCCTACGGCGGCGGCTTCGAGCGTGGCTCGCTCACCCAGCTCGCCCACTGGTGGGCGCTGTGCGGCTACAACACCGAGACGTTCCACGGCATCAACGTCACCCGTCCGGTCGGCGGCATGAGCGGCGTCATCCGCAAGATGCTCGCCGAGTCCGGCGCCACCGTCGTCTACAAGGCGCCCGTCACCAAGGTCGCCGACACCGGTTCCCGGGTTCAGGTGACCGCGGGCGGTGTCGTGTACGACGCCGCGGCCGTGGTCGTCGCCGTACCGGCCAACGTCTGGAACACCATCAACTTCTCCTCCGGCCTGCCGGCCGAGTTCTCCCGGATGAGCTCGCAGACCGTCGGTGTGCCGACGGCCAAGAAGGTCTTCATCCAGGTCCAGGGCGACATCGGCCGCCCGCTCGTGAACGGCAAGAGCGGCGCGCCGCTCGACCTGGTCCTCGCCCACGCCGACACATCGAGCCAGGGCTCGGTACTCATCGGCTTCAGCGTCAACCCCAATCTGGACGCCAACAGCGTGTCCCAGGTCCAGAGCGCCATCAGTGAGGTGCTCCCGGGCACCAAGGTCCTGTCCGTCAAGGGCCACGACTGGGGCAAGGACGCCTACGCCAAGGGCGGTTGGACCTTCCGGCGCCCCGGTCAGCTCCTCGGTCTGCTGCGCGCCGTCCGCCAGCCGCACGGTCGCCTCGTCTTCGCGGGCAGTGACATCGCTACCGGCTGGGGCGGTTACGTGGACGGCGCCATCGAGACCGGCATCCGCGCCGCCGGTCTCGCCGCCGACCTGACCGTCAGGTACGCCTCTGCGACAAGCTGAACCAAGCCGGTCCACAGCCGGGTGGTCGCGCTCCTTGCGGGCGGCCACCCGGTCGGGGCGGTCAGCCCCACCGGTCCAACGACCAAAATTCAAAAGGAGGTTGCGGTCCACGCAACGACACAGGCCGGTCGACCTTTCCTCACCGATCTCACACCTTACGACACGCTGACACCGCACAGACGGCCGTGATAATGGCTCTGGCTCTTAGTAGCATTGGTCTGTTCCTGGCGTATTTAGGGGGGGAGCCCTGCGCCGACCGTCGACCACTTGCTGAGGAAATATGTGGTTCAGGTTGTTGGGTCCGTTAGAGGTCATAGCAGAAGGGCAGCCGATCACTCTGGGAGGAAGCAAACAGCGAGCGACACTCGGATACCTCCTCCTCCACCCCAACCAGACAGTCCCCATCAGCAAGCTGCTGAAGGCTCTGTGGAGCGTCGAAGAACCTCCCATGACCGCCCGCAAGATCCTGCAGAACTCGATCTGGAGCCTGCGTCGCAAGCTCGTCACCGACGCGGACGCTGACGCGCCGGTCGCCTTACGCACCCAGCCACCCGGCTATTCCCTGGACGTCTCACTCGACCGCATAGATCTGCATCTGTTCCACCGCTGGGTGAAGGAGGGACGTTCCCGGCTGGAGGCCGGTGAACCCGACGCGGCGGCGGCGCTGCTGAATGACGCGCTGGAGCTGTGGCGCGGCCCAGCGCTGGCGGACCTCACCGAAGTCGGGGTGCTGTGGCCCGAGTTGACCACCCTGCAGAACCTGCGGCTGGACGTCCTCGAAGACCTCTTCGAAGCCCAACTCGCCTGCGGGCGGCACTACGCGGTGCTCGGCGAGCTGGAGTCGCTGGTGGAGAGCGAGCCGCTGCGCGAACGGGCCTGCGGCCAGCTCATGCGCGCCCTGTACCGCTGCGGACGCCAGTCGGACGCGCTCGGTGTGTTCAGCCGGCTGCGCACATTGCTCGTCGAGGAACTCGGGCTCGAACCCAGCCGGATGCTCCACCAGCTCCAGCAGGCCATCCTCACCCACGACCCCTCCCTTCACCTCCCGCCCGCCCCGGAAAGACCACACGCCCGCCCGGGAACCGCGGGACCACTGCTGACCACGGCGGAGGCCGTGCTCCTGGCAGTGGCAGAGGCCGCGCCTCAGTCGCACAGCCCCAACGGCGCCCCCGACCACCATTCCCCCGCCTCAACTCCGCCTCCGCCCCTGGGCCCGGCCCCCGATGCGAGCCATGCGGCACATGCCGCCCCGACCGCCGTCCTCACCACCGCCGTCCCGACCACCCCCGTCCCGGCCCCTTCGGTGGCGGAACCCGCGCCTCAGCCGCACAGCCCCAACGGTGCCCCCGACGGCCGGCCCCCGGCCCAGCCCACGTTCCACGCCTCGGACCCCGGTGCGAACCATGTCGCGCACGCGGTCCCCACGGCGGTCGTCGCCGTCCCCGCCCCGGCCCCGGCTCTCCCGGCGACGGGCAACGGCGGTGCCCCCAGCGCCAGTTCCGCAATACGCCGGGCGGCCAGCCTGCTACTCGTGCGAGCCGAACCCGACCCCGCCTCGACCGACCCGGACCAACTCGACACCGTGATGGCCGACGTCGGCACCCTCGTCCACAACGAGATCGAGCGCTGCGGCGGCGTGGTCGTCTTCACGCTGGAGGCGCTCACCCTCGCCCTCTTCCCTGCCGACCCGCACGACACCGACCACCCCCTGCACGCGATCCGCGCCGCCGACGCACTGCACACCGCCCTGACCGCGCCCGCCGGGACGGAGGCCGGCGCCCCCATGGCCGGCCGGACCGAACTGCGCGCGGCCGTTGCCACGGGCGAGGTGCTGGTCAGCCAGGCACTCGGCGGCAGCCTGCCACCGCGGGTGTACGGCGCGACGGTGAAGGAGTCCGAGTCCCTGCTCGCCCTGGCCGGCTCCGGTGACACCCTGGTCTGCGACCGCACCCGCCAGGAAACCGAGGAACACTTCGCATACGAGGAGCTCCCCGGCGCTCCCACCCGCTTCAGGCTGCTGGGAGTGATCGAGCCCGAGCCTTTCGCGGGCGACGCCATGGTGTCCGGCTACGCCCACCAAGGCGAACTCGACCTTCTCCAGAGCGTGATGACCCACAGCAGCCGCTGGTCGCAACCGCATCTGATCACCGTGCTGAGCAGCGCCGCCGAACCCCGCCGCCAGATGCTCCGGCAGTTGGGGGACTTCGCCACCGGGGAACTCGACGGTGCCCAGGTACTGACCTGGAACAGCAAGGACGACACCGAGTCAGGTCCCTTCGGCCTGCACCGGATGATCATCTCCAGGTGCTCCGGCTTGACGAAGTCCGATCCCCCCTGGGCGGTCCGCAGGAAGGTCAGCTCCACCGTCCAGCGCCTGGCCGCCGACAAGAGCTGCGCCAACTGGCTGGTCGCCCGCTGCACTTCACTCTTCGAGTCCTCCAACCGCTCCCCGGAGTGGCTGGGCGCCGAGGAGTGGAGGGATGTCTGGAGGTACTTCCTGGAAGCCGTCGCCCACGACGGCCCGATCGTCCTGATCATCGACGACCTGCACCTCGCGGACCCGACGACCAGAGAGCTCGCCGGTCTCATGGCCAAGCTCCCCGGCCGTATCCCGCTCACCGTCGTCGTCGGCGCCGCCCCGGAGATCGAGCGGCAGGCCGACTGGTCCTCGGACAGACGCTTCGCCACCGCGGTGTTCCTCGACAAGCCGTCCGACTCCGAGCTCGTCTGCTCCTCGGACGAGGTGTGCGTGCCTGGCTGAGGCCCGGCACGGCGCGGCCGGTTGCGGCGGCCCCGGTCCACAGCGCCGTCGCCGGGGACGACGCACCGGCGATCAGCAGACGGGGTGTGCCCGTGCCGTTCGCGGGCAGCGGCGCTCGTATGTCTCCGTGCGTCATGATGATGGACAGGGCTTCAGGGACGCTACGACGCGGGTTGGTCATGGTCGCTGGAGGATGGGTCGGACACCACGGAGGGGCTCGCGTTGGATCGCCTGGAAGGTCACTTCCGCACGCCGACCGGACGAGGTGAGCGTGTGACCGGCCGACCGGCGCCCGCGGTGCTGCCCCCGTTGCTGCGCCCGTGGCTCGGGCTGATCGCGGCCCTCGCCGCGCTGGTGGTCGTCGCGCTCGGGGTCCTGTACGCCGGCCACAGCGAGTCCGGCGCGGTGGACACGTGGATCATCCGGCCGACGGCGGACAGTCTGCGGCCGCCGTGGCGGAACCTCGCTCTGGCACTGGACTTCTTGGGCGAGCCCGCCGGAGCCGCGATGCTGGTCTTGGCCGCCGTGGCGGGCTGCCTGCTGCTTCGGCGTCCTCGCGCGGCGGTGCTCATCGTGGCCGGCGGCGGCCTGACGGTGGGGACGGCGACGCTGCTCAAGCACCTGGTAGGACGCACCATCCACGGCGACGGCAACCTGTCCTACCCGAGCGGGCACACCGCCTTCGTCACCGCGCTCGCCCTCATGGTGGCGCTGCTCGCGACCGGCCGGTTCGGCCTCGGCAGGACGGCCGGCATGTCTCTCGTGCTCGCCGCGGCGCTGGTTGGCGGCGCCGCCATGGGCTGGGCGCAGGTCGGCCTGGGCGCGCACTACCCGACCGACGTCCTCGGCGGCTGGTGCACCGCGCTGGCGGTGATACCGGCGACCGCGTGGCTGGTCGACCGGATGGCCGACCGGTCGGCCGACGCCGGTCGGCGGGAGCGTCGCTGACGTCACGTCACGCCAAGCGTCGGAATACGGGCTTCACCGGCCGCCCGGCCAGCCAGGGGGTGGGGTCGGCGGCGTCCAGGGCCTTCCGGTACACCGCACATGCCTGGGCCACCACGTCGACGGTGTGGTCGATGTCGGCGTCGTCGAGCGCGCTGCTCACCACGAACGACGGGGCCAGCACCCCGCCCGCGAGGAGCCGGCGCAGGAACAGGGTGCGGTACTGCTGCGACGGCTGCCCGTTCTCGTCGAGGGTGGCGAAGACCAGGTTGCTGGCCCGGCCCCGGACGACAAGGTGGTCCCCGACGCCCATACTCGCCGCGGCGTCGCGAACACCGGCGGCCAGCCTCTCGCCGAGGGCGTGCAGCCGCGCCGTGATGCTCTCCTCGACGTAGGTGGTCTGCACGGCCATCGCGGCTGCCAGGGAGTGCGTTTCCGCACCGTGGGTGGTGGACAGCAGGAACACCCGGTCGCCGGAGTGACGCAGCCCGCCCCGCTCCATCAGCTCGCGGCGCCCGGCCAGCGCGGAGACGGCGAACCCGTTGCCCAGCGCCTTGCCGAACGTGGAGAGGTCGGGGACGACGCCGTACAGGCCCTGGGCGCCCGCCTCGGACCAGCGCAAGCCGGTGATCATCTCATCGAAGATCAGTACGCAGCCGTGCCGGTCGGCCAGGTCGCGCAGGCCGGCCAGGTACCCGGGCGGCGGCTCGGTGTGGGTGGCGGGTTCGAGGATCAGGCAGGCGACCTCGTCCTGGTAGCGAGTGAGCATCGCCTCGGTGGCGGCCAGGTCCCCGTAAGGGAACGCCACGGTGAGCTCGTTGGTCGCCTCCGGAATACCGGCGGACATCGGCGTGGTGCCGATGAACCAGTCGTCGACGGAGAAGAACGGATGGTCGCCGCAGATGGCCACCCGCGGGCGCCCGGTGACGGCGCGGGCGAGTCGCACCGCGGCGGTGGTGACGTCGGAGCCGTTCTTCGCGAACTTCACCATCTCGGCGGTCGGCACCGTGGCCAGGAAGCGTTCCGCGGCCTCGACCTCCACGATGGACGGCCGGACGAAGTTGCTGCCGCGGTCGAGTTCTCGCCGCACCGCCTCGATCACCCGTGGGTGGGCGTGGCCGAGACTGACCGATCGCAGGCCGGACCCGTACTCGATGTAGCGGTTGCCGTCGATGTCCCACACGTGGGCACCGCGGCCGTGGCTGATGACCGGGGCCAGGTTCTCGGGGTACTGGTCGTCGCCCTTGGCGTAGGTGTGCGCGCCCCCGGGGATCATGGCGTGCAGCCGTGCGTTCGCCTGCCGCGACCGGGGCAGGCCGAGCTCTTCGGTGTCTTCGGTGGCCACGCCGACCTCAACTCTCGATTTGCTGGAGGACCTTGGCGAGGCTCGGCGCCTCCCGGTCCCGCTGGGACATCGATGTGACCGGCAGCGGCCAGGGAATGGCGAGCTCCGGGTCGTCGAAGGCGATCGTCACGTCCTCGCAGGGATCGTGCGGGCGGTCGATCCGGTACGAGGTGTCGGCGGTGTCGGTCAGCGCCTGGAAGCCGTGCGCGCACCCCGCCGGGATGTACAGGGTCACCTGCGTCTCGCCGGACAGCTCGAAGGAGGCCACGTTGCGGTACGTCGGCGAGTCCGTCCGCAGGTCCACGACGACGTCGAAGATCCTCCCGTACGAGCAGCGCACCAGCTTGGCCTCGCCGGCGCCGGAGCGCAGATGCAGGCCGCGCAGCACACCCCGGACCGAGCGGGACACGCTGTCCTGCACGAAGGCGTGCGGGTCGAGGCCCACCGAGCGGACCACGTCGGCATCGAAGGTGCGGGAGAAGAAGCCGCGTTCGTCGGCGTACGGCGTCGGCTCGAACAGGTACGCGCCGGCGATCTCCGGGACTTCGGTCGCCTTCATGAAGCCTCCCGCGTGGCATGGGCGTGAACAGGGACTGTCGCCGGGAACAGGGCCGCGGTCAAAGCGGTGAACTGGCCCTCGAGTTGCCGGGCGGCGATCAGGTTCTTCTCGGCGAGGGTCTGCCGCAGCTCCGCCGATCCCTGCTCCAGCGCGCGGAACTGTTCGAGAAGTCGGCCCGCGTCGACCTCGCGGGCCGGGTGGCAGTACGCGCCAAGACCCATCCGGTCCATGAGCGCGTCGCTCTTCGCCGCATAGCTGAGTGCGAGCGTCGGCGTGCCGGCTTTCAGCGCGCAGATCAGGTTGTGGTACCGGGTCGCCACCACGGTGTCGGCGGCCGCCGTCTCCTTCATCAGGTCGGCAAGCGAGGCCGCGTCGGCGGCGGTGACCAGCGGTGAGTCCACCGCGTCGAGGATCGCGGCGACCACCGACGCATCGCAGTCGTCGCCGGTGAGCAGCCGGACCGGCCTGCCCTCCTCGACCAGCGTGCGGACGAACCGGATCGTCCCGTCGAGGTAGCGCCGGTATATCTCTTCGGCCCGGCCGCGGTCGTCGTTGCCGCCGTGGAAGTCCATGACACCGACGCAGACCGGGCCCGGCGAGAGTGAGAGCTTGTCGGGTCCGCTCGCCCGCGGCGTCGGCAGGGCGAACGCGAGGTCCGGGTAGACCTCGTCGCGCGCGGTGTCCACGCCCATCGCCCGCATCGCGTCGCGGGACTGGGCGTCCCGGTACGACCGGTACGCGGCCAGCCGCGCCGACCAGCGCACCAGGGCCCGGGTCGGCCGGTTGCGGATCTCGGCGGCGCCGACGCCGACCAGCGCGACCCGGGTGCGCAGCAGCCGGCCGCTCGCGCAGAGCAGGAACAGTGAGTACGGGAAGCCCCACGGGCGCAGCGGCAGCGTGGCCTCCAGGACGCCCATGCCCGGCACGATCACCACATCGTGCCGGCGCACCCAGGCGGCGGTGCGGAAGACGTCGACGAGTTTGCCGAGACCCTTCGCCGCGACCGCGCCCGCACGTGACGCGGTCCGGTACTCCGCACGGTTCCAGTGCAGCCGTGTGGCGGGGATCCCGAACCGGGTCGTCACGGCCTCGGGCCCGCCGCACAGTGCGTCCACGACCGCCTCCGGATGTTCGGTGCGGAGGTAGCCGAGGACGGCCTCGAGCGACCCGTCGTTGCCGAGGTTGCCGGAGCCGAGCAGGCCGAACACCCCTACCCGCACCCGAGTTTCGTCCGCGGACGTCATGCCCGCCTCCCCTCACGGCCGGCGACGAGGGCGTCGACGGAGACCGTGAGCAGGGCCGGGTCGACCGGGGCGCGGTCCTCGACCCGCTCGCCGGCGCCCGGCCGGACCCGGCTGGTCATCCAGGCGGCCAGGTGGCGGAAGCACGCGCGCCGGTCGGCCGGGGACAACGGCGCCCGCCGGATCGCCGAGGCGAAGCCCCAGACGTACTCGATGAGCAGCCGGGGCGTCGGGTGCAGCGGGCCTGCCCGGCGCGGGTCCAGGTTGACGCACCGGGAGCGCTTGGAAGGGTTCGCCCGCTCGGCGCGGGTGGGGTGGTCGCGGCGGAAGTACAAGAGCTCCGGCACCTGGTGGAAGGGCCCGTGCAGGACGATCTCGGCGACGAACGTGCGGTCCGCGTGGTGGTAGCTGTCGTGCGGCTTCACCCGGCGCAGCACGTCGGCCCGCATCACCCCGTAGAAGTCGTCGCCACCGGGCTCGAACAGGAAACTGCGGAAGCGCTCCGGCGCGTGCGGCGAGTCGGTGGCGAGCCCGTACTCGTAGGGGACCGTCACCTGGCCGTCGCCGTCGATGACCGCCTGGCCGGAGTGCGCGAGGATCACGTCCGGCCGCTCGTCCAGCGCCGATACGCAGCGCCGCAGCAGGTCCCGGGCGTACAGGTCGTCGTGCGAGGCCCACTTGAACAGCTCGCCGCGGCACTCGGTGAACACGTAGTTGTGGTTCGGTGCGGCGCCGATGTTCCGGGGCAGCCGGAGGTACCGGATGCGCGAGTCCTTCGCGGCGTACCGGCGGCAGATGTCCTGGGTCCCGTCGGTCGAGGCGTTGTCGGAGACGACCAGCTCGAAGTCCTCGTAGGTCTGGCCGAGCAGGGCGTCGAGCGACTCGGCCAGGTACTCCTCGCCGTTGTACACGGGCAGGCCGATGCTCAGCCTGGGTCGGGCGGTCATGAGGTCCTCACTTCGGGGATGGGGTTGAGGTGGTGCTCGCGCAGGGCGGACCGCAGCTGCAGCCACCACACGGCTGAGCCGCTGACGGTCGCGGCGGCGACGCCCCAGGCCGAGCCGACCGTGCCGGCGACGACCGCCCCGCCGAGCCCGCCGCCGACGTAACAGGCGGAGGCGAACAGCTGGCAGCGCAGGCTGCGCCGGGCCGCGCCGAGCGCGCGCAGCCCGGCCGCCGCGCCGGTGCCGAGGCCCGCGCCCGCGACACCGATGGTGACCGGCACGATGAGCTCCGCGGCGGAGTGCCAGACGCCGCCGAGCACCAGCTCGCCGAGCCGGTCCGGCATCAGCAGCAGCGCCCCGCCCCAGAGCAGCGCGGCAGCGGCCTGCCCGCCGCCGAGGAGGAGGCAGAACCTGCCCAGTTGATGCGGGGCCCGCCGCAGCACCCGTGCCGCCTCCGGGACGGTGACCAGAGACAGCCCCATCAGCACGGCGAGGAACGGGCCGAGCAGGAGCTCGGTGCCCCGCACGGCACCCACCGCGCCGACCCCGACGATCGCGCCGAGCCCGTACGCCCGCAGCTGGCCGGCGCCGCTGAGGCTGACGTTCTCGACCAGGTATCGGTAGCCGAGATCGCGCTGCTCGCGAAGCCACCCGTACGCCAAGGTCATCCGGGGCCGGATGCCGGACTGGAGGTAGCCGTACCCCGCCGCCACGGTGGCCGACGTGCCCCAGGCGAGCACGAAAGCGGCCACGCTGCCCACACGGGCCGCCACCACCATGGCCGGGACGAGCGCGACACCCCACACGACGTCGTTGACGAACGCCTTTTGCCCGGTGCCGGCGGCGAAGAACGAGAACCGCCAGGCGTCCTGGAGCAGGAGCCCCGGCAACATGACACCAAGGGCGGCGAACGCGGGCCCCACGCGGCCGCCGAGGCCGAGCCCCGCCACCAGACACGCCGCGCCGAGGGCCGCACCGACGCCGAGTGCGGTGCCCGTCGACCGGGCCACCGCCCGGCGCCAGGACGTGTCCGGAACGCCGCTGAAGCGCACCACGAGTGGATCGGTGGCCAGCCCGCGGGAGACGTTGAGCACCACGCCGTAGGTCACCCAGGCCAGGCTGAACACACCGAACGCGGTCACCCCCAGCGAGCGGGCCACGTAGATGCCCACCACGAAGTTGCTGATGCTCGAGGCCGCCTGGTCGGCCAGTCCCCAGGACAGCCGGCCGAGGAGGGCCCGCTTGCCGGATCCGGCCGGTGGCGCCGTTGTCTGCGGATTCTCCCTCTCGGTGGTCATCGGCGTCATGCCTTGATGAGCCCGGCGCCGCGCAGCGCACCGGCCGCGTCGGCGACGGTGTCGAACGGGAGCCCGGACCGCTCGGCGACGTCCAGCAGACTGTGCTCGCCGTCGGAGAGGTTGAGCACCCAGAGCATGGCCATCTGGGCCTGCTTGGTGTCGCTGCGGCCGCCGAGCGCGTCGTACAACCCGCGCCGGCCCAGCTGTGGTTCGCCGTAGGGACTGAGGTTGACGTACCGCCGGTTGCGGTCGAGGACGGCGAACGCCTCACTGCAGACGGCGAGCGTGTCCGCCATCGCCGCCGGTGAGACGAAGTCCAGGTTGTCCGCCGAGGTGTGGTACTCGGGGTACCCGGCGTACGGGGTCCGGGTGAGCGAGCCCACGCCGAGATCGAACCCGGGCGAGCAGTACTGCCGCTCGTCGTAGCCGTACGGAGTGAACTCGGTGACGTGGTGCGGGCGTTCGGAGGCGGCAAGGACGTGCCGCATCACCCGGTCGATCTCCGCGTCGCCTCGCCGGCTCTGCTTGTACGTCAACCGGCCCGGGTCCCCGGCGCAGGCCAGCACCAGGCCGTGCTTGACCCGTTCCACCCGCTCCGCGTTGCGGGCGAGCCAGGTGATCGCCCCGATGGTGCCGGGTGCGTAGATGAACCGGTAGGTGTAGTACGGCGTCTGCTCCGCGAGCGCCCGGGCGAGGAACGTCGCCACCGCGATGCCGGCCAGGTTGTCGTTGGCCAGCGACGGATGGCAGACGTGGCAGGAGACGATCACCTCGTCGGGGACCTCCCCGGGGACCACGTGCTCGGCGTAGGTGAGGTGCCCGTCGGCGAGTGTGGAGTCGATGCACACCTCGTACTCGCCGTCCGGCAGCGCGTCCAAGGTCTCCTGGGCCAGGCAGAACCCCCAGTCCGGCTTGTAGTAACTCGTGCGGTACGGCACCCATGCCGGGTGGTCCGGCAGGGTGTGCAGGTGTCCGCGCAGCTCGGCCAGGGGCATGGTCGCCGAGACCGGCACGCTGTAGCCGAGCACGTGCAGGCTGGACGCGGCGAAGTCGACGACCCTGTGGCCGGCGCTGTCGGCGATGTACGCGTCGCGGATGTTCCACTCCTGCGGCACCGTCCAGTCGAGCACTTGCGTCCCGGTCGGCACCTCGTGCACCTGCAGCGGGACGTACTCGCCGACGATCTCCAGGGTGGCACGCACACCGTCGCCGGTGATGCTCCGGCACAGCGGGTACAGCCGCTCCACCAGGGCGTACATCTCTTCGCCGGCGTTGGTCATCGGCGCCACCGCAGGGTGTCGTCGACGGCGCCGGCCTCGGACGCCGCGCGCAGCACGGCGAGCCGGGTGAAGCGTCGCTCGAAGTCCTCCCGGGTCAGCCCGAACTTCCGGTAGGCGTCGGCGAGTTCGAGTGCACCTCGCTTCACCGTCCACTCGCAGTCGAAGCCGGGGATCGCGGCGCGGAACCGGGAGAAGTCCACCCGGTACGACCGCGGATCGGCGCCGGTCTCCCCGGTGATCACCACCTTGGAGTCGGACACCGCCTCGGCGACCTGCTCGGCGATCTCGGCGACCGTGACGTTGTTGATCTCGCTGCCGATGTTGAACGCCCGGTCGTGTACCGCTTCGCGCGGCGCGGTCAGTGCGGCCGTGAAGGCCCGGGCGATGTCCGCGGCGTGCACCAGCGGGCGCCAGGGGGTGCCGTCGGAGAGCACCAGGACCTCGCCGGACAGGAGCGCGTGGCCCACCAGGTTGTTCAGCACGATGTCGGCGCGCAGCCGGGGTGAGTAGCCGAAGGCGGTGGCGTTGCGCATGAACACCGGGGTGAAGTCGCCGTCGGCCAGGGCGTGCAGGTCGTCCTCCACCCGCACCTTGGACTCCGCGTACGGCGTCACCGGGCGCAGCGGGGCGTCCTCGGTCACCAGCTCGTCACCGCCTGCGGCGCCGTAGACCGAGCAGGTGGACGCGTACAGGAAGCGCCGCACTCCGGCGTCGCGGGCCAGTCGGGCGAGGCGGACGGACGCGTGGTGGTTGATGTCGTAGGTGAGCTCCGGTGCCAGCGATCCCAGCGGGTCGTTGGACAGGGCGGCCAGGTGGATCACGGCGTCCACCCCGGCCACGTGTTCGGCCGTGACGTCGCGCAGGTCCACCCGCTGCCCCGGCGGGTCGGCGGGAGCCGGGCCAAGGACGCAGTCGGCGAACAGGCCGGCGTCCAGGCCGACGACCTCGTGCCCGGCGGCCGCGAGGACCGGGGCCATCACGGTGCCCAGGTAGCCCTGGTGTCCGGTCAGTAGTACGCGCACAGTTCAGTCCCCCAGGTTGAGCGTGAGTTTGGTGGCGGCGAACGCCTCGGCGTAGCGGGCGTGGCATTCGATGCCGCGGATCCGGGCCAGGCCGAGGAAGGCCTCCCGGTCGTACCAGGGCCGGTGCCGCTGCGAGGGGTAGTGCTCCTGCAGCAGCCGCACCTTCTGTTCGGCGATCTCCGGCGACAGCGGCTGGTACACCGACGGACGGCCGAGATCGCCGTCCCATTTGACGATCTCGTAGCCGAGCACGAGGTGGTCGCGGAACGCGGTGGGCAGCAGCTGCGCCAGGCCGCGGTGATCCTGGTGCGCGTCATCGGTACGCGGGGCGAGGACCAGGTCCGGCTCGGTCTGCTCGCGCAGCTCCTCGACCGCGGCCTTGGCCTCCTCCCAGTGTGCGGGCATCCGCCCGTCCGGCAGCTTGAGCACGGTCAGCCGCAGGTCGGCGCCCGGGCAGAAGGCGGCGAGCGCGGCCTGCTCCTCCTGCTCCCTGTCGGTCCCGCCGCCGGAGAGCACCAGCGCGTCGACGCGGATACCCGGCCGCGCAAGGCACAGCGTCAGCAGGGTGCCGCCGGCACCGATGGCGATGTCGTCGCAGTGCGCGCCCACCGCGACGATCCGGTCCAGGGGCCCGGCCCCGAGCCGGATCACGCCCGCACTCCGGGCTGCGCCGGCGAAGCGATGTCGTGTTCCCACACGGCCCACGGGCGGTCGCCCCGGGCGTAGGCGTCGTCGAGCGCGGCC
The DNA here is from genome assembly GCF_008806595.1 of Streptomyces luteolifulvus. Lineage (GTDB taxonomy): Bacteria > Actinomycetota > Actinomycetes > Streptomycetales > Streptomycetaceae > Streptomyces > Streptomyces luteolifulvus. The sequence continues at coordinate 165,918 of NZ_VZRB01000014.1, read as the reverse complement.
CGCTCCTTCACGGTGTCGGTCGGCTTCCAGAAGCCGCGGTGCTGGTGTGCCACCAGCCGCCCGCGCTTGGCCAGTTGGGCACATCCGTCGGCGACCAGGTCCCCGTTCTCCGGTATGTGGTCGAAGACCTCCTGCCGCAGGACGAAGTAGCCGCCGTTCTCCCACAGCGGCAGCTCGCTCACCGCGGTGATGCCCCCGACCAGGCCGTCCTCGCCCAGCTCCACGCAGTGGAACGAGGACTGCGGCGGCACCACCATCATCGACGCCCCGGCGTCGCGCCGGGCGAACCGGTCGATCATCTCCGGCAGCGGGGCGTCGGTGAGCACGTCCGCGTAGTTGGCGAGGAACATCTCGTCGCCGTCCAGGTGGTGCCGGACCCGGCGCAGCCGCTCCCCTATCGGCGACTCGATGCCGGTCTGCGCGAACGTGATCGTCCAGTCGGCGATGTCGGTGGACAGCAGCTCGGTCCGCCCGCCGCGCAGCACGAAGTCGTTGGACGTCGTCTCCTCGTAGTTGAGGAAGAAGTCCTTGATGTGGTGGGCCCCGTAGCCGAGGCACAGGATGAACTCCGTGTGCCCGAAGTGCGCGTAGTAGCGCATGACATGCCAGATCAGCGGTCGCGGGCCGACCATCGCCATCGGCTTGGGCACGTCGTCTGCGGCACCGCTCCGCATCCGCATCCCGTAACCGCCGCAGAACAGAACGACCTTCATGCTGTGCCCTTTCGAGACGCGGCCTCGACAATGCTCAGTTCAGGGATGGGAAAGACAAGGCGGCCGCCCCAGTCGTGCACGAAGGACAGCTGCTCGACCAGTTCGGCCCGCAGGTTCCACGGGAGGACCAGGACGTAGTCCGGCTCGTCGGCGGCTATCTGCTCGGGCGGCAGGATCGGGATGCGGGTGCCCGGGGTGAACCTGCCGTGCTTGTAGGGGTTGCGGTCGACCGTGTACGGGAGCAGGTCGGGCCGGATGCCGCAGTGGTTGAGCAGAGTGTTGCCCTTGCCCGGGGCGCCGTAGCCGACGACCGTCTCGCCGCGCTCGGCCGCCTCGATGAGGAACCGCAGCAGATCCCGGCGCACCTTGGCCACCCGGGCGGAGAACTCGGTGTACCCGGACAGCTCCTGCAGCCCGGCGGCCTTCTCCCGGGCGAGCACGTCGGCCACCCGCTGCGTCGGCTCGTCGGCCACCCCGGCCGGGCGGGCCCACAGCCGGATGGAGCCGCCGTGCGTGGGCAGCAGCTCGACGTCCACGAGCGCGAGTCCGCCGCTCGCAAGGGCTCGGGTCGCGGACGCAACCGTGTAGTACTGGAAGTGCTCGTGGTAGATCGTGTCGTACTGGTTCTCCTCGATCAGGGTCAGCAGGTGCTGCACCTCGATGGAGACCCAGCCGTCCTCGGCGACCAGGGCGCGCAGCCCCTGGGTGAACCCGACCACGTCGGGGATGTGCGCGTACACGTTGTTGGCCACGACCAGGTCCGCCGGGCCGTGCTCGGCGCGGACGGCCGAGCCGGTGTCCGGGGAGAGGAACTCCGTGAGGGTGGGCACGCCCGCCTCCCGCGCCGCGGCGCCGACGTTCACCGACGGCTCGATGCCGAGGCAGCGGATCCCCCGGTCCACCACGTGCCTCAGCAGGTACCCGTCGTTGCTCGCCACCTCGACCACGAAGGCCTCGGGGCCGAGAGGAAGCCGCTGTACGGCGTCGGCGACGAACGTGCGCGCGTGCTCCACCCAGGACGTCGAGTAGGAGGAGAAGTACGCGTACTCGCTGAACGTCTCCTCCGGCGTGATCAACGGCGGGATCTGCGCGAGCCAGCAGTCGGTGCAGACCCGCAGGTGCAGCGGGTACGCCGGCTCCGGCTTGTCCAGTTGGCCGGCGGCGAGAAAGCTCTCACATGGTGGCGTCGCCCCGAGATCGACGACGCTCGCCATCGCCTCCGAGCCGCAGAGTCGGCATCGTGTCATCTGTTGTCCCCATCCCCCCTGCTCGCGCGGGTGTCCCCGCCGCGAGCCAGTGCTGACCGACCCGCGATCGCGGTGCGGTACTCCTCCACCAGGCGCTCCAGGCCGACGGCCGGGCTGAACCCCTGCTCGTAACGGCGCCGGGCCGCCTGGCCCATCTCCTGGTTGCGGGCCGGCTCGCCCGTGATCCGGCGTATGCAGGACGCGAGCGAAGCGGGCTCGCCCGGCCGGTGCAGCAGCCCGGTGACCCCGTCCTCGACGAGTTCGACGAAGGCGCCGTGACCGGCGGCGACGGTCGGGACCCCGGCCGCCATCGCCTCCACGACCACCAGGCCGAACGCCTCCAGCCACGTCGAGGGAGCCACCACGGCCACGGACCGCGCGATGGCCTTCTGGCACTCCGCCGTGTCGTACAGGCCGACGTAGCGCACATCGTCCCGGTCTGCCGCCCAGGCGGTCACCTCCCGCTCCAGCGGCCCCGCGCCGGCGATCACGAGCGGCACGCCCACACCGCCGCTCGCCGCGATCTCGTCCCACGCGGCCATGAGCAGCCGTACGCCCTTGGCCTCCGCGAGCCGGCCGAGGTAGAGCAGATGCTCTCCCCCGCCTGTCCGGCAAGTGCCCGGGTCGGGCACGAAGTTGTGCTTCACCGCCAGACGCTCGGCCGGCATGCCGGCCCGCACGAGGACGTCGCGCTGCGCCGCGGAGATGCAGAAGAACCGCTCGACGCCGGACCACCACCGGCGCCGGTTGACCGACAGGCTGACTGCGAGCGGCACCGTCGCAAGGCGGGAGTTCCGGTAACAGCCGTGCCGGACGGCGGGCAGTGGTGCGGAGCCGACGCACTCGGTGCACGGCCGGCCGTCGCGCTGCAGCGTGCCGGGCGGACAGATCTGGGTGTAGTTGTGCAGCGTGGCGACGGCGGGCACCCCGGCGTCGGCGCAGGCGGCAAGAACCGCGGGCGACAGAAGCGGGAAGACGTTGTGGACGTGGACCACGTCCGGCCGCTCGGTGCGCAGCCGGGCGGCCAGCTCCGCGCGGACCGCCGGGTTCCACGGCACAAGGAGCGGCACCGCGGCCTTGCCCAGCAGGGACCGGGCGGCGATGGAGTCGCTGCGCCGCTCGAACACCTCGACCCGGTGGCCGGCCGCGCGCAGCAGCTCCACCTCCTGGTCGACGACCTTGTTCTCCCCGCTCGGCTGCGCCGAGGCGTAGCGGTTGTGCACCACGAGGATGTGCATGCTCAGGTCACCTCCGATCTGCGGGCCCATCGCGGTGTGCGTCGCCGGGGAACGTCGGGCAGGGAGAGCGGAGCGGCCTCGGCAGGTGTCGCAAGGAGCGAGGCGGCCAGGGCCAGATGCAGCAGATACGGCGAGGCGTCGCCGAGCCCGGCCTCGGTGTACGACGCGATCGCACAGTAGCTGATCAGGAAGATCGCGCAGGCCCTCTGCAGCGACGGTGGCCGCAGCAACGCGACGCCGCCGAGGACGATGATGATCGCCGCCACGAGGGCGACGCCGATCAGACCCTGCTCGTTGTAGACGGCCAGCCAGCTGTTGTCGATCGGCAGCCCGCCGAACGACTTGTCGCCCAGGCCCACGCCGAACACCTGCTCCCCCGTCGTCCGGGGCGCTGCCAGCAGGGCGTCCCAGACCTTGGCCCGACCGGTGAGACTGGAGAAGTTCTCCTTGCTCTGTCCGCGCAGGAACCACGCCTGGAGCAGGGAGCCGAGCGCCACCGCGGCCACCGCGGCGACCAGCACCGCCCAGGTGAAGAACCGGCGGGCGGCGGCGCTGGTCAGGATGAGCGAGCCGATCGCCAACGCCAGCCCGATGAACAGGCCGAGCGTGGCCGTCCGGGTATGGGTCAGCGCGAGCAGGACGAGTGAGGGCACGATGACGACCGCCGCGCCGGCCCCGTCGGTCCGGCGGCCCAGTACGAGCAGCACGGTGAGCCCGATGATCACCGCGGCGTACTGTCCGATCTGCGGCGGGGTGAGCGGCCACAGGGCGCCGACAAGGCGCCCGCCGTAGAGGTCGGGCAGGGCCGCACCCGGTGAGACGGCCAGTCCGGCGGCCACCGACCCGAGCACGGCGAAATACATCCGGATGTGGTGCCGAACGAACGTCAGGCCGCCGTCCCACCAGCGGCTGAGCAGCCATAGCGTGCCGATGAAGAGAGCCAGCCGGGCGCAGCGGAACAGCGCCCCGAACCCTGACTCCAGGTACGCGCTGGAGATCACGCTCGGCACCAGCAGCAGGGTGAGCAGGAGCACGTAGGCGCTGGCTCGGAAGCGCAGCCGGGGATTGACGGCGAGCGCCAGCGCGAACGCGGCGACCAGCGCGCCCATGGTGACCATCTGAATGAGGGAGCGGGGCAGCGGGACGATGGTCTTGGCTCCGGCGGAGCCGAGCGTGTTGAGGATCAGCAGTCCCCAGACGATCCCGACGATCTTCGGTGTGCCGGCCGGGCGCGGTTCGGCGCCGGGCCGCGTGACCGCCGTGGCCGGTCCGCCGGGCGGCGCACCGCGCCGCGGGTTTCCGCTCATCTCAACCACCGGCCCGTGGGGCGAGGGTGCTGCCCGCGTCCTGCCGGAAGGACATGCTCCGCCACTGCCCGAAGCCGACCACCCTGCTCTGATCGAGAACGACGAACTTCCACGGTCCGAGGTAGACGTTGTCGTGCCAGCGGTTGTGCTGCTTGTGCGTGATCGCCTCGGCCACCTTCTCGCCCTTGTACGGCGACCAGTCCGGATAGGTGCCGTAGTTGGCGAGCACTGCCATGCGATCGCACTTCTCCGTGCACCTGACGACGGACTTGTCCAGCACGAAGCGGTTGTCGTGGATGTCCACCCGCTGGGTCTTCCACCGGCAGTCCGCGTAGAGCGGTGCGGTGGCGATCGCCGGCTTCGCGCAGCGGTGGACGTCCTTCACCAGCAAGGTGCAGTCACCGGACGAGGTGTTGGCCGGGCTGTTGCAGAACCGGTCGGCGTTCTCCCACAGGGTGATCCCGGACCAGTTGTCCTCCAGCACGTTCCGGTAGATCTCGATCTTGTCGGTGCGGGCTCGGATCCGTGGTTCGCCGCCGGACTCGGACAGATAGACGGTCGCGAACGGGAAGCTGTCGCCTGACTCGGCCGCCCTGCGCCCCTCGACCCAGTTGTTCCGCCGGATCGTGTTGTTCCGAATGACCGCGTTGTAGCTGATCTCGTAGATCAGCGCGGCACCGTCGTTGGCCTCGAGCACGTTGTTCTCGATGCGGAAGTCGTTGTTGTTGGTGTCCGCCCACAACCCGGTTCCACGGTTGTCGTGCACCCAGTTGCCGCGCACATCGGCGCCGTTGACGGCCCAGAACTTGATGCCTCCGGTGCAGCCGCAGCCCTTCCGCCGCCGCTCCCAGTCGCCGGTGTTGTTGCCCACGATCTCGTTGCCCTCGACCACCAGGCCGGTGATACGGCCGGTGGACTTGTAGGCGTTCATGCCGTACTGACCGTTGTCGCGCAGGCAGCTGGCGCGAACCTGCTGGCCGGCACCGGCCATCAGCCCGGCGCCGGAGTTGTTCTGGATCGTCGCGTGCTCGATCACCCATCCGTCGGCCGAGTCATGGTTGACCACGCCCTCGTCCGGCGGCGCCACGAAACGCTGCACGGTCAGATGGCGGATGGTGACGTTGCGGGCGCTGCCGCCGAACGCGTACTGGTTCTTCTTCCCACCGTCGAGCACCGCGCCCGGCGCACCGAGGTAGCGGTTGCCCTTCTTGGGGATGACCTGGGCGTAGCGGTTTGGGTCGAGCCTGTGCTTGCCCGGTCGAAGCCAGAACGTGGTGTTCGGGGGGTTGCTCTGGGTCTTCGCCGCCAGGTCACCGGCCACCGCGGGGTCGACCGTCACCGCGCCCGTCGGCGCCTTCGCCGGCCCGGCTGTGGGGTTGGCGCACACCCGGGCCACGGATCGGGCCGCCGACGTGGATGGCACGGGCTTCGGCTCCGCCCCGGCGCTCGACGTGCTGACGCAGCCGGTCGCCAGCAGGGCCGGCGCCAGCGGTGCCGCCGCCCACGCCCAGTGCCGCCTCTTGCTCCCCACGCGCCCTCCCTAGCCTCGGAACCTGAGCACGGTCGTGAAGCCCTCCGTGCCGTCGGTGAAGCCGGTGCCGACCAGCGTGGTGGCGGGTTCCTTGCGCCCGAAGCCGGCGGAGTACCAGCCCAGCGGCGGGTCTGTCTCGCCGCGATGCGCCCGCCAGGACAGCTGTCCGGGCAGGTCGAGCACCGCTCGGCGGTCCTCGCCGTCCTGGGTCCAGGTGAGCAGGGCCCGGTCGCCGGCCAGGTCCGCGGTGACCGCCGGGCCGAGGTGGAACGCCAGGCGCACGGCCCCGCGATCGCCGCGCACCTCGTCGACCATCCGCAGCTCCTGGCTTTCGGCCGTCAGCTCCACCCGGCGGCGGTGCACGGAGCGCTGGTAACCGTCGTGCTCGGCAGACCAGCGGGCCGTCCCCCCTTCGGAGGCGCCGGACGGGTCCGCGGCCAGGACGCGGCTGCGGGCATGCCGGGTCCACAGGAACGGGCCGCCGGAGACGGACTGGTCACTGCCGTCCAGTTGCAGGGTGTTGTGGCCGAGGGTCGACCGGAAGTACTGCCGCCACTCGGGTTGCCCGTGATAGCAGAACGTCCCCGGGTCGGCGAGCACGTCGACCCCGTCGTGCCGGACCTCCACGGACAGCGCGTCCGCGTGGGCATGCGCGGCGATGGACAGGAAGCCGTGCGGACCACCGTCGCAGCGGCACCAGATCTCCCCTGCCCCTCCCGGACCGCGCAGGATGGTCATGCCCGCGTCGGCGAAGTGGGCAGGTCGGCTTGTCGGACGGGGCACAGCCGGTTCGGCTCCGTGCTTCGCGTACGGCCGGATGAGCGCGGCAAGGAGCGGGGTGCGCACATCGGTTCCGGTCACCGCCGGCCACCAGGCGAGCCGTCCGAACACGGCGTCCCCGGTGGCAAGGAGCGAGGCCCAGCGGTCGGTGCCCGCGCCGTCCACGACCAGACCGTGCCCGTCGTCCGCGTCCCCCTGGCGCGGCGGCCGCAGCCGGCCGTCCACGATGGCCGCGAGCGCGTCGGTCATCCGCAGCAGCACCAGCCGGATCGACGCGGGGACCGGCACGCCGGCGGCATCCGCCTCGGCCACCGCGGCCAGGCCGAGCTCCAGCACCAGTCCGTGATATTCGGTGGCCAGCTCACGGTTGAGGCCGGAGCCGAAGGTGTTGCCGCGCAGATGCCGCTCCAGCGACCTCAGTGCGTCGGCCCGCCAACGCTCCGAGGAGGGGAACCAGCCGAACGCGCAGGCCGCGGCGAACTGCCCGGCGGCCTCGGCGATGACGTGGTTGTTCGCCGAGGACCCCCGGCTGGGGAAGGCGGCCAGCCAGCGCTGGTGGTGCCAGATCTGGTTCACCGCCACCGGGTTGTCCTCGAACAGCCCGGCCGCGCCCGGCCAGCCGTCGAGCAGCCGGCGGATCCACACCCAGGACAGCAGCCGGATGCCCAACTCGATGCCGCTGATCCAGTGCACGCCGCGCAGGGGTGGGTTGGCCGCCCACCACGACCGCAGGTGCTCGGCCACGCGCTCGGCGTACCGCTCGTTCCCGGTGATCGCGTAGGCGGCGGCGAGCACGGTGAGGTACTGGTGCCGGGACAGCTCCCAGATCTGCTTGATGTCCCCGACCGCGTCCTCGTTCCGGTACGGCACGTCGAAGGCATAGCCCCATGGAGCCCGGCGCCCGGTCTTCGGGTCGCACCACCAGTCCGGGTCGGCCAGGTCGTCGCGGACGACCCCGAAATACTCGACGTGCCCGTACATCAGCCGGTCCGCCTCGGCGACGAGACGTTTCGCGGCGTCCGGTGGCACTGCGGCGATCGTCCCGGCGGGCAGCACCGTGGTGAACCGGGCGCCGGTCACGCTCGGGCAGTTCGGCCGCGCGGACCGCCATCGCCGTCTGCGCACCGCGTCGCCCACCCGGCCGCCGACCTCCCGCGGTCCCATCCGGGACAGCCGACGCAGGTACCAGCCCGCGCTCATGGTCATCGCGCCCGCTCCAACGTCACCGGCGCACCGCCGGCCAGTCCGGCCTGCACGGCGAGGGTGGCCGACGTGGTGGCGACCAGCGACTCCAGCGGCACCGGCATCGGCCCACCGGTCCGAACTGCCTTGATGAAAGCGGCCAGTTCGGCGTTCTGGCCCTTGTCCCGGGCCTTGGGCAGCCGCGAACTGACCCACTTCTTACGGCCGTACACCGAGGCGCGGACGAAGTCGTCGAGCCGCAGCACCTTGCCGTCCGCGACCAGGTCCAGCGTCTCCTTGGGGAAGCCGGCCGCGCCGGTGGTGACGTAGCTGATGGTGGCGGTGGACCCGTCCGGGTAGCGCAGCACGACCTGCAGGTCCTCGTTGCTGGTCGGGGCGACCGCGTACACCGAGACCGGATCGGCGTCCAGCAGCCAGCTCGCCGTGTCGATGAAGTGTCCGCCCTCGCCTTCGAACCGCGAGCCCTCGGTGCCCTGTTGGAGGTACCAGCTGCCGTGCTGCAGCCGGCCCGCGTTGACCAGGTAGCGGAGGCTCGCCGGACCGGTCCGGGCGCCGAACCGCTTCCTGGCCTCCTGCAGCAGCGGCGCGAACCGGCGGTTGAAGCCCACCTGCAGCCGGTCGTTGCCGGACTCCTCCACCGCCGCGAGCACGCCGGCCAGCTCGTCCTCGGTGAGGGCCAGCGGCTTCTCCACGAACACCGTCTTGCCGGCCAGCAGTGCCTTCCGGGTCAGTTCGGCGTGCGAGCTGTGCCGGGTGACCACGAACACCGCGTCGACGGACTTGTCGCCGAGCACGGCGTCGAGATCGGTGGTCGCCTCGGCGAAGCCGAACTTCCGCTGCGCGTTGGCCGCGGACAGCGCCGTCGTGGTGACGACGGTCGACAACTCGACGCCGTCACGCTGTGCCAGGTGCGGCAGCAGCATCGACGTCGCGTAGTTGCCCGCGCCGACGAACGCAAGGCGCACCGGCGTCTTGGCGACCCGGGCCGGCGTGGGCACTCCCCCGCCGGGCCGCTTCACCGCGGGCACGGCCACCGCCGGGGCCTCCGCTTCCCCCGCTTCCCCCGCAGGCCCGGGGTACCGGAACAGCACAGCCACGGCCTTCAGGTCGCCGTCCTTCAGGCGCTGGTACGTGTCGACCGCGTCATCGAAGTCGGCGATGTGGGAGACCAGGGGCTCCACGTCGACGCGGCCGCGGACGAGGAGATCGAGGAAGCACGCCAGGTTGCGGCGCTCGGTCCAGCGCACGTAGCCGATCGGGTAGTCGCGTCCCTCCAGCTCGTACTCCGGGTCGTAGCGCCCGGGGCCGTACGAGCGCGAGAACCGGACGTCGAGCTCCTTCTCGTAGTACGCGTTCCACGGCAGATCCAGGCGGCACTTGCCGATGTCGACGACCCGGCCGCGGTCCCGGCAGAGCCGGGCGGCCAGCTCGACGGGCTGGTTGCTGCCGCCGCCGGCGGCCAGGTACACCTGGTCCACGCCGTGCCCGTCGGTGAGTTCGGCGACGGCGGCTTCCACGGCCGCGGACGCGGGATCGCCGCAGGCCGCGGCGCCCAGGCGCTCGGCGAGTTTGCAGCGCGCGGGGTCGGGGTCGACCCCGACGACGCGGACTCCCGAGGCGGCGAGGAGCTGCACGACCACCTGCCCGATCAGCCCGAGGCCGATGACCAGGGCCACGTCGCCGAGTTGCGGCTCGCCGCGGCGGACGCCCTGCATCGCGATCGACCCGACGGTGCCGAAGGCCGCGTGCCGCGGAGCGAGGCCGTCCGGCACCCGGGCGTAGAGGTTCTTCGGTACCCAGTTCAGCTCGGCGTGCAGCGCGTGCTCGTTGCCGGCACAGGCCACGAGGTCGCCGACCTTCACGTCGTCGATCCCGGTGCCGACCTGCTCGACCACTCCGCACAGCGAGTAGCCCAGCGGCGTGTACGAGTCCAGCTTGCCCATCACCTTGCGGTAGGTGGCGGGCACCCCGTTGGTGGCCACGCTCTGCATGACCTTGGCCACCTGGTCCGGCCGCGAGCGGGCCTTGCCCAGCATCGACATGCCGGCCTCGGACACCTTCATGAGCTCGGTCCCGGTGGATATCAGCGAGTAGGCGGTCCGGACCAGCACACCGCCCGGCTTGCACCCCGGCACCGGAACGTCGAGCACCGCCAGCTCGCCGCTCTTGTAGTTCTGCACAACCTGTTTCACCCGAAGTCCCCTTGTTTCTACGCCGTCTTCCACGCCGCCGAGCGAGCACCCTGGCCGGACCCGGAGGTCGCGTCGCGGTACCAGTACTCGAGGGTCAGCACATGCCACAGATGCTTGGAGAAGTCCCGCTGCCCGGCGGCGTCCTCGGCGACCATGCGCGCGAGCGCATCGCGGCGCAGGAGCCCGGAGTTGACGAGCACGCCGTCGTGCACCACCTCGCGCACCAGCGGTGCCAGATCCCGGCTCATCCAGGCCCGCAACGGGGCGCTGAACAGACCCTTGGGCCGGTAGACGATCTCCCGGGGCAGGATCGAGGTGGCCGCCTCCTTGAGGACGGCCTTGCCCTGCCGTCCGACGATCTTGCGGTCGCCGGGCACGGCGAACGCCGCCTTGACCACCTCGATGTCCACGTACGGCACGCGCACCTCGGTCGACGCGGCCATGCTGGAGCGGTCCGTGTACGTGAGATTGAGGCCCGGCAGGAACATCCGGGCGTCGCCCAGGCACATGCGGTTGACGAAGTCGTCGAGGTCGTTGTCCTGGTAGATGTCCGCGTGCTCGGTCAGCACGTCGTCGACCGTCCCGGCCAGGTCGGGATCGAGCAGGGCGAGCAGCTCCTCCTGGTCGTACATGGTGTAGCTGCGCCGGAACGCGGTCTCCTCGGGCAGGTCGGCGAAGGAGAGGAACCGCTTCGCGAAGCGCACCGACCGGTACCCCCGGCGGCTCGTTGCGACCGGCAGCCGGTCCACGGCCCTCGCCAGGCCGCGCCGCAGGGGCCGCGGGACGCGCTGGTAGCGCAGCGCCAGCAGGTTGGCCAGGTGCTTGCGGTACCCGGCGAACAGCTCGTCGGCGCCCATCCCCGAGAGCATCACCTTGACCCCGGCCTCCCGGGCAGCCGAGCAGATCAGGAATGTGTTGATCGCGGCGGGGTCCCCGATCGGTTCGTCCAGGTGGTACGTCATCTGCGGCAGCAGGTCGAGCACATTCGGAGCGATCTCGATCTCCTGCAGGTCGACGCCGAACCGCTCGGCCACCTGCCGGGCGTAGCGCAGGTCGTCCGGCATCGCCTCGAACCTGGCGTCCTCGGCGCGGAACCCGATCGTGTAAGCGGAGATCCCGGGCCGGTCGCGGGCCGCCAGCGCGGTCAGGTAGCTGGAGTCGAGGCCGCCGGAGAGGAAGGTCGCCACGGGTACGTCGGAGAGCAGGTGGCGCCGGGTCGACTCCTCGACGACGGCCGCCAGGTCCGGCTGCTCGCCGCTCCGGGCCCGCTCCCGCCCCTCGGCGGCGATGTCCTTCAGGTGCCAGTACCGGCCGCGCTCCACCCGGCCGTCGGCCCGGCACCTCAGCCAGCTTCCCGGTGGCAGCTTCTCCGCTTCGCGGAACGCGCATCGTGAGTCCGGCACCCAGTAGTAGAGGAGCGAGGCCACCAGCGCCGCGTGGTCGACCTCCAGTGAACCGCCGGTGGCGGTGGCGAGCGCCTTGAGCTCGGAGGCGAAGACCAAGCCCTCGCCGCGCCGGAGCAGGAACAGCGGTTTGATGCCGAGCTGGTCGCGGGCGAGCACCAGGTCACCGCTTCGCTCGTCGAAGATCCCGAACGCGAACATGCCGCGCAGCCGGGGCAGGCAGTCCGTGCCCCAGCGCCGCCAGGCCTCGAGGAGCACCTCGGTGTCGGAGGTGCCGCGGAAGCGCACCCCGGCGGCTGCCAGCTCGGCACGCAGCTCGGGTGCGTTGTACAGCTCGCCGTTGTACGTGAGGGCGAGGCCGTCGGAGACCATCGGCTGGGCGCCGGTCTCGGACAGGTCGATGATGGCCAGCCGGCGGTGCCCGAGGTGCACTTCGCCGTCACCGGCGGGGTAGCTGTACCGGCCCGCCCCGTCAGGACCGCGGTGGGCGAGGGTGTCGGTGAGCCGGTCGGTCACGACCTTTCCGTCCGGCCATCGGTAGGTGCCTGCGATGCCACACATGTGCTACCGCGCCTCCTGGTCGTTGTCAGGGACCGGGGTGGCCCACGCCGGCAGCCGCTCCGTCCGCGGCCGGCCCGTCCCGTTCTGCCGGGCGGGCCGCTCACTCCGGCCGCGCAGCGCGGTGTGCAGCCCGTCCCACAGCGTGCCGTCGGTCCGGTCACGCGGATCGGGGTCGATCAGCACCACACCGATCACCTCGATCCGCTGGTCCGCGAGCTGCCGCGCCACGGTGTGCAGCCATGCGGCGCTGCCGTGCCCGGCCCGCACGACGAGCACGGTCCGGGTGCCGAGGTACTGGAGGTCGGTCCACGCCGTGCCGGGCGCCACCGAGCCGACGCCGAACCGGCGCTCCTGATCCGACACGGCGTCGGCACGCTCGCCGCTCACCACGGTCGGATCACCCGGCTTCGGGCGGCGGCCCGCGAGCTGCGCACCGGGCAGGCCGTCGATGACGACCACCGGCCCCTCCGCCGCCAATGCCCCGGCGAGCTGCAGGGCGATCATGCTCGTGCTGCGCGCACAGCCCAGTTCCAGCAGCGACAGAGGCTCCGCGGAGCCGCGCACGGTGCGGGCCAGGGTCGTGGTGAGGCGTTCGCGTGCCGCCCGGGTCCGTCGGCGCTGCCACAGCCTGCCCGACCGGCGGGGCAGCTCCGCGATGACCGAGGCGGCCAGGTTCGCCGCGATGTCCCGGCGCAGGACGGGGCGGTCCGCGACCACCACCCCGACCGCGGCCACCGCGAGCCCGAGGACGAGCCCGAGGACGAGCCCGATCGCGGCGTTGGTGGCAAGGGCCTTGGGCAGGGAGTGCCGCACCGCGCGCGGTGCGTCCACGATCTGTGTGCCGGAGATGACCTTGGGCGTGCCGGTGCGCGCCTCCTCGGCGCGCTGGTCGAAGTCGGCGATCCGCGAGGTGAGTTCGGCCCGGCGGGCGAAGAGCGACTCGATGTCCGCCGCCGCTTTCGGGTCGCTCTGCGGCGGTTGCTCTCCGATCTCCTTGTTGACCTGGGCAAGTTCGTCCCGCATGCGGTCACGCTGGTCGAGCAGGGCCTTGGCCTCCGCCTTCGCGGCGTCCTGCATCCGCTGCACATGGTCCGCGACGAATGCGTCGGCCAGCGCCTTGGCCCGGGCCACCGCGTCCGCGTCGCTGTCCCCTGTCACATCGATCTGCATCAGGTTGTTGGTCAAGCCGGTGCCGCGGTAGTCCCGCATGAAGTCCTCAGGGTCCTCCGAGGACTTGAGGGACTGCAGGGCCTTGCCGGCGATGCGCGTGGTCCCCAGCACCTGGACGTCGGTGCGCATCAGCGTCCCGGTGTCGTTCGGCTGGTCCTGCGCATGCGCGACCAGCACCTTGGTCACGGCGCTCGGTGGAGGCGGCAGCAGAACGGCCACCGCCGCACCGAGCAGCAGTCCCAGGAGCGCCATGCAGCACCAGAGGCGGCGACGCCTGCGCACCGCCACGACCAGCGCTTGCAGGTCGAACAGCGGAGTTGCTGCCGAGGACTCGGATGTCGTGCTCGTCGTCACCCTGAACCTCCCGTCGCGTGGCCGCGAACCGCGAGCGCCGGGGTGGCGTTGTCCGCAGGACTGCCTGCAGGCCGCGTCGGACGGGCCCGGACCGCGTCGGCGACGACGATGCCGACGACCTCGTGCCTGCCGTCCGCACACGCCTCGGCGATGCCGGAGAGCTCCTCCGCGGTCCACGTGCCCGCGCTGAGGACGACCAGGGCACCGGACTCGGTGTCGCGGTCCGGCACCATCGGCCGGTCCACCGAAACCTCCACCATCCGCAGCAACGGATCGTTCTCGGCCTCGGCGACGAGCTGCCCGGCGGCCCGGCGGGCGAGCTCGTCGCCGTCCGGTACCACCACCAGGAGCCGCCGGGGCGCCGGCAGCTGGTCCCGGAGGCGAGCGCACACCCGCCGGTAGCGGATCCGCCTGCCGGCCTCGTCGCCGGACCACTGCGGGGTCGGTGTGTCCCACCGGGTGTCGGCGCCGAGGAGCCGGCGGATCCGGGCCCGCGTGCCCTTGTCCTCCGGCCGGTGCAGGGGCCGTTCACCGGGTACGTCCACGGTGCCGAGGAGTGCCGTGCCCAGCGCCGTGGCGATCTCCCGTTCGGTGCGCAGTCGGCGATTCATCCGTGCGGCGACGAGATGTCCGATGACCGCGAGCAGGAAGGACAGCAGCGCCCCGGCGACGATGAGCTGCATCCTCGTCGGCGGCGCCTCACTGGTCGGCCGGGCCGCGGGCCCCATGACGACCAGGCCGGACTTGTCGGTCGCCGGGTCGGCCTCGTTCAGTTTCTGCATGGCCTCCTCCAGCGAGGTGCGCAGCTTCTCGAGCGCGGTGCGGGCCTCCACGCTCTCCACGGTCCGGCCCGGGTCGGCCGCATTGGCCAGGTCGGTGATGCGGCGGTTGGTCTGCTCCACCTTCTTCCGCAGCGCCTCGAGCCCTGTGGTCGCTTCGGTGCTGCCGCCTGCGATCTGCGAGGCGAAGGTGACGAACTCCTTGGCCACCCGGTCGGAGAGCTGCTGCGCGCGCTCCGGGGTGTCGGCCGTACCCGAGATCTTGATGATGTTCCCGTCGGCGGCCTTGGCGCTGACTCGGCCGCGCAACTCGCCGCTCTTCCAGCCGAGTTCGGCGGCCGCGCCGTCGAGCACCGACGAACTGGTCGCGATGTCCACCTGAGTCAGCAGTTCACGCTCTTCCCACTGCCCGGGCAGCAGTACCGATGCCGATGCCGTGTATCGCGGCGGAAACACCACCGAGATGCCGTAGCCGACGAGCGCGCCCACCACGGTGAGGACGGCGAGAAGCCGCCGGCGCCGGCGGAGAATCCGCCCGATCGTGACCAGGCGGATCGTGTCATCGCTCAATGGCCCCGCCTCCGCCCTGTCCGGACCGGGCCGCCCGCCGACACCGGAGTGTGGTCACGGCAGGCAGCGGCGTACGCGGCGAGCAGCGACGCCTGCGAGTTGCGCCAGGAGAGCTGCCCGCCGATCCGCTCCTGGCCGATCTTGCCCATCCGGGCCCGCTTCTCCGGATCGTCGAGGAGCACCGTGATGAGCTTGGCGAATTCCGCCTCGTCGTCGGCAGGCGCGTAGAGGGCGGCGTCACCGGCGGAGACCCGTGCCTCCCGAAGGTCGAACGAGACGATCGGCCGGCCCATCGCCATGTACTCCAGGACCTTGTTCATGGTCGACACGTCGTTGAGCGGATTGCGCGGGTCGGGCGAGAGGCACACGTCCGCGGTGGACAGGTAGCGCACCAGGTCGGCGTCCGGGATGCGCCCGGTGAACTGCACCTGCTCCGAGAGCCCGAGCCGCCGGGACAGTTCCACCATCGCGTCGAAGGCGTCGCCGGCGCCGACGAACACCGCGTGCCAGTCGGTCCGCCCGAACGCGTCACGCAGTTTCGCCAGGGCCCGCAGGGCGTAGTCGACACCGTCCTGAGGTCCCATGACGCCGAGGTAGCACAGGAGATGAGGCTTGCCGCGCTTCAACTCCGGCTCGGGCGGAACCGGTTGGAACCGGTCGATCTGGGGTGCACTGCGCACCACGAACACGTCCGCCGGCCGCTTGCCGCCACGGCGCAGCGCGACGTCGCGGTAACTCTCGTTCGTGGCGAGTACGACGTCCGCGGCCCGGTAGGTCCGCCGCTCCAGCGCGCACACGGCGCGGTAGAGCAGATCCTCACCGCGGTCGAAGCGGGAGAGGTACAGCTCGGGCACCAGGTCGTGCTGGTCGAAGACGAACCGCGCGCCGCGCCGTTTCAGCCACAGCGCCGGCAGGAACAGCAGGTCGGGCGGGTTGCATGCGTGGACCACGTCGACCGGGCCGACCTTGCGGGCCAGCCGGACCGTGTGCCACAACGCCGATCCGTATTCCCGCAGGTAGCCGGCCGGCCCTCCGGTGGCCGCGCGCAACGGGTAGCGGTGAATCCGCACCCCGTCGATGACCGCCTCGGGCTCCGTGTCCCGCTTCTCCCCCCGGGGACAGATGACGTGCACCTCCCAGCCCGCGGCGCGCAGCGTCGTGCACTCCTGCCACACCCGCCGGTCGAACGGCACCGACAGGTTCTCCACCAGGATCAGCGCGCGCCGGTTCGTCCCGTCGCCGCTGATTGCGTCACCAAGCAAGGCCTATGTACCCCGGTTCGATCCGGCGCGCCTCGGCGTCGGGAAGGCGGATGAGGTCGACGATCACCGGGCCGCCGCCATGGGGCAGCGCCGAAACGACGGCCGGATCCCTGGTCCCGACCAGGCACACCTCGGCGTGCTCGAGTACCTCGTCGACGGAATCCGCGAGCAGTTGCGCGAGATGCGGGAGCCGGGTCTCGATGTACTCGCGGTTCGCGCCGAGCAGCCGGGACAGGCTCACATTGGCGTCGTAGATCTTCAGGTCGTAACCCTTGCCGAAGAGCCTCTCCGCCAGCTCGACGAGCGGGCTCTCGCGGAGGTCGTCGGTGCCGGGTTTGAAGGACAACCCGAACAGGCCCGCCCGGCGTTTGCCGGTGCGCTCGACCAGCTCCACCGCGCGCTGCAGATGGTCGGAGTTGGAGGGCAGCACGTGGGAGAGGATGGGCACCGAGACGTCCGCCCGCTGCGCCGCGTGGACCAGGCTGCGCAGGTCCTTGGGCAGGCAGGAGCCACCGAAGGCGAAGCCGGGCCGCAGGTAGGCGGGGCTGATGTTCAGCTTGCGGTCGGCCAGGAACACGTCCATCACCTGGTGCGAGTCCACCCCGAGCGCCTGGCACACCGCGCCCAGCTCGTTCGCGAAGCCGATCTTCAGGCCGTGGAACGCGTTGTCCGCGTATTTGATCGCCTCGGCCGTCGGGACCGGCACCCGGAACACCTCGCCGGGCAAGCCGTCGTACAGTGCCGCCACCGCATCGCCGCTTGCCGGGTCGAGCTCGCCGATGACGGTCTTGGGCGGGTCGAAGAAGTCCCGCACGCTCGTGCCCTCGCGCAGGAACTCCGGGTTGACCGCGACCCCGATGTCCACCCCCGCCGTGCCGCCGACGTACTTTTCCAGGATCGGTACCAGCAGGTTCAGGCAGGTGCCCGGGAGCATGGTGCTGCGGAACACGACGGTGTGCCGGCTCCCCTGCTTGGCCCCCTCGGCCAGCGCGGCGCCGATCTGCTCGGTGACCCGCTCCAAGTACGTGGTGCACAGGCTGCCGTTGGGCTCCGACGGCGTGCCCACGCAGACCAGCGACACCTCGCTGTCCATGATCGCCTCGCGGACGTCGCCGGTGGCGCGCAACGCTCCGGTCCGCACGACCTCGGCGATGAGCTCGCCGATCCGCTCCTCGACCACCGGGGCCTTGCCGTCGTTGACCAGGTCGACCTTCACCTGGTTCACGTCCACCCCGATGACCTCGTGCCCCAAGCTGGCCAGGCACGCGGCCGATACACAGCCCACGTAGCCGAGCCCGAAAACGCTGACTCTCATAACCCGTTCCTCCCCCCAGGCAGGCCCTCGCGGCCTGCGGTCCGCGCGCCGGTCGGACGACCCCCGCGCATCAGTAGGCCCCCTGCCCGTGGAACACGGCACGCAGCGTCTTCCACAAGATCACTGTGTCGAGGGCGAGCGACCAGTCCTCCACGTACCGCAGGTCGAGGCGGACCGCCTCCTCCCACGGCAGGTCGCTGCGTCCGCTGATCTGCCAGAGGCCCGTGAGTCCGGGCTTGACCAGCAGCCGCCGCCGCATGTCCGGGCCGTACGCGGCCGACTCCTCCGGCAGCGGAGGCCGCGGTCCGACGAGCGACATCGATCCGGTGAGCACGTTGAAGAGCTGCGGGAGCTCGTCGAGCGAATACCGGCGCAGCACTGCTCCCACGCGGGTCACCCGCGGATCCCGGCGGAGCTTGAACAGCAGGCCTGCGCCCTCATTGCGGTCGGCCAGCTCCGCCCGTGCCCCGTGGGCCCCATCGACCATGGTGCGGAACTTGACAATGGTGAACTCGCGGCCGTCCTTGCCGACCCTGCGCTGGCGGTAGAACGCCCCGCCCCGACTGTCCACCAGCACGAGCAGCCCGACGAGCACCATCAGCGGCGCGAACACCACCAGCAGGACCGCCGCGCCCACCCGGTCAACGACCTCTTTGATCGCCCGGCGGCCCCCGGTGAAGGCCGGCATACTGACCCGCAGCAGCGGGATCCCGAGTACCGCGTCGACGTGCAGCCGCGGGCCGGCCACCTCCATCAGCACGGGGGCCACGACCATCTCGGCGTCGCTGCCTTCGAGGTTCCAGGCCAGCCGCTGCAGCCGGTCCGGTGACCAGTGCGGGTCGGGTGTGACCGCGACGACACGGTAGCCGTCGTGGTGAACGTGCTTGGCGACGTCCGCCAGTTGGCCGACGACCGGCACTCCGTCCAGTTGGTCACCGTCGAGCCCGCGACCGTCCGTCGTGCACACCGCCTCCACCCGCCAGCCGATGTGCGGGAACTTGCGGGTCCGGGTGATCAGGTCGCTCACGGTGGCGGGGCTCCCGGCAGCGAGCACCGGTCTCAGGCACCGCCCTTCCTTGCGCTGTTTGTGCAGCCAGAGGCGGAGCAGATACCGCGCGGTCATGGTGACGAGCGCGATCGCTGGGATCGCGACGAAGATCCAGAGCTTGATGTTGTGCGAGGTCAGGGCGATCCCGCCGAGCGCCAGCACGACGGTCGCCGTGAACAGTGAGCGTCCGAGCCGGCGGAATTCCTCGGCGCCCTGGCCGAGCACGGCCGGAGCCCACGACCGGCTCACGGCAAGCACTCCGAGCACCAGCAGCTCGGTGCCGAAGGCGAGTATTCCCCACTTCTCGTGCCAGTTGGCCGCGTCCCGGGCCCCGAAGAAGTTGCCGATCGCCGCCACCACCAAGGCGGTGGCCACGGTATCGCTCATGATCACGGTACGGCGGTACCGCTGCTCCCAGTCGATCGCGGGCCGGCTGATTGCCCCGTTCGCCAGACGCCCGCGCTCTGACGGAAAAGGGCCGACTATTCCCCCCTGTGGCACAGAACCCCCCAAGGTCCCCAGTGGTTCGACGTGTTCGCCCAACACTGTCCCGCCCACTGCGGGAGGCCCCCGCCCCCCGCACTGTTCCTTTCTCGGGAGGCCCCCGCCCCCCACGCATGACAACCCGGCTATTTCGGAGCTACGTGAACAACCCACCCCGGCCGCGGCGGACTCGCCTGTCCTGCCCGCCTCTTGAGGCGCGCGGGAACCGTGGAAACCTCGGGTGCTCCCCGCACCCAAGCCCCTCTCGGCTCCGAGATCTGATCACCCCCACGTCCGGCGGCGGAGACGCAGCTACTGGCTGTCCGCAGCGCGGACCCATAGGACACCATTTGTCGGCTCGTGTCCCAGCATGTGAAGCACGGTCAATCTAGACCATCGGGGCCCGTCTGGAGATAGGGATGTGTGGAATTTGTGCCCATGATTTGACCCTGGGTCCACGGATCGGCGACCGCCTACGGGCGCCTCGGCGACGAAGAAGCGCCCTGTGACCTGTGACGACGGGAGATCTCCGGGCTGTCGCACCGCCGACCCCCGAGGCGTCCGGGCACTGCCAACTTGGCCGCGCTCAGGGCCTGTTCGGCGGATTTTGTTCGGTGAGCACGGAGCGGCGGTTGCGGGTAGGGACGGTCGACGGCACGCGGGAACGGATCTTCACCGCTCTGCTCGCCCGGGCAGACGCCGAGGGCGACCCCGACCGGGTCTTCACATCGACTCCACGATCGTGCGCGCACACCAGCGACGGGAGGGGCTTGCGTGACCAGAGTTGCCCATGTGACAACGGGGTTGAAGAAGTGCGGGGCCGCGTCAGAGTCTCGTAAGAACCAACACGCCTCAGCAGAAGTGGAGTTGACGTCAGGCCGCAACATCCGCCCAGTGTGTCGCGCCCTGCGCGTGGGTGTAGGTGCCGTGCCGTGCACTGATGGCAGCAACGATGTCCAGGCCGCGACCGCACTCGTCCGCCGGCTCTCGTGTCCGCAGAGCCGGCCCGGGCCCGCCGTCGGTGACCTCGACACGCAGGCCGCCCGTGGTGCCGTAGCAGATGTGCACGAAGGTTGGCGGCCGTGTTGGCCATGACCTGCAACCCGCCCACCCAAGGCGTGCCCTGCTCCAACCGTCGGCGACACTACCGGTGCTCGGGATTCTCGTAGTCGCGGCGGCAGCCGGCGTCCCAGGCGGTGCGCTGGTTGCCGTAGGCGGGGATGCCGCCGAGGTCCTTCAACGCGCGGGCCAGGTGCAGGAGGTTCCACGTCATGAACGTGGTGTTGCGGTTGGTGAAGTCGTTCTCCGGACCGCCCGAGCCGGGGTCGAGGTAGGAGGGGCCGGGGCCCGCCTCACCGATCCATCCGGCGTCCGCCTGGGGCGGGATCGTGTACCCCAGATGCTGGAGGCTGTAGAGGACGTTCATGGCGCAGTGCTTGACGCCGTCCTCGTTGCCGGTGATCAGGCAGCCACCGACTCGTCCGTAGTAGGCGTACTGGCCGGCTTCGTTGAGCAGGCTGGAGCACGCGTAGAGGCGCTCGATCACCTGCTTCATCACGGAGCTGTTGTCGCCCAGCCAGATGGGACCCGCCAGTACGAGGATGTCGGCCGCCATCACCTGCTGGTACAGGTCGGGCCAGGCGTCCGTCTCCCAGCCGTGCTCCCTCATGTCGGGCCACACACCGGTCGCGATGTCATGGTCCACGGCCCGCACGACATCGACGTGCACGCCCTGTGCGTCCAGGATGGCGGTGCTGCGGTCGATCAGGCCCTGGGTGTTGCTCGTCTCCGGCGAACGCTTGAGGGTGCAGTTGATCACCAGCGCCCGCAGGTCGTCATAGCGGGCCGGCGGTGTGTCGGTGGCGGCCGACGAAGAGGTCACACGAGCCTCCCATAGCCTTGCCGGCGCCCGGTGCGCAGCGGCACGTCAGGATCCAGCATGCGGGCCGACCGCGGCAGCCGCCACCACTGCGCGTCCGATCGGTGGCCTGCGATGCGTGCGGCGCGCAGGTCACCGCCTGCCACCGCTCCCCGGCCGGCGGCCGACGAGTGGCCGGGGTCGACGGGGCGTGCCTACGTTCGTGTCATGGGCACCGAGAGCGCGGACCAGTCGCGGAGCACGGATACGGTCGAGGACGTCGCGCACCTGCTGGTGCGTTGTCTGCGGGCCGAGGGCGTGGAGTATGTCTTCGGCATCCCCGGCGAGGAGAACATCCGCTTCGTCGATGCGCTCAACGGCTCCGGGATCCGGTACGTCCTGGTGCGCCATGAGCAGGCCGCGTCGTTCATGGCGGAGACGTACGGGCGGCTGACCGGGAAGGCCGGCGTGTGCTCGGCGACGCTGGGCCCCGGCGCGATCAACCTGCTGCTCGGCACCGCGGACGCCATGACCAACAGCACTCCGATGGTGGCCCTGGCCGCCCAGGGCTCCCTGCGCCGCACCCACAAGGAGTCGCACCAAGTCATCGACCTGGTCTCGATGTTCGCCCCCGTCACCCAGTGGGCGGCCCGCATCGAGTGCCCGGACGCGGTGCCGGAGATGACGCGCAAGGCGTTCAAGACCGCGCAGAGCGAGCGACCCGGCGCCGTGTTCCTGGCGGTGCCGGAGGACATCGAAGCCGAGCGTCCCGCCGAGCCGCTGGCACCCCTGCAGATCGACGCGGTGTACGCCGACGCGCCGTCGCCCTCCCAGATCGCGCGGGCGGCCGAGGTGCTCAGCACGGCACGGCACCCCGTCCTGCTGGCGGGCCACGGCGCCGCGCGAGCCGGCGCCTCGGCCGCTCTCGTACGGTTCGCCGAGCGGCTGAACATCCCGGTCGCGACGACGTTCCACGGCAAGGGCGTCTTCCCCGACGACCACCCCAACGCCCTCGGCGCGGTCGGCTTCATGCGCCACGACCACAGCAA
This sequence comes from Streptomyces luteolifulvus, assembly GCF_008806595.1. Taxonomy (GTDB): domain Bacteria; phylum Actinomycetota; class Actinomycetes; order Streptomycetales; family Streptomycetaceae; genus Streptomyces; species Streptomyces luteolifulvus. The sequence goes on along the minus strand of NZ_VZRB01000014.1, from coordinate 143,855 downwards.
CTTCGGGTTCGACGCGGCCGACGTCATGATCTGCGTGGGCTACGAGATCCAGGAGTTTGACCCCGCCAAGATCAACCCCAACGGCGACAAGCGGATCGTGCACATCCACCGCTTCCCCGCCGAGGTGGACGAGCACTACCCGGTCGAGGTGGGCGTCGAAGGCGATGTGTCGCAGGCGCTGGACGCACTGTCGGCAGCACTGCCCGACGGACTCACATACACCTCGGCAAGCAGCGAGAAGATCCGTACGCTGCTCGACGAGGAACTCCGGTACGGACGCGACAACGACGCGTTCCCCCTGGTACCGCAGCGTGTGGTGAGCGACGTCCGCACCGCGCTGGACCGCCACGACATCGTGCTTGCCGACACCGGCGCCGGAAAAATGTGGATGGCCCGTCTCTACCCCACGTACGAACCGGACACCTGCCTGGTTTCCAACGGCCTGTCCACGATGGGATTCGCGTTGCCGGGCGCCATCGCCGCGAAGCTGGCCCGGCCGGACCGACGCGTCCTGGCGATGATGGGCGACGGCTCGTTCCTGATGAACTCCCAGGAGTTGGAGACCGCCGTCCGCGAACGCGTCCCGCTGGTCGTCCTCGTCCTGGTGGACGAGGAATACGGCCTGATCACCTGGAAGATGGAACTCGAACTCGGCCGCCACAGCAACACCCGGTTCACCAACCCGGACCTGGTCGCCTACGCCGAGAGCTTCGGCGCACGGGGCTACGCGATCGAAAGCGCCGACGAACTGCTGCCGATGCTGCGCGGCGCTCTCGACGACGACACGGTCTCCGTGATCGCATGCCCCGTCGACTACTCCGAGAACCTACGCCTCACCGACAGACTGGGCGGTCTCCACGGCCCATTCTGACGTCCTCCGCGCTGTGGATCTCCACCGAAGACGAGGAGCGGGCAGCAAAACGGGCTTGATCCTGGCGGACACGGGCGGCATTCCTGCCCATATCCTCGACAGAAACGCCTCTACCTGCGGAAATACATATGCCGATGCGGGCGCAATCGGTCGCAGAATGCATGATGCTTTCCATGGCCATAAGGCTGAGAGTGCCGTAGAAAGTCCGCATAGACCCAAATGGGCTGGGCACTGTCACGGCGCAAAGGCGCCGGACAGAAACCGTCCGGACCTGTCGAGCGGGCCAAGGTCGGCCTTCTGCCCCTTGACGGCATGGACGAGGGCCCGCCCCGGCGCACCCCGTCGCGGGGACGGGCGCCCCACCCGGAGGGATGACCCCGTGACCATGACCTCAGTTCTCAGTCCGACGGCGACAGGCGTTCTGAGCCACACCGAGACCCTGCCGTGCGAGCCGGCCTCCGCGCGCCGCGCACGTATGCTCGTCTCCGAGGCTCTGGATGCCTGGGGCATGGGCGAGTTGGCCGAGTCCGGGACGCTGATCGTTTCTGAGCTGTTCAACAACACCGTGGACCACACGGGGTGTCGCGTGGTTCAGGTCCTCGTCCAGCGCAAGACGGACGACGTGATCCGGATCGGCGTTGCCGACCAGTGCCGGGACGCCCCGGAACCGGCCCGCCCCGGCCATTACGCCGAGGACGGCCGTGGCCTGATCCTGCTGGAGGAGCTGAGTTGGCGATGGGGCTACGACATGCATCACGGGGGCAAGCTCGTCTGGGCCGAATTGCAGGTGCCGGAGCAGGCTGATCTGGCGTACCTCCCCTACGGATCCTGCCCTCGGGCAAGCTGAATTGCGACGTGTACGAGACGGCGCGGCCCGGGGGGCCGGGCAGCGAAACGGGCACGCCGCGAGCGGACCCGGGCAGGGTTTCTGCCCTTGATGTGGCCGGACAACGCTTCGGGCTGCCGAAATACACATGTCGATACGGGCGTATTCGGTCACGGAACGCCTGATGTCACCCCTGGTCATGCAGCTGACAGCGCCTGTAGAAAATGCACATAAACCCGAAAGGGCCGGGCTCCGTCGCCTGCATGCGCGGCTGGCAGGCAGCGGCGATCGTCACCGACGACACCGGGCTGCGAGTCGCTGAAAGGCCTTCACCACCATCTCGTGGGGCCGTCGGCCAACCGGGTCTGACCCGCACCTCTCTACGCGCAACCACCGCTCGTACGACCCTGCCTGGGTCCCCCATGTCCTCGAACACCCGTGGAGTCAGCCGTGTCCGTCCGAAGAATCGCCCGTGCAAGGAGAAGCGCTCGCGTTGGGCTCGCCGCTGTGGCCGCCGGCTCACTGCTGGTCGCGTGCAGCGAGGTCGGCGGGTGGGGCTCCGGTGGCGGGGGCGAGACCATCAATGTGCTCATGGTCGGCAATCCGCAGATGCAGGACATCGCGAAGCTGACGGAGGACAGCTTCACGAAGGACACCGGTATCAAGGTGAACTTCACGATCCTTCCCGAGAACGAGCTGCGCGACAAGGTCACCCAGGACATTGCTACCCAGGCCGGCCAATACGACGTGGCCACCATCGGCGCCTACGAGGTGCCCATCTGGCACAAGAACAGCTGGCTGCACGAGTTGAGCTCCTACGCCGAGGGGGACTCCGGCTTCGACGAGAACGATCTGCTGGAGCCGATGGTGCAGTCGCTGTCGGGCGCCGACGGCAATCTGTACGCGCTGCCGTTCTACGGTGAGTCGTCGTTCCTCATGTACAACCGGGAGGTCATGGCGGAGAAGGGCATCGACGTGCCCCGGCGGCCGACCTGGCATCAGGTAGCCGACATCGCCGCCGAGGTCGACGGAGCGCGTCCCGGTATGAAGGGCATCTGTCTGCGCGGCCTGCCCGGCTGGGGCGAACTCGGAGCGCCGCTGACGACGATGGTCAACACCTTCGGCGGCACCTGGTTCACCAAGGACTGGAAGGCACAGGTCAACAGCAAGGAGTTCAGGGAGGCGACCAGCTTCTACGTCGACCTGGTCAGGAAGCACGGTGAGGTGGGTGCGCCGCAGGCCGGTTTCACGGAGTGCCTCAAGGCGATGAGCCAGGGCAAGGTCGCGATGTGGTACGACGCGACCAGCGCGGCGGGCTCGTTGGAGGACCCGAAGACCAGCAAGGTCGCGGGCAAGGTCGGTTACGCGCACGCACCCGTGGAGAAGACGAACAGCTCCGGCTGGCTGTGGGCCTGGGCGTGGGCGATGCCGAAGACCACCAAGAAGGCCGACGCCGCCTCGAAGTTCATGCTGTGGGCCTCCGGCAAGGACTACGAGAAGCTCGTCGGCGAGAAGCTGGGCTGGTCGCGTGTTCCCGCCGGAAAGCGGGCGAGCACGTATGCGGTCTTCGAGTACCGGAAGGCGTCCGCCGCCTTCGGCGACATCGCTCTGAAGTCCATCAAGCAGGCGCACCCCACCTCCCCCGGTGTGCAGCAACGACCCACGGTGGGCATCCAGTTCGTGGCCGTACCCGAGTTCCAGGATCTCGGTACCAAGGTGACGGAGGAGATATCCGCGGCGATCGCCGGCAGGACCAGCGTCGACCAGGCTCTGGAGAACGGCCAGAAGCTCGCGGAGGAAGTCGCCAGGAACTACCAGTGACCGGTATCGGTGGCGCAGGGTGTTGTCCAACTCCGAGCCCTCGTGGGCTTCACCGTCCGGGGCCCTGTTGTGGATTCGGGCACCGCAGTCGCGCCATTCGGTTGGCAGCAGATGGCGATCATGCTACTCAAACCGCGATGACCTGCAGAAATACAGAACTGGCCCCACACCCAAACGGGCAATATTCCCGAAGCAACGGGCGCATCACCTGGAGAAGTGCGGCTGTATAAATCCAGGGCGAGCACATACGGGCAGTGTTCGCCCGAAACGGAATGCCAGGGAGGTGCGTTCGCGAGTGAAAGCCGAAGAGCGGCAGCATCGGATCCTGGCTCTGGCACGTCTGAGCGGAAGAGTGGAAGTCTCGTCGCTGGCGGCCGACTTCCGGGTGGCACCGGAGACGATCCGCAGGGATCTGAACGATCTCGCGCGGGGCGGTCTCGTCCGGAGGAACCACGGCGGCGCCTACCCGGTGGAAAGCGCCGGGTTCGAGACGTCGCTCGCCCAGCGTGAAACCCATCACGTGGAGGCCAAACGCCGTATCGCCGCGGCCACAGTGCGCCTGCTCGGCGAGGCGGAAACGGTGTTCATCGACGAGGGCTACACCCACCGGCTCATCGCCGAAATGCTGCCCGCCGACCGGAATCTGACCGTGGTGACCGCCTCCCTGCCCACCGCCGCGGCGGTGGCGGAAGCCTCCGGGGCCACCGTGCTGCTGCTGGGCGGAAAGGTCCGCGGCCGCACCCTGGCCACCGTCGGATCCTGGACGAGCCAGATGCTGTCCAGCTTCGTCATCGACCTGGCGATCCTGGGAGCCAACGGCATCTCCCGCGAGGCCGGCCTCACCACACCCGACCCGGTGGTGGCCGACGTCAAAGCCCAAGCCATCCGCTCCTCCCATCGCAGGGTGCTGCTCGGAATTCACACCAAATTCGGAGCGCAGAGCTTCTGTCGATTCGCCAAGATCGGCGATTTTGAAACCATCATCACCGACACGGGCCTTTCCGCTGCCGAAGCCCACCGCTACTCCCTGCACGGACCCGACGTCATCCGGGTCTGAGCTCCCGCTCGAGCCGCCCGGCCGGGGCTGCTGATACCGCAGGTTGCTTTCAGCACGCCGCCATCGCTCGGGGCAGCCCCGTTTTCCACCCCGTCGTTTTCCCTCAAGAAAGGTGCTCCCATGCACACCAGACCCTCCAGGGCCAGACTGACGACCGCGGCTCTGACCGGCCTCACCTGCACCGCCTTGCTCGCCGGCTGCGCCGGCGCGGGAGGCAGTGGCGGGGACGACGGTGGCAAGACCGTGAACGTACTGATGGTCAACAACCCGCAGATGATCGACCTGCAGAAGCTGACCAAGGACCAGTTCACCAAGAAGACCGGCATCAAGGTCAACTTCACCGTGCTGCCGGAGAACGAGGTCCGCGACAAGATCACGCAGGATGTGGCCACCCAGGCCGGCACCTACGACGTGGTCACGGTCGGCGCGTACGAGGTCCCCCTGTGGGCCAAGAACGGCTGGCTGTCCCCCATGGACGACACGGTCGCCAAGGATGCCTCGTTCAAGCAGGACGATGTCTTCACGTCCATGACGGACGGGCTGCGCGGCGAGGACGGCAAGCTCTACGCCGAGCCGTTCTACGGCGAGTCGTCCTTCCTGATGTACCGCAAGGATGTCTTCGAGGCCAAGAACCTGACCATGCCGGACCGCCCGACCTGGAAGCAGGTCGCCGACCTGGCCGCCAAGGTGGACGGCGCCGAGAAGGGCATGAAGGGCATCTGCCTGCGGGGCAAGCCGGGATGGGGTGAGCTCGGAGCCTCCCTGACCACGGTGGTCAACACCGAGGGCGGCACCTGGTTCACCAAGGACTGGCAGGCCCAGGTCGACGGCGAAGGCTTCGCCAAGGCGGCCGAGCAGTACGTCGATCTCGTCCGCAAGCACGGTGAAGCCGGCGCACCACAGGCGGGATTCGCCGAGTGCCTCAACAACTTCACGCAGGAGAAGACCGCCATGTGGATGGACGCCACGTCGGCAGCCGGCCTGCTGGAGGACCCCGAGTCCCCGGTCGCCGGCAAGGTCGGCTATGCCCAGGCGCCCGTGACCGAGACCAAGGCCTCCGGATGGCTGTGGACCTGGGCCCTTGCCCAGCCGAAGGCCGGCAAGCACCAGGACGCCGGTGCCGAGTTCGTGAAGTGGGCCGCGAGCCAGGAGTACGAGCAGCTCGTCGGTGACAAGCTCGGTTGGGCCAGGGTTCCGGCCGGCAAGCGGAAGTCGACGTACGACAACCCCGAGTACCAGAAGGCCGCGGGCCCGTTCTACCAGGCCACTCTGACCGCCATCAGCGAGGCCGACCCGCGCAACCCCGGGACCCAGCCCCGCCCCACGGTCGGCGTGCAGTACGTGACCATTCCCGAGTTCCAGGATCTGGGCACCAAGGTCACCCAGGAGATCTCGGCCGCAATCGCCGGGCGCCAGTCGGTGAGCGATGCCCTCGACAAGGGACAGAAGCTGGCTGAGCAGGTTGCCGCCAAGTACCGGAACAACTGACCGCATTCCCCATCCCTTTGCGCGGCCCCCTTGCCCCTCGCACCGGGGCGAGGGGGCCGACGGAGCGGAGAGAACAAGTGAGTAGTGCCCTGATGCACAAGGCAAAACGTCCCACCGGGTCACATGCGGCCCAGGTACCTCGACAACGGCCGGGCCGGGCGAAGGCGTGGGCCACCCGCGCCCCGCTGATGCCCGCGCTGGTGTACATGGTGATCGTCACCCAGCTGCCGTTCGTCGCCACACTGGTGATCTCCTTCATGAACTGGGACGCCCTGCGGCCCGACGAACGAGGCTGGGCCGGGTTCACCAACTACAAGCTGGTCTTCACCGACCCGGACATGCGCGCCTCGGTGATCACCACGGTCTGGCTCACGGCCGGTGTGGTGCTGCTCAGCCTCCTGCTCGGGCTGGGTGTGGCGCTCCTGCTCGACCACAAGTTCCGTGGGCGCGGCGTCGTACGCACCATGCTGATCGCCCCGTTCCTGGTCGTCCCCGTCGCGGCCGCGCTGCTGTGGAAGCACGCTCTCTACAACCCCGAGTACGGGCTCCTCAACGGCACCCTGACCTGGATCTGGTCGCTGTTCGGCTCGGACTCCCCGCCACAGCCCGACTGGATCAGCGACCGACCGCTGACCGCGGTTGCCGTCTCCCTGATCTGGCAGTGGACCCCGTTCATGATGCTGATCCTGCTCGCCGGACTGCAGAGCCGCCCCATGGAGATCATCGAGGCGGCCCGGGTGGACGGCGCCAACGCCTTCCAGATCTTCCGCCATCTGACCCTGCCGCACCTGCGCCGGTATCTGGAGCTCGCGGCCCTGCTCGGGTCGATCTACATCGTGCAGAACTTCGACGCGGTGTTCACCATCACCTCGGGCGGGCTCGGAACCGCGAACCTTCCCTACACCATCTACCAGACCTTCTATCAGGCCCACGACTACGGTCGTGCCTCCGCAGCGGGCGTCGTGGTCGTCCTGGGCACCATCGTGGTGGCCACGTTCGCGCTTCGTCTGGTGTCGACGCTCCTGCGGGAGGAAAAGACCTCATGAGTGCCACCATGACCCGTCCCCGGCCCCTTCGGCGCCGCGAACCGCTTGTCAGGAACCACTCCAAGACCCTCGTAGGGCTGGCCGCCTGGACCGTAGGCCTGTTCTTCTTCGCACCGTTCGCCTGGATGGTCCTGACGTCGTTCCACAGTGAGACGGACGCCGCCACCAACCCGCCCTCGATCGCCGCCCAGCTGACCCTGGACGGCTACCGCGAGTTCTTCGGCGCCTCGACGGGGGCGAGCCCCTGGCCGGCTCTGATCAACTCCGCGACGGCAAGCGTGCTTTCCACCCTGCTGGTCCTCGCGCTGTCCATCCCCGCGGCCTACGCCCTGTCGATCAGGCCGGTGCGCAAGTGGTCCGACGTGATGTTCTTCTTCCTCTCCACCAAGATGCTTCCGGTGGTGGCGGGCCTGCTCCCGGTCTATCTGGCGGCCCAGAACCTCGGGATGCTGGACAACATCTGGCTCCTGGTCCTGCTCTACACGACCATGAACCTGCCGATCGCCGTATGGATGATGCGGTCGTTCCTCGCGGAGATCCCGGTGGCGATCCTTGAGGCCGCGGCCATCGACGGCGCCGGTCTGCCGACCGTCTTCCGCAGGATCATCATCCCGATGGCCGCGCCCGGCATCGCCGCCACCTCCCTGATCTGCTTCATCTTCAGCTGGAACGAAATGCTGTTCGCCCAGGTGCTCACCGGGGTCCAGGCTTCGACCGGGCCGGTCTTCCTGACCAGCTTCGTCACCAGCCAGGGCCTGTTCCTGGCCAAGGTCTGCGCCGCGGCCGTCGCTGTGTCCATCCCGGTTCTCATCGCCGGATTCGCCGCCCAGGACCGGCTGGTCCAGGGTCTGACCATGGGAGCCGTCAAGTGAAGGCCGCACTCATCACCGAACAGGGGACCATCGAGATGGTCACCGTGAACGATCCTGCTCCCGGCCCCCGAGAGGTCGTCGTGGCCGTGGCGGCCTGTGGCCTGTGCGGCACGGACCTGCACATCATGCAGGGCGAGTTCGCCCCCGAGCTGCCCATCATTCCCGGCCACGAGTTCGCCGGCGAGGTCGTCGCCGTCGGCCGCGACGTCACCGAACTGGCCGTGGGCGCCCGTGTCGCCGTCGATCCCTCGCTCACCTGCAACGAGTGCTACTACTGCCGCCTCGGCAGGAACAACCTGTGCGAGCGCTGGGCGGCCATCGGCGTCACGACCGCAGGCGGTGCGGCCGAATACGCCATAGCCCCGGTCGCCAACTGCGTCGTCCTGCCCGACCACGTCTCCACTCAGGACGCCGCCCTGATCGAGCCGCTGGCCTGTGCGGTACGCGGGTACGACGTCCTGCGCAGCCAACTGGCCAACCATGTGCTCATCTACGGCTCGGGCACGATGGGCCTGATGATGCTGGAGCTGGCCAAGCGCACCGGCGCCGCCGCCGTCGACATGGTCGACATCAACCCCGCACGTCTGGAAACCGCACGGACGCTGGGCTGCAGCAACGCCGTGACGTCGGCGGACGAGCTCGACATGCCCCGCGGCTGGGATCTCGTCATCGACGCCACGGGCAACGAGAGCGCGATCCAGGACGCCCTGGGCAGGGTCGGCAAGGGCGGAACGTATCTGCAGTTCGGCGTCTCCGACTACGCAGCGCAGGCGACGATCGAGCCGTACAAGATCTACAACCAGGAGATCACCATCACCGGATCGATGGCGGTCCTGCACAGCTTCGAGCGCGCCGCAGACCTCTTCGCCGCCGGCGTGCTCGACCCGGAGATCTTTATCAGCGACCGTCTGCCGCTTGCCTCCTACGGCGAGGCCATCAAGCAGTTCCAGGCGGGCGCGGGCCGCAAGATCCAGGTGCAGCCCGGCCTGGGTGTGTGAGCACCCCGGAGGCAGAACCAAGCCGCTCTCCGCGTCAGGCCTCCCCGCCCCTGGCGCGGAGAGCTCCTCCCTCAGGCGTGACCGGACACCGTCCTGCGGTGCTCGGTCAGTTCGAGATCGATGAACGCGCCGACCATGGCCCGCCACACGGCCTCGGCCACCTCGGGTGACAGGCCTGCGGATTCGGCCCGCAACCGGGCGGCGACGACGACGCGCTCGGCCCGGTCCGGGGCCCGCACGGCCTGTTCGTCCGTCTTGAGGAGCGCCGCGGCCCGCACCAGGCTCTGGCGCTGGGCGAGCAGCTCGACCAGCTCCCCGTCGAGGGTGTCGATCAGGGCACGGATCTCGGTCAATGACTGAGGAGCGGGGCTCGGCATGCCGTCATCATTCCATGCGGTGATCCTGGCAGCAGCCGTCCCTGACCATCTGTTCGGTGACCGCGTCCCAGCCCCGTTCCGGTGCCGTCCGTGCCGTCGGCCGGCTGAACGCCGTTTGAAGGTCCCGCCGTTCCTGCAGGACGCCGCCGCGGACCCCGCCGCTGGTGTGGATCAGTGCGTCGAAGTCCTGGAACAGGTCGCCGTCGACGAGTGTCAGGTCGGCCGGCTTGCCCGGTTCGACCGTGCCGAGGTCACGGTCCACTCCGAAGACGCGGGCCGGGGTGCGGGTCAGTCGGTGCCGAGCAGCAGCTGTCCTCCACCGCGCGCGACCCGGCGGTAGGTGTCGATCTCCCTTTCCAGTACGGCCAGTTTGCGTGGTTCCTCCCAGGCCGCCTTGGCCGGTTGCGGGCGAGGGGGAGTCGCGGCGGCGGGTGCCGCGAGACCGCCGAAGAGCAGCGCGCCGGTCAGGGCTGATCCCGAGGTGGCGCGCAGGAACTGTCTGCGGGGCACAGCGGGGGGCATGGGTCTCGCTTCTCCTGGTCGGGGAGGGGCGGTTGCCCCGCACGCGCGGGCATCCCGTAGTACGCGGCGAGGGCGGCGCACGAGGCGACGGCCCCGCACAGCAGCCATACCGTGTCGCTCATCAGGGCCCAGGCGGCGACACCCGCGGCGGGACCCACGGCGGAGCCGATGCCGAACGTCGCCTGCGCGGCACCCAGGTACCGGCTGCGGTTCTCGGGGTCGGCGGCCAGTGCGGGATAGGCGGTCATGGTCGGGGAGCCGATGATCTCGCCCACGGACCACACCACGGTGGCCGCGACGAGTCCGGCGACGCCCAACGGCAGTGCGTAGGCGGTGAGTCCGGCCCCGACGGCCAGGATGCCGGTGACGGCGGCGATCCGGGCGGACCAGCGCTGCACCTTCCTCGTCACCACCAGCTCGCACAGGATCACGATGGCACCGTTGACGGCGACGAGGCTGCCGTACACGAACGTGTCGAAGCCGTGGGCGCGCACGGCGAGCGGCAGTGTCGACAGGTACTGGGTGTAGACGGCGGAGAAACCGAGGATGGCGGCCAGGAACAGCACGAAGGAGCGGTCGCGCAGCACCGCGCGGTAACCCGTGGCCCGGTCCGGGGGTCGGGGCGCGGTCCTGGCCGCCCGGCCCATGGCCGCGGGGCGGTCGGCCGGCAGCGACCGCAGGCCCAGCACGGCGACGCAGAGGGCGGCGGCCGCCTCCCCCCAGAAGAGCAGCGTGTACGAGTGCGCGACGAGTGCGGCGCCGATGAGCGGGGCGGCGGTGGTGCCGATGTTGGTGGCGAGCCGGTACATCGCGAAGACCATGACGCGGCGCTGCTCGCCGGTGAGCCTGCTGACGAGTTCCGCCGAAGCGGGCCGGTAGACCTGGCTCGCCGCCCCGGCGCCGGCCGCCAGCAGCATCATCACGGGGTACGACGACGCGCACAGCAGCGCGGCCGTGAGCACGGCGGTGAGCGCCATCGAGGACACGATGGACAGGCGGACGCCGATGAGACCGATGAGCCAGCCACCCAGGAGGATGCCGGCGACCGCGCCCGCGCCGTGCGCGGCGAGCGCGAACCCGGCCTGCACCTCGGGGAATCCGCGCGCGACCATGAAGAGGACGAGGAAGACCTGGAGGAAGCCGCCGAGCCGGTTCACCATGATCCCGGCGATCACCACCCTCACCGGGAGCGGCGCCTCGCGCCAGGTCTGTCCTATGCCGACCGCCTCGGCCTCGGTGCTGGGTGCCGACTCCTCCACGCTCATCGCGGCACGGCGACCGGTGACGCGGCCGGTTCCAGATGGACGGCCTGCTCGGCGGTATCCAGGATCCGCCGGCAGGCGTCGGCGGTGTCGGCCGTGGCGACGAGCATGGCGTAGCGCCCGGTGTGCGAGGCGGGCGGGAGTTCCAGGACATGGCCGGGCCGGGCGACCACGCGGGCGATGTCGGTGCCGACGGGCAGCCGGTCCCGCTCGATGGTGACCTGCCCGACGACAGTCTCCACCTCCGGGTACAGGAAGCGGACGGCGGCGGCGCCATGACGGGGGGTGCCCGGTCGGGGCCGCTGCCCGAGGGCCAGCCGGGCGGCGGCGGGACCGGCGTCCCAGCCGGTGGCGAGCAGGCCCAGGTAGGAGATGAAGTCGCCGCCGCTGCGGGCGTTGACCTCGATCAGGGCGGGGCCTCGGGCGGTCAGACGCCATTCCGAGTGGGTCCAGCCGTGGGTGATGCCGACGGCGGCGTGCACGGTGGTCAGCGCGCGCAGCAGCGCGGCGTCCGTGAGCAGCGGGTCGGCCGCCGCGACGCTGTGGCCGACCTCCTCGAAGCTCGGCGGCGGGCTGAGTTCCTTGCGGGCGACGAAGAGCGGGGTGACCTCGCCGTCCCAGATCAGGCAGTCGACGCTGATCTCCGGCCCGTCGAGGTACTCCTCGATGAGCACGGGCCGTTCGAAACGCTCGCGGACCTCGGTCATGGTGGTGCCGCGGATCTCCGGGAAGATCGCGGCGAGTTCCTCGCGGGTGCGGGCCATCCGGGTGCCCGTGCTGCCGACCAGCGCCCGCGGCTTGACCACCACGGGGTAGCCGGTTCCGGCGGCCGCCGCGCACGCCTCGTCCAGCGTGGACACGGCGGTCGAGCGGGCCTGCGGTCCCCCGGCCGCCGCGACAGCCAGTCGGGTCAAGTGCTTGTCCCGGCAGGTCAGTACGGCCTGCGGAGACAGGCCGGGCAGGCCGAGGGCGTCGGCGACCCGGGCGGCGGACAGGATGCGGGTCTCGTCCCAGCACAGGATCGCGTCGGCACCGACCGGGCGGGCGGCGTGGGTCATGGCCTCGGCGTCCAGGGTGTCCACCAGGGTGTGGCCGGTGATGAACGGGGACTCCCAGTCGGCCTCACGGTCGGAGAACAGCCAGATCCGGTACTCGCGGGCCACGGATTCCAGCAGGTGGCCACGGGTCTCCTGATCCATGGGGCTGATCAGGACCAGCAGCGGCGCGGAGGGCGGAGGCGAGGAGAGGGAGGGCATCGGCGGTGCGCCTTTCGGTGGGCGGGACTGCGGGCCCGCAGGGGTCGGCGAGCGGGCGGCGGGCCGCGTGGTCAGGGCGCCGCGAGCTTGGCGGAGGTCTCGGCCCAGCGGGCGAGCAGCTCGGTGGCCGCCCCGGAGTCGATGGCCGCGGCGGCCCGGCCCAGCTCGTCCCCGATCCGCGTGGCCAGGGGGCGGCGGGCCACGTCCGGGTCGGTCACGGCGGCGAGCGCGGTGAGTGCCGCGGCCGCCGACAGCAGCACCGCGTCCCGGACCGGGCCGGGCCGGGCGGCGAACAAGGCGCGTGCGACCTGCGCGTTGTGACGTGCGTCGGCTCCGCGCAGGGCGTCGGCCGGGGCACGGCCGATCCCGACGTCCCGGGGGTCGAAGACGCTCTCGTGCACCGCGCCGCCGTGGACGCTCCACACGCGGGAGGTGGTGGTGACGGTGAGTTCGTCGAGTCCGTCCTCGCCGTGGAAGACGAGTGCGCTCTCCCCGCGCCGCGCGAGGACGCGGGCGAGCAGCGGGGCGCGGTCCGGGAAGGCCACACCGACGGCGTGTGCGGCCGGACGGGCCGGGTTGGTCAGCGGGCCGAGCAGGTTGAGCACCGTGGGGACGCCCAGTTCACGGCGGGCCGGGGCGGCGTGCCGCAGAGCGGGGTGGAACTGCTGGGCGAAGCAGAAGGTGATGCCGAGTTCTGTACCGATCCCGGCGACCTGATCCGGCGTCAGATCGAGCCGGACGCCGAGCGCTTCGAGGGCATCGGCCGAGCCGGAGGCGGAGGAGGCGGCCCGGTTGCCGTGCTTGACGACCCGCGCCCCGGCCGCGGCGGTCACGACGGCGGCCATGGTGGAGATGTTGACCGTGCCGGCCCGGTCGCCGCCGGTGCCCACCACGTCGACCGTGGGGCCGGGTATCTCGACGGGCAGGGCGTGGGCGCGCATGGTGTCGGCCAGGCCGAGCACCTCGGCGGCCGTCTCCCCCTTGGCGCGCAGGGCGATGAGGAGTCCCGCCAGTTGGACGGAGGTGGCGGATCCGGTCATCACCTGGTCCAACGCCCAGGCGGTGTCGGACGCCTGCAGGTCGTGCCTGTCCAGCAGCGAGGCGATCAGGTCCGGCCAGGTTCTGGTGCTTTCACGGACTGTCACATCCCGCAGTCTGCCGAGCGGGAAAAGACCGGCACCAGACCAGTCGACCGGCTCGCCACCGGACCAATCCCGGTCGGCTGTACGTTCGTTGCGTCCGTAGAATGGAGGACAAGGGGGAGATATGACATGGCACGTCATGCTGGAGGTCGTGCGGGACGGACCGGTCCCGCTCGGCGCGCAGATCGCCGACCAGGTACGGCATCAGGTGGAACGGGGGCTGTTGAAACCGCACACGAGGCTGCCGTCCAGTCGGCAGCTGGCGCAGGACCTGCGGGTCTCGCGCAGCGTGGTGGTGGAGGCCTACGAGAAACTCACCGGTGAGGGCCTGCTGGAGTCGGTGCGCGGCTCGGGTACCCGGGTGGCGGCGCACGCGGACACCCGGATCAGGAAGCCAGTGGTGCTGGTCGACCGGGCGATCCCGCCGGTGCGGTTCAACCTGCTGCCGGGCACGCCCAACCCGGTGACGTTCCCGCACCGCGAGTGGGGCGCCTCCTACCTGCGGGCGCTGGAGTCGACCCGCTGGCAGGGCCTCGGCTATCCCCCGCTGCTCGGACTCGACCAGTTGCGCACGGAGTTGGTCGCCTACCTCGGCCGGGTGCGGGGGGTGCTCGGCAGTCCCGACGACACGATGGTGACCGGCGGCTTCGCGCACGCTCTGGGGCTCGTCTGCGCCGCGCTGCGCGAACTGGGCATCGACCGACTGGCGGTGGAGGACCCCAGTCATGACCGGCAGCGGCAGTTCATCGAGGAGAACGACATCCGGACGGTGGCGGTGCCGGTGGGCCCGGAGGGGCTGGAGATCGAGCCGCTGTACGCGAGCGGCGTACGGGTCGTCCTGGTCACGCCCTCGCACCAGTTCCCGTTGGGGGTGCCCATGTCGCCGCAGCGCCGGGAGGAGCTGGTGCGCTGGGCCCGGGACATCGATGGCTGGATCATCGAGGACGACTACGACGGCGGGCTGTGGCTGGAGCAGCGCTGCCGGCACCTCGCGTTGCAGCCGACCGGTCCCGACCGGGTGATCTACGCAGGCACGGCGAGCAAACTCCTCGCGCCGGGGCTGCGGTTGGGCTGGATGGTGCTGCCGCCGGAGCTGACCGCGGTGATGGAGCGGGTGCGGGTGCGCCGGGACCTTGGCTGCGACGGCCTGATGCAACTGGCGTTCGCGGACTTCCTGCGCAGCGGGCTGCTGGACGGACATCTGCGCAAGATGCGGACCCGATACCGTTCGCAGCACGGCAGGCTGATGCGGGCCGTGGAGCGGTATCTGCCCGTCGCCACACTGGTCGGTCCGGTCGCCGGACTGCATGTGTTCGCGGCGCTGCCGGCCGGCTTGGACGAGGAGGCGCTGGTGACGCAGGCGCTGCAGCTGTCCGTGCTGGTCAAGGGCGGCCGGGTCTTCCACGACCGGCCACACACCGCTCGGCCCGGGCTGGTGCTGGGGTACACGGCCCTGGGCGAGTCGGGCATCGAGGAGGCGGTCCGACGGATCGGGCAGGCCTATGAACGGCAGCCCGGCGGGGTCCGTCGGGCCTCCTGAACTCCGGCCGCTTGCAGGTCAGTTGAACGGGGACAGGACCGGGCGGGCCCGGACCCAGGGGCCGGGTGCGGCCGTCTCCGCGCTGCGGTGTTGCGGCAGCAGGGAGCGGTCGGCGTCGAACAGGCGGTCCTGGTAGAAGCTGCGCAGATACGGGGCGCCGGAGGTGCCGCCCGAGCCGGTGGTCTGCGCCGGCAGATAGCGCATGGCGACCCCGTAGTGGATCTTCCGCCAGGCGTAGAGCTCCTGGTCGAGGCGGTGGGCGGCGTCCAGCACGCGTCGTCCCGCCGCCTCGTCGGGCACCCGGTGCAGCAGGTCCCTCAGCGGCTCGAAGTCCGGGTTATGGTGCAGCAGGACGTAGGCGTTCTCGGTGGCCTCGTGCAGGGCCTGCACCTTCTCGGGATGCACGCCGAGCAGATGGATGTGCAGCAGCTGGGTGGGGAACGCCTGGACGGCGCTGGCGTCGCCGGTCGCGGCCCGGAAGCCGTGGAAATGCTCCACGGGCATCGTCCGGCGCATCACGAGCAGGGCCTCGGTCTGTGCGGCGGCCAGGGCCGCGGCCCGGTCGAGGCACTCGCTCGCGTACTCCCACCGCTCGGCCCGCAGCCACTCGGCGGCGGACATCACCCGGGCCAGCACGCCCCAGGTGGTGGCTTCGACGAGATGGATCACCCGCAGGAAGGTGACCTCGTCGTGCTGGGTGGTCTGCGGGAGGACGGTCAGGTGTTCCAGTATGTTCGCGCGCCAGTGGGGCGTCAGATAGTCGCGCAGGCGGCGGGGCGGTGTGGCCGCGGCGGGCCGCAGCGCCGGTGCGCGGCCGCCGGTCAGCGACACCAGCGCATCCAGCCGTACGATGCGCTCGCCCAGCAGTGCCGGATCGGGCAGGGCGTCCTGTGCCCATGTCTCGGTGCCGTCGACGGTGCGCTGCTCATAGGCCCGCCAGCCGGACGCGATGGCCCGGACGGCCTGCCAGCAGGCGCGTTCCACTGCACTGTCCGGGGCGTGCCCGCGGGTGCCGAGCGCATGGTTGAGCAGCCGTACGTTGCCGTAGGGCTGGTAGCGCTTGCCGCGCCGGTCCAGTGGTCCGCCGCCCCGGGCGGCCACCTGCTCGGGGCTCTCGCCCTCGGGCAGGGCGAGTTTCCATTCCGACTGGAAGACGAGTTCGGCCAGGCGCAGAACGGCACGCTCCTGGCGGCTGAGCCGGTCCCCGTCGAGGGCGAGGATGACGGTCACATCCTCGTAGGCCTCGGCCATCCAGGCCCGCAGTGCGGGGTCGAGCCGGTCGCGGCCCACGCTCCTGGCGTGGTCGATGTAATCCGCTGTGTCGAAGTCGAGCAGGGCACGCAGTGCGGCGGTGGTGCGCAAGACAGAAACCCCCCATGGGCGCCCCGGGGGGCGCTCGTTCTGTGTCGCTGTATACGGTCTGTCGGCTCAGCCGTGGCCGGGGCCGGTGACCGCGTAGGGTGCGGCCCGGCAGTCGGTGCCGGTGTCGGGCGGGAGTTGGTCGAGGATCTCCAGGCGGGATTCGGCCTCGGCCGCCAGTGCCCTCGCCGTGTCGGCGAAGTGGTCGTCCAGCTCGCCGGGAGTGGGGGCGCGATGGGCCTGCGGCCCTCCGGCCGGCGGGGAGGTGCCCGGGATCGGGGTCGCCTCGGGTCGGACAAGCCAGTCCTCGCCGATATGGGTGTTGACGCACCTGGCCACGGCACGCGCCGCCGCCAGGTCCTGCGGCGGGTAGGGGCCGACGACGTCGGTCGCGCCGAGGACGAGCAGTTCGGCGGTGCGGACCGGGTCGCAGCCGTGTGCGAGGCGCAGTCCCGCGATCCGTCGGGCCAGCGGGCCCAGGGCCGCGAGGTCGGCAGGGCGGTAGAAGTGCGTGGTCTGCGGGGAGCAGCCGGCGGCGGTGAACTCGGCGAGAACGCGGTGCTGTTGAGTGGCGGTCGCGGGGATCCGTACGAAGACCCCTCCGATGTACTGGCGTTGCCAGCGGGCCGTGGCCCGGTGCAGCTCCGAGGGACCGGTGGGAGCGGCTGCGGCGCACACGAGGATGCGCCGCTGGTGCCTGCTGGGCAGGCAGCCGTGGGGCAGGTCCGCACGCTCCACGGCCGCCGCCGGACCGGCCGACGTGGTCACAGCACAACCTCCTGGACGTCGGGGACCGATCCGGTTTCCCTCAGGAGATCGGTCAGGACCCGCACCCCGGTGTCGAAGTCCCTGATGTCCAGGCCAGGTGCGTCGTAGACGGTGAAGACCAGGTGGCGGGAGGACTTGGTGACGCTGGTACGCCGGTCGGGGCCCTGCGGCACCGAGGCGACGATGCCGGTCGCGTCGCGGACCACGGGCTCGTCCTGGGAGCAGGTCACCGTGGAGCGGAACCCGGTGAAGGTCTCGCCCTGCGCGGCCCAGTCGAAGTGCAGTCCGCCGTCGACGGCTTCGGCGTCCTGGACCCCCATCAGCACACCCGTCGTGAGCTCGCCGTACAGCAGGGCGTCGACCGCCGGGCCGATCGCCGGCAGGCCCTTGCGGCGGGCCGCGGCGATCTGGCCGGGCAGCGGGCAGATGATGTCGTACGTGGCGAACCACCGGGCGTAGACCTGTGCGACCTCGTCCGCGCGGTCGTAGACGTCCCCGGGGCGCTCGGCGAGTGCCTGGCGCCGCCGGGCGAGTTGGGCGGTGAGGGCAGCGGTGTCGACCGCTGCGGCGACGGCGGCGAAGCGGGTCAGCTCCGCCGCTCCGGACGGCTTGGTGCCTGCGCTCAGTGCCGGCACGTTCAAGGCAGTCTCCCGTTGTTCGTTGCCGGATGTATTCCGGTCGGTGATCGGCTCAGTGCGTACGCACCCGTCCGGCGCGTTCGTTGCGGTCGTGCGGGGGCAGCACGGGCTCACCGGTGGTGTCCGCATGACGCCGCAGCAGAAGGATCATGTCGAGCATCCGCTGCACCATCCGCTCCACCGCCTCCAGACCCTCGGTGTCGCTCAGTTCGGGTGCCCTGGAGGTGTTGCGCAGCACGGCGGGGAAGCCGCTGCCGACCAGGATCATCCGGTTGAGCAGCAGGTTGTCCACGAGCTGGTTGTGCACAGAGCCCTCGCTG
Source organism: Streptomyces luteolifulvus (assembly GCF_008806595.1). Taxonomy (GTDB): domain Bacteria; phylum Actinomycetota; class Actinomycetes; order Streptomycetales; family Streptomycetaceae; genus Streptomyces; species Streptomyces luteolifulvus. The sequence continues at coordinate 125,692 of NZ_VZRB01000014.1, read as the reverse complement.
TAGCGACGGCCCGTGACAATGATCCCGCCGACCTTGTTGGCGAGCGGTCTGTCGAACCGCAGGAAGCCGACACCCGCCCGTTCGATGAAGATCTGCATGAGGTGGGCGAGACCGAAGCCGTGCACGGGGGTCGCGTAGATGATGCCGTCGGCGCGCTTCATCTCCGCGATGATCTGCGGCATGGCGTCGGGCAACGCGCACGGGTCGTCACGGTAGTTGCAGTCGCCGCACGGGCTGCACGGCGACACGCGGTGGTCGCGCAGATGGATCGTCCGGAAGTCGGCGCCGCGCAGCGCGACCAGACCGGCCGCGTGCTCCAGTGCCAGGTCGGTGTTGCCGCCTGCCCGTTCGGAGCCGCATATACCGAGGACGACGGGTCGTTGTTCCTGCAAGGTCTCCCCCAACGTGTCGGCGGGTCAGCGGGTGTCGGCGACCAGCGCGGGCTCCTCGCGGGTCCGGACACGGGCCACGGCGAAGGCGGTCACCAGGGACAGCGCGGCCAGACAGCCGCCGGCCACCCCGAGGGTGTCGGGGGCATGGGTGCCGCCGGTGCGTACCACCTGCCCGCCGAGGAAGCCGCCCAGCGAGATCCCGAGGAAGGTGGCCGAGGAGTTCAGTGACAGCAGCAGCGGCCCGGACGTCGGTGCGATGCCGAACAGGCGGTGCTGCTGGGGCGGTTGGGTGGCCATCGCGGCCAGGCCCCAGAGCGCCATCGCCACCACGGCACCCATCGCCGTGGAACGGGTCAGCGGCAGGGTGACGAGGACCGCGGCGAGGCCGGCGACGGAGACGGCGAGCACCGGACTCGCGCCGTACCGGTCCGTGGCGCGCCCGCCCAGCACCGTGCCCGCGATCGCGGTGACGCCGAACGCCAGCAGAAGCAGGGCGAGGTCCGAGCCGTCGCCGTCGGTGACGGGGTCCAGGATCAGCCCGATGTAGGTGAGCGCCAGGTAGCCGCCGGTCATGAACAGCAGGGTGGTGCCCACCGTGAGCAGCACGCGTGGGTCGCGCACCGGGGCGAGCCGGGCAGCAAGGCCGGGCGCGGCCGGCAGCCGTACCTGAGGCAGGCCGAGGGCCACCGCGGCCGCGCACAGCAGGCCCAGTGCGGACAGCAGCCAGAACGTGGAGCGCCAGCCGAGGTCGGCGGCGACCCAGGTGCCGAAGGGAACTCCGGCGACGGTCGCGGCGGACAGCCCGCCGAGGACGACTGCCAGGGCCCTGCCCCGCTGTTCGGGCGCCGACAACGCGCCGGCGGACGCGGAGGCCGCGGGAACGTAGAGCGCGGCGCAGGCGGCGGTGAGCACCCGGGCGGCCAGCAGCGAGCCGAGACCGGGGGCGAGGGCGGAGGCGGCGTTGCCCACGGCGAAGCCGGTCAGCGACACCACGAGGACGACACGCCGCTCCCAGGCTCCGGTGAGCGCGCCGAGCACCGGCGCGAACACGGCGTAGGTGAGGGCGAAAAGCGTGCTGATCCAGCCGGCGTCGGCGGGGCTGACCCGCAGATCGGTGGCGACCTCCGGGAGCACGCCGGCGACCACGAAGGTGTCCGTGCCGATGGCGAAGGCTCCCACGGCGAGCAGCGGCAGGACGGGCAGCCGGTTCTGAGTACGTGTCATCGGACCGCTCCTGCCGGGGTGGGGTAGGCCTCGAGGCTGCCCGCGACGGTGTCGCCGCCGAGGAGGACCGTCTCGATGCCGCCGGTCCGGCTGAGCACCGTGATGTCCTCGGCCGGGTCGTCACCGGTGATGACGAGGTCCGCCAGCCGTCCCGGCTGGACCGTGCCCGCGTCGTCGCCCCGGCCCGCCAGGCGCGCCCCGTTGGTGGTGGCCCAGGTGAGGACCGTGGCGGCCGGGATGCCCGCCATCGACACGTAGGCCTCCAGTTCCTCCGCGTAGGTGCCGTGCGGGGTCCAGGCGAAGCCGAAGTCGTCGCCCGCCACGACCGGGATGCCCATCTCGACCATCAGCGGCAGGATGCGCAGGGTGTTGTCGATCTCCGCCTGGAACTCCAGGCTTTCCAGGTAGTCGGTTGTCTTGCCGTGCCGGGTCCCGGTGGTCAGCAGCTTGTGCGGCTGGAACAGGCTCGGCACGACGAAGATGCCGCGCTCGGCGATGGCCTCCAGTGCCGCGTCGTCGGCGTACGTGGCATGATCGATCACGTCGACCTCGGCGGCTATGGCGTTGCGGATGCCGTCAAGTCCCCGCGAATGGGCGCGGATACGCGCGCCGTACTCATGGGCGGTGCGGCTCGCGATCTTCAATTCCTCCGCGGTGAAGAGCAGTTCATGGGAGCGCCCGTTGGGGAAGGTGTCGTCGCCCGAGGAGAAGACCTTCACGATCTCGGCGCCCTGGGAGATCTCCGTGGCCACGTACTCGGCCATCTCCTCCGGAGTGTCCGCGAGCCGCATCAGGTCGGTCGGGATGCGCTTCTTCACCTCCGGGTTGCGCCGCTCGGGCGGCCCGGAGACCATCAGGTCGCGGCTGCACGGGGTGATCCGGGGTCCGCGCAGCCGACCGGAGTCGACGGCCTTGCGCAGCGCCATGTCGATGCCGGCGACCGAGCCGGCGCCCACGAAGGCGGTGTAGCCGAGGGAGAGCAGCCGGGTGGCGTTCTCGGCGGCGGCCAGGGTGACCTCGGGGACGGAGTACTTGAACAGCATCTCCCGCCCGTCGAGGATGTTCAGATAGGCGATGTGGGTGTGCCCGAGCGTCATGCCGGGCATCACGGTGCGGCCGTCGAGGTCGACAACCCGCACCTCGGGTGAGTGCAGCGGCGCGAGGTCCTCGGGCAGCACCGCCTCGATGCGGTCGCCGTCGATCAGCACGCTGCGCCGGGGCACCGACGCCTTGCCCAGTCCCTCCTGGACGATGGCGCGGTGCAGCAGAGTCTTGCGGGGCATGGGTGAGTCTTCTCCCGTCCTTCACAGGGGGGACGGTTCGGCGTGGCCGAAGACCGTCCAGACGATTTCGGCGCCGGGTCTGCGGGCGACCCAGCTCAGGCCGTGGGCGAGGACGCCCGGCGCATTGGTCACGGCCAGGTCGGCGCCACCGGCTGCCAGGATCTCGGCGGCGTGCTGGGTGGAGTCGGCGTCGACCCAGCGCACCTCCCGCCCGCTGAGCGCGGCGGGCACCACCTCGGCGTAGATCCGCCGGACCTCCCACATGGCCGCCACCCTGACCGGTCCGCGGCCCGCCTCCGACACCGTCTCCGTCGCCATCTCCATCTCCGTCTCCGTCCCCGTCTCCGGCGGCGCCGCGATCCCGTACTCGGGGGTCGCCTGCGGGAAGAACGCCACCAGACGCAGGTCACGGTGCCAGTGGAAGCGGGTCAGGCCCTGGTAGGCGCTGGGTACGAGCGCGTACTCGACCTTCCGGTCGACCAGCGCCGCCAAGACGTCGTCGAAGGTGTCGAAGAGCCTGATGTGCAGGCCGTGGCGCTCCACGAGCAGTCCTGCGGCGAGGTGGCTGGAGGTTCCGGACGGGCCGAGCGTGCCCAAGGTGCTGCCGGGGCGGCGGGACCAGCGCTCGGTCAGGCTGTTCCAGCGCTCCGTGTACTCCTCGGCGAGACGCCGCGCCGTGTCAGCGCTCATAGCCGCGGTTCGCCGCCATCTTCCGGGCGACCTGGGTCTCGTGGTCGGGTGCGGTGCGCCGATCGACGATACGGGCGGCCTTCCAGCTGACGAAGGCGCCGGTGCTGACGATGGGGTCGAGGCCGTCGCTGAGTTCGATGGTCACCGGTACCCCGAGCGCCTCGGCGGCCCGCGCGCGGACCTGGTCGGCCAGCACGTCCGGATCCTCGACCAGGTCCTTGAGCAGTTCCAGGCGGACGGTGAGCCGGTCGCGCCCGTCTGTGTCCCGCTCGATGACGACCTGGTACCCGGCGGAGCCGGTCACCCCGTTCAGCACGGCGGTCTCGATCTGTCCCGCGGTGAACTGCCGGCCTCCCAGCTCCAGCCGGTCCAGGGTGCGGCCGACGATGCGCACGACGTCACCGGGCATCTCACAGTCGCAGTCGGAGGGTTCGACGACGACGGCGTCGCCGGTGCGGTAGCGCACGAGCGGCTTGACCCCGTCCACCAGCATGGTCACGGTCAGTTCTCCGCTGCCGTGCGGGCCGTGGGAGTCGCCGGTCTCGGGGTCCACGACCTCGATGAGGTAGTTCGTCTGGGACAGGTGCATCCGCTTGTTCCGGCAGGCCGTCGCGATGACGAAGGCCTCCTGGGAGCCGTAGAGGATGTTGTAGACGTCGGCTCCCCACACGGACTCCAGGTTGTGGGCCAGTGCGGGTGTGCACATCTCGCCGGTCACGAAGAGCAGTTTGACCGCGAAGTCGCGGCGCAGGTCGTAGCCGTAGTGCTCGGCGGCCTTGGCCAGGGTCAGCGCCACCCCGGGCGTGCAGCAGACGACCTCCAGCTGAAGGTCCCTCATCAACTGCAGGGCCTTGGGGAAACCGATCACCGGGGAGTAGGGCCATATCTTGGCGTTCATCGAACCGGTGTTGCGGGCGATGTCGCCGAGAGTGTCGCCGAAGGAGTGGACCTCGGTGGGCCCCATCAGCCCGATGCGCGGCCGATGGTCGCCGAAGTGGTGCCGGAAGATCGACGCCCACGATTCGGTGACATGGGCGTTGCTGGCGACGACCTCCCGGCCGTCGCGCGGACACGGGGTGGCGGGGCCGGTGGTGCCGGTGGTCTCGTAGAAGAAGACCGCCTCGGCCAGCGGGCGGCTGAGCACGTCGAGCATTTCGCTGCGCAGGTCGTTCTTGGTGGTGAAGGGCAGGTCGGCCAGGGTTGCCGGGGTGACGGCGTCCAGGTCCACTCCGCTCAAGTGCCGGGCGTAGAAGGGCGATCCGTCGCGGACCTGGGCAAGTACGGTGCCCAGTTGGCGGGCGCGCCAGTCGTCGAGTTCGTGCTGGGTGAGGGTGCGGGCGTAGAAGGCCTCGTGGAGGGCGAGGTAGCGGGTGGCGAACTCCGCCGCGGGGCCCTGGGTGGGCAGCCACATGGACTTGGGTCCTCTCTGTCGGGTCGCGCATGCGTCGGGAAGGAGGCGGCCGGCCGAGCGCGGGGCAGCGCCGTGCGGGCATGGCCCGTCCTCGGCGGGAGGCTTCCCGGCGGGCGGCTCGATGGAATCGGTGGTTGGCTCGGTGAGGGTTCCTGACGCGGGCGCGTCGGACGAGAGTTGCGACAGGGCAGGCGCGGGTGTGCCGACCGGGCGCTGCGAGTCGGGGTGGGCGCTCCGGAGCGGCGCGGCCGGAGGCTGCGCGTCCGGTGTGCTCAGGGGCGGGCGGTGTGCTCAGGGGCGGGCGCTCAGTGCAACCCGCCGTTGACGTCCAGGACGCTCGCCGTGACGTAGTGGGCGTCGGCTCCGGTCAGGTACCGCACCGCTGAGGCGACCTCAGCGGCTGCGCCGAATCTGCCCAGTGGGATGCGGGCGCGGTACTCCGCGGCGCGCTGGGCGGGGATGCGGGCGGCCATCGGGGTGTCGATCAGCCCGGGTGACACGGCGTTGACGCGGATGCCGTGCGGCGCGAGGGACCGGCCCAGGCTGTGGGTCAGCGCGATCACGGCGCCCTTGGAGGCTCCGTAGGCGGTGTCGGGGCTGCCCGACTGACCGCTGATGGATGCGATGTTGACCACGCTGCCGGGGCGGTCCGCCGCGATCAGCGCGCGGGCCAGCGCCTGGGTGGCGAAGAAGGCAGCGCCGACGTTGACGTCGAGGACGCGCCGGTAGTCCTCGGGTGTGTAGTCCAGGAAGTCTCTGGCCTCGTAGATCCCCGCGTTGTTGACCAGCGACTCGGGCAGCCCGTGCTCCTGCTCGATCCGCCGGAAGAGTGCGGTGACCGCCTCGGGGTCTCCGAGGTCGGCGACCAGCTCGGCATGGGCCGCCGGGTCCGCCCCGGCGGTCCGGTCCACGGACACCACCCGGTGGCCCGCATCGGCCAGCGCGGCCGTGACCGCGCGCCCGATGCCTCCCGCGCCGCCGGTGACGACTGCCACCGGCGACGGTGTTCCTCTCGTCGTGCTCACTTGTGTTCCCCCCGTGGATACTGCCGTGTGCCGTGCCGGCGATTCAGCGGACCGCCGTGGTGCGTGTTCGCTCGAGGAAGTTGCCGAAGAGCCGCAGGCCGTCGTCGGTCATCACGCTCTCCGGGTGGAACTGCACCCCTTCGACCGGCAGGGTGCGGTGCCGCAGTCCCATCACGTAGCCGTCGTCGAGCGAGGTCGCCGAGACCTGCAGGTCCCCCGGCAGCGGGTCGGTGACGATCAGCGAGTGGTAGCGGGTCACCGTCAGCGGTGCCGCCACCCCGGTGAAGACGCCTTCCCCGTCGTGCGTCACCGGGCTGGTCTTGCCGTGCATCAGGTTCTGCGCGACGGAAATTCGTCCGCCGTAGGCCAGGCCGATCGCCTGGTGCCCGAGACACACGCCGAGCAAGGGCACCCGGCCGGCGAACGCGTGCACCAGCTCGACGTGCCCGGAGTCGGCCGGGTGACCGGGGCCCGGGCCGAGCACCACGGCATCGGGCTCGGTGCCACGGAGCTCCTCGACCGAGCGGGTCCGGGAGCGGACCACCTCGGTCTGCGCGCCGAGCATCATCAGGTACTGGTCGATGATGTGGCTGAAGCTGTCGTACGCGTCGACGAGCAGGACTTTCACGGCAGCAGTTCCTCACCGGTCAGCGCCCAGTAGGTGGCGCTCATCTTGGCCAGGGTCTCCCGCCATTCCCCCGCGGGTGTGGAGTCGGCGACGACACCGGCCGACGCCTGGGTGGAGTACCGGCGGCCGTCGTGGACGGCCGTGCGGATGCACAGGGCGAGCATCGCGAAGCCTCGCACGTCGACCACGCCGAGCGCTCCGGCGTAGATGCCCCGGGTGTCGTCCTCGATGTCGTTGATGATCTCCATGGCGCGCAGCTTGGGTGCGCCGGTCATGGTGCCCGCCGGGAAGGTGGCACAGACGGCCGACCAGATGTCCGTGGCAGCGGTGATCCGTCCGGTCACGGTCGACACCAGGTGATGCACATAGGCGAACGGCTCGACCTCCATCATCGAGGTGACGTCCAGCGTGCCCGGCACGCAGACCCGTCCGATGTCGTTGCGGCACAGATCGACGAGCATGACGTGCTCGGCCTGCTCCTTGGCACTGGCCCGCAGTCCGGCGACGCGCCGGGCGTCCTCGGCCGGGTCGGCGGCGCGCGGTGCGGTGCCGGCGATGGGGCGCATCGAGAGGGTGTCGTTCTCGATCCGGATGAACAGCTCGGGGCTCGCCCCGATCACCGTACGACCGGCCCACGGGACCAGGTACATGTACGGGGAGGGGTTGCGGTGGCGCAGTCTGCGGTAGACCTGGCCGGGTGTCAGATCGGTCTCGACGTCGATGCGGTGACCGATCTGGATCTGGTAGCTGTCGCCGACCTGGATGTGGCGCAGGCAGCGGTCCACCCGCTTGGCAAAGGTCTCCTCGTCCACGGAGTCCCGCACGGTCCGCGGGGCCGGTGCCGGGGGCACGTCCGCGTCACCGGCGGGTGGCGACGCGGCCTCGGCGAGGACGTCCTCCAGGGGCCGACCGGTGTCCGCCGGCCATGCGCCGGACCGCGCCGAGAGGTGCCGGACCGTGCCGGTGGGCACGTCGTACCAGAGGGTCTCCCGGAACAGGGCGAGGGTGCAGCGCGGCAGGCCGGCCTCGTCCTGGCTCTGCGGCAGCTGCTCCATGCTCCACGCGGCTTCGTAGGACAGCGTGGTGAGGAATCCGAAGGCGAAGGTGTCGGCGGGCACATCGGTGTCCACCTCGAAGGCGTCCTGCACCCGGCGCAGGATCTCCCAGACCTCGTCCGGCCCGGACACCGCCCACACCCGGGTACCCGACCCGTCGGCGGCCGAGCGGCTCGGACCGGCCGCCAAGGCGTCGGACAGCGCGTCGGCGAGCTCCGGACCGGCGGTGAGCTCCACCCTGTCGGCGTAGACGCGCAGTTCGGCAAGGAGGCCCCAGCCGACGGCAGCCGAGAGCCGGTCCTGCTCCGGCCCGTCCAGGCTCTCCAGCAGGTACACATCGCCCTGTCGACGGGTGCGGGACAGTGCCTCGTACACGCGCAGGGGGTCGCTGGGTCCGCGGGCGGTGGACTCCACCTGGACCCGGAGGCGCCCTGCGCGCTGGGGTTCCCCCCGCCCGGTCGTACTCGGTACTGACAACAAGGACACCTAAGAGAGCCTTTCGTACTGCGTCCGCCGTCACCGTGGCGGGCACACCTTCCGTACGACAGACTTCACCAAACCGGGCACCTCACGGTCCATACCACTTGGGTGACTGGGGAGGGGACCATTCTCGGCATCCGGCAGGTCGAACGGCTACGGCACGACCCTGAGGAGCCTGTTGGGTGAGCCTGTGCCGATGTTGCGCAGTACTCCCGTCGTCGCTCCGTTGACGAGGGCACTGTGTACGGTCGCGGGGCCGGCGCTGGGGTGGGACGTGAGGTAGATGGCCGCGGCTCCGGCGACATGGGGTGTGGCCATCGAGGTGCCGGACAGGGTCGCTGTCGCGGTGTCGCTGGTGTGCCATCCGGCGATGATCGAGGATCCGGGGGCGAACAGGTCGACAATGGAGCCGTAGTTGGAGTAGCCGGCCCGGTTGTCGGTACTGGTCGTGGCGCCGACGGTGAGCGCGGCCGCCACCCGGGCCGGTGACTGATTGGCGGCGTTCGCATTCGAGTTGCCGGCGGCGACCGCGTAGGTCACGCCGGCGGCAATGGAGTTGCGCACCGCGGTGTCGAGCGCGGTGCTGGCCGCCCCGCCCAGCGACATGTTGGCGACCGCGGGACGGACCCGATGCGAAGTGACCCAGTCGACGCCCGCGATGACCCCCGAGACGGTGCCCGAGCCGTTGTTGTTGAGAACGCGCACCGCAACGACCCTGGTGGCCTTCGCCACACCGTACGTCGTCCCGGCGACCGTGGTGGCGACATGGGTGCCGTGTCCGTTGCCGTCCGCGGCGACGTTGTCCCGGTCGATCGCGTCGTAGCCGTATGTGGCGCGCCCGGCGATCTGCCGGTGCGTGATGCGCACGCCGGTGTCGATGACATACACCCGCGCGCCGTTGCCCGCCGTGTTCGGGTAGGTGTACGACCTGCTGAGCGGAAGGTTGGCCTGGTCGATACGGTCCAGTCCCCAAGGAGGATTGACCTGCGTCGCGTCGAGGCCGACCCTCTGGTCCTTCTCGACGAACGCGACCGCCGGATCCGCCGCGAAACTCCTCGCTCCGGCCGCGCTGACATGGACTGCATAGCCGTTGACAGCTGAGCTGTACGTTCGGTCCACGACGGCGCCGTACTTGGCCGCGAACTCGTCGCCTTCCCGCGAGCCCGCTTTGAATCCGGCCGACCGCTTGAGCAGGACGAGGTAACTGTTGTCAATGCCGGAGGGCGAGTCCTCCTCCAGGACCCGGCCGGCCGCCGGGGCCGCTTCGGCAGGCAGGGCGGCACTGCCTCCCAGGGCGGCGGTCGCCACGACCGCGGTGGTCGCGGCGATGGCCCGACGCCGGGCGGTGAAGATTTCACGCATGCTGAAAGAGAGCCTTCCTCGAGCGGACCGATGTCGCCGCTGCTGCTCCGGCGAGGATGGCGATACTGCTCGCAACGGTGCCGCGTCCGTGACGTTTTACTCATGGGGTTGATCAATTACCTCGCACGGGCGCCCATCCACTGGTCCATGTGGTCCACACGTCAGCCGTGCCGTAGGCGGCCGCTGAAACTGCTGGGGCAGACTTCCCTATTTTTCCTATCGACTTACTGGGAAAGCGTTGACGGTCCCGTCGGCGTATGCGCAGGATGATGCGCATGTCTGCGCGTGCCCTACGCACCGCCGGGACCACGGACACGGTTCCGCTCCCGTCGTCGGCCACCTCGTGCTCGTCCCCGAAAGCACCGATCCCGCCCGGCTCTTCGCCAAGGACGTGACACGTACGTTCCCGACCAGCGAGAAAGCCCCGACACGGCATCGTGCCGTTGACCTCGAGGAGACCGCTTCCATGGGCGTTGTCCCCGCGCCGTCCGGCCCCGCTTCGCAGTCCGGCCCGGCCGGGCCCGGCTGTGCGCACTGGATGCGCGTGGCCCGCGAGACGGCGGACGACCTGGCCACGGACGCGGTGGCCAGGGAGTTGGCAGGCAAGGCCCCGTTCGACGAGGTGTCCCGGCTGCGTGAGGCGGGCCTGCTGACACTCCTCGTACCGGCCGGGCTCGGGGGAGGCGGCGCGGATTGGCCCACGGCGTACGACGTGGTCAGGGAGATCGCCGCGGCCGACGGCGCGATCGGTCAACTGCTCGGCTGTCATTACTTCTTGTCGTGGTGCGCCCGGTTCTTCACCGAGGCCTCTCGCGCCGCCCACGTCGAGCGGCAGTCCGCGACCGAGCGGTGGTGCTGGGGAGGTGGTTTCGCCGGTCAGGAACCGCCGCTGACACTGACCAGGAAAGGCAACGGCCTTGTGCTCGACGGCCGGCAGAGCTACTTCACGGGGGTCCTGGTCGCCGACCGCCTCGCCGTGCGTGCCGTGCGGGCCGACACGGGCGAACCACTCGCGGTCGTCGTCGATCCCGCCCATCACGGCGTGGGCATTGCCGACGACTCCGACACCTTCGGCCAGCGGCTCGCGGGAGGCGGGAGCGTGGAGTTCGACGCCGTACCGGTCGCCGCCGACGACGTACTCGCTTCCCTGCCCGTGGACGAGGACGAACTGTCGCCTCTCGCCGCCCTGATGTCACCGGTCGGCCGATTGTTCTCCGTCCACCTCTGTCTCGGCATGGCCGAGGGGGTGCTCGCCGAAGCCCGTGAGTACAGCAGAGCCGGCCACTCCGCCTGGCCGGCCGGCGTGCCCCAGGACCCACATGTGCTGACCATGTACGGAGAACTCACCCTCCTCACCCGCTCCGCGGCCGCACTCTCCGATCAGGCACGGGCAGCCGTCCATGGCGGGCTGGCACGGGGCGAAGACCTCACCTACGACGATTCCGCGGAGATCTCGGTCCTGGTGGCCATGGCCGAAGCCGCCGCCTCCAGGGCCGCGCAGGAGTCCACCGCCCGCGCCCTCGACGTCATCGGTGCCCGCTCCGTCTCCTCGCGGCTGGGCTTCGACCGCTTCTGGCGCAATGCCCGGACCCACACGCTGTACGAGCCCGTCACCCACCGGCTCCAGAACGTCGGGGACTACTTCCTCAACGGCGCACACCCACCCTTCGTCCTGCCCGTCTGAGTCGCTCCCTGAGCCCAAAGAGTGAGATCTCGGCGTCCATCATATGAACACCCTCTTGGGCTGGACGCCGCCGTCTGGCACGATCCCTAGCAACCAGGTAGGAAAGCTAGGGATCTATGGGGGTGGCCATGAGCACGCGCAACGGTGCAGAGCTCTTGCTGCCCCTTCTGACCTCGCGACGCCACGTCGACCTCGGCCGTACGTCCAGTGCCATCTGTCGGATCTTCTGAGTCCGTCCACAGAGCCCTACGGCACTTCGGCTGACAGCGCCCCGTACCCCCGTAATTCCCGTATCCCGTATCCCCGTGTTCCCGGGGCCGGCGGGAGTGCCGCCATGACTTCACGCATCTGCGCACCTCCCTGATCACCCATCCCTGAAAGGACACCTCCGTGTCTGCCGCAAGACCGCTCACCGCCCTGCGCACCATCGCCGTCATAGCAACGCTCCCGCTCCTGATGACCGCCTGCGGATACGGCTCCGAATCCACCGATGACGGCAAGCAGACAAAGGTGGCGGCGGACGCCAAGAAGCTCTCCGCCGACGAGGTGAAGATCGGCTACTTCCCCAACCTCACGCACGCCACCGCACTCGTGGGCGTCCAGGAGGGCCTGTTCCAGCAGGAGCTCGGCGGCACCACGATCAAGACCTCGACCTTCAACGCCGGCCCCTCCGAGATCGAGGCGCTGAACGCCGGCTCGATCGACATCGGCTGGATCGGCCCCTCCCCCGCCATCAACGGCTACACCAAGTCGAACGGCAAGAACCTGCGGATCATCGGCGGATCCGCGTCCGGCGGAGTGAAGCTCGTCGTCGACCCGGACAAGATCAAGTCCCTGAAGGACGTCAAGGGCAAGAAGATCGCGACCCCGCAGCTCGGCAACACGCAGGACGTGGCGTTCCTCAACTGGATCGCGGACCGGGGCTGGACGGTCGACGCGGAGAGCGGCAAGGGCGACGTCTCCGTCATCCGCACCGATAACAAGATCACCCCGGACGCCTACAAGTCCGGCTCCATCGATGGCGCCTGGGTGCCGGAGCCGACCGCGTCCAAACTGGTCGCCGAGGGCGGCAAGGTACTGCTCGACGAGTCGACGCTGTGGCCCGGGAAGAAGTTCGTCATCACGAACATCATCGTGTCGCAGACGTTCCTGAAGGAACACCCGGATGTCGTCGAGGCCGTGCTGCGCGGTTCGGTGAAGACCAATCAGTGGATCAACGCCAACCCGGAGAAGGCGAAGGCATCCGCCAACGCGGCGCTCAAGGAGCTGTCGGGCAAGGAACTGCCCGCCGAGGTCATCGACCCGGCCTGGAAGTCGGTCACCTTCCTCGACGACCCGCTGGCCGCCACCCTCAACACCGAGGCGGAGCACGCGGTCAAGGCCGGCCTGCTGGAGAAGCCCGATCTGAAGGGCATCTACGACCTCACGCTCCTCGACAAGGTCCTCAAGGCCGAGGGCAAGGACAAGGCCGACGACGCCGGTCTCGGCGTCGAGTAACGACACCCCACCCATTGAGTTCCCAGGAGGTGACGACCATGGCCACCACGCTCACCAAGGCTGCCGAGGGCGCCACGGCGGTGACGCACGCCGCCCGTATCGAGCACGTCTCGAAGTCCTTCCCCGCTCCGGGCCTGCCCGGCGGACAGCAGCTCGTGCTGGACGACATCACGCTGGATGTCGCACCGGGCGAGTTCGTCACCCTCCTGGGAGCCTCCGGCTGCGGCAAGTCCACCCTGCTCAACCTGGTCGCGGGGCTCGACCTGCCGTCCACCGGCACGATCAGCACGGACGGCCGGCCCGCCCTGATGTTCCAGGAGCACGCCCTGTTCCCGTGGCTGACCGCGGGCAAGAACATCGAACTCGCCCTGAGACTGCGCGGGGTCGCGGGGCCGGAGCGCCGGCAGGAGGCGGAACGGCTGCTGGAACTCGTACGGCTCCAGGGCGCGTACCGCAAGCGAGTGCACGAACTGTCGGGCGGTATGCGGCAGCGCGTCGCATTGGCCCGTGCACTGGCCCAGGACAGCCGACTGCTGCTGATGGACGAGCCGTTCGCCGCGCTGGACGCGATCACCCGCGACGTCCTGCACGACGAGCTGACCCGCATCTGGAGCGAGACGGGGCTGTCGGTGCTGTTCGTGACGCACAACGTGCGCGAGGCCGTGCGGCTGGCCCAGCGGGTGGTGCTGCTGGCCTCACGGCCGGGACGGATCGCCCAGGAGTGGACCGTCGGCATTCCGCAGCCGCGCCGCATCGAGGACAGCGCCGTCGCCGAGCTGTCCGTCGAGATCACCGAGGAACTGCGTGGGGAGATCCGCCGCCATGGCCGGCACTGACACCAGGCCCCGGGACGCGCGGGGGCCGGCGGGACTGGAGGCCGGTCTCGACGCACTCGACTCGGTACAGACCGGCCGTACGCCGCTGCGTGAAACCCTGGCACGCACGGTGCTGCCACCGGTCGTCGCCGTCGCGCTGGTGCTGGTCGTCTGGCTCCTGCTGGTGTGGGCCGAGGTCGCCCCCGCCTACAAACTCCCCCCGCCGTCCGCGGTGTGGGACGAGGTGCTGGATGCCTGGCTGCAGGGCACACTGCTCGACCACATCTGGACCAGCGTCTCGCGCGGTCTGCTCGGCTTCCTGATGGCGCTGGCCATTGGTACGCCGCTCGGCCTGCTGGTCGCCCGGGTGGAGTTCGTCCGGGCGGCCATCGGCCCCCTCCTGTCCGGACTGCAGTCGCTGCCGTCCGTGGCCTGGGTGCCGCCCGCCGTGATCTGGCTGGGCCTCAACGACTCGATGATGTACGCCGTGATCCTGCTCGGCGCGGTCCCGTCCGTCGCCAACGGCCTCGTCGCGGGCATCGACCAGATCCCGCCCCTCCTCCTGCGCGCCGGCCGCACGCTGGGCGCCACGGGACTGCGCGGGGCCCGGCACATCGTGATGCCGGGGGCGCTGCCCGGCTATCTGGCCGGCCTGAAGCAGGGCTGGGCGTTCTCCTGGCGCTCGCTGATGGCCGCCGAGATCATCGCCTCGTCGCCCGATCTGGGGGTCGGACTCGGCCAGTTGCTGGAGAACGGGCGGAACAACGCCAGCATGTCGCAGGTGTTCCTGGCCATCTTCCTGATCCTGCTCGTCGGCATCGCCATCGACCTGCTGATCTTCAGCCCGCTGGAGCGGTGGGTGCTGCGCAGCCGGGGCCTGCTGGCAACCCGCTGAACGGCGTTTACGTTCTGCTCCCCGCCCGCGCGCCGATCAGCCGCCGGAAGCCGCCGCGGAGGCCGCCGGCTGATCGGTGTCGCCGTGCCAGGTGGGCCGGCCGAGCAGGCGGGGGCGCTCGGTGACCCAGGCGCGGGTGTCGGTGCCGAGCTCGCGGTCGATCAGGGCTTCGAGCACGCCGCGGTAGCGGTCGACCAGGCCCCGGAGGGCGGGGTCGGCGGCGAGGTTGCGCATCTCGGCCGGGTCTGTCAGGCGGTCGTACAGGACGGCGTTCTGCGCGAACAGGGCCTCGGCGTCGGTGGGGCGGTTCGGGCTCAGGGGCGAGATGTACCGGCCGAAGGTGTACCGGCTGTCGCAGTAGCCGCGGAGGAAGCCGCGCTTCCTCCAGTCCGGGCGCAGGTCTCTCGACTGGATGCGCTTGGGTGCCTCGGGGTCGGCGAACTCGAACCAGAAGTCGGCGTCCAGGGCCATGACCGACTCGACCGCGGTGAGCGACACGTCGCCGAAGACCGTGTCGAGCATCCGGGCGAACTCGGCGACCGCAGGGGCGGCGCCTGACAGATCGTCATGAAGGCTGGCTGGCCGGTCGAAGCATCATGGCGTGCGAAGACAGGCCACTTACGGCCGCCTGAGTGATCCCGACGCCAGGCGGAGGTGGCGCCTCAGACGTCACGGTTCCGGCGGTGCCGTGGGTACGAGTCGGCGTCGGGTGATGGCATCGGGCGTCGGCGTACTCTCGCGCAGATCACTGACACGCGCGGCCAACTGCCGGTACCAGCGGCCGTACCGGCCCGCGAGCGGGACGGCCGACACCCCGTGCAGCAGCACGCTCAGTCCCACGGTGACCCCGACGACCCGCGCGATGAGGTCCACCCCCGCCACGTGCTCCTCGACGACGAGGAGGCCGAGCACGACCGAGGCCAGGCCCCGCGGCCCGAACCAGCCGATGTACGCCACCGTCGGCAGCCGCAGCCCGCTGCCGAGCAGGGCGATCGCCACCGGGACCATCCGGACCACGGTCAGGCTGAGCACGGCGTAGAGCACGATCCGCCAACTCAGATGCTCCAGCGCCGGGCCGAGAACGACCGCCCCGAAGATCAGCAGGCCCACCATGGCCAGCAGGTTCCCGAGGTTCTCGGTGAACTCCCCGGTGCGGTCCGCACCGCTCACGGGCTCGGCCGGCCCGCCGCTGCGCAGCGCCCGCCCGAAGGCGAACCCCGCCACCCAGGCCGCGATGAAGCCACTGCCGTGGGTGACCACCGCCAGCGCATACGCCGCCACCGCGACGGCGAGCGCGAAGACCTGCCGCCACTCCGACGTCACCCACTGGCGGGCACGCGACCGCTGCAACACCCTGCCGCCCACCCAGCCGATCCCGAGCCCCAGCGCGGTGCTGAGGACCAGCGCCCGCCAGAACGTCCCGGCCACCCCTTCCTCGGCGTAGCTCGTGCCGGGCACGGCAGCCAGGAAGAGCACGAAGAACGGCAGCACCATCCCGTCGTTCAGCCCGCCGTCCACGTTCAGCCCTTGGCGGACCAACGCCGGAACCCGGGTGTCGGAGATCGCGCTCTTGCCCAGGGCCGCATCGGTGGGCGCGAGCACTGCCCCGACCAGGGCCAGCTCCCACACCGTGAGTCCCGGCAGCAGCGGCCAGGCCAGCAGCCAGCCCAAGCCGATGCTCAGCAGCAGCCCGATGCCCAACAGCCTGCCGGGCAGAAACCCGCCACTGCGCATGTCCCGCATCCGGACGCTCATCGCGTCGGTGAACAGGACCAGGGTCAGCGCGGCCTCCAACAGGGCAAGCAGCCCGCCGCCCTCGTGCTCCAGCTCGATCACGCCCAGACCCACCGGGCCGAGGGCGATCCCGCAGCCCACGAACACGATGGCCGCTGTCAGCGGAGTGGGCGCAAGCCGCCGCGAGACCAGTGCGTACGCCGCGGTGACCCCGGCCACCGCCGCACCTGCCCATGAGGTGTCACTCATCGCCGCTCCCCGTCCAGATCCGTGGTTGCCCGGGCGGGCCAAGAGTAAGGGGGATGTGATCGATACCTCACGATTGCCGAGATTGCGGCTGTTCGGGAGATCACGTGCCCGGGGGGTGGGCCCCCTATCTCGTACCGCCATCGCCGCCCCCAGGCACCGACAAGCCGTCGTCCTCCACCATTTCCTGCGCCTGCGCACCAGACTGCTCCTTACGCAGGCGGCGGCGTTCGAGCCGGTAGGCGAGGTAGGTCTTCCACCACTCCAGCCGGTCACCGGACCTCTGCGGCAGGGTGCGCGCGACCAGACGGGTCAGTGCAACCAACGTCGTGGCGATCGTGGTGACCACCATGAGAACCAGAGCAACCCACGCAGGAACAACCGAAAGATCGGGCGTGACCACGCAACTCGGCTTTCTGGGAGTTCGGCGGGTGGCACGCACGGCGCCCGCTGATGTGCCCCTCTAGGCAGCGCGCGGTGAGCCCACCCTCAGCAGCTCCGAGGGAAGGCGGCCATCGTGGTTGCGTGACAGCAGCGCCGGCACGACCAGCTTGGCGACTCGAGTCCAGTACGGCGGCCGGGGCAACCACTGCCGGTCGTATCCGGCAAAGGGCGGGGGCAGCAGCGGCGGAGGGCATGCCCAGCGAGGCAGGACATCACTGACCACCATCAGCTGGCCCAGCACCAAGCCGACCAGCAACTCCGCAACAGACATGTTTCACCCCCCTGTGACGGGGTGTATGCCCGCGTTCCGAAACTCGCACACAGGAAGCGCCGCTTCCAGTTGCCTCGTCACGCTCGCCTGGCCAACCGTGGTCGATTCGACGAGACACCGTCACCAAGCTGTGAAGATCCTGAGCGACGCTTGTGCTCGATCAACGACTTCGCACTACTCACTCGGGGGACATCACCATGAGCACTGTTCGCAGATTCGCCGTCGCCCTCGCCGTCGTGTCCGGACTGGCCCTGACCGCCTGCGGGCCCACCGAGGACGACGCGGCGGGCGGGGCCGGCGGAACGACCGCGAGCCCCACGAAGCCCGCGACGCCGACGGCGTCCCCGGACAAGGGCTCGGCCGGCGGCGAGGACGGCTCGTCGTCCTCCCCCGGAACCGACCCCGAGACCGACCCCGACTACGACGTCTTCCCGTGCAGCACCTACGACGTGAAGTTCACCGCGAACCTGGCGGAGCCGACGAGCAGCAGCTACCTGCTGAAGATCACCAACAAGAGCTCCAAGGCGTGCAGGGTACTGGGCCACCCGATCGTGACCTTCGGTGATCTGGACGGGCAGGCCACGGAGCGGGGCAAGGCCCCCGGCATCGAGGAGGCGTTCAAGCTCGCGCCGGGCGAGTCGGCGTACGCCGGGCTCATGGGCGGCACGAACGACGGCACGGGCAAGACCGTCGACTCCATCGCGATGACCATGAACACGGAGTCCGACTTGGAGCAGACGCCCCTCAAGGCGTCAACACCGGGTCTGTACGTCTCGCCCGACAAGAACTCCGTGACTCCGTGGGTGGGCAACGCGGAGGATGCGCTGAGCCTGTAGGCGCGACCAGGGGGAACATACGGCGGTCCGGACGGCCGACTGCGGACCGCCGTGGGCCTGACCCACGAGAACGCCACCACCCGGCACAGCGCCTGAAGCCGAGCAGGCATCGTCGGCGAAGCAACACCGCCCAGGAACAGCCGGCATGGCAAGTTTGCCCAACTTCGGCGCGATCGCCGATCGTTGGGCATTATTGTCCCAGGGCACATTGCGCGGAGCGGGGAGGGCGTCTTGCTCGACGAGGTGGCGACGTTAGCGGCAGCCGGGAGCGCGGCGGTGATCGCGGCAGCCGGTACGGACGCATGGCAGGAGCTGCGGCAGACCGTGGCACGCTGGTTCGGCCGAGGCGACTCGGGGCGTGAACAACGGGAGCTGGAACGGCTGGACCGGACCGCCGACGCCCTGCGGACGGGTGGACCCGACGAGGCGGACGTCCGGATCAGCGAACAGAGCGCATGGCGGACCCGGTTCGAAATGGTGCTGGAGGACATGAACGACGGTGACCGGGACCGGGCCGCCGTCGAGCAGCTGCGCACACTCCTCGCCGCGACAGCAGCGACGCCCGCTGTGCGAGCGGGCGACTCCAGCATGGTCGTTGGCGGGAACGCGAACATCCATGCCCGGGACGGCGGTTTCGCGGCCGGCGTGGTCAAGGGAGAGGTGCACAACAACACCCCTCCACAGCCGGAGCCGACCCAGGGCTGACCGGACCGGCTGAACCGAGCCCACCACCGTCGGCCGCCACCGGAGCGGGGAACCTCGATGTGCGGTCCACCCATGGCGCACTCTCCGCAGCCTCCGTGGCCGGCGACATCCACCTCACCTCCTCTCACTTCTACAACAGCATCGGGCCCACGACAGCAGCACAGCCTGCCCCGAGCATGTCCCTGGCCCTTCCGGAACGCAGGGTCGCGCCGGGGCGCCTGCGCGGGCGGGACCGGCTGGTCGCCGAGGTCACCGACTCGGTGGCGCGGCGCGTGGCCGGTGACACGGACCAGCACGGGGTGTGGCTGCTGTCGGGCATGGGCGGCTCCGGCAAGACGACCGTGGCCTTGGAGGTGGCCCACCGGCTGACCGACACCGGCACGGTGAACCGAGTCTGGTGGGTGTCCGGGGCGGACCGGGAGGGCCTGTCGTCGGCGCTGCGGGCGGTCGCGTTCGAAGCCGGCGCCACCCCGAGCGACTTCCACGGCAAGCCCCACCCGGCGGACGTGCTGTGGAGGCACTTGCGGGGACTCACGATCCCCTGGCTGCTGGTCCTGGACAACATCGACGATCCCGCCGTCCTGGCCGCCGAGGGGTCCCGCACCGCCGAGGGCAACGGATGGCTCCGAAAGCCCGCAGACCCACTAGGGACGGTGCTCGTCACCAGCCGCGAGTCACTGTCCGACCGCTGGGGACCATGGGTTCACCAGACCGGCGTCGAGCCGCTGTCCAAGGAGGACGGCGCGGCCGTACTGACGGACCTGGCGTGGCGAGCGGGAGATGAGGCACATGCCCGTGAACTCGCCGAGCACCTCGGGGGGTTGCCCCTCGCGCTCGAACTGGCCGGCTCCTATCTGGCACGCGCGCGCGATGTCCCCCTGCGTTCGCAGCCGATGCCGAAGACCTTCGCCGCCTACCGCCGCAGTCTCGACGCTCACCTCGGCGTCATGGCGTCCGACCCGGACGAGGACCTGCCGCCGGACCAACGCACCCGCAGGGCGATCCTGAGCACCTTCGAGCTCTCCCTCGACCTGCTCCACCGGCGGGGCGTCCGTCTGGCACGCCCGTTACTGCGACTGCTGTGCGCGTTCGGCCCGGCTCCCGTCCCCTACGAGGAACTGCTCGACGCGGGCGCGCTCGCCGCCAGTGACCTCTTTCCCGAAGCGACTCTTGACGAGCTCAACAGAGCCCTGCTGGGGTTGCACGGGCTCAAGCTCATCACCCTGGAGACGCCGCCCGACATGGACGACGAGGAGTCCGACGAGGACCCCCCGAGGCTGATCACCATTCATCCTCTCGTCCGGAAAGCCAGCCGCGCCCACGAGGACTTCGCCGCCCTCCCGCTGCCGTGGCTCCGACTCGTCGTGGAGCTCATGGAAGGCGTCACCCGCCCACTTGACACCGGAAATCCCGTCCACTGGCCGAAGTGGGCGGTGATCGCCCCACACGGTTCCGCCGCCCGCCTGTTGCTGCCCATGGCCGAACTCGCCGGCGTCGCCGACGCGAACCTGATCCGGATTGCCACGGAACCCGCTGTGCACACTGCTTGGTACCAGACGCACACGGGGATGTTCACGGAGGCCATCGGCGAACTCGAGACCGTGCGCACCATCAGGGCTCGATGGTGCGGAGAGGAAGACCCCGCAACCGTCGCGGCCGGACTCACCCTGGCCTGGGCACTGCGCGACGGCGGCCGCCTCAGGGAATCCGAGCAGTGGTACGCGCGTCTCGCCGAGGCGACCGAGAGCCTGCCCGCCAATCATCCCTACCGGCAGTCTGTCCGCACCGGCCGGGCCCGTACGCTGGCCCAGCAGGGGCGCTACGAGGCCGCCGAAGCGGAGCTGAACGTGGTGCTGGCCCTGCGCCAGGCCGATCCAGAGGCGACCGAACGCGGCATCCTGCGCATCCGCGCCGACCTGGCCAGGCTCGCCCACAGCCAGGGCCGCCCCGGCGAGGCGGCCGACGACTTGCGGGAGGTCCGCCGCCGGATCCGGGATCTGGGTTCGCCCGGCGACCTCGAACTCCTCGCCGCCGGACTCAGCCTCGTACGGGCACTGCGCGACGCGGGGCAGGCCACGGAGGCGGAGAGACTGGCCGAGCAGGTCGTGCGGGAGCACCGCCAATTCCTCGCCCCCGACCACCCCGACCTGCTCGTCGCACGCCACGAGCGGGCCCGTATCCGGCGCGACCACGCACAGGACCGGGAGCGCCTTGAACAAGTGTGCGACGAGTTCACCGACATCTGGCGAACCAGCGAGCGCCGGTTCGGACCGGATCACCCGAACACCATCGCCACCCGGCACGAACTCGCCACCGTCTGGTACCTCCTGGGCAGCCCCGACCACGCAGCGGAACACTTTCGGGCCGCTCTGGCCGCAGGCACCGAGCGGCTCGGCGAACACCATCCCAACGTCGTCATCTGCGCGCACAACCTCGCCGGGGTGCTCGCCGGAGCCGACGCCATGGGCGGCGACCCGCCCGCCGGAACACTTCGAGGAGCGGCCCCCATGCACGACCCACGGCAGATCCAGGACCCACTGCGATCACGGCCCGCGGACCCGACAGCCCCCGAGGGCCGGGAGCACGGCGACGAGTTGGCCTCGCCCGCACTGACCCGGCTGCTGGACCGCTTCGTCCGCGCGGACCGAACCGTCTCCGACTTCAACAGCGGTGGCGGTGCGGGCTATTCCTCAGGGAACTACACATGGTCGAGCACGCCCTGGTCCGCCTACCGACCTCGCGCCGAAGAGGACCTCTTCACGCGCCCGATGCAACCGGTCGTCCTTGGCTCCGCCGCCCGCCAAGCCCTCGCCACGGGCGAGGAGGACCGGCCCCTGATCGAACGGCTGCGGGACCAGCAGCATGTGGCACGGGTGCTGGCCCTGCGGGACCTGGTGGAGCGTGCCGAGCCTCTGCTCGCCGGACGACCGGACACACTGCCCGATGTGGAAGCGGCGCGGAATCTTCTGATTCGGGCTGACCGCGCGGACCGTCAGGCGGTCGCCGCTCTCCTCCTGGATCCGTCCGTGGGCCGCTGGATGAGCCGCACCCTGCGTGCGCTGTGCTCCACCACGGGCGAACCGGCGGACAGGCTCCTCACCGGCCTGGCCCATCTGCATTCCGTCGCGGCCGGTGCCGCGGTCAGGGCAGGCATCGGGTTCGATCTGGCGCTGCCGTTGCGCGACGGCTACGCCCTCCTGCCCACGCTCGGCGCGGCCGACCTGCGCGCGGGCCGGGGCGACACGGCGCACATCAAGGTGACCGGTCGAGTGGGACGTATCTCGCGCGGACGCACCCACGCACCGCTTCCCCACGGCAACGCCGAGGGGCGGCCTCCCTGGCAATCCGTCCATCGCGTGCGCACGGCCCCCGGGTTCGGCGGCCTCGACATCGCCCTGGAGGACCTGGACCCCTACCGGGCACCCGACGGCCCGCTGCCTCCCGCCCCGCGCCCCCCGTCCGAACTCGCCGACTGGGAACGGCTGATTCATGATGCGGGCGCCCTGCTCAGCCGGATCCATCCACAGCGGACCAATGCGCTCGCGAAGGCCCTCACCGTGATCACCCCGCGCGTCAAGGCGCCGGGCGGGGTGGTGAGTTCGGTGTCGTCCAGCGACGCGTTCGGCGGTGCCGTGATCAGCGAACCGCCCGACGGGGTGGAGCTCGCGGCCTCCCTGGTCCACGAATTCCAGCACATGAAGCTCCACGCGCTGCTGGACTGCTGGCCCCTTCACGACGAGTGCGAAGAGCCGGACGGTGAGCGGTTCTACGCCCCGTGGCGCGACGACCCCCGACCGCTCCACGGCCTGTTCCAGGGGGTGTTCGCCTTCTTCGGCGTCGTCGACTTCTGGCGTCGGGTCACCTTGATCGCCGACGACAGGACGCTACGGCGCGCCCAGTTCCAACTGGCGTACTGGCGAACCCAGACCGGGGACGCATACACCGCGCTCCGCTTCTCATCGCGACTGACCGAGAAGGGCCGGGAGTTCGTTCGGCTGATGGGTGACACCACCGCGAGCTGGACCGAACACCCCCTCGTGCCCCACGACATCATGACCCTCGCTCACGAGGCGGCCGCCGCCCACCGCACACGCTGGCGGCTGCACCATCTGCGTCCGGATCCCGAGGCGGTCGCGAAGCTTGCCGAGGCGTGGTCGCGTGACGCGCAGAACTCCACGGTGCCGCCCGTCAGCGTCGCCCTGCATCCGGACCCCGATGCCGCCCCCTCCAACACCTACGCTGCGCTGCTGTGCCGGGCGGCGGCCGACCCGACGGCACCGCAGGGCTGGTCCGCCTCCAAGGGAGAACCAGGATCGAACGGGAACGGGGTCGACCCCTCCGACCTGGCCCGCCTCCTGGGCTCACCCGACAAGGCGCGCCGCTTTGCCGTCGAGCAGATCACCCGATGGCCGCACTGGCACGAGTCCTGGGTCCGGCTCGGCCTTGCCCTGCGGAGGTCGCATGCCACACAGCCGGTGGAGGAACCCACGCACACCGCTGCAGCGGCCGGGGCACTGACCCACCGCCCAGAGCTGGTCCAGGCCCTCCATTCCCGGATCAGCGAGCTGACAGGCACACCACCGGACCCTGCGCTCCTGGCCTCCTGGATCGGGGCTGGAACGGTGACACCGGATTTCACCGACCTGCCCAGGGCGGACGGAGTGTTCAAGACGGCCACGTAACGACGACGGTCGAACAGAAGGGGTACTCCACGATGATGTCACTTCTGGCAGTGACCCTCGGTGCGGTGATCGCACTCACCGCAACGCTCCTCGCAGAGATCATCCGGACACGCCGCGAGCACACCCTCGTCCTCAGCGGGCTGCGCTACAACGCCTACCTGGACTTCATGGCGGCGGCGGTACGGGCCAACGACGCGCTCCATGCCATCTCGACCGATGACCAGGATCGCACCGCCGACGTCGCCACGGCGATGCGGGAGTCGGGTCTCTACCGCGCCCGGGAACTCCTCCTCGTCACTGGCTCGTCCGAGATGGTGTTCGCGGCAGAGTCCGCGTTCCGCGGCCTGCTGGAAGTCCGCGATGCTGTCGCTCGTGGGCTTCCGTTGAACTGGCCCGACTATCGGCCTGCCACCGACGGCATGGCGCAGGATGTGTGGCGTCTTCGCCAAGCTGCGCGACGCGAGTTCGACGGCAGCCCGCTCGATCTCGACCGGCTTGCCGCCATACAGACCCCGCACATCGCCGAGCGGCTCCGGCGCGATTCTCAAGACTGACGTGCCGCCAGGGCGTGTGCGTCAGCGGTGGTCTCCCCGACCCGTCGAATACTGACTTCACAAGGTGTCGACAAGTCCGGAGCACGGTGGTCCGACCGGCGCAGGCGCAAGGCAAAGGGACAGATGCTCATGACGGAAGGTCAGCGCGCGAAGATGAGCCGACGGAGCTTCCTCGCGGTGAGCGGTGCGGCCGGGGCCGTGGTCGCTGGGGCGGGCTGCGACGCCTCCCAGAAGGAGTCTCCTCCCGCCCGGACCCACGCCCGTGCCCGTGGGAGCCGTATCCCCGATCCGGTGTCGTTCCTGCGGACCTCGTGGTCCACCGACCCCTTCGCGCTGTGCTCCTACTCCTACCTCGCTCCCAGTCCCCTGGGCGTCGACGCCCGCACCCGGCTGGCGGCCTCGGTCGGTGGGCGGCTGCACTTCGCCGGCGAGGCGACCTCCAGTCTCGCTCCGGCCAGCACCACGGGAGCCCTGGACAGCGGGCGTCGCGCGGCTCGTGCCGTCCTCGCCTCGGCCCGGCCCGGGCAGAGGATCACCGTCATCGGGGCCGGCTTCGCCGGTCTGGGATGCGCCCGCGCCCTGGTGGAGGCGGGGATGCAGGTGAGTGTCCTGGAGGGCCGCGGCCGGGTCGGCGGGCGGGTGTGGACCGAACGGATAGCCGGTGTGCCTGCGGAGATGGGTGCCTCATGGATCCACTCATGGCGTGGCGGCAACCCGGTGACCCGGCTGCTCCGGCAGAGCGGAGGCCGCTCCTTGCCCTTCGACTACGACAGCGTCGTCGGTGAGGACGAGGCCGCGCTGGACGAGCTGAAGCCCTACAACGAGAAGCTCGACGGGGTCGACGATCCGGACACCACGTCGATCGGCGACGTACTGCCCGCGCACCCGTCCGCGGCCCTGCGCTGGGCGGCCAACGAAACCTACACCCAGGAGTACGCCGCCGAACCGGGCCAGCTCGCGATCAGCGCACTTGACGAGGGCACCGGCGGCCGCGGTGGCGACGTCCTGCTGCCCGACGGCTACGAGGCGCTCGTCAAGTACCTTCAGGGCGACCTCAGGGTGCGCACCGGCGCCACCGTCACTGCGGTCAGCCACAACGCGCAACGGACCGTGGTCACCCTGAAGGGCGGGGAGAAGATCGCGGCCGACCACTGCGTGGTCACTGTCCCGATCGGTGTCCTGAAAGCCGGCCGCATCGCCTTCGACCCCGCACTTCCCGAGGACAAGCAGGAAGCCATCGACGCACTGGGGGCCGGGCTCATGGACAAACTGTGGCTGGAGTTCGACGAGGTGTTCTGGGACCGCGACGCCAGCAGTCTCGCATGGTTCGACCACGATCATCCCGGCCTGTGGGCCTACTGGGTCAACGGCCACAAAGCCTTCGGCAAGCCCGTCCTGCTCGGCTTCAATGCCGGCGCCTACGCCCACGAACTCGCCCACCACACCGACGAACAGATCGTCGCCGGCGGCATGAACGCACTGCGCGCCATGTACTCCTGACATCAACCCCACACGGCCCACCAGCTCCATCAACCCCAGGAACCCCCAGGAAAGCAGTAGGTACCGCTAGGCCGGCCGCGGCACCGGAGCGAACGTGGACAGGGTGAACCAGCCAGGTGCCGCCCGGCGCAGCGCCTCGGGACCGTTCACCTTGACCGACCCCGCGCGCAGTGCGTCGGACCAGCCGAGGTCGCCGCGCCAGACCCGGATCAGGCTGCGCAGGCTTGCGGTGAACGTCACCGCGACGTCGTAGCCGGGGTCGGCGTCACACACGTCGGCGTCGTCGGACGTGATGACCAGCCACCAGCGCCGGGTCTGCGCGGGCACATCGGGAAACTCGAACTGGACGACCGTACGCCCCTCGGGCACTGCCCCGTGATCGATCCTGCGGTGCATGTCCCACAGCAGCAGCTTCGGATCGAGGTCCTCCTCGCCCAGCTCACCGATCCAGCGGGTGCCCCAGGCACCCAGGGCCTCCACCACCGGACGCAGTTCCTCACCGGCCGGGGTCAGGACGTACAACACGTCCTTGCCCTCGATCCGCTTCTCCGCGACACCCGCCCGCACCAGCTGGTGGAGCCGTTTGGACAGCAGCGTGGGGGACATCCGCGGAACTCCGCGGCGCAGTTCGTTGAAGCGGCGGCTCCCGGCGACCATCTCCCGCACGATGAGGAGCGTCCAGCGCTCGTCGAGGAGTTCCATCGCCTTGGCGACGGGACAGAACTGGCCGTACGTCGAGCCCATGTCATGCAGGTTAGGCCGCGACATCGCCCCGGACCAGTCGGAGGACCGGGCAGGGCCGCAGGCACCCTGCGCCGGTACAGATCCTGTACTAGGGAAGGCACCCATCGCGTTCCTAGGCTCCAAGTAAGTCACGGCGACGAGACCGCCGCCGGAAACTATGAGGAGCACAGTGATGACGAACGTGATCGACACGATCGAGGCCGACCGTGCGCTGAAGGCCCGGCACCGGGCCATGTGGGCTCAGGGCGACTACCCGGCCGTGGCGGCCGAGATCATCCCGGAGCTGGGAGCGATCCTGGTCGAGGCCTGCGGGGTGCGCCCCGGCGAGCGGGTACTGGACGTGGCGGCCGGCACCGGCAACGCCGCGATTCCGGCCGCCCTGGCCGGCGCCGACGTGGTGGCCTGCGACCTGACGTCCGAGCTGCTGGAGACCGGACAGCGCGTCGCAGCCGAGCGGGGCGCCGAGCTGCGGTGGCAGGAAGCCGACGCCGAGGCGCTGTCCTTCAGCGATTCCGAGTTCGACACCGTCCTGTCCTGCGTCGGGGTCATGTTCGCCCCGCACCATCAGCAGGCCGCCGACGAGCTGGTACGGGTCTGCAGGCCGGGCGGCACGATCGGCGTGCTGAACTGGACGCCTCAGGGCTTCCTCGGCCGGATGCTGGCCACGATGAAGCCGTACGCACCGCCGCCCCCGCCGGGCGCGCAGCCGCCTCCGCTGTGGGGCGACCCGGACCATGTGCGCGCCCTCTTCGGGAAGCGGGTCACGGACGTGACCGTCGAACGCCGGACGGTCGTCGTCGACCGGTTCGAGACGCCCGAGGCGTTCCGGGACTACTTCAAGCAGTGCTACGGCCCGACGATCAGCGTCTACCGGGCCATCGCCGACGACCCCGAGGCCGTCGCCTCCCTCGACCGTGACTTGGCCGACCTGGCACGTGTTCACGACGTGGGGACGGCCGGCAGGACGGTCATGGAGTGGGAGTATCTGCTGTTCACCGCGCGCAGGGCGGTTCGAAGCAGCGGGTGATGTCACCGAGTTGGAGCGGGCAGCCGGGCCACGACCTCCTCCAGCCCTGCGCCCCAGGTCGCGCCGGGCGTCCAGTTGTCCTCCAGTCTCGCGAGGACGACGACTCTCGCGGGCACACCGGCCTCGGCGTACGCCAGGAGTTTGTGGTGTCCGTCGAGCACCGTCGCCACCAGGAAGCGTTCCTCGTGTTCCGCCTGGACGTAGCGGTCCTCGACCCAGGCCAGGGCGAGGGCCGCAGGGCGCCCGCCGCTGTCGATCTCCTTTTTCCAGCGGGCAACGACACCGGTGTCGGCAGTGGCGAGCCGCTGGGACGGAAGCACGACGCCGTACGTCGGCATGGTCCCGGCGATGCGCTCCCGCAGCTGGAAGTGGTCCGTGCCCGGCCACACGGTGACGTCCGGCTCTCCCCACGGATCCTCGTCCTCCCGCTGCTCCCAACGCCGTACCCACCACGACCGCTCGGCCGTCGAGACCCGCTCCAAGGGAAGATCGACGAGCAGCACCTGGTAGTGGCCGGTCTGCAGTTCCAGGAGCAACGGGCCGAGCGCTTCGAAGAGTTCGGCTCCCAGCTGATCGACATGGGAGACGTACGCGCGCACCTGGTCCGCCAGTACGGCGTGGACAGCGGGCGGCCAGCCCAGCGATCGCATCGTCGTCTCGCACGTACCGCAGTCGGAACTGATCCGGTAGAGGGGTTGTCCGCCGACGAACAGCGCCTTGTCCCAGCGCGGCCAGGCCGAGCCGGCGGGCGGCGGGGCGTAGTCGATACGGATCCGTCCCCGCCCTTCGTCGAGCGTGAACCGAACCCGTGTGGAGGAGTCGACCCGCAGGTCGGCAATGCGCGGCGGAACCGTTGCGTCCAGGGCGAGGTCTGCCCAGATCCGTCGCGCGTGTCCGGCGAATTCCTCCCCCGTGGACCACAGAGGGATCAGCGGGTCACGCCCGGTGAGCCGTACCAGGGCGTGGTGCACGTCCCCCGCCGACCCCCGTCCTTCGTGCAGCCATCGCAGCAGTCCGGGCACGGCCGCGCGGTCCCCCATGAGTTCCAGGGCCACGGTGAATGCCGCGTGCTGCAGGGCGCCGACCTCGGTCAGCCGCTCGGCGATGGGTACGCTCCACCGCCGGTCGCCCAGCCGGGCCAGTGCCAGCGCGGCGCGACCGCGTAGGTCCTGGTCGTCGAGCAGCCGACCCAAGAGGGGCGAGAATTCCCGGTCGCCGGAGAGGCCCATGGCGTCGATCACCACTTCGACCGTGCCGAGTTGCTCCGCCAGTCGTCACACCTCGGGCGTGGGGACCCGCAACCCCCGCTGGACGGCGGTGGCCAGCAGATCCTGGGCCTCCTCGCCGGAGGCCTGGCTCAGCAACCTCAGCAGCGCGGAGTCGCCGCTCTCCCCCAGCGATCGCAACGTCCAGGTCAGACAACGGCGTTGAGGGGGCGTGGCCGTCGTGTACCGCCGCTCGACGACGGCCACGAGATCCGCGGGCTTCTCCTCGGCGAGCCGCTGCAAGGCGTCCCAGACGTCCTCGGCCACCAAGGCGGCGTCGAGCCTCGATGGCGTCGATGATGTGGTCCCGTCCACCGGTGCATCCCCCCTCGCCGCAACCGGACCGGCCCCACACTACTGATCACAGGTCGCTGAGCAGGACTTCGCCACCTCGGGGCGCTTCACCCGTCGCCCGTAACCGCAGCGGCAATGCGGCGGCAAGGAGACACTCATCGGCGGCGACGGCTACATGTTCGGCAAGAACGCCTCCCCCGCCCAGATACGTGCCGGCCTGAAGTGGCTCGACCACATGTTCCTCACCCCCGGCGACGGTTTCCTCGGCGACTACGCCCGCGCCAAGAGGGCCGACGCCCCGGTCGGGCTGCCCGAGCCCCGCCTGTTCACCGGCGCCGCCGACGCCAGGGATCAGCAGGTCAAGAAGGCCAACGCGAACGTCCCGGTCGAGAACTACCAGGCGTTCCTCGACGGCAACCAGACCCTTCGGATGAAGATCGAACCGCCGAACTCCCAGCAGATCTACTCCGTTCTCGACGGCGTCGTCTCCGCCGTCCTGACCAAGAAGGACGCCGACATCGACCGGCTCCTCAAGGACGCCTCCGGCAAGATCGACGGCATCCTGGCCCGGAGCTGAGGGACGATGACGAAGACGGCCCAGCGGCGCCCCGTCCAGGCGACCACCGTGCGCCCGGTACCGGCACACCCCGTGCCGAAAGGCCGGGGGCGCCGCCGCCTCGCCGACCAGGCCCACGCCTACGCCTTCCTCCTCGGCGGTCTGATCTGCTTCGCGCTGTTCTCGTGGTACCCCGCGATCCGCGCGGTCGTGATCGCCTTCCAGAAGTACACACCCGGCTCATCACCCGAGTGGGTCGGCACCGACAACTTCTCCCGCGTCCTCCAGGATCCCGAGTTCGCCGCCGCCTGGCGCAACACGCTCACCTTCACCCTGCTCGCCCTGCTCATCGGGTTCGCGGTGCCGTTCGTCCTGGCCCTGGTGCTCAATGAGGTGCGGCACGCGAAGGCCTTCTTCCGGGTCGTGGTCTATCTGCCGGTGATGATCCCACCCGTGGTCAGTGCCCTGCTGTGGAAGTGGTTCTACGATCCCGGCGCCGGACTCGCCAACGAGGCGCTGCGCTTCGCCCACCTGCCGACCTCGAACTGGTCCAACGGCGCCGACACCGCCCTGGTCTCCCTGGTGATCGTCGCCACCTGGGCCAACATGGGCGGCACCGTCCTGATCTACCTCGCCGCGCTGCAGTCCGTCCCCGGCGAACTGTACGAGGCCGCCGAGCTGGACGGGGCGAACCTGTGGCAACGCATCCGTCATGTGACGATCCCTCAGACCAGGTTCGTCATCCTGATGCTGATGCTCCTTCAGATCATCGCGACCATGCAGGTCTTCACCGAACCGTTCGTGATCACAGGCGGTGGCCCGGAGAACGCCACCGTCACCGTCCTGTACCTGATCTACAAGTACGCCTTCCTCTACAACGACTTCGGCGGTGCCTGCGCCCTGAGCCTCATGCTCCTGGTGGTCCTCGGCCTCTTCTCCGCCCTCTATCTGCGCCTCACCCGCTTCGAGGGGGAGGCATGAGCAACGACCCGTGCGAGGGGGACGTATGAGCACCCGGACCCTCGTCTCGCCCGCCGCCCTCGGCCGCCCGGGCGGGAAGGTGACCTACTGGACGGTCTTCACGGTGGTCCTCGTCCTGTTCACCGCGGCCTTCCTCTTCCCGGTGTACTGGATGGTGACGGGAGCGGCGAAGTCACCGGACGAGGTGGCCAGGACCCCGCCCACCCTCGTCCCGGAACACTGGCGCAGCAGTGGCTTCACCGACGCCTGGGACCTGATGCAGCTCCCGCGGATCCTCGGCAACACCGTGGTCCAGGCGGCCGGAGCCTGGCTGTTCCAGCTCGTCCTGTGCACCGCCGCCGCCTACGCCCTGTCCAAGCTGCGGCCCGCCTTCGGCACGGTGATCCTCGGTGCCGTCCTCGCCACCCTGATGGTGCCGGCGCAGGCCCTGGTCGTCCCGAAGTACCTGACCGTCGCCGACCTGCCCCTGATCCACACCAGCCTGCTCAACGACCCCCTCGCGATCTGGCTGCCGGCCGTCGCCAACGCCTTCAACCTCTATCTGCTCAAGCGGTTCTTCGACCAGATCCCGCGCGATGTGCTGGAGGCCGCGGAGATCGACGGCGCCGGAAGGCTGCGCACCCTGTGGTCCATCGTGCTGCCCATGTCACGGCCCGTCCTCGGCGTCGTGTCGATTTTCGCGCTGGTGGCCGTGTGGCAGGACTTCCTCTGGCCGCTGATGGTCTTCTCCGACACCGGTAAACAGCCCATCAGCGTGGCCCTCGTGCAGCTGTCGCAGAACATCCCGCTCACCGTGCTCATCGCCGCGATGGTGATCGCCAGTATCCCGATGGTCGCCCTGTTCCTGGTGTTCCAGCGCCACATCATCGCCGGCATCAGCGCGGGCAGCACCAAGGGCTGACCCCGGCCCCACCAGGGGCTGATCCCGGCCCTGACCCGATCCGAAAGGCATCCACCGTGGGACAGCCCACCCCTGACCGCACCCCCTCCGACTGGTGGCGCTCCGCCGTCATCTACCAGGTGTACGTGCGCAGCTTCGCCGACGGCGACGGGGACGGCACCGGCGACCTCTCGGGCGTTCGCGCCCGTCTGCCGTATCTGGCCGAACTCGGCGTCGACGCCCTGTGGTTCAACCCGTGGTACCCGTCACCGATGAGGGACGGCGGCTACGACGTCGCCGATTACCGAGCCATCGACCCGGCCTTCGGCACCCTCGCCGAAGCCGAGAAGCTCATCGCGGAGGCCCGACAGCTCGGCATCCGCACGATCGTCGACATCGTGCCCAACCATGTCTCCGACCAGCACCCGTGGTTCCGCGCCGCACGCGCCGGCGGCGCCGAGCGCGACCTGTTCCACTTCCGTCCCGGACGCGGCCCGCACGGCGAACTCCCGCCCAGCGACTGGCCCTCCCAGTTCGGCGGCTCCGCCTGGACCCGTCTCGGCGACGGCGACTGGTATCTGCACCTGTTCGCCCCCGAGCAGCCCGACCTCAACTGGGCCCACCCGGCCGTCCGCCAGGAGCACGAGGACATCCTGCGCTTCTGGTTCGAGCGGGGCGTCGCGGGCGTGCGCATCGACTCGGCCGCGCTGCCGGCCAAGGACCCGCGGCTGCCCGACCTCGCCGAGGGCCGCGATCCGCACCCGTACATCGACCGCGACGAACTCCACGCGATCTACCGCTCCTGGCGCCGCATCGCCGACGAGTACGGCGGGATCTTCGTCGGCGAGGTCTGGCTTCCGGACGCCGAACGCTTCGCCCGCTATCTGCGCCCGGACGAACTCCACACGGCGTTCAACTTCAGCTTCCTGTCCTGCCCCTGGCAGGCGGCACGGCTGCGCCGGTCCATCGACGACACCCTCGCCGAACACGCCCCCGTGGCCGCCCCCGCCACCTGGGTGCTGAGCAACCACGACGTGACCCGCACCGTGACCCGCTACGGCCGGTCCGACACCGCATTCGACTTCGCCACGAAGGCCTTCGGTACGCCCACCGACCTGGCCCTGGGCACGCGGCGGGCGCGCGCGGCCGCGCTGCTGTCGCTCGCGCTGCCCGGCGCGGTGTACGTCTACCAGGGCGAGGAACTGGGCCTGCCCGAGGCCGACATCCCCGTGGCCCGCATCCAGGACCCCATGCACCTCCGCTCCGGCGGCACCGACCCGGGCCGCGACGGCTGCCGGGTCCCGCTGCCGTGGGCGGCCCACGCACCCCACGCGGGGTTCGGCGGCGAGCCCTGGCTGCCCCAGCCCCGCACCTGGCCGAGGTACGCGGCCGACCTCCAGGCCGAGAACGCCGACTCGATGCTCTCCCTCTACCGGGCCGCGATCCGGCTGCGGCCCGCGTTCGGCGACGGGCCCCTCACCTGGCTGCCCGCCGGGGACGGTGTGCTCGCCTTCGTCCGCGGGGCCGGCGTGCTGTGCGTGGTGAATCTTGCCGACGCCCCGGCCGACCTGCCCGCGCACTCCGAACTCCTCCTCGCCAGCGGCCCGCTGGACGACCGGGGCCGGCTGCCGCAGGACACCGCGGTCTGGCTGCGCGCCTGAGGCCGCCGGCCGTACCGCCGAAGCCGCCGGCCGTACCGCCGTATTCCCCCCACCCCTCACCCGAAGGGAACCCCTCATGCACATTGTTCGACCTGTCACGTGCATGCCATCCATCGCGGTGGCCCTCGCCCTGGCCGCCGGCACGCTCGTCGCCCTCACCCCGGCCGCCGCCCAGGCGGCCGCCGGCGCCGACCTGCCCTTCACCTCCGTCGAGGCCGAGTCCGCCGGCACCACCGGCACAAAGATCGGCCCCGATCACACCCAGGGCACCTTGGCCTCCGAGGCCTCGGGCCGCCAGGCCGTCCGCCTCTCCCCCGGTCAGCGCGTCGAGTTCACCGCGCCCCGCGCCGCCAACGCGGTGAACCTCGCCTACAGCGTCCCCGACGGGCAGTCCGGCACGGTCGCCGTGTACGTCAACGGCACCCGGCTCACGAAGACGATCGCCGTCACGTCCAAGTACTCGTACATCGACACGAGTTGGATTCCTCGGGCGAAGACCCATCACTTCTTCGACAACGCCCGCCTCCTGCTCGGCCAGAACATCCAGGCAGGCGACAGGATCGCCTTCGAGGCGACGAACGTCCAAGTCACCGTCGACGTAACCGACTTCGAAGAGGTCTCCGCGGCCGCCACCCAGCCCGCCGGCTCGGTGTCCGTGGTGTCCAAGGGCGCCGATCCGAGCGGGCAGGGCGACTCCACACAGGCCTTCCGGGACGCCATCGCCGCCGCACAGGGAGGAGTGGTCTGGATCCCACCGGGCGAGTACAGGCTCACCTCCGCCCTCGCCGGAGTCCAGAACGTCACCCTGCAAGGGGCCGGCAGCTGGCACACCGTCGTGCGCACTTCCCGCTTCATCGACCAGTCCAGCTCCTCGGGCGGCGTCCACATCAAGGACTTCGCGGTCTTCGGCGAGGTCACCGAACGCGTCGACTCCCACCCCGACAACTTCGTCAACGGCAGCCTCGGGCCGGGCAGTTCCGTGTCCGGGATGTGGCTCCAGCACCTCAAGGTCGGCCTGTGGCTGATGGGCAACAACGACAACCTCGTCGTCGAGAACAACCGCATCCTCGACACCACCGCCGACGGCCTCAACCTCAACGGCAACTCGCGCGGCGTCCGCGTCCGCCACAACTTCCTGCGCAACCAGGGCGACGACTCCCTCGCCATGTGGTCGCTGTACGCCCCCGACACCGACAGCAGCTTCGAGAACAACACGATCAGCCAGCCGAACCTCGCCAACGGCATCGCGATCTACGGCGGCACCGACATCACCGTCAAGGACAACCTGATCTCCGACACCAACGCCCTCGGCAGCGGCATCGCCATCTCCAACCAGAAGTTCCTCGACCCCTTCCACCCCCTGTCCGGAACGATCACGGTCGATGGCAACACACTCGTCCGGACGGGCGCCATGAACCCCAACTGGAACCATCCGATGGGCGCGCTGCGTGTCGACTCCTACGACAGCGCCATCGAGGCGACCGTACGGATCACCGACACGATCGTCACCGACAGCCCGTACAGCGCCTTCGAGTTCGTCTCCGGCAGCGGGCGCGGATTCGCCGCGAAGAACATCACCGTCGACGGCGCGGTGGTGAACAGGGCCGGCACGGTCGTCGTCCAGGCCGAGACCCAGGGCGCCGCGACGTTCCGCAACGTCCGGGCCACCGGCGTCGGCGCCGCCGGGATCTACAACTGCCCCTACCCCACGGGCTCGGGAACCTTCACACTCACCGACGGTGGTGGCAACTCCGGCTGGAACAGCATCTGGTCGGACTGCTCGGTCTGGCCCCAGCCCGGCCAGGGCAACCCCGACCCCGACCCCACCCGCAATCTCGCCAAGGGCCGCCCGGCCACCGCCACCGGCTCCCAGGACGTCTACACCCCCGGCAAGGCGGTGGACGGTGACGCGAGCACCTACTGGGAGTCCGCCAACCACGCCTTCCCACAGTCCTGGACGGTCGACCTCGGCTCGAACGAGTCCGTACGACGCCTGGTGCTCAAGCTGCCGCCATCACCGGCGTGGGGTGCCCGCACCCAGACCCTGTCGGTCCTGGGCAGCACCGACGGCCAGGCGTACTCCACGGTCGTCCCCTCCCAGGGCTACCGCTTCGACCCGGCGACCGGCAACAGCGCCACTGTGTCCCTGCCCAGCACCACGCACCTGCGCCACCTGCGACTGACCGTCACCGCCAACACCGGCTGGCCCGCGGGCCAGTTCAGTGAGGTGGAGGCGTATCTGTCGTAGCACCAGGGTGCACTCGGGTCAGGCCTCCTCGACCGTCGCGGTGACCTGCGTACCGAGCTCGATGGTGCGGCTGACCGTGCAGAGCCGGTCGTGGGAGGCCCTGACCGCCCTGGGAACGATGGCGCGGGCACGGTCGCCGTCGTCGCCCTCCGGGAAGGCGACCGAGAAGCTGACCACGAGGTCGGTCATCCGGTTGCCGAGTTCGTCGCTGATCTTGTTGCCGGTCACGGTGACGGCAAATCCGGTCGGCTCCGCGTGACGGCTGGTCGCACCGTCGACATCGGCCGCGGTGCACCCCCCGATCGCGGCGAGCAGGAGCTCGACGGGGGTGAAGCCGGTGCCGTCGGTGTCCGATCCGGTACCGAAGTCGATCGTGCCGCCGCGATCGTTCGTCGCCGTGAAGTGGCCGGTGCTGGTGCGCTGGATGGTGACACGGCGCTGAGTGCTTTCGGTCATACCGACGACCCTAGTGCCGGGCCGCTTGGTCCCCAGGGCGCAGCGTGGACCCCCAGGGGCCGCGTGGGCCCAAGGCGCCGCAGCCGCGGTGCGCCCGTCACCGCGCTCCGGTAGCGGACCTCCTGCGGAGGACCATGACAGCGGTGTCGTCGCTGCGGGCGCCGGCGGTGTGCTGTTGCAGCTGCCGGTAGAGGGTCGGCGCCACTTCGCCGGCCGGGACGCTCCCCCAGTCCCCTGCCCGCTCCTCCAGCGGATAGAACCTGCCGGACGGGTCGCGGGCCTCGGTGACACCGTCCGTGCACAACAGGAGAGCGGCGTCCATGGGGAAGGCGAACCATTCGACGGTGCGTGGCGCCGGAGCCAGGGAGTCGAGACCCAGGGGGACACTCGGCTCCTCCCGCAGCGGCGGCCCGGCGTGTTCGCCCTGCAGCAGCAGAGGCGGGACATGACCGCAGTTGACGGCCTGGACTTCCAGCTCGGAGTCGATGCCCAGGACCAGGCCGGTGACGAAGCGCTCGCGCTCTCCCACATGCTCGGCGAAGGAGTTGTGCCGCAGAACCGCCTCCTCGAGAAGGTCCACCACCCCGGTGAGCGTCGGCTCGGTCATGGCGGCTTCCCGGAAGGCGCTCAACGCGGCGAAGGCGGCGCCAATGGCGGGCAGGCCCTTGCCCTGGACGTCACCGATGAAGACTCGGCTTCCGTACGGCGAGGCCACCACCTCGTAGATGTCGCCCCCGACCCGGCTGTCCTCCTCCACGGGTTCGTACAGGCCGTGGACGAGGAGCTCATCGGTCACCAGGGGAAACGGCCGCAGAAGCTGCCGTTGCAGGGCGGCGGCCGCGGATCTCAGCCGGGCGATCTCTCGTTCGCGGTGGATGCGCTGCGCGGCGCGGGCCACGCTCAGGCCGTTGAAGACCACCGCGAACACGACCACGACCAGATTGGCCCCGGCCGTCTCCAGTGGGCTGTCGATCAGGGAGGCGATGATGATCAGGGTCACCCAGACCGAGGCCACGGCGGTCTGCCGAACGGTGCCCCTTCCGGCGATCAGGGCGGGGAGGACGACGAGAAAGGGAGCCAGCCGCGTCTCCCGGCCGAAGAGGAGGCCGGTGAGCACCAGGGCCACGGTGAATCCCGCGAGCCAGAGCACCACGGGGCTCCAGGGGAGATTCCTGACGCCTCCGCCCGGGCTGCTCTCAGTGTCCGGGTCAGGCGGACCGTTCGTGCTCACCATGTCTCCGCCCTCGCAGCCACCCGCGTACGGGGTGCTTGCCAGCGGTCGACCGTGGCGGGCGGCGTGTCGGCGAACGAATGCCTCCTCAACCACCATCCGACTCATCCGGACACAGTGGCAACGTGAGCATCACAGCGGGACTGGAGGACTCACCTCAGGAGCCATTTCGTGATCAGTTCCATCACCTCCGCGCGGCTGCGCGCGCCGTGGTCGGCTGCGATGAAGTGGTTTCCGATCCGCAGCGAGTAGGTGATCATGCACCGCACCTCGACCTCGTCCTCGTCGGCGCAGAGGGGGCCGAACAAGGAGCGCATGTACTCCATGCGCCGGTTGTCGACGCGTTGCAGGCGCTGTGCGACGGCCTCGTCGCGCCGGGCCCAATCGCGGATCGCGAGCTCTGCGGTGGTGCCGAGCATCGGCCCGTCGTCGGACCCGGCGATCGCGAAAAGCCGCCCCAGCTTGGCCCTGGCGTCTCCGCCGGCGCTCTCGACCCGCTCGATCACCGCCTCGGTGACCTCACGCTCCCAGGTGTCGAGAATCTCGGTCAGCAGCGCGTCCCGGTTGCGGAAGTACCCGTAGAAGCCGCCCTTGCTGACGCCGAGTGCCTGCGCCAGCGACTCGATACGGACGGCCTGCGGACCGCCCGCGGAGAGCGCCCGCAGTCCCTCCTCGATCCACTTGCCGCGGGGCGTGCGGGCCAGGGCCATGCCGTGTCTCCCCTCACACTCCCGCATCTATACGGGACCGTATAGATGGGTCTAGTCTTTGTCTATACGGCATCGTATAGACAGGGGCCGACTCATGAGACTCCCCGCAACCGCACACACGTCCCGCCCTTGGCGGATCCACGAGATCGCCCCCGACTTCCGTCTCGAGGACGTGTGGGCACTGCCGACACCAGGTGGTCGTGACGATCTCCCGTACCTGGTGCACCAGATCGCGGACGGCTCGGGCGACATTTCCTCCCCCACCTACCGCCTGCTCTTCGCCATCCGCTGGAAGCTGGGACGGCTGCTCGGCTGGGACAAGGCCGGCGACGGCCTCGGCACCCGGGTGCGGACGCTGCGTGACCGGCTGCCGGCCGACCTCCGCGAGGCTCCCCGGGGGCCGGACCCCCGCTCGGTTCCGTTCACCTCCGTCTACCAGCTGCCCGACGAGTGGGCGGCCGAGGTGGCCAACCGGACCGTCCACGCGGTGATGCACATCGGCTGGGTCCCGGACGAGGCCGGTGGCTACCGCGGCCAGATGGCCGTCCTGGTGAAGCCGAACGGCCGGTTCGGCGCCGTATACATGGCAGCCATCAAGCCCTTCCGGTACCTGGGCGTGTACCCGGCGCTGCTTCGGGCGGTGGGACGCACATGGCAGGCGAACGCCGCCGAAAGGAACGCGGGATAGCCGGACCAGGCTTGTCGCAAGCCCCCCGGTCTGATTGGGTACGCGCTCGGAAGACTTTGGGCCCGGCAGTCAGGGGGGACCGGCGGCGTGCATCCCACGGTGCAGCAGGACATCAGCGGGCCCTTGCCCGAAGGGCTCGCATCAGCGCTCCGCGCGACCGCCGGTGATATCGCCACACTCTTGCAGGGCGTGCCCGACACGAGCATTCCCGTACCGCAGTCGCAGTGGACGGTCGGCGAGGCGGCCGCCCATCTGGCACTGGCCAA
Organism: Streptomyces luteolifulvus; assembly: GCF_008806595.1. Taxonomy (GTDB): domain Bacteria; phylum Actinomycetota; class Actinomycetes; order Streptomycetales; family Streptomycetaceae; genus Streptomyces; species Streptomyces luteolifulvus. The sequence continues at coordinate 87,272 of NZ_VZRB01000014.1, read as the reverse complement.
TGAGCTGATGGCCGACCTTGCGGCGGGGCATGAACGCCCGTACGGGGACGGCACGCCGCAGAGCTTGGCCGCGGCGAACGCCCAGTCCCTCGCCGCGTTCGCAGAGCGCGGCGCACGACCGCTGGCAGCGATGATCGCAGAGCAGACCGACGTGTTCCTCGACGCCGTGGAGCAGGCCGCAAGCGACGCAACCGCCGCCGCCCCGACGCTCGTCACACCGTTGGGCAGCATGGACCGTACCGTTCTCGCGTCCTACCTGCTGACCCACATGCTGGGCCACGGCTATGACCTCGCTCGCGCGGTCGATCGCCCGCACATGCTCGACCGCGACCGGGTGGCACTGTGCATGCCGTTCATGCTCTCGGTCATGCCGCGCGTCGCCGATACGGCCGCCACCGCGGGCCTGACGGTGCGCTACGCCATCCGCCTGCGCGGCGGCGCGGCCTTCGGTGTCACCCTGACCGACGGCACGGTGCAGGTGACGGAAGGGCTGCCGGACCGTGCGGACTGCACCATCCTGATCGAACCCGTCGCCTTCCTGCTCATAGCGCTCGGCCGTCGCAACCCGTGGCGGGCCATCACCCGGGGCCAGGTCGTCACGTGGGGACGCAAACCCTGGCTCGCACCCCGATTCCCGACACTGTTCGCAGCTCCCTGACCGACCGAAGCACGTTCGGGGCGAGGCGCTCGCAGTTCCGCCCTCCGCACCCCGAGGCAATTCCAAACGACCCGTCACCCCACAAGCCGGCCAAGGAAAAACATGTTGGCAGGCCCCTGACAACACAAGATTTCCGTGGCACGCTGCCTCACGCACGTCTATCCGCACCGTTCTTCGTTCCCCCCACCCTGCCCGGACCCGACCGGTCCCGGCACGGCAGAAGGAGACATGCGTGAGACGCCATCGCACAACCGCGGGCATTCTGCTGGCCGTTGGAGCCCTGTTGACCGGCGGCCTCGTCACTGCCGGCGGGGCCTACGCGGCACCACGCGAAACGGCATCCGGGACCTCACCGACGGCTCGTACCGCATCGACCGCCGAACAGCACAACTCCCGCACCTTCTGGACCTCCGAGCGCATGCGCGGCGCCACAGCGCTCGATCTGCTCCTGACCACCAAAGCCGCCAAGAGCCTCAAGGCCCCCAGGACCGTCGGGCCTTCGACGACCGTCGAACCCACCGCGGCCCCCGCCGCGTTCCCGCAGGCCGGTGGCCCCTGGACCGGCGGCGGTGCCGTCGTCACGACCTCGGGCCGGGTGTTCTTCACCTTCCAGGGGCGTACCGCCTCCTGCACCGGCAACGCCGTGACCAGTCAGAACGCCAGCACCGTCATCACAGCCGGACACTGTGTGAAGTACCAGGGCAGCTGGCACACCAACTGGATCTTCGTGCCCGCCTACCACAACGGCAATGCACCGTACGGCCAGTGGACCGCGAGCAAGACGCTCACCACCCCGCAATGGCAGGCGAGCGAGGACATCAACTACGACATCGGCGCGGCGGTCGTCGCCCCGCTGAACGGCCAGAAACTCACCTCCGTCGTCGGTGCGCAGGGCATCCAGTTCAACGGCGGCTACAACAAGCGGATGTACGCCTTCGGCTTCCCGGCAGCCTCGCCGTACGACGGAACGAAGCTCATCTACTGCAGCGGCAACAGCTCGAAGGACTTCCTCTTCTCGCAGGACCACAGCCTCGGCTGCAACATGACCGGCGGCTCCAGCGGTGGCCCCTGGTTCACCGGCTTCAACGAGGCGAACGGCACCGGACTTCAGGTCTCCGTGAACAGCTTCGGCTATACGTTCCTGCCGAACCGGATGTTCGGCCCGTACTTCGGGAACGACGCAAAGACCCTGTACGACATGGCCCAGACCTCCTAGCAGCGGGGGGCCGCCACGGCATGCTCCCGTCGTGAGGGCAGGCCCGGCATCATCACGGTGCCGGGCCTGCCCTCACGTGCGCACCCGCACCTGCCGGGCGACGAGGCACCCCGCCCACCCCACCAGCCCGGCTGCGAGCGGCGTCGTAGGCTGGAGGGTGCGCCGCGCTCGTCCACGGCGGGCCAGGATGGGGGGCGCGGCCGCCCCAGCCGGGCCCTTCAATGCCACAAAGGAGTGCGCAATGGGAACCTACGAGGATGTCTTTCGCGCCAGTACCGAGGACCCTGAGAGTTTCTGGCTGAAGGCGGCGCAGAGCATCGACTGGGAGGTCGCTCCGGAGCGCGCCCTGGACTCCTCGGGGGCGCCCTTCCACCGCTGGTTTCCCGACGGGCGGCTCAATGTCTGTTTCAACGCGGTGGACCGGCACGTCGAAGCCGGCCGGGGCGAGCAGCCCGCGCTGATCTACGACTCCCCCGTGACCGGCACCCGCCGCGCCTACACCTACGCGCAGCTGAGGAACGAGGTGGCGGCCTTCGCCGGAGCACTCACGCAGCTCGGCGTCGGGCACGGCGACCGGGTCGTGATCTACATGCCGATGATTCCCGAGGCCGCCATCGCGATGCTGGCCTGCGCACGCATCGGGGCGGTCCACTCGGTCGTCTTCGGCGGTTTCGCCTCGTACGAGCTCGCCGTCCGCATCGACGACGCCGCTCCCAAGGTGATCGTCTCCGCCTCCTGCGGCATCGAGGGCAAGCGCGTCATCGCGTACAAGCCGCTGCTCGACCGGGCCATCGAGCTCGCCGAGCACCGGCCGCACACCTGCGTGATCCTGCAACGGCCCGAAACACAGGCCGAGTTGGGCCCCGACGACCTCGACTGGGCCGACCTCATCGCCACCGCGCCGCCCGCCGACTGCGTACCCGTGCCGGCGAACGATCCCCTGTACATCCTCTACACATCCGGAACAACCGGAAAACCCAAGGGAGTTGTGCGGGACTGCGGCGGCTACGCGGTAGCCCTGCACTGGTCGATGGGCGCCGTGTACGACGTGGGTCCCGGCGAGACGATGTTCACCGGTTCCGACGTCGGCTGGGTCGTCGGGCATTCGTACATCGTGTACGGGCCGCTGCTCGTCGGCGCGACGACGGTCCTGTACGAGGGCAAGCCGGTCGGCACTCCGGACGCGGGCCAGTTCTGGCGCGTGGCCGCCGAGCACCAGGTCAAGACCATCTTCACGGCGCCCACCGCCTTCCGGGCCATCCGGAAGGAGGACCCGAAGGGAGAGCTCGCCGGGGAGTACGACCTGTCCGGCCTGCGCTACCTCTTCCTCGCCGGCGAGCGCCTCGACCCCGAGACCTATCAATGGGCGAGCGATCTCCTGGACATCCCGGTGATCGACCACTGGTGGCAGACCGAGACCGGCTGGCCCATCGTCGCCAACCCGGTCGGTATCAAGGCCGCACCCGTCAAACCCGGGTCTCCCACCCTCCCGCTGCCGGGCTGGGACGTCCGCGTCCTGGACGCCTCGGGAGAACCGGTGCCCGCAGGCGTCGACGGAGCGATCGTCGTGAAACTCCCCCTGCCGCCCGGTGCGCTCCCCACTCTCTGGAACGACGACGAGCGTTTCGTCGCCTCCTACCTCTCGGCCTTCGACGGCTACTACCTCACAGGCGACGGCGGACACATCGACGAGGACGGCTATGTGTTCGTCATGGGCCGCACCGACGACGTCATCAATGTCGCGGGGCACCGGCTGTCCACCGGCAGCATGGAAGAGGCCCTGGCCTCCCATCCCGACGTGGCGGAATGCGCCGTCATCGGCGTCGCCGACACGCTGAAGGGACAAGTACCGCGTGGCTTCGTCGTGTTGAAGGCAGGCACCGGCCGCGAGCCGAGCGAGGTCGAGGCCGAACTCGTCCAGCTCGTACGGGAACGCATCGGCGCCGTCGCCTCGCTGAAGGACGTCGCGGTCGTGGCCGCGCTGCCGAAGACACGCTCGGGAAAGATCCTGCGCAAGACGATGCGTGGCATCGCCGACGGTATCGACGAGCCCATCCCCTCCACGATCGACGACCCGGGCGTCATCGATACCCTGCGCCCGGTTCTCCGCCGCACCGGTCACACCCCGTAGCCGGCGTTCCGACGAGGGCTTGTGCAAGCCGCGGTTGAGTAGTTCTACAGATGGCAGACGGGCGCCGGCCGCCGAGGATGGCGCCATGCCAGATGAGGATTCGGCTGAGGTGCCGGAACAGCCCGGCGATGCGTTCTGCGTGGCGTGGACCAGCGGTGCTGCCGCCGACTCCCGGCTGCTGCGCTCCGAGTCCGGTCATCCGGCCGCCGTGACATCGGTGGCCACGGCCGTCGTCGACGGGCACGCCCTGGCGCTCACGCTGCACGCGGGTGAGGACGAAGCTGTACGCGTCTGGGATCTCGCCGCACGCCGCCTGGCCGGGGAGCTCGTCAGCGTGGTGAAGAGCACCTCCCTGGACGGGTGCCGGGTGGTACTCACCATGGGATCGGAGCGGACGCTGGGGGTATGGGACCTGGAGACGGGGACTTCGCGCGGCGACTTCGCATCCACCGCGGCCGTCGGCGTTCTGGACGGGCGCCTTGTCGCTGTCACCATCGACGGGGACCAGCCGACGCGGGTGTGGGACGTGGCGGCCGGCCGCCAGGTCGGTGCATGTCTGCCGGTCATGGACGCGTTCCAGCTCGCAGACCGGCGCGCCTTCGCCTTGGCGGGCCCGCGGGGCGGGGCCCAGCGGGTGTGGGACCTCAGCACCGGCCGCACGCTCAACGGCGCCGACATCGCCGAGCTCGAGATGGCGGACGCTGAAGCCCTGTCGGCTCCGGCGGCGCTGACCGTGGTCGACGACCGCGTCATCGCCGTCACACTCGACGATCGGGCCGAACCGGAGCTGGTCGGGGACTGGGCCGCCGGCTACTGCGACGACGGTGCGGCGATCCGGAAGCGGCAGACCGCGGTCCTGGGGGCGCGTCGTGTCGCGCTCTGCGCAGGAGCGGACCAGGAGCTGCGTGTCTGGGACTTCTCGACAAGCGCCGAGCTCATCGACGGCATCCGGAGCCTGCGAAGCATCTCGGCCGAGGACGGCCTGCTGGGCCTCTCCCCGGACCCGGCCGAGCGGAGGGACCGATGGGACCTGATCGCCGGCCGCGAGGGCGGCCGGATCGGCACCGGGAACACGAGGGAAACCGGGCCGGGGACCACTTCCCGCCCCGTGGAGAGGCGACCCTCGGGCGGCCGGCCCCTGGCCGGGCACAGGGGCCAGGTGTGGGATGTCGCCACCAGCATCGTGGACGGCCGTCCGGTGGCCGTCACCTCAGGCGCCGACCGCACCGTACGCACCTGGGCCTTGGCCACCGGTAAGCAGGTCACCGCACCCCTGCGCATCGAGGCACAGGTCATGACCACAGGGGTCGTGGAAGGGCACGCGGTGATCGTGACCGCCGGGAAGGACGCCACCGTACGCGCCGTGGATGCCGTGACCGGTGACGACGTCAGCCCGCCGATGCCCAGCAAACACGGCCGAGTGCTGGCCGTGGCCACAGCGACACTCGACGGCTCGCCCATCGCGGTCACGGTGGGCAGCGACCGTTGCGTGGGCATGTGGGACCTGACCACCGGTAAAGCCGTGCGCGAGCCGCTCACCGGCCATTCCAGCCCTGTCACGGCCGTCGCCACCGCCGTCGTCGACGGCCGGCCCGTCGCCGTGACCGGCAGCCGGGACACCTCGGTGCGGCTGTGGGACCTCACCGACGGCCATCAGATCGGCGAGCCCCTGACGGGCCACACCGACGGGGTGACGTCCGCGGTCTGCGTCATGGTCGGCGGCGAGTCCGCCGCCCTCACCAAGGGCCGGGACGGAACCGTACGCCTGTGGAACCTCACCACCAGGGCACAGATCACCGGCCATGAGGCCACCAAGGCAGGCGTCGGTGGCACGTTGGCCGCGTTCAACCTGGACGACGGCCGGCTGGTCGTGGCTGTCGGCCACGAACGCACCCTCCGGTTCCTCGACGCGACCACAGGGCTCCCGGCGGTGCCCGACTACCTCCTCCCCCGCCCCGTTCGGGCACTCGCCGCAGCACCGGACGGCTACCTCGTGGCCGCGTTCGGCCCCGAAGTGGCAGCGCTCAGACTGCGCACGACCAGCGCCGGCGGAGCGGGCCCGCGCAGCGCCGGTCGGCTCCTCACTCCGGACCCTGTGATGCGCGGCGCTCGTAGACCCACGCCGCGAGCATGGAGCGGGAGGTGAGTCCGAGTTTGGCCAGGATGCGTTCGACGTGGTTCTCGGCCGTGCGCTGGGCGATCACCAGCCTGGCCGCGATGTCCTTGTTGGTCATGCCCAGGGCCACAAGGTCGGCGACTTCGCTCTCCCGACGGGTGAGCACGGTGTCCTGGCGTGACGGGGTGGCGGTGGGCACGTCCTCCAGCACGTGGGCGAGTGCCGCGTCGAAGGTGAAGCGGACACCGCGCTGGAAGGCTCGGTCGAACGCCGTTCCCGGCATCGCCGCACGCACGTCCCTCTCGCACTGCTGATGAGGTTCCATCATGAACGGGGCCGCGAAGAGGGTGCTGCCAATGGCCTGCCACAGGGAGTGGAGGATCCCCAAGAGATGGGCGGCACGCTTGTGGTCTCCGGCTGCGGCCGCGCTCCAGGCAATGATCTCGACACACAGGGCGATGCCCCACCGGTCGTTGAGGGGACCCAGCAACCGCAGGGCCTCTCGGGCCAGGTTGTCGGCCGTACGACGTTCCCCGCTCCGCCAGCGGACCAGGCCCTCGCAGAACAGGCTGAGCCCCCTGGTCCAGGACTCTCCGTGCCGGGCGGTGATGGAGTGGGCTTCCCGGCACAGGGCCAGGGCGCGGTCGAGATGGCCCAACAGACACTCGACGACAGCGAGTTTGAAAATGCACTCGGAGACACCGGCGAGGTCGCCCCGAGCCCGGTGCCGTGCCACTGCGTCCTCGAACAGTGCTGCGGCCCGGGGCAGGTGTCCGCGGAACGTCTCGGCCATGGCCAGATGGTGCTGGGCCCAGGCCAGAGCGGAAGCATCCTGCTGTCCTTCGGCTGCGGTGCGGTACTCGGTCAGCACCGGCACCTGCGCTTCGACATCGCCCTGCAGGATGCCGAGATAGGTGTAGGTGCCGAGTGCCGCGGTACGCAGCGCGCTCTGCTTGCTGCCGGCCTCCAGCAACCGGCCGAGCCAGTGACGCCCTTCGCTGAGCGAGTCAACGGTGGTCCAGTAGCCCCAAGGGGCCACGGCCATGGTCATACCGGTCTCCGCCTCACCAGGGGTGTCCAGGCAGAAGTCCAGTGCCGCACGCAGATTGGCGTGCTCCCGGCGCAACCGGGTGAGCCAGGTGACCTGATGCGGGCCGAACCACTGGGCCTGGGCCCGCGCGGTCAGGTCGAGATAGTGATCACGGTGACGCCGACGGAATTCCTTGAGCGCGCCGGCCTCGGCAAGTCTGTCCTGGCCGTACTCACGGACGGTCTCCAGCAGTTGGTATCTGGCGGTGCCGTCATGGTCCTGCCGCATCAGGATCGACTTCTCCACCAGCCCCTGAATGAGCTGGACGACCGCCTGCCCGGGAACGTCGGCGGCCGCACAGACCGACTCCGCCGCCTCAAGGTCGAACCCGCCCGAGAAGACCGACACTTGGGCCCACAAGGTGCGCTCAGGAGGTGAGCACAGTGCATAACTCCAGTCCATCAGCTCCCGAAGCGTCTGCTGGCGTGGCTGGGCGGCGCGGCTGCCCAGCGTCAGCAGGGCAAAGCGGTCGTCCAGCCGCGCCAGGACTTCCTGTGGGGTCAGTGTGCGCATCCTGGCCGCGGCAAGTTCGATCGCCAGGGGAAGTCCGTCCAGGCGGTCCAGCAACCGCACCACGGTCGGCGCGTTGTCCTCCGTGACGCGGAACCCGTGCAGAACCGCAGCGGCGCGCCGCTCAAACAGAGAGACAGCGTGGTATCGCAGCAACTCGCCCACAGACAGCCGGAGTTCAAGGCCCGGACCGAGCTTCGGTACCGGCAGGGGAGGAACCACGAAGGTCTGCTCTCCGGTGACCCCGAGGACTTGTCGGCTGGTGACGAGAACCCGCAGGTCCGGCGCCGCACGAAGCAGCGCGTCCACGACCTGTGCGCAGGGGGTGGCAAGGTGCTCGCAGTTGTCCAGGACCAGCAGCATCCTTCTGCTGCGGAGATGCTCGGCAACCATGTCACCTGCCGCGCGCCCCGCCTGGTTCTGCAGTCCCAGGGCGTCGGCCACACTCTGTGCCAGCAGGCGGGGCTCCCTCAGGCAGGCCAGTTCGACGACGCAGATGCCACCCGGAAACGCCCGCGCGACCTCGGACCCCACTCGCAGCGCCAGGCGCGTCTTTCCGACGCCGCCGACACCGGTCAACGTGACCAGACGAGACGCCGACAACAGCCGCCGTACCTCGGCGACTTCCGCCTGCCGGCCGACGAAAGCGGTCAGATCCGCAGGGATTCCGGTCACCCTGTGTCCCGTCTCCCCCGATGCGCACCCGCCATGGCTGAGCAGCCACGGCGGGTGCCTGAGGTGCGTGAGCCAACGCACCTCACAGTCGGCCTGACGCGGGGGTCCAACACAGGCTCGACCAGATCACGCTACATACATGTTAAGTAGCATTCCAAGGATTGTGCACTGTCGAACCCCCATATTCGGGCTTATTGGGTTGGCGGACCTGCTCAGGCGCTACCTAACATGAAGCCATGCCTTCAGGAACCGCCCCGGAATGACGACCGAGCCTCCACAGCCAGGCGCGGGCCCGCCCGCTCACGTCGTCCGGCGGATCTTCCACGAGTACTCAAGGGGGCGAGGACTTCAGACCATCGCCGCCGGCTTGAACGAGGACGACATCCCCAAGGGACAGCGGGGGTCCACATGGACCAAGAGTGCCGTCCGCGCGGTCCTCCTCAACCCGCGCTGCGCTGCCCTGGTGCCACTCGGGGACGCCGAGCACGTACGGAACTTGTTCGCCTCCCGCCGACTCAATCCCCCTGGGGCCTCATCCTCCGGGCGACGGCTGTACGTCCTGCGCGGTCTGCTGCGTTGTGCGAGGTGCAACAGGCTGATGGAAGGCACATGGAACAATGGCGAGCCGTACTATCGCTGCCGCTTCCCAGCGGGACGCCCTGTCACGGACCCCGGCCACCATTCCCACAACGTGTACGTGCGCGAGCGGAGAGTGCTGGGCCCTCTCACCTCCTGGCTCCACTCCGTGTGCTCAAGCACTCGGCTGACACAGGCGACGACGGGTACGGCGAGCCCCGAGGAAAGCCAGGAAATGGCCACCAGGGCCGCGCATCACGTGAGAGCGCTGGACGGAAGCGATCCGCGGGCTCAGGCGGAGGCGTTACGAGGCTTGGGGCTCAGGCTGGCATACGCCGACGCCGAAAGACTGCTGCACGTCAAGGCCGTGCTTGAGCCGGTCCAGTTCGTCGTCAAGGAGACGCTCGTGCTCTAGCCGAGCGGCCCCGAAGGGGCGCCGAACCACTGGGGCAGTCGGCCGAGCAGATCCTGCTGGTCCTCACCGGCCCAGGCCACATGGCCGTCCGGCCGCAGCAGCACCGCGGGCACGTCCAACTCCTCACTGACATCGACGACATGGTCGACCCGATCCGCCCACCCCGCCGCCGAGAGCCGGCCGGTCTGGTCGAGCAGCAGTCCGCGGCCGGCGTGCATCAGCTCGTAGAGACGGCCCCGTTTCAGCTGTACGTCACGCATCCGCCGGCCCAGCAGTTCGTGGCCCTCGCCGAAGTCGTAGCGGATCCCGATCGCGGTGATCTTCTCGATCAGGTACCGGTTCACCTCCTCGAAGTCCATCAGTTCCGACAGCAGTCGGCGTACCGCCTGCGGACCCGGCTCGGTGGACAGCAACTCCATCTGCGCACGGGTGTTGTCCAGCACGGCGGCGGCCACCGGGTGGCGTTCGGTGTGATAGCTGTCCAGCAGCCCCTCCGGGGCCCAGCCGCCCACTTCGGCGGCGAGTTTCCAGCCGAGGTTGAACGCGTCCTGGACACCGAGGTTGAGCCCCTGCCCGCCGGTCGGCGGGTGGATGTGCGCCGCGTCGCCGGCCAGCAGCACCCGGCCGACCCGGTAGCGCTCGGCCAGCCGGGTGGCGTCGCCGAAGCGGGAGAGCCCGCGCGGTGAGTGCACGCCGAAGTCGGTGCCGGCGAACGCCCGCAGCTGCTGCTTGAACTCCTCGAGGGTCGGCGGGACCGTGCGGTCCTCCGCCACCCGCTCCGCGGGCACGATGAGGCGGTACACCCCGTCTCCCAAGGGAATGGCGCCGAACCTCAGTTGGGTCTTGCGGACTTCGGCCACCACGGCGGCCAGCGTCTGAGGCGGTACGGCCACCTCCAGCTCGCCCAGCAGCGTCTCGACCTGGGAAGCCTCACCGGGGAAGCCGACGCCCAGCAGCCTGCGCACCGTGCTGCGGCCGCCGTCGCAGCCGACGAGGTGGCGCGCACGCTGACGGGTGCCGTCGGCCAGCTCGACCGTCACCCCGTCCTCGTCCTGGGTCAGCCCGACCAGCTCGCTGCCGCGCCGGATCTCCGCGCCGAGCTCGGTGGCGCGCTCGGTCAGCAGGCGTTCGGTGATGTTCTGCGGGATGGCGAGGACGTACGAATGTGCCGTGTCCAGCCGGTCGGGCCACGACCTGGCGATGCCGGCGAAGAAGCCGCCGACCCTGAACTGCTCGCCGAGCGCGAGGAACCGCTCCAAAAGACCGCGCTGGTCCATCACCTCGATGCTGCGCGCGTGCAGACCGCGCGAGCGGGACAGCCCGGTCGGCTCCGTTTCCTTCTCCAGCACGAGCGTGTGGACGCCGTGCAGCCGCAATTCGCCGGCCAGCATCAACCCGGTCGGTCCACCGCCGGCAATGATCACATCAATCATGACAACCCTGAGTCCGCCCGTTTTTCTCCCTGGGCCGGCGATTGTGCGGCACGACCCGGGCCTTGCCGCAAGCCCCCCTGTGCGCGGTACGTTGAAAGTGGCAAGGAGTGCGCACCTGACCTCCTTGCCTTTTCTGCGCTTGATCAGCCGACGTCGCCGAGCGTGTCCGTCAGCCTGCGCCGGGACGCTCGCCTGGCAGGCAGGGCCGAGACGGCGACCGCTCCCGCGACCGCGGCTGCGCCGAGCAGGACCAGTGCTTCCAGCGGAGGTCGCTGCGCTATTCCCGCGCCGAGCCCGCTGGACTGCCCCTGCAAGTCGATCAGCCACGTGGACACGAACGCTCCCAGAATCGTTCCGGTCACCGCCGCTGCCGCCGCGACGAACCCGGTACTGGTGACGATCACCGCCGTGATCTGGCGGGGAGTGAGTCCGATGGCCTTGAGAGCGAGGAGGTCCCGGCCGTTGTCGCGCAGTCCGGCGCCGATCAGGGTGGACAGTTCAGCGAGGCCGATGAAGGCGAACACGCCCACCAACCCGATGATCACCGCACGGGCGGGCGACAGTTGGTCGGCGGGATTGGCGTTCTTGTGAATCTCCAGACCACCGTGCGAGGACTCGGCCAGTGCCGTGCTGACCTTGTCGGGGTCGGCTCCCGGCGCCAGAACCAGGTTGTAGAACTCCGGTCGCAGTGGACCGGGCGCCGTGCGCAGCGTGTCGACGGTTGTCGAGATCACCCGGCCGTTGTGCTGCGGTTCGATGCTGCGGCCCACGATGTGGAGCACCTGCGGACTGCCCCCCACGGTCATCCGGACCCAGTCACCGACATCGGCTCCCAGCAGGTCGAGCAGTCCCTCGCCCGCCACGGCTTCGTGCGAGTCCCGGATGGTGCGCCCCGCCGCGATGCTGAAGGGGTAGGGGCGGTCCGAGGTGCCCAGTCCGCGGAGCGTGATCGTTCTGGTCTGGCCGGGAACCAGGGCGGCGACCTCGATCCCGGGATAGACCGTGGTCACTCCCGGCTGATCGGCCAGCAGTCTGCGTGCCGTCGCGTCGTCGATGCCTTCGGGCCGGGCACTGAGTTCTGCCGCGAGTCCGATGTCCTCGGGCCGGTTCTCGAACCGGTCCAGGGTGGACCAGGCCCCGAGAGCGACTGTGATCATGAGCAGGGGGATGGCGAGCCGGCCCACGGCCGCGGTGGCGCGCGCCGGCCGGGAGAACGCCCCGCGCCAGCCGAGCAGGAGAGCGGGCGGCGTTCTCAGCCGAAGAGCGAGTCTGGCGGTTCCGGAGAGCCGGCGGCCGCCCCTGGCGGCACCTCGGGCGATGGGAATGGGTGACACACGCCCCGCGCGCCACGCGGCCAGGGTGGTGGCGACGGCGATGACGAGCACCGCACCCAGGGAGGTGGCGAGGATGGCCCATCCGTACCCGGGCAGCTTGCCCCACAGCACCATCGCCTCCCCGATACGACCCGGGAGCAGGGGGCCGATGGTTGCCGTGACGACCGCCCCGATGGCGACACCGATCGCCGCCAGAGCCGAATGCTCGACCAGGAAGGCCCGGACGACCTGGCTCGGCGTGAAGCCGACGGCCTTGAGTACGGAGATGTCGCGCAGGTGCCCGCGCACACGGGTGCTGATCGCTCCGGTCACGGCGACCGCGGCCGCCAGCAGGGCGCCCAGGCCGAACGAGCCGAGCAGCAGCCCCAGGAGTCGGTTGTCACCCTCGGCCTCGGCGCGTGCCTCCTCCCAGGTGGAGACCTTGGCCACCTGGTCGGCACCGAGCAGGGTGACCGCTTGCTGCACGGCGAAGTCGGCGTCCCGCGGGTCGGCGAGCCGTAGTCCGACTGTCTGGCCCATGCGCCGGGGGTCGGACTCGATCTGGTGCAGTTGCGGAGTGAGCACCCAGGCGACTCCGGGGGTCACCCCCCGTGCATAGCGCGGCTCGGCGGTGTCCGCGAGGCCGACGACGTGCAGGGTGGTGTACGCGCCGCTGCTTCCGCGGACTCGCACGGTGTCGCCCGGTTTGGCCCACAGTGCATCAGCGGCCGTTCGTTCGAGCACCACGCCGTCCGGTGTCGCCTCCCCCAGCCAGTTGCCCGAGTCCATCACCGGACGGGCAGTCCCGGGGGGTTGGGGTTCGGCACCGCGCAGTTCGAGCGGCACCCGCGCGCCACCGTGTTCGGCGGCTGTCTGGGTGGTCGGGAACGGGCCGGCGAAGCCCTCGACTCCGTCGAGGTCGGTCAGCTTGTTGGCGCCCTCGGTGGTCCGGGTGTGGATCCACACATGGGCCCCGGACGACTGCGTGAAGACGCGTTGCCACGGGTTGGCCGCGTACTGCAGAAGCGCCCCTGCCAGCAGGAGGGAGGCGATGATCCCCGCGGTGGCAACCACGATGAACAGTGCCTCGCCACGGTTGGCCCGGAGGTCGGCGCGCGCCCAGCGCGCGGTGGCCCGCATCTGTTCAGTCCCTGAGCTTGAGGATGTCGGCGACGCTGCTCGGCACGTGCTCGGGGCCGCCGAGGACGGCGTCGTCGACGACCTGGCCGTCGAAGAAACTGATCACTCGGTCCGCCGTGCTCGCCACCCTCGCGTCGTGGGTGACGAGCAGGATGGTCTGTCCACGCTGATGGAAGCGGCTGAGCAGCCGCATGACTTCGCGGCTTCCCTTGCTGTCCAGACTGCCGGTCGGCTCGTCGGCCAGCAGGAGACGCGGGTGATTGACCAGGGCCCGGGCCAGCGCGACCCGTTGCTGCTCGCCTCCGGACAGCTCACTCGGCATGCTGCGTCTCTTGGCCTCCAGGCTCAGCTCGGTGAGCAGTTCCTCGCAGCTCGTCCTCGCCTGCCGGGGGCTTTTGCCGGCCAGCAGCGCGGGGAGTTCGATGTTGTCGGCCACGGTGAGGTTGGAGACCAGGTTGAAGAACTGGAAGACGATGCCGATGCTGCGCCGGCGCAGCACGGCCCAGCGGGCCTCGCTCAGCGAGTCCACCTGGCGGCCGTCCAGCCAGATACGACCGCTGTCCGGTCGGTCCAGCCCTCCCAGCAGATGCAGCAGGGTGGACTTGCCGGCGCCCGACGGGCCGGTCACGGAAACGAATTCACCCGGCTCGACGTGCAGATCGACGCCCCGGACGGCTTTCGCCTCGACGCCCTCTGCCTTGTATGTCTTCACCAGGCCGAGCGCCTTCACCATGGGCTGTGAACCAGGGGCGCTGGGTGAGGTGTCAGGGCTCATTCCAGCTCCTCCTGACAGCGTTCCAGCCAGTCGAGGTCTGCCTGTAGGTGCAGCATCGCACCCTCAATCATCAATTGCGAGATCCGGTGGTCCCGGTCCTCGGCGGCGGCGAGCTTGGACAGGTCACGCATGGCGTTGAGGCAGTACCGGCGGTGTTTGTTGATCAGGGCGATCTGGTCGGCCGCGCCCGTCTCGTGGGCGAGCGCGAGCTTCATGAAGAAGTCGTCCCGCAGTTTCGGCTCGACGGGCTCCTCGAACCAGCCGGCCACCGCCTCCCGCCCGGCCTCGGTCAGTCGGTAGATCCGCTTGTTCGGCCGACTGGACTGGGCGACGTCCTCGCCATCGATCAGATGTGCGTTCTCCAGCCTGCTGAGCGTGACGTAGACCTGCCCGATGTTCGGCTGGGGGTAGGCTGCACCCATGAGCCGCTCGAGGGCCTGCTTGAGTTCATAGCCGTGAGCTGGGCCCCTGGACAGGAGTACCAGAAGGGCGAGACGCACTCTGAAGCTCCTCTCCTCGCCGCGGACCGGGGAACCTCGGCTTCCGTCGGCTCCCCCGCCCTTTCTTCTGAGCTCTGGAATCCGTCATGGCTAACAGGTATGCATAGAGCATACGTCCAGAACCGCCGAACGCGGCATACACCGGGAGGCATCCATGCAATGGGCGCGAACTGCGGGTGGCGGGCTCCTTGCGGGAGCCCTGCTGCTCACAGGATGCACCGGTGACGGCAGCGCGGAGCTCTCCTCGGGCACGGACGAGATCACCTTCGTGACGGGCGGTGACATCACCGACTACCTGCGCGACGTGCTGGGCGAGTGGAACCGCTCGCACCCCAGGGAGAAGGTGAAGGTGATCGAGCTGCCGGAGGCCGCGGACGAGGTTCGCGCACAGATGGCCAGCGGTCTTCGGTCGGGCAGCAGCCGTTTCGACGTCCTCAACATCGACGTGACGTGGACCTCGGACTTCGCCGCCGCCGGTTGGATCACCCCGGTCGACGGCGACCGCTTCCCGCTCGGACAGTTCCTGCCCCCGGTCGTGGACACGGCCACCTTCCGCGGGCAGCTGTATGCCGTCCCGTACGTCACCAATGCGGGACTGCTCTACTACCGCAAGGACCTCCTCCGGCGCGAAGGCCGGCAACCGCCGCGGACCTGGCGCGAACTCGAGCAGCTGGCGAAGTCGGTCGCACCGAAGTACGGCCTCGACGGCTATGCCGGCCAGTACCTTCCGTACGAGGGTCTCACCGTCAACCTCGCCGAGGTCATGCAGTCCGCGGGAGGCCAGATCCTCAACCCGGAGGGGACACGCGTCGCCGTCGACTCCGCCGCGGCCCGCGAGGGCCTGGGCTTCCTTTCGCGGGGTGTGCGCGACGGCTGGATCCCCAGGCGGGCGCTCGCCTACAAGGAGGAGGAGTCCCGCCTCGCCTTCCAGAACGGCCGTCTGCTCTTCCTGCGCAACTGGCCCTATGTGTACGACCTGGCCAACGAGAAGGGGTCCAAGATCGCCGGGAAGGTCGGCGTGGTCCCGCTCCCGGGTCCGAACGGTCAGGGTTCGAGCATTCTCGGCGGCTCCAACCTGGCCATCAACACGCACTCGGCGCACAAGAAGTCGGCGTCCGAGCTGATCTCGTACCTGACGAGTGCCCGGGTCCAGCGGGAGGTCCTCACTCAGGGGTCGCTGCCGCCCGTGCGCGCCGCTTTGTACACGGACCCGGCGCTGATCCGCAGGTTCCCGTACCTGCCGACGCTCAAGCAGAGCATCCTCACGGCCAGGCCGCGGCCCAAGAGCCCGAACTACGAGCAGGTGAGTCTGGCCGTCCAGGCTGTCGGATACGACGCCCTGGCCGGGCGGCAGACACCCGACGCCGCGGTGGCCCGCCTCGCCCGTGAGCTCAACGACATCGTCCGTTGACGCTGAGCGACCGAACACGGTAGCTGCGCCGGAACTCCTCCCGCACGTCGCCGCAGGTCACAGGGACGCCGACCGTTTTCCGGGCATAGTGCCTTGATCCTTCCCCTAACACCATTGACACACCATCCCCGCAGATACTTAACATGTATGCATAACCAAGCCCGGCTCCAGAGGTCCCCCTCTACTGCCGACACCGCGAAGCCGCACTCCCCGGCGGGATCGCAGTCCGTCTTCTCCAGTCCGAACAAGTCAGGACGGTCACTGGACATGCTTACAACCCCGGTTGCAAGGGACGCCTTGGACGGTGTGGGGGAACCCGCGTCCCTGACAGGCACCATGCTGGCCCCCCAGTGCCGCTATCAGTCGGCCTTCCCGACCGTCGCACAGTCGGTCCCCGCCACCCGTCGCGCCGCGCGGGCGGTCCTCACCGACTGCACCCCTGGCATCGACGAGGAATGCCTGGACCGCGCCCTGGTGATCATCACCGAGCTCGTGGCCAACACGGTCAAGCACGCCGCCCGGCTGTCCCCCTGCGCCGAGCTCACCCTGATCGCCGATGACCGTGCCCTGACCATCGCCGTGCACGACGGTGACCCCCGCCTCCCCTGTGTGCCGGCCGCGTCGTCCCCGGACTGCATCGGCGGATGGGGCCTGCGGATGGTCCAGGACCTCGCGGCCGAGGTGGGCGGCACCCTCGAAGCCCACTCCGATCCGCACCGCCGAGGCAAGACAGTGCGGGTTTCCCTCCCCCTGTGACCAGCCCGGTACGACGTACTCGGCGGACATCTGAGTAGTTCTCCCCTACTGGCCGGCGATGCCTCTGCGCAGACTCAGGACAGGCGTCGCGTCGCTCATGGGTGGCCTGGCCGTGAGTTCACATCGGAAAGGGCAGAGGGTTGACCGAACGACGTTCGGCCATCGTTACTGGGGCGGCCGGCGGAATCGGACGGGATGTCGCCGTACGACTTGCGGCGGACGGCTACGACATTGCCTTCTGTGACGGCAAGGGCACGAAGGGCGCTGCCGAGACAGCCGAGCGCATCCAGGATCTGGGCAGCAAGGTCTTCTTCTCGTCGTGCAACGTGGCCGACCAGGACGACGCGGATCGCTTTGTGCGCCAGTCCGCCCACAGCCTGGGCCCGGTCAGCGTCCTCGTCAACGCCGCCGGCATCGTCCTCACCGACCCGTCAGTGACCCCGCCGGACGACTGGGGGGACGTCAGCGACATCAACCTCCTCGGCACGTTCAACCTCTGCCGGGCCCTGGTCCCGATGCTGATCGGCCGGGGAGACGGAGCCGTCGTCAATCTGTCGTCCGTCTCCGGCCGCCACGACGATGCAGACGCCCTGGCTCGATGCTCGGTGGTGAACACAGGCATCCAGGGCATGAGCATCGCCTTGGCCAAGGAAGTCGTGCGGCACGGCATCCGCGTCAACGTGGTCGCTCCTGGCCTTGCCGGTGCGACCGGGTGCGGCGACGAGGTCGCCGCCCTGGTTTCGTTCATCGTGTCGGGCCGGGCGGCCTCCCTCACCGGCAAGGTCATCTACGTGGCGTAGCCGCGTGGGGCTTCAGCCGGTGAATCGTCCCTGTCGAGAATGCTCGTGATCACGAGGTGCTGTCGATGAATCATTTCGTGCAGCAGTCGTCCTGCATGATTGCCGATGGTTTGACAGCTGTCCTCCCACAACACTGCCTTCTCCCACTGACGCAGGGTCAACTCCTGAAAGTGCGCGGCAATGACGGTGGTCGACACCTCGATCCCCTTCGCGACGATCCAGGGGTCCTGCTCATTGGACACATCAGGCATCGGCGGTTGCACCCGGTCGAGGTGCCCGGCCACGCCGTGAGGCAGCAAGGCGCATAACGCGAGGGCGAAGTCATGGCTGGCGCGCCAGAGCCGGCAGGCGTGCTGCAGCGGAGAAGGAGCGCCTGACGCGCGGAGTTCACTCAGGCGGCTGGGGTGGCGTGTCGTCAGCAGTCGACGCCAGGCGGATTCATTGATGGCGATCAGCTCTGCGGCTTCTTCACGGCGAATCGACGTGGGGTCAAATCGGCATTCCTGGCAGAGAGAGGAAGCATCGGAGGTCGTTTCTGTGTCCGTTAAGTGCATGGGTATCGCTCCTGGCTCCTATGACCACGGCAGGTGGGTGGTTTCTCATCGCCGAAACCGGAGCCAGCACCTCCAGCGGGGAAGTTCGGGTGAGGTGCTGACTCCGGCGCTCCATATGACCGAACCGGTCAAAACGCCCTGGACGAAGGGCCATGGGAAGCCGAAGAAGAGAATCCCCCGGTCTGTGCTGGTCGACAGACCTGCGGACTCAGTCCCTGTAGGCGTCGCTTGCCGCGTCCTCGAGCTTCTTGGCGGTGCCCTCCGCGTCGGTGGGCGTGAGCAGGAAGTCCTGGAGAATCTTCCATTCGCCTGCGCCCGCGGTACCGCCGAAGGCGGCGGGTGCCTGGTCGGACATGTCGAACCGGACTCCGTCCCCGGCTTTGATCAGGGCGGCCGCGAGTGCACGGGTGGTGGGGTCGTGATAGGCCTCCGGCTTCACGCCGCGGTTCGGCGACAGGAACCCGCCCTGCCTGGCCCATACGGTCGCGGCTTCGGGGGTGGCCAGGTACTCGACCAGCTTCATGGCCGCCTTCCGGTTCTTGCCGGCTCTGAGCACCACGGCGGCATCCCCGCCGCCGACGAAGGGCGCCTTGCCCCCGGCGACGGGGGGGAAGTGGAACATCTTGGCGTCCTCGCCGACCTTCTTCTTCAGATCGCCCGATACGACGGCGCCGACGAAATCGCCCTCGTAGACCATGCTCGCCCCGGGATCGTCACCGAAAACGCGCCGCACGGACGTGGGGAAGTCGGTCTTCAGCGATGCGCCCGCGCCTCCGGCGACCACGCCGTCCTGGGTGAACAGCTTCCCGAAGGTGGTGAGCGCGGTGACGACCGTGGGATCGGTCCACTTCACGTCATGCCTGGCCAGCTTGTCGTATTTGTCGGGCCCTGCCTGGGAGAGGTAGATGTTCTCGAACCAGTCCGTGAGGGTCCAGCCGTCCCGGCCGCCGACCGCGAACCCGCCGAGTCCCGACTCGTTGACGGTCTTTGCGACCTTGACCATCTCGTCGAAGGTCTTCGGAGGACGCACATCTGCACGCGCGAACGCGTCGGTGCGATACCAGACCGTCGACTTGTCGGTCGCCTTGACGTACAGACCGTAGTAGATACGGGAGACGGTGCCGTACGACCTCCAGATGGGGGCGTAATGAGCGGCGACTGTGGTGCCCACGCGCAGCGAGAGCGGCATGAGCCAGCCCTTCCTCGCGAACTGCAGCAGCACACCGACCTGGGGGACCATCGCGACGTCCGGGGCGTTGCCGCCCGCGATCTTGCTGCCCACGACTTTCGAGAAGTCGTCACCGGTGGAGATGAACTTCACCTTGGCGCCGGTCTTGGCGGAGAACGCGTCGAGGACCTTCTGGAAGTTGTGCTGCTCGGCATCAGTCCACACACCCGCGACGGTGACCGTCTGCCCCTCGAGTTCCCGACCGCCGCCTCCGGGGATCAAGCCGTCGATGCTCCCGCAGCCGACTGCGGTGGCCACGAGGACTGCTGTGGTGATGCCTGCTCCCGCAGCGCGCTTCATTGCGTTCTCCTGTCCTTGAAGACCTGGCCGGGAAGGGGAGATGGAGGTGGAGGTGGTGATGGGCGGAGTGACGGCGCACGGGAAGGCAGTTCGCACGTCGCTCAGGAGCCCTCCTTGGGTCGCCGTCACGACCAGGGGGAGGCGCATGGGGGGAGAACACTCCGTCGCGAAGGGCAGGTCCTGCCTCAGCTCGCCTGCGGAGTAGATACATGTTATGTAACGTGGACGCCTGAATGTCAACGGCAAGAACAGCTTGTTTCCCGTGGAGATCTGTCCATTGACCTGGCGGGCGTTAATCTATCTGTTATGCATGCCATGGATGTAGGTTCGTCGAGGGGCGATACGGACCCGGAACGCTGGGAGGGAGGCGTAGCACCGTGCGCCTGGCGTTGCTTGCGCTGCTCGCGAAGGAGCCCGCGCACGGCTATCAGCTCAAGCAGAGCCTCGAGCGGACCTTCGGCGCGGCGTACCCTCACCCGAACATAGGCCAGATTTACGTCACCTTGGGCCGACTGGAACAAAGTGGACTCATCCAGGGCCAGGATGTCAACCAGTCCAGCCGCCCCAACAAACGGGTCTACGAGATAACCGAGGACGGCCGGGAGTACCTCGCCGGGTGGTTCGCCAAGCCGACCGACGGCCCTCGTGTACGGGACGAATTCTTCATGAAGCTCGTCCTGGCCCCGGCAACCGGCATTGCCGACCGGCAAGCGCTCATCAACCAGCAGCGCCGCCACTGCCTCAGCACCATGCGAGGCTTGTCCCGGCTTGCCGCCGCGGAGGACAGGGACAACCGCGCCGCGCACTTGCTGATCGAGGGAGCAGCTCTGCACCTGCAAGCAGACCTGGATTGGCTCGAACGCTGTCAGGACGAGCTCGCGGACTCATGGAGCGCCGAGGAAGACAAGCCGATAGGCTGAAAGTGCCTGGCGAAACTCGTGTGCCCTCAACGGAGCTCCAGCGACCCTGCACAGGGAGGAACCGTGGCCGGTCAGTTCGAGGCGACAGCCGAGATCAACCGTCCTGTCGAGGAGGTCTTCGCCTTCCTCGCCGAGGGAACGAACGACCCCGAGTTCAGCCCCAGGGTCCTTCGGATCACGAAGTCTCCTGAGGGACCGACAGCGGTGGGTACCGTCTTCACGAGCACGGTCAAGGACGCCGGCATGAAGACGGGCCGGCAGTTCCGCATCACCGAATTCGAGGCACCCCACCGGATCCGCTGGGCGGAAACCTCGAAGAACATCGTGACGGCGGACGAGGGCGGCTACGACCTGGAGGCCACCGGTCCGGGCACGACCAGGCTGAGGATCTTCAATGTCCTCGAAGGGCATGGCATCGGCAAGCTGCTGGTAGGCTTCGCGCTGAGCGCGGCACGCAAGGATGCCACCGCGTTCGGACAGCGGATCAAGGCGGCAGTGGAGGCGTCCTGACGGACGGGGAGCCCATGCTGCGACCGCGGCTGTCTGTCCGCACTACTTGGTACGCAGCATGAGAGCGTGGCGAGTGTTGTCGCCGTAGACGCCGGTCTCGTCGCCGCGGATGCCGTACCACTCCTGGAATCTGGCCACGGCAGCCCGGAGTTCCGTACCGTAGCGGCCATCAATCGCGCCGCCGTCGTAGACATTCGGGACCTGAAGCAGACGCACCTGCAACTCGTACACTCCGTGACCGCTGTCGCCCTGGCGCAGCACGCCCGTGCCCGGGATCTCGGGGAGCGGGGAATCGGGCACGTCGGGCGCAGGACTACCCACCTGTCGCGGCGGTGGGGAGGGGACCCCGGGCATGAGGCTGTCGTTGACCATCAGCGAGGAGGCGAGAATCAATCCGCTCGCGGCGCCCACCCCGAAGACTCCCACGAGGCGGGCTTCCCGTCGGTCGGTGAAGCGCAGCCATCCTCGGCTCTTTCTCGTTGCGTGCGCCTGGGCGCTCGGCGGCGACGATGTCGATGGTGGGGCGGCGAGTTGGTCCGCATGCGGGACCGGGCGCTGGGTGGCCGGGGGCGGTAGGGCCACCGGCGGCGTGGGATGCGTCGGATATGCCGGATGTGCTGGATGTACCAGAACCGGCTCGGGCTCGACCGGCTCGGGCTCGACCGGTGCACGCACGACCGGTGCGCGCACGACCGGTGCAGGCGCGACCGGTACACGCACGACCGGTTCAGGCACGACCGGTACACGCACGACCGGTTCAGGCACGACCGGTGCACGCACGACCGGTTCAGGCACGACCGGTTCGCTGTACTTATCCCAGGACGGCGGCGAAAGGTCGGCACCGGTCTGCTGCTCGTCGGCTGCGTAGAGGTTGGCGCGAGCCGCATCCAAGGCGTCCAGCACGGCTTGAAAGGAGTCCTGTATCTCCTGCGCGATGTCCGAGTTGGAACCAGGAGCGGGTTCTGGTTCGTTGTCGTCGAGGCCCATCGGCAGTCCTCCTTTCCTTGTGATGCGATACGCAGCCCGTGCGGCCTTGTCTCATCCGTACGTCCTTCTGCGACGCGGGCCACAGCAGCAGCCAGAATGCCCTCACCCCGGAAGGAAGTCCGTCATCAGGCATGATGTCGTCATGATGGCCAGCCCCGATCGCCTGCCCGAACCACCGGCTCGTGAGCCCGATTTCCAGGACGATTTCACCACTCCGCTGCTCCGGGAGGATCGCTGGGTCGGTCACTATCTGCCGCACTGGACATCGCCCGAGCGGTCCCGGGCGCGGTACGAGATCGACGGCTCCGGGCTGCGGTTGCGTATCGACGCTGATCAGCCGGACTGGCGGGAGGAAGACGCCCCGCTGCGCGTGTCCAACCTGCAGACCGGTGTCTTCTCCGGCCCAGCAGGCTCTCCGCGAGGAACACACCGGCATCGTCCGGACGGGCTCGTCGTCCGCACCGAGACACCGGAACACGTGCTGTGGGCGCCCACCGCCGGACACGTGGAAGTGACCGTGAGCGCGAGCGTGGACGAAGGATGCATGCTCGCGGCGTGGCTTGTCGGGACGGAGCACCTGTCCGAGGAGGACACCGGCGAGATCTGCATGTTCGAGATCGATGCCGACGCTGTCGGCGAGGGAAAGAGCCACGCCCGATGCGGGGTGAAGGCACATTCGGACAAGCGGTTGACCACTGACATGGCGGAAGTCGTCGTCCCCCTCGACGCGTCGAAGCCGCATACCTGGACGGCCGTTTGGGGACCGTCGGGCACGATCATCGGCTGCGAAGGCATCGTCGTGAAGCACGTGCCGCACGCTCCGGACTACCCGCTCTTTCTGCTGATCGACCTGTTCGAGATCGGTCCTCGCTCGGAGACCGCGGGCCTCTACCCCAAGACCGCTCACATCCACCGCGTGCACGGGTGGGACACATCATCCGCCGTCCCTTAGACGGTCCCTGACCCGCCGTACCATCACCGCAGGTCCCCGCAGATGTCGTATGGCGAGGTGTGTGAAGCGGTGCGACCATGGAACTGGCGCCTGCCGGGACGACTTCTCTCGCGAGGAGGGATGGTCATGGCCAAGCGTCTGGTCGTCTGCTGCGACGGGACATGGAACTTCGCCGACCAGCCGAGCAAGACCAACGTCACCAGGGTCGCCCTGTCCCTACGGACGGGATCCGCTGCCGGGAAGGACCAACGCGTCTACTACCACAGCGGGGTCGGCACCCACCGGCGGGAGCGCCTGCGCGGTGGCGCGTTCGGGGCGGGCATGTCCCGGAACGTCATGGACGCCTATCGCTTCCTCGTCGAGACGTACGAGCCCGATGACGAGCTGTTCCTCTTCGGCTTCAGCCGGGGCGCGTTCACCGCCCGCAGCCTGGCGGGTCTGGTGCGCAACAGCGGCATCCTGCGCCGGGACCACGCCGACCGGGTCAAGGACGCGTGGACGCTCTACCGCAACCGGATCGAGAAGCCGAGCGGCACGGCCTCCACATTGTTCCGTCGGTCGTATGCGCACGAGACGGAGATCAAGTTCATCGGGGTGTGGGACACGGTCGGTGCCCTGGGCATCCCGGTTCCGGGTCCCGGGTGGCTGGAGCCGGCCGTGAACCGGTTCAACCGCCGCTGGGCGTTCCACAACACGGAGCTGAGCAGCTGGGTCAAGGGGGCCTTCCACGCGCTGGCCGTCGACGAGCAGCGCTCGGCGTTCCGGCCGACGCTGTGGCACCAGCAGCCCGGCGCCGCCGAGCAGGGCCAGGAGCTGAAGCAGGTGTGGTTCTCCGGGTCGCACTGCGATGTCGGTGGCGGCTACAAAGAGCCGGGGCTGTCCGACATCACGCTGCTGTGGATGGTCGACCAGGCCCGCAGATACGGGCTGGAGTTCAACACCGAGGCGCTGAGCGCGGCCGGGCCGCATGAGATGAGTCCGGATCAGAGCACCGAATTCCGGGTGCAGCCCGACGCCTTGGGCACATTGCACCCTTCGCGGACGGCGCTGTACCGACTGGCCAAGCCGCTGCACCGGCCGCTGGGGCGGGCCGCGGACGACGAGGGCCGGCTCGACGGAAGCGAGTTTCTGGCCGTGCCGGCCAAGGAGCGCCACGACGGGGACACGGGCTACCGGCCGCCGGAGCTCAAGCGGTACCTCGCCGATCAGGGGCGGGTCCGGCTGGAGCCCGTACTGCTGCCGGGCCTCGGTGCGGGCCTGCCGCCGGTGCCGCCCGTCCCGTCCCGCCCGTAGTGGGTCCGGCCGGCGGCGGTGCCGCCGGCCGGACCCACAGAGGTGATGCAGATCAGCCGATGTGGTAGCTGTCTCCGTACACCTTCCAGTCCAGCGGCGGGTTCAGGTCGAGATTGCCCTGGCGAAGGAACACGCGCTGGGCGGTGTCGACCCGGCTGGTGTCGCTGTGTGCCTCCTCCTGCTTCATGGCCCACACGCGCGCGTCGAGGAAGGCGTTGAGGTACGCCGTCTCGTCGCCACCCTGCGCCGGCGGCTTCGCCCTGCGCAGGGCACGCTTGCGGATGTTGCTGAAGCTGGTCGCATCGTCACCGTCGCCGTGCATCACGATGGCGTCGTAGTAGGCGAACTGACCGAGGACGCGCAGTCCGTCCGCCTTGCCCCGCTTGACCGCGGGGTTGAAGTAGACCCGGTCGCGTTCGTCGTTCTGTGCCCGCTGAAACGCCGTGTCCTGAGCGGCCCTTCGCCAGTCCCTCGGGAAGTTCGGGTCGAGACCGTCGTGCGAGTCGGTGCCGTTGACCCGTCGCAGTGCCGGCAGGTACTGGGCGAGAACGTTGCCGGGCTTGCGGTCGGTGTAGAGCTGTACGAGGTCGAGCATGTCGCCGGTGCCGGAGCAGAAGCCGATGATGCCGGCGGTGTAGCCGCGGCCGTCGTCGATGTCCTCGATGTACTTGTACTGGGCCTTCCAGTCGAGCGAGGAGTTCTCAGCGCTCGACACCAGCTTCATGGCGATCTCCTTCTTCGCCGGGTCGTCCAGGCCGGGTGCGGCGGCCGGCGCTGCCGCAACGTGCGGCGCGGCGAGCAGCGGGACGGCGGTCAGACCGATCAGACCAAGGACGGTACGGCGTGAGGTGCGGGTGGCGGCTGTCGTCTCAGGATCCACAGAGACTCCAAATCGGGGTGGGGGGTGGCTAGTTGGGATCGATCGTTAGGAAAGTTTCCTATCAGGGTCTACCCAGCACGGTAACCCACCCTGCAGAAGATCGTAGGATCATACGATTGCAGTTTGTCGCCTTAACCCGGTGCTTATACGTCCGTCAAGTCCCGAGCCCTCGGAACATGACCCGAAGGGGCCGTGCGGGCCTACTTGAAGTGCGGGCCTCACCGAATACACCGCATCCGAAACGAGGCCCCGGGCACGTGAACGTGCCGTTCCCTTCAGGAGGAAACGTGAACCGCATGATCCGCAAGCAGGACGACCAAGCCCGACCCAAGCGCCGGCTGACCCTCGCCACGGCGGTCGCCTCGGCCGTGGTCGTGGGCGGAGGCGTCATCCTGCCGGCCACCGCCGCAACGGCGGCCCCGATGCCCAAGGCGTCGGCTGCGACCATGGCCCCCGCACATCACGGCAAGCACAAGAACAAGAATTACTGCTGGAGCAAGTACCACAACAAGCACAAGAAGCAGCTCAAGAAGCACAAGAAGTACTACTGCTGGGGCAAGTACTACAAGTACTACTGGGACGACCACTACGACTGCTACTTCATCATCAAGCACCACAAGAAGTGGTACTTCTGGGACTCCTACAACGACTACTACTTCTGGAAGAAGCACCGGCACCACGAGGAGCACTGGGACAAGGACAAGGACCACTGGAAGGACCAGCACGAGGTCGAGAAGACCAAGCCGGAGAACGAGAAGCCGGACCCGGCGAAGCCGGATCCCGCCAAGCCCGACCCGGCCAAGCCCGACCCCGCAAAGCCGGACCCGGCCAAGCCCGATCCCGCCAAGCCCGACCCGGCGAAGCCCGATCCGGCCGCCCCGGCGCCCGCCGACCCGGCCCCCGCTCCGGCCGACCCGGCACCTGCCGACCCGGCGCCCGCCCCGGCCGACCCGGCCCCGCCGGCACCGCCGGCACCGGCGCCCGCTGAGCCGGCCCCGGCCGCACCCGCCCCGGCGGTGTGAGGCAACACCCGGATCACCACCCCCAGTGCGACGGGGTGAAGGCTCCCACGGCCTTCACCCCGTCGCCGTCGTCACATCTCCCGCCCAGACCTACTGACCGCGAGCCGGCTGGTTGGCGATCAGCAGGGTCGTACCGGCGGGGCGGAACCCCAGGCGCGCGTAGAGGCGGGCCGCTGCGTCCTCGGCGTAGGCGAGGAAGATGGTGCGTACGCCGTGCTCGCGGGCGTGGCCGGCCAGAGCCGTTGTGACGGCAGCGCCGAGCCCCTGGCGTCGGGCGGTGGCAAGGGTGCAGATTCCGCCGATCTCAGTGGTGGCGTCGGCCGGGTGGTAGTGGCCCGCGGCCAAGGGGGTGCCGTCCGGGGCGAAAGCGGCGATCAGCGTCTTATGGCCGGCCCGCAGCGACGGGCGGGTCGCTTCCGTCGTCCCGTCGACGGCGAGTTTCTCCGCTGCCAGCGCCAGTTCTGTGGGACCTGCCGACTCCCCCGCACTGCCCGGTGCCGCGAAGGCCAGACCCGGCAGGGCGAGGACAGCGGGCAGAGCGGGATCATCGGCGGCCACGGTTCGGATCGTTACGCCCTCGGGGAGCGATTGCGGGGGAAGCCGGTGATCCGGGTCGAGGACCATCAGCGGTCGCTCCGCGACCGGGAGCCCCGCTTCCTCGACGATGGTGCGGAGGGAGGGTGCTGCCTCGGCGAGCCACTCGAAGGCATCCGGCACGCCGAGCTCGCGCTGCCGGGCACGCACCCTGGCGATGTCCTCAGCGGTGACAGGTGAGGAGCTCGACGGGGTGGGGCTCGCGTGGTGGGGGCCGCCGTAGTACGGCGCGCCGGGTTCCCTTCGCACGAACAGGCGCAGCGGACCGAAGTCTTCGGCTTCGGCGAAGAGCAGTGGCACGGCTGCGTAGTACGTCTCTATTCGGTCACGCAGCGACGACTCAGTCATGCACATATCCCACCACGGGGCGGTGCGCGGGGTTCGTGCGCAGGTCGCCTCCTGTGAGCACACGGACAGCGGGCGTCTCGGATCCCCTGCGGAATTGTCCGTGATCAGTAACAGACGGATCCCGCGGTCCCCTTTCTCCGTCCTGATGGGTGCACGGAACCCACCA
Source organism: Streptomyces luteolifulvus (assembly GCF_008806595.1). GTDB lineage: Bacteria > Actinomycetota > Actinomycetes > Streptomycetales > Streptomycetaceae > Streptomyces > Streptomyces luteolifulvus. The sequence goes on along the minus strand of NZ_VZRB01000014.1, from coordinate 60,003 downwards.
GGACGAGAAAGAACAGGTCTGACATGGCGCGGCATGGCGGGCGGGGATGGTACGGCCGGGTACTCGCGGCGGCGGTCGGGGTGACCGCGGTGGCAGCCGCTACGTCGGTATGGACAGCGCAGGCCGGTTCCACCGACGGGCGGAACGCAGGGGCGGGCGCCTCGGCGCGACCCGCCGCACCGGCGCGGGTGTCCGTGGGCATAGCCCACGCCTCGGACCACGGCGCCCGGGGCGTCAACATCACCATCGACGACGGGCCGGACCCGGTCTGGACGCCCCAAGTGCTGGACGTTCTGCGGGAGAACGGCGTGAAGGCCACCTTCTGCATGGTGGGCACCCAGGCCGAGGCCCATCCGGACCTGGTCAAGGCGGTGGTGGCGGCCGGGCACCGGCTGTGTGACCACTCGGTCTCGCACGACACCACCATGGACACGAAGTCCAAGTCCTACCAGTCGCAGCAGATCCTGAACGCCGAGCGCATGATCACCAAAGCCTCCGGAGGTGTCCGGCCGCAGTACTACCGGGCGCCCGGCGGTGCCTTCACCCCCTACAGCCGCCACCTCGCCGCCTCCCGCGGCATGCGGCCGCTGGGCTGGAACGTCGACACCAAGGACTTCGAACGGCCGGGCACCGAAGCCATCGTCTCCACCGTCAAGAACCAGATGTCCAACGGCCCGACGCTCCTCTTCCACGACGCCGGCGGCGACCGCTCCCAGACCGTGGCCGCCCTGCGCGAGGTCCTGCCGTGGCTGAAGGAGCAGGGGTACTCCTTCGGCTTCCCGGTCCGCTGAGCACGGGGGCGGCAAAACACCGGGGCCGCACCTGCCCCGGCGGATGCGCCACCGGCCACCGCGCCCCAATGACCTAGCTCTTGCGTCGCAGTTGTGCCGTGAGGTGGTGCTGCAGGGGTTGGCCGACCGCCTCTAGGTCGTGCTCGAATGTGAGCGTGCCGTCGTCGGTCAGCGTGTACCGGCGGCGCGTGGCGCTGACCCTCTTGGCGGTGGGCGCGAGAGCCACCTGGTGACTGGACAGGTCGACGGTGTTGTCGCTCGCATGCCCGACCATCATCTCCGCGATGCCGGTGGGCTGGGTGATCAGTGCTTCGACCCGGCCGTCGGGCTGAAGCCGCCACCAGCCGCTCTCCCGGGCCGACGGGCGCAGTGGGGCGTCCTGCTCGTCGAGCAGCCAGGCACGGGCCTCGTACCGCAGGAAGGGGCGGCCGTCATGACTGAAGGTCACCTCCTGCGCGTACGCGAAGTCTCCGGTGAGCGTGGGGTAATCACCCTGGCCCCGGCCCTGCCAGAAACCCAAGAGACCGAGCACGGGTTCAAGCAGGGCGTGCGGGGCGGGTGCCTCGTCGGCACGCAGGCGGTCCGGGTACGGGTGCTCCGGTGAAAGGTCAGACACGGTGTTGCGCTCCAGGGTCGATGCCGTTACCGATGCCGGTGTCCGTGTGGGTGTCGGGTGTCGGGTGTCGGGTGTCGGGTGGAAGCCTAGGCTGCCGATCGACGTGGCGAAGGGTTGCGCGAAGCTACTGCCCGGCTGAGTCGGCGGACGCGCCATGTGCCGGGCGTGAGGGCTGGTGCCGGCGTGCCGTCGGCGTAGACGGTCCCCCGGCGCCCATCGCGGTCAGCACACGATGATGAAGCCGGGGAACGCGTGCCGTCCGGGCCGGTCGCCGATCTCCTCGATCGCGTCGCGGATGTCGTGGAGTTGACTGACGGTCATCTGCAGAGGTGGCTCGTCCGGCTGGTATGTGGTTCGGATCGGGTAGTCCACGCGGGGCTCGTTCGTCATCTCGATGTGACAGCCGAGGATGTGGGTGACCGGTCGAGTCTCGGCGAACGCGATCAGGCGGTTGATCGTTCTGCTGAAGGCGGCCCGGTCCACGTAGAGCCGTCCGGGATACACCGTGTCGCCGGTGAGGAGGAACCCGGTGTGCGGGTCGTAGTACGTGACCGCCGCCTCGTGATGACCGGGGGTGACGAGGCACTCCAGTACCCGGCCGCCGAGATCGACCCGCGCCACCCGATCGGGATCGTCGGCGAAGCCGAAGTACTCCCAGGCGCTGTTCAGATCCGCCTGGACCACCGTCGTGTGGGGGCGGTCGGTGAACTGGGCATCGCCCGCGATGTGGTCGCCGTGGGCGTGGGTGTGCAGGACGAGGAGCGGGTAGTCGTTCCGGGGATGCTCGGCCAGCCAGCGTTCGATCAGGTCGTCGACCACCCGGCGCAGTGGAAAGAACTCCGCGGACTCGGTGGCTCCGGTGTCGACCAGGGCGGCTCCGGTGTTGCCGAAGATCAGGAACAGGAACGGCGCCTCATAGTTGACCGCCTTGTTCTGGCGCAGGATGAAGGTGTGCTCGTCGTATGCGTGGACCTGGATGTCGGGATCGGTGTTGTGCTTCGCGGAGGGCGAGCCGTGGATCCACCTGACGTCGAGCGCCCTCGCCTCGGGTTCCCCGGACCCGAAGTCGACCTGATGAGGGTTGCCGCCCATGACGCCTCCTGAGAGCGTCGTCTTTGCAGACCGGGTACGGCGCCCATCTCGTCCGGGGCAGGCGCTGCGGCGCCTCCGCGCTGGAATTTACTACGCCCGGACCGGGCCGATCAACGAGCATCTCGCGTTGGCGGGTGAGCTGTCCCGGGCGCGGTGCGCTCAGCTCAGCGTCAAGTGCACCAGGTCGATCTCCTCGCCGCGAGCCCGCGCGAAGCACCGGCTCCTCCCCGTGACGAGGAAGCCGCACTTCTCCAGCACCCGGAGGGAACCGGCATTGTCACCAGCGGCGTCGGCGTGCAGCGGGCGTACGGGCTCCAGCTTGATCAGTTCGGCGAGCGCCATGGTGGCAATGCCCTGGCCCCAGTGAGCCCGCCCGATGACGTACGTGACTTCACGCTCCGACCGCGGTCCGAAGACAGCGGCGTGCCCTGCTACAGCGCCGTCGCAGTCTCAGCCTCCGCATCGTTGGTGCCAACGTCGCCGACTCAGCCTAGGCCCAGCTCATCATCACGGGCCAACCATGGGACGGAGTACACGCACCCGGCAGCGACAGGTACTGACGCAGTTCACCTCAGATAGCGGTGCGCCACGTCCAGGAACGCCCGTCGGCTGGGGCTGACGGCTGCCCAGACCTTCTCGTCCTGCGGCGCCTGCGTGTCGACCGGACCCTCTCTCATCAGCTTCTGCACGGTGAACGCGACTTCGCGTGCCGCATCGTTGACCTCGGGCTCGCACACCATGTGGATCGTCTTTTGTGTCACCCACACCCTGTCGATGGTCTGCCGTGCCCGGGCCTGCCACTGCTCGTCGGCCAGGTTGTTGTGATAGCGGTCCACGACCGCCCGTTCGGCTTCCTGAACCGCGGAGAGGAAGTCGATGAGACGGGTGAGGCGTTCGTCCCGGCGTGCCGCCCGTTTCGAGGCGCGTCCCACCGAGTGCTGGGCGAGCCATGACATGAGGCCGCCGAGTACAACGCCGATGAGCGGCGCGAGGGTTGTCCACACGGCATCCCACTGTGGCATCAACCGGGGTGACTTCTCCGGTTGTTTCGGATATTTCCTGCTAGTGAGCACGCGTGGGCGCCCGTCGGGCCGGGCTCGTCGGAACTGACGCGGTGATCCGGTCGAGTTGACGGGCTATTCCGGTCAGCCAGGCGTCGAGGTCGACGAGTACGGGCTGCGCCACTGCCTGTTCGGGCACCGCCTGGGTCGGTCGTCTCCCGTCGGGCGGGGGGCCGGTCGCGGTGAGGTCGAAGCGCAGCAGGCGATGGGTTCCCTCCAGGGTCTCGTGGGCGACGATGAGAACCGCGTGCCAGTCGGCCGGTGCCCGCTCCTGGTCCGTGGTGGGTTCGTTGCGGTACTGCGCGTACGCCGCCTCGGCCAGCCTGAGACGGTGCAGCAGGGGCAGGGTCGGCAGCGATGCATGTGAGGGAGCCGCAGGGTTGGTCACCAAGTCGGCGGTGGGCGGGATGAGGTCTCCGCACGCCCGCAGCAGATCGGCCATCGTGCGGCGGACCTCCCGGTGACCCCCGGCGGGCCAGGCCAGCAGGCCGCACAGCAGGCCGACGGTGCTGCCGGTGACGACATCGATCAGACGCACTTCGGACAACTGCCAGCTCACCGGCGTGACTTGGGCGAACACGAGGGCCACCAGGAAGGTGAACAGGCCCTGGGCGTAAACGATCCCCCACAGCGGACCCAGTACGAACGCCACGAGCATGACCGGGACGAGCATGGCCGCATAGACGTCCGAATGCTGTCCCACTGTCAGCAGCAGTACGCCGGCAGCCGCGGCCCCCACCAGATTACCGGCGATCGCCTGCCGGACCGCGCTCCAGGTCGCCCCGACGGTGGTGCGGCCCAGCGTCAGCACCGCCAGCAGGACCCAGAACCCGTGGGCAAGGTCGAGTGTGCCTGCCACGAGCCGGGCCGCCGCCAGTCCCAGTGCGACCCGTACCGCGTTCTGGAACCAGACGGAACGCCGGGTGAGATTGGCGCTGATGCGGCGTCCCCACAGGTGGCGTGTGGGGAGGTCCGCGTACCAGAAGACATCTCCCGGGGTCGGCAGCGGCCTGCGTCCGCGTTCGGCGATGCCCAGTGCCGTGACGGCGATCCATGCGGCCGCGGCGATTTCGAGCACGGAGGACTGTCTCCGTAGTACGCCGAAGTCCGACCGGTGCGGCGGCGCGCTGCGGCGGATACGTTCCGCCTGGATGCGTTCCATCGTCGCTTCGAGGGACGCGACCGACGGCGTTCCCGCTCCCGCTCGTAGCGAGGCGCCGGCCGACGTGCACACGCCCGCGACATGGGCGAGCAGTTCGTCGCACGACGGGTCGGTGACCGCCGCGGCACCGCGCGCCGCCGACAGTTCGGCGAGCCCCTGCAGCAGACGGCGGGTCGCCGCGCCGGCCTGGGTCAGCGCCCGGTCCGTGCGTCCCGGGCCGGTAGGGCGCTTGCCGGGCGGTACATACGACAGTCTCAGCTGCTCGCCGGCCTCGCGAAGGCGCGTGACGGGCACATGGCTGTCTGCGCCCGCCGCCGCTGTGTCGAGGGCGTCGGCGAGACGTGCGCGGTAGCCGGGCGCGGACGTACCGGGGAAGAGGAGTGAGCTGCTGGCTGCGAGCGCCAGCACGCCCAGTCCCGCCCCGATCAGCCGGGCCGGCAGTGTCTGGGGGGCATACGGCGGGAAGCACGCCAGGATGTAGAAGAGCTGGAGACCCGGCGCCGCTCCCGCGCTGCGCGGGCCGCCGACCGGGGCGAAGCCCAGGACAAAGCCGACGATCGCCATGCCGGCCACGGCCGCCCAGGTGCTCGCGGCGAGTGCTGTACCGAGGGCGACGAGCAGCAGGCCGAACGGCAGTGCGCGCAGCATCACCGTCGCCCGCTGCCTGCCTGCTCCGGAGATGGAGGACAGCGGGCCCAACGCGATCGGGGCAAACAGGGCGTAGAGCGCGGCCACGGGTTCGTCGAATCCGTACAGGCAGAGGTAGAACCCGGTACTGGCAGCGACTGTGGTCTGCACCGCCCGACGCAGCACGGTCATGCGCGTCACTTCGCTGACCATTGCCGCCCTCCGGCCGTGTCACTGCGGTGTCGGTGTCGGTGTCGCGGCACCGACGGATACCGACAGCGGTGTCCGGCGTCTACGCGCATCCTGCCTGCGACCATTGTCGGCCCGCGGAGGGGGACGTGCATGTCAGAGCCGCAGCCGCAGTGGCCGGCGCGCGCCCCTGCGGAGGCGGGCGAGTGCCGATCCGTACGGCCGGCTTCCACAACCACGGACACCGCGCCCCAGGCTGACGATCCGTTCGACGCTCTTCCTGGAGCGGCCCGGCCACAGAGTCCTCAGGCCAGGGGCACGCCGCACGGCCGAGGCGACGCGTTCCATGGCGTCCCTCGCTGCGGGAAGGTTGCCCCCGGCGGAGTCTCCGACGGCACAGGTCCCGGGCCGTCACATCGGACGCGGCCGTGCTGCCCACGGCCCATCCGCCCCCGTGGATCCAGATCAGGACCGGGTGCGGGCCCTCGCGCTGCGGCCAGTACAGCTTGACGGGGACCCCATCGGCCATCACGTCCTCGGTCCGGGCCACTCCGCGGGCTTCCCCGCCAGAGCGGCCACCCCGGCGTACGCCTCACGGCTTCGGGGACCGGGAGTGCGTTGAGCGGGGGCACGCCAGGGCGCATGAGCAAGTCGAGTGAGCACATGTGCCGCCCGGGCCTTCAGTACGAGCGAGGGCCCGGGCGGTCACGATGCACCGTCGTCCCAGCCCACCCAGTGCAACTCGGGCGAGAGGGAGTACCCGGCTGCGAGGACTCAGCTCTGGGCGGGCGTGAGCACGACGAAGTCCGCGTGGGACGGGTCGAGGCAGACGGCGAGCCGGCCCACTCCCTCCGCGTCCGCCGGCCCCATCTGCACGCTGCCGCCGTTCTCGGTGACCTTGGCCACGGTGGCATCGCAGTCGGCGACGGCGAAGACCGGGTGCCAGTAGGGCCGTCCGTTCGCCAGGGCGAGGTCCTCCTTGGAGACCTCCATGAGGCCGCCCTGCATACGCTCCTCGGGGAGCCCGGCGGGAGTGATGAGGGAGTACGTCCCCCCGCCGCCCGGCAGCTCCATGTCGCCGTACTGCCAGCCGAACACTCCGCCGTAGAACTCCTTCGCGGCCGCGGCGTCGCTCGTGTAGAGCTCCACCCAGGACAGCGAACCCGGTGCGTCCACCAGCTCGACACCTTTGTTGTCCCCCGGCTGCCAGACGGCGAACTGGCCGCCCAACGGGTCGCTGTACTGCGCCATCCGGCCCCAGTTGTCGAGATCCCGCGGCTCCACCCGCACCGTGCCGCCGCCGCGCAGCACGGCCTGGGTCGTGGCGTCCGCGTCGGGGACGCTGTAGTAGATCATCCAGGCCGAACGCGCGCCCTCCTCGGTGAGTTTGCCGAGCCCGGCGACGAATTTGCCGTCCTTACGGAACATCCCGCCTTCCATCTCCCCCTCGCCCATGGACTCGTAGTCCCAGCCGAGCACCGCGCCGTAGAAGGCCGCGGCAGCCCGGACGTCGGGGGCACCGAGGTCGAGCCAACAGGGGTTGCCGGGAACGAAGTCGGTCGTGATCATGGCGATCGATTCCTTTCGCAGATCATGGGTGACCTCAGCGTGACACCCGGCACTGACAATCGCCCCTCGGTCCTGCTGAGTCGGCTTTTCGGGGTCAGGCGCTCTTCTCGCTGCGCCGCGTCTCACTACGCCGCGTCGTAGTGATGCGCATCGGCGCCGCGCCACTTCACCCAGGCCGGATCGTCAAGGAGATCGTCGGCATCCGGCAGGCCCGCGCGGGACAGCAACTCGAGGAGGTCCTCGTCGGAAAAGGCCAGGCCGAGATCTTCGCCGCGCGCAGTCACACGTCGGCCACCCGTGCCCAGCGGCGGGTGCACGACCACAGGAGCCCGTCCGGACATGTCTCCAGCATCGTGCCGGGCGTCCGAACCCGCCACCGGGACGGCACGGCCGCGCCGACGGACCGGCCCGCGGGTCACTGCGCGCCGAGCTGCCAGAACAGCCGGTTCTGCAAACATGTCGTCAGGTACGGAACGCCATCGGTGTAGCCGGATCCCTGCGCATCGCCGAGCATGCGCACGGCGAGGCTGCGATGCGTGGACTTCCAGCGCCGGTGCCGGCCTTCCAGCCTGGCGAGTGCCGCGTCGAGCAGACTCCACTCCGCCTGGCTGACTCCACCGGCGCCGCGCAGGTCGAGACAGGCCTGGCTGACGGTGTCATGGTCAGCGTTCTCCGCCTCGGCCCGCACGACGGGCACACTGGTGAAGGCAGCGGACCGCAGTCGCGGGGCAGGCGGCAGGCCGCACAGGATCTCGAACCTCTTGTACTGTTCGGACTGGATGGCGCTGGCACCCTGGGTGAACTGCCTGAACAGGGAAAATTGCTCTGCCCGCATCGTGGCGACTATCCGGAACAGTGCTGCGGCCCGCTCGAACATGTCAGCCGCATGATCTACTCGCTCCGCGCCCTCTTCCAGGCGCCCATCACGCAGTGCGCTTATCGCCGCCTGCATGTCCGCCGCGATCGCCGTGAAAAGCATTTCGTGAGTCTGCAGGACGCGGATGAAGAAGTATTCGTCATGGAGCACGTACACGGGCTGGACGGTTACGTCGAACCACCGGCCGGCGTCCGTCGCCGGCGGCCTGGGCAGATGGCCGAGGAGTTCTTCCAAGCGGGGCTGGGACATGTGAGCCACCCGCGACGGCAGGTCCTCGGTGTGCGGTCCGCCGAGATCATCAGCCACGAACCGCAGCGCCTGGCGCAGTCGCTTGCGCAGGGTCACCGCGTCGGGGCGCCCCCGGCCCGGTGCCTGGCGTGACCCGCCTGCCGTCTCTATCTCGAAGCGTATGACGTCGGATACGAGCAGGGTGGAGAGCCGGTCAGGACTCAATGTGGAATGCCGGCCGTCCAGGAGGAGCTCCAGGAGCGGCAGCGCGAGATAGCTCCGGTTCCAGTAGCGTTCCTCGTGTTTGTCCAGCAGGCAGTCGAGAAATGCTGCGAGAAACGGGCATCCCGCGGCATGCCGAGTTCGAATGCGGGTCAGGTCGAGCAGCATCCGCTCCGGCAGAAAATGCTTCCCCGTCCGCCGCACCTGTTCCGTGACCGAACACGCCAGGGAGAATCCGTCGGGTTCGACCGTCGTATCTCTCGCGGCCGTCCATCGGCCCACCCGAAAACCACGTCTGCTCAATCCACGAATACGTCGGCCTCTGCGCAGCCCGGACATCATCGTCACTCACCTGTTCCGTGTCGTTGTCCACCCAAAGGCTGTCCTCGCCCGAGTGGGGCAGGGGAATTCACTAGGCATGATCGAAGGGCCCGGCGTCATGTCTCGAACATTCGTGTCTTGACACGTGGGTGTCACAGGCCCAGGGCGATGGCCCACCGGGTGAGTTCGGCGGTGGTGTTGATGGCGAGCTTGGCCCGGATACGGCGGAGGTAGGCGTCGACCGTGTGTGCGGAGAGTCCCATCTGGCGCGCCGCCTGCAGATAGGTGCACCCGGAGGCGATATGCCGGAGGGTCTCCAGCTCGCGCGGGGCCAGCGCGGGGGCGGGGGCTTCGGTGTGCGGGGTGGAGGGCGTGGGGCTCATGAGGCTCATGGGATTCCCTTGGACGGATCGGTTCGGCCGTCCCTGCTCACACCCTCGGAAGCAGAGGACAAATGCCCGAATAGGTCTTGTTTGTCCGCTTTGAATAGGCTGCCTGGGTGACGTCATGACCGTGTCCGCCGACTGTCACAGGCCTGTCACCGCCGACGGACGCCTCCTCACCGCCGTCCCCCATGTCACACACGGAAGGGGCTGTCTCGTCTCACATGCAGGAGACGTACTTCGGAACCGGGAAGGTGATGGTCATGCGGGTGTTCGTGGCAGGCGGGAGCGGGGTCATGGGGCGGCGGCTGGTGCCGCAGCTCGTGGCCCGCGGCCACCAGGTGACCGCTACGACGACGAGCGCGGCCAAGCTGGGACTGCTCGACCAGCTCGGCGCTGAGGGCGTCGTGATGGACGGGCTGGATGCGGCGTCGGTCGGGGAGGCGGTGGCGAAGGCCCGGCCGGACGCGATCGTGCACCAGATGACCGCGATTTCCATGGCGCACTCCGGCAAGCCCGACATGAAGCACATGGATCGATGGTTCGCCACCACCAACCGCCTGCGCACCGAGGGCACGGACCACCTGCTGGCCGCCGCCGAGGCGACCGGGGTGTCCCACTTCGTCGCACAGGGCTTCGGCTCGTGGAACGGCATCCGCGAGGGCGGATGGGTGAAGACCGAGGAGGACCCGCTGCCCGTGGACATGGGGACCTCGATGCGCAAGGGCGCGGAGGCGATCCGCCACGTCGAGGACGTCGTCGTCGCGGCTGATGGCGCGGTTCTGCGATACGGCGGCTTCTACGGGCCGGGCGCCAGCGACGATGTGGTCGAGCTCGTGCGCAAGCGGCAGTTTCCGCTCGTCGGGGGCGGCACGGGCTACAGCTCGTGGGTGCACCTCGACGACGCGGCGAGCGCGACCGTCCTGGCCGTGGAGCAGAAGGCGAGGGGCGTGTTCAACATCGTCGACGACGAACCCGCCCCGGCCGGCGAGTGGCTGCCCTATCTGGCCGCATGCGCCGGCGCGAAGCCGCCCCTGCGGGTCCCCAAGTGGCTGGCCCGGCTGCTGGCGGGGGACGTGGCGGTGACGATGATGACCGAGGGGCGCGGCTTCTCCAACGCCAAGGCCAAGCGGGAGCTGGGCTGGGAGCTGCGCTATCCCTCCTGGCGCCAGGGCTTCCGGGAGGGCCTCGGGTGACCCGTACCGAGGAGTTCGTGGAGCAGCGACCGCTGCTGGTCGCGATCGCCTTCCGGATCCTCGGCAGCGTGAGCGAGGCCGAGGACGCCGTCCAGGAGACCTGGCTGCGCTACGAGGCCTCCCCCACGCACCCCACATCGCCCCGTGCCTACCTCTCGGCAGTGGTCACCCGGGTCGCGATCGACATGCTGCGCTCGGCCCGCCGCCGAAGGGAGGAGTACAGGGGCCGTGGTTCCCCGAGCCGCTGCTGACCGACCCCTACGAGGACCCCGAGCGCTCGGCGGAACTGGCGGACTCGTTGTCGATGGCGGCCCTGTTGCTTCTGGAGCGGCTGACCCCGCTGGAGCGCGCGGTCTTCGTGCTGCGGGAGGTGTTCGGGTACGGCTACCCGGAGATCGCGTCGGCCGTCGGGCGCCCGGAGGCGGCATGCCGCCAGCTCGGCGTGCGGGCACGCCGGCACATGGACGCGGGCCGGCCCCGGTTCGAGGCCGACCGACGGGAACGCGAGGAACTCGCCGAGCGCTTCTTCGACGCCATCAGGGAAGGGGATGCCGACGGGCTGCGCGAACTCCTCGCCACCGACGTCCATATGGTCGGCGACGGCGGCGGCAAGGCCCCGCAGTGGACCAAGCCCGTCACCGGCGACGAGAAGGTGGCCCGGGTGCTCGCCGCGGTCTTCCCGCCGCTGGTCAGGATCGGCGTCGTGGTCGAGCCGCACCAGGTCAACGGCCAGCCGGGCGCGGTCTTCCGCGACAGCGACGGCAGGGTCCTCAACACCTTGTCGCTCGACATACTCGACGGACGGATCCAGACGATCCGCTCGGTGATCAACCCTGACAAGCTCGGGCACATGGGTCCGGTGGCGGATGCCTGGCAGGTCATCCGCGAGGCGCACCGGGCACGCCTGCCCGCCCTGCTCGACGAGTTCGTCCCGCCTACGTAGCGGATTGCGTACTTTCCACGATGGCTCGCGCTCCTCGATGCGGCAGGCTCGATCCCCGGTCGTGACCTCCCCTGATCACGCACCGCGACCAGATTCAGGAACCACCCGAGGAGACACCACTCGTGAACACGGGGCAGCAACTGGAGTTCCAGGCCGCGTGCGGCCACCTGCTGGCCGTACCGGCCGACCGAGCGGGTCAGGACGTCCGCTGCCCCCACTGTCACCGGGTGGTCCGGGTGTCCCCGCCGGACGTGCCCTATGCCTCTGCCGTTGCCGCGCCTGAGCCTGTGCCTGTTCCTCTCCCTGTGCCCGCCGCTGCACCGGAATCGGCCGCGCTGAGCGCCCTCTACGGAACGCTCCTGGTCGGAGGCCTGGCGGGGGCCGCACTCATCTACCTGGTGCTGTTCAACGATCTGTCGGAGTCTCAGCTGGTGACGTTCACGCCGTTGTGGTTCTTCCCCGTCGTGTTCGGCCTGTACGGATTCGTCTCGCAGCGCCTGCTGCGCCTTCTCGCGGCAGGGCGAGCGAGAACACTCGGTGAGGCTGCCCGTACATCGATCGACGTGGGCGGTGTCTGGGCCCTCCTGGGGATGTTTCCGTTCCTGGTGCTGAAGTGGCGCAGTTCCCTGCTCGTCTCCATGGTCGCGGCGCTGTTCTGGGCCGTGCTGCTGTGGCTCTTCTTCGCGGCGGTTTTCCCGGTCCTCTGAGCCTGGAGTCACCCATTTGGGTGAACGGTGCGGGTCGTCGCCCTGGCCACGACAGTGCGAGGCCCGGCGTCCTCCCGCAGGGTGCCAGGCCTGCATGAACGCCGTATCCGACGGGTGATCTTGGGTCGGGCCTCGCAGGATGGTCCCGGCTGTCCGGCCGCAGGGCGGCAGGCGGGCAGCCGTGAGTGCCGCGTGGCTGAGCGGCGCCCGATCCCCGTATGCAGGGAGCAACCCCATGGCTGTGATGACGGAGACCTTGGTTCCCGCGCTAGAGGATGCCCACCATGCCCATGCCGTAGCGCTCGACCGGATGCGGGCCGATGCCGCGGTCGCGCCGCCCGGCCCGTACCGACTGATGCTGGAAAGCCAGGCCGACGACATCCAGGACGCCGTTCACCGTATCGAGCGCCATGTACGTCGCCTGCGCCCGCGCGGCCTGCTCGGCGGCACGGTCGACATCGCACGGTTCGCCGCCCGCACCACCGTCCGGACGGCGATGCTGCCACTGACGATCGGGCAGCGAACCGTGACGGGTCTGCTGCGCGGCCGGGGACCGGCCGACGAGCGGCAGCTGCTGAAGAACACCGAGGACCAGTACGCCGCCGCGGCGCGGGCGCTGGCTGCCACGCGGGCCGGTGAGGTCCTCGCCGAATGGGTCCACGATCGCGCCACGCTCGATCTGCTCACCGCGGTGCGCCGCCAGGACGAGGAGTTGCTGGCCCGGCTGGAGGTCAGTCTGTCCCAGCAGGCCCGTTCGGTGGCCGCCGCGACCGACGGCTTGCGCGTGGAAGAGGCGAAGAACGGCGGCCTCGCCGTTGCGGCCACCCGCACGGTGTGGGCTGTGGTCGACCGGTTGCGTGAGGCGGCGCGGCCGAGAGAGGACAGCGGGAGCGCTGCCGAGGAGTCGGTGGTGGAGATGTCCGGGGTGACCGGTACGGGTGGGCAGGTCCGAGCAGCGCAGAGCGGGGAGGAAGATCTGCCCATCGTCGGCTTCAGCCGGCTCAGCGTCGAGGAGATCGAGCGGCGCCTCAACGCGCTGTCCGAAGCGGATCTGCGTGTTCTCGAGCGCTACGAAGGCACTCACGCCAACCGCAGGGGCGTCCTGGACGCCATCGGCCGGCTGCTCATCCACCAGCCATGAGTGGGCCATGCCGCTGAAGCCCTGTGCACGGCGGGCCGGGGAAGCGAATAATTCTGGGCATGACGCGTCGACTCGCCGACGTGAGTACGTCCGCCCGGCTGGCCACGCCCGGTGAGGGCCTGGGCCAGGACGAGCTGGCACTGGCCGCCCGGAATCACGGCCTGCCGCTGGAAGCGATGCGCTACGACATCACTCCACCCGGTCTCCACTACATCCTGACCCACTACGACATCCCCCATGTGCCGGACGACGCGGCCTGGCGGCTGACGGTGAACGGTCGAGTGCGGCACCCCCTGAGCCTCTCGCCGGCGCAGCTGCGGACCCGTCCCGCGGTGACCACGCGCGTGACGCTGGAGTGCGCCGGCAACGGCAGGGCCCTGCTGACGCCGAGGCCGGTGAGCCAGCCATGGCTGGTCGAGGCCGTCGGCACGGCGGAGTGGACGGGAGTGCCCCTGCGGCTGCTCCTCGACGAGGCCGGAGTGGCGTCCGACGCGGTCGACGTCGTGTTCACCGGGGCGGACCACGGAGTGGAGCGCGGTGTGGAGCAGGACTACCAGCGGAGTCTCCCCCTCGACATCGCCACCGGCGACGAGCCCGAGGTGCTGGTCGCCTACGCGATGAACGGCCAACCCCTGCCACCCCAGCACGGCAGCCCGCTGCGACTCGTGGTGCCCGGCTGGTACGGGATGGCACACGTCAAATGGCTGCGCGACGTCACCGTCGTCGACACACCGTTCACGGGCTTCCAGCAGTCCGTCGCCTACCGGATCAGACAGGGGCCCGAGGAAGCGGGCGAACCGGTCACCCGGATCGCTCCCCGGGCACTGTTGATCCCGCCCGGTTTTCCCGACTTCATGTCCCGCACGCGGGTCGTCGCCCCCGGCCCGGTCCGCCTGGAGGGGCGGGCCTGGTCGGGACGCGCACCGGTGACGTCCGTCGAGGTGAGCACGGACAGCGGCGCGACATGGCACCGGGCCGAGCTCGAACCGGATCATGGACATCGATGGGCCTGGCGCCGCTGGTCCCGCATGTGGTCACCCGTCCCCGGCACGCATGTCCTGAGCGCCCGCGCCTACGACGAGGCCGGCAACGCCCAGCCGCTGGAGCAGCCATGGAACCGGGGCGGGTTCGCCAACAACCTCGTGCAGCGGGTTCCGGTGTTCTGCACCGACCCCACCTCCCGATAAGTCCGAATTGCATACATATGCGATCCCTGTTACATTTTTCCACGCGAGCCCTCTACCCGAGGAGTACGACCGCATGACCCACGGAGCCCACCCGAACGCTCCCACCCCCGTCCCCCACGTGAACCTCGCCCGCGCCCGCAATTGCGAGCACTGCCGCGGCTGGGGAAGCGTCGTCAACAGCGGCCGGTTCGAGCTCTGCCCGGTCTGCCAGGACTCGGCCCGGCCCCAGTGACATGGCGCCCCGCGGCGAGATCCCGGCTCTGGCAATCCAGCTCCCCGCGCCCATAGAATCAAAAATGTGTTCGATGACCTGCCGCCCAACCTGGAGCGCCTGCACACCCTGCGGGTGTGGCACGCCATGTGGCTGCGGCGCATCGACCACAAGATCGCCCTCCTGCAGCAGCGGCGGGCCGAGGAGGAACGCGGCCGGGTCAGCCGGCCGCAGCCGCCGGACTGGGTCGTCGAAATCGGCATCGGCGCCGACCGCCCACCCGTCCAGGTCCATGCCGACGACTGCCATATGGCCGGTGCGCGCCGCCGCCCCGTCAGCAGCGACGAGGCCCGTCGTCTCCTCACCACGGGCCTGAGCGCCTGCATCCACTGCCGGCCGGACACGAGGCTGCATCTCCTCGACTTAGCCGCCTGACGGCCCACGACGGCACACAGCTCGAACAGCGCGCCATCCCTGGCGTTACCTGCGGTTCAAGCGACTCGTGATCGTCGCCGAGAGGAGGAACCAGGCGATGACGACTGCCGTGCCCCCGATCAACGAACCCGACCCGTCCGCGCTGATCTGCCCCCGGGACCAGGTCGGCCCCTGCGCCCTATGCGGGCGCAAGACACACAGGTACGGCCGCGGCGGCTGCCCCCTGTGCCAGTGGTGCGCGCCCCCGGTCATGGAGCAGTGGGGCCCGGACGTCCACTACATCAGCACCCGCGGCAAGAACTGACACGCACGGCCCCGCATCCGCGTGCACAGATCCCGCCGCGCTCCGACCCGCCGCGGCCCGGACAACCGTCACCCGTCGCGCGTCGCGCGCTCGCCGCCCGGCACGGTGATGCTGGACATGGCGCCGGGTGCCTCAGAATCCGGGCCGGAACGAGGATGAGGCGGCAGCCCGATGACGATCGACGTGACCGCGGAGCGCGTGATCCCGCTTCCGCCCGAGCACGTGGCGGCCTACGCCATGGACTGGCGGCACGATGCCGAGTGGACGCAGGGCATCCGTACCGCGGAGCTGACCCGCGAGGCGGACGGCGGCGGCTTCGGCGTGGGCGCCGAGGTCACCCGGACGGCGTACTTCCTCGGCCGGCGTATCGACTACGTCCTGCGCGTGGCCGCGTACGACTTCCCCCATCTGCTCGACATGCTCTCCGTGGCCGGCCCGATGCCGATGCACGTCACGTACTCCTTCGAGGCCCACCCGCGCGGCACCGTCGCCCGCATCCGCGTCCAGGGCGGTAAGAGCGGCTTCTACCGGCTGGCCGGACCGCTCCTGGCCCGCCAGGTCCGCTCCTCGGTCGGCAAGGACCTGCGCGACCTCGAACAGCGGCTCGCGGAAGGAAAGTGAGGGCCGGTCATGGCGTACGACGAGATCCTGGCCAGGAGGGTGCGGGAGCGCTTCGGTACCGATCCCGAGATCACCGAGAAGCGTATGTTCGGCGGCATCGCCTTCCTGCACCGCGGCAACATGGCGGTCGGCGTGAGCCGCAGCGATCTCATGGTGCGCGTCGGTCCGGACGCCACCGACGCCGCGCTGACCCGCCCCGGCACCCGGCCCCTCGACCCGACCGGCCGCCCGATGCGCGGCTGGGTCCTGGTCGCCGGGAACGCGCTGGGCGACGACGATGTGCTCGGCCGGTGGATCGACGAGGGGCACGCCTTCACGGCCGGTCTGCCACCCAACTGACGTGGCAGCGGGCCTCAACGGACCTGCGCGGTCGGCCCGGTCGCGGCAGCGGCGGCAAGGAGCCGGGCCGCCAGGTCGATGTCCTCCCCGGTGGTCCAGCGGCCCAGCGAGAGGCGCAGGGCCGACAGGGCCCGGGCGTCGTCCAGGCCCATGGCATGAAGCACCGGCGAAGGCGTGTGGTCGCCGCTGTGGCAGGCCGATCCGGTGGAGAAGGCCACCTCGGGCACGGCAGCCAGGAGTTCGTGGCCGCGGATGCCGTCGATGCTCACATTGAGGGTGTTGGGCAGGCGCGGCTCGGCCGGTCCGTTGAGGTGGACCCGGCCCGGCAGGGCCTTGGTCAGCTCCGTGTGGAGGCGGTCCCGTAGCGCGCGGATGCGGTCATGGCCGCCGCCGGCCAGTTCCCGGGCGGCGAGTTCGGCGGCCGCGCCCAGGGCGACGGCGAGGGCGACATTCTCGGTGCCGGCCCGCAGTCCCCGCTCCTGTCCTCCGCCGTGGACGAGGGGTTCGAGGGTGACGCCGTCGCGCACGTACAAGGCGGCGATGCCCTTGGGCGCGTACATCTTGTGCCCGACGACCGTCAGCAGGTCCACGCCCAGCTCATCGACGTGCAGCGGGACTTTGCCCGCGGCCTGTGCGGCATCGCAGTGAAACAGTGCCCCGTGGGCGCGGGTGACGCGGGCGAGCTCGGCGATCGGCTGGATGGCGCCGGTCTCGTTGTTGGCTGCCATCACCGAGACCAGGACGGTGTGTTCAGTGAGCGCGGCGGCCAGGGCCGCGGGGTCGACGAGGCCGTCCTCGTCGACAGGAAGGCGGGTCACGTCCACACCGTGCAGCCGCTCCAGCACCCGGCAGGTCTCCAGTACCGCCGGGTGCTCCGTGATCTGCGTGATCACATGCGGCCGGTCGGTCGTGGCGGCCAGGACGGCGCCGCTCAGAGCGAGGTTGTCGGCCTCGGAGCCGGAGCCGGTGAACACGATCTCGGCCGCCCCCGAGCCGATGAGCTCGGCCACCTGCCGACGGGCGCGGGCGAGGGCGGCTCTGGGCTCGGTGGCGTAGGCGTGGGTGCTGGAGGGGTTGCCGAACCACTCCGTCAGGTAAGGCTGCATCGCTTCCGCCACGCGCGGGTCGACTGGGGTGGTGGCGTTGTGGTCGAGGTAGACCGGGCGGCCCCGCAGCCCGGGGTGCTCGGGGATCATGCGGCGTTCTCCGTCTCCACGGGCAACTCCGCGAGCCGCCATTCCAGCATTCCGTCCGTCAGCCGGAGCGCCCTGCGGCCGCGTGCGTGCAGCAGTCGTACGGCATCGTGGGCGAGGACGCAGTACGCTCCCCTGCAGTACGCCACCACCTCGGTCTGCTCCGGCAACTCGCTGATGCGGTCGGCGAGTTGCTCGACCGGAATGGAGAGCGCGCCGGGGATGTGACCGGCCGCGTACTCCTCGGCGGGCCGAACGTCCAGGACGACCACCTCCCCCGCCGCCGCGCGGGCGAGCAGCTCCTCGCGGCCGACCTCCTCCCCGTCGGCGGTGCCGAGATAGGCGGTCCGGGCGGGCTCGACCGCGTTCTGGTGGGCCTGGGCGACCCGGCGCAGCAGTGCGTAGAGGGCGGCGACGTCGTCCCCCGCGAGCCGGTAGTGAATGCGCACGCCCTCGCGGCGGGTGGCGACCAGTCCGGCCTGCTTGAGGGTCTGCAGGTGGGCCGAGGCGGTGGTCAGGTTGAGGCCGGCGGCCTTGGCGAGGGCGTCGACCGTGCGCTCGCCCTGGGCCAGCAGATCGAGCAGTTCCAGGCGCTTGCCGCTGCTCAGCGCCTTGCCGGTGCGGGCGAAGGCGTCGTAGAGCGCTGCCTTGCGTGTGGCGTCTCCCATGGCATCCTCCATAAATCCATGGAATATTGTAGATGAGGTCGGGCGCTGAAGCGACCCGTCCCTGTCATGCGACCTGGAGGATCCGATGGGCTTCGCCGACGATCACCTGATCCCGCTCGCCGACGCCGGGCTGGGCAACAGCGCCTACCTCGTCGACCTCGGCGACGGCCGCGCCCTGGCCATGGACGCGAGCCGGGATCTGCGTGCCCTGCGCCGGGCCGCCGAGCAGCGCGGACTGCGGGTCGCGTACGCGGCCGACACCCACCTGCACGCCGACTTCCTCTCCGGCGCCCTCCAGCTCGCCCATGACGACGACGCGACCGTCCTCGCCTCCGCCGCGGGACAGCGCGCCTTCCCCCATCGCGGCCTCGCCGACGGCGACGAGATGGACCTGGGCGGGCTGACACTGCGGGCCCTGGCCACCCCCGGCCACACCGACGAGCACCTGTCCTTCCTGCTGCTGGACGGCTCCCGCGAACTGGGTGTGTTCACCGGCGGCTCGCTGATCGTCGGCTCGGCCGCCCGCACCGATCTGCTCGGCGCCGCTCGCACCGAGGAGCTCGCCCGCGCCCAGTTCCACTCGCTGCGACGCCTGGCCGAGCTGCCCGACCAGGTGGCCGTCTGGCCCACCCACGGCGCGGGCTCGTTCTGTTCGGCCCCGCCCGGCGCCGAACGCACCACCACCGTCGGCGCCCAGAAGCGGACCAACCTCCTGCTGGCCGCGCCCGACGAGGACACCTTCGTACGGCGGCTGATGGGCGGCCTCGGCAGCTGTCCCGCCTATTTCCACCGCCTCGCCGAGGCCAACCGGCGCGGCCCCGCCGTCCTCGATGCCGCACCCGGCCTCCCGGCGCTCGGCACGGCAGAGGTACGGAGCCTGCTGGGCCACGGCGGTCAGCTGGTCGACGTCCGCCCGATGGCGGACTTCGCCGCCGGCCACATCCCCGGCGCCGTCTCCGTCCCGCTGCGCGACCAGTTCGCCACCTGGCTGGGCTGGCTGCTGCCCGACGACACCCCGCTCGTCTTCGTCACCGCACCCGGCCAGGACCTGACCGAACTCGTCTGGCAGGCGTTGAAGATCGGCTACGAACGTCTCGCGGGCCACCTCCCGATCGCCACGTGGACCGCGGAGGGCGGCGAGCAGCAGAGCATCGAACTCCTCACCGCCGACCGCATCGGCGACCGCCCCGTCCTCGACATCCGGCAGACCTCCGAGCACGCCGCGGGGCACATCCCGGGCGCGGTGGCCGTCGAACTCGGCGAGCTGCCCGCGCGCGGTGACGAGGCACCGGCCGGCGCGGTCGTGCACTGCGGACACGGTGAACGCGCCATGACCGCGGCGAGCCTCCTCCAGCGCGCCGGGCACCACGGCCTCGCCGTCCTCGCCGGCGGCCCCGGCGACTGGGCGAAAGCCACCGGACGCGATCTCGAGGAGGGCGCGTGACCGCCGGCAGCACCACCGCCCCCCACCGCGGCATACAGCTCGGACTGCGCGCCAACCTCGCCCAGTTCTCCCTCCTGGTCGCGGTCAACGCGCTGGTCGGCGGCATGCTCGGTCAGGAGCGCACCGTCCTGCCGCTGCTCGCGCGTGATGCATTCCACCTGTCCGCCTACACCGCCGCGCTGACCTACATCGTGGCCTTCGGCGCCACCAAGGCGATCACGAACTTCTTCGCCGGCACCCTCTCCGACCGGTACGGCCGCAAGCCCGTGCTGGTCGCCGGCTGGCTGGTCGCGCTGCCTGTGCCGGCGCTGCTGATCTGGGGACCTTCCTGGGGCTGGATCGTCCTCGCCAACGTCCTGCTCGGCGCCAACCAGGGCCTGACGTGGTCCACCACCGTCATCATGAAGATCGACCTGGTCGGGCCCGAACGCCGCGGGCTCGCCATGGGACTCAACGAGGCCTCCGGCTACGTGGCCCTCGCGGCCACCGCCATGGCCACCGGCGCCATGGCCGCGCACTGGGGGCTGCGCCCCGCCCCCTTCCTCCTCGGCGCCGCCTACGCCGCCCTGGCCCTGGGGCTGTCCGCCGTCGCGGTCCACGAGACCCGGGAGTACGCCCGCGCCGAGGCCGCACTGCACCCGGCCCTCAAGGACCCTGATCACCATGGCGAACTGACCACGCGCCAGGTCGCTTGGATCACCAGCTTCCGCGACAAGGCCCTGTCCTCCGCCAGCCAGGCCGGCCTGGTCAACAACCTCAACGACGCCCTCGCCTGGGGCATCTTCCCGCTGCTGTTCGCCGCGCACGGCCTGTCCGTCGCCCGGATCGGCGTGCTGGCCGCCCTCTACCCCGCGGTGTGGGGCTTCGGGCAGTTGTTCACCGGCTGGTGGTCCGACCGGATCGGCCGCAAACACCTGATCACCGCCGGAATGCTCCTCCAGGCCCTCGCCCTCGCCCTCGTCGCCGTCGGCACCACCTTCCCCGTCTGGGCCGGCGCCCAGATCCTGCTGGGCGCGGGCACCGCTCTCGTCTACCCCACCCTGCTGGCCGCCGTCGGCGATGTCGCCCACCCCGCCTGGCGCGCCCGCTCGGTCGGCGTCTACCGCCTGTGGCGCGACGGCGGCTTCGCCGTCGGCGCCCTGCTCGCCGGAGCCCTCGCCGACGCCTACGGCCCGACCACGGCCATCTGGGCCGTCGCCGCCCTCACCGCCGCTTCCGGCCTGCTCGTCGCGGCCCGCATGTACGAGACACACACCCGGGCGTGAACGCCGCCTTCACGTCCGGCTGGTCCGCATCGACACGGACACCGCGGCCTGGTGGCTGATCTCCCTGCGCCTGAGGGCGCAGGACCCGAGGAACTCTCGCTACGGGTGCAGGCCCGCCTCTCCCACGACGCGGATGCCCGTCTCCTGCCCCGGGCGGACCGACAGGGGGCCGGCGACCCTGATGCCGACCGGGGTGTCGTGGCCGTCGACGGTCACGGTCACCATCGCGTCGTGGCCGTAGTAGCAGATGTCCGTCACCGTGCCCCTGGCCGCGCCCTCGGAGTCCGTGGCGGTCAGGCGGAGTTGTTCGGGGCGGAGCAGGACCGTGCCGGTGCGGGTGCCGTTGGGCGGCGTGGCGAGGGGGACGGCGCCCAGGGCGGTGAGCGCCGTGCCCTTGCCTTCGACGGTGCCGGGCAGCAGCACGGCGTCGCCGACGAAGCCGGCGACCCAGGGGTCCGCCGGGCGGCCGTAGAGGTGCTGCGGGGTGTCGCACTGGGCGACCCGGCCGTCCCGTACGACAGCGACGAGGTCGGCGGTGGACAGGGCCTCCTGCTGGTCGTGGGTGACAAGGACGGCCGTGGCCCCGGTCGCGTGCAGGGCGGCCCGGACGTCCGCCCGCAGCCCTGCCCGCAGGGCGCTGTCGAGCGCATTGAACGGCTCGTCGAGCAGCACGAGTTGAGGCCGGGGCGCAAGCGCACGGGCCAGGGCGATGCGCTGCTGCTGGCCCCCGGACAGCTCGTGCGGCATCCGGTCGCCGTATCCGGCGAGGCCGACCAGCTCCAGCATCTCCTCCGTCACGCGCCGCCGTTCCGCCCGGTCGGCGCCGGTCAGTCCGAAGGCGACGTTGCGGGCCACGCTCAAGTGCGGGAAGAGGGCGCCTTCCTGCGGCACGATGCCGATACGGCGACGCTCCGGCGGAAGATGCACACCGGGCCCGCTGAGGAGCCGGTCGCCGAGCCGGACGGTGCCCGCGTCGGCGTGCAGGAACCCGGCGACGATGCGCAGCATGGTCGTCTTGCCGCAGCCGGAGGGACCGAGGACCGCGGCCAGCGCGCCCGCCGGAACGGCGAGTTCGAGCCCGCGCAGAACCGGCTCTGAAGCTCCGTAGGACTTGGTGAGCCCTTCGACGTGCAGTTCGTTCATGTCCGGTGCCTGCCTAGGAGGTACGAGGGGACGGCGGCCAGCAGGATCAGCGCGGCGGCGTAGGGGGCGGCGGCCGCGAAGGATCCGGCGCCGGTCTCGGTCCACAGCCGGGTGGCGAGGGTGTCCATGCCGGTGGGGCGCAACAGCAGGGTCGCGGGGAGTTCCTTCATGCAGACCACGAAGGTGAGCGCCGCCCCGGCGGCCACCCCGGGCGCGGCCAGCGGCACGGTGACCTCACGCAGCACCTGCCACGGCCGCCGCCCCAGCGACCGGGCCACGTCGTCCAGGACGGGCGGCGCCTGGAGCACGGCCGCGCGGGTGGCGGCCACCGCGACCGGCAGGAACAGCACGGCGTACGCGCAGACCAGCAGCGGGAGTTGCTGGTAGAGCGGGTAGGCGTAGCGCACGGCGAAGAAGACCAGCGCGAGCGCGACCGTGATGCCGGGCAGCGCGTGCCCGGCGTACGCCGCCTGCTCCAGCAGGCGTGCGCCGCGCCCCTTGTGCCGGGCGGCGATCACTCCGACCGGCAGGGCGAGGAGCGTGGTGAGGCCGGCGCCCGCCGCCGCGACCCCGAGGGTGGCCCAGGCGGTCTCCGCGAGCCCGCCCAGATCCCAGGTGGCGGAGCTGCCGGCGGTCAGCCAGTAGGCGAGGGTGCCCAGCGGGAAGGCGACGGAGACGGCGACCACGGCCCCGCACCACAGCAGGGCGAGCGGCCGCCAGCGGCCGAGGGCGAGCGGGACCGGCGGGCGGGCGGTGCCCGCTCCGGTCCTGGCGTGCCCGGCGCGTCCGCGTGTGCGGGCCTCCGCGGCCACCAGCGCGATCGTCATCACGACCAGCACCACGCTGAGGGCAGCGGCCGGGGTGCGGTCGAAGGAGGCGCGGTACGAGGTGTGGATGGCCCGGGTGAAGGTGTCGTACCGCATGAGGGACACCGCGCCGAAGTCGGAGAGCACGTACAGCGCGACGAGCAGTGCCCCGCCCGCGGCAGCCGGTCGCAACTGCGGCAGCGTCACGCGGAGGAAGGTGCGCAAGGGCCCGTGGCCGAGGGAGCGCGCCGCCTCCTCCTGGGCCGGGTCGATGCCGCGCAGCGCGGCGGCGACCGGCAGATGGACGTAGGGGAAGCTGACCAGGGTCAGGGCGAGTGCGGCGCCGCCGAACCCGGCGAGGTCCGGCTCGTACGACAGCCACGCGAACGCGGCGACGTAGCTGGGCACGGCCAGCGGCAGCGTGGCCAGCACCGACCAGGCGCGGGCTCCGGGCAGTGCGGTGCGCACGGTCAGCCAGGCCATCGAGACCCCCAGCACCAGGCAGGCGGCCACGACGACGGCGGTCAGGCCGAGGCTGCGGCCGAGGAGGTCGAGGGTGCGCTGGTCGGCGACGACGTCCCAGGCGTAGGCCGGGCCGCGTTCCAGGGCGCGGACGGCGAGGTAGCCGAGCGGCAGCAGGGCGAACAGGGCGGCCACACAGGCGGGGACGAGCAGGATGAGCGGCGGTCTGCGGCCGGCCGCAGGGGCGCTTCCCGTCGGGCGGCGCTTGCCCGGTATGCGCAGTGAGCGGGCCGGGCGGTGTGCAGGCTCGAGCCCGGCCGGGGCGGGTGCTCCGGCCGGGCGTGAGGTGGACGATGTGGGCACGGCGGATCAGACCAGACCGACGTCCTGGAGCATGGCCAGCGTCTGCTGGAGGGACTCCAGCTTGCCGAGGTCGATGTCCGGGGACTGGAGCGACTCGAACGGCGGCAGGTCTTCCACGGTGCTGGTGACGCCCGCGGCCAGCGGGTACTCCTTCGTCGTGTCGGCGAAGTAGGTCTGGGCCTCCTTCGACAGGAGGTAGTCCACGGCCTTCTGGGCGGGCTCGCTCTGTCCGCTGTCCTTGAGGATGCCGGCGCCCGCGACGTTGATCAGCGCACCGGGGTCCTTGCCGGGCAGGAAGTGCAGCTTGGCGTTGACCTTGTCCTCGCCCTTCTCGGCGACGCGCTCGTACCAGTAGTAGTGGTTGACCAGGCCGAGGGAGACCTCACCGGCCTCGACGGCGTCGAGGGTGGCGAGGTTGTTGGCGTAGGTCTTGGCGCCGTTCGCCTTGAGGTCCTCGAGCCACTTGCGGGTGGCGTCGTCGCCCTTGAGGACGCGCATACCGGTGACGAAGGCCTGGAAGGAGGCGTTGGTGGGCGCGAAGCCGACCTTGCCCTTCCACTCCGGCTTGACGACGTCGAGGACAGAGTCCGGGACCTTGTCCTCGGGAACCTTGTCCGGGTTGTAGGCGATGACGCGGACGCGCCCGGACAGGCCGACCCAGTCGCCCTCGGAGCCGCGGTAGGCGTCGTCGACCTCGTCGAGGGTGGCCTGCGGGAGCTTCTGGAGCATCCCCTCCTTGGACAGGGCGCCCAGCGCGCCGGCGTCCTGGGAGAAGAACAGCCCGGCCTTGGTGCGGTCGCCCTCCTCCAGGATCTGGGCCGCGAGCTCCGCGCTGTCGCCGTAGCGCACCTCGACCTTGGTGCCGACCGCCTTCTCCAGCTTGTCCAGAATCGGCTTGACGAGCTTCTCGTTGCGCCCGGAGTAGATGACGAGGGTGGTGTCGCCGCCCCCGGTGTCCTTGTCGTCGGAGCCGCACGCGGCGAGGGCGGGGAGCAGCAGACCGGCCGCGAGCAGCGCGGTGATCCGGCGAGCCGAGGGGCGTCGCATGGTGATGTGCCTTCCTGCGTGGCTCGCTTTCGCCCGCCGATCTCGGCGGAGATGCGAGCTACGTCCTGGGGACCAGCTGTGGCTTGTTTATGACCATGCTATGAATAAGGTAAAGCTTACCTAATCGTCAAGGGCTCTGGGCTAGCGGCGGACATTGCCGCGGAAAGGGCGCGCCCCCGTGATCCACCTCTCCGGGCCACTCCCGGCACCCGCCGGCCCGATCTCGACCCCGGAACCGCTCCCCCGGCCCCACAGCGTGCCGTTCGCTCGCGACCTCGCCCTGTACGGCGACCGCGTCGCGCTCATCACCCCGGACGAGCAGTTGTCGTACCGCGAACTGGCCGAGCGCGTCGCTGCCACCGCCGAGCGCCTCGGGCCCGTACGGCGGCTCGTGCTGCTCGCCGGAGCCAACCGGACCGACGCCCTCGTCACGCACCTGGCCGCCCTGTCCGCCGGCCACCCCGTCCTGCTCGTCCCCGGCGACAACGAGAGCACGATCCGCGCACTGACCGAGGCGTACGCCCCCGACGTCGTGGCCCGCCCGGACGCCGCCGGGACGTGGAACCTCGACGAACGGCACCCCGAGAGCGCCCACACCCTCCACCCCGACCTCGCCCTGCTTCTGAGCACCTCCGGCTCGACCGGCTCGCCCAAGCTGGTGCGGCTCTCCCACCGCAACCTCCAGGCCAACGCGGAGTCCATCGCCGCGTACCTCGGCATCGACGACACCGACCGGGCGGCCACCACACTGCCCATGCACTACTGCTACGGCCTGTCGGTCATCCACAGCACTCTGCTGCGCGGCGCCGCGCTGATCCTCACCGAACGGTCGGTGTCCGACGCGGGCTTCTGGGAGGAGTTCCGCGCAGCACGCGGCACCTCGCTGGCCGGAGTGCCGTACACCTTCGACCTGCTCGACCGCGTCGGCTTCGAGTCGATGCAGCTGCCGCATCTGCGCCGCGTCACCCAGGCCGGGGGCAGGCTGGCACCCGAACGCGTCGCCCGGTACGCCGAGTCGGGGCGCCGCTCCGGGTGGCAGCTGTTCGTGATGTACGGGCAGACCGAGGCCACGGCCCGGATGGCCTACCTCCCGCCGCACCTCGCCGCCGAGCGCCCCGAGGCCGTCGGTGTGCCGATACCCGGAGGCTCCTTCCGGCTGCAACCGGCCGACGGCCACGGCCCGGACGTCGGAGAACTCGTCTACTCGGGGCCGAACGTGATGCTCGGATACGCCGAGAGCACCGACGACCTCCGCCTCGGCCGGACCGTGACCGAACTGCACACCGGGGACCTCGCCCGCCGGACACCTGACGGGCTGTACGAGATCGTGGGCCGCCGCAGCCGCTTCGCGAAGATCCTCGGGCTGCGGATCGACCCGCAGCGCGTGGAGGCACTGCTGGAGGAGCACGGCGTCACCGCCTACTGCGCGGGGGACGAAGAGGTGCTGGCGGTGGCCGCGCTCGCCGATGCCGGCGAGGAGGCACGGATCCGGCGGCTGATCGCGCAGGAGTGCGGGCTCCCGTCCCGTGCCATACGGGTCCGGGTCCTGGACCAACTCCCCCGCCTGACCACGGGCAAGCCCGACTACCAGGCCGTACGGCAGCTCACGCGCCCCGCGCAGGAGGAGCCGCCCGACCCCGGCGTGGACCTCCTGCACCTCTACGCGGAGATCCTCGACGCGGACGCCGCCGAGGACAGCAGCTTCGTCAGCCTGGGCGGCGACTCGCTGTGCTACGTCGAGATGTCCCTGCGCCTGGAGGAGGCGCTGGGTCACCTGCCCACCGACTGGCACACCAGGACGATCCGTGAACTGCGGACCCTGGCGGCGCCCGGAGCGGAGAAGCCGGCCCGAGCGGACGGAGCGCGACCGCAGCCGAAGCCGGCGGCCTCAGCACTTGGCAGGACGCTGCGTTCCTGGACGACCGCGGAGTTCTGGACGACCCGCCGCACCCTGGAGACTAGCATCGTCCTGCGCGCCGTCGGGATCGTCCTCATCGTCGGCTCGCACGTCCAGGTCTTCGACATCAAGGGCTTCGCCCACATCCTCATCGGGGTCGCGGGCTACAACTTCGCCCGCTTCCAGCTGACCGACGCAGGACGCCGCGAGCGGGTACGGCGACTGTGGCGCAGCATCGCCCGCATCGCGGTACCGAGCATGCTGTGGATCACCGGGGCGGTGCTCCTGACCGACGCCATCGACCCGGCCAACGCGGTGCTGCTCAACAGCCTGCTCGACCAGGGAACCGACCGCTTCGAATGGGCCTACTGGTTCGTGGAGGCCCTCGTCTACTTCCTGATCGTCCTCGCCGCGCTCATGGCCGTACCGCTGCTGGACCGGCTGGAGCGGCGCCATGCGTTCGGCGTGCCCCTGGCCCTGGTGGGCATCGGCCTGATCGGCCGCTACGACCTGCTGGACCTGGTCACGCTCCGCCCCCAGCTGAACCCCGCGGTGGTCTTCTGGCTGTTCGCCCTCGGGTGGGCGGCCGCACGGGCGGTCACCGCGCGGCAGCGGGCGCTGCTGACGGCGGTCCTCGTGGTGACCATGCCCGGCCTGTTCCAGGACCAGCCCCTGCGGACGGGCATCGTGATCGTCGGCCTGACGCTGCTGATCTGGGTGCCGACCCTGCCCAGTCTCGGACCGCTCAGCGCGCTCGCGGGCGTCCTGGCGAGCGGTTCGCTCTACATCTACCTGACGCACTACCAGGTCTATCCCTACCTGCAGAAGGGCTTCCCGCTGACCGCGCTGTTCGCCTCGCTCCTGGTCGGCGTGGGCTATGCGGCGGTCGTGACCCGGGTGGCGCGGAGGGTCCGCTGGCTGTGACGGCCCGGTTTCCCCGTCCGGTGACGCACCCGCCTCAGACCGGCAGCCAGCGGTCGAGATAGGTGCGCAGGCCCGTCAGGTCCGTGCCGCGCGCGACGTAGCCGAGGTAGCCGTCGGGTCGTACAAGGCCGTGCGCGATGTCGGGCCAAGGGCTGTCCCCGCCGAGCCGGTGGACGGTGACGAGTCCGTCCCGGCCGTCCAGGAGCGCGGCGACGCGTTCGCCGGGCCAGAGGGAGGGCGGACCGGCGAGCAGGAGACCGTAGCCGGGCCCGGCCGTCCGTGCCTGGAGTCCACGGGGCAGGTCGGGCAGCCGGTCCCCGGCCCGCGGACCGCGCCACGGGGCACGGGAACCCGCGCTGGAGACGGGGCTGCGCCGGTAATGGATGGCCAGTTCACCGACCGTACGGAAGCCCCAGCCGCGCAGGGACCTCGCGCGCAGCAGCAACGGGGCGAGCCGAGGGGCGATGTGGGTACGGGCCGCACGGATCGCCGGGTTGGTGCTCATGGCCACGGTGAAGGCACGGTCGGTCAGGCGCAGAACGCCACGGCCGACCGGGGCCCGCTCCGCCTCGTAGGTCTCCAGCAGGTTCTCCGGTGCCGTGCCCTGGCAGACGTACACGAGTTTCCAGCCCAGGTTGAGCGCGTCCTGGATGCCGGTGTTCATGCCCTGCGCTCCGGCCGGGCTGTGGATGTGCGCGGCGTCCCCGGCCAGGAAGAAGGGGCCCGCGCGGTAGCGGGCGGCTCCCCGCTTGTGCAGCCGGAAGTCCGTCATCCACACCGGATCACGCAGAACCAGCCGGTCACCGACGCAGCGGTCGACGATCTCCTGCAGCAGCGCCTGGGTCACCTGTCCCGCGGGGGCGTCCGGGGGCCGCATGGTGAGCATCCGCCAGGTGGCCGGTGAGACGAGCGGGAAGAAGAACACCAGGCCGGCGGCCGTGACATACGAGTGCGCGGCACCGGTTTCCAGCCCGTCGACCTCCAGGTCGGCCAGCAGGAAGGTCTGCGGATAGGCGTGGCCCGCGAAGTCGATTCCGGCCTGGACCCGCACGGTGCTGTGGGCGCCGTCGCAGCCGACGACGTAGCGGGCGCGTACGGTCTCCTCCGTGCCGCCCGACCCCCTCAGACGGCAGATCACGTGCTCGCCCTGCCGCTCCAGGCCCAGCACCTCCGTGCCGCGCTCGACCGTCACGCCCCGCCCGGCCAGGTGCTCCGCGAGGACCCGCTCGGTCTCGGCCTGGGACAGAAACAGCAGGAAGGGGTACGCGGTGTCCCGGCAGCCGATGTCGAACAGCGGCACGCGCACCACCCGCCGTGACAGGTGCATCCTCAACTGCACCGCCGGGTTCCCCCGCGCGACCAGCTCGTCCGTCACTCCGTAACCGGCCAGCATCTCCAGCGTCCGTGGCTGGATGGCCAGCGCCCGCGACTCCCGCACCCGGTCGAGCGAACGGTCGACGATCCTGAACCCGGTGCCGTACGACCGCAGTTGTGCAGCAAGCGCGAGCCCGGTGGGCCCGGCACCCACCACCAGGACATCCAGGGGAGCGGTCATGGTTCCACGGTAAATGGCACTGGCGCCGGCGGCTGAAACCAGTTGTCCGGTGATCGCCGGGCCAGGAGAATCGGCATGGTCCAGAGCCGGGGGGATGTGCATGACGGTCTTCGCATGTGCGGGCTGCAACGCCGTGCTGAGTGCCCCGTTGACGCAGGTTGCGCTACCCGCCCATGCCCACCAGAACTGGGGACACGGACTGCTCCCGGTGCTCATGGAGCCCGGGACGTACGCCGTCGATCCAGAACCCTCCGGGCCGCCGTGGCGTCGGTGGAGTGAGATCACAGAGGGCGAAGCGGAAGCCCGAGGCGTGTTCGCGCCGGTCCACGCCCTGTCCTTCGGCGCCAAGGGAGCGATCGCCGTCGCGCCCGGTGACACCCGCGGCACCGTCCTGATCCCGGAACGAAACGGCGGCTCCTGTTACGGGCTGGACGGAAGCGACGGCCCGAACAATGGCCTGCGCGCGGTGTGGTCGGGCGGTGGCCACCCGTATCGACGACTGCTCGCTGTGGCAAGCGGTGTGGTTCGCCCCGCACGCCGTACGCCGCCGCTCCGCCGACGGGCCCGCTCCTCGGACAGACGGCTGGGAGGCGCCGCCGCAGGAGCGGCAGGGCACGCCGCCGGTCGAGCAGTCCGGGCTGTGGAGCCCGGTCTGGGCGGCCACGGTCGGTGCGGGGCCGGCCCACCTGCTGGCGGCCTCGGGCGGCGCACCCGTGGCCGTCCCGGGCGGCCTCGTTGCGGACGTGTTCGGCCCCGCACTCGGTGCGCTGCTCCCGTCCGGGACGCCGGCGAGGTCCGTGGCGTTGGCCGGACCCGGCTTGCCTGGCCCCGACCCCGCCGCCGACATCCTCCTCGTTCCGCAGCATCCGCGAACGGGCGCGGCATGGCAGCCGTCCGGCAGCGCGCAGACCGTGTCATTGGCCGCCGATGTGTGGACGCAGCTGGCCTTCCCCAGCGAACGGCTGCCGGTGCCCGCGACGGGCGGACTGCCCGACGGGGTCCTCCGCGACGATCCCCTGCCGATGCGTCCGCATCAGCTGTTCCGGCCCGACTCGGGACCGTTCCTCAGGACCCTGGCACGGCTGCCGGCGGTTCGTCAGCCTTGGCTGCGCAGGATCTACGACCAGGTGTGCGACCACCCGTACTCGCACCCGTTCCAGGGGCTCCACCTGCCGGCCATCGAGGGCGAGGGCCGCCTCCCGTCAGACGGACGAGGCGGCCGTCTCCGGGGACCGTGCTCCGGCTCCGTCGCGACGAGCGCGGAACGCCTCGCTCAGGGACAGGGCTCCCGGTCCCGTGAACACCAGCAGCAGGAAGGACCAGCAGTAGAGGGCCGGGCTCTCACCACCGTTCTGGAGGGGGAAGAGGCCGTCCTTCTGGTGGACGGTGAAGTAGGCGAAGGCCATGGCGCCCGAACTCAGGAAGGCCGCGGCGCGGGTGCCGATGCCGACCATGATGAGCACCCCGCACACGACCTCGATCACGGCGGCGTACCAGTAGGGCCACTCCCCTGTCTCGGTCGCCTTTCTGCCCAGCAGACCGAAGACCGACGCCGCTCCTTGGCAGGCGAACAGGAACCCGATCACGATCCGGAACAAGCCGAGGGCCAGGGGTTGGTGGGCGGTCAGCCTCGAAGTGTCCATCGTCGCTCCTGGTGAGTGTGAATGCAGCCGTACCGTATACGTCGAAAACGGCCGGCCGGTTCACCTCGCTTCTACGGCAACGGGCATGTCGAGCCGGGTCGGCCCCCCGTCGAGCCCGATCTCGAGGCCCGTGGCGGTGACGTCCAGTGCCGTGGCCTTCATTCCCAGGGGGTAGTCGGCGTCCGTGCGTTCGGTCAGAGCGTCCTGGATCCGGGCGACGACTCGGTCGGGTGCGGGGGTGCCGAGGATCTCGGCGTCCTGCAGGTGCAGGGCCACCCGGCCGTCCTGGAGGCGGGGCCGCAAGGTCGCCCGGCCGAGTCCGGCCCGGCCGAGCGCGAGCGTGACGGTGTCCGCGGCGGCGTCGAAGTCCACCGCCGTGACCGGGAGTCGGCTGTTGTGGCTGAGGGCGAGGGCCTGCAGGGAGGCCGCGGGAACCTCGATGTCGGCGTGGGTACCGGCGACGGTGCCCGAGCGGTCGCCGGTCATGCGGATACCGTTCAGCCGGGCGCGGACGGACACGTCCGGGATGCGGCCGAGGGTGGCGTGGTCGCTGCTGATGGTCACGCCGTCGAGGTGCCGGTCGAACAGGTCCAGCAGGGCCGGGCCGCCGTCGATGTCGACGGTGCTGTCCGCGCCGAGCGCCCGGCCGGCCGTGGCGGCGACGCGGCTGTGCAGCAGGGCGCGGGCGGCGAGTTCGGCGGCGGTGGCAGTGAGCAGCAGTACGGCGAGGGTGACGACGGTGACGGACGCCGTGCGGTGCCGCCGGAAGACGGAACGGATCACCTCTTCTCCCCCGCGGGCGCCGGGCCTTCGGGGTCGAGGCGGGGCAGTGTCCGGTCCAGCCAGGCCGGCAGCCACCAGTTGGCGCGGCCGAGCAGGTACATGGTCGCGGGCACCAGGACGAGCCGGACCACGGTGGCGTCGATGACGACGCTGACGCCGAGGCCCAGGGCCAGCATCTTGATCACCACGTTGGTGGAGAGCAGGAAGGCGAGGAAAACGCTGGTCATGATGAGGGCGGCGCAGGTGATGACACGGGCGGTGCCCGCCAGGCCGGCGGCGACACTGGCGTGGTTGTCCTTGGTGTGCAGCCAGGACTCGCGGATGCGGGAGAGCAGGAAGACCTCGTAGTCCATGGACAGGCCGAAGACGATGGCGAACATCATCATCGGCACGTACGACTCGACCGGCACGGGTTCCTCGACGCCGAGCAGGGAGCCACCCCAGCCCCATTGGAAGACGGCGACGACGACTCCGTAGGCGGCCCCGATGGACAGCAGGTTCAGCAGGGCCGCCTTGAGGGCGACGAGCAGGCTGCGGAACACGGTGAGCAGCAGCAGGAAGGCGGCCGCCACCACGACCGCGATGATGACCGGCAGCCGGTCCACCACCACGTCACGGAAGGTGAGTTGGGCGGCGGTGGTCCCGGTGACATGGCCGCGGGCGCCGGAGCCGGTGAGCGCTGCGGGCAGGACGTCGTCCTCCAGACGGTGCAGGAGGTCGGCGGTGGCCTGCTCCTGGGGTCCGGTCTCGGGGGTGACGGTGGTGACGAGGAGGGCCTGGTCCTGGGTGAGGGTGAGGGTGGAGACGTGCGCGACACCCGGGGTGGCGGCGAGAGCGTCGTGCAGTTCTTCGGACAGCCCTCGGCCCTCTGACGTGCCGTCGAGGTCGGCGACGATCGTGAACTGGCCGTTGGTGCCGGGGCCGAAGCCGTCGGAGATCAGGTCGTAGGCGCGGCGGTCGGTGTAGTCGGCGGGGTCGGCGCCGTTGTCGATGTGGCCGAGGCGCATCGAGGCGGTGGGGACGCTGAGCACTCCCAGGACGACGACGCCGACGACGAGGAACAGCCACGGGCGGCGGCCGACGGTGCCGGCCCAGCGATGCCAGGTGTCGGCGGTCGCGTCGGGTTCGTCGACCGGTGGGCGCACCCGCCGGCGGTCGATGCGGTGGCCCGCGATGCCCAGGAAGGCGGGGGCGACGGTGAGCGCGGCGACGGCGGCCACCACGACGGTGAGCCCGGCTGCCGCGCCGAGCGTGCCGATGAAACCGACGCCGGACGCGTACAGGCCGCCGAGCGCGAGGGCCACGGTCGCGGCGGCCACGAGCACGGCCCGGCCACTGGTGGCCACGGCCCGGCCCACGGCCTCGGCCGGGTCGTTAAGGTCGCGCAGCAGCCGTCGGTGACGGGTGATCAGGAAGAGGGCGTAGTCGATGCCGACGCCCAGGCCCATCATGGTGGCCAGCGTGGGTGCGGCATTGCCGAAGGCGAAGGCGGCTGCCAGCAGGCCAAGCAGGGAGATGCCGGTGAGCAGTCCGGTCACGGCGGTCAGCAGCGGCAGTCCGGCGGCCGCCAGGCTGCCGAATCCTGCGAGCAGCACGACGACAGCGGTGGCGAGCCCTATGATCTCCGACAGCCGGTCGGAGGCCTTGGGCCGGGCCAACTGGCCAAGCGGACCGCCGTATTCGACCTCGACACCGTCCGCGCGCAGGTCCTGCACGGCGGTGTCGACCCCGACCAGGTAGGACGTCTCGAACCCGGCCGGATTCTCCGTGAAGCGGACCGTGACGATGCCGGTCGTGCCGTCGGCGGAGACCGCGCCGGGGGTGCTCAGCGGATCGGCGGCCGAGATCACCTGCGGCAGCTTCCCGAGGGCGGCCACGGCTTCGTGGACCGTGTCCCGATGTGTGGCGAGCGGCCCGCTGTCGGTGTGCAGCACGATCTGGGAGGCCGTGCCGCGGACCTGCTTCGAACCATGGGCGTCCAGCAGGTCGGCGCCGGTCTGCACGGAGGTGCCGGGCAGCGAGAAGTCGTCCTCGTAGGTGCCGCCCCAGGCCCGGTCGGCGGCGAAGGCGGCCAGCAGGATCAGCAGCCAGGTACCGAGCACCCGGCCGGGCCGGCGGGCGCACCAGCGGCCGAGCCGGTGCAGCAGTCCGACGCCTTCGGCGGGTTCGGCGGAGGCGGGGGCTGGGAGCGATTCACGAACGTGGGTCATGCCGTCTTTCCTGGTCGGGCCTCGTCGGGCCTGGTCGGGGGTGGTCGGGGGTGAGTTGTGGTCAGTGGTGTTCCTGCTGCCAGAAGCTGCTGCGACGCCCGGCCCACCGCTGCACCCGGTCGCCGTATCCGCCGTCGAGCGCCTTGTCACGGATCGCCAGCAGCTCCTCGCGCCGCTCCTCGCCCGTGAGCCCGCGCAGTTCCCTGATGTCGGCGCGCAGTTCCTCGGGCAGGTGCCGGAAGCGGCGCTGCGCCTCATGGGCGCGGATGCGTACGCGGGTGCCGTACTCGCCGGCCAGCGCGTCCCGCCAGATCCGGGCCGCCGCCTCCGTGCGCTTGTCCGGTGCCATGCCGCGCAGCTCACGCAGATCGGCACGCAGCCGCGACGGCAGCCATCCGGGCACGGGCTGTGGGTCGGTGCCGGCGAAGGCGACCGCGTCGGCGTCGGCGAGCTCGACCGCCGACGTGCCCCCGGGCGCCGAGGTCGAACCGGTCGGCCCGGACGATGCCGTCCACACCGCCGCGGTCACCACGGCTGCGGTGGCGACGGCCAGCGCGGTCCTCCGGGTGCTGCGGGTCACGGCCGTACTGATGCGGTTCACGATGTCCTCCCCTTGCTCGTTCTCGGCGTCAGCCTGTCGGCGGCGTACGAGGGGGATGTTCGGCGAATGTTCGGGGCGTGTAAGGGCATGCCCTGAAGGGGCGCGGGGAACTGCGCGACCAGCCACGATGGCGCCGCAGACGGCCGACGACGCATCGCGGCACTTCCAGCGGAGCGCTTAGCATCGTTGGCCGGGCCCGCCTGCCCGCGGTGCGAGGAGAGAGGCACATGCAGGAGAACAAGGGGCTCGTCCTGGTTGTCGAGGACGAACAGAACATCGCCGACCTGCAGCGGCGCTACCTGAGCCGGGAGGGCTTCGGGGTGCACGTCGAGGCCGACGGCGATGCCGCGCTGGCCGCCGTCCGCCGGATGCGGCCGGTGGCGATCGTGCTGGACATTGCCCTGCACGGCATGGACGGCATGGAGGTCTGCCGCCGGCTGCGGGAGGAGGGCGACTGGACGCCGGTGCTCTTCGTGACCGCGCGCGACGAGGTCACCGACCGCATCCTCGGCCTGGAGCTCGGCGCCGACGACTACCTCACCAAACCGTTCTCCCCGCAGGAACTCGTCGCCCGCGTCAAGAGCCTGCTGCGGCGCGCCGCGGGTCCGCAGCGCGACCCGGTGAGCCGGGTGGGACGCCTCACGCTGGACACCGGCCGCCGCACCCTCCTGGTCGACGACCGCCCGGTGGAGCTGACGACGACCGAGTTCAACCTGCTCGCCTTCCTGATGAGCCACCCCGAACAGGTCTTCTCCCGCGAGCAGTTGCTTGGCCAGGTCTGGGGCTATGCCGGTTACCGCGACACCCGTGTGATGGACGTCTACGTCTCCCAGCTGCGCGCCAAACTGGGCAACGCGAGCCCGATCCGCACCGTCCGCGGGGTCGGCTACAGCGTCACCGGCGCCGGCCGATGACCGTCCGGGGCCGCCGTGGCACCCTGGCCGGCAGTGTGGTCCTGCTGACCACCGCCGTCGCGGCCGTGGCCGTGCTGGTGACCGGGCTGTTCGCCTGGCGGATGATTCGTACGAACGCGGAGGCCCAGGAGCGCGACGAGCTCGCCCGCCGGGCGGAGGTCCTGGCCCGTACGCCGCCCCTGGCCTCGTGGATACTGAACCGGCAGCAGCGCATCGCCGGACCGGAGGACATCCGGCTCGCCCTCGTCGGTCCTTCCGGCGAGGTGACGGGACCGGCGGCCGCTGCCGTCGACGGGGACAGCCGCGAGGCACTGCTCGCGGGGCGCGACGTGTCAGCCGGGGCACGCCTCGACGGCCACGGCGTACTGGTGGAGGGGGCGCCGACCCCCAACGGCGGCGGGCTGGTGCTCACCCAGCCGCTCAGCGCCGTCGACCAGGCCACCGACCGGATGCGCGGCGCCCTCGTGCTGCCCCTGGTCCTGGGGCTGGCCGGCGCGGGGCTGTCGGGTGCGCTGCTGGCCCGGCGTCTGGCGCGTCCGCTCGTCTCGGCCGCCCGCACCGCCCACCGGCTGTCGGAGGGTGAGCGCGGTCTGACGGTGCCCGCGCAGGGGCCCACCGAGGTGGCCGAACTGGCAGGCGCCCTCAACACCTTGGACGCGGCGCTGGCCCGCAGCGAGAACCGGCAGCGTGACTTCCTGATGTCCGTCTCCCACGAGATCCGTACCCCGCTGACGACCGCACGCGGCTACGCCGAGGCCCTCGCCGACTCAGTGATCACGGGTGACGAGGTGCCCGCGGCCGGCCGCATCCTGCGCACCGAGATGGAGCGCCTGGAACGGTTCGTGGGCGACCTGCTCGCCCTGGCCCGCCTGGAGGCCGACGACTTCCGCCTCGACATCACCGAGGTCGACCTGGACGCGCTGGTGGCGACGGCCGCGACCGCCTGGTCGGCCCGGTGCGCCCGGCACGACGTCGACTTCCGCGTCGAACGCCCCGGACATCCGCTGACGGTCACCACCGACGGCTTCCGGGTACGCCAGCTCCTCGACGGCCTCGCCGAGAACGCCCTGCGGGTCACCCCGGCCGGGCGGCCCCTCGTCCTGGCCCTGCACCCCGACGGCAGCGGCGCGCGGATCGACATCCGCGACGGCGGCCCCGGCCTCACCGACGAGGACGCGGCGGTCGCCTTCGAACGCGGCGTGCTCACCGAGCGCTACCGCGGTGTCCGTGCCGTCGGCAGCGGGCTGGGCCTGGCCATCGCCCACCGTCTGACCGCCCGGCTCGGCGGCACCATCACCGCTCACGGCCGCGCACCGGAGGGCGGCGCCTGCTTCACCGTACGACTGCCGCCGTCCCCCGACCCCGACATGGCGGCCCCGGGTCCCGGCGATCCGTACACGCCCCGAACACAACGCTGACGCTGCCGTTGTTCTGATCGGTCACGCTCCCTCCCAGGGCCACACAGAGGAGGAACGAGACGATCATGTCCACCCTCGGCAGACTGTTCCCAGGACGACCGACCGCCCTGCTCCGGCGCCGCCGCACGGCCGGTCAGGAACGCGCGATGCCCCGCCGTCTGCGCCAGGACCTCGAACGGGCCCTGGCCGAGGACGACGACGCGGCCCGGCGGACCGCCGTCGACCGAGTCGTCCGAGGCATCACGGAGGGGACGTACGGCCGGGGCTTCCAGGAACGCGCTGCTCATGCGGCCGACCGCAGCCGCCCCGCCGATCATCGGGCGAGCCTTGATCACCTCCCGCCGTCGTCTCGCGTTGCGGGTCGTCCGGTCGGCGGCGGAGACTGACGGAGACCGACCAGGAACGGTGGCACTCCGGAAGGCCTTGAGCGATGGGCGAATACATGGAGCTCCCCGGCGTCAAGACGTGGTACGAGGCCGAAGGCGCCGGTGATCCGTTGCTCCTCCTCCACGGCGGGCTCTGCACCAACGAGACCTGGGGGCCCCAGCGGGCCGAGTTCGCGGCGAGGTATCGCGTCTTCCTCCCCGAGCGGCGCGGCCACGGGCACACGCCCGACGTCTCCGGGCCGATCAACTACCGGGACATGGCCGAGGACACCATCGACTTCATCGAGTCGGCCGTCGGCGGTCCCGCTCATCTCGTCGGATGGAGCGACGGCGGCATCGTCGCCCTCCTCGTCGCCATCGCCCGCCCCGACCTGGTCCGGAAGATCGTGGCCGTGGGGTCCAACTTCCGCCCGGGACCGGAAAGCGGCGTGGTGCCGGAGATGTTCGACCAGCTGACGCCCGAGGGGCCCGAACTGGCGCCGTTCCGCGAGATGTACGAAGCTGTCTCGCCCGATGGTGCCGGCCACTGGCCCGTCGTCGTGGGCAAGTTGGTGGAGATGTTCCACGCGCAGCCGACCATCTCCACGGAGGAATTGGCCCGGATCACCGCGCCCACGCTCGTCCTCGTCGGAGACGACGACATGGTGACCCTGGAACACACCGTCGCCCTGTACCGCGCGATCCCCGACTCGGAGCTGGCCGTCGTTCCCGGGACCTCGCACGCGCTGCTGATGGAGAAGCCCGGGCAGGTCAACGAGATGATCCTCGACTACCTCGCGCACGACCCCGTCCCGACGATGCTGCCCGTACGACGCGCGCACGCGACAGCCACGGGCTGACCCGGATACGGACCTGCGCGGTGTGGTGGAGTCAGGTCGTCCCGCGCTTTACACGAGGCATGCGAGCGACTAACGTACAACCAAATGGTTGTAGATGAAGTGACCGACGGAAGCCTGGACCGGCTCTTCCATGCCCTGGCGGACACGACGCGCCGGGACATACTCCGCCGCTGCGTCCAGGGCGAACTGTCGGTGTCGCGACTGGCGGAGGCCTACCCGATGAGCTTCGCCGCCGTTCAGAAACACGTGACCGTGCTGGAGCGAGCGGGACTCGTCACCAAACAGCGCCGAGGACGCGAGCAGCTCGTCCTCACCGAACCCGAGGCCGTGGCGCGGGCACGGCAGGCCCTCGACGAGCTGGAAGCCCTCTGGCGCGGCAGGGTGGAGCGCATGTCCCACCTCCTCGCGCAGGACCCCCGCACGGCAGACCACGATCCACAGGAAGGACAGGACAGATGAGCGTGACCAGCGTGGACAAGGATCTCGACCGTCTCACCCTCACTCTGATCGCCGACTTCTCCGCACCGGTCGAGAAGGTGTGGCAGCTGTGGGCGGACCCCCGTCAGCTGGAGCGCTGGTGGGGACCGCCGACCTACCCGGCCACCGTCGAGGACCATGATCTGACCCCGGGTGGCGAGGTCACGTACTTCATGACGGGCCCCGAGGGTGACAAACACCGCGGCTGGTGGCGCATCACCTCGGTCGCCCCGCCCTCGTCCCTGGAGTTCACCGACGGCTTCGCCGACGAGGAGGGAACCCCGGCGCCCACCATGCCGACCACCACCGTGCGTGTGCAGCTGACCGAGCGCGGGGACGGCACCCGTATGGAGATCCGTTCCGCCTTCGACACCCGGGAGCAGATGGAACAGCTGATGACCATGGGCATGGAGGAAGGCCTCAAGGAGGCTGTCGGCCAGATGGACGGACTTCTCGCCGGCTGAGTGCGTTCTGCGACCGGGTCCGCCGGCTCAGCGCTTCCACACGCCCGGTCCCCCGCCCCGCCATTCGATCCACGTCAGCCGCGCCACATCCGCCGGGTCGACCTCCAGGCCGGCCCGGCGCAGGAACTCGGCGACGTCCGCCACGTTGTGCGCCAGCCCGAGGATCTCACCGTCCACGCGCACGCGCCGCCCGCCCGTGGGCGACGGCGGATGGACGATCACGCGAATCGGCCGGGACATGGCTTCAGGATCAGCCGGACTCCAAGCGTCCGCATCCGGGCGGCTCGGTCGGGTCATGTCCCCGGACCGGTTTCGGAGCCGTCGCGCGGGAGTTCCTGCTCGGCCCAGATGATCTTTCCGCCGGACGTGTAGCGAACACCCCAGCGATGAGTGAGCTGAGCGACCAGGAACAGACCACGGCCGCCCTCGTCCATGGCGCGCGCATGCCTCAGTCGTGGGGCGGTGCTGCTGGAGTCGGCGACCTCGCAGGTCAGGCGGGAGTCACGGAGCAGTCGCAGGCTGATGGGCGGTTCGGCATAGCGGATCGCGTTGGTGACCAGCTCGCTCACGACGAGTTCGGTCGTCATGGCCAGCTCTCCCAGGCCCCAGGCCTCCACCTGGCGGGTCGCCCGGGTGCGGACGTCATGGACGGCGGCCGGGTCCACGGGCACCTCCCAGGAGACGACATGGTCGGCACCCAGGGTGTGGGTGCGGGCCAGCAGGAGGGCGATGTCGTCGGGCTGCGGCCCGGGCACGAGCTGCCGTACCGCGGAGGTGCACAGGGCCCCGAGGTCGGAGTCGGCCCGGGCCAGCACCTCGCCGAGCCGCGCCATGCCCCGCACCATGTCCTGGTCGGCTCCCTCGATGAGGCCGTCGGTGTAGAGGCCGATCAGGCTTTTCTCGGCCAGCTCGATCTCCGCGGCCTCGAAGGCCATCCCGCCCAGGCCGAGCGGGGGCCCCGCGGGGGGTTCCGGGAAGGAGACCTGCCCGTCCGGTGCGACGACGACCGGGGGCGGATGTCCGGCGCGGGCCATCGTGCATCGCCGGGTGACCGGATCGTAGACGGCGTACAGACAGGTGGCTCCGAGAAAGGCGCTGGTGCTCTGCTGGGCGGCCCGGTCGTCGGTCTTCTCCTCGCTCAGCCGCAGCACGAGGTCGTCAAGGTGTGCCAGCAGCTCGTCGGGAGGCAGCTCCATGTCGGCGAGGGTCTGCACCGCGGTGCGCAGCCGGCCCATGGCCGCCGCCGCGGTGATGCCGTGACCGACCACATCGCCGACGACCAGGCCCACGCGGGCACCGGACAGCGGGATCACGTCGAACCAGTCGCCGCCGACCCCGTCCGTGGGGTCGGCCGGCAGATAGGTGGACGCCACATCCAGCGCCGTTCCGCCCGAGAGGCCCTGCGGCAGCAGACTGCGCTGAAGGGTGACGGCGGCGGTGTGTTCCCGTGTGTAGCGGCGGGCGTTGTCGACGCACAGCGCCGCCCGGGCCACCAGCTCCCGGGCCAGCAGGACGTCGTCGGGCTGGAACGGGACGGTGTTGACCGACCGTACGAACGTGGTGAGCCCGAGGGCGGTGTTCCGCGCCCGCATCGGCACGGAGATGAGCGAGTGCAGCCCGAACTCGCGCATGGTCGCCACTCTCGCCGGCTGTTCGGCGACCCACTGTTCGTCGGACGGGTCGAGGACCGGGATGAGGATCGGTTCGCCGCTGACGAGGAGGTCCACACCGTGCGGCGGAGGCAGGAAGTCCACTCTGTCCCCGATCCGCGCCACGGCCTCCGGGCAGCCCTCTCGCACGGACTGCATTCCGGCACGCCGCATCGCGGGCTTCGCGGGTGCCGGTCCCGCGTCGCTCAGCCACGCCCCGTGCCCCTCGGTGCTGAGGACGGGCTCCAGGAGATCGACGATGACGAAGTCCGCGAACCGGGGAACGGCGAAGTCGGCGAGTTCCTGAGCCGTCCGCATCACATCGAGGGTGCTGCCGATGCGGGTCCCGGCCTCGTTGACCAGCGACAGCAAGTGGCGCACGTTCCACCGCTCGGTGACGTCCTGGACCATGTAGCAGACCCCGGTGACGGCGTCGTCGGCGTCCACGAGCGGGAAGAACGACGTGGAGTAGGCGTGCTGACGGTGCGGATCGGCCCAGCTCCAGCCCACATACTCGTAGTCGATCACCGGCTTCCCGGTCGTCAGGACCTTGCCCATCAGTCCCTCGATGCTCTGTGCCTGCAGCCCCGGCAGCAGCTCGCTCAGCCGACGCCCCAGCCGCTGCTCACGGGGCACACCGCCGAAGCGCTCCAGGGTGTCGTTCAGCCAC
The DNA here is from genome assembly GCF_008806595.1 of Streptomyces luteolifulvus. Taxonomy (GTDB): domain Bacteria; phylum Actinomycetota; class Actinomycetes; order Streptomycetales; family Streptomycetaceae; genus Streptomyces; species Streptomyces luteolifulvus. Next base: position 18,960 of record NZ_VZRB01000014.1, on the reverse strand, counting down.
ACATAGCGAAGGTCCCGGTCCATCACCGCCATGCCGAGCGGCGAGCGGGTCAGGAAACCGTCGAGCACGGACTGACCGACCGCCCATTGCTGCCTCTGCTCGCGGGCCGAGATCAGGAAGCACTCGTCCTCGCCGATGCGGAAGGACGCGGAGACCCTCAGGTCGGCGTCCAGGGGACCGTCGTCGCGGTGCCGGAGCGGGAGGAGGCCGCTCCACCCCATCCCAGCGCGGCACCGGTCCGCGATACCGGCCGCACGTGCCGGATCGGCGGGCATGGCCAGCAGGCGGGCGGCGGAGCCGCCGACGACCTCCTCCGCCCTGTGGCCGAGGAGTGCTTCGGCCCCCTTGGTCCAGCCGACCACGACGCCGGCCGCGGACACCACGGCCGCCGCGTCGCTGGAGGCGTCGAAGAGCTCGCGCGGCCCTGCGGACGTGGGCGCGCCGGATCCGTCGTGCGCAGAATCCATGGGGTTCCCATCCTCTACACGCCCATGGTCCTGCTAGTCCGCCGGTTGCGCACGGTCCCGGCGGCTGACGGCTGACGGCTGACGGCTGACGGCTGACGGGACCGTACGCAACCGTCCCGGCGGCCGGCAGGCCTGTGCGCAACCGTCCCGGCGGCCGGCGACCCGCGGCCGGACCGGCCGGCCGAGCGGCACCGGGATGCGCGGGGGATGTACCGGCCGAGCGGCACCGGGATGCACAGGGGATGCACCGGCCGAGCAGCGCCGGACTGGGCAGGCCGAAAGGCGGGAGGGAGCATGAGAAACACGGTCCCGACGACCCGCGGCCGGACCGGCCCGCCGGAGCGGCACCAGGATGCGCGGGGGACGCACAGGCCGAGCGGCACCGGGACGCACGGCCCGAGCAGCGCCGGACTGGGCAAGGCCGAAGGCGGGAGGGAGCATGGGAAAGGGGTAGTCGGAATCCAGGCGTGCGGTGATACCGACGGAGGTCGGCGAGTCCTGCCGCCGGTGGAGGAGGTTCTGCGATGACAGCCGAGACCCTCCCGCCGGACGGTGACGAGTACGGCTCCGAGCCGCCCCGCCCGACCGGGCTGCTGGATGTGCTGAGCGTGGCCGCGGTGGTCCTGGACATCCGCGGCCGCATCGTGTTCTGGACCCCGCAGGCCGAGGAGCTCTTCGGCTACACCGCGCAGGAGGCCCTCGGCGAGTACGCGGCACGGCTGTTCATCGACCCCGAGCACCTGCAGGCCGTGACGAGTCTGTTCGCGGAGGTGCTGGAGACCGGCCAGAGCTGGGCCGGTGCCTTCCCCATCCGGCACAAGGACGGCAGCAGCCGTCTGATGGAGTTCCGCAACATCCGCCTGCTGGACGACCTCGGAGATGTCTACGCCCTCGGCATCGCGGCCGACCACAGCCTGCTCCAGCGTGTCGAGACGGACCTGGCGCTGTGCGAGCGGTTGATCAACCAGTCCCCGATCGGCCTGGCCCTGCTGGATCCCGAGTTGCGGTATCTCCTGGTCAACCCGGCGCTGGAACGCATCGACGGGATCCCCGCCGAGGATCACATCGGCCGGCACCTCAGGGAGACCCTGCCCTTCCCCGACGTGGAGACCGTCGAGTCCGCGCTGCGCCAGGTGCTCACCACCGGCACCCCGCTGCTCGACCAGTACCACGTGGGCCGTCCCCCGGCGGACCCCGACCACGAGCACGCCTGGTCCCTGTCCTTCTACCGCCTGGAGGACCCCGGTGGCCGGGTCCTGGGCGCGGCCGCCTCCGTCGTCGACGTCACCGAGCGGCATCGCGCGGCCGGGGAGGCCGACCGGGCCCGGCGACGCCTGGCCCTCATCGCCGACGCCTCCACCCGTGTCGGGACCACCCTGGAGGTGGAGCAGACCGCCCATGAACTGGCCGAGGTCGCCACTCCCGAGCTCGCCGACGTGGTCGCCGTGGACGTCCTCGACTCCGCCCTGGCGTGCCGCCGCACGCGCGGACCCGACGACGGTACGGAGCTGTTCCGCGCCCTCGCTCTCAAGGCGGCCCACCCCACCGTCGCCCTGCGCGCAGCCGACCCTCCCGGTGACCTCGCCGCCTACGAGGGCGACCGCCTGGTCACCCTGTGCGTGCACAGCGGCCGGCCGGTGCTGGTGCGCCACGTCGGCGACCAGGATCTGCGGCGCATCGCCCGCGACCCCGAGGCCGCCACGCTGCTGGCCCGCGCGGGGGTCCACTCGTATCTCGCGGTGCCGCTGGTCGCCCACGGCGAGGTGCTGGGCGCCCTCGACCTCAAGCGCACCCGCAACCCGCTCCCGTTCGACGAGGACGACGTCGTCCTCGCCAGTGAGCTGGCCAGTCGCGCGGCCGTGGCCATCGACAACGCCCGCTGGTTCCAGAGCGTGCGCAACACCGCCCTCACGCTGCAGCGCAGCCTGCTGCCCAACCATCCGCCGCACCAGACCGGTCTGGAACTCGCCTCCCGCTATCAGCCCGCCCAGGCCACCAGCGAGGTCGGCGGTGACTGGTACGACGTCATCTCCCTGGAGGACGACAAGACCGCCCTGGTCGTCGGCGACGTCATGGGCAACGGCATCGACGCCGCCGCCACCATGGGCCGGCTGCGCACCGCCACCTGTGCCTACGCGGACCTCGACCTCGACCCCGGCGCCGTGCTCCAGCACCTGGACAAGATCACCTGCGATCTGGAGCACTACATCGTCACCTGCCTTTACGCGGTGTACGACCCCCACACAAGACGGTGCCGCATGGCCAACGCGGGCCATATGCCGCCGGCGCTGGCCCGGCCGGACAAGGCCCCCGTGCTCCTCGACCTTCCTCCCGCGGCGCCGCTCGGCGTCGGCGGCATCCCCTTCGAGACCACCACGTTCGACCTCAGCCCCGACGACCTGCTGGTCCTCTACACCGACGGCCTCGTGGAGACCCGGCACCACCCCATCGACGACCGCCTGAACGTCCTCCTCAGCTTCCTCGACGAACCCCGCAGACCCCTGGAGGAACTCTGCGACCTGCTCCTGTACGGACTGCGCCACCCCGACGACCACGACGACGTCGCTCTCCTGGTCGCCCGGACGTTGTAGGAGGCGCCGCCTGAGCCGTGGGAGCGCGATACGGGCTCGGCAGGAGCGGTGTCAGGAAGCTCTCGTCGGGGAGACCGCCGCCCGGGCCGCGCGTTCCACCGCCGCGATGCCGTCCTTCATCGAGGTGTTGCCGTCGGACAGGACCGCGACGAGGCAGTGGTGTCCGTCCACCGTGATCCGTCCGATGCTGTTGACGTCCCACAGCCCGGTCGTGTCGCGTTGCAGCCAGCCGTTCTTGAGCGCCCAGCCCGGGTCGGAGGCCGCCGAGACACCCCAGGCCTGTTCGTCGTCGATGCGGGTCATCAGCGTGCGGATGTAGGTCCGGGAGGCCTCACTCAGGGCCGTGGAGCCCTCGGGCGATGGCCGGCCGGTGCCGAACACCGCACGCAGCAGACGGATCTGGTCGGTTGCGGTCGTCCGCGTGAGCCCCCACTTGGCGCCGGGCCGGGCCGTGGTCGAGGTCAGCCCGAGCCGTTTGTTCGCCGCCGCCAGGCCCGGCGCCCTCCCGATGCGCCGCCACAGCAAGTTGGCTGCCGCGTTGTCGCTGCGCCGGATCATGGCCTCCGCCTGGGCGCGCTCCTGCCGGGTGAGGCGGTGCCCGGTGTCCTGCGAGCGGAGGAGCAGCGCGGCGAGGATGTCGACCTTGATGATGCTGGCGGTGTCGTAGGGGATGTCGTCGCCGTACACCCGCGGCTTGCGGGCCGGGCTGTCCAGGTCGAGCACGGCGGCCGTGACGCGCGGCGTGCGCTGCGGCCGCTGCGGATCGGGCCGTGGGACGTCGGCCGTGACGGCATCGGATCGCACGGCCGCCGCGGCCGCCGGTGCCGGGGTGAGCGTGCCGACCGTGAGGATCGTTGCCACCGAGCCGGTGAGGAATGCCGCGCAGAGCCCTGCGCGCCTGCCGCGGGGACTGCGCTGTCGCACGCTCCGCGGGGGCGGCCGGAGGGACGGGCGGTACGGCATCACGGGTGGCCTCGTCGGTTCGTGTGGCAGGGGCACGGACCTGCGAACCTAGACAAGACGCTCGCCTCGTGACGTGACCGGTGCCACGAAAACGCCCTTTCAGTGCTGTTTTGTGAGGATACCCACAGGTTCAGGGGCGGATGCCCGCAGCGGCCTCTCGAAAGACTGGACCCGTACCCCACCACCCAGCATGATGACGAAGCCATGACAACGCACATCGCATCTCGGGAGGGCGAGACCGTGCGCGGAGCCTTCGTCAGGGCCACACTGGCCGCAGTTCTTCTCCTGGCACCCCTGCTGTCAGCGCCCGACGCCGCGGCCGGACAACAGCCCGCCCCCGAGATCGCCGCCCCGCTCGAAGCGGCGACAGTGTCGACGCCCGGCTGGACGCCGCCGCTCAGCACGCGGGGCCGCTGGATCGTCGACGCGAACGGCGATCGCTTCAAACTGCGCTCCGGCAACTGGCACGGTGCCAGCGGCACTTGGAACGGCTCGGGCAGCGCGGACGACGACGCCCATCACCACGCCGGGGAGAACTCCGGCCGGATCCCGCTCGGCCTGGACCGCGCGCCCATGGCCGAGATCATCGCCGGCTTCCGGGAGATCGGGATCAACAGCATCCGGCTGCCCTTCTCCAACGAGATGATCCATGACGGCCGCCCCGTCACGGACGCCGCCGTCGCCGCCAACCCCGCCCTGCGCGGCAGGACACCCTTGCAGGTGTACGACGTCGTCGTCCGCGAACTCACCGACGCCGGCCTCGCGGTGATCCTGAACAACCACACCAACACCACCCGCTGGTGCTGCGGCATCGACGGCAACGAACGCTGGAACGCGAGCCGGTCCACCGGAACCTGGGAGGACGACTGGCTGTTCATGGTCCGCCGCTACCGGGACAACCAGCGTGTCGTCGGCGCCGACCTCTACAACGAGGTGCGCCGCTCCGTCTGGGACGACCCCAACTGGGGGCTCGGCGACAACCACGACTGGTTCGCCGCCTCGCAGCATGTCGCCGACCGCATCCTGACGGAGGCCGATCCGGATCTGCTGATCATCGTCGAGGGCATCAACTGGACCGGCATCCCCATTGACGGGTTCGCACACGAACGCCCCACCCTGGAGCCCGTACGCCGTCTCTCGCACACGCTCGTCGACTCCGGCAAGCTCGTGTACTCCGCCCATTTCTACGACTACACGGGCCCGAACCACACCGGCGCCACCGGAACCGGTGAGACCAGCGACCCCCGCTACCGCGACCTGAGCCCGGCCGAACTGGTCCAGGTGCTCGACCGCCAGGCCTTCTACGTGACCGCCGAGCAGAACCAGCACTTCACCGCCCCCGTCTGGATCAGCGAGTTCGGCATCGGAGGCCGCGACGAGACCGGCGAGAAGCAGCGCGCCTGGTTCGAGCGCTTCGTCGACCAACTGATCCGCACCGACGCCGACTTCGCCTACTGGCCCCTGGTCGGCTGGCACCAGAACCGCAAGGGCAACGGCTGGGCGCTGTTGCACTGGGACGCCCAGGGGCACCGTATGGGCCTGTACGACGGCGACGACTGGCGGGCCGCAGCCTGGACCCGGCTCATCCGAGCCGGCAGCCGGTCCGGGCGCGTGGACCCCGTACCGGAGTGGTCCCTGCTGAGCCCGGACCACGGCGACTTCGTCGCCTCGCGGCGCATGCGCGCCCTGCCCGACTGGGATCGCGGCGCCCGCAAGGCGGTGTGCCCCGACGGGCAGCGACTGCTCGGCCTCAGCCACACGGGCAACCGGGGCCTGTGCTCGGACGTGTCCGCGGGCTCCTTGTGGGACGCGGGCGCGGGACACGAGGTGGTCGTCGACGAACGGCATGTCGCACCGGGCCGGGACTGGGCTTCGGGATACACCAAACTCCAGTGCGCCGACGGCCAGTTCCTGACCGGCTACAGCGTCCGCGGCTCGGCCGTCTCCGCCGCCCTGTGCGCGGCGGCCCCGGCCGGGAAGCTCGGCACGGGCGGCCGTACGGTGTGGTTCGACCGGGGCGACAGCAGAGGCTCGGCCCCCAAGGGCGGTGACTTCGCGTACGGCCACTACAAGGGCCAGTGTGCGGACGACGAGTACGCGGCCGGGATCGCGTACACCGGCCGGGTGGGCTCGGGCAGGACACCGGACGCGCTGTACTGCCGACAACTGGGCTGACCCGCCGGACAATTCAGGACGACCGCCTCTTTGGGGATCCCGCCCCACCCGGGCTGGATCATGACCGATGATGGGCGGGCCATGACCAAGCACCGTACGACGCCCCGTCACGCACCGCTCCCCGTTCTGCGGGCCGCGGTGTTCGCGCTCGTCGGGACGGTGCTCGGGATGAGCTCGCACCACTTGGTCGGCCAAGGGCCGATGCCATGGCGGCAGTCGGCGGCGGCTGCCGCGGTGCTCTTCGGGCTGGGCCTGGCCGGGACACGACGCCCGCGTTCGCTCCTCGCGGTCGTGGCGGCGTGCGGTGCCGCACAGGCCGGGCTGCATCTGTGGCTCGTGACGGAACGTCCGGCCGGTTCGGCCTCCACTGCCCTGCATGTGCATCACGGCATGGACGTCCCCATGGCATGGCACGACCGGCTGCACGGCTCACTGGCGATGACCGCCGTGCACGCCGCCGCAGCCGTACTCGTCGCCGTGCTGCTGCACCGCGCGGACACGGTGTGCTGGTCCCTGGCGCGCGGCCTGCCGGCCACGGTCGACGCGGCACGGGCGCGCATCGCCTCGGTGTGGACGCTGCTCGGCGAGCGAACGGCGGCGCCGGAAACCGGTATCCCGGGGCTCGTTCGCGCCCGCTGGGAACGACCGCCTCTCACGGGGGCGGTGCTCTGGAACGTGGTGGTACGGAGGGGCCCTCCCCGGGCGGACTCGCTCACGCCATCCGACCTTGCCGGGACGGCCGTTCAGCCGCCCCGGATCCCCCACGCCTGGAGACACCCATGTTCCATGTCACGAGCAAGCACAGCACCGCCCGCCGCCTGACCGTGCTGACCGCGGCCACCGCCGCGGCCGTCTGTCTCACCGCGGGCCCGGCCTTCGCCCACGTCGAGGTCGAGGCCGACAAGGCCCAGGCCCTCGCCGAGAACGTCGAGATCAGCTTCGACGCCGAGTCGGAGTCCGACACCGCCGGGATCACCGAGGTGCGTGTGGTCCTGCCGGAGGGCATCGCACCCGCCGACGTCACCTACGGCGAAGGCCCCAAAGGCTGGAAGTTCACGGCCGGCGACGACGGCTACACGGTCGAGGGCCCGGCGCTGAAGGCAGGCGTCAACGCCGAGTACTCCGTCGTCGTCAAGCAGCTCCCGGACGCGGAAAAGCTGGCGTTCAAGACCCTGCAGACGTACAGCGACGGGCGGATCGACCGCTGGATCGAGCTGGACCAGGACGGCGAGAACCCCGCGCCCACGCTCAAGCTGAGGCCGGCCGCACCGGGGGCGAAGCCCGCCAGCCCGTCCCCGGCCGAGTCCGAGACCGCCTCATCGTCGCCCACTCCCGTGGAGACGGAGCCCTCGTCCTCCCCTGCCGCCGAGGCGAAGGAGAAGGACGACGACAGCGGACTGTCCACCGGCGCCTGGGTCGGCATCGGCGTGGCGGTGGTCGTCGTGGCGGGCGGCGCGGTGTATGCCGTACGCCGTCGCACCAGCGACCAGGGATAGCCGGGCACGCACTCCCAGCCGGGCCGGCCCGGCCCGACCGTCAGGCGTCAGGCGTCAGGCGTCAGGCGTCAGGCGTCGAAACGGAGACGGGAGGCCTCGATGTCGCCGAGGTACCGGCGCGTCCAGGCGCACAGTCCGTCGATCGTCTCTCGCAGGGCCCGGCCCGGCTCGGTGAGGGTGTACTCCACCCGCGGTGGCACGGTGGGGTGCACCCTCCGCTCGACCAGACCGTTGCGCTCCAGCATGCGCAGGTTCTGGGTGAGCATCTTGTGGCTGATGCCCTCGATCTCGTTGCGCAACTCGCTGAAGCGCAGGGTGCGTTCACCGAGAAACTCGATGATCAGCAGGGCCCACTTGTTGGCGACGTCGGAGAAGATCTCCCGCGCCAGTGAGTCCGCCCGCGCCAGGTCCGCGTCCTCGGGCGAGCCCTTGAACTGCTTGGTCACCATACGGTTCCCCAGTCACCGAAAAGTGCGTTCTTCCATGTCAGCGTTCACTCTCCTACGGTTTCCGAGTAACCACAAGTGACCACGGGCCCGCGGGCTCGCACACAAGGAGGCAGCCAGCATGGCCATCACCCTGGTGAACCCCACCGGATTGCCCACGATCGACGTCTACCGCCAGGTGTCGATCGCGTCGGGATCGAAGCTGGTCTTCATCGCCGGGCAGGTCGCCTGGGATGCCGATGGAGTCACCGTCGGCGAAGGTGATCTCGCCGCCCAGGTCGAACAGTGCTACCTCAATATCGCCACCGCCCTGGCCGGGGCCGGTGCGTCCTTCGACGACGTGGCCAAACTGACCGTCCACGTCGTCGACTGGACCCCCGACAAGATGCCCCGGCTCCTGGAGGGGATCACGCGGGCGTCCGCGACGCTGGGGGTGACCCCGGTACCCCCGGCCACGCTGCTGGGCGTCGCGGCACTGGACGTGCCCGAGCATCTGGTCGAGATCGAAGCCACCGCGGTGGTCGACTGATGACCTGTGAGGTAGAACGCCCGAAGAGCACGAGCGGCGAGGAGCAGAGTCTCCGGATTCTCCGCTCCTCGCCCCTCAACGCTCCAGATGGGCCTCCGTGATCGCCAAGGCCGCCGCCATGATGCTCAGTTGCGGGTTCACCTCGGGACAGCCGGGGAGCACCGACGCGTCCGCGACCAGCACGCCGTGCACGCCACGGAGCCGTCCCGCCCCGTCCGCGGGGAAGCGCTGCGGGTCCGCGCCCGCGGCGACCGTGCCGGTGGGGTGGTACGCGGAGAGGTGAAGCTGCCGCGCGCTCGTGGCGGCGAGGACCTCGTCGAGGTCCGTCATGCTGCGTACCCGGGGTGTGGCGGGGATGCCGGTGAGCACTTCCTCGGCGCCCGCTGCGAACAGCAGCTCGCCCATGGCGCGCACCGCCCGCAGCAGACGGCCCGCGTCGCGGCGGTGCAGGTCGTAGCGGAGCAGGGTGCGGTCGCGGCCGAGCACCCGGCCGCCGGGCAGGTCGGCGATCATCGCGCCGAGGGTGGCGAGCCGGTCGGCGCCTTCCAGTTCACGGCGCAGCTCGCCACCGAGACCGGGCAGCACGAACGAGCCCATGCCGGGCGGAGTGGCGGTGGCCTCGATGAGGACGCCCTCGTCGTGGTGCTCCTCCACGCCGACGCTCTGCAGCACGCCTTCCCAGGCGGTGACCGGTTCCGCGAAGCGCCCGGCGACGCTGGTGGCCGGGTGGACGCTGAGGTTGCGGCCCAGTCGGGGATGGCGGCCGAGGCTCGAGCGGCGTAGCAGCGGCGGCGATCCGAGGGCGCCCGCGGCGATGACGACCAGCGGCGCGAGGATCTCGAACCCGCCGTCCTCCCGGTGCACCCGCGCCCCCGCCGCGCGCGGTCCGCCGGGCCGGTCCGCGTCGATGAGCACGCGCTCCACCCGCGCTCCGGTGACGATGCGGGCGCCCGCGGCGCAGGCGTCGGGCAGCACGGACAGCTGCACGCTCTGTTTGGCGCCGGTCGGGCAGCCCACGACGCACTGGCAGGAGCCCCGGCAGCCGGGCGCGTTGCGGCGCAGGGGTGCCGCCTGCCAGCCGAGCCTGTCTGCGCCGGCGAGCGCGATCTTGCCGTTGGCGCCGAGGACGTCCAGCGGCTGGGTGGCCACCCGCAGGGTGCGCTCGGCCTCGTCCAGATGACGGGCGAAGCCCTCGGCGAGGCCGAATCCGAAATCCGTGCTCCAGCGGGCGAGAACATGGTCCGGAGTGCGGTAGCAGGTGCCGGAGTTGACGACGGTGGTGCCGCCGACGGCCCGGCCGACCGGCAGCAGCAGCGGCACTCTGCCGACGGCGACGGTCGCTCCGCCGTCCCGGTACAGCTCCGCGAACCGTTCGAGCGGCGGGCGGCGGCCGAACGACTCGGTGGAGTGGTGCTGTCCTTCCTCCAGGACGACCACGGCGAGCCCGGCCCGGGCCAGGGTCCGTGCGGCCGTGGCCCCGCCCGCGCCGGAGCCGATGACGACGGCGTCGGCGGTGGAGCGCGCGGGCCAGGCGTGCGCGGACACACAGTCGAGCGGCGGGTCGGTCCGCGCGGGCCCGCGCGCCGGGAGGCCGTCCTCGAGCATCCGCTCGGTCCCGGCCGCGAGGAGCAGGGGCACTTTGAGTACGTCCAGCAGCGGCAGCAGCGCGGGCCGTGCGACGAGCCCGGCCAGCACCGACTCACGCTCGGGCCCGGTCAGCGCGGCCAGTCCGCGTCCGGTGCGTGCCCTGGCGTAGGCGTCGAGACCGCGCGCCGCCGCCCGTACGCCGGCCCGGGCAGGAAGCGGCATCGAGGCGAGCACCGTCTCCAGCCTCGCGGGGACGCGGGCGGGCCAGTGGGCGGTGCCGTCGTCGGCGAGGACGGCGGCCACCAGGCCGGTGAGGCTCATCGGGTGCCCACCTCCGCGTGGGCGGTGCCGTCCAGCGTCCACTCCCGCTCGGTGCGCCAGCCGCCGAACCACCACCGCTCCAGCAGGACATGGGCGTCGGCGCGTTCGGTGTTCCGGCAGATCGCGTGGGCGCCGTCGGGGTCGGTGTAGTCCAGGGCGAGGATGCGGTCCGCCGGCTGGGTGACCTCGACGCGGATCCGGCGCAGTCCGGTGCGTCCGGTGACCGTCCAGGTGGGCAGGCCGATGGCGGCGCGGAAGCGTCCCGCTCCGGCCCAGCCGACCGCCGCGCGCTCGGAGCGGCGCGGCCAGGTGCGACCGCCGCGTCGCAGACGGAGGAAGACCAGCGGGGGAAGCCTGCGCAGGCCCGGGCGCATGGAGACGGCGGCGACGATCTCCAGGACGTCGCCCCCGCCGAGGTCCGCGTGCAGCCAGGCCCAGCGGCGGGCGTTGCCGTGACCGTAGATCCGGGCGGACGCGCCCGGGGCCGCGGTGAGCGTCAGGGTCGTGTCGTCATGCGTGAAGGTCCCGTCGTACAGGGCCCGGGCGGCCGGAAGCATCTGGGCGGCGGGCAGCAGGGGCCGGCGCCAGGACCATCGGGGGAAGGTGAACAGCGGCTCCGCCATGGGCCGTTCGGTCAGCTTCCAGCGCAGGGTGCCGCCGTCGGCCTCGCCGGTCAGGCGTCCGGGCTCGACCGTGATGCCGTCCGCACGGAATCCGGCTTCGGTGGCGGTCCACGGGGCGGGTCCGAAGCGGGCGTGCCGTACGGGTCCGTCCTTGGGGAAGACGGCGGCCCAGCCGTGCGCGTACGGTTCGGATCCGTCGGCGGGCGCGGTGAGTTCGTGGTGCAGCCACAGCCCGCTGCCGGTCGCCGGGTCGGTGAGCGTGGTGTACCAGACCTCGGTACGGCCCCTCTCGCCCTGCCAGCGGGGCGCGAGGAGCGCGCCGGGGTTCTCCCGCCGCGGGAAACGGAAGCTCGCCAGGAACGGCACAAGCTGGGTGGTCAAGGGAAAGCGCAGGGTTCCCGTGCCGATGGGTGCGCCGTCCTCGTACAGGGTGTACGGCAGTACGGTCATCGAGGCCACGGGGCTGCGCGGCGTCACGGACTTCCAGCCGTCGAGGGTCACCCGTCGGCCGTCGGCGGTGAACGCGATGCGGTAGCGGATACGACGCCGGGCGAGCGGCGAGATCTCCAACTCGCCGTGGGCGTCCGGGTCGTCGGCCCAGCCCGCGATCCGTATCCGGCCGGTGGCGCGGGCGTCGGTCGTGCCGGTCGGCCGCATGACGCGGTCCGCCGAGACCGTCAGGTCCAGACGTATCGGGCGGGTGCGGTCCTCCTCGTCGAGCCGCAGGGTGCCGAGCATGGCTTCACGGAAGACGGTCCCGCGAGCGGGGGTGGTGCCGCTCGCGCCCGGAACGGGGCGTGTGCTCATGCAAGACCCTCCAGCATGATCCGTTCGGTCACCGTCAGATACTCCTCGGCCGCGCGGCGGGCGCCGGCCTCGTCGCCGGCGGTGACCGCGTCCACGACCGGCCTCAGGCGCTCGTGGGCCGCGGAGGCGTCCGTGAACGGGCCCCTGAGTGCGGCGCGCACCGGCAGATAGGCGTTGAAGAGCGTGTTGGTCAGCAGGACGTAGACGCGGTTGCCGGTGGCGTGGGCCAGGGCCCGGTGCACCTCGATGTCCGCGAGCTGTACGGCGTCGCCGCCCTCCGCCTCCCCCACGGCGGTCAGCAGGCCGCGCAGCTCGGCGCGTTGTCCGTCGCTCGCCCGGGCCGCTGCGCGCTCGGCGATCAACGCGCCGATGCTGCGCCGCACTTCGAAGATCTCGCCGATCCAGTCGGGGCTGTGCCGGACCAGCATCGGCAGCAGATCGGCTCCGCCGAGCCGCAGATAGTCACGCACCCGGGTGCCGACGCCGTGCCGGGTCTCCAGCAGTCCGGCCTGCACCAGGCGGCCGAAGGCGTGCTTGAGGGTCGTACGGGTGACGCCGTAGCCGTCGGCGAGCCTCCGCTCCGGTGGCAGATAGCTTCCGGCCGGGTGCCGTCCGGTGAGGATGTCCTCACGCAGCCGGCTCTCCAGCACGTCGACGATGGTTTCGCGGGGCAGTGCCTCCACGCCGTCCTCCCCGGTGGCTCAGTGGATGAGCCACTCAACCAACACGGGTTGAGGAAGTCAATGCCCTCCACGACAGGCCGTGGCAACGAGCGGGTCAACGGGTCTCTCGGCCTGCTCGACATGACGCCCTACGGCCGCGGCGAGGCGTGGGAGGACAACCCCCAGGGCTGGCCGGAGGGGGGCAGCCCGTGCTGGTCCTGGCGCTCGGACGCGGACGGGAACGACACCTGGGGCCCGACCAGCCGCCCCGTGCCGCAGTGGACCCGCCCCGGCGCGACCCCCGTGGAGTCCCTCGGCCGGCACGGCCACCACCACTGATACGCCGCGGGGTGGTGTTGTCACTCGCTGATCCGTGTACCTGGTCCGCGGCGGGATCGCCAGCGCCGGTTATGGGGTCCGGTTGTCGTCCACCCGCTCTCCCTCCGCCTGGGACGGCTCGGTCCTGGGGACATCCGGGTGCTGCTCCATGGCCGCAGTCTCGGCCGGTTCGTCGCGTTCGCCCTCGGCCTGGGAGGGGGTGTGGGAGTACAGCATGGAGTCGTACTCCGAGGCTCCGGTCGTCATGGCGGGCCTCCCTCGGTCGCTCACACCCATCCTCCCCCCTCGACCGGGGCGGGGCGAGAGCAGTCGGGGGCGGTGCCCAGGCGATCACGAGTATCTGATCGTCGGGGCGATGGCGGAGCGGGCGGGCCTTGTCGCCGGGCCGGTGAACGCGATACAGAACAGATGGACGGGCTGCCGTACGCACAAGGCGGATGGACACAACAGTCGACCCCATGGTGGCGTGATGTGCTGGAGTGCGACGGCCGATCTCATAGCGGGCGCCGGTATCACCACCGTCGGAGTGGCCTGCGTGGCGCGGGCGCCCAGTCGGTGGGATCTGCCGCTCGCCGCACTGCCGTTGCTGCTCGGGGCACACCAGATCGTCGAGTCGGCGGTCTGGGACTCGGGGGGCGGTCGAGGACCTGCCACCGTTGTCTGGGCCGTCATCGCTTTGCCCCTGCTGGCCGTTTGGGTGCCCGCGGCAACATGGAGTGCCGCCCCGCCACAGGCCCGACCCCGCCTGATCCTCCCGCTCGCGGCCGGAGCCGCGACTGCCGCGGTGCTCGCCCACGCCCTTGCCGCCGGCCCGGTCACGGCGGAGATCCGCGGCCGTACGGTCGGCTACGCGCTCGACGTTCCCCACCCACCTGTGCTCGTCGCGGGCTACCTCCTCGCCACCATCGGCTCTTTGCTGCTGTCCGGGGACCGACGGCTGCTGGTGCTGGGGATTCTGGTCGCCGTGGGCGCACTGGTCTGCTGGACGCTGTGGCGACTGGAGTTCGTCTCGACATGGTGCGCGTTCGCTGCGGTGTGCTCGGTGATCCTGCTCGGCTGGGTCCGAGCGCGAGCCCGAGCCCGGGAGCGGGAGCGGGTACCGTCGGCTCCTTAGAATGAGCCCATGCCTTCCACCACCCGACGACGCTCCAGCGCCGCTGACCGGCGGTCCGCACTCGAGACGCGGATCCTGTCCGTGATCGAGGAGCTACTGCGCGGTGGTGTGACGTACACCGAGCTGAGCGTGGAGCAGATCGCCAACGCCGCGGGCATCTCGCGGTCCACGTTCTATCTGTACTTCCGCGACAAGGTGGATGTCCTGCTCCGGCTGAGCGGCTCGCTCAAGACGGAGAGTCACGCCATCGCCTCCTCGTGGTGGCCCAGCGATCCGGACGGCGGGCTCGACGGCCTGGCTCGTACCTACGAGCTCATCCTGGCCCACTACCGCGAGCACGCCGCACTCCTGTCTGCGATCAACGAGGTCGCCGCCTACGACCCCGCGGTCCGGGAGGCATGGACGGCGGATCAGGGCCGATTCATCGACCACGTGGTGACGGTGCTGAAGGAGGAGCAGCAGGCCGGCCGGACCCCCGCGGACATCGACCCCGAGCTCGCCGCCAGGGTCATCGTCCAGGGCGGCGCTCAGGTCATCGCCCAGCAGGTGTCCGGCAGCGACGCGGACGACACCGCGGTCGCCCGCGAGCTGGCGACGGGCTACTGGTACGGCGTGTTCCGCCGTGCCCCGGAAGCGGCTGCCGGCTGATCGGCGCCGAGACCCCATCCACACCACGTACCGCCTGAAACAGGAAACAGGGAAACAGGGCAGGCCTGGACCAGGCGCGCCTCCATCCTTGGACATTACGTTGGACAGTGTGTCCGATGAACCTCTAGGGTCCCCACTGAGCGCTGAACAGCGCACGACCTGTCTCTGACTGACAGAAGGGGATCTTTCGTGACTGATGGAATTGCCCGTCCGACTCTGCTCCTGGTGCACGGGGCATGGCACGGCGCATGGTGCTGGGAGAAGCTGACGGCAGTGCTGCACACCGACGGATGGCGGGTTCGGGCGATCGACCTGCCGAGCGCCGGCGGACGGGCCGGCATGCAGGACGACGCACAGGCGGTGCTCGCAGAACTGGAGTTGATCGACGGCCCGGCCGTGGTCGTCGCGCACTCCTACGGCGGCATACCGGTCACCCAGGCCGTGGCCAAGGCGGGGAACGTGTCCCGCATCATCTATCTGGCATCTTTCCAACTCGACGTCGGCGACAGCCTCCTGGGGTTCTACGGCGCGCCCGTCCCGCCGCAGCCGGACGAGTTCGAGGCCGTACCGGACAATCCTGTCGCACTGTTCTACGGCGACGTGCCTCTCCCCGAGGCCGAGGCGGCCGTCCAGCGGCTGCTGCCGCAGAGCACGAGGTCCTTCAGCGACGCGCTGACCGAGGCGGGGTGGCACACCGTCCCGTCGACGTACATCATCTGCGAGGACGACCAGGCCCTGCCCGCCAACAGCCAGCAGGCGATGGCGGAAAGGTCCGGCGCGGTCCACCGGATCGAGAGCAGTCACTCGCCGTTCCTGTCGAAGCCGACGGAACTCGCCGCCCTCCTGTCGAAGATCGCCCTCGATACGGACGCCTGAGCCCAGCGCAGAGCCCTGCGGGCGTCCGTGGCTACCGCCTTCGGGTGAAATCCACCGGTAGCGTGTGGTGCGTTGCTTGACTGCTGCCCTACATTCCCACTCAAAAGGTTCAGACCTCCGCATGACCGTCCATGGGTCCCGGATCCATGCCGCAGAGATGGGTCTGATTGATGGTCAATTTCCTGGGGAGCGACCAGTGTCTCGGGCTGCCCGTGCGCAGCGACCCTCCGACCACCTTCGAGTATGTGGCAGCCGAGTACTGGGTCCGGGAGAGCTACCGCCGCTATTTCGGACGACGAACTCAACAGCAAGCTCTCCGTCCTCCGCGACGCGGCGGTACCGCAGATCAAACTGCGGCTGCCCACGCTTGCGCTCAAGTTCGCCAAAGGGTTCAAGAGCCTTTCCTGGCCCACCGAGTTCGTCGTACGGCCGAGCGGGTTCCGGCTGGCCCCCTGGGAGCGCATCCTCCCGCTGCCGGTGCGGATCAGCGGCAGTGGCACAGCTCGTACCGCGGCCCCGACCTCCGGCACAGACATCGCCATGACGTCCAGCCTCCCGACCATCGCCTGAGGCGCGCAACGTACGAGCCGCTCCTCATCTGCCGGCCGCCGTGCGGCAGGATGGAGGCATGAGCGTAGTCAAGATCAATGTACTGACCGTCCCCGCCGAACAGCGGGAGACGCTGGAGAAGCGCTTCGCCTCCCGTGCCCATGCCGTCGAGAGCTCCGACGGGTTCGAGTGGTTCGAACTGCTCCGTCCCGTGGAGGGCACCGACAGCTACCTCGTCTACACACGCTGGCGTGACGAGGAGTCCTTCCAGACCTGGATGGAGGGCCCCATGAAGGCGGCCCACCAGGGTGGCGACGCGCAGGGCGAACGCCCCAAGCCGGCGGCGAGCGGGTCCACGCTGTGGTCCTTCGAGGTCGTGCAGCAGGCGGCGCCGACAACCGCGTAGGACAATGCGTTACGGCGACGCGAGCAGAACCGGCTTTCGGCTGCTCGCGTCGCCGTGACGTGCGGCACCGCGCTTCCCTGGCCGGGGGAACGCCCGGGAGCCCAGCCGATCAATAGGCCGACAACTTCGGTCGCTTCCGGTCTTCGTCGTCCCTGAGCCCCGGTCAACCACTAGTGTCCCGGCAACTCAGCACCCCGGGGGATGCCATGGACCCATTGGTGACGTTCACCACGCTCGCGGCCTCCAGCCTGGCCACGGCCGGCGGCGAAGCGTGGAAGTCCGCCCTCGAACGGCTGCGGTCGCGCCAGTCGGCCAACGAGCCGCAGAACGGCGGGCCTTCGTCGCGCGGGCACGACGCCGATGGCTCCCCTTCGGCCCCGGACGGCGCGGACGACGCCCCCGCTCCGGCTGCGAGTCCGAGCCAGGCGGCGCTGTCCGCGTTGCTGGAGGAGTACTACACCAAAGTCGGCCGACGCGCCGATGTCAGCTTCTTCGCGGCGATCGCCGCGGCCGTCCTCGGCTACCTGATCATCACCGCGGGCATCCTCGTGGGCATCTACCACTCGGACGACACGGTCCTCGCGGTGGTCACCACGGCATCCGGGATCTTCTCGCAGGTGCTGTCGTTCTTCTTCTTCCGCAACCGTGCCGAGGAACGGAAGATGATGATCCAGGCCCTGGGCGATCTGCGCCAGGACGCCGAGCGCGACGCCCGCGCCTCCCGGGCCCTGGAGCTCGTCTGCCAGGTCCAGCAGCATCAACTGCGCGACAACCTCGCCGCCGCCATCGCCCTCGAACTCAGCGGTGTGTCACCCGACTTGAAGAACCTGCACAGTTCCCTGCAGCTCTTCGCCACCCACACCGCCCCGGCTCACAGCAACGGGCACGCCCCCTCCGACCCGCCTCCCCCGGCCACCGCACAGCCGACGGATCAACCCGCCTGACAGCTGCGACCGGACACAGGTCGGCGTCCGCCGTACGGGTCCCGCGCGGTGGTGCCCGGAGTGTTGTCCCCGGGACCCTTTCGAAGATCGGCTCATAGTGCCCGTATGACGCGCATCCGTACGGCGGTGCTGTGTGCTGCCGCCCTCGTCGCCACAACCCTTCAGACGGCGGCGGTGAACGCCGCCCCCGCGCACCACGACCAGGCGTGCACCACCACCCGGCAGCCGCGGGGCCAGGCCCGCGAGGTCCTGGACATCGTCCGCGAGGCCCAGGAGGACCTCGGCCTCAGGGCCGCTCTGGTCCGCGTCGATGTCGGCGGGCGCGAACTCGTCACCGGTGCGTTCGGGGAGTCCTTGACGGACGTGCCCGCCACGCCCGCCATGCACTTCCGCGCCGGCTCGGTGGCGATCACCTACCTGGGCACGGTTCTGCTTCAGCTCGTCGAGGAACGCAAGGTGAGCCTCGACGCTCCCGTCTCCCGCTGGCTGCCCGACCTGCCGCACGCCGACGAGATCACCCTGCGCATGCTCGGCGACTCGACGTCGGGCCTGCACGACTACGTCACCGACCCGGTCTTCCTCCAGAAGCTGTACGCCGACCCGTGGCGGCACTGGACCCCCGAGGAACTCGTCGGCATCTCGACGAGCCACCCGCTGTGGTACGAGCCCGGCACCAACTGGAGCTACTCGCACGCCAACTTCGTGCTCCTCGGCCGTGCCCTGGAGGAGATCACCGGCACCCGCCTCGATCGCCTCCTGGAACAACGGATCACGAGGCCGCTCCGTCTGCGCAACACGCAGAACAAGTTCACCGCGCTCATCCCGCAGCCCGTCCTGCACGCCTACGACGACGAACGCGGTATCTACGAGGAGTCCAGCTTCTGGGACCCGTCCTGGACCACTGCCCCCGGCGCCGTGCTGACCACGGACATCTGCGACCTCGCCCGCTCCGGGCAGGGGATCGGCGCGGGCGAACTGCTCTCCCCGGCCGCCTTCCGCGTCCAGCTGAACCCGGGCACGGTGGGCCTCGGCCACCCCACGGACACGTGTCCCGCCACGGTCTGCCTGCCGATGACCGAGGGGTTCCACTTCGGCGTCGGCGTCATCGTCAAGAACGGCTGGGTGCTGACGAACCCGTCCTTCTCCGGCTACGCGGCCATCATGGCGTACGAACCACACCACCGCCTGTCCATCGCGGTGTCCACAACAAAGGGCCCGAACGCCCCGGCGGGCAACAACGCCCAGACCATCGCCGAACAGATCGCGGCCGTGCTGGCCCCTGATCACCCGCTCGCGGACTAGAAGGCTGCTGAAAATCTTTTGCGTTCTGGCCCCAGACCGGGTGGTCCGGGGCCAGTCTTGTGAGCATGCAGGGGGAATGGGCCGGGGAGATGGTCGGGCCGGATGTGTGGGAGAC
>NZ_VZRB01000013.1 GCF_008806595.1 Streptomyces luteolifulvus | reverse complement strand
CGGCCGCCCCTCCGGCCGACCTTGCCCATACGCCGCCAACAACGCCTGCGCCTCAATCGGATCACCGAGCGTCGTCCCCGTACCGTGCCCCTCCACCACATCCACATCCGCAGACGACAGACCGGCAGCAGCAAGGGCCTGCCCGATCACCCGCTCCTGCGAAGGCCCGTTCGGCGCCGTCAACCCATTCGACGCACCGTCCTGATTCACCGCCGAACCCCGCACCACCGCCAGCACCGGATGCCCCAGACGACGCGCATCCGACAACCGCTCCACCAACAGCACACCCACGCCCTCGGAGAACCCGGTCCCGTCCGCCGTAGCAGCGAACGACCGGCACCGGCCGTCCGGCGAAAGCCCCCGCTGTCTGCTGAACTCCAGCAGCACCTCGGGCGTGGCCATCACGGTGGCGCCCCCGGCCATTGCCAGCGAGCACTCGCCGTTGCGCAGGGCCTGGGCCGCGAGGTGCAGGGCCACCAGCGACGACGAACACGCCGTGTCCACCGTGACCGCCGGGCCCTCCAGGCCGAACGTGTACGCCACCCGGCCCGAGGCGATCGCCCCGGCGGCGGAGCTGTTGGCGTAGTCGTGGTACATGACGCCCGCGAAGACACCGGTGGCGCTCCCGCGCAGCGAGGCGGGGTCGATACCCGCCCGCTCGAACGCCTCCCACGAACACTCCAACAGCAACCGCTGCTGCGGATCCATCGCCAGCGCCTCGTTCGGACTGATCCCGAAGAAACCCGCGTCGAACTCCCCCGCCTCATGCAGGAATCCACCCGAGCGCGCATACGTCCGCCCCGCCGTCCCCGGCTCCGGGTCATACAGCCCGTCCGCGTCCCAGCCCCGGTTCACCGGGAAGCCCGACACCGCATCCACCCCGGACTCCACCAGCCGCCACAACTCCTCCGGCGACGACACCCCACCCGGGAAACGACACGCCATACCGACAATCACCACCGGCTCGTCATCGACCCGCGCAACCGGCGCTGCCGGTGCGCGTCGGTCGGCCGTCCCGAGCAGGCGGATGTGCAGGTGGTCGGCGACGGCGGTCGCCGTCGGATGGTCGAACACCAGCGTCGCGGGCAGCCGCAGACCGGTCACGGCATTCAGCCGGTTCCGCAGCTCCACCGCGGTCAGTGAGTCGAAGCCGAGCTCTTTGAAGACACGGTCGTGCGCGACCCCGTCGACGGACGCATGGCCGAGGACGTCCGCGACCTCTCGGCGTACGAGGTCCAGCAGCATCGGCCGGCGCTGTTCCTCCGGCAGCCGGGCGAGGCGGTCGGCGAGCGTGGCGCCGGTCGCCGTCCGGTCGGCCTGGCGGCGCGGTGCCCTGACCAGGGCGCGCAGTACGGCGGGCAGCGTGCCGGACGCGGCCTGTGCGCGCAGCCCCGCGGGCTCCAGCTTCAGCAGGACGGGAGCGATGGCGTCGGACGCGATGGCCGCGTCGAACAGCGCCAGTCCTTCCGTCTGCGACAGCGCGCCGAAGCCATGCCGGTGCAGCCGGCGCAGGGCGGCCTCGTCGAGGTGGCCGGTCATGCCGGTGTCCCGCGACCACATGCCCCAGACACACGACTGGGCGGGCAGCCCTGCGGCCCGGCGGTGACCGGCCAGCGCGTCGAGGAAGGTGTTGGCGGCGGCGTAGTTGCCCTGGCCGCCGGGGGCGACGGTGCCCGCTGCCGAGGAGAACAGGCAGAACAGGGCGAGGTCATGGCCGGCGGTCAGTTCGTGGAGGTGCCAGGCGGCGTCCGCCTTCGCACGCAGCACGGCATCCAGCCGCTCCGCGCTCAACGACGCCACCACACCGTCGTCCAGCACACCCGCCGTATGCACCACACCCGTCAGCGGATGTTCAGCCGGTATCCCGTCCAGCACCGCACTCAGCGCCGCCCGGTCCGACACATCACAGGCCGCCACCGAGACCTCGGCACCCAGCTCCTGCAGCTCGGCCACCAACTCCCCCGCACCCGGCGCCTCCACACCCCGACGACTCACCAACACCAGCCGCCGCACCCCGTGTTCAGCCACCAGATGCCGCGCCACCAGCCCACCCAGACCACCGGTACCACCGGTGACCAGGACCGTGCCTTCGGGGTCGGGCGTGCGCGTGCCTTGGGCGGTGAGCGGTGTGCTGGTCAGCCTGGGGGCCAGGACCCTGCCGTTGCGCAGGGCCAGTTCCGGCTCGTCGCTGGTCACGGCGGCCGGAAGGGCACGTACCGAGGCGGGGTCGTCGTCGGTGTCGACCAGCACGAACCGGTCCGGGTTCTCCGCGACGGCCGCGCCGAGGAGTCCCCACAACGGCGCGAGCACCACGTCGGCGGGGTGTGTGTCTCCCGTGAGCGACAGCGCCCGCCGGGTCAGGACGACCAGCTTGGACGCGGCGAAGCGCTCGTCGGCGAGCCAGTCGTGGACCACGGTCAGCGCACCGCGAGCCACCTCGTGCGCGGCGTCCGGTACGGCCCCGTGATCGGGCCGGTCGACCGCCCAGACCACCGTGTCGGGCACGGTCTCCGTCTCGTCCGGCGCGGCGCGCACCACGTCCAGGTCGGCGAGGCCGGCCGTCGGCCCCTCCTCCCGCACCGCGAGCGGGATCCACTCCAGCCCGAGCGGCTCCACGGTCGGCGCGCCCCGTACGGACGTCAGGTGCTCGGGCGACACCGGCAGTGCCGACAGCGCGGCCAGGGACAGGACGGGGTTGCCCGCCGGGTCCGCGGCGTCCAGCCGTTCGCCGTCGGGTCCTTGAGCGATCCGGATCCGCAGCGCGCCGGCGCCCACGGCATGCAGCCGCAGCTCCGTCCACTCGAAGGGAAGCCGCGTGGCCGTGCCGGGCCCGCTGAGCGCGCCGGGGTGCAGACACGCGTCCAGCAGCGCGGGGTGCAGGAGGTAGCGCTCGGCGTCCGCCCGCAGGGCTTCGGGCAGTTCGACCTCGGCGAAGGTCTCCTCGCCCCGTCGCCATATCGCCGTGACGCCTTGGAAAGCGGGGCCGTAGCCGTACCCCTGGGTCGCCAGCCGGGCGTAGCCGTCCGTGACGTCCACCGCCGTGGCTCCGGCCGGTGGCCACTGCGTGAAGTCGAACGGTGCAGGGGTGTCCGCCGGGTCGGTGAGCAGGCCCTGGGCGTGCAGGGTCCACGGTCCCGTGTCCTCGGCGGCGCCGGAGTGCACGGTGAACGGCCGGGCGCCGGAGTCGTCGGCCGCTGCCACGGCGATCTGGACGGCCACGCCGCCCTGTTCGGGCAGGACCAGCGGTGCGCGCAGCGTCAGTTCGCCGAGCACGGGGCAGTCCAGCTGTTCGCCGGCGCACAGTGCCAGTTCGACGAGTGCCGCGCCGGGCACCACTCTCGCGCCGAACACCTCGTGATCGGCGAGCCACGGCTGGGCCTGGACGGAGAGCCGGCCGGTGAGCAGGGTGCCGCCGGCGTGTGCCGGTTCCACGGCGGCCGACAGCAGGGGGTGCTCGACGGTGCGCTGCCCGGCGACGGTCCGGTGCGCGGTCCCGTCGGCCGGGTCCTTCCAGTACCTCTTGCGCTGGAAGGCGTAGGTCGGCAGGTCGACGGTCCGGGCGCCCGGCAGGAAGGGTGTCCAGTCCACGGGGACGCCCCGGACGTGGGCCTGGGCCAGCGACAGGGCGAAGCGGTCGAGGCCGCCCGCGTCGCGCCGCAGTGAGCCGAGGGTGGCCGCGTCGACGCCGTATGCCTCGCAGCTGTCCTGGACGCCGTTGGTGAGGACGGGGTGGGCGCTGCACTCCACGAAGACGCGGTAGCCGTCCGCCAGCAGGGCCTGGGTGGCCTCGGCGAACCGTACGGTGCCGCGCAGGTTCCGGTACCAGTAGTCCGCGGTCAGCTCCGCCGTGTCCAGCGGGGCGCCGGTGACCGTGGAGTAGAACGCGATGTCCGCGGTGGTGGGCCGTACCGGGGCGAGGACGTCCAGGAGGCCGTCGCGCAGTTTCTCGACGTAGTGGGAGTGCGAGGCGTAGTCCACCGCGATCCGGCGGGCCTGGATCTCCTCGGCCGTCAGCTGGGCGAACAGTTCGTCCAGGGCGGCGGTCTCGCCGCACACCACGACGGACGAGGGGCCGTTGACGGCGGCCAGCTGGAGGCGGCCCGGCCATGGTGCCAGGCGGGGTTCGGCGTCCGTGCGGGAGAGCGGTACGGACAGCATCCCGCCGAGGCCGGCCAGTTCGGCCCGGATGAGCCTGCTGCGCAGTGCCACCACCCGGGCGCCGTCCGGCAGGGACAGCGCGCCGGCCACGCAGGCGGCGGCGATCTCGCCCTGTGAGTGACCGACGACGGCGGAGGGTCGTACGCCGTGCGACTCCCAGAGTGCTGCGAGCGACACCATGACCGCCCACAGCAGCGGCTGCACCACGTCGACCCGGTCCCACAGCGGAGATCCGGTGTCGCGCAGGACGTCGGTGAGGTCCCAGTCGACGAAGGGGTCCAGCGCGGCCGAGCACTGTGCCATCCGCTCGGCGAAGGCCGGTGCGGTGTCGAGGAGTTCGCAGGCCATGCCGCGCCACTGCGAGCCCTGGCCGGGGAAGACGAACGCCACGCGGGGGTCCGGCAGTGCCGTGCCGGAGACCGCGACGGCGGTGCTGTCGTCGGCGCGTTCGCCGGTGGCCAGCAGGCGCAGCCCGGCCAGCAGTCCGGGGGTGTCGGTGCCGAGGGCCACGGCGCGGTGTGCGAGCAGGGCGCGGGTGGTGAGCAGGGAGTGTCCGATGTCGGCCGCGCCGGCCGGGCCGCTGTCCGTCACGTGGGCAGCGAGGCGTTCCGCCTGTCCGCGCAGTGCCTCCGGTCCGCGGCCGGACAGCGCCCACGGGACCACCGTCGGGGCCCCGGCGGCCCCTTCGTGCCGCGCGCTCATGCCGTGTTGCGGGTGGGCCGGTCCGACGCGCCGTACGGGAGCAGGTCGCCGAACTCCGGGAACTGGGCGATGGCCTGCTCGGCGGTCAGCGCGGGCTTGCGCGGCCCGCGCAGCACCGCCAGCAGGAAGGCGGGGGACATCATCGCGGTCATCGGCTTGACCAGGGAGGCCACGCCGAACACGGCGTTGATGACGTCGCGGTCGCGGCAGCCGGTCCTGGCGACACGGGCCGCCATCCGGTCCGCGAGGGCGCCGCCCTGGAGGCGGACGTTGGCGCGGACGGCGGGCAGGCCCTGATCGGTGTTGGTGGCCAGCCGCCAGGCGCCGCCGTTGATCCGGGCGATGCCGGCCTGCACGCGGCGTGTCAGCTTGGGCCGCAGGCCGCCGCCCGCCAGTTCGTCGCGCAGGAGCCGGGCGCACTGGGCGGCGACGGACATGCCGGTGCCGTGCACGGGGTTGAGTGCGGACGCGGCGTCGCCGATGACGACGAAGCCGTCGGGCAGGGCGAGCTTCTCGTAACGGCGCCTGCGGTCGGGGATGTTGCGGTAGGTACGGATCGGGCCGGCCGGGGTGGCCCGTGCTATCAGATCGGCGATGATCGGGTGGTGCCGTTCACGGGCGAACCGTGCGAAGCCGTCCTCGTCGTTGGGGGGTTCGCCGCCGCGGCTGCCGAACAGGCTGAGGATCCAGCGGCCGTCCTCCATCGGCAGCAGTCCGGCACCCTGGCCGGGCTTCCCGGTGCCGGGGGTCATCTGGATCATCACGCCGGGGAAGTCGTCCTTGGTGCCGGGCGGTGCCTCGAACCATCGGCTCACATAGGTGATTCCGGCGTCGACGACGTCCTCGCGGACCTGGGGCAGCCCGAGCGCGGTCAGCCAGGCCGGGGCGTTGGAGCCCCGGCCGGTGGCGTCGACGACGAGGTCGGCGTGGAGCCGCTCCTGTCCTTCGCCGGTCTCGGTGACCACACCGGTCACCCGGGAGGCGCTGCCGGTCAGCTCCAGCACCTTGACGGCCTCGCGCACGGTGACCCGGCCGTCGCGCAGCACCTGGCGGCGGACGATGTGGTCGAGCAGGTCGCGGCTGCACAGCAGCAGATAGGCGTCGGTGTCGATGCGTTCCATCCACCCCTCGGGGCCGCGGGCCAGCGCGCCCCAGGGCAGTCCGCGTTTCTTGGCTCCGGCGGCGTAGAGCAGGTCGACGGTGCCGGGCAGCAGTTCGTCGATGGCTTCGACGCCGCCGCGCATCAGGATGTGGCTGTGGTGTCCCTGCGGCAGTCCGCGGCGGGGCACGGGAGCGTCGGGGAAGGTGTCGCGCTCCAGTACGACGACGCTGTCGACGGTGTCGGCGAGGGCGGTGGCGGCCAGCATGCCGGCGAGGCCGCCGCCGAGGACGAGTGCTCTGGTCACTGGTCGACCCCCGAGACGGCGAGGAACAGCTTCATCCGCTGTTCGGCCAATTCCGGGTCGGGGAAGGCGCCCGCCTCGTCGGCCAGCCGGTAGGCGGTGGCCAGGTGCGGCACGGACCGCGCGGACTGCTCGCCCCACACCATCCGGAAGTGCGGGGCGTGTCCGGACAGCCAGGCCAGGAACGTCACGCCGGTGCGGAAGAAGTAGATGCTGCGGCCCTCGCCGCTGAACAGGTGCCGGTTCAACGGCAGGGTGGCGTCGAGGAGTTCGGCGGCTTTCGCGTCGTCGCCGTCGTCCAGCGCGCGGACGGCACGGGCGGCGAGCGGGATCACGGGGTCGATCACCGGGGTGAGGCCGTGGCTGTGGCCGCGCTCGTCACCGACGAACATCCGCGCATAGTCGGTGGTGTCGCTGGTGTAGAACTTCACGCCGTCGGGCAGTTTGGCGCGCCAGGCGGTCTGGCGGTCGAGGTCGGCGGGGCCGATCTTGACGCCGTCGACCTTGCCGGGGTGGGCTTGGACGATCTCCAGGAGCGCGTCATAGGCGGGCTCGGGCTCCTCGTGGCCCCAGTACTCGGTGTTGCGGGGGTCCCACTCGGAGGTGATCCAGTGCAGGATCACCGGCCGGCTCGACTGCCGGATCAGGGCGCCGTACACCTCGGCGAAGTCGTCGAAGGCGCGGGCCGCGACGGTGAGATGGGGGCTGCACATGATGACCGGCTGGGCGCCCGCCTCCTCGACGACGGCCATCTGCTCCTCGTAGGCGGCCTGTACGTCCTTGAGGGTGCACGGCTCGAAGGGTTCGATCTGGTCGGTGAGAACGGCGGCGGCCATCCGGCCGCCCACGGCCCTGGCCTCGGCGCCGCAGCGACGGATCAGTTCGGCGGCCAGGGGCCAGTCGACGCCCATGCCGCGGTGTGCGGTGTCCATGCCCTCGCACAGGGTGAAGCCGTGGGCCCACAGGTGCCGGCGGAAGGCGAGCGTGGCGTCCCAGTCGAGGCTCTGCGGCGGCGGGGTGGGGCCCACCGGGCCGAGCGGCTCGTTGTCGGCGAGCGGGTCGGCGAGCACATGGGCCGTCGCCAGCATCGACCGGGTCCGGAACGGAGTGGGGTCGGCCGGGTACACCTGGGCGGTGTGGTCCGGTTCGTAGGTGGTGAGGGTGCCGTCCGCCTCGGGAAGCTTGATCATCTTCTGCTCCGTACCCCGTTCCCGGGAAGGTCTCGTGGAGCCGCGGAGCTCCGTCGGGAGCTCGCGCGGCTCATGCGTCGTTGACGGAAATCGCTTGGACCGGACAGTTCGCGGCGGCGGTCAGCGTCGCGGCGCGCAGCCCTTCGTCCGGCTCCCCGACGAGTAGGAGGACCCGGCCGTCGGGGTGCTGGTCGAACACGCCCTGAGCGAAGAAGACGCAGTTCCCCGATCCCACGCACGCCTCGCGGTCGACCGAGATCCGCATCGTTCTCCCCCTTGTCTCACCAGGTGACGGGCAGTTCGTGGAGCCCATAGGCGTGTGCGTCGAACATGTAGGGCAGCTCGTCGGCGGGTGCCGCGAGGCGCAGGCCGGGGATGCGGGTGAACAGCGTGCCGAACACCACTTCCAGCTGCATCCGGGCGAGGTTCGCGCCGGGGCACATGTGGTTGCCGTAGCTGAACGCCATATGGCCCTCGGCGTCGCGGTGGATGTCGAAGCGGTGCGGGTCCGGGTACCGGGCGGGGTCCCAGTTGGCGGCGCCGTTGAGGGCGAGGACGCCCTCGCCCTCGCGGACGGTCTCGCCACCGGACAGCTCGATGTCCTTGGTGGCGACGCGTACGGTCGCCGAGTCCAGGATGCTGAGGAAGCGCAGCAGTTCCTCGATGGCGCCGGGCAGCAGCGACGGGTCGCGCCGTACCTCGTCCAACTGCTCGGGGTGTTCGAGGAACACGGCGGTGCCCAGCGAGATGACGTTGGCGGTGGTGTCGGAGCCGGCGATGACCAGCAGCCGGGCGATGGCCACCAGGTCGTCGTGTCCGAGGGTGGGCTCCTCGGGCAGCTTGGCGGCGATGCGGCTGAGCAGGTCCTCGCCGGGGTTGCGGGTCTTCTCGGTGATCAGCTCGTCGAGGAACTCGTCCATCTCGGCGATGGCGCCGGCGACCGCCTCCATGCTGGAGTCGCGTCCGGTGGTGGTCTCGGCGTAGTTCCGGAAGTAGGAGATGTGCTCGGTGTCGGCGCCGAGCAGCTCGCAGAACTGGAGCGAGGGCACCGGCACGGCGAGTTCCGCGACGAGGTCGACGGGGCCGCCCTTGGCCAGCATGGCGTCGATCCGCGCGTCGACGATGGCCTGGGTGCGCGGCTTCAGGTCGGCGATCCTTTTGGCGGTGAACTCGGGGATCACCATCCGGCGGCGCACGGTGTGCTCCGGCGGGTCCATGGCGGCGAACGGGAAGGCGATGTACGGCAGCATCTCCTCCGGCACCTGGAACTGGTGCGGGTAGCCGGGGTTGCGGGCGTTGGAGCTCATCGACGGGTCGCCCAGCACCTGCCGGACG
Source organism: Streptomyces luteolifulvus (assembly GCF_008806595.1). Classification (GTDB taxonomy): domain Bacteria; phylum Actinomycetota; class Actinomycetes; order Streptomycetales; family Streptomycetaceae; genus Streptomyces; species Streptomyces luteolifulvus. The sequence continues at coordinate 217,732 of NZ_VZRB01000013.1, read as the reverse complement.
TCCGCGTACCGGGTCAGCGCCCACGCCTGCTTTCCGGTCATGCGGTTGACGACCTCGGCGACCGGCTCGTCGGCGCGCATCGCCTCGTATTCCTGGGGAACCGAGAGCGGGCACTTCCTGCGGTCGAGCGGAAACACCGGGAGTGACCCGGTGGTGCTGCCGGTCTCGGCGTTCTCGGTCATCGCCTGGGGGTCCTCTCTACGGTCGTGGCTCGATCCAAGCGCGCACCGGACACCCGGACAGCCGGGAAACCCCCCTAAGGTCGCCGGGCAACCCCTAGCGGGCTCCGGGGGCGCCGGCTGGGGTCGCCCCTACGCCCGGCGGGCCGGCGGCGCGGGGTGACGTATGGTCCTTACGGCGGGTGGTTCTCCCGGCCGGCCGCGGGGTCCGCTCCCCCGCGCCGCCGGCTGCGCCGACCGCCTCCCGCGGCGCGGGTGGCCCGGCGCCGGGGCGTTCCGGCAGGTCAGCGTGGGGGCCGTCGTGTGCTCGGCGCCGGAGCCCTGTTCGGTTGCGGAGAGGAACCACCTACACTGAGCCGCAGGACGACCGGTTCCGCCCCGGGCGGGACCATGCGAAGGAAGTGGAGTCGATGGACGCAAGCAGGGAGCCCACCCTGCCGAGCTACCTCGGCGAAGCATGGGGGCTGCGGGAGAGGCCGAACAAGGGACCCAAACGCGGTCTCAGCCTTCAGCGCATCGTCGACGCCGCCGTGGCCATCGCCGCCTCGGAGGGCCTGTCCGCCGTCTCGATGAGCCGTGTCGCGGCCGATCTGGGCGCCTCGACCATGGCCCTGTACCGCTATCTCGCGTCGAAGGACGAGCTGCTCGTCCTGATGATGGACGCGATCTACCAGACGCCCCCGTCGCCTCCTCAGACCCCGGACGAGGGCTGGCGCGCGGGTCTGTCGCGCTGGGCCTGGGAGCAGCACACCATCCTGCGTAAGCACACCTGGGCGCTGCGTATCCCGATCACCGGCCCGCCGGTGACGCCGAATCAGATCATCTGGCTGGAGCGCGGTCTGCACTGCCTGGGCGACACCCCGTTGTCCGAGGGCGACAAGCTGTCCGTGATCATGCTGCTGAGCGGTTACACCCGGAGCGAGGCGACCGTCTCCGCGGACGTCGAGGCGACGTTCATGGCGAAGGCGCCGGACGAGCTGGCGGCCATGGTGTCGTACGGGCAGCTCGTGCGCCGACTCGTCGGCCCCGACCGCTTCCCCGCCCTCAACAAGGTGATCGACGCGGGCGTGCTGGACGAGCCCGCGGGTCCGGACGACGAGTTCGTGTTCGGTCTGGAGCGCATCCTCGACGGCATCGGTGTACTGATCGACCAGCCACGGGACTGATTCCTCCCGTCTGCTTCCGCCGCTTGGCCGCGCACCCCTGATTTCGGGTCAATTCCCTGGGGTGCGCGGCTTTTTGGCCTTCCTTTACGGACCTTTCACCGGACCCGGGCAGGGTGCTTGACGGTCGTTTCCGGTACTGCGTAGCCTATACGCGTGCACCATACGCAGAAGCGTGGTGCACTGGCAGGCACGGCACACGCGGCCAGGACAGGAAGCCCGGCGAACGCGTGCATCATCTCCGCTCAGGGATGGGCGGCCCCCGGACAGCTGTACCCCGGCAGCTCTCGGCACGCCGGGGACGAAAGGTACGTCATCATGAGTGATTCCCCGGGCCTTCTTGCGAAGGTTCCAAGTGGCCGCGGATCCAAGTGGCTTGTCCTGCTGGGGTGGCTTCTCCTGGCCGGCCTGCTCACCCCGCTGTTCGGCGGCCTGGAGGACTACGAGGACCGCAGCCCCTCGGGCTCGCTGCCACGCGGCGCCGAATCCACCGCGGTCATGAACGAGTTGGAGAAGTACAGCGAGGCGCTGGAGGAGGCTCCCGCGGTCGTCGTCTACACCCGCGAGGGCGGCATCCAGGCGGCCGACCGGAAGAAGGCCGAGTCCGACCGGGCCGCGTTCGCGAAGCTGGCCGACAGCGGTGAGAACGTCGCCGCGGCCGTCCCGTCACGGGACGGCAAGGCCCTGATGACGGTCGTCCCGCTGACCCGCGACGACGTCGAGATCGACTTCGCGGTCAAGGAGATGCGCAAACGCGCGCAGGACGGCGCACCCGCCGGCCTGGGCGTGGCGGTCGCCGGTCCCGCGGGCCTGCTGAACGACTACACCCAGGCCTTCGAGAACCTCGACGTCAACCTGATGATCATGACCAGTTCGGTCGTCATCGTCCTCCTGCTGCTCATCTACCGCAGCCCGTTCCTGTGGCTGCTGCCCCTGCTGTCGGTCGGTTTCGCCGCCGTCCTCACCCAGGGCGTTGCCTATCTGCTCGCCAAGCACGCGAGCCTGCCGGTGAACCCGGCCAGCTCCAGCCTCCTGATGATCCTGCTGTTCGGCGTCGGGACCGACTACGCGCTGCTGCTGATCGCCCGCTACCGCGAGGAGTTGCGGCGCCACGAGGACCGGCACGCGGCCATGGGGATCGCGCTGCGGCGCTCGGGCCCGGCGATCCTGGCGTCCGCCGGAACCGTGGTGGTCGGCCTCGTGTGTCTGGCCCTGGCGGACATGCAGAGCTCCCGCAGCCTCGGCCTGGTCGGCGCCACCGGTGTGCTGTGCGCCTATGTCGCCATGGTCACGATCCTGCCGGCGCTGCTGGTCCTCGTCGGCCGCTGGGTGTTCTGGCCGTTCGTGCCGAGGGTCGGCCAGGCGGAGCGGTCCGCGACGGGCGCGTGGGCGCGGATCGGCACCTCCGTCGGACGCCGTCCCCGCCTGGTGTGGCTGGGCTGCCTGGCCGTGATCGCCGCCCTCGGGGTCAGCGCCCTCGGCATGAACCTGGGCCTGAGCAAGTCCGATGTGTTCCAGACGAAGCCGGAGTCCGTCACCGGTCAGGAGCAGCTCGCCCGGCACTTCCCGTCCGGCGCCTCCGACCCGGCCGCGGTCGTCGCGGACGCCGGCGCCGAGGGTGCCGTCGTCTCGGCGGTGCAGGGCGTCGACGGGGTGCAGGTCGGCGAGCGGTCGCCGAGCCCCGACGGGAACCGGGTGATGATCGACGTCGTCCTCGCCAACGCGCCCGACAGCGACGCGGCCATGGACACGATCGAGGATCTGCGGTCGGCCGTGCACGCCGTGCCCGGCGCACACGCCGTCGTCGGCGGCACCACGGCCGAGACGCTCGACATCGACCACGCGCAGAGCCGTGACCTCCGGGTCGTCATCCCGGTCGTCCTCGCGGTGATCCTGCTCTTCCTGGTCGTTCTGCTCCGGGCCATCGTCGCGCCGCTGATCCTGCTGTCGACCGTCGTGGTGTCCTACTTCGCCGCGCTCGGCGCCTCCGGCCTGCTGTTCGAGCACGCCTTCGGACATGCGGGCGTCGCCTGGCAACTCCCGCTCGTCAGCTTTGTGTTCCTCGCCGCGCTCGGCGTCGACTACAACATCTTCCTGATGACCCGGGTCCGTGAGGAGGCCCAGCTCCACGGCCATGCCGAGGGCGTCCGGCGCGGTCTGTCGGTGACCGGCAGTGTCATCACGTCGGCGGCGGTCGTCCTCGCCGCGACGTTCGCGGTGTTCACCTCGATGCCGGTCGTCGACATGGTCCAGCTCGGTGTGGTCGTCGCGGTCGGCGTCCTGCTCGACGCCTTCCTCGTCCGCACGCTGCTGGTGCCGGCGCTGTCCCTGGACGTCGGCCGCGCGAGCTGGTGGCCGGGCAGGCTGTACCGGCGGCTCGGCGAGGGCCCCGGACCGGCCGTCCGTGCGGGACAGCAGCGGGCGGACGCTACGGCGGCCCGCTGACCTTCCACCCCCCAGGCCGACCCACGGGCGGGCCCCCGACGCGGACCTCCGCGCCGGGGGCCCGCCGCGTGTGCCCCGCCCCAACAGGTCGGCCGCTCCCCCGGCTTCGGGGTGCCGGGGCCACGCAGGTGCTTCCGGTTAGGGGGCGCAAGGGGGACCGCCCTGGACTCCCCGTGGTTACGGTCTGCCCGGAGTGCGCCGCCCTGCGCTTGCCGCGTCGGCCGTCGCGCACCCGCAGCAGGGCCGCCGGGCGGGCAGGGCGTCGGGCCGGCGGTGCGACCGACACCCCCATCGCAGGAGGCGACATGACCGACACCAGCGCCGCGCTCTACCTGGAGCTGCTGAAGAAGGTACTCACGAACCGGATTCAGATGGACACCCCCTCGGCCTGGCCGGCCGGTCCCGGCGGCGCGGAGGACGAGGGCGAGGCCCGGCCGGGCGCGTTCACCGCGCACACCATGGTCAGCCCCGAGAGCCTCGACAACGTGCAGTACTGCGTCGAACACGCCCTCGCGGACGGCGTGTCCGGCGACCTCATCGAGACGGGCGTCTGGCGCGGCGGTATCTGCGTCCTGATGCGCGGCATCCTCAAGGCGCACGGCGTCGAGGACCGGCGGGTGTGGGTCGCCGACTCGTTCGAGGGCGTGCCCGAGGCCGACGACGGCAGCCACCCGCTGGACCAGGAGATGGCCCTGCACAACCTCAACACCGTGCTCAGCGTGCCGGCGGACGCGGTCCGGGCGGTGTTCAAGTCGTACGACCTGCTGGACGAGCAGGTCGAGTTCCTGGAGGGCTGGTTCAGCGAGACGCTGCCGGCCGCGCCCATCGAGTCGCTGGCCGTGCTGCGGCTGGACGGGGACCTGTACGTCTCGACGATGGACTCGCTGTCGGCGCTCTACCCCAAGCTGTCGCCGGGGGGCTTCGTCATCATCGACGACTACAACATGGCCCCGTGCCGTGCCGCGGTCCACGAGTACCGCGACGCCCACGGCATCAAGGAGGAGATCAAGGCGGCCGACAGCGTCGGTGTCTGGTGGCGCAAAGAGTCCTGACACACGGCGGCGGCCTCCACGACACGGGTCGTGGAGGCCGCCGCCGTCGGTGCGCCCGAGCCGACGGTGCGTCAGTCGGCGCGCCGCTGGAAGAAGACCGCGGCGAGCGTCACGGACACCAGCAGGATGCCGCCGGACCACACGAGCCCGATCCAGGCGTGGTCGCCGACCGGCCGGTCGAGCAGCAGACCGCGGACGCTCTCGATGATGGCCGTGCACGGCTGGTTCCGGGCCACGCCCTGCAGCCAGCTGGGCAGCGTGTGGATCGGCACGAACGCGCTGCTGATGTAGGGCAGGAACATCATCACGAAGGCGAAACTGGCGGCCGCGTCCGTGGACTTGGTGAGCAGGCCGACGAGGGCCGACAGCCAGGACATCGCGAGGATGAACGCCACCAGGATGCCGGCGGCCGAGAGCCAGCCGAGCAGGTCGGCCTTGGGGCGGAACCCGATGAGCAGGGCGACGCCGATCACCACGACGGTCGAGGCGATGTTCTTGACGATGCTGGCCATCACATGGCCGCCCAGCAGGGACGCGCCGCTGACGTCCATCGAACGGAACCGGTCGACAATGCCGTTGGTCATGTCGCTGGCGACGCCGACGCCCGTCTGGGCCGCTCCCCACGCGGTGCACAGCAGGAGCACGCCCGGTGCCACATAGGTGACGTAGTCGCCGCCCGTCTGGATCGCCCCTCCGAAGAGATAGACGAACAGCACCATCATCATGATCGGCAGCATCAGGGACATGATCATCGCATCGACGTCACGCCTCGTGAGGCGAATGCAGCGGCCGATCATCGTCGCCAGGCTGGACACCGTTCCGACGGAACGGGGCGTGGAGGTCAGGGCGATGCTCTCAGACACCGGCGGTCTCCTTCACTTCGCCGGCCTCCGCGTCGGGAACGGTGCGGCCGGTGAGCGCCAGGAACACGTCGTCCAGGGTGGCGCTGTGGATGCTGAACTTCGCGACACGGTCGCGGTCGGGGTCGACCTCGTCGAGCAGGGAACGGACCCGGTGGGCCGAGCCGTCCGTGGCCACGCCGATGGTCAGCAGGTCGCGGTCCTGCTCGGCGATGCGGTCGCCGAGCAGCCCGAGCACGGTCTCGAAGGCGTCCCGGTCGGCCAGTTCGAGGTCCAGACGCTGCCCGGAGACCCGCTCCTTGAGTTCGTCCGGGGTGCCCTCGGCGACCACCTTGCCGCCGTCGAGCAGGGCGACACGGTCCGCGAGACGGTCGGCCTCCTCCAGGTACTGCGTGGTGAGGAACACGGTCAGGCCGCTCGCGGCGAGATCCGCGACCACACCCCACAGCGCCTGCCGGCTGCGCGGGTCGAGCCCGGTGGTCGGCTCGTCGAGGAAGACCACCGACGGAGAACTGACCAGGCTCGCCGCGAGGTCGAGCCGGCGGGCCATGCCGCCCGAGTACGTGCCGAGCCTGCGCCCGCCCGCCTCGGTGAGGTCGAACCTCTCCAGCAGGTACCGCGCACGCTCGTGGGCCCCGGCACGGGACAGCCCGGAAAGCCGGGCCATCATGTAGAGGTTCTCCGCGCCGGTCTGGTTCTTGTCGATCGCCGCCTGCTGGCCCGTCAGGGTGATCCGCTGCCGGACCTTGCGCCGCTCCCGGGTGACGTCGAAACCGGCGACTTTCGCCTCACCGCCGTCGAGGGACGTCAGTGTCGACAGAATGCGGACCGTGGTCGTCTTTCCCGAGCCATTCGGGCCGAGCAGCGCGAAAACACTGCCCTTGCGAACGCCGATATCGACACCCTGGAGCACCTGTACTTTTCCGTAGGATTTCCGTAGACCACTGGCTTCGACAGCCATTTCGTGGATCATTCGCCGTTGCACCCCTCGCCATCCGGAGAGCACGTCCGCAGCATCTTGAACGCGATCTGCGTGTACCGTACGCTATAGAGCGTATCCCATACACAGTCCGGTGTCCACCCGCCTCCTGACCTGTGGAGAAGTCCAACTCAGGGCATCCGAGGCGGGGTTCGCATGCGAGGGATCGATGACTTGGAGGGCAAGCATGCCGTTACACCGGGAACGTGGCGTCGACGTCACGGTGAATCCGGACGGCTGGCTCGTGCTGCGCTGCGGGCAAACGGGTGAGGAGCACTTCTATCCGCCCCCGTTCACGGTCGCCTGGATCGCCCTGCAACGGTGGGGCGGCAACCCTCATCTCGCCACGGACGAAATAGCCGAGATGTGGCAGGAGGACCGGTCGGAGACATTCACCGCGGTCGAGAAATGGCTGGACGAACTGCGGTCGGCCGGGCTCATCCGCGACGACCTCTCCTAGGCCGGATTCCACACGCCCCCCACGGCCGATTTCGCACTCCCCCCACGGCCCGATTTCGCACTGCGACAGAAGGTGACGACTATGGAAGGGCACACGGACCAGGGCCTGCCCGCCCACCTCGCCGACGCGTGGGGACTGCGCGACCGGCCGGCCAAGGGGCCGAAACGCGGACTGAGCCTGCGGCGCATCGTGGACGCCGCGGTCGCGGTCGCCGGCGCGGAGAGCCTGGCCGCCGTCTCGATGAGCCGGGTGGCGGCCGAGCTCGACGCGTCCCCCATGTCCCTGTACCGCTACGTGGCGTCGAAGGAGGACCTGCTGCTGCTCATGGTGGACGCCATCTACCGCACCCCGCCCTCCCCGCACGCGGCGGACGGGGGCTGGCACGAGGGCCTGCGGCGCTGGGCGTGCGAGCAGCACGCGATCCTCGATGCGCACCTATGGGCTCTCTACGTCCCGGTCAGCGGGCCGCCGATGACGCCCCATCAGCTCAACTGGCTGGAGCACGGCCTGGCCCGGCTGGGCACGACCGCGCTGGCCGAGAGCGAGAAACTGTCGGTGATCATGCTGCTGAGCGGCTACATCCGCAACGAGGCGACGGTGACCGCGGAGGTCCGGCAGTCGTTCCTCGCGGCGGCGCCCGACGAACGAGCGGCGATGGCGTCGTACGGCCGCCTGATGCGCGGCCTGACCGGCCCGGGCCGCTTCCCGGCGATGAACCGGGTCATCGACGCGGGAGTCCTCGACGAACCCACCGGCAGCGACAAGGAGTTCACCTTCGGCCTGGACCGCGTCCTCGACGGCGTGGGCGCACTGGTACGGGCCCGGGCGAAGAAGGGCGACGACCATGTCCCGGCGGGCCGGTAGCACGGGGGGTCAGGGGCACGTCCCGACGCCGGCGGTAAACCGGGTCATCATCGACAGGCGCGGTTCTCGACGAACCCACCGGCAGCGACAAGGAGTTCACCTTCGGCCTGGACCGCGTCCTCGACGGCGTGGGCGCACTGGTACGGGCCCGGACGAAAGAGGACGACGGCCGCGTCCCGGCGGGCCGGTAGCGCGAGGGGCACGGGCACGCCCCGACGCCGGCCGTGGGCGAGGTCCTCGACGGCGTTGGTGTACTTGGGCGAGCCCGCGCGAAGGAAGGCAGCGGCTGAGGCCCGACCCGCCGGTAGGGCGGGAGTTACGGGCGTGGGCCGTACCCAGCGATCGACCGGGGCATCGACGCACGGGGCGCTCGACGAACCCACCGGCAGCGGCGAAGAGTTCGCGTCCGGCCTGGACCGGGTCCGCGACGGCGTGGGCGTGCTTGTGCGCCCCCGGGTGAACGGCGGCGGGCGTTACGGGCGTGTCCCGTTCTCCGCCGGCGCCGTCATCCGTCGTCGTATCAGCGCGACGACGTCCTTCGCGTGCCGGTTGAGATAGAAGTGGCCGCCGGGGAACACCCGCAGATCGAAGGGGCCCGTGGTGTGTTCCCGCCACGCCTCGGCCTCGGCCACCGTGACCTGGGGATCGGTGTCCCCGGTCAGCGCCAGCACGGGGCACCGGAGTTGTGTGCCGGGCCGGTGGCGGTAGGTCTCGGCGGCCTTGTAGTCGCTGCGGAACGCGGGCAGGATCATCCGAACGAGCTCGGGGTCCCGGAGCATCGCCGGGTCCGTGCCCTCCATCCTGACGATCTCGGCGAGCAGTTGCTCGTCGTCGCCCAGATGCACCCACTGCGTACGGTGCCGGGACGGTGCCGTACGCCCCGAGACGAACAGCGTCAGCGGGGTGATCCCGGCCGCCTCCAGCCGCAGCGCGACCTCGAAGGCGATCGTCGCGCCGAGGCTGTGGCCGAACAGGGCCAGCGGCCGGTCCGTGACGTCCGCGAGCTGCCCGGCGACGGCGTCGGCGAGCAGCTCCGCGTCCTCGAACGGCGCCTCCCGGCGGCGTTCCTGCCGGCCGGGGTACTGCACGGCCAGCACGTCCACGGCGGGCGACAGCGCCCTGGAGACGGGGAAGAAATAGGACGCGGCGCCGCCCGCGTGCGCGAAGCACACCAGCTGCGCGGCGGCCCCCGGAGCCGGATGGAAGCGCCGGATCCACTCTCCCGTGCCGACGGTCACTGCCTGTCCCTTCGTCGAACCGAACCGAACTGAACCAAACCGAACGTGCCGTCAGTTGTCGTCAGTCGCCGTCAGTCTTCGTCATCCTCGTCCGCGTACCCCGCCGCCGACAGTTCGGGCGCGATGGAGAAGTCCGAGACGTCCACCGTCGTGTGCTCGACCCGGCCGAGGGCCTCCTTGATCGGCACGCTCAGCCGCTCGGCCTTCTCGGCCTCCTTGCGGTCGCGGCCGTCGACGAACTCCGGCATCACCTCGCGGGCGAACAGCTCCAGCGACTCGCAGATGTGCTCGTGCTTGTTCTTGCCGATCTGCACCGAGAAGATGATCTGGTCGACGCCGACACTCTCGTAGCGGCGGACGATGTCGCGGATCTGCTCCGGAGTGCCGATGCCGCGCCGCAACATGCCGACCTGGTCCATCATCGCCTGCGCGACCTGCGACTGGACGTCCTCCTCGGCGGGCGCGACCGGCTCCCGGGTGAAGCCCATCGCCTCCTTGGCGGCCTGGAACTCCGCCCAGATGTCGGTGACTCCGGGGCGGTGCTCACCGGTGACGTAGTAGTGCATCAGCGAGTACGAGAAGAAGTGCGCCGCCTCCAGACCGCGGTCCAGGGCGACTTCCTCGTCCTCGTGGCACATGAACGGCAGCACCATGGACACGTTCGCGTTGACCGCGCGGCCCACCGGCCGGCACTCCTCCGACGCGAGGGTGGCGTAGTACGCGTCCACCCATTCCTTGGCCTCCTCGGGGTTGACGAAGGAGAAGGCCAGCGCGCCCATGCCCTCGCGGGCGGCGTCCTGGATGCTCTCGCGGCGTGTGCACGCCCGCCACAGCGGCGGGTGCGGCTTCTGCTTGGGCTTGGGCACGAGGTTGCGGGGCGGCATGTTCACCCAGGTGCCCTCGTGACCGGTGAACGGCGTCTCGGTCATCAGCCGGATGACGATTTCCAGAGCCTCGTGCCACTGCTCGTACTTGTCCTTGAGCTCGATGCCGAACGCGCCGACCTCCAGCTGCGAACTGCCCTGCCCGGAGCCGAAGTCCAGCCGTCCGCCGGAGATCAGGTCGAGCACCCCGAGCCGTTCGGCGATGCGCGCGGGGTGGTTGACCGCGGGCGGCATGTGGATGATGCCGTGCGCGAGCCGGATGTTCTTGGTGCGGGCCGCGGCGGCACCGAGGAACACCTCGGGCGCCGACGAGTGGGAGTACTCCTCGAAGAAGTGGTGCTCGGTCGCCCACGCGTAGTCGAGGCCGAGCCGGTCGGCCAGTTCGATCTGCTCCAGCGCCTCGTTGAACAGCCGCTCCTCGCTGTCCTCCTCCCAGGGCCGCGGCAGCTGGTGATGGTAGATCAGGCCGAATCTCATGGAATCCTCCGCAGGACGAGAACCGCACAGAAGGGGGCGTGAGGCCGACACTAGGACGCCGTGCCGGGCCGGTGAGACGGCCGACCGGGCGCTGAGGGGGTCGGCCGGACGCTTCAGGGGGTGGGTGCCGGACCGTTAGGGGTGGTGGGGGCGGCGCGGTGGTAACGGGCCAGGTAGAACAGCAGCGGGTCGGGCTCGTCGGGGGTGACGCCGAGGTCCTGCACCCGGCCTACGGCGATCCGGTGGTCGCCGCCGGGATACACCGCCTCGATCGTGCAGTCGACCCAGGCGAGTGCCCCCGCGAGCCGGGGCGATCCGGTGGCCGGGCTCGCCCTCCACTCCACGCCGGCGAACCGGTCCCCGTCGGTGGCCGCGAACCGGCGGCACAGCTGCTCCTGTCCGGCGCTGAGGATGTTGGCGCAGAACCGGCCCGCGCGCCGGATGCCCGGCCAGGACCGGGAGAACCGGGACACCGAGAACGACACGAGCGGGGGCGCGAGGGACAGCGAGACGAACGACTGGCAGGTGAACCCGACGGGCTCCCGGCCGTCCTCCCGCGCGGTGATGACGGCGATCCCGGTGCAGAAGTGGCCGAGGACGTGCCGCAGCTGGGCCGGCTCGAGTCGGCTGCCTTCGCTGGTCTGCTCGGTGTGTACGCGCATCGGCTGCTCCGCCCGTCAGTCTCTCGCCGCACGGCTGCCGTCGCCCGGTTCGGGAGCCGGCTGTTCGAGGACCACGTGCGCGTTGGTCCCGCTGATCCCGAACGAGGACACCGCTGCCCGCCGGGGCCGCCCGGTGTCCGGCCACGGTCTGGCCTCGGTCAACAACTCCACCGCACCGGAAGACCAGTCCACCTGGGGCGTCGGCGCGTCGACGTGCAGGGTCTTCGGCAGGACGCCGTGCCGCATGGCCAGCACCATCTTGATGACCGACGCGACTCCGGCGGCGGCCTGGGTGTGCCCGATGTTGGACTTCACCGAGCCGAGCCACAGCGGCCGGTCCGCCGGTCTGCCCCGGCCGTAGGTGGCCAGGAGCGCCTGGGCCTCGATGGGGTCGCCGAGGCGGGTGCCGGTGCCGTGCGCGTCCACCGCGTCGACCTCGTCGGCCTTCAGCCCGGCCTGCTGGAGCGCGTCCCGGATGACACGCCGCTGCGCCGGTCCGTTGGGCACCGTGATGCCGCTGGAGGCGCCGTCGGAGTTGGTGGCCACGCCCCGCACGACGGCGAGGATCCGCCGCCCGTTGCGCTCGGCGTCCGACAGCCGCTCCAGTACGAGCAGGCCGGAGCCCTCGCCCCAGCCGGTGCCGTCGGCGGCGGCCGCGAAGGACTTGCAGCGGCCGTCCGGGGCCAGACCGCGCTGCGAGCTGAAGTACACGAAGGTCTCCGGGGTGGACATCACGGTTACGCCGCCGGCCAGCGCGAGCGTGCACTCACCGGTGCGCAGCGCGTGCATCGCCATCCGGAGGGCGACCAGCGACGAGGAGCACGCGGTGTCGAGGGAGACGGCGGGGCCCTGCAGGCCCAGGGTGTAGGAGATGCGGCCGCTGGTGAGGCTGCCGCCGCCGTCGGCGCCGTCGTAGTCGTGGTACATGACGCCCACGTACACGCCGGTGGGGCTGCCCTTGAGGGACAGCGGGTCGATCCTGGCGTGCTCCAGCGCCTCCCACGCCGTCTCCAGCACCACCCGTTGCTGCGGGTCGACGTCCCGGGCCTCGCGCGGGGACATGCCGAACAGGTCCGCGTCGAACTCGGCGGCGTCGTGCAGGAACGCGCCCTCCTGGGTGACGGTCCGGCCGGGTCTGCCGGGCTCCGGGTCGTACAGTCCCCCGACGTCCCAGCCGCGGTCGGCGGGGAACGCGGTGACCGCGTCACGGCCTTCGGCCAGCAGCCGCCAGAACTCCTCGGGCGAGTCGGCTCCGCCGGGGTAGCGGCACGCCATGCCGATGATGGCGACCGGCTCGGCGGCGGCGCGCAGCAGCCGGACGTTGTCCTGCTTGAGCCGGTCGTTCTCCAGCACGGAGGCCCGCAGCGCCGCCACGATCTTCTCGGTGTCCGCGGTCGTCATCGGTCCTGCTCCGCACCGGTTTCGGCGGCCGCGAGGGCGGCGGCGACCAGATCGTCGACGTCCATGCTCCTGATCTCCTCGCTGCGGTCCGCCGGGGCGTCGGCCGCATGGTCGGTGGGTGGTGCGCCGGGTGCCGGGGCACCCAGGCGCAGGATCGCGTCCAGAAGTCCCGCCGCGCGCAGCGCCGATACGGGTACGGCGGCCAGCCGGCGCCGTACCTCCGTGTCGTCGGGCTGCCCGCCGCCGGGTGCGAGTGCGGGTGCGGGCTCCGCCGGGGCGGGGGCGTCCGGCAGGTCGGCGGCCAGCTCTTCGAGCAGCAGCGCGACCACGTCGGCCGGGGTGGGGTGGTCGAACATCATCGTGGCCGGCAGTCTGAGCCCGGTGGCCGCGCCGAGCCGGTTGCGCAGCTCGATCGCGGCGAGGGAGTCGAGTCCCAGTTCGGTGAATCCCCTGCCCATGTCGACGCTGCCGGCGTCGCCGTGCCGCACCTCGGCGACCTGGGCGCGCACGAGGTCGGCCAGCAGCCGTTCCCGGCCGTCGGCGGACAGTCCGGCCAGCCGCCGCACCAGGTCGTCCGGATCCCCGGCCCCCGCCGCCCGTTGTGCCGGGGCGGCCTCGGTGGGAGGTGCGCTGCGCGGGGCGGCCGGCATGACGTCGCGCAGCGCGGCCGGGATCTGCGTGCCGGACGGGTCGAGCCGCAGCGGGACCAGGACGGGCTCGTCCACGGTGAGCGCCCGGTCGAACAGGGCGAGTCCCTCGGCGGCGGTCAGCACCGGGGTGCCACGGGCGGCCAGGCGGTGCACCAGCGCGGGATCGGTGCTCCGGGCCATGCCGCCCTCCCCTGCCCACAGATTCCACACCAGGGAGGTGGCGGGCATCCGGTGCCGGTGCCGATGCCGTGCCAGCGCGTCGAGGAAGGCGTTGGCCGCGGCGTAGTTGCCCTGGCCGAGCGGGTCGAGCAGTCCGGCGACCGAGGAGAACAGCACGAACGCGTCGAGGTCGAGATCCTCGGTCAGCTCGTGCAGCGCCCAGGCCGCGTCCGCCTTCGGCCGGAGCACCGTGTGCAGGTGCTCGGGGGTCAGCGAGGTGACGAGGGCGTCGTCCAGCACGCCGGCCGCGTGGATCACGCCGGTGAGCGGATGGTCGCCGGGCACGGTGGCGAGCAGTTTGCCGAGCGCGTCCCGGTCGGCGACGTCGCAGGCCACCACGGTGACCTCGGCCCCCGACTCCTCCAGTTCGGTGCGGAGTTCGGCGACGCCGGGGGCGTCCGGGCCGCGGCGGCCGACGAGCAGCAGATGGCGTACGCCGTGTTCGGCGACGAGGTGACGGGCGAGCAGGGCGCCCAGCCCGCCGGTGCCGCCCGTGATCAGCACGGTGCCGTCCGGCCGCCAGCGCGAGGCCGGGGGCTGTGCCGGCTGCGGCACGTGGGCCAGTCGTGGGACGCGCACCTGGTTGCCGAGCACCGACACCTCCGGCTCGGACAGGGCGGCGACCGCGGGCAGCCTGGCGAGCGAGGACTCCTGGGCGTCCAGGTCGACGAGCACGATCCGGCCGGGGTTCTCGGCCTGCGCCGCGCGGACCAGGCCCCACACCGGTGCGACGGTGAGGTCCAGGTGTGCACCGTCCCCGTCGGCGCCGAACCAGGTCAGAACGGCCAGCCGGGTCGCGGCGAGCCGTTCGTCGGCGAGGAAGTCCTGGAGCGTGGCGAGCACGGTCGCGAGCCGCGAACGGACCGCGTCCGGCATCTCGTCGTCTCCGGGCTCGACCGGCAGGAACACCAGCTCCAACGGCGCCGCGTCGTCGTCCAGCGCGGCCCGGAGCGCGGTGAGGTCGGCGTACACCGGGACGTCCTCGGGGCCGATCCCGAGCCCGTCGGAGCCGAGGACGGCCCATCGGCCCGGGGCCGCTTCGCCCGCGTCGCCCAGCGGCAGCGGGATCCAGCCGGCCCGGAACACCGATTCCAGGTGCCGGGCCCCGGTCTGGGCGGCGCCCTCGGCGACGAGTCTGTCCGCGGTGACCGGCCGTACGACGAGCGACTCGACCGAGGCGACGGGGCTGCCGTCGGGTGCGGCCAGGTCGATGCGGACCGCCTCGGAACCGGCCTGTTCGTCGGAGCCGATCCAGTTGATCCGGGCCAGCAGCCTGCTGTGGCCGCCCGCCGAGTGCAGTCTCACCCCGGTCCAGGAGAACGGGAGTTGGCCCGCTCCGACGTCCTGCGGTCTGCGGCCGCCCAGGAAGTCCGTGGCGGACATGGCGGCGTCCAGCAGCGACGGGTGCAGCCGGTAGGCGCGGGCGTCCTGCTCGGCGTGGTCCGGGAGGGCGACCTCGACGAACAGGTCCCGGCCGCGCAGCCACACCGCGCGCAGGCCCCGGAACATCGGGCCGAAGTGGTAGCCCTTGCCGGTCAGGTAGTCGTAGACGCCGTCGATGTCCACCGGCTGCGCGTCGACGGGCGGCCACCGGTCGCCGCCGAGGCCGAACTCCTCGCTGCCGGGGGCGGGTTGCCGCTCGGTGGCCAGCATGCCGGTGACATGCCGGGTCCAGGGCACCTCGTCGGGGGCGTCCTCGAAGCGGGAGTAGATCGCGAACGGGCGCCGCCCCGACGGGTCCGGGCCGTCGACGACGACCTGTACGGCCGCGCCGCCCCTTTCGGGCAGCGGCATCAGCTGCTGGATCACCAGCTCTTCCACGGTGTCGCAGCCGGCCTCCTCCGCGGCGCGCAGGGCGAGTTCGACGAAGCCGGTGCCGGGCAGCAGGCCCATGCCCATCACGTTGTGGTCGGCGAGCCAGGCCTGGCTGTCGGTCTGCATCGAGATCCGGCCGGTGAGCACCAGGCCGCCGCCCTGCGGGGCGGGCATGACCGCGGACAGCAGCGGGTGGGCGGCGTTGCGCTGGCCGTGCCCGGTCGCGTCACCGGCCTCCCTTGCGCTCGTCGCGCCGGCCGGCGGCGAGAGCCAGAAGTGCCGCTTCTCGAACGGGTAGGTGGGCAGGTCGACACGCCGGGCTCCGGTGTGCGCGAAGGCCTGCGTCCAGCGGACCGGGATGCCGGTGACGTGGAGCTGGGCGAGGGCGGTGAGCAGTTGGGCGGGTTCGGAACGGTCGCGGCGCAGCGCGGGCGCCACGAGCCGGTCGCCGTCGGTGACTTCGTCGACCATCGGCGTCAGCGCGGCGTCGGGCCCGAGTTCGAGGAACGCGGTCACCCCGCGCTCGACGAGGCCGGCGACGCCGTCGGCGAAGGCGACGGTCCGCCGTACGTGTTCCACCCAGTAGTCGGGGGTGCACAGGGTCTCGGCGTCGGCCGGGCCTCCGGTCACGTTGGAGATCACCGGTATGCGCGGCGGGCCGTAGTCCAGTGTGGACGCCACGGCTCGGAAGTCGTCGAGCATCGGTTCCATCAGCGCGGAGTGGAACGCGTGGCTGACCCGCAGGCGGGTGGCCTTGCGGCCCTGCGCGAGGAACCGGTCGACGGTGGCGGTCACGGCGTCCTCGGGGCCGGAGACGACCACCGAGCGCGGTCCGTTGACCGCCGCGATGTCGACGCCCGGCGGCAGCGCGTCACGTACCTCGCCGGGCTCGGCCTGCACCGCGGCCATGGCGCCGCCTGCGGGCAGTGCCTGCATCAGCCGGCCCCGGGCGGCGACCAGCCGTGCCGCGTCCGGCAGGGACAGCACGCCTGCGGCGTGCGCGGCGGCCAGCTCGCCGATGGAGTGCCCGGCCACATAGTCCGGCTGTACGCCCCACGACTCGACCAGCCGGAACAGTGCCGTCTCCACCGCGAACAGCCCGGCCTGCGCGTACACCGTCCGGTCGACGAGTTCCTCGTCGTCTCCCCAGATCACGTCCCGCAGGGGCCGGTCGAGGTGCGCGTCGAGGAGGTCCACGGCAGCGTCGAAGGCGGTGGCGAACGCCGGGTGGACGGTGTGGAGTTCGCGGCCCATGCCGAGCCGCTGGGCGCCCTGGCCGGTGAACAGTACGGCGAGGCGGCCGTTCTGTGTGGCGGTGCCGGTCACCACGCCGGGCGCGGGCCGTCGGGCGGCGACGGCCGCGAGGCCGGCGAGCCGTTCCGTCCGGTCCCCGCCCAGCACCACGGCCCGGTGCTCCAGTGCCGCGCGGCCGGACGCGAGGGACCAGCCGACGTCGGCGCACGGCGGGGTGGTGGCGGTGACATGGGCGGCAAGCCGTTCGGCCGCGCTGCGCAGGGCCATGTCGGTCCTGCCGGACAGGACCCAGGGCACAGGCGTGGCGGCCGGGGGGTCGTCGGGGGCGGCGTCCGTGGCGGCGTCGACGTCGTCCGCGGGCGGCTCCTCCAGGACGACGTGGGCGTTGGTGCCGCTGAGACCGAAGGACGACACCGCCGCCCTGCGCGGCCGGTCGTCTCGCGGCCATTCCCTGGCCCGGGTGAGCAGTTCGACGGCGCCCACCGACCAGTCGACCTGGTCCGAGGGCTCGTCCACGTGCAGGGTGCGCGGCATGACGCCGTGGCGCATCGCCTGCACCAGCTTGATCACACCGGCGGCGCCGGCCGCGGCCTGCGCGTGCCCGAGGTTGGACTTGATGGAGCCGAGCCACACCGGCCGGTCCGCCGGCCGGCCCTGCCCGTACGTCGCCAGCAGCGCCTGCGCCTCGATGGGGTCGCCGAGCGCGGTGCCCGTACCGTGTCCCTCGATCAGGTCGACGTCCCGGGGCGAGAGCCCCGACGCGGCGAGCGCCGCCTCGATGACCCGCTGCTGGGAGGGGCCGTTGGGTGCGGTGAGACCGTTGGACGCGCCGTCCTGGTTGATGGCGGACCCACGGATCACGGCGAGCACGGGGTGGCCGTTGCTGCGGGCGTCGGAGAGCCGTTCCACCAGCAGCAGGCCGATGCCCTCCGACCAGGCGGTCCCGTCGGCGCTCTTGGCGAACGCCTTGCACCGGCCGTCCGGCGCCAGGCCGCGCTGCCGGCTGAAGTCCACGAACACGTCCGGCGTCGGCAGAACGGTCACGCCGCCCGCGAGCGCCATGCCCACCTCGCCCTGCCGCAGCGCCTGGCAGGCAAGGTGCAGGGCCACCAGGGAGGAGGAGCACGCGGTGTCGATGGTGACCGCGGGGCCCTCCAGGCCGAGGGTGTAGGCGACCCGCCCGGAGGCGATGCTGGCGCCGCTGCCGCCGGAGAGATAGGCGGCGATCTCCTCGGGAACGTGCTGCTGCACCCGTATGCCGTATTCCGTGTACATCACTCCGACGTAGACGCCGGTCCGGCTGCCGCGCACCGAGGCGGGGTCGATCCCGGCCCGCTCGAAGGTCTCCCAGGCCCCCTGGAGCAGGAGCCGCTGCTGCGGGTCCAGGGCCGGCGCCTCGCGCGGCATGATGCCGAAGAACTCGGGGTCGAACTCCCCCGCGTCGTGCAGGAATCCGCCGCTGCGGACGTACGTCTTGCCGGGGACGCCCGCCCTCGGGTCGTACACGCCGTCGATGTCCCAGCCGCGGTCGACCGGGAACCCGGTGACGGCGTCCCGGCCCTCGTCGAGCATCCGCCACAGGTCCTCGGCGGAGTTCACGCCGCCGGGGAAGCGGCAGTGGATGCCGACGACGGCGATGGGTTCGTCGGCCGGGGCGACGGCCGCCGCCACGGGTGCGGACACAGGGGTGGTGGTGGCGGACCCGGTCAGCCGGGAGACGATGAACTCGCCCACCGCCCCGGCGTTCGGGTAGTCGAAGACAAGGGTGGCGGGAAGCCGCAGCCCCGTCGCCGCGTTCAGCGCGTTTCTCAGCTCCACCGCGGCCAGCGAGTCGAAGCCGAGGCCGGAGAAGGGCCGGTCGGCGCGGACGTCGTCACCGCTCGCGTGCCCGAGCACCGTGGCGGCCCGGTCCCGTACGAGGTCGACCACGACACGCACCCGCTCGGTCCCGGACAGCCCCGCCAGCTGCTCGGCGAGAGCGTGAGCGGGTGCACCGCTGCCCGCGGCGGCCTGCGCGGCGCGGCGGGTGGTGGTGCCGCGCACCAGTCCCCGCAGCAGCGCCGGCACCTCACCCCTGGCCCGGACCACCGCGCGATCGACCCGCAAAGCCGTCGCACAGGGCTGCCCGGCGGTGACGGCGGCGTCGAGCAGGGCCAGCGCGTCGGCGGGCGGAAGCGCGGGGAGCCCCAGGCGCCGCACCTGGGCCACGTCGGAATCCGCGGAGGACTCGGCCGCGGCCGGGTCGCGGGTGTCCCAGAGGCCGAACGCCACCGACGTCACGGGCAGGCCCACGGCGGCGCGGTGCGCGGCGAGGGCGTCCAGGAAGACGTTGGCAGCGGCGTAGTTGCCCTGCCCGGCGGCCAGCACCAGTCCACCGGCCGAGGAGAACATCACAAAGGCGTCCAGGCCGGCGTCGAGGGTGAGTTCGTGCAGATGCCAGGCCGCGTCGGCCTTGGGCGCGAGTACGGAGCCGAGCCGCTCGGGTGTCAGATCGGTGACGAGCCCGCTGTCGGCGACGCCCGCCGCATGCACGACCGCGTGCAGCGGATGCTCGCCGGGAATCCCGGCCAGCACGGCGGCCACTTGCGCCCGGTCGGCGACGTCACAGGCCACGACGGACACCGCCGCGCCGAGCCCGGTCAGCTCCTCGCGCAGGGCCTTGGCCCCGGGCGCCTGCGGGCCGCGACGCCCGGTCAACACCAGGTGGCGGACTCCGTGTGCCGTGACGAGATGCCGGGCGACCAGCGCGCCCAGCGCACCCGTACCCCCGGTGACGAGCACGGTACTCGTGGAGTTCCACGGCTTCTCACCGCCGCCGGTCACGGTCAGGGGCGCGAGACGTGGCACGGTCAACCTGCCGGACCGCAGGGCGAGTTCCGGTTCGGTCGTCCCGGCGAGCCGTCCGAGCACGGCTGAGGACTCGGCCGTCCCGTCGGTGTCGACGAGCCCGAACCTGCCGGGATGCTCGGCCTGCGCCGCCCGGACCAGCCCCCACACCGGCGCCTGGGCAAGCTCGACCGGCTCCCCGTCGTCGGTCGCCGCGGCACCCCGGGTCACGAACACCAGCCGGCTGCCGGCGAACCGGTCCTCCGCCAGCCACTCCTGCACGGCGGCCAGCACCTCACCGGTCCTCGCACGACACCCGCGCAACGGATCGCCGTCCTCGGCCCCCACGGCCCAGAACACCACGGGCGGTACGACGTCCAGCGCTGCCAGTCCGGCAGCCCGCGGGAGCTCGGTGCCAGGAAGATCACCCACGAGCGCGGCCCCGCCCGCGCTCTCCGGCACCGGCACGGGTGTCCAGGCCAGCCGCAGGAGATCGCCGCCGTGACCGCCCCGGTCGAGTTGCTCGGCGGACACCGGGCGTACGGTCATCCGCTCCACGGTCGCCACCGGCCGCCCCGTCGGGTCGGCGAGCCGCATGGCGCACACCTCGTCGCCCCGCAGCCGTTCCAGATGCACCCGGAGCGCCGTCGCACCCGTGGCGTGCAGGGTCACACCGGACCAGGAGAACGGCAGCAGCGTGTCGCCGTCCACGGCCCCGTGCTCCCCCAACTGGTCCGCGTGCATGGCCGCGTCCAGCAGAGCGGGGTGCAGCCCGTACGCCGTGCCGTCACCGCCCTCGGGCAGCTCCACCTCGGCGTACACGTGCTCGCCCTGCCGCCAAGCCCTGCGCAGCGCGCGGAACACGGGGCCGTAGCCGTAGCCGCGCTCACGCAGACCCTCGTACAACCCGTCGACCGGCAACGGGATCGCACCGTCCGGCGGCCACTGCACCAGATCGAAGGACGCGTCGGCCACGTCGGGCGCCACCGCGCCGGTCGCGTGCAGCGTCCACGGTGTGTCGGCGTCGGGCCGCGAGTGGACGGTCAGCGGTCGTACGCCCGCCTCGTCCGGCGCGTCCACCACGACCTGCACGGTCACCGTGCCGACGGCGGGCAGGATCAGCGGCGCGCGATGGGTCAGCTCCTCCAGCCGTCCGCAACCGACATGGTCCCCGGCCCGGACGGCCAGCTCCACGAAGCCGGTGCCCGGCAGCAGCAGGCTCCCCAGGATGTCGTGATCGGCCAGCCATTCCTGACGGCCGGGCGAGAGCCGACCCGTCATGATCACGCGGTCGGCGTCGGCCACGGTGACGGCCGCGCTCAGCAGCGGATGCTCGACGGCCTCCAGCCCGGCGGACCCCACGTCACCTGCGGTGCGGAGGGGGGTCAGCCAGTAGTGGTCGCGTTGGAAGGGGTAGGTGGGCAGGTCGTCGATGTGCCGTCCGGGGTGGAGGGCGGTGAAGTCGACGTCGGTGCCCCGGGTGTGGAGGGCGCCGAGGGCGGTGAGGAGGGTGTGGGCTTCGTGCCGGTCGCGGCGTTGGGTCGCGATGACGTGTGTGTCTGCGGGGAGGGTGTCTTCGGCCATGGCGGCGAGGACGGTGTCCGGGCCGAGTTCGAGGAACGTGGTCGCGCCCTGGTCGGTCAGCGCGGTCACCGCGTCGGCGAAACGGACCGGCTCGCGGACCTGGCGGACCCAGTACTGGGGATCGCACAGGTCGTCGGTGACCGGCTGGCCGGTCAGGGTCGAGATCACCGGGATCAGCGGCGAGTTGTAGTGCAGCTGGGATGCGACCTCGGCGAAGTCGGCCAGCATCGGCTCCATCAGCGGGGAGTGGAAGGCGTGGCTGACGCGGAGACGGGTGACCTTGTGGCCATGGAGCTTGTCGATCGTCTCGGTCACCCCGTCCTCGGTGCCTGAAATGACCACGGAGCGGGGGCCGTTGACCGCCGCGATCTCCACACCGTCGACCAGCGCCTCGCGCACCTCGGCCTCGGCGGCCCGGACGGAGGCCATCGCGCCACCCGCGGGCAGCGCCTGCATCAACCGGCCCCGGGCGGCCACCAGTTGGGCCGCATCCACGAGCGTCAACACACCGGCCACGTGCGCGGCGGCGAGCTCTCCGATCGAATGCCCGGCCACGAAGTCCGGCTTCAGACCCACCGACTCCAGCAGGCGGAACAGAGCAATCTCGACGGCGAACAGGCCAGGTTGCGCCCAGCCGGTCTGCTCCAGCAATGCGGGGTCCTCGCCCCACAACACCTCACGAATCGGCCGCTCAAGGTGGGCATCCAGTGCCCCGGCTACCTCGTCGAAAGTCTCGGCGAACACCGGGAAACGGGCGGCCAGTTCACGCCCCATCCCCACCCGCTGAGCACCCTGCCCGGTGAACAGGAAGGCGAGCTTGCCCTCCAGCCGGGAGGCCGTACCCACATCGCTCAGCCCGGCCAGCAACTCCTCACGGTCCGCACCCACAACCACGGCCCGGTGCTCGAACCGCGCACGCCCGGCCAGGGACCACGCCACATCCGGCAGAGACAACGCCTCATGCTCGGCCGCATACGCCCTGAGCTGATCGGCCTGCGCCACCAGCGCCTCGGGCGTCTTCCCCGACACCACCCACGCCACCGGCGCCACATCACCACCAGAAGACGCCGCCTCGCCGGCCGCTGGCTCCTCCACGATCACATGCGCATTGGTCCCACTGATCCCGAACGACGACACCGCCGCCCGACGCGGACGCCCCGCAACCCCCGGCCACTCCCGAGCCTCCGTCAGCAACTCCACCGCACCGGAAGCCCAGTCCACCTGACCCGACGGCTCATCCACATGCAACGTCCGCGGCAACACCCCACGCCGCATCGCCAGCACCATCTTCATGATCCCCGCGACACCCGCCGCAGCCTGCGTATGCCCCAGGTTCGACTTGATCGACCCCAGCCACAACGGCCGCCCCTCCGGCCGACCTTGCCCATACGCCGCCAACAACGCCTGCGCCTCAATCGGATCACCGAGCGTCGTCCCCGTACCGTGCCCCTCCACCACATCCACATCCGCAGACGACAGACCGGCAGCAGCAAGGGCCTGCCCGATCACCCGCTCCTGCGAAGGCCCGTTCGGCGCCGTCAACCCATTCGACGCACCGTCCTGATTCACCGCCGAACCCCGCACCACCGCCAGCACCGGATGCCCCAGACGACGCGCATCCGACAACCGCTCCACCAGCAGCACACCCACGCCCTCGCCCCAGCCGGTGCCGTCGGCCGCGTCGGCGAACGACTTGCAGCGGCCGTCCGACGACAGGCCGCCCTGCCGGTTCATGTCGACGAAGGTGTCCGCCGTGGACATCACGGTGACGCCGCCGGCCAGGGCGAGCGTGCACTCGCCGGACCGCAGGGCCTGGGCGGCGAGGTGCAGGGCCACCAGGGAGGACGAGCATGCCGTGTCGACGGTCACCGCCGGGCCCTCCAGGCCGAACGTGTACGCCACCCGGCCGGACACGACGGCGGTGTGGCCGCCGTTGCCTAGGTAGCCGGCGTACTCCTCCGGTATGTCGCCGGGCCGGTTGGCCCAGTCGTGGTACATGACGCCGGAGAAGACACCGGTGCGCGAGCCGTGGACCGAGCGAGGGTCGATTCCGGCCCGTTCGAACGCCTCCCAGGAGGCCTCCAGCATGAGCCGCTGCTGCGGGTCCACGGCCACGGCCTCGCGCGGGCTGATGCCGAAGAAGTCCGGGTCGAACAGGGCGGCGTCGTAGAGGAATCCGCCTTCCTTGGTGGCGGTCTTGCCGGGCTTGCCCGGTTCGGGGTCGTACAGTTCGGCGATGTCCCAGCCACGGTCGCCGGGGAACTCGGCGATCGCGTCCCGTCCTTCGGCGACGAGCCGCCACAGGTCTTCCGGTGAGGACACGCCGCCCGGGTAGCGGCAGGCCATGCCGATGATCGCGACGGGTTCGTCGGAGACCCCGCGCACCGCGGGTGCGGTCGCCGCCCGCTTCGGACGGCCCTGGACGAGGCGGTCCGCGAGGTGTGCGGCCAGCGCTAGGGGTGTCGGGTAGTCGAAGACGAGGGTCGCGGACAGCCGCATGCCGGTGGCCGTGTTGAGCGCGTTGCGCAGTTCGACGGCGGCCAGTGAGTCGAAGCCGAGGTCGCTGAACGCCCGTTTGGCGTCGATCGCGTCCGCGCCGGAGTGGCCGAGTACGGCTGCGACCTGCTTGCGCACCAGGTCCAGGAGGTGGTCCCGGCGCTGCTCGTCGGACAGTTCGGCCAGACGCTGTGCGGTCGTGGTGGGAGGGGCCGGGTCGGCCGCTCGTCGGGCAGGTGCCCGGACCAGGGTGCGCAGCAGCGGCGGTATGCCTCCCGGCCTGCCGCGCAGGGCGGTTGCGTCGAACCAGAGGGGCGCGGTGAACGCCTCGCCTGAGCGCAGTGCGGCGTCCAGCATGGCGAGGTTCTCGGCGACGGAGAGTTCGCGCAGACCGAGCCTGGTCACGCGGTGGACGGCCACGTCGGACAGGCCGGCGCCCATGCCGTGCTCGCGGGGCCACAGCCCCCAGCCGATGGAGGTGGCGGGCAGCCCCGCGAGTCGTCTGTGCTCGGCCAGCGCATCCAGGAAGGTGTTGGCCGCCGCGTAGTTGGCCTGGCCCGCGCCGTCCAGGAATCCGGCCGCTGACGAGAACAGGACGAAGGCGCTCAGCGGCAGGTCGCGGGTCAGCTCGTGCAGGTGCCAGGCGCCGTCGGCCTTGGGGGCGAAGACGGTACCGATACGGTCCGGGGTCAGATCCTCGAAGGTGCCGTCGTCGACGATGCCGGCCGCGTGCACGACGCCGGTGAGGGGATGGTCCTCGGGTATGGCGTCGAGTACGGCGGACAGCGCGTCGCGGTCGGAGACGTCACAGGCGGTGACCGTGACGATAGCTCCGGCCTCGGTGAGTTCGTCGCGCAGCTGCTCGGCGCCTTGCGCCACGATGCCGCGCCGTCCGGCCAGGACCAGCCGTCGTACGCCGTGCTCGGTGACGAGGTGGCGGGCCACCAGCGCGCCGAGCCCTCCCGTGCCACCGGTGATCAGCACGGTGCCGTGGTCGGGCCAGCCGGCCGCTTCCGCGGTGCCGCCGCCGCGCACCAGCCGGGGGGCGAGCAGCCGCCTGTCGCGCACGGCGAGTTCGGGCTCCCAGCAGGCCACTGCCGCGGGCAGCAGCGACGCCAGGCCCGCCGCTCCACCGGCCGTCGTCAGGTCCGCGTCCACCAGGATCACGCGGCCCGGATGCTCCGCCTGCGCCGCGCGCAGCAGCCCCCACACGGGTGCCGTCGCCCGCGCGGTCTCGTCGGGAGCCTCGGTCCACAGCGCCGGTACGGCGTTGTCGGTGACCACGACCAGTCGTGCGCCGGCCAGTTGCTCGTCGGCCAGGAAGTCCTGTACCAGCCGCAGCGCCCGCCCGGCGGCCTCGCGTGCCGCATCTGGCGGCGTGGCCCCGGCCCTCGCCCGGAGGGCGGTCACCACCACATCGGCGCCCGCCGCCTCGGCCGTATGCCGTGCGCCGAGGGCTTCGCCGAGTCCGTGGGGGTCGTCCCCGAGGACGGCCCAGGTGGCGTTCGCGGCGGATTCCGCGAGCGGCAGTTCGGTCCAGTCGACGCGGAGCAGTGCGCCCCTGGTGCCGGCTGCCGCGCCGATGCGGTCGGCATCGACCGACCGGACGACCAGGGAGTTCACCGTCGCCACCGACACGCCCGTGCCGTCGGTGAGTTCGATGCTCACGGTGTCGGATCCGGTCGCGGTGATCCTTACCCGCACCTCGTTCGCGCCGGTGGCGTGCAGGGACACTCCGTGCCAGGTGAAGGGCAGCGTCACCCGGCCGTCCGGCTGCGGCAAGGCGTGGCCGAGTGCGTGCAGCGACGCGTCCAGCAGGGCCGGGTGGAGGCCGTAGGCGGCGTCGCGGTGGTCCACCGGGAGCGCGACCTCGGCGTACACCTCTCCTTCGGTGCGCCACAGGGCGCGCAGGCCGTGGAAGGCGGGCCCGTACCCGTATCCCTCGTGCGTCAGCCGTTCGTAGAAGCCGGTGACGTCGACCGGCTCCGCGCCGGGCGGCGGCCACGCCGTCGTCCCCGCCGCGGGGGTGGTGGTGGCACGGGCGAGTACGCCGCCGGCGTGCCGCGTCCAGTCGTCCTCGGCGGTGCTGTCCTCACGGCGGGCGTAGAACTCCACGGTGCGCCGGCCGGTCGCGTCGGCCTCGCCGACCACGAGTTGCAGGGCCGTCCCGCAGTCGTCCGGCAGGGCCAGCGGCGCTTCCAGGTCCAGGGCCTCGACGGTGTCGCAGCCGACCTGGTCCGCGGCGAGCAGGGCGAGTTCCACGAAGGCCGTGCCCGGCAGCAGGGTGCTGCCCGCGATGACATGGTCGGCGAGCCACGGCTGTACACGGGGTGAGAGCCGGCCGCTCAGCAGTACGCCGTCGCCGGCGGCCAGGGTGAGCATCGCACCGATCAGCGGATGCCCGACGGGCTGCTGTCCGACACCTCGCGCGTCGCCCGCGGTCTTCTGCGCGGTGAGCCAGTAGCGCTGCCGCTGGAAGGCGTACGTCGGCAGGTCGATCCGCCGGGCTTCTGGGTGGCAGGCGTCCCAGGCCACGTGTGCGCCGCGTACATGGGCCAGCGCGACGGCCGACAGGACGCCGGTGTGCTCGTCGTGGTCGCGGCGCAGGGCCGGGGCGAACGCGCAGTCGGACTCGTCGGCGACGCAGTCCTCGGCCATCGCCGAGAGCACGCCGTCGGGGCCGAGTTCGAGGAAGGTGGTGACCCCGGCCGCCTCCAGGAAGGCGATGCCGTCGGCGAAGCGTACGGGCTGCCGTACGTGGTCGACCCAGTACTCGGGCGAACGGAGCCGGTCCGTGGCGAGCAGGGTGCCGGTGACATTGGACACGACAGGGATCGTGGGCTCGGCGTACGTCATGACCTGCGCGATCCGGCGGAACTCGGCCAGCATCGGTTCCATGAGGGCCGAGTGGAAGGCGTGGCTGACCCGCAGGCGTCTGGTCCGGTGTCCTCGGGCCGCGAGTGCGTCGGCGATCCGCAGGGCCGCCGTTTCGTCGCCGGAGATGACGACCGCGTTCGGTCCGTTGACCGCGGCGATGTCGACGCCGGGCTCGTCGCGCAGCAGCGCGGTGACCTCGTCGGCGGGCGCCTGGACGGCCACCATGGCGCCCGTCTGCGGGAGTTCCTGCATCAGCCGGCCGCGGGCGGCCACCAGCATCGCCGCGTCGGGCAGGCTGAGGACGCCCGCGACATGGGCCGCGGTCAGTTCGCCGACCGAGTGACCGGCGACGAAGTCCGGGCGCAGCCCCCAGGACTCGACCAGCCGGAACAGGGCGGTCTCCAGGGCGAACAGCGCGGGCTGCGCGTACATGGTCCGGTCGAGCAGCTCCGCCGCCTCGGAGTCGTCGGCGAACAGCACGTCCCACAGGGAGTGTTCCAGCTGGAGGTCGAGGTAGCCGATCGCCTCGTCGAGCGCCTCGGCGAACCGGGGGTGGGTGCGGTAGAGCTCCCGGCCCATGGCGTGCCGCTGACTGCCCTGTCCGGTGAACAGGAAGGCCAGCCCGCCGCCGGTCACCGTCCCGGTGACCAGCGCGGGATGGGTCTCACCGGCGGCGACGGCGCGCAGGCCGGCGTGGAGTTCGTCGTCGTCGGCGGCCAGCAGCACGGCCCGGTGCGGCATGGCGGCCCGGCCGGTGGCGAGGGAGTGCGCGAGGTCGTCCCGACGGGGGCGGGGCTCGGTGCGCACGAAGTCCAGCAGGCGTTGTGCCTGGGCGCGCAGGGCCTGTGCGGAGCGGGCGGAGAAGGCCGTGGGCAGCGGGCCCTCGGGCTGCGGGCGCGGTGCGGGGGCGGGCAGCGGGCTCTCGCTCTGCGGCCGCGGCTCGGGACGCGGGGGTTCCTCCACGACGACATGGGCGTTGGTGCCGCTGACGCCGAACGCCGAGACGCCGGCGCGGCGCGGGCGCTCGCCGGGCTCCCAGGGCACCGCCTCGGTCAGCAGACGGACGGTGCCGGCGGACCAGTCGACGTGCGGGGTGGGTTCGTCGACGTGGAGGGTGGGCGGCAGCACGTCATGCCGCATCGCCATGATCATCTTGATGAGTCCGGCGGCGCCCGCCGCGGACTGGCTGTGTCCGATGTTGGACTTGACCGAGCCCAGCCACAGCGGCGTCCCGGGCGAGTGTGCGGTGCCGTAGGTGGCGATCAGGGCGTGCGCCTCGATCGGGTCGCCGAGGGCTGTGGCTGTGCCGTGCGCCTCGACGGCGTCGACGTCGCCGGTGGTCAGCCCGGCGTTGGCCAGTGCCTGCCGGATGACCCGCTGCTGTGCGAGGCCGTTGGGCGCGGTCAGGCCGTTGCTGGCGCCGTCCGAGTTGATGGCCGTACCGCGGATCACGGCCAGCACGGGGTGCCCGAGCCGCCGCGCGTCGGACAGCCGGGCCAGGAGGAACACGGCGGCGCCCTCGGACCAGGCGGTGCCGTTCGCGGCGGCGGCGAAGGGCCGGCAGATCCCGTCGGGAGCCAGTCCGCGCTGGCGGCTGAACGAGGTGAACGCGCCCGGGTGGACCATGACGGACGCGGCGCCGGTCAGCGCGAGCACGCACTCGCCGGCGCGCAGCGACTGCACGGCGAGATGCAGGGCCACCAGCGCGCTGGAGCAGGCGGTGTCCACGCTCAGCGTCGGGCCCTCGGTGCCCAGGACGTAGGCGACCCGCCCGGACAGCACGCTCGGGGAATTGCCGGTCATCAGATAGCCGTCGAGGCCGTCGGGGGCCTCGTGCAGCGGCATGCCGTAGTCCTGGGGGTCGGCGCCGATGAACACGCCGGAGCGGCTGCCCCGGAGGGAGTCCGGGTCGATGCCGGCACGCTCCAGCGCCTCCCAGGCCGTCTCCAGGACGAGCCGCTGCTGCGGTTCCATGGCCAGCGCCTCGCGCGGGCTGATCCCGAAGAAGCCGGCGTCGAAGTCACCGGCTTCCTTCAGGAATCCGCCGTGACGGACGTAGGTGGAGCCGGGGGTGGCAGGGTCCGGGTCGTAGAGCCGGTCGAGGTCCCAGCCGCGGTCGTCCGGGAAGTCGTCGACGACGTGGCGTCCCTCGGCGATCAGCTGCCACAGCCGGTCGGGGGAGGCAGCGCTGCCGGGGAAGCGGCAGCCGATGCCGAGGACGGCGATCGGCTCGTCCGTGGCCTGGGGCGGCGGGGGCTCCTCGGTGGCCTCGGCGGCCGATCCGAGGAGTCCGTCGCGCAGATGGCGGGCCAGGTCGGCCGCCGTCGGGAAGTCGAACGCGACGGTGGGCGGCAGGGCCAGGCCGGTGGCTGCGCTCAGCAGCCGCTGGAGCTTGACCAGGCCCAGGGAGTCCACGCCGACTTCGCGGAACGGGCGGGCGGGGTCGACCGCGTCCGGCTCCTCGCCGGCCTCCCGCAGCACGGCCCGCACCTGCTCGCGCACCAGCTCGGCCAAGACTCTCAACTGCTCGGGTGCGGGCAACGTCCCCAGCGTGTGTGCCGACGTCACGAGGTCCCCTCCGCGATCTTGCTTCCGCCTGCCGTCGCGGGCCACGATCGCGCAGCGGACGCCGGCCAAGAGCCCCTAACGACCCCTACGTGGCGTCAGTTCGGCCGCGTAGGGCCCGCTTCCCCGGCCGCTTCCTCGGCGAGGCGTCTGCGGTCGATCTTCCGGTTGGAGTTCAGCGGGAACTCCGTCAGGTGGGTGTAGCGGCGGGGCAGCATGCCCTTGGGCAGGAGTTCGGCGAGCTGCTTGGCCAGACGGGGGGCGGGCATGGATTCGCCGGTGTAGAAGACCACGATCTCGACGGTGCCGTTCGCGGCACGGGTCACGGCGACCGCGTCCCGTACGCCGGGGCAGGCGGCGAGCGCGTACTCGATCTCGGCGAGTTCCACCCGCCAGCCGTTGACCTGGACCTGGGAGTCCCAGCGGCCGAGGTAGATCAGCTCGCCGTTGTCCAGGGTGCGCACCCGGTCGCCGGTGCGGTACCAGGTACGCCCGTCGTGGTGGAGGAACCGTCCCTCGTTGTCCTCGGAGTCGAGGTATCCGGGGGTCATCTGGGGGCCGGTGACGCACAGTTCGCCCTCGTGGCCGGAGAGCTGCCCGTCCGGTGTGAGCAGCAGATGGTCGTGGCCCTCGTGCAGGCTGCCGATGGGCACGAGGCCGTTGACGCACAGGTCCGGCGAGGTTTCGGGGGACCAGCGGTGGCCGGTGACGGTCAGGGTGAGTTCGGTGGGCCCGTAGATGTTCGCGACGGTGGAGCCGGGGGCCGCGGCCTGCCAGGCGACGACGTCCGCCGCGCGCAGAGCCTCGCCCGCGAACAGGCTCCAGCGCAGCGCCGGCATGGCGTCGGGGGCGAGAGCGCCGGTGCGGCGGGCGAGGGTGATGGCGCTCGGTGCCGAGAACCATACGGTCAGGGCGCGTTCGGCGAAGAACCCGGGCAGGTCGCGGTAGGCCTGGGCCGGGACGGGGTGGAGGCTCGCGCCGGCGCCCCAGGCGCAGAACATGTCGAACATGGCGCAGTCGAAGTTCAGGTCGAACGTCT
Source organism: Streptomyces luteolifulvus (assembly GCF_008806595.1). GTDB lineage: Bacteria > Actinomycetota > Actinomycetes > Streptomycetales > Streptomycetaceae > Streptomyces > Streptomyces luteolifulvus. The sequence continues at coordinate 187,743 of NZ_VZRB01000013.1, read as the reverse complement.
GGGAGAACGCGTCCTCGGCGGTGAAGTCGTAGGACCGGTCGGCGAGCGTGAAGTAGTGCCGGGTCATGCCGTGGGTGAGGGGAACGCCCTTGGGCCGGCCGGTGGAGCCGGAAGTGAACAGGACGTACGCCGTGTCGGTGTCGCGCACCCGGGCCGGTGCGTCGAGGGGGCGCCCGGTCACCGGGATGCGGGGCAGGGTGCCGTCGTCGTCGGCCCCGGGCGCGAGCACCGGCAACCGCAGCCCGGCCTGGGCGAGTTCGCGCAGGGTGGCAAGGCCGGGCCCGTCGGCGACGACCGCGTCCACACGGGCCGTCTTGAGCATCCGCCGGGTGCGTTCCAGCGGGAAGCCCGAATGCAGCGGCACCACGGCGGCCCCGGCGTACAGTGCCGCCAGGACACCGGCGTAGCCCTCCAGGCTCCGGTCGGTGAGCACACCGACGGCGCGGGGCGGGCCGTCCGGGGCGGCGTGCAGGGCGCCCGCCCAGCTCAGGGCCAGTTCGTGCAGCTCGGGGTAGCGCACGGAGCGGGCGCCGACCCGTACCGCGGTGTTGGCGGGGGCGGCGGCCAGCCCGCGCAGGAAGCGCGCGGTCAGGGCGGAGTCGACCAGGTCGGACATTCCGATCTCCAGCGAGTAAGGGGGGATAGGGGTTGCCGCTACGTCCGGTAGTGGTCTTGCATCGCGAAGAGCAGCCACGTCTCTGAGTCGGAGTCATCATGCTCGACGCCAAGTTCGACGCCATACTGCGCAGATACCTTCCGTTCATATCCGCGGCGGATGTGATAGCCGAGGACACTTCGCTCCGGGATTACGGTCTGGATTCCATGGCCACGGTGGAGCTGATGAGCGACCTGGAGTCGGAGTACCGCATCCGGTTCGTCGACGACCTGCTCAGTCTGGAAACGTTCGCCACACCCGGTCGGATCTGGGCGAGTATTTCGCAGATGACCGCACCCGCCGAATGACCGCGGGGGTCGCCCGGGAGGGCGTCCGGCCGGTTGAGCGGCAAGTCCTTTTCGGACGGGCGTCATCCTGACGAGGTGCGGCGGGCACCGACACCCCTACCGACCCCAGAGTTCACCGTCAGGAAGCCCCTCACAGCGACCTTGCACTCGCACAACCCGACGCTACGCGCGAATACTTGATGGAATGTCACCATCTGGCCGCTCTCGGGCGGTCCGGGCCGTACACACGACCCGGGCGGCGGCGGCCCGAACCCCCGCGGCACACCGTCGCAAATCAGCCAACGGCGGCGGCTCGGGCCCCGGGGGCCCGTGGACCCGGCACGCTGTCAAGCGACTTGAACAAAATCCGAGGAAACAGCCGCGGACAGGAGAGCGCACCACGCATGAGCAAGCGGCAATCGCCCCAAGACCCTTACCGATTCTCTTGCGCCACCGAACAGTCGGACAAATAATGCGACCATCATGACGGACAGCATTACGGCCAAGATCACCGCTTCGCACGCGGGCCGACGCCCGGCACCCAACCCCGGTTACTTTTACCGTCAACCATTCCCGGGTGAGAACGGCAGCGATTCACCGCCGGCTCCCGCGCTGTTCGTAGACGATTTGCCATCGCCCACCCCCCACGGCGATACCTGCTTTTTACTTTTCCACCTGAAAAACAGAGCCTCCATCGCGTGAAAGAGGGTCCCCAAAGATGGGTCGGGTTGAGAACAAGGTTGTCGTGATCACCGGTGCGGCGAGAGGTCAGGGCCGCAGCCACGCGGTCCGGCTGGCCCAGGAGGGCGCCGACATCGTCGCCGTCGACCTGTGCAAGGACGTCGAGAACGCCGGCTACTCCATGGCCAGCAACGAGGACCTGGAGGAGACCGCCCGGCTGGTCCGCGAGACCGGGCGCCGCGCGGTGGTGAAGTACGCCGACGTACGGGACTACGCCGCCGTCCGCTCGGCCGTCGCCGAGGGCGTCGCCGAGCTCGACGGGGGTCTCGACGTGCTGATCCCCAACGCGGGCATCCTGCCGATGGGCCCTGATGTGACGGTCTCCGGCTTCGCCGCCAGCATCGACGTCAACCTGGTCGGCGTGCTCAACACCGTGCACGCCTCGCTGCCGCACCTGCGCGACGGGGCGTCCGTCATCCTGTCGGGCTCGATCGCGAGCCTCATGCCGCCCATAGGCGAGGACGAGATGGCCGGCGCCGGCTACGTCGGATACCGCTTCAGCAAACATGCCCTCGTCGACTACATGAAGGAGCTCACCCTTCAGCTCGCGCCGCGCGGAATCCGGGTGAACTCCGTCCACCCCACCACCGTGGACACCGACATGACCAACAACGAGGCCATGTTCAGGACCTACCGCCCCGACCTGGAGAACCCCACCAAGGACGACGTCGCACCGATCCTGGCCACCCTCCAGGCGATGCCCATCACCCATGTCTCCACCGCCGACGTCTCCCACGCCGTGGTCTACCTGGCCTCGGACGAATCGCGCTACGTCACCGGAACACAGCTGAGGATCGACGGAGGTGCTCTCGCCAGACACCGCCTGTGAACGGGGCGCGCGCCACTCGGCGCGCCGTCTCGCTCAGCACAGGACAAGGCCGAGCTCGGGGGTAGGCACAGATGGCGAGAATGGGCTACGACGCAGCATTGTCCCAATTGCGGGGACTTCTTGCGGAGAGCAGGAGCGGTAGCGGCAGACTGGCCCTGGTCGAGGGCGGCCTGGCCAGCGGCAAGACACATCTGCTGCACGAGTTCTCACGGCAGGCGGTGAAGTCGGGCGCCCTGGTGCTCACCGCCACCGGTTCGAGGGCGGAGCGGAAACTTCCGATGGGCGTCGTGGACCAGTTATTCCGCAGCGCCGGCCCGGCGGCGTCGCTGCCGGAGCACGCCACACGGCTCATCGGCATCCCGGACGAGTCGGCCGCTTCGTGGGGAGCGAACCAGCTGACTCCGTACCGCACTCCGGACACCAGGGTCCGCGAACTGTGCGGCCTGCTCCTCGACCTGTGCGCGGACCAGCCGGTGGTGCTCGCGGTCGACGACGTGCAGTTCGCCGACGGGCCGTCGCTCAGACTGCTGCTGTCCCTGCAGCGCAGAATGGTCAGCGCCCGGCTGCTGATCGTCCTCAACGAGTGGCACCGGGGCAAGCCCACACTCCCGGAGTTCCGGGCCGAGCTGACCCGCCACCCCTACAGCCACCTCCGGCTGGCGTCCCTGTCGGTCGAGGACATCACCACCCTGCTCGCCAAGGAGGCGGGCGTCCCGGACCCCGCGCGGCTCGCCCAGGGATACCACCGGGTCACCGGCGGAAACCCGATGCTGATGCACGCCGCGCTGGACGACCGGGCGGGCGCGCTCGCCGCCGACGAGGACGCCGACCGGGACGGACCCGTGGTCGGGTTCGCCTTCGCGCAGGCCGTCCTGGCCGGCCTGTACCGGTGGGACGCCGAACTGCTGTCCGTGGCACGCGCCGCCGCGGTCCTCGGCGGCCGTTCGACACCGGCGCTGATCACCCAACTGCTGGGCAGCAGGCTGGAGGACACCGAGGAACTCGTCCGTATCCTCGCGGACTCCGGCATGCTGCTCGGCGCGCGGATCCGGCATCCGCGTGCCGAGACCGCGATCCTCGACGGCATGCCGTACGGGGAGCGGTCGGGCCTGCACACCCAGGTGGCACGACTGCTGTACGAGCGGGGCACGGCCGCGATCGACGTGGCCCGGCATCTGCTGGCCGCCGACGAGGCGCCCGAGCCGTGGGCGGTGGCCGCGCTGCGTGACGCCTCCGAGCACGCACTGGCCGCGGGCGACCCGGACACCGCGGTGCGCTGTCTGGAGCTGGCGGTCGGCGCGAGCAGCGACCCGCGGGAACGTCACGCGAGCATGTACGACCTGACGCGCGTCCTGTGGCGGAAGAACTCGGCGGTGGCCACCACCTATCTGCCGTCGCTGCGCGGCGCCGTGGAGGCGGGGCAGCTGTCGGTCGCCGCCGCGGTCGCGGTGGTGCGGTACTCGCTGTGGCACGGCGAGGTCGAGGCGGCGACGCGTGCGGCGGCCGTGCTGACCGAGGCACCGGACGGGCTCGATCCGCGCAGCGCCGCGGAGCTGTCCGCCACGTTCCACTGGTACTTCGGCTCCGACCGCCGGCTGAAGGCCGGCACCGACGGCGCCCGTTCATCGGCGCGCCGGGGCACCTGGGCCCATGCCGTGGACCGGATGACGACGTTCTGGGTCCGGGGCGGCAGCGACACGGCCACGACGTCCGCGCAGCACATCCTTCAGAGCTGTCATGTCGGGGACACGCCCCTGGAGGTGGTGGCGGGCGCGCTGCTCGCCCTGCGGTGCGGCAGCAAGCCGAAGCTGGCGCGGTCGTGGTGCGAGCGGCTCACCCAGGAGGCGGCCCGGTTCGGCGACGTCACCTGGCAGGCGGTGCTCAGCGGCATCAGCGCGAGCATCGCGCTCAGGCTCGGTGACCTGGCCACCGCCGTGCAGCAGGCGGAGCGTGCGCTCCAGCTCCTGCCGGCCAAGGCCTGGGGCATCCTCATCGGACTGCCGCGCGCCACGCTGGTCGCCGCCCGCACCTGCCTCGGCGACTACGACGCGGCCGCCCAGGTGCTGCGGCAGCCCGTACCGGACGCCATGTTCGAGACGTTCCTCGGGCTGTACTACCTGGAGGCGCGGGGCCGCTTCTTCCTCGCCACCGACCAGGCGCTTGCCGCGGGCGGCGACTTCCAGCTGTGCGGCAGGCTCATGCGCGAGTGGGAGGTCGACCTGCCGGCGCTCAACCCGTGGCGCGGCAACCTGGCCCAGGTGAACCTGGAGCTCGGCCACACCGGCGAAGCCCGCGAACTGGTCCGGCAGCAGCTGGAGCGGGCGCGGTCGGCGGACATCCGGATCCGGGGCATCTCGCTGCGGGTGCTGGCCGCGGCCAGCGAACCGGCCCAGCGTCCGGCCCTGTTGCGGCAGAGCGTGGAGTTCCTGACGGCGGCCCAGGACAGGCTGGAGCTGGCCAGGGCGCTCAACGACTTCAGCCTGGCGCATCAGAAGCTCGGCGAGTGCGACCAGGCCCGGCTGCTGGCGCGCCGCGCCACCCAGGTGACCCGGGCCTGTCTCGCGCCGGGGCTGCCCGCCGACGAGGAGGGCGGCGCCGACCAGCGCACAGCCGCGCAGGCGGGCTGGCGCCAGGAGGACCACCAGACGCGTCAGGTGCTCAGCGAGGCGGAGCGCCGGGTGGCGGAGCTCGCCGCGCTCGGGCACACCAACCGTGAGATCAGCCAGATGCTGTACATCACGGTGAGCACGGTCGAGCAGCACCTCACGCGGGTCTACCGCAAGCTCGGAATCACCCGGCGCACCGATCTGCTCGCGGTGTACGAACTGCGCGAGCACGGTGGCGGACCCCAGCAGAACGATCTCACCGACGCGGACACCCTGTTGTCCGCGGGCCGCGAGGACATCGCCAGCTGAGGCGGGCCGGGGGGTGGTTGTGGTGGGCCGGGGGCGCAGCGCGATCGCGGGGGTCAGGGGCACCACGTCGAACCTGGTGCGGACACAGTCCACGCGGCCCCACAGCCCGTCCGGCCCGGAGACCGCCAGGCGTTCGACGCCGTGGTGGGCGAGGGTGGCCATCGCCGTGGGCCACTGCACGGTCCGTACGACACCGTCCAGCAGCAGCCGCCGTACGCCTGACGCCGTGTCGACGACGGTTCCGTCGTGGTCGCTGACGATCGGCAGCTGCGGGTCGCGGAGGTCGAGCTTGTCGACGAGTTCCCGCTCGATGATGTCCCGCAGCGGGGCGAACACCGAGGCGTGCATCGGCGGACGCATCGTGTACATCGGCAGGCCTCCCCCGGCGCGCAGGGTGGTCCGCAGCCAGTCGAGCCGGTGTTCGCGCAGCGACAGCATCCAGAAGTCGTCGTCGACATGGCAGGCGATCTCGTACCACTCACCCGCCTCGTCCAACTCCCCGAGGATCTCCGCGAGCCGGGGTTCGGGGGTGCGCGCGAACGACAGGGTGACCACGTCGCCGTGCTCCCGGGCGAAGTACTGCTCGACGCAGTCGTTCCACCCGGCGGTCAGCCGGACCGCCTCGGCGAAGTCGAGGGCTCCGGCGTACACGGCCGCGGGCGTGCCGCCGAAGCTCGCGCCTGCGCACAGGCGGGGTCTGAGGTCGAGGGCGTCCTCGGCCCAGTGCGCCAGCGCCAGACAGGTGACGAGGAAGGAGACCCGTTCGCCGACGGAGTAGTCGTCGTCCGCCTGGCGGTAGCGGTCGAGGGTCGAGCAGCCGAGCGTGTCGTCGGCGATCTCGGTGAGCCGGCGCGCCACCGGATTGATCAGCAGGAACTTGCCGAGGTCGGAGAACGGGCTCGGCCTGATGCCGGGGAAGACGACCGCGGTCGCCGGGTCGGCGGCGCTCACCGCAGCGCCTCTGCTTCGGCGACGGGCCGCTCGCCCAGGATCTCGCGGGCGATGGCCTCGACGTAGTCGGTGATGGTGACGTCCCGGTCGAGGTACGGCACCAGCTTTCGGGTCCGCTCGTACAGCTGCCGCGTGCCGCTCGACAGGGCGTCGGCGCCGCCCCGGATGTCGACCGCCTGGCACGCGCACAGCAGCTCGAACGCGACGACGTACGTGGCGTTGTCCAGTGCCTCGCGGGCCTTGCGCGCGGCCACGAAGCCGAAGGACACGATGTCCTGGAAGTCGCCGGTGCTGGTCAGCGACTGGATGGACATGGGCATCGCCATGGCCCTGGTCTCGGCGGTCAGGGACGCCGTCATGAACTGGCCGCCCATGAGCCCGAGACGCAGGCCCGGGTTCTCCCGGCACAGGAAGGCGGGCAGGCCGTTGCTGTTGCTCTTGTCCAGGAAGCGGTCGATGCGGCGGTTGGCCAGGTTGGTCATGGTGGCCAGCGAGATGACCAGGTGGTCCATGGCCATGGAGACGTACTGGCCGTGGAAGTGGCCGTTGTGGAAGACGTCGTTCTCCTCCGGCACCACCAGCGGGTTGTCGTTGGAGGAGTTGAGCTCGTCCTCCAGGGTCCTGGCGACCTGCGTCATGTTGTCCAGGACGGGGCCGAGGATCTGCGGGGTGCAGCGGATCGAGTAGGCGTCCTCGATGGGCTGCGAGGCGTGCTTGGCCGAGTCCTCCATCTCACCGGCGAGCGTGGTCTCGGTGTCGAGTTCATTGACCGCCATGGCCGAGTCCTTGAGGACGTCCCAGAGCCGCTTGGCGATCTCCCGCTGGCCCCGGTGCGGCTTGAGTTCGTGCACCCGGGGGTCGAACGGCTTGGTCATGCCCCGCAGACCCTCCACCGACAGCGCCGACACCATCAGGTAGGCGTCGAGCAGCTTGCGGGCCCGGGCGAAGACGAGGCTGCCGAGGCCGACCATGCCGGACGTGCCGTTGATCAGCGCCAGGCCCTCCTTGAAGCTGAGCGTCATCGGCTCGATGCCGGCCTTGGCCAGGGCGTCCGCCCCCGGCATCACCTCCCCTTCCAGCCGGGCCTTCCACTGGCCGATGCCCACCAGGGCGATGGCGGCGAGCGGTCCGAGGTCGCCGCTGGTGCCCAGCGAGCCCTTCTCCGGCACACAGGGGGCGATGCCCGCGTTGTGGATCTGTATCAGCTTCTCCAGGTTCGCGGGGGAGATGGCCGAGTTGCCCCGGGCCAGCGAGACGATCCGGGAGAGCATGATGGCGCGGACCGTACGGTCGTCGAGGTACTGACCGACGTTGGTCGCCACCGCGTTGATCAGGTTCTCCTGCAGCTCCTGGGCCATCGTCACGGGCACGAGCCAGTCGACGAAGCCGCCCATGCTGGTGTTCACGCCGTAGATGACCCGGTCGTTCTCGACGAACTTCTCCAGGGTCTCGCGCGAGGTGCGGACCCGCTGCCACACCTCGGTGTCGAGCTCGACCGGGACGGCCCCGGCCGCCGCGGCGTCCAGCTGTTCCAGGGTGATCCACTGGTTGGCTTTGATGGTGAGCGTCATGAGGAGACCCTCCTGATGTCTGGTGATCATGTCCCCGCGATGACAGGGCAGGCGATCCCCAGCCAAACCAGCCACACCGACGCAGCGCACCGCCATTGCCCCCTAAGGCGCGCCCCGGATCCCCCTAACCGTCCGGCCGGGCCGGGGCGGTCGCCCGGACACGGAGAAGCCGTCCGCGTCTCAACGCAGCCTGCGTGAGCGCCTGTTGAGGCGCGGGACGCGGTCGAAGACCGCTGCGAGGCGGGCCGCCTGGTCGAAGAGGGTGTCCGGGCGGGAGCGGTCGCCGTCGAGGTGGGTGAGGGTCTCCATGCCGAGGTAGAACGCCACCGCCGCACCGGCCAGGACGCGCACACGGACCAGGGACGCGAGCGGCTTGCCGCGCAGGAGGACGGTGAGCAGTTCCTCGGACAGCTGCTCCCAGTTCCGGGTCTCCTCGGCCAGCTGGGCGGCCAGCCGTGACCCGGGCCTGGCTCCGGAGTACAGCTCCTGGACGGCGGCGATGTGCCCGGTCTCGGTGTCCTCGTCGTACAGCTCCCGCAGCCGCGCGACCAGGGGCACGGCACGGTCGGTGCCGGACAGTTCGGTGCGGTAACGGTCGATGCGGGAGCCGCTGGTCCGTGCCAGCGCCGCGACCAGGAGGTCGTCCAGGTCCGAGAAGTGGTAGTAGATCACCCCGGGCGCGAAGCCTCCGGTCTGCGCTATCGCCCGCGCGGTGGTTCCGCCGTGTCCGTTGCGCACCAGGCAGGCGAGGGTGGCGTCGAGGACACGGTCACGGGTGTCAGACAACGCGCACCGGCCGTACTCCGTGGGCGGCGAAGTGGCCTTCGAGCCGGCGCGCGAGTTCGGGCAGGTGGTGGCTGGGCACACGCGGGTAGAGATGGTGCTCCAGGTGGTAGGTGAGCTCCAGGAAGACCGCTGGGACGATCCTTCCGCGCAGGGTGCGGGTCTGCGTCAACGGGGTGTCTCCGTAGTCGTGGTGCGGCAGATACACCGTCAGGAGCGGGTACACCCAGCTCCCGACGATCGCCATCACCGTATAGAGCAGCAGCCCCGGTGTGTACGGCAGGAGCAGCACTCCTCCGGCCAGCGCGGCGAGGGGGGCGGCGGCCTCCGCGAGGAGCCAGCGGCGGTCCCGGCCGCGCCGGTAGGACCACAGCCACAGGCGTACGAGGAAGACGGGGCCGTAGCAGACCGCGCCGAGCAGGGACAGTTCGGCGGGGTAGCCCTCCGGGTCGTCGGGGTGCGGGAAGAGCCGGTGGTGCTGGGTGTGCGTGGCCCGGTAGGCGTGCCCGCTCTCCAGCAGGACCAGTCCCGTCGCGAACAGCGCCCAGTCGGTGGCGCGCGGCGACAGGCCGATCGTGCGGTGCACCACGTCGTGGGTGACGGTGACGACGGCGACGAAGACGCCGAAGACGATGACGGGAGTCAGCCACCACCAGCCGAGCCACATCGCACCCGCGAAGCAGAGCACTCCGATCGCGGGCCGGGCCAGTGCGAGGATCCGCTGCCTGCGGGTGGTGACGAGCAGGTCCTCACCGAGCTCCGCGAGGGTGGGCAGGCCGGGAGCGGGGGGCCCGTCGGCCCTGCGGGGTTCCTCGGCCGGCCGGAAGCCGGGGGCCGGGTCGGGCGGCGTCATCGGGTTCCTCCTCTTTCCTTCCGGGTCTCCTTGACCACGCCCTCGGCGACGATGCGGCTGCCCAGGACGCAGGCGACCGTGCCGAGGCCCGGCCAGGTGGAGTCGCCGACGAGCCACAGCCCCGGACCGCCGAGATCGTGCGGAACGGCGTGCTGGTTGGTGTTGCGCAGCCGTTGCCGCACTCCGCCGACCGCTCCGTGCGGGCGGAAGCCGAACCGCTCGTAGCTGCGGGGCGTTCCGGTCTGGGCGATCACGGCGCGTTCTCCGAGGCGCGGGTACGCGCGCCGGGCCCAGCCGACGAGCCGTTCGCCGGCTTCCTTCTTGCGTTGTGCGTACGCCTGCGGGTCCAGGTCGCGCCAGTCGGCGAGGTCGGTGTGCGTGGAGATCATCACCGCACGGTGGCCGGGTGGTGCGCTGACGGTGTCGCCCGGTGCGGAGACGGAGACGAACATGTTGTTGCCGTCGCCGAGGGGACGGTCGTACGACTGCAGCAGTTGATGGTGGGTGAGGTCCTGCCCGGCCACTTCGGATTCGGGGACGCCGAGGAAGACGACGGTCGCGCCGCCGAGCGCGTCCGCGTCCCGTTCCAGGTATCTCCGCAGCCGGCGGGCGACCGGGAGTCCCGCGCAGATCGTCGCCGTGGTGGCGGCGGGGACCGCGCAGACGAGCCGACGGGCGTGGACGGTTCCCCGACGGGTGGTCAGCCGGTAGGCGCCCGGGGCGCCGTCGACGCGCGAGACAGGCCAGCCGACCCGCAGCGAACCGCCCATACCGCGGTAGTGCGCGACCAGGACGCGCCAGAATCCATGCATGCCGCCGGTGTGCCGGCTGAGACCCGCGCCCCGGATGGTCACCCCGAGCGCCCCGTTGATCAGGGGCGCGTCGTCGACACCGGTGTGCAGGGTGTCCTCGACGAGCATGCCGAGCAGCGCGACCAGCGCGGTGTCCCCGCGCAGCGAGTGGGCGCGCAGGGCGTCGCCCAGGGTCCGGTTCAGGTGCCGGGCGTGCAGGACGCCACTGGCCCCGACCGCCCGCAGATCGTGGAGAGCGTCGGCGGGGCCTCGGACGGGCAGCCGTACGCCCGCCCGGCTGGCGCGCCAGAAGGTGTGTGCCAGCCGGTCGAGCTGGGCCCAGAACCGGCGGTGGTTCTCGCTGTCGCCCAGCGTGCGCAGCCGTTCGGCCTGCCAGGCGGCACGGTCGCGGTACAGCACCACCTGACGGTCCGGCAGAAATGCCGTGTAGCCGGTGAGTTCCTGCGCCTCCAGTGGTCCCAGCCCCACGCTGTCGAGGAGTTCGCCGCCCACACCGCCGGGCCCGAAGTCGACGAGCGTGGTCGCGCCGACGTCGAAGGAGAATCCGCGCTTTCTGTAGTACCCGGCGCATCCGCCCGCGTGGCCGTGCGCCTCCAGCACGACGGTGGACAGTCCCGCCGTCTGCAACCTCAGCGCCGTGGCCATGCCGGCCATCCCGCCGCCTATCACCGCCACGTCGGCACAGTCGTCCGCGGTCTGAACGTTCGTTCTGAACATGCGTTCAGGGTGTGGCAGTTGGGTTCTTCCCGTCAAGACGCGGGCGTGTGCGCAGAATCATGGGGAACGGTGACCGGCCGGTAGTACGCAGGGCATTGCGTAGGTCCACGGATGCGGCGGCGGGCGCCCTCGGATCGGCTTGCCGCACGCCCGAGGGATCGCCTCGTGTGTCCGCACGTCGCCGGGTGACCGGTGCGCTGGACGGGCCCCCCGGAGCGATTGTCAGTGGCCGCCGCTAGCGTTCCGCACATCGTCGCACTGGGGCCGGGATTCCCCGGCTGCAGTGCGCTGTCCTGTGGACCGGATGCGGAGGGCTGGGGCTCGTGGGTTGGCTGTCGGCGGGTGACGGGTATGAAGTCGCCCTTGTGGAGGGGCGGGTGGCGGCACGCGCCACCTCGGGCCGGGCGGCGGGACGGCAGTTGAAGGCGCTGCCGCGCGCGCTCAAGGACCATCCGGAGGTGGACCGGCTGCGGCGGCTGGCCGAGTGGCTGGACCGGCACGCGGCGGCGTGCGTCGCGCAGGTCGACTCCTGGATGGTGTCCTCGCTGCCCGTGCCCACCGGCCTGCTGGCCCGCGTGTGGCCGGACGAGGCATGGCAGTCGGCGCTGCGGGACATGGCGGTGGTCGGCGACGACCCGGACGAGGTCGGCTTCCTGCGGGGCGCGACCGAGGCGGGCGAGCTGCGGATGGTGAACCTGGACGGCGAGACGGTCCGGCTGTCCCCGCGCACGGTGACACTGCCCCACCCGGTTCTGCTGCCGGACCTCGACGACCTGCGGGAGTTCGCGGCCGAGCTCGGCATCGTCCAGCGCGTCGAGCAGATCCACCGTGCCATCTGGCGACGCCCGGACGACCTCGGCGCGAAGGCGACCGAGGTGCGGGACTTCACCGGGGGCTCGTTCCGCTCCCGCTTCGCCCTCGCCGCGCGCGCGTCCTCGCTGGGCTACCGCGTGTCCGGCGGCTGTGCCACCGCCCGGGTGCGGGACGGCGGGCGCACCGTCGAGGCCTCCGTGTGGATCGGGGAGCCGTACTGGGACGACGAGGTGGAGACCGGCAGCCTGACCTGGCAGGACCAGGACGGCCGCGCCCTGCCGCTGCGCGAAGTGGGCCCGGTGGCCTGGTCGGAGGGGATGCGCATGGCCGCGGCGCTGTACGCCGGGCGTGTGATCGAGGAGGGCAAGGGCGCATGAGCGGGGGGACACAGGTGTCGTACGAGGAACTGCTGACGGCGGGCGGAGTGCTGCCGCCGGACACGGAGGGGGCCGGCGAGCGGGCGGTGCCGCTCACGGCGCGGGCCTACCGGCACCCGGGGGTCGACGACCGGGTGGTGGTCCGGCTGGTCGCCGGGGAGCTGGGCGCGGCGGAGGACCTGGCCGCCGGGTTCCTCGGCCTGGAGCAGGACGCGGAGCCGGTCGTGGTGGGCCTCGGGCTGCGTCAATCGCTGGGCTTTCCCGAGTGGGTGCTGGTGCACCACCCCGAGGACGGGCACCACGCGCTGGGCGTCGTGCCGGACCTGGAGAAGGCGGCCCGGCAGGCCAAGTCCAAGCCGAAAGCGGCCATGGACCAGTACGTCGAGCTCGGCGGGCGGCTGGCGGCCTCGGTGCCGCACTTCCTGCCCACCTACTACGAGCAGGCCGGCCGGGTGTTCCTCGCGGAGGAGAACGCCACCTACGCGGCCCAGTTGTTCACCCGCGCCCGCAAGGCCGAGGCCGAGCACGGGCTGACGCTGGACGAGGAGCGGCTGGACGCCGTGTTCCTGGAGTTCGCGCTGGCCGGTGCGCTCCCGGTGAAGGTGCTGTCGGCGTACGCGAAGGAACTGGCCGCGCGTGTGCCGGCCGAGGAGGCGCTGCGGCGCTTCACCCGGCTGTGCCAGCGCCGTACCGCGGGCGGTATGCCGCCGTCGGCGCAGATGGCGAACGACCTGCGCAAGCTGGCCCGCGCCGCGGGCCGGGACGCCGATCTGACCGAACAGGAGTACCTGGCCGAGCTGCTCGGTCTGCCGGCCACGCTGCGCGCGGCGGCGGGCTGGTGGAAGGGTCACCGTACGGCCCTGGTGGCGCTGGCCGGGCGCGAGCCGCGGGTGCGGGGCGCCCTGCTGGACCTCCTCCCCACCTGCCGCGACGACGAGATGCCCGCGCTGTGGCTGGGGATCCTGGAGGAGTCCGGTGCCACGGCGGGGCTGTGGGACGGCTCGCTGCCCGAGGAGGAGCGGCCGCGGGACGGTACGGCGGGCTGGCTGGAGCGGTTCCTGACGTTCCGGGAGGACGTGCGCTCGTGGCGCGGCTCCACCCGGATGGCGGAGCTGTACCCGCTGGCGGAGCGGGCGGCGGACCGGCTGCGGGCCGAACTCTCGGCATCCGGCGGCGAGTTGAAGGTCCTCCATGACATCGACCTGATGGACCTGATGCTGTCCCTGGACGTGCCGGTGGCCGCTCCGGAGAAGCACGGGGAACTGCTGCTCGCGCAGTGGGCGCCGGGCGAGGGCCACCGGGAGCTGCTGTCGCTGGCCGCGGACGCCCGGTTCCACGCGGCCTTCTGGCGGGGTGCGGACAGCTTCGGCGACAACGACCAGGGGCTGCGGGCAATCCGGCTGCTGGCGGCGTCGCCCGGCGGGCGCCCGATGCTGACGGAGTGGGTGCGCGGGGTCGTCCGGCGGTTCACCGCGGTCGGTCTGCCCCAGCTGCCCGACGCGCTGACCCGGCTGAGGTGGCTGCCCGCCGAGGCGCTGGCGCTCGCCGAGGACGAGGTGCGCGAGGCCGTCGCCACCGACCTCGCGCCGGTGCTGGCGCGCACCCTCAAGGCCGGGCTCTTCGACGAACTCGGCTGGCCCGCCTGGGAGGACGCGGCCGCCGGCCTCGTCCCCAAGGACGACGTCGAGGACCTGATCGTCGCCGACGCCTGGCCCCATCTCATCGTGGCGGGCTCCGCCCAGGCCCGGGTGATCGGCGCCGAGGGCACCCTCCTCACGCACGACCTGCGCATCCCGGCGCACGACAGCTGGGGCGACCCGGGCTTCCACCACGTGGACGGCGAGCTCCTGGTCTACTGGAACACCCGCGACGACGGCCTGCGCGGCTACTGGCACACCCGCGCCGACCGCCCCCAGACCCTCCAGGGCGCCCACAACACCCGGGGCACCCAGATGAACTGGTACAACGGCAGCCTCCCGATCACCCTGCCGCTGCCAGGCGGCGGCCGGACCACCGGCGGCGGCGTCCTGCACGCCGGGGACACCACGCTGCCCGAGGAGCGGTGGGTGGTCACGGACGGCGTGTCGTACTGGGCGTGGCATGCGGAGGGCGAGGACCGCTCCACATACGGCTGTTACGAGTACGACCCGGCCACCGGGGAGCACGGGCGCAAGAGCAAGCCCGCCTTCCTGGCCGACGCGCTGCGCGACGCCCCGGCCGGCAGCTCCGACGACGGCGGCTGGCTCGGCCCCTCGCCGACGGCCGGCCCCACGCCCGCCTGCGCGCCAGTGGGCGGACTGGTCGGCCTGCGTGTGGTGACGCTTCCCGACGGCTCGCGGCGCGCCCAGGACCTCGCCGGACACACCGTCACCCTGCCCGCGGACATGGACCGGCCGGCCGCACTCGTGGTGTTCCCCGGCGACGACCGGGCCCGTGCCGTCGTGCGCAACGGCTGGCAGCTCGAACTGATCGACACGGACGGTGTCGTCGCCTCCGTGGCCAAGACCGACAATGCGCCCGGTGTCTTCGGCGAGGGCTCGCTGCTGCTGCCGCCGGTGCAGTTCTGGGAATGCATGACACCCCGCGATCCGCAGGGCTCCGAGGCGCTGCGACGCATCGACCGGGACACCTCGGCGGCCCTGCTGGCGGCCGCCGCCCAGGAGGACAAGGACGCGCTGCCCGAGGCGATCCGGACGCTCCTGCCCGTCACCCACGCCGCGCTCCTCGCGGGCATCGCCGGAATCGTGCGCCACGCCGCCGGTCAGCAGGCCGTCCTCGACGCCGCGGCGGCCCGGCTCACCCGGGCACTCGACGGCGGCCTGGAGGAGGAGGGTCCGGCCGGGCCTGCGGACGTCGTGCTCCTCGACGCGATGAGCGGTCTCGGCGGGTCGAGCGGCTACTGGTGGAACCGCGACGAGGAGGCCGACACCGCCTTCCGTGCCCTGCGCGTGATGAGCAGGGCCGCCGGACTTCTCGACGCGCCCCGGCCCAAGGGGCCGGCCGTGCCGGAGGGGCCGGCCGTGCGTCTCCACCTCGAAGGACCCGGGCTGCCGAGCGGGCAGCCGGAGCTGGAGGCGCTCGTCGACCGCGCTACGGCCCTGGCGTACCGGGCCGCCGCCGGGACCACCTCCGAGGAACACCGCGAGGCACTGCGCGCGCTGCTCGCCGGGTTCGACGCACTGGGGCTGGGAGCGTCCGCCGCGCCCGAGCGGTGGCGCAAGGTCGAACTGCACCTGGAGGCAGGCCTGTTGCGCTCGCCGTCGGGCGAGTGGCGCCAGGGCCAGTGGCAGGGGCTGCTGCCGCTGGGCCAGGGTGCCTTCATCGCCTGCGTACGGCACGACTCGGCGTACCGGTCCGACGACGGCTGCGTCTTCACCGGGTACTTCCACGACCCGGCAAGCCGGTTCGAGGTCCCCGAGCCCTACACGCTCCGGCAGTCGTCCCCGCTGGGCGAGGACGATCACGCCGGAAGGCTCGGGGCGTTCCTCGCCGAGCTCGCGGCGCGCGGACCGGCGCCCTGGTTCCCGGAGGCCGCCGAGGAGTTCGCCCGCCTGACCGGGGTCACCGACACGATGGCCCGGCTGATCGTGGCCGGTCTGCCGCGCATCGACGTCTACGAGCGCACCTTCCTCACCACCGAGGCACGGCACGTCATCGGCGTGAAGGCCGCGCCCGCGGCCGTCGCCAAGGACGAACTGCGTGGCATCGGCAGCGAGATCCGTGCCGCGGTGGTGGCCGCGCTGCTGCCGGCCGAGCCCGCCCGGCTGTGGACCGAGGGACCGGACGTGGCCGCCGCGGCCGAGGTCTGGAACAGCACGGTGGGCAGACGGACGGCCGTCCCCGAGGAACTGCTCGGCGACGCGCTCCGCGCGCTCCGGCATGCGCGGTGGGGAGTACGGGAGGCGTTGCCCGCGCTCCTGCACCCGGCCGGTGAGCCCCGGCTCACCCGGGACCTGGAGTGGGCGGTCGACGGCGACCGGGTCCGGCCCGTCGGCGACGACACGGCCGGGTTCACGGCGGACACCCTGGTCGGCTCGGTGGGACTCGCCGCCTGGCTCGCCCACCGCCTGCCCGCCGGCGACCCGGTCCGGGCCGCGCTGCCCGCCGCGCTCACCGCCGTACGCGAGCGCCTGGCCCACCCCGGGCTCGTGCTCGACCTCGGCCGGTACATCAGTCTCCCCGATTTCCGGAAGACCGCAGGCACCCCGACCGAGACCGGGAAGGGCTTCGAGCGGTACGGCGCCGTCATCCTGGCCACCCACGACGACCAGCCGGCCCCGGGCCTCAGGGTCGCCCTGCTCGACGAGGCCGGCCAGGACCCGTACCTGCCCGCGCTGCGTGAGGACGCCCGGCGGCCCTACTCGGCCGAGGTCGCGCTGCGCCTGGCCCGCGACCCCCGGTTCGCGGCCCTCCTCGCGGACCCGGGCGACCCGAGCGCGGGCGAGCGGGGCAAGGACGGCACCTGGTGGCCGCAGGACCCCGGGCGTTCCGTGCCCGACCTCGTGACCGAGGCGGCCAAGCAGCACGGCATCGGCGAGGACGCCGCCACGCTCTATCTGATGCTGCTCGCCATGCCCGACCCGACCGACCGGTCGACGGCCCGGTGGACGGGCTGGAAGCCGGCCCGGCTCAAGGCGGCGCGTGCCGAACTGGCCGCGGGCGACCTGGTGGTGGAGGCCGGCCGGACCAGGGCCGGTCGTTCGCTCTTCCTGCCCGGCGGCTGGGTCGACACGAAGGCGCCGCGCGTTCCGCTGGAGCGGTGGAAGCTGCCGCTGTACAGCGACCTCCTCAGTGACGAGTACACGCCATTCGGGGTGATCGTGCCGACCGAACCGGCCGCCGACCTGTACCGCAGGGCCTGGCAGCGGGTCCAGGACGGCGACGCGCCCCGGTTCGAGGAGCTGAAGGTGCGGCGGGGACGCCGCCGCTGAGGGTCGGGGGCGGTGGGAAACCGGCTCCGACCCGCGCCCCACCGCCCCCAACCCCCGCCCCACGACGCCGGACAGACCCGCCGATCGACGCCGGACCGACCTCCCGACCGACCACAGTCAGACCCACCACAGACAGACCGACCGAGCAAGGACATCCATGACCCCGACCGATACGGTGACGGCCCCTCCGGCCCGGCAGACCCTGCCCGCCGAGGAGTTCCACGCCGCCGAACTCGCCTTCCTCGCCGCCCACGACGAGGGACCCCGCCCGCCCGGCTGGCGGCTGACCCCGCGCTCCGTGGTCACCTTCGTCTGCGGCAGCGGCGGCGAGACGCTGAAGCTGCCCAAGCCGCACGAGACGCTGCCCGACCGGCTGGTGATCACCCCCAAGTTCGTCGGTGAACGCGCCCTGGTGGAGCGGTGCGTGGTGACCCTCGCCGGCGAGCGGGGCCTGCTGCTCGTCGGCGAGCCAGGCACCGCCAAGTCGATGCTCTCCGAGCTGCTGTCGGCCGCCGTCTGCGGCACCAGCGCGCTGACCGTGCAGGGCACGGCGGGCACCACCGAGGACGCCTTCCGTTACGGCTGGAACTACGCCCTGCTGCTCGCCCAGGGCCCCAGTCCGCAGGCGCTGGTCGACTCGCCGGTGCTCGGCGCCATGCGCACCGGGCGCGTGGCCCGCGTCGAGGAGATCACCCGCTGTCTGCCCGAGGTGCAGGACGCGCTGGTGTCGATCCTGTCCGACCGGCGGGTGAGCGTCCCCGAGCTGTCCGGCACGGACGACGCCCAGGTCGCGGCCGCTCCCGGATTCACCGTCATCGCCACCGCCAACCTCCGCGACCGCGGTGTCTCGGAGATGTCCGCCGCGCTCAAGCGCCGCTTCAACTTCGAGACCGTCCACCCGATCGCCGACGTCGACGCCGAGACCGCGCTCGTGCGGCGGCAGGCGGCGGCGGCCGTCGAGCGGGCGGGCGCTGCCTTCGGCGTCGACGACGCGGTCCTCGACGTGCTGGTCACCGTCTTCCGCGATCTGCGGGCCGGGCGGTCCGCCGAGGGCTGGGACGTGGAGCGGCCCGGCACGGTGATGTCCACCGCCGAGGCCGTGCAGGTCGCCGCCTCCCTCGGGGTGGCCGCCGCCTACCTGCCCGGCGGGGACGCGGTCGATCTCGTCCCCGGTCATCTGCTGGGCGTGGTCCGCAAGGACGACCCCGCCGACCACGCGCGGCTGCTCGGCTACTGGGACGGCCCGGTGCGCCGCCGTGCCGAGGACGGTTCGGCGATGTGGCGCCGCCTCTGGGACCTGCGGGAGAACCTTCGGTGACGCACGCTCAGGAACCGCGGGCTGCGGTCATCGGCCTCGCCGACTCCACGGTGCCGTATCTGCTGGGCGTACGGCACCACGGCCCGGCGCTCGCCGCGGCCGTGCCGGCGTTGCTGGACGCCGCCGGCGCCGAGGTCGTGTGCGTGGAGCTGCCCGCCGACTTCCAGCCGTGGCTCACCCATCTGGCGGCCCCCGGCACCGTCGCACCGGTCGCGCTGGCCGGGGCCGCGGAGGGCGGGCGGCTCGGCTTCTACCCGTTCGCGGACTTCTCCCCCGAACTCGCCGCGGTCCGCTGGGCGCGGGAGCGGGGGGCGAAGGTCGTGTGCTGCGACCTGCCGATGTCCGATCCCGCGTGGGACGGGTGTGTCGGGCTCCCGGCGGGGGACACGAACAGCGGGGACAGCCCCGCCTCGGCTGCGGACCCGCGTGCTACGGACAGCCCCGCCGAGGGCGGCGACCCCCGGCAGGCGGACAACCCCGCCCCGGCGGGGGACACCGCGAGCGCCGACCCCGCCCCCTCAGGGAACACCCGGACCGCGGTCGTCGAGGACGCGCCCCCCGCCTCGTCCTCCGTCTTCGGGGACGCGCTCACCGCCGCCGCGACCGGACGTGACGGTGACGACCTGTGGGACCGATGCGTGGAGGTCCTTGCCCCGGGGTGTGCCCCCGAGGCGATCCGCCGCGCCGCCCTCGGCGTGGGGTGGGCGCTGCGCCGGGACGCCGAGTCGGCGGGGGGCGTGCCGTCGGTCGACCTCGCCCGCGAGGCCCACATGCGCGAGACGATCGCGCGGGCCGCGGCGGGCGGGCGCCGGGTCGCGGCCGTCGTGGGTGCGTTCCATGCACCGGCGCTGGTGGACAACGCCACACCGGCCCCCGGTGAGGTCCACGGGGCGTCGGTGACGGTCGCAGCACCCCCTGTCGGCACGGCCGTTGCCGACGCACCCCGCGTAGGGGAACACCCGCCCGTCGTCACCTCCCTCGTCCCGTACGCCTTCGATCTGCTGGACTCCCGTTCCGGCTACCCCGCCGGCATCCGGGACCCGCGCTGGCAGCAGGCGGTGTTCGCGGCCGGGGGCGACCCCGGGCTGCTGCACGACGCCGCCGCGCGGGCGATCACCGATGTGTGCCGGGAACTGCGCGCGGCCGGGCACACCGCGGGCACGGGTGAGGCCACCGAGACCCTGCGGATGGCATGCGATCTGGCCGCGCTGCGGGGGCTCGCGGCCCCGGGCCGGGGCGAGGTGCTGGAGGCGCTGACGACCGTGATGGGCCAGGGCGAGCCGCTCGGCCGCGGGCGGGCCCTCGCGCGGGCGCTCGAGGTGGTCCTGGTCGGCACCGACCGTGGCCGGATCGCGCCGGGCACACCGCGCTCCGGACTCGGCCCGTCCGTGGAAGCGGAGCTCGCCGCGCTGCGGTTGCCGGGCCCGGACGACCCCGGTGCACGCGAGATACGGCTCGACCCGCTCCGTTCCGCCCTCGACGCCCGCCGCGAGATCCTGCTGCAGCGCCTCGCGGTGTGCGGCGCCGGCTACGGCGAGGCCGTCGACGTGTCCCGCACGGGCGACGGGACCGCGCTCACCACCCGGTGGCGGCTGACCTGGACACCGGCCGTTCCCGTACGTCTCGACCTGGCCGGGGTACGGGGCGTGACCGCGGCCCTGGCCGCCGAGGGCACCCTGCGGGACACCTTCCGCCGGGAGTCGGCGGACGGCGGGCCGACCTGCGCCCATGTCCTCACGGGGCTACGGGCGGCCGCCCGTTGCGACCTGCCCGCGCTGGTCGCCGAGCGCCTGGCCGACGCCGCCGCCGTACTCCCCGCCGCCGCCACGCTCCCCGAACTCCTCGAAGCACTGGACCTGTTGGAGGCACTGCGCCGGGGCCATCTCCCCGGCACCACGCCCGAGCGCAGACAGGAGGCCGCCGAACTGGCCGCCGACCTGCTGGAGGCGGCGGTCCGTGCCCTGCCCGGCCTGGCGGGCAGCGACCAGCCGAAGGACGCGGCAGCACTGATCGCGCTGGCCTCACGGGCCGGTGAACACCGTCTCGGGCTGCGGATGGACGACGCCCTGGCCACGCTCGTGCGCACCGGCTCCCCGCTCGTCCAGGGTGCGGCCCTGGCCGCGCGGGTCCTGCTCGACCTCGACGACACCGGCACCGTCGGCGCGCGTGCCGCCGGCTGGATCGACACGGCCACCGGCCCCGACGGGCGCCAGGGGCTGGCCCGTCGGCTCACCGGGCTGCTCAGTGGTGCCGCAGCGCTGCTCCAGTCGGCCTCGACCGTTCTCGACCCCCTGCTCGACCGCATCGACACACTCACCGACCAGGGGTTCCTGGACCGGCTGCCCGCGCTGCGCGGCGGCTTCGACACGCTCAGCCCGGCCGACCGCGACCGTCTGCTGAACACCGTGACCGAGCGTCTCGGGGACCGCCTCGACCTGTCGCTCGGTGCCTCACCACGGCTCCTCGCCCTGTGGACGGCCGCGGACACGGCGGGCCTCGCGGCAGTCAACTCCCTGCGTCTGCCGGTCGGGACGGACCTGACGGAGTCCGAGGACGCCGACGTTGCCGCCCCCGGCGACGCCGTACCCCGCCCCGAGCAGACGCCTTCCCCCATCCGCCGGCTCACCCCCACCGACCGCTGGCGGCTGCTGCTCGGCCGGGAGAGCGACAAACTGCCGCCGGGCGCCCGCCGTTACGCGCACGCGCTGGACGAGCTGTACGGCACCGGCAGGGGCGAGGGCGCCTCGGACCTCGGCCGGGACGGGTGCCAGGGCGGGGCAGGCGGCCAGGAGGCGTCCTTCCCCACGGCCCGCGAATGGGCCGAGGAGCTGGACGCGCTGTTCGGCAGGGAGGTCCGCGAGGAGGTCCTTGCGCGGGCCGCCGACCAGGGCCGTACCGACGTACTGGCCGAACTCGATCCCAAGGCGGTTCGCCCCTCGGTGGACCTGCTGACCTCTGTGCTGTCCCTCGCCGGAGGGATGCCCGAGCAGCAACTGGCCAAGCTGCGCCCGCTCGTACGCCGACTCGTCGACGAGCTGGCCAAGGAGCTCGCCACCCGGATGCGTCCGGCCCTGACCGGACTGGCCACACCGCGCCCGACCCGCCGTCCGGGCGGCCGGCTCGACCTGCCGCGCACGCTGCGGGCCAATCTGGCGCACGCGCGCCGGACCGGGGACGGCCGGACCCTGGTCGTCCCGGAGCGGCCGGTGTTCAGTACCCGCTCCCGCAAGGAGGCGGACTGGCGGCTGATCCTCGTGGTCGACGTGTCCGGGTCGATGGAGGCCTCCGTCGTCTGGTCGGCGCTGACCGCGGCCGTCCTGGGCGGGGTGCCCACGCTGTCCACCCACTTCCTCGCCTTCTCGACCGATGTGATCGACCTGACGGACCGGGTGGACGACCCGCTGTCGCTGCTCCTGGAGGTACGCGTGGGCGGCGGCACCCATGTCGCGGCCGGGCTCGCGCACGCCCGCTCCCTGGTGACCGTGCCCAGCCGCACCCTCGTGGTGGTGGTGAGCGACTTCGAGGAGGGCTACCCGCTGGGCGGACTCCTCGGCGAGGTCAGGGCCCTCGCCGGTTCCGGTGTGCAACTGATGGGCTGCGCCGCCCTGGACGACACCGGCACCCCGCGCTACTCGGTGCCCGTCGCCCAGCAACTCGTCGCGGCCGGTATGCCCGTCGCCGCCCTCAGTCCCCTTGCCCTCGCCCGCTGGGTGGGCGACTGCCTCCGCGGAGAGACCCGATGAACGCCGAACTTCCCCCGGTGGCGCCCGATGTGGTTGCCGCCGCAGTCGAGAGCCTGACCTCCAGGCTGCGCAAGAAGCTGGACGCCGCGATCGAGTCGTACGCGGCCACGCCCGTCACCGCCGACGACGGCGTGGTGCGCATCCGGTGCGGTGAGGACGCCGAGGTCACCCTCACGCCCGGTCCCTCCGGCGCGGTCTCGGACGCCGGGCAGGCGGTGTGCAGTTGTCTGCTCGCGCCCCGCTGTCTGCACCGCGCCGCCGTGCTCGGCGCCTGCCCCTTGGCGGAGGCGGACGTGATGGCGGAGCCGCCGGACGCGGTGGCGGACGCCGAGGGTGACGCCGTATCAGCGGAAGGAACCGCCCCCGAGGCGGCAACCGGGCAACCCACCGCCCTCGCCGCTTCGGACCCCGCCGAACCCACGGGAGTGGGCGCCACCGAGGTGACGACGCCCGCCGGCCCGACCGACGCCCAGGTGGCCGCCGCGACCGCTCTGTGGGCGGCCACCGCGGCCGTCCTGGCCGCCGGGGTGCCCGCCGCGGGCGCGGTGCCGCAGGCGGAGCTGCTGCGGGCGGCCCACACCGCCCGGCTGGCCGGGCTGCACCGCGCCGAGGCGGCCGCCCTGAGGGTCGTCCGAGGACTGCGCGGCGCCCGCGCCCGGCAGGACGGCCACCGGCTTGCCGACCTGGTCGGCCATGTGCGGGAACTGCTGCTCACCACCACTCTGTTGGCGGCGGCGGACCCTGATCCGGCCCTGGTCGGCACCGCCCGCCGCAGCTACCGGCCGGGCGGCAGTCTGCGGGTGCACGGTGTGTGCCGGGAGCCGGTGATCGCGGCCACCGGCTACGGCGGTGTCGTCACCCATCTCGTCTCCGACGACGGGCGCTGGTTCTCCGTCGCCGACGTCAAGCCCGGCGGCCCGGCACGGGCCCGGGGTGCCGGCACAGCCACCGTCGCGCTCGGCTCGGGCAGCCTCGATCACGCCCAACTCGGCCGTGGCGGGCTGCTGGTCTCCGGTGCGACGCTCTCCCCGGACGGCCGCCTCGGCTCCGGCAAGGGCGTACGGGCCACTCCGGTCGCCGGTCTGTCCTGGACGTCGGGTCCGCTCGCCGCCCTGTTCGCCCGCCCCCTCACGCAGGCCGTCGCCGAACGCCTCACGGGAACCGCGGGGACCGACCCGGACCGGTCCGAGCAGGCGGTCCGTGAGCTGATCGGCTGCGACCTGGTTCTCGTCGGCGCGGCCGGCGACCAGTTGCTCGCCCGCGAACTGATCCCCGGACGACCGGACGCGGACGGCCTCCTGATCCGGCTGACCCCGGCCAACGGCCATCCGGACCTCGCCCACACGGCCAACTTCCGCCGACTCGCGTCGCGGCCCGGACTGCGGCTCCGTGTGATCGGCCGGCTGGACCCCGACCGCGCCGCCACGCTCCGCCCTCTCGCGGTCGGCCCCGTGCCGGACACCGAGGCGACCCTGCGGCTGCCCGAGGACTGGATGGGCCGTGCCGACCTGGGCTACGACCGTCTGGAGGGCGTCCACTTCCCGCCACCCGGTGCCCTGCCTCCCGTGGAAGGCCTCGGCGACGTCCCGCCGGACCCGCTGGCCGAGGCCCCTCTGTGGCGGCTGCGGCGGCTGGTCGAGGTCGCCGTGTCCGGGGGCCGGCGGGCCGTCGCCGAACCCGCGCGCGACGGCGACCGGAACGGGGGTCGGGCGGCGCTGCGCCGCAGCGGATTCCGTACGGCCGCGGACCTGGCGACCGCGCTCTCCGCGGAGGCCGACCGCCGCACCCGCGATGTCTTCGGCCGCACCGCCGAGGCCGACCCGGACGCCTACGCCCGGGCGTGGCTCGCCGCGGCCGTCTATCTGACCAGCACCGAGCGAGCCCTGATACAGGCCACCTGGGTCACAGGAGACTCCCTCACCTAGTGCCCCGGCAGGCACTGGCAGGGGGTAGGAGCCGCAGGCCGCGCGCGCCGGACGTCGCGGGAATGCGTTCCAGGACGCCGCCCGCGAAGACGTCGTAGAGCGGCAGGGTCTCGAGGTGGACGTAGCCGATGTGGCAGTCGCAGACGGTCAGGGGGCAGGGGCGCGGGCCGAGTGCCGTACGGTACGAGCCGTCGTAGAGGTTGCCCAGTTCGGTGCGGACGAAGTGGCAGCGGCGGACCGTGCCGTCGCCGTCGACCGAGATCACGGACTCGCCGGTGCGGCAGGGCAGGCCGGCGCTCGCGTGGGGGTGGCGGCTGTACGGGAAGAGGGGGTCCAGGGCGGTCCAGAGCCCGGCCTCCGTGTCGTCGTAGGTGTGGCCCTCCGCGGCGTTGACCCACAGGTACACCTGCTCGGGCAGTTCGGCGCGCAGGCGCCGGGCGGCTTCCAGATGGCCGGGCAGCCCGACGATGCCGACGCTGAAACGGACGCCGAGGCGGGCCAGTTCACGGCACTTGGCGAGGAAGCGGTCGTACGGCGTCTGCCCCGGGTGGTACGTGCACCACAGGGCCAGGGTGTCGAGGTCGGCGTCGGCCAGCCAGTCGGTGCGGCAGCTGAGGTTCGTCTGGATGGCGACGCGGCGGATGTGGGGCTGGTGGGAGAGGTCGGTGAGGGTGCGCCGGTACCAGGAGCGCACCAGGCCCTCTCCCCACGGGGTGAAGAGGATCGAAAGACCGTCGTCGGTGTTGCCGGTGGCCCAGTCGGCGAACCGCTCAAGGCTCGTCCGGTCCGCGCGCAACTGCTCCCTGCTGTCGCGGCGCTTGGCGAAAGGGCAGTAGGGACAGTCGTAGTCGCAGGACGCGAGAGGGCCGCGGTACAGAAGGGTCAGGTCCATCGCCGCGGGCTCACTTCCTCTCGTAGGCGGCCATCGCGGCCCGTACGGCCGGGGAGAACAGCTCCGGGCCGATGGCGTCGGAGTGGGCGAGCCCCTCCGGGGTCAGGCGGAGGACGGCGGCGTGCGGGTCGCCGGATTCCAGCCAGCCGCGGTCGGCGAACCGCTCCAGTTCGGCGGCGAAGTCGTCCGCGGGGGTGCGGCCGCCGAACCGCGCCCGGTAGTCGGCGACTTGGAGCCCTTCGGCCTGGAGCAGCGACTGCAGCAGATGACGGCGGCGGGCCTCGTCTGGGTTCATGGGGCGGCCGTGTTCGGCGTGGGCGAAGTCCGTGGCGGGGCGGGAGACGTAGTCGTCGATGATCGAGCGGATCTGGTGCATCCCGACGGCGTAGTCGAAGGAGTAGTGCAGCCGCGCGGTGTAGGAACGGGCCCCGCAGCCCAGGCCGATCATGCCGTCCGTCTGGCAGGCGTAGTCGTCCGCGCCCTGCGGCGGTGCGTCGGCGCGCCGGAACATACGCATGGACTGCTGCTCGTAGCCGTGCGCGAGGAGGTGGTCGCGGCCCGTGCGGTAGAGGCGCAGGCGCTGTTCGTCCCAGGCCTGGTCCGGCCCGTCGGCCCGGCGGCCGAGGCCGGTCAGGGGGCGGATGTAGAGGGGGTAGAGGTAGAGCTCCTCGGGGCGCCAGGCGAGGGCCGCGGCCAGGGAGCGCAGCCAGGTCTCCTCGGTCTGGCCGTCGATGCCGTAGATCAGGTCGATGTTGAGCACCGGTATCCGGGCGTCGCGGACGCGGCCGAGTGCCGCCTCCACGTCGGCGCGGCGCTGCGGGCGTACGGCGGCCCGGGCCTCGGTGTCGTCGAAGCTCTGCACACCGAGGCTGAGGCGGGTGGTGCCGCGTTCGGCCAGGACCGTCAGCCGGTCGGCGGTGGCCGTGGCGGGCGAGGCCTCCACGGAGAGGGGCACGGCCCGGAGGTCGGCGCCCATGCGGTGTTCGGCGATGTCGCAGAGCCGTTCCAGTTCGGCGGCCGTGAGGAAGGTGGGGGTGCCGCCGCCGAAGGCGGCGGTGGCGAACCGCACCGGTGCCTCCTCCCCCAGCGCCGCCCTCACGGCGGTGGCCTGGCGGTCCAGAGCGTCGAGGTAGGCCGTGGTGAGGCCGTCCGGGGCGCCGATACGGGTGAACAGGTTGCAGAACCCGCAGCGGATCTCGCAGAACGGAATGTGGAGGTAGAGGGAGAGGGCGTCCTTGGGCTCGGCCGCCCACAGGGTGCTGAGCGGCGGGCGGTCGTCGAGCTTCCGGTACGCGGTCTTGTGGGGGTAGGCGTAGACGTAACTCTGGTACGGGGCCACGCGGTCGGGGCTCGTCACGGTCGTCATCGGGCGGCCTCGGCGGTGGCGGGCGTGGTGTCGAGGAGGAAGTGGGCGTAGGGCACCGTCCACACGGATTCGTGGCCGATGCGGTGACCGGTGTAGCCGTCGTCGCCGTACGCCGTGCCGTGGTCGGAGCAGACGATCGCGAAGCAGGGGCGTCTGCTGCTCGCGGCGGCGAACAGACGGCCGATGTGCCGGTCCACGTACTCCAGGGCGGCGGCGTGCGTCTCGCGGGAGTCCCCGGCCTCTTGGGTGGCGCCCGGGAGGTGGAACCAGTTGGGCTGGTGCAGGGCGGACACATTGACGAAGAGGAACAGGCGCTGCTCCTGGGGCAGTCGGCCGATCACCTCCTCCGCGCGGGTCACCTGTGACGCGAACGACGTCCGTGACGTCACTCCGAACTCCGGCTCCCAGTGGGACTCCTGGAAGAGCCCCGGCAGCACCGAGCCGAGCGGACCCCGCTTGTTGAAGAAGCCGACTCCCCCGATGCACACGGTGCGGTAGCCGGCCTTCGCCAGGCCGGAGACCAGGTCCGGGGTGTCGTAGACGAAGGTGCGGTCCGCCGTTGTCTCGCTGCCCGCGAAGTCGGCCGCGAACAGGCGGGGGTGGCGGCCGGGAGCGGCGGGGGTGGGCAGGAAGCCGGCGAAGATCGCCTGGTGGGAGGCGTAGGTGAAGCTGCCCGGGGCGTGCCGCTCCTCCCAGCGGCCGGCGGGCAGATGGCGGGCGAGGTGGGGGATGCGGCCGGTCGCGGCCAGGTCGGCGGCGACGTCATGGCGCAGGGTGTCGAGGGTGACCAGCAGGATGTCGTGGCTGCCGACGATCTCGTTCATGTCCGGAGTGCCGGAGGGGGGCGGGAGCAGACCGGGGCCCGGCTCCGGGCGGGTCGGTTCAGGCGCTGACATGGCTGGTTCCTGTTCTGTGCGGGTGGTGCGAGGCGGCCTGTCCGGCGGGCAAAGAACGGCGCAGGACAGCGGCCACCTGGGCCGCGTAGGTGTCGAGGCCCTCCGCTTGGCTGCCGGGAAGTCCGGTCAGCCGGGGCAGCAGGTCGCCGAAGGCGTTGACCTCGCCGACGGCGGCCCTGCGCCAGCCGACGGCCGGCAGCAGGTCGACGCCCACGCACAGGGTGCGCGGGAAGCAGGCGGCGGCCTGTTCGCAGACGGCGAGGACATCGCTCCAGCGGGCGCCCGCGGCCTCGAGGGCCTGCCGGGCCTCGTCGAGGTCGCCCCGGCTGCCGCCGAGGTGGAGGTTCGTCAGCGGCGAGGAACTGGTGCGGACCACCGCATGGGTGGCGCGGCCGTCCACGACGACGACCCTGAGATCGGCGGCGCGGCCCCGCTGGGAGGCCTTGGGCAGCCAGCGCTCCAGGTGCAGGCCGTCGGGGGCCAGCGCGTCCACGATGGCCGCGATGTCCTGCTCCCGTTCGTAGCGGCGCACCTTGAGGGAGTTGAACAGCCTGCCGTCCGGGACGAGTTCGACGGAGGTCGTGGCCCTGATCCGGCCGGCACCCGCCGACTCGACGGCGAGGACCCCGGACGCCGACGAGCCGTGCGCGGGCTTGACGAAGAGCCTCGGCATCCTGTGCTCGCGCATCAGGGTCCGTACGTCGTCCCAGCCACGGACCGCCGCGGCCCGCGGGCCCGAGGTGGGCGAGGCCGGGACCGGGACACCCGCAGCGGTCAGGACCGCGTGGCAGCGGCGCTTGTCGAACAGGACCGCCACCTCGTGCGGGTCGTCGAGCCGGATGCCGCCGCGCAGGCTGCGCAGGGCCGCCATGAAGTGCGTGTACCAGCGGGCCGAGCCCTCGACCCGGGTGGGGTCCGGGGTGCCGCGCAGAAGCAGGTCGACCTCCGGGTTCTCGCCGGGAGAGTCGATCCGGACCGTCTCCTCGGCCGCGAAGTCGGCTCCGCCGTCGCGCAGTATCTCCTGCCAGGACACGATGCGCGGGCCGGGCAGGCCGGCCGCGCGCACCGCCTCGGCGAACAGCGTGACCCGGCGGTTCTCGGGGTTGCCGACCACCGCGAACCGCGGCCGGGTGTCACTCGCCGACGGCGACATACCGCGCCTCCGGGCCGTCCCTCAGATGCGAGCGGCGGCGGGCCGGGGTGAGGGCGAGGCTCACCCCGTGCGGCTCCAGCGTCTCGCGGAAGCGCTCGACCAGTTCGTCGCCCATGAAGTGGTGCCGCAGGTCCAGCGACCGGAGATGGGTCAGCGGCCGGCCCGCGAGCAGTGCCGCGCCACCGTCGTCGCTCAGCACGCCCATGCTCAGATCGAGGGACTCCAGACCCGCGACGACGGGAGCACCGGCCAGGGCGGCGGCGATGTCGTCCTGGATGTCGCTGTTGCGCAGGCCCAGGTGACGCAGCTCGGGGCAGCCGGCCGGAGTGGTCAGGAGCGGGGCGATGTCCTCGCGCGTGCAGTCGCCGCCGTACCGGGTGGTGCCCAGCCACAGGTCCAGGTGGCGCAGCGCCTTGAAGTCGCAGGCCGCCAGCGCGCGGACCGGGTCCGGGGGCAGGCCGCCCGACTCGATGCGCAGGGTGTGCAGCCCGTCGTGGCGCAGGGGTTCGATCACCAGGCCGTCGGCTCCGCGCACGCCCAGCTCCCGCAGCCCTGGCCAGGCGCGCAGGACGCGGGTGACCTCGCCCTGCATGATCCAGGAGATCTCCGACTCCTCCGACACCACGTCCCCGAGGAACACGGCGCGCAGCCGCGGGAAGCGGGGTGCCGCGGCGGTGAGCAGCTCCAGGACGGGGTCGATGCCGTTCTCGTCCCACTCGTCCCACCAGGCGCCGAGGACCAGTGCCGTGACCTGGTCGGTGCGCACCTGATCGAGGAAGCGCCGCCACAGGGAGTCGAAGGGGAACTCCCCCTCGGTGGTGAGCTTCCATGCGACCGACCCGGGGGCGGGCAGCGGGGTGTGGCCCTCCTCCTCGACCACGGGAAAGACGTGAACGGGCAGACCGTGGAGGTGGGTCAGGTGTGTCGGGTAGCAGCCCATGGGCGTGCGCTCACTCCCCCACGGCGACGTACCGGTAGACCGTGCCGTCGTCGTCCTCGTCCTCGTCCGCGTCGTCGCGGTCCAGGTCCACCACGACACCGGCGGGTTCGAGGGTGTCCCGTATGCGCTCCTTGAGCGGCTCGCTCAGGTAGTTGTGGTGCAGGTCGAGCGTCTTCAGATGGGTGAGCGGCTGCCCGGCGAGCAGCGCGGCGGCGCCCTCGTCGCTCAGGACGCCCATCGACAGGTCGAGGACCTCCAGGCGGGCGACCACCGGGGCGGACGCGACGGCCGCGGCGACCTCGTCCTGCATCTCGCTGTTGCGCAGGGCCAGATGCCTGAGGCTCGGCAGACGGGTGCCGGACAGGATCGGCTCCAGGTCGGCGGCCTCGCTGTCGCCGCCGTAGTCGGGGGTGCCCAGCCACAGGTCCAGATGCTCGAGGGCGGGCAGTTCACTGGCGGCGACACCGCGTACCACCTCGGCGGGCATGCCTCCGGTCTCCACCTCCAGCTTGCGCAGGCTCTTGTGGCTCACGGCCGTGAAACCCAGGCCCGATCCGCCGCGCACACCGAACTCCTCCAGCGCGGGGAAGCCTTCGAGCAGCCCGGAGACATCCGTCTGGTTGATCCAGGAGATTTCGCACTCCTCCATCACGATGTCGCCGAGGAACAGCGACCGCAGGGCGGGCAGCCGGTCACGGGCGGCCAGCAGGGCCTCGATGACGGAGGACGCGTCGGTGTCGTACGCCTCCTGCCAGGCGCCGACGATCAGCGCGCGCACCCCCGTCGTGTCCACCGCGGAGCAGAAGCGGGCGAAGGCCGCCTCCCACTCCTCGTCGGCGTCGTACACATCGCTGGTGATGCGCCAGGCGACGGCGCCGGCCTCGGGCAGCTCCGTCTTGGCGTCGGGCCCGGGGAAGGTGAAGGCGGGGAGGCCGTACAGCTCATGCAGGTGGTCGCCGATGGTCATGCGAGTTGCTCCTGACGTGCAACGGATGAGGTGTGCGTGCGCTGTGCGGCGCGTGCAGCAGTTCTACCAACAGGGACTGACAACGGGCCGCGGCGGGGCGGCGTCCGAGGCCGTTGTCAGTGGCGGCTCGTAGTGTCGATCTCGACGCCGGGGCACTGTGCACCGGGCGGGAGGGAGAGCCATGTACCGGCAGGGGGACGTACTGATCGTGTCCGTGGCGGAGGAGGCCGTGCCCGCACATGTGGCGCACGCGCCGAGGGAACCGCGTGACGCACGGGGGCGGTTGGTGCTCGCGCTGGGCGAGGTGACCGGGCACGCCCATGCGGTGGTCGGTCCGGGCGAACTGGTGCGGGAACCGGGGCCGTTCGGTCCGCTGCTGCTGCATCTGCCGCAGGGCGGGCGCGTCGTGCACGAGGAGCACGCGGCGATAGCGCTGCCCAAGGGGTGGTTCCGCGTGATCCGGCAGCGGGAGTACGTGCCGGGGTCGGTGCGGATCGTGGCGGACTGAGGCGAGAGACAGAGGGAAGGGCGGGAACCCGGTGAGCGAGACGATGGTGGCGGACGAGGTCCGGCTGTGGCGTGCGTGTGCGGCCGCGGCCGTACCGGCGGACCGGGGGGCGGCGGAGGCCGGGGTCCGGCTGGCGTACCGGCGGGCCGGGCTGGCGCAGCCGGAGCGCGTGGTGTGGGCCGGCTCCCCGCGTGAGGCGGTGACGCTGATACAAGGCTCGTCGGACCTGGGCCCGAGCATGCGCGAACAGGTCCGCAGCGCTCCCTGGGCCGCCGAACGACAGCGTGTGCACGAGGAGTTGGGCGCGGCGGGCTGGTCCGCACGCTGGACCGCGACCGGCGGGCGCCTGTGGGACACGACGCGGGCACTGGTCGACCGGATCCAGCAGGGCGTACTCGAGGAGCTCGCGGACGGCGACCGGCGCGCGGGGACGGAGATCCGGCTGATCCTGCTGGACGCCGTGCTCGGACAGCACGACGCGCCGTGGCTCGCCGCACTCGACACGGACCGGGCCCCGCTCGACGGGCTGGCCCAGGTCTGCCGCAGCGCGGGCTGGTGGTGGCCGTTCGAAAGGGCCGCGGTGGTGTGCGAACGCCCGGTCGCCCTGCACCGCGACGAGGCGGGCAGGCTCGACCGCGGAGACGGTCCGGCGCTGGCCTACCCCGACGGTTTCGCCCTGTACGCCTGGCGTGGCATGCCGGTGCCGGCCGGCTTCCTGGCCGAGCTGCGCACGCTGACACCCGAGCGCCTCCGCGCCGAGGAGAACGCCGAGTTGCGGCGCGTCATGCTCGAGTACTACGGCTACGACCGCTACCTCGCCGACTCCGGGGCCCGGCCGGTCCACCGGGACGAGACCGGAACGCTCTGGCGCATCGATCTCGTCGGGGACGAGCCGGTCGTGATGGTGGAGGTCCTCAACTCCACACCGGAGCCGGACGGTACACAGCGTACGTACTGGCTCCGGGTGCCGCCGACGACACGGGAGGCAAGGGAGGGAGTGGCCTGGACGTTCGGTCTGAGGCCCCAGGTGTACGCCCCGCTGCGGGAGACATGACGGCCGGCAGTCAGGCTCCGGTGCGGCAGGTCTCGGCCGCCCGCAGCCACGGTGCGAGGGACACCACCACGGTCACGGTGATCGTGGTGAGCCACACCCGGTACAGACTGGCGGGCCGCACCCGGCGACGCGAGACCACCCACACGGTCCACGAAACCGCCGACCCCGCGGCCAGCGCCCCCAGGACGGCGGTGGGCAGCACGGAATCCGAGAGCGGGTGCTCGGGAGGGATGCTTCCGGCGCTGCAGTACGTTTCGTGGCCCGTGAGTCCGACCGCCATCAGCACCAGCGAGGTCACGAGCACCGACGAGATCCAGGCCGCGGCGGCCACCAGCCCGGGCCACACCCCGCGCCGGTCGCCCAGGGCATGGGCCAGCCTCCGGCGCATCAGCAGGATCGGCACCGCCATCATCAGCGCCGAGAACCAGAGGTCCTCATAGCGGGAGTCGTCGACCTGCCCGTCGTCCTGCCAGTAGAAGCACAGGTAGGTCTGCACGAGCGCGGTGAGGAACACCAGCGCGGCCAGCGCGTTCGCACAGACACGGGCGCCGAGTGGTGCGCCCCCGAAGGACGGAGGCCACAGGATGTGGTGCGCACGGATGCCCGGCCCCAGGCTGACGGCCTCCCGCCGGCGGTCACTGATCACACGCCTCACGGCCCGGTCGCCCCCCTGTGCTCTGCCGGGTTTCGCGGCGCACACGCACCGCGGAAGCCGACATCACGCACGACCCTGCCGTAACGCGCACCCGGGCGGCATCCGTGAATCCACGTGATCCACTACGTAGATGCGGCCAGGTCCTCGGGGGACGACGGAGTGGCTGCCGGGCGGCGCCAGGGACGGGCGATGGGTCCCGACACGGCACGCCACCACGGATCGGAGGGGAGGGCTCCGGCGGGCTCGAAGGGCTCGCCGGGACGGGGGAACGCGGCTGCCTGCCCGACCTCCTCGGCGGCATCCCTGGTCCACTCGCCGGGCTCGGCCCAGGCGTGCAGCGCCAGATTGAAGGTGCCCCAGTGGATCGGCAGCAGCACCCCGTGCGGCCGGCCGCCCTGCAGGTCGAGGTGCGCCCGGACCCCTTGGGCGGGTGACATGTGGATGTCCGGCCACGCGCCCGGCAGGGGCGTGGGGTCCGCGCGGTCCTTGGGCCAGTAGTCCGAGTAGGCACCGATCTGGATCATCGTGGCGTCGAACGGGCCGTGCGCCGCACCGATGTCCTGGAAGCCCTCGAAGTACCCGGTGTCGCCGCTGTGGTAGACGCGATGCTCGGCACCGGCGACCACCCAGGAGGCCCAGAGCGTGTGCTGGGTGTTGCGCAGCCCGCGGCCGCAGAAGTGTCGGGCCGGGGTGGCGGTCAGGGTGAGCCCGCCGACCTTCGTCTCCTCGTGCCAGTCCAGTTCGAGCAGCCGGTCGGCCGACACACCCCAGTACTCGAGATGGGCGCCGACGCCGAGCGGCACGGCGAACATGGTGTCCGTGCCGGCCAACGCCTTGAGCGTGGGCATGTCGAGGTGGTCGTAGTGGTCGTGCGAGATGACGACGACGTCGACCGGGCCGAGCGCGGCGAGCGGCAGGGGCACCGGATGCAGCCGCCGGGGTCCCGCGAACGGGAACGGGGAACAGCGCTCGCCCCAGACGGGGTCGAACAGCACCCGCTGTCCGTCGATCTCCGCGAGGACGCTGGAGTGGCCCATCCAGGTCAGCCGCAGTCCGCCGGCGGGCTGCCGCGCGATGTCGGCGAGCGTCGTGGCGTGCACGGGGACGGTGCCGCTGGGCGCGCGGCGGGACCGGGCCTCCTTGTCGAGGAAGTCCTTCACGAAGGCCGACGCCGAGCCGGAGGGCCGTATGCTCGTCGGCCCGCCGGGATTCTGGAAGACCCCGTCCTTGAAGTGCGGCGATCTGCGGATGCGCGCCATGCGCTCACCGCTGGGGTCCGCGCCGAACGCCGCGGGCCTCGGCGTGCGGAGCCCGGAGCTGAGGGAACGGAAGCCGGCCACGGTACCTCCAGATGGAGTCGGTGAGACATTCCATTATGGGCAGCCCCTCCGACAGGACGGGGCCGGACCGATCACGTCCGGTCCGGCAAGGCCCCGCTGATGATCCACTCACCGCGTTGACAGGCCATGACACCACTCCGGATACTGACCCGCGATTCAGTAACCGGCTCTGATCACCCTCCCCGAGGAGACCGCATGACCGCCCCCGTGATGTCGCTGACCTGGACCGACCACCTCACCGGTCGCCAGGGCTTCCTGGTCGTCGACCGGCTGGTGCGCGGCGTCTGCAGCGGCGGGCTGCGCATGCGCGGGGGCTGCACCCTGGACGAGGTCGCCGGCCTCGCCCGCGGAATGACCATGAAGGAGGCGCTGCACTACAACCCCGAGGGCCGCTACATCCCCCTCGGCGGCGCCAAGGGCGGCATCGACTGCGATCCCCGGGACCCGCAGGCGTACGGAATCCTGGTGCGTTATCTGCGCGCCATGCGGCCGTACATCGAGAGCTGCTGGACCACGGGCGAGGACCTCGGCCTCGCCCAGGACCTCGTGGACCGGGCGGCCGCCGAGGCGGGGCTCGTCTCGTCCGTCCAGGCCGTCTATCCCCTGCTCGACGACGAGACGGCCGCCCGGCGGCGGCTCGCGGACGCGTTCGCGGTCGAGGTGGACGGCATCGGGCTGGACGAGCTGGTCGGCGGCTGCGGGGTCGCCGAGTCGGCGCTCGCGGCCCTGGACCGGGACGGTGTGCCGTATGCGGGCGCGCGGGTCGCGGTGCAGGGGCTCGGCACCATGGGCGGGGCCACGGCGCGCTTCCTCGCACGGGCGGGGCTCACGGTCGTGGCCGTCGCCGACATCAAGGGCACGATCGCCAACCCGGCGGGCCTCGACGTCGAGGCACTGCTCGCCGCGCGGGATGTGCACGGCACCGTGGACCGGGCCGCGCTGCGCCCCGAGGACCGTGAGCTGCCGGTCGACGCATGGCTGTCCGCCGACGCGGAGGTCCTGGTGCCGGCGGCGGTCTCGTACGCGATCGACACGGCCGACCAGGAACGGATCACGGCTCGTTGGATCGTCGAGGCGGCCAATATGCCCGTACTGCCACGGGCGGAGGAGCTGCTCGCTGCGCGCGGGGTCGTCGTGCTGCCGGACGTGGTCGTCAACTCCGGGACCAACGCCTGGTGGTGGTGGACGCTGTTCGGCGACATCGGCGCGGACGCGGACGAGGCGTTCGCGCACACCCGCCGCGCCATGCGCACGCTGGTCGGCCGGATGCTGGAGCGCGCGGCGGCCGACGGGACGACACCGCGGGCCGCGGCGCACGCCCTCGTCGCGGACCGGCTGCCGGTGATCGCGGAGCGTTTCGGCTGGTACCGGTGATGGTGCGCCCGCCACCGCACACCCCGCCCCTTCGCCGGCCGGGATACGGTCGTCCGCGCACGTCACAGCCGGGAGGGGCTGTGTAGGGTGACGCCGTGACGAGAGTGCGGTTGAGCGTGGCGGAGCGGCGGGAGGAACTGCTGCGGGCCGCCGTCGAGCAGATCGAGGCGCGAGGTGTGTCGGCGGTCCGGATCGCCGACGTCGCCTCGGCGCTCGGCGTGAGCAACGCGCTGGTGCTCTATCACTTCTCGACCAAGGAGAAGCTGGTCGCCGCCGCGTTCACCCACGCGGCCGCGGGCGATCTCACACGGCTGCGCAAGCTCCTCGGCCGGCGCACCACGGCGCTGCGCCGGCTGCGGTCGGCCGTGCGGTGGTACGCCCCGACCGGCCAGGCCAAGGGCTGGCGGCTGTGGATCGAGGGCTGGGCGGCGGCGCTGCGCGAGCCCGCGCTGCGGGAGGTCACCCGTGACCTCGACCGGCAGTGGAAGGCGGCCCTGACCGAGGTCGTCACGGAAGGGGTGGCCGCGGGCGAGTTCCAGTGCCCCGACCCGACGGGCACGGCCCTGCGCCTGACCGCCCTGCTCGACGGTCTCGCCGTACAGATGACCACCTACGCGGGCGCGGTGTCCCGCGCACGGGCCCTGGAATGGGTGGACGAGGCCCTGGCCCGCGAACTGGGCCTGGCCCGTGAGGCGTTGACGACGGCGTAATCACGAGCCGCGCCGACCGCCGCTCGGGATCGACAGCTCGCGCTCTCGTTCTCCGTCGCGCGCAGCCACGGCCTGGGGAGCCGGGCCGCCCCACACAAATCGCGGCCCTGCGACGGGCCCGGGCACGCCAGGCGCCAACGAAGCCGGCACCGTTCGCAGGGACCCGTCGAGGCAAGGCTCCGGCTGGACAAACGCCTCCGGCGCGCGGCGCGCTTCGCGACCCCGCGGACAGCGGAGTTGCCCGGCCGGACGTTCCACGCCGAGCGCCGGCGCAGAACGACACCGACCACAAAGCACCGTCAAACCACGGCGCGCCAACCGCACAAACCCCTCCAGCGCGCGGCGCGCCTCGCGACCCCGCGAGCGACGGAGTGCCCGGCCGGGCGTACGCCGCCGCCGTAACACACCCGCCCGCCTGCCGCTGCTCGTACCGTCCTCACGCCACCGACGCGATCCGCATCTTGATGTCGTCCGGCGACAGTGCGCCCTTGGCCGTCACATGGTCGCCCGAGGACTCCCCGCGCAGTCGGCGGCCGATCCACGGGACCAGGTACTCGCGTGCCCAGTGGACGTCGTCGCGCCGGACGTCGAGGGTGCCCCGGGGCGGGAGCGGGGGCCAGGGCTGGTCCGGGTCGGCCGGGACGTCCAGGCCGAGGACCTGGCCCGCGCGCAGCGCCACGCGGGTGTGGCCCTCGGGCGACAGGTGGAGCCGGTCGTCGTCCCAGGCACGGCGGTCCTGGACGGTCTTGAGGGACCACAGGTCGAGCACCGGGCAGCCGTACCGGTCGGCGATGGCCCGCACATGACCGTTGTAGGTGGCAATCTTGCCGCGCAGATGCTTCAGCACGGGTACGCCGCGGGTGTCGAAGCCGGTCGTCACCATGACGGTGCCGCAGACCTCGGCGAGCCGGGCGAGCGCCCTCTCGAAACGCTCGGCGACCTCGTCGGGGTCGGTGCCGGGCCGGATGATGTCATTGCCGCCGGCACAGAACGACACCAGGTCCGGGGCCAGTTGGACGGCCTGCGGAAGCTGGTCCTCCACGATCTGGTCGAGCAGTTTGCCGCGTACCGCGAGGTTCGCGTACCTGAAGTCGCCCTCGGGCCGCCGGTCGGCGAGAAGTACCGCGAACCGGTCGGCCCAGCCGACGAACGCCCCGTCGGGGCCGGGGTCGCCGACGCCCTCGGTGAAGCTGTCCCCCACCGCCACGTACGACCCGATCACTGATCTGCTGTCACTCTTCGAATCGTCTGCCACATCGGTCCATGATTCACCTTCGGATGTGACCTACGCGATCGTAGGAAGGGGTTGACGAGCGGTGAGATAAGCCACTCCTAAAGGGTTCGCCAACCCGGGAATACGCGGGGATACCCGGGACACACCGACACCCCGACACACCGACACATCAGACACACCGATGGCCGGACCCGGGGATCGGGGTCCGGCCATCGGCGGCGTGTCAGGCAGGTGAAGTGTGGCGCGCCGGTCGTCAGCCGATGGCGACGCCGTGCGAGCGGAGGTAGGCGACCGGGTCCACGTCCGAGCCGTAGTTCGGCGTGGTCCGGATCTCGAAGTGCAGGTGGGGTCCGGTGACATTGCCGGTCGCCCCGGAGAGGCCGATCTGCTGGCCCGCGGTGACGGTCTGGCCCGCCGAGACGGAGAGCGAGGACAGGTGGCCGTACTGGGCGTAGTAGCCGTCGTTGAGCTTGATGACGACCTGGTTGCCGTAAGCACCGCCCCAGCCCGCGGAGACGACCGTGCCCGCGGCCACGGCCTTGAGCGAGGTGCCGGTCGGGACGACGAAGTCGGCGCCGGTGTGGTAGCCGCTGGACCACATGCTGCCCGCCACGCGGTAGGCGGTGCCGACGGTGGCACCGCTCAGCGGGGCGCTGTAACCGCTCGAGGCGGCGGCCGGCTGAGCGGCCCGGGTGACGGCCGCCGGTTTCTTCGCCGGGGCCTGCGCGGCCGAGGACGACTTCGCGGCGGAAGACTTCGCGGAGGACGGCGACTTGGCCTTCGGGACGCTCGTCACGGCCTTCTTGTTGATGCTGAGCTTCAGGCCGGGGTGGATCAGCGACGGGTTGTCACCGACGAGATCACGGTTGTCCTGGTAGAGCCTCTGCCAGCCACCGCTGACATGCTGCTCCTTGGCGATCTTCGAGAGGTAATCGCCCGCGCGCACCGAATAGAGCCGCACATCCACCTTCTGCGTGGCGGCCTTCTTCCCGGTCGCCTTCGTCGCGGCCGGAGCGAACTGCACGGCCTTTTCCGAAGCATTCTGGGAAATGGACTGGGAGGGGGCGGCGTGGGCTCCGGTGGCTCCCAGGAGCGGGAGGGCGAGCGCGGCGCCGCTGGTTCCGGCGACGGCGATCGAGCGGGTGAAACGACGGGACTTGGGACGGCGATGCTTACCCTTCGCGGGCATGGCGAATTCCTCTCCGGCGCCTGCGAGGTGAGCTGTCGGGTGCGGACTGGAGATGTCCGGCCGCGCCGAAACGCGGCTTTACCCCTAGCCGTTCCGGAGACCGGAACAGGCGTTGTACCTGTGGGTCCCCCGCTCCTGCCGTGCACGGGTGAGTGTGTGCTTGCTCCGGGCGGCGGCAGGATTGGGCGTCCGTCCGGATCGGTGGCGAACGTAAGCGAGCACGGCACAAAGGGACAACCGACCGGTTCCGCACGAATGCGTTTCTCTTGATCCCTTACGGGAATTTACGGTCACCCTCAGTGAATTAGAAGGCCGTCGCTCTCCTCAAAGTCCATGAAAAGCACCTGAATTACGTGAACATGACGGACGACGCACGGTCACGAATATGACGCTCCTCACGCACCACTGCCCAGGACCCCCTATTCCAGAAGGAGTTGGAATGAAGGCGCCAATTCGGACAGAAGGCTCAGATGCGGCGGAGCTATTTAAATTGACGTCGTCGCGCATCCGGCAGTGGGGCGCTGTGCGGCCCGGACAGAAGCCACGTACGGCCGTTTTCGGCGATCTCCAGCGCCATGCCTCACAGGTCCGAACAGGTGCACTCAAGGACCAACATCATCAGCGGACGCCGGCGGGCGGGACAACGCCTGTGGACACATCATTGCCTCAGGAATCCATGTCGTATCGTCGAGAGCGTGTCCGTCGATGAGCCACGTCGACGGGCCGGATGGGGAGGAGCCCTCGTGACGCAGCAGATCCCGTCGACCGAGCCCGAGCTCGCCGGTGTGCGCAACTTCCGTGACGTCGGCGGACTGCCGACCGTGGACGGCCGGCGGGTGCGGCACGGAGTCCTGTTCCGCAGCGGCCACCTCGCCCATGCGACTCAGGAGGACGCCGCGTTCCTCGGCTCCCTGGGCCTGCACACGATCTTCGACTTCCGCAACGCGGCCGACCAGAAGCTTGAGGGCCCGGACGTCGAGCTGCCGGGCGTGCGCAATGTGAATCTGCCGCTGTCCGACCCCGCGGACGGCGCCGAGTTCTGGAAGATGGTCCGCGACGGCGAGATCGAGCAGCTGCGCGGGATCCTCGCGGACGGCAAGGCGGCGAACCGGATGATCACCTCCTACCGCAGGATCATCAAGGAACGCACCGCCGAGCACTCCGAGGTGCTGCACTCGCTCGCAGAGGACAGTGTCCCCGCGCTGATGCACTGCGCGGCGGGCAAGGACCGCGCGGGACTGTCCGTCGCGGTGACGCTGCTCGCCCTGGGCGTGGAGCGCGAGGCGATCCTCGCCGACTACCTGGAGTCCAACGCCACGCACCGCCGCTACAAGGTGCACCGCAGCAGCAAGTCCGCGGCGGCCTACTCCCCCGAGGTCATGGAGCTGCTCAGCCCCCTGTTCGACGCGCGCGCCGAGTACCTCACGGCGGCCCTGGAGACCATCGAGGAGACCTGGGGCGCCGTGGACGCCTACCTGGAGAAGGGGCTGAGGGTCACCCCGAAGATGCGTGAGCGGCTGCGGGAGCGGCTGCTCGACTGACCTCCTGGGTCCCCATGTGACCGCCCGGGTCCCCATTGCTCCCTACTGCTTCACTGCTTCGCGCCGACCTCGAACAGCAGGTAGACGAACGCGGCGAAGACGTGCCCGACCGCGATGTAGATGATCAGCCGTATCCACAGGGCGCGGGGGAACTTCTCCTCCATGTTTCTGTCGCTCATGGCATCTCTCCGGTGACGGGGCCCAGGCACAGCGTGGCCGTGGGGCTCTGCAGCAGGGTGTGGACGAACAGGAGCTCGACCCCGTCCGGGTCCAGGGCGGCGATGCGGTGCGGGGTCAGCGAGTCGAAGTGCGCGCTGTCGCCCGGGCCGAGCCGGTGCGTGGTGTCCCCGAGGCGCAGCCGCAGCCGCCCCTGTGTGACGTACAGCCATTCCTCGCCGGGGTGCACCCGCACGATGTCGCCCTGGGAGCCGTACGGGACGTGGACGCGCAGGGCCTGCATTCCGCGGCCGGGCGCACCGGCCTGCCAGTAGGTCCAGCCGGCCGCCGCGGTCGGCTCCATGTCGGCGGCGCGCACGACGGCGTCCCGGTCGGCGACCGTCTCTCCGAGCAGCTCCGAGACCGTCGTACCGTAGATGCGCGCGAGAGCCAGCAGCATCGGCAGGGAGGGCTGCCGCTGCCCCGTCTCCAGGCGGGAGAGGTGGGCGGGCGACAGTCCGGCCGCGCGGGCCGCGGCCTCCAGGGTGAGGGAGGCCCGCCGACGCAGCGACCTGAGCTGCGGTGCGACGGCGGGCAGGTCGGTGACCGGCCCGGTCGACGGCTCGTTCTCGGCTTCCGGGGAGCTCATGCTCTCCATTCAGCCGAAGCTTTGCCCCTTGGGCAAATTTGTTGCCTCTCAGGCAAAACCCAGGAATCAACGGTTCGCGACCGCCTGCTTCACCAGCGTCTTGCCGAAGTCCCACATCAGCCCGCCCCCGCTGTGCGCGTCGTCCATCACGGCGGTGAACGCCTCCACGAACCGGTCCACCTCCCGTTCGCCGATGATCAGCGGAGGGATCAGCTTGATCACCTCCAGGTGGTCGCCGGAGACCTGGGTGAGGATCCGGTGCCGCTGGAGCAGCGGGACCACCACCATCTGGGCGAAGAGTCCCTTGCGGGCGGCCTGCAGCATGGTCCAGCGGCTGCGCAGCTTCAGCGAAGCGGGTCTGCCGAACTCGATGCCGATCATCAGGCCACGGCCGCGGACGTCGGCGAGCAGCTCGTACTTGTCGGTCAGCGCCGCGAGCCGGCACCTGAGCTGCTCACCCGTGGCGCGGGCGTTCGCGACGATCTGCTCGTCCTCGATGACGGACAGCACGGCCAGGCCCGCCGCCATGGCCTGCGCGTTGGACCCGAAGCTGGCCGAATGGACCAGCACCCGGTCCATCGACGAATAGACCTTCTTGAAGATCCAGTCCTTGCCGAGGGTGGCGCCCACCGGCACATAGCCGCCGGACAGCGCCTTGGCGACGCACACCAGGTCCGGCTCGACGCCCTCCTCGTGCTGGTAGGCGTAGAAGTCGCCCGTCCGGCCGAGGCCCGTCTGCACCTCGTCGGCGATGAGGAGCGCCTTGTGCCGGTGCAGCAGGTCCTGGGCGGCACGCAGATATCCGGGCGGGGCCTCGTGCACACCCTTGCCCT
Source organism: Streptomyces luteolifulvus (assembly GCF_008806595.1). Classification (GTDB taxonomy): domain Bacteria; phylum Actinomycetota; class Actinomycetes; order Streptomycetales; family Streptomycetaceae; genus Streptomyces; species Streptomyces luteolifulvus. The sequence continues at coordinate 146,065 of NZ_VZRB01000013.1, read as the reverse complement.
GCACGGGTTCGACGATCAGGGCGGCGACGTCGCCCTTCTTCAGCTCCCGGGCCAGGGCGTCGAGATCACCGAGCGGGACGGCCGTGTCGGGCAGCAGCGGGGCGAAGCCGTCCCGGAAGCCGTCCTCGCCGTTGACCGACAGCGACCCGGTCGTCAGCCCGTGGAAGGCGTGGTCGCAGTACAGGACGCGCGGCTTGCCGGTGGCGTACCGGGCGAACTTCAGCGCGGTCTCGACCGCCTCGGTGCCGCTGTTGCCGAAGAACACCCGGTCCAGGTGCGGGCTGTGCGCGAGCAGCTTCTCCGCCAGCAGCCCGGGCAGCGGCTGGCAGTCGAAGCGGGTGAGGTCGGCGAGCTGCGCGTCGAGGACGTCGTGCAGCGCCTTGCGGACGACGGGATGGTGACGGCCGAGGCCCATCACCCCGAACCCGGCGAGCATGTCCAGGTAGTCCTCGCCGTCCGCGTCCCAGAAGTACGCGCCCTCGGCCCGCTCGTAGACCTTGTCGAAGCCGATGGTGTGCAGCATGCGCGGGAGCTGGTGGTTGAGATACCTGCTGTGCAGCTCGTAGCGCTCGGCTCCGCGCTCGGCCAGCAGGGCACCGAGGTCGAACTCCTTGGTCATTCGGCTTTCTCCTTGACTGGCACGGCGGCCGGACCGTCGTGACTGCCCTCGGCCTGCTCCTTGACGGCAAGGCTCGCGCTGATACGGCCGGCCACCTCGACGGGCGTGAGCCCGATGTCGGCCAGTACCTCCCCGCGCTTGGCGTGCGCGAGGAACTGCTCCGGGATGCCGAACCGCCGTACGGGGACGTCGACTTCGGCATCGCCCAGCGCCAGCGCCACCGCGGCGCCGACCCCGGAGGCGCGGCTGTTGTCCTCGACGACGGCGACGAGACGGTGTCCGGCGGCGAGGCCCGGGAGCGCCGGGTCGACGGGCTTGACCCAGCGGGGGTCGACGACCGTGCAGCCGATACCGCGGGCCTCGAGCAGCTCGGCGGCCTGGAGGCACACCGGTGCCATCACGCCGACGGCGACGAGCAGCACCTCGGACGGGCCGGGCCCGCGGTGCAGGACGTCCATTGCGCCGACACGGTCCACCGCCGGCACCGACGGCCCCACCGACTCCTTCGGGAAGCGCACCAGCGTCGGCGCGTCGTCTACGGCGACGGCCTCCCGCAGCTGCGCCCGCAGCTGGTCGGCGTCGCGCGGTGCGGCGATCCTCAGACCCGGTACGACCTGGAGGATCGACATGTCCCACATACCGTTGTGGGAGGGCCCGTCCACGCCGGTGACACCGGCGCGGTCGAGGACGAAGGTGACCCCGCAGCGGTGCAGTGCCACGTCCATCAGGAGCTGGTCGAAGGCACGGTTGAGGAAGGTGGCGTACACGGCGACGACGGGGTGCAGTCCGCCGGTGGCGAGGCCGGCCGCGGAGACGGCCGCATGCTGCTCGGCGATGCCGACGTCCCACACCCGGTCCGGGAACCGCTCGGCGAACTTGCCCAGCCCCACCGGGTGCAGCATGGCCGCCGTGATCGCCACGACGTCCTCCCGCTCCTCCCCGATGCGGACGATCTCGTCGCCGAAGACCGAGGTCCAGGACGGACCGCCCGAGGGTGCGAGGGGCGCGCAGGTGAGCGGGTCCATCACACCGACGGTGTGGAAGTGGTCCTCCTCGTGGGCGAGAGCGGGTTCGTAGCCGCGGCCCTTCTCCGTCAGACAGTGGACGAGGACCGGCCCGTGGAAGCGTTTCGCGCGCCGGAGCGCGGACTCCACGGCCCCTACGTCGTGCCCGTCGATGGGGCCCACGTACTTCAGGCCCAGGTCCTCGAACATGCCCTGCGGCGCGAACGCGTCCTTGAACCCCTTCTTCGCGCCGTGCAGCGACTCGTAGATCGTGGTGCCGACGACGGGCGTGCGCAGCAGCACGTCCTTGCCCCAGGCGAGCACCTTCTCGTAGCTGTCGGTGGTCCGCAGGGTGGCCAGATGGTTCGCGAGTCCGCCGATGGTCGGGGCGTACGACCTCTCGTTGTCGTTGACGACGATGATCAGCGGCCGGTTCTTGGCGGCCGCGATGTTGTTCAGCGCCTCCCAGGCCATGCCGCCGGTCAGCGCCCCGTCGCCGATCACCGCGACGACGTGCCCCTTCTCCGCCTGCACCTGACGGGCCTTGGCGAGTCCGTCGGCCCAGCCGAGCGCGGTGGAGGCGTGGCTGTTCTCGATGACGTCGTGCTCGGACTCCTCGCGCGAGGGGTAGCCGGACAGGCCACCCTTGCCGCGCAGCTTGGAGAAGTCCTGCCGGCCGGTCAGCAGCTTGTGCACATAGCTCTGGTGGCCGGTGTCCCACAGGATGCGGTCGACCGGTGACTCGAAGACCCGGTGGAGCGCGAGCGAGAGTTCCACCACGCCCAGATTGGGCCCGAGGTGTCCGCCGGTCCTGGCGACCGCGTGCACCAGGAACTCCCTGATCTCTTCGGACAGTTCACCCAGTTCCGCCTCCGACAGCGCCTTCAGGTCGCGTGGTCCCCGGATCTTCTCCAGAATCGTCACGTCGGGCCCCCTCCAGGTCCGTGCTGATCAACTCACGGTGACGGCCGGCTCCCCCGAGGCGACGCCGTCCTGTTCCATCTGTTCGGCGATCTTCATCGCCTCCTCGATGAGGGTCTCCACGATCTTCGACTCGGGTACGGTCTTGATGACCTGGCCCTTGACGAAGATCTGCCCCTTGCCGTTGCCGGAGGCGACCCCGAGGTCCGCCTCCCGCGCCTCGCCGGGGCCGTTGACCACACACCCCATCACCGCGACGCGCAACGGAACCTCCATGCCCTCCAGGCCCGCCGTGACCTCGTCGGCCAGCTTGTAGACGTCGACCTGGGCGCGCCCGCAGGACGGACACGACACGATCTCCAGCCGGCGCTGCCTCAGGCCGAGCGACTCCAGGATCTGGATGCCGACCTTGACCTCCTCGGCGGGCGGTGCGCTCAACGACACCCGGATGGTGTCCCCGATCCCCCGTGAAAGGAGCGCCCCGAAGGCGACGGCCGACTTGATGGTCCCCTGGAAGGCCGGGCCCGCCTCCGTGACACCCAGGTGCAGCGGGTAGTCGCATCGCTCGGCCAGCAGCCGGTAGGCGTCGACCATCACCACGGGATCGTTGTGCTTCACCGAGATCTTGATGTCCCGGAAGCCGTGCTCCTCGAACAGCGACGCCTCCCACAGCGCCGACTCCACGAGCGCCTCGGGGGTGGCCCTGCCGTACTTCTCGAGCAGGCGCCGGTCCAGCGAGCCCGCGTTGACCCCGATACGGATCGGCGTGCCATGGTCCCCGGCGGCCCGCGCGATCTCCTTCACCTTGTCGTCGAACTGCTTGATGTTGCCGGGATTGACGCGTACGGCCGCGCAGCCGGCCTCGATCGCCGCGAACACGTACTTCGGCTGGAAGTGGATGTCGGCGATCACCGGGATCTGCGACTTGCGGGCGATGGTGGCGAGGGCGTCCGCGTCGTCCTGCGTGGGGCAGGCGACGCGCACGATCTGGCAGCCGGACGCGGTGAGCTCCGCGATCTGCTGGAGGGTGGCGCCGACGTCGGACGTACGGGTGGTCGTCATCGACTGCACCGACACCGGAGCCCCGCCGCCCACCGCCACCGGACCGACGTGGATCTGCCGCGACACGCGCCGCTCGGCGATCGGCCGGACCGGTGGCTCGGGGACGCCCAGGGAGACGGCGGTCATGACGTCACTCCCGGTTTCCGGAGACCGTCTCGCGCATCGCGCGCAGGGACTCCTTGAGGGACCCCATGGTGGCGAGGACGGCGGTGGGCTCGTAGCCGCAGTGCGCCATGCAGTTGGCGCAGCGCGGATCCTTGCCGCGGCCGTACTTGTCCCAGTCGGTCTCCTCGATCAGTTCGCGGTACGTCGGCACATAGCCGTCGCTCATCAGGTAGCAGGGCCGCTGCCAGCCGAAGAGCGAGTAGTTCGGGATCGCCCACGCCGTGCAGGGGAAGTCGACCTTGCCCTCCAGGAAGTCGAGGAACAGCGGGGAGTGGTTGAGCCTCCAGCGGCGCCGGTTGCCGCCCGCGAAGGCCTTCTTGAACAGCTCCCGGGTCTGCTCCACGCCGAGGAAGTGCTCCTGGTCGGGCGCCTTCTCGTAGGCGTAGGCGGGCGAGATCATCATCTCGTCGACCTTGAGGTCGTCGTTGAGGAAGTTGAGCACCTCGATGATGGTCTGCGGGGTGTCCGTATTGAAGAAGGTCGAGTTGGTGGTCACCCGGAAGCCACGCCGCTTGGCCTCCTTGATGGCCTCCACGGCCTCGTCGAACACGCCCTCCTTGGCAACCGACTCGTCGTGCCGCTCCCGCAGCCCGTCGATGTGCACGGCGAAGGCGAAGTAGGGAGAGGGCTTGAACCTGTCCATCTTCTTGCGCAGCAGCATGGCGTTGGTGCACAGGAAGACGTATTTCTTCTTCGCCACCAACTGCCGTGCGATCTCGTCGATCTGAGGGTGCATCAGGGGCTCGCCGCCCGCGATGGACACCATCGGCGCACCCGATTCGAGCACCGCTCCCACGGCCTGCGCCACCGGCATGCGCTGCTTCAGTACTCCGGCCGGGTGCTGGATCTTGCCGCAACCCTCGCACTTCAGGTTGCATGCGAAGAGGGGTTCCAGCTCGACGATCAGCGGAAACTTGTCTCGCTTGCGGAGCTTTTGTTCAGCCAAGTACGTAGCGACCTTGATGGACTGACGCAGCGGCATGGCCATCTGGCTCACCTCCTGGGGAGCAGCAAAGAACGGTGCCATTCAAAGAACGCGGGAAGAATGGAACGAAGGACACGGAAAGCTGATATTCCACCGCGCACCGTGCCGATTCGTACAAGTTCATGTTCTGGAGCGTCCACCACCACCCGGACGGCCGCAACCGGGCGCTCGCCCGTGCGCAGGGCGCTCAGCAGCGTCGCCGCCGACTCCATGTCGACCGCGATCGCACCGGTCGCCAGCAGCTCGGAGCGTTCCGGGCCGCGCACGACGTGATCGGAGCCGGTCAGCGGCCCGGTGTGGACAGTGCGCCCGGGCACGGCACGCACCAGTTCCTTCACGAGCAGCTCGGTGCCCACGCACGGGACGTTCCCGCGCGGGTCCCGGGTCTCCTCGGCGACGACCAGGTCACCGGGGTGCATCCCGGGGGCCAGTCCCGCGCAGAACCCGGTGGCGAGCACGGCGGCCCCGGCGAGCGCGGGGCCGGCGAGCAGCCGGGTGACCGAGCGCTCGGCCGCCTTGGGCCCCATGCCGGTACGCAGGACGGTGACGGGCCCGCCGGCGGCCCATGTGTCCGGTTCGGCTCCCCGGCGCTCGCTCAGGCGCAAGGCGAGGTGCTCGATGCCGAGCGCGCAGGCGATCAGCAGCGGGGCCGGGGCGGGCCGGGTGCTCATCAGCCCCCCTCGGCCCCGGCGAGCGGCTTCTTCGCGAAGGGCTCCCCGTTGACGTACCGGCCGAGTGCGGTGAGCGGGAACACCTGCCGGTAGAGGTGGTAGTTGATGGAGAAGTCCCAGGGGAACCCGGTGCCGGTGAAGTACGGCTCGTCCCAGGAGCCGTCCTCCCGCTGGGTGGCGGCGAGCCATTCGACACCGCGCTCGACCGCCTTGGAGTCCTTCTCCCCCGCGGCCAGCAGCGCCATCAGCGCCCAGGCCGTCTGTGAGGCGGTCGAGGCGCCGCGGCCGCTCCACTCCTTGACGTACTTGTAGGAGCGCAGGTCCTCGCCCCAGCCGCCGTCGTCGTTCTGGACCGACTCCAGCCAGGCCACGGCCCGCACGATCGCGGGGTGTGCGGCGGGAAGGCCGGCCGCGGTCAGCGCGGGTACCACCGACCCGGTGCCATAGATGTAGTTGACGCCCCAGCGCCCGAACCACGAGCCGTCCGGCTCCTGTTCGGACAGCAGCCACTGGATGCCGCGCCGGGTGCGCGGGTCCTTGGAGAGCCCTTCGACGGCCAGCATCTCCACGACGTGCGCGGTGACGTCGGCGGACGGCGGGTCGATGACCTCGCCGAAGTCGCAGAACGGCAGCCGGTTGGGGAACGGGCTGGTGTTGTCGACGTCGAAGGCGCCCCACCCGCCGTTCCTGGACTGCATCCCGAGGTTCCAGCGCACCCCGCGCCCGATCGCCCGCTCCACCCGCTCCGGGTCGTGGTGGCGCACACGGCGCAGCGCGAGGACGACCTCGGCGGTGTCGTCGATGTCGGGGTAGTTGTCGTTGTGGAACTCGAACGCCCAGCCGCCGGGTGGCAGTCCGGGCCGCTTGACCGCCCAGTCACCGGGCCGGACGATCTCCTCGCCGAGCATCCAGTCGGCGGCCTTCACGATCTGCGGGTGATCCGCGGGCACCCCCGCGTCGACCAGCGCGATGGTGGCAAGACAGGTGTCCCACACGGGCGACTGGCAGGCCTCGATCATCCGGGCGCCGTCCTCGCGCCACACGGCGAAACGGTCCAGGGACTCCAGCCCCGAGCGCATCACCGGGTGCTGGAGGTCGTAGCCGACCAGGTGCAGCGCGATGATCGAGTACACGGCGGGCGGCTGGATACCGCCCCAGCAGCCGTCGTTCTCCTGCCGCTCGATGATCCAGCGGGCGGCGCTGTTCATGGCGGCCCTGCGCAGCGAGCGCGGTGCGACCTTGCGCAGGGCGTGCAGCGCCTTGTCGAGCCGCTGGAATGCGCCGTCCCAACTCGCCGCCGGAGCAAGGGGCTTGGGCGGGCCGGGGCGGTCAGGGTCGGTGTGCAGCTCGTCGAGCGCGAAGGGCGCGGGCCGTACCGGGCGCTTCGCGGAGACGATCGTCAGCGGGACGATGGTCTGCCGGGCCCAGCACCCGAAGTCGTAGATGTTGAGAGGTACCCAGGTAGGGAAGTAGATGAGCTCCGGGGGGAGTTCGGGCAGGTCCTCCCACTTCCACCAGCCGAACAGCGCCAGCCAGATCCGGGTGAAGACCCGGGCGGCGGCGATGCCGCCCTGCTCGCGGATCCAGGCGGAAGCCCTCGCCATGTGCGGCGCGTCCGGGGCGTCCCCGGCCAGCCGCAGGGCGACATAGGCTTCGATGGTGGCGGAGAGTTCGCCGGGTCCGCCGTAGAACGTGGCCCAGGTGCCGTCCTCGCGCTGCTCGCCCCGGATGAAGAGTCCGGCGGCGTGGCTCGTCGCCTCGTCGAGGATGCCCAGGAACTGACGGAGCAGCAGGTCCTCGGCGTCCATGGTGACGTTGGTCTCGAGGTCGCCCTTCCACCAGCCCTCGTCGTCCTGCCGGGAGAGCAGGAAGTCGGTGGCGCGTTGCGCCGCGCGCGCGGCGGCTTCGTGCACCCCGGCCGCCACGGGGGTGTCGGTGTCGGTGTCGCTGGCCGCGGCAGCTCGGGGCGGCAGGGCCCCGGTGCTTCCGTCGGTCGTCGCTGTCATGGCTTCCCCTTCGTGCAGTCGTGCAAGTCGTGCTGCTGTGGGTCCGCCGTCGGCCGGTGCTCGTGCGCCCGGGGCACCGGCCGGCGACTACGCGAGGGCTGTTCGACCGATAGTGATCATCTCTTTCGTACGACGACGAAGTCGGCGAGCGCCGCGAACCGCGCCCGTACCCGGTCGGGCATGTCGATGGCGTCGAGGGCCTCGACGGCGACGGTGTGCTGGCGGCGCGCCTCCTCGGCCGTCCACTCGCGGCCGCCCGCCTCCTCGATGAGGGCGGCGCGGGCCGCGAACTCCTGCTCGGAGAAGTTCTCGAAGTCGCTGCTCTTGGCGTCGGCGGCGAGCATCTCGCCGAGCCGCTCGGAGGCGGGGCCGCCCGCCGCGAGCGCGGCCACGACCGGCAGGGACTTCTTGCGCTGGCGCAGATCGCTCCAGGTCTGCTTGCCGGTGGACACCGGGTCGCCCCAGATGCCGAGGAGGTCGTCGACGGCCTGGAAGGCGAGGCCGAGGTGGTAGCCGTACTTCTCCAGTGTGTCGGCGGTGCGGTCGTCCGCGCCGCCGAGCACGGCGCCGATGGAGCTGGCGCAGGCGAGCAGCGCGCCGGTCTTGTTGCCCTCCATCTCCAGGCACTCCTCGACGCTGACGCGGTCGCGGTGCTCGTAGGAGATGTCCTGCGCCTGGCCGTCGATCAGGGCGCGGGAGGCGGTGGTCAGACGGCGGGTCGCCCGTCCGGCCTCGACCGAGCCGAGTTCCAGCAGAACCTCGTTGGCCAGGGCGAACAGGGCGTCACCGACCAGGATCGCCTGCGCGGGGCCGTGCACCTTCCAGACCGTGTCGCGGTGGCGGCGCTGTTCGTCGCCGTCCATCAGGTCGTCGTGCAGCAGCGAGAAGTTGTGGACCAGCTCGACGGCGACCGCCCCGGGGATGCCCACCTCGGGTCCGGCGCCGGTGACCTCGGCGGAGAGCACCGCGAGGGCGGGACGTACGGCCTTGCCGCCGTCGCCGTCCGCGGGGTTGCCGTCGGCGTCGATCCAGCCGAAGTGGTAGGCGGCGACCGTGTCCATGGGAGGTGCCAGGCGGTCGATGGCCGCCCGCAGTACCGGTGTGGCCAGGGTCCGGCCGCGCTCCAGGAGCGCGGTCACGTCCACCGCGGTCTCTCGAGCGGCCGTCGAGGCCGGGGGCACAGTGGGCACAGTCTCTCCTCTTGTTGCGGTACCGGGGGTGCGGGGACCTGCCTCATGCTGATCGAGCATCAAGCCGCCTCCTCGAACTCGAAGAGATGACGGGGGCGGGGCCGGCCCAGGGCGGCGAGTGCGGCGTCCGCCGCGCTCACCCCGCTGCGGACCGCACTCTCCATGGTCGCGGGCCACCCTGTGGCGGTCCACGCTCCGGCCAGGTACAGGCCGGGGGCCTTGGTGCGGGCGCCGGGCCTGAGTCTGCCGACGCCGGGGGTCGGAGCGAACGTCGCCGTGCGCTCCCTGGTCACGAAGAAGTCCCGCACTTCGGCGCCCCGTGAGGCGGGCAGCAGCCGCTCCAGCTCGGGCAGATAGCGCTCGCGCAGCGCGGCGACGGGTTCGTCGATCTCGTCCTGCGCGGCCGACTGCGACAGCGCCAGGTACTGGCCGTCCCGCAGTCCGGAGGCGCCGGTCCGGTCGAAGACCCACTGCACCGGGGTGCCGAGGGCGGCGAAGAACGGTTTGTGCAGCACCTTGCGGTCGTAGACCACATGAAGGTTGAGGATCGGCGCCGTGCCCATCCTCAGCAGCCGCCCGGGATCGTCGAGCGCGCCGGGGGGCAGCAGGTCGTGGGCCTCGCGCTGCGGTACGGCGAGGACGACCGCGTCGGCCGGCAACGTCTCCCCGGGAACCTGAACGTTCCACCTGCCGTTCTCGTTTACAGAGACGGAGGTGACGCGTGAACGGACCTCGGTACGCACGCCCGTGGAGTCGAGCGCCTTGCGGGCGAGCCGGTCGTGCAGTTCGCCCAGCGGCACATGCGCCCAGCCGATGTCGGCCGCGCCCGGGTCGGACAGCAGACCGGTCTTGAACACCATCGCGGCGAGCCCCAGCGAGGCGTCGCCCGCGAACGCGTTGAGGGTGGCGACCCCGACCAGGTCCCACAGGGCCTCGACGGCACGCGCCGACTGACCGTGCGCGGTCAGCCAGCTGCCGAAGTCCTGTGCGTCCAGGGTCGGATCGGCGAGGTCGAGCCCCTTGAGCGCGAGCGCGGCACGCCCCACCCGGGCCCGCTCGGCGAGCGAGAGATGCGGATACGTGGCGAGGCTGCGCCCCAGATGCAGGGGCACGGGCAGCGCGTCGCGCCGCAGCCTGCCGAGCCGCTGCCCAGCGGGCCGTGCGATGTCGAGTACGGGCACGTCGAGACGATCCTGCAGGGGTGCCAGAGCCGTCCCGTCGATCCGGTCGAGGAACCAGCGGTAGGCGGTGCAGCACCGCAGGTACACATGCTGGCCGTTGTCGACGGTCAGTTCGCCGCGCTGGAAGGAGAAGGCGAGTCCGCCCAGGCGCGGCCGGCCTTCGAGCAGCGTCACGCGCACTCCGGCGTCGGCGAGCGCGAGCGCGGCGGTGATGCCGGCGAGCCCGCCGCCGACCACGACGGCGTCCCGCACGGCGCCCGCCGGACGGCCCCCGGGCGGTCCCGCGGACCGCGTGGCGTCACTCATCGTGCACCCTCCCCGACGCGCCCGTCGTGCTGGTTGAACGGTGCACGGCAGGCCGTTGCAGTCAGGGACGCCGCCCGGAGCCGGAGGGTTGCGTGCCGCTTCTCGCCGGTGGCATCACCTGGTGCCCCGGCAGGCAACGTTTGCCCGTCAAAGGTTGCCTCTCGGGGCACGGGGAGCGGATTGTCCATCAGGTGCGCCTCCTGACGGTCCGCCGGGTGACATGCCGGGTGTCCAGACCCGACAGGCCGCGCACGGCGACGTACGCCTTCTCGCGTCCGGGCAGCGACACCCGGCCGCGCAGCACGGCCTCCGGGTCGCGCTCGATGCGGTCGAGCAGCCGGCGGTAGATGCCGGCCATGGCGGCGACGCAGGCGCCGCTGCGCCGGTCGAGCATGGGGAGCAGCCGGTAGCCCTCGGCGAAAAGGGCGCGGGCCCGTCGCACTTCGAAGTGCACGAGGCCCGCGAAGTCGGAGCCCTCCGGTGGTTTCGGCCCCTTGAACCCGGCCGAGCAGCCGAACTTGGCGAGGTCGTCGGCGGGCAGATAGGTGCGCCCGCCCTCGGCGTCCTCGCGGACGTCCCGGAGGATGTTGGTGAGCTGGAGCGCGAGCCCGAGCGTGTCGGCGTACTCCGGTGCGCGCTCGGCGCCGCGCGCCCCCGGTTCGGTGCCGAACACACCGAGCGAGAGCCGCCCGATGGCGCCGGCCACACAGCGGCAGTACACCTTCAGGTCGTCCCAGGTCTCGTAGGTCTCGCCGCGTACGTCCATCAGCACGCCGTCGATCAGCTCGTCGAGGCCGCCGAGCGGGATCGGGAAGGTGCCGGCGGCGTGTGCGAGGGCCACCGCGACCGGGTCGATGTCGTCCTCGTCGACCGCGCCCTCCCGGACCCTGGTGAGCAGCCCCCGGGTGTCCTCGAGCCTCGCGATCTTGACGTCGTCGGCCAGCGCGCCGTCACCGATGTCGTCGACGCGCCGCGAGAACGCGTACAGCGCCGACATCGCGCGGCGCTTGGGCGACGGCAGCAGTCTGATGCCGTAGGCGAAGTTACGGGCCTGCTGTCCGGTGACGGCCTCGCAGTAGCTGTAGGCGGCGAGTACCGGTGCGGACACGTGTTGTTCCGACTCCACGGTCCGGATCACCCCTCTCCTCGCAGAGTCACGCCCACCTCACGCAGCAACTGGATCTTGCCGGGCTTGGGCGGGCCGGGAAGTACGTCGTATTCGGCGGCGGCAATCGCCCGGATCGCCGCCCTTCCCCCCGCCACGAATCCTGCGAGCAGCAGCCTCAGCCTGCCGTGGACGCTACCCACCAAGGGGGCGCCTTCATTCAGGAGATCGCGGGCGCGTTCCGCTTCGTACGCGACCAGTGCGCGCACCGATGCACCCGCGGTTTTCGTGGCGAGATCCGCTTCCTGGACGTGAAAGCGCTTCATGTCCTCGGCGGGCAGGTAGATACGGTCGCGGCCGAGGTCCTCGGCCACGTCCTGGAGGTGCTCCACGATCTGCAGGGCGGTGCAGATCGCGTCGGAGAGGCGGATCCGCTCGGGGGTCGACGTGCCGGTGACGCAGAGCACCAGGCGGCCGACGGGGTTGGCGGACAGTTCGCAGTACGCGAGGAGGTCGTCGTAGGTCTCGTAGCGGCCGACGAGCTGGTCCTGGCGGTTGGCGGCGATCAGGCCGAGGAAGGGCTCGGGGGTCAGCGAACACCGGCGGACGGCCGGCTGGAGGCGGCGCAGCAGCGGGTGGCGCGGTGTCGAGTCGAAGACCCGGCGCAGATCGGTCTCGAAGGCGTCGAGCAGCAGCAGCCGGTCGTCGGCCTCCTCGGGCGACACGCCCAGCAGACGGGCGTCGGCGCCGCCGGGGGCAAGGTCGCCGTCGCCGATGTCGTCGACGAGGCGGGCGAAGCCGTACACCGCGATCAGGTCGGTCCGCCAGGCCCGGGGCAGGAAGAAGGGGGCCACGGGGAAGTTCTCCGCCGCGGCCTTGTCGAGTGTGCCGCGCTCCGGATCGGCGGCGCGCGGCGTGCCGGTTCCCGTCACCGCGGACCGCCCGGGGCGGGGACGGCACCTGCTGTGGTGAGCTGGGGAGTTTCCGTAGCCATCGCCGTCACATCTCCCGTTCTACACCGCCGACCCAATACACACTATTTCGGACACGCCGCCCGGCCGTCCGGGCGGCGGCCCGGCTGAGGATGTCGCGTATTATCGCCCCACTTGCCGCCTTTCGGCACCGGTACAGCTTACGTTGTACAACGCAATATCGTTCGCCCGGGTGTCCTGCACATCACAACAACACACCGATTGCCGTCAAGATTCCTAAGGGCGGCCGGAGTTGACGTTTCCTTTGCAGACGCAGGGCCCCACCGGTCAGTTCCGGCGGGGCCCTGGACAAAACGGGTTACTTCCCCGTGAACTTCTCGTACTCCTTGAGCACCTCGTCGGTGGGGCCGTCCATGCGGAGTTCGCCGCGTTCCAGCCACAGCACGCGGTCGCAGGTGTCACGGATCGACTTGTTGTTGTGGCTGACCAGAAACACCGTGCCGGCCTCCTTGCGCAGTTCCCGGATGCGCGCCTCGGAGCGCTTTTGGAACTTGCGGTCGCCGGTCGCCAGGGCCTCGTCGATCATCAGCACGTCGTGGTCCTTGGCCGCGGCGATGGAGAAGCGCAGGCGGGCCGCCATGCCGGAGGAGTAGGTGCGCATCGGCAGGGTGATGAAGTCGCCCTTCTCGTTGATGCCTGAGAAGTCGACGATCTGCTGGTAGCGCTCCCTGATCTGCTCCCGGGACATCCCCATGGCGAGCCCGCCCAATATGACGTTCCGCTCGCCGGTGAGGTCGTTCATCAGGGCCGCGTTGACGCCGAGCAGCGAGGGCTGGCCGTTGGTGTAGACCCTGCCCTCCTCGGCGGGGAGCAGGCCCGCGATGGCGCGCAGCAGGGTCGACTTGCCGGAACCGTTGGAGCCGATCAGGCCGATGGCCTCGCCGCGGTACGCGATGAAGGAGACGCCCTTGACGGCGTGCACCTTGCGCACCCCGCGCTCCTCGCCCCGCCGGAGGATGCGGCTGAGGGCGGCGGTGGCGCTGCCCTTGCCGGTCTTGGCGCCGTTGACGCGGTAGACGATGTGCAGCTCGTCCGCGATGACGGTGGGGATCCGCCGCTCGTTGGTGTCCTCAGCCACGGCCGTACCTCTCCTCCGCCTTCCAGAAGTACACGAAGCCGCCGACCGCGAACAGGACGGCCCAGCCGACCGCGACCGCCCACACGTGGTCCGGCAGGTTCTCGGAGCCGTAGCCGTCGATCAGGGCGAAGCGCATCAGGTCCATGTAGATCGCCGCGGGATTCCACTGGAGGACGTCCGCCACCCACTGCGGCTTGTCGGCGAGCATGATCGGGATGGAGAACATCACACCGGACGCGTACATCCACGTCCGCATGACGAACGGCATGAGCTGCGCCAGGTCCGGGGTCTTCGCGCCGGCCCGGGCCATGATCAGCGCGAGGCCGGTGTTGAAGAGGAACTGCAGGCCGAGGGTGGGAAGGATCAGCAGCCAGGACAGGCTGGGGTAGCTGCCGAAGCCGATCACCACGGCGAACAGCACGATCATCGAGGCCAGCAGCTGCTGGAGCTGCTGCATCGCGAACGAGACCGGCAGCGAGGCGCGCGGGAAGTGCAGGGCGCGGACCAGACCGAGGTTGCCGGAGATCGCGCGTACACCGGCCATCACCGAGCTCTGCGTGAAGGTGAACACGAACACGCCCGTGACCAGGAAGGGGATGTACACCTCCTTCGGCATGCCGCGGCTGGCGTTCAGGATGACGCCGAAGATGAAGAAGTACACGGTCGCGTTCAGCAGCGGCGTGGCCACCTGCCACAGCTGGCCGAGCTTCGCCTGGCTGTACTGGGCGGTCAGCTTCGCCCGCGAGAAGGCGAGGATGAAGTGACGCCGGTCCCAGAGCTGACGGACGTACTCGACGAGTGAAGGCCGGGCGCCGCTCACGGTCAGCCCGTACTTGTCGGCGAGCTGTGCCGCCGTGAGGCCCTCGTCGGGCGACGCGGGCACGCTCACCGCGACCCTGCCGTCGTGCGTTGTCTCACTCACTGGTGGAAACTTTCGTCTTCGAGATGCGCAGCCCGGGTTGGCCTGGCATGAGCCTGGGGGCTCGGTACGGCCCCGTTGCTCTCCGGAACGAGCTTGTCAGATGACGGGGGGCCGGCCCAGTCGCGTCAGGCGCCACACCGTACGCCACTTCATGGGCCGGCGCGGCCCGCACGACGTGGTCCAGCCTTCCCGGAATCCGCCGAACCACGCCTTCAGTGCGGAGCGCGAGGGGCGGCGCAGCAGGGTCAGCAGCAGCCAGACGCCCAGGTAGACCGGGATCAGGGGGACAGGGAGGTTGCGGCGGGCGAGCCAGACGCGGTTGCGGGCGACCATGCGGTGGTAGACCGCGTGCCGGGAGGGCGCGGTCGTCGGGTGGTACAGCACCATCTCGGACCGGTAGTCGATCATCCAGCCCGCGTCGAGGGCCCGCCACGCGAGGTCGGTCTCCTCGTGTGCGTAGAAGAACTCGTCAGGAAGTCCGCCGACCTCGGCGAAGACCTTCGTACGGACGGCGTTGGCGCCACCGAGGAAGGTGGTGACCCGGGAGGAGCGCATCGGGTCGGAGGCACGCAGCCGCGGGACGTGACGGCGCTGGGTGACGCCGGTGTCCGGGTCGGCGATGCGGAAGCTGATGATGCCGAGTTCCGGGTCGGCCTCGAAGGCCTCGCGGCACAGCTGGGCGGTGTCGTGGTGCGCGAGGAGGCCGTCGTCGTCCAGGAAGAGCAGGAGGTCCACGTCACGGCCGCCGGGGCCGAAGGCCTCGATGCCCACGTTGCGGCCGCCCGGGATGCCGAGGTTCTCGGGGAGCTCCAGGGTCCGTATGCCCTCGGGGACGTCGGGGACGGGCGAGCCGTTCCCGACGACGACGACCTCGACGGCGTCACCGTCCTGCTTGGCGATCGAGTCGAGCAGCGCGCGCAGCTCGTCGGGGCGGTTGCCCATCGTGATGATGACGGCGCCGGCCTTGAGCGAGGAAGCCACGTCGCTCACCTCAGCCTGCTGGACGCAAGGATGGAGACGAGGTGGAGGACGGTCTGCAGGAGCGCGATGCCCGCCAGCACCGCGACGCCGAGCCGGGTGAAGAACAGGTCGCCCCGCATCTGGTCCAGGACGGCCAGGACGAGGATCAGCAGGGAGGCCTCGATCCCGAGCACCAGCCGGTGGAACTTCAGCGCGGCGGCCGCCCTGCGGGCCAGCGCCATGCCGGACGAGCGCGGCTCGGACGCCGCCTCCTTGACCGGCGGCATCCCGCCCTGGTGCCGGGCGACGCCGACGAGGTCGGTCTCGGCCTTGATCAGGATCGCGCCCAGCGCGGCCAGGGTGCCGAGGAAGGCCCAGAGCCAGTCGATACGGCCGCTGCCCCACAGGTCGGCGGCGCGCAGACCGAAGCCGACGAGCACCGCCGCGTCGGTCAGATAGGCGCCGACGCGGTCGAGGTACACCCCGCTGAGCGAGTACTGCTGCTTCCAGCGCGCGATCTCGCCGTCGACACAGTCGAGCAGGAGGTAGAGCTGGACCATCAGCACACCGAGCACGGCGCCCGCGACCCCCGGCACCAGCAGGGCCGGGGCCGCGAGGACGCCGCAGACGGTCATCAGGTACGTGAGCTGGTTGGGTGTGACCCTGGTGTTCACCAGGTAGCGGTCGACCCGCAGGGACACCTCGCGCATATAGAGGCGTCCCATCCAGTGCTCACCGCTGCGCCGGTCCTTCACCCCCGGGGGGTGGACGACCGGTCGGAGTTCAGCTACTGATGGCCTTGACATAGTCGGCGTAGATGTCCTTGATCTGTTCGGTCTTGAGGTCGAGGTGTTCCAGGATCGTGTAGCGGCCGGGCCGGGTCTGCGGGGCGAACTCCACGACCCGGACGAACTCGTCGTGCGTGAAGCCGATCTCCTCCGGCAGCACCGGCAGTCCGTGCCGGCGCAGCACCTCGGCCATGTACGCCGACTCCTCGTGCGCCCCGCGCAGATACATCGCGAAGGCCGCGCCGAGGCCGCACTGCTCGCCGTGGGCTGCGGCGCGCTTGGGGTACAGCAGGTCGAAGGCGTGGTTGATCTCGTGGCAGGCGCCGGAGGAGGGCCGTGAGTCGCCCGACACCGACATGGCGATACCGCTGAGGACCAGCGCCTCGGCGAGCACCTGGAGGAAGTCGTTGTCCCCGATCCCGCCGGGGTGGCGCAGCACGGCCTCGCCGGCCTGGCGGGCCATCGCCGCGGCGAGCCCGTCGATCTTCTCGCCCTTGACGCGGTGGGCGAGCTCCCAGTCCGCGATCGCGGAGATGTTGGAGACGGCGTCGCCGATGCCCGCGCGCACGAAGCGCACCGGCGCCTCGCGGATGACGTCGAGGTCGATGACGACGGCGATCGGGTTCGGCACGCCGTACGAGCCGCGCCCCGCGTCGTTGTCGAGGGTGGCGACCGGCGAGCACAGGCCGTCGTGCGCGAGGTTCGTCGGTACGGCGACCAGCGGAAGGCCGACGCGGGCCGCGGCGAACTTGGCGCAGTCGATGATCTTGCCGCCGCCGAGGCCCACGACGGCGTCGTAGCGGCCGGCCTTTATGTCGCCGGCCAGCCGGATCGCGTCGTCGAGGGTGCCGCCGCCGACCTCGTACCAGCCGGCGCCGGGCAGCGAGGGGGCGAGCCGCTCGCGCAGCCTTGCCCCCGAGCCGCCGCTCACGGCGACGGCGAGCTTGCCGGAGTGCGAGACGCGCTCGTCGGCGAGCACGGAGGCCAGGTCGTCCAGGGCACCCGGGCGGATGTCCACGACGACCGGCGAGGGAATCAGCCGCGTCAGTACCGGCACGCGATCTCCCGTCCCTTGGCGAGATCGTCATGGTTGTCGATCTCGACCCACTTGACGTCGCCGATCGGCGCCACGTCGATACGGAAGCCGCGGTTGACGAGTTCCTGGTAGCCGTGCTCGTAGAACTGCTGCGGGTCGGTCTCCCACACGGTCTTGAGCGCGTCGGCCAGTTCGGGGGCGGCGTCGCCCTCGATGAGGGTGACGCCGATGTACTCGCCGGTGGCCTCGGACGGGTCCATCAGCTTGGTGATCTTCGTCATGCCCTTCCCGGGGTCGACGACGACCTTCATCTCCTCGTCCGCGAGGGACTTCACGGTGTCGAGGGCGAGGATGATCTTCTTGCCGTCGCCGCGGGCGGCGAGCAGCGTCTTCTCGACGGAGACCGGGTGGACGGTGTCGCCGTTGGCGAGGATCACCCCGTCCTTGAGGGCGTCACGGCCGCACCACAAGGAGTAAGCGTTGTTCCACTCCTCGGCCTTGTCGTTGTCGATGAGGGTGAGCTTGAGGCCGTACTTCGCCTCCAGCGCCGCCTTGCGCTCGTACACGGCCTCCTTGCGGTAGCCGACGATGACCGCGACCTCGGTCAGCCCGATCTCGGCGAAGTTGCCGAGGGTGAGGTCGAGCACCGTGATGCTGTCCTCTATGCCCGCGGGCCCCACCGGCACCAGCGCCTTGGGCAGGCTGTCGGTGTAGGGGCGCAGACGCCGTCCGGCGCCGGCCGCCAGCACGAGGCCGATCATGCGGGTTCTCCTTCATCGTGTACGGCGGGCGCACCCCTCAGATGAGAGGCCACCCAGAAGCGGATGCTCTCGACGAGCACCACGAGGGCGACGGCCACGGCGAGGACCGTGAGCGCGACCGTGAACTGCGAGGCGGTGAGCACCGCGGCAAGGACGGTGACGAGCAGCGTCCGCCCCTCCTGCCCCCCGATGGCGCGCACCAGCCAGGCCGGAGGCGCTCCGGCGTTGCCGCGGATGCGGTACACCGTGTCGTAGTGATGGTAGGCGACGGCCGCCACCAGTCCGAAAGCCGCAGGAAGGGCTCCGTTCACGTCCGCGTGGGCCGCCAGCACCAGGACGGTGCCGTACTCGGCGGCGCGGAACAGCGGCGGGACCAGCCAGTCGAGGGCGCCCTTGAGGGGCTGGGACAGGGCCAGCCCCGAGCAGACGACGTAGACGGCCGCGCCCGCGACCGCCGCCCAGGGCTCGCCGGAGGGGACGGCCGAGGCGAGGATCGCAGCGCCGATCACGGCCAGCAGCAGCGGGGAGCTCGGGTAGAAGCGGGTGTTCGGACTGCGCCGCTTCGCCACGAACCCGGCGAGCGGGCCGTTGTCCGCGAGATCCGCCAGCGCCTGTGCCGCCCGGTCCGTGCGGCTCGCCTTCCGGGTCAGCGACCGCAGTACGCGGCCCGCCGCGGTGTACGTCGCCGCGAAGGCGCAGCCGATGAGCAGCGCGTAGAAGGTGATGCGGGGGGTGGTGACCGCCGTCAGGACGGCGATCATCGCCCAGCGTTCACCGATCGGCAGGACGATCATGCGGCGGACCCAGACCGTCCAGCCGACGCTGTCGAGCTTGTCGGAGAGGGCGGCGGTCGGGCTGGTGTTGGCGGTCGCGTCGTGGTTCGCCTCGTTGAAGGAGAAGTCCACGACATGCCGGCACGTCTGCAGGATCATCGCGCCGAGCGCGAGGGCCCATACGTCGTCGCCGCCCCGGGCGGCTCCCAGGGCGAGGCCCGCGTAGAAGGCGTACTCCTTGGCCCGGTCGAAGGTGGCGTCCAGCCAGGCACCCAAGGTCGAGTACTGCAGGGAGTAGCGGGCGAGCTGTCCGTCCGTGCAGTCCAGGACGAAGGAGGCGATCAGCAGGACACCGGCCGCCACAAAGCCGCCGCGGGTGCCGGTGGCCGCGCAGCCCGCCGCGATCAGCGCGGTGAGCAGCGACGCGGTGGTGACCTGGTTGGGGGTCAGTCCGCGGCGGGCGCACCAGCGGGCGATGTAGCGGGAGTACGGGCTGATGAAGAACGTGGTGAAGAACCCGTCGCGGGCCTTGACGGCCGACTTGAGGCGTATCGCCTCGTCGTCGACGGCGGCGACGGCCTGCCGTGCCTCGTTGCGGGTCTGCGGGTCGGCGGGGACGGCGGCGACCAGGCTGCCCAGCTCGGGACGGTGCACGCCGGCGCCGTCGGCGTCCAGGGCGGTGACGATCCGGTCGGGGAGGCTGTCGACGGCGACGGCCGTACCGCCGCCGGCCGAGTTCTCCCGGGCCAGCGCACGGGTCAGGGCCTGCCTGCCCCCGGGCTGGGCCGTCATCGCGCCCGGCACCGCGGCGAGCGGGAAGCGGGGGTCGGTCAGGCCGAGACGCAAGGCGTGCAGGTGGCCCACGAAGCGGGCGTCGATCACAGCGACCCGCTGGTCCGCGGGTACCCCGGCGAGAAGCGTCTCGGCGTCGGCGGCGTCGGCGGCGACGCGCACATCGAAGCCGAGGGACCGCAGATCGCCCTCGATCGACGATCCGGGGACCGGCTGACCGGTGAGGATGGCGGTCGACAACCGAACTCACTCCCTGGGTGCCGACGCCTCCGCGCCGGTCGCGTGTGCATGATGGGGCGCCTTGCCTGCGGCACCCGGGCGGCATGTCGGCAGAGGCTATCGGATGCCCGGAAGCCCGCGTTCACCGCCCGTTTCACGTCCCGATCGACGTGGTTTGAACAGGTCTTTGCCGCGATCATCATCGGGGATCCCGGGCCCGGCCCACAAACCGCACGCACAGAAGGGGCATCCCGGACAGCGCGTCGCGCCCCGCCCGAGCGGCATAGGGTGAGCGGTCATGACGTGGCTGATCACCGGCGGTGCCGGGTACATCGGGGCCCATGTGGCGCGGGCCATGACCGACGCCGGGGAGCAGGCGCTCGTGCTGGACGACCTGTCGGCGGGAGTCCCCGCGAGGCTGCCGGCACACATCCCGCTCGTGCACGGCTCCTCGCTCGACGGCGCCCTGCTCAAACGGGTCTTCGCCGAGCACACCGTGACCGGTGTGGTGCACCTCGCGGCGCGCAAGCAGGTCGCCGAGTCCGTCGCCGGGCCGACGCGCTACTACAGGGAGAACGTCGGCGGGCTGGGCACGCTGCTGGAGGCGGTCGCCGAGGCCGGGATCACACGGTTCCTCTTCTCCTCGTCGGCCGCCGTCTACGGCAATCCTGATGTGGATCCCATCACGGAGGACACGCCCTGTGCCCCGGTGAATCCGTACGGTGAGACCAAGCTCGCCGGGGAGTGGCTGGTGCGGGCGGCCGGCCGGGCTCACGGGATCGCGACCGTGTGCCTGCGCTACTTCAACGTGGCGGGCGCGGCGGCGCCGGAGCTGGCCGACACGGGCGTGTTCAACATCGTGCCGATGGTCTTCGACCGGCTCACCCGCGACGACGCCCCGCGGATCTTCGGGGCCGACCATCCGACGCCGGACGGCACCTGCATACGTGACTACATCCATGTCGCCGACCTGGCCGAAGCCCATCTGGCGGCGGCCCGGCGGCTGGCCGGGGACGGGGTGCGGGGCGACCTGACGGTGAACATCGGCCGCGGCGAGGGCGTCTCGGTGCGCGAGATGGTCACCCTGATCGGCGAGGTCACCGGGGACCGCCGTCCGGCCGTGGTGGAGGCCCGCCGCCCCGGGGACGCGCCGCGCGCGGTCGCCTCGGCCGCCCGGGCCGCCGAGGAGCTCGGCTGGCGTGCCCGGCGCGACGTACGCGAGATGGTCGAGTCGGCCTGGCAGGGCTGGCAGCTGCACCACGGCGGCTGAGCCGCTGCCTCCCCCTCCCCCGCACCCGCCCTGACCTGCAGATCGTTTCCGCAGGTCAGGGCATATGACAACGGTGTTCAGTGCCGCGTTGCCCAATACCCCCCACCCGTAGTTCACTGTGATCCCGGGCGCACCACAGGAGGGCAGTTTTCATGGGTGCAGGGCACGATCACGGTCATGCGCACGGCGCACCGGCCGGCGGTACGGCGGCTGCGGCATACCGCGGCCGGCTGCGGGTCGCGCTGTCGATCACGCTCGGCGTCATGGTGGTCGAGATCGTCGGCGGTGTGGTCGCCGACTCGCTCGCGCTCGTCGCGGACGCCGCGCACATGGCGACGGACGCCCTGGGCCTGGGTATGGCGCTGCTGGCGATCCACTTCGCGAACCGGCCGCCGACCGGGAACCGCACCTTCGGCCTGGCCCGCGCCGAGATCCTCGCCGCGCTCGCCAACTGTCTGCTGCTGCTCGGGGTCGGCGGCTATGTGCTGGTCGAGGCGGTCCAGCGGTTCGTGACGCCGGCACCCACCGAGGGCGGGCTGATGCTCGTCTTCGGCGCGATCGGCCTGGTCGCGAACATGGTCTCGCTCACTCTGCTGATGCGCGGCCAGAGGGACAGCCTGAACGTGCGAGGCGCGTTCCTTGAGGTCGCCGCGGACGCGCTGGGCTCGGTCGCGGTGCTGATCTCGGCGGCGGTGATCCTCACCACCGGCTGGCAGGCCGCCGACCCGATCGCCTCCCTGGTCATCGGCCTGATGATCGTGCCGCGCACCTTGAAGCTGCTGCGCGAGACCCTCGACGTACTGCTGGAGGCGGCCCCCAAGGACGTCGACATGGCGGAGGTGCGGGCCCATGTCCTCGCCCTGGACGGCGTCGAGGACGTCCACGATCTGCACGCCTGGACCATCACCTCCGGGATGCCGGTCCTGTCGGCCCATGTGGTGGTCCGCTCCGACGTCCTGAACGCGATCGGTCACGAGAAGATGCTTCATGAGCTGCAGGGCTGCCTCGGCGACCACTTCGACGTGGAGCACTGCACCTTCCAGCTGGAGCCGGTCGGGCACGCGGAGCACGAGGCGCGGCTGTGCCACTGAGCCCCCGGCCCTGACGGAATGCAGCGATCCGGAGCGCGGATGCGTCCTCATGCTCATCACCCCGCTCCGGGCGGTTCCGTGTTCGCCGCGCCGGGCACGATCAACTGCCGGGAGTGCCGGATTCGTACGGCAGACTTGGGGCGCGAAGACCGATGCGAAGGATGGGTATGCCGATCACACCTGCCGCGGCGGAGCACAGTTCGTCGAACGGCACCGCGGACGCGATTCTGCTGGAACTGGTCGACGAGAACGGCGTGACGATCGGCACCGCGGAGAAGCTCGCCGCCCATCAGCCGCCGGGGCAGCTGCACCGCGCCTTCTCCGTGTTCCTCTTCGACGAGCGCGGCCGGCTGCTGCTCCAGCAGCGCGCCCTGGGCAAGTACCACTCCCCCGGTGTGTGGTCCAACACCTGCTGCGGCCACCCCTACCCCGGTGAGTCGCCGTTCGCGGCGGCGGCCCGGCGGACGTACGAGGAGCTGGGAGTCTCCCCTTCGCTGCTCGCCGAGGCGGGCACGGTCCGCTACAACCACCCCGACCCGGCCTCCGGTCTGGTAGAGCAGGAGTACAACCATCTGTTCGTGGGGCTGGTGCAGACCCCGCCCCGGCCGGACCCGGAGGAGGTCGGCGCGACGGCCCTCGTGACCTCGGCCGAGCTCGTGGAACGGCATGCGAAGGACACCTTCTCGTCGTGGTTCATGACGGTGCTGGACGCGGCCCGTCCCGCGGTGCGGGAGCTGACGGGCCCGTCGGCCGGGTGGTGACGGGCCTCAGAGGACCCGCGTGGGTTTGAGCGGCAGCGCTGCCCAGATGACCTTGCCGCCGCTCGGGGTGTGCTCCACATCGCACGCCCCGCCCGCCTCCCGGGTGATCTCGCGCACGAGCAGCAGTCCGCGGCCGCCGGTCCGGCCGTGGTCGGCCTCCAGGGCGGTCGGGCGGTAGGGGTGGTTGTCCTCCACGGACACCCGCACCCACTCGGCGCCGACGGCGACCTCCACGGCGAGCATCGGTGAGAGCAGCGCCGCGTGCTTCACGGCGTTGGTCACCAGCTCCGAGACGATCAGCAGGAGCCCCTGGACCAGATCGTCCGAGACCGGTACGCCCTGGCGGTGCAGCAGGTCCCGCACGGCATGCCTGGCCTGCGGGACCGAGGCGTCGACGGCGGGAGCGGTGAACCGCCACACGCCTTCGTACGGCAGCGGATCCGGCGGCGTCGGTACGAGGGGCTCGTCTGCGCCGCCTGCTGGGCGTGGGGCGGGCCCGCGCCCATGGTTGTCCATCGTCCGGTCTCCACCCTTGCGCTCGATTGTCACCACACGTCGAGTGTTGGTAACGACCCGCTCCGTGCCGGATACCTGACCAGAAGTCAGCTGGTATCGAGCGTTTCTGACCATTGGCGTATGACACGGTCAGTTGTGGGACTGATTCCTGCCCTGTTGTGCCGCCTCGGCGCACTCTTCGGGTTGTACGGGTTGGGCGGCGACGCCCGCCGGAACGGGGACGGATAGCATCCGCCGCATGGAGCCCCAGCTGTTGCACGGCGTCACCGACTCGGTGGCCACCGTCGTCGTCCACCATCCGGCCAAGCGCAACGCCATGACGGCCGCCATGTGGCGGGCGCTGCCACCGCTCCTCGACACACTGGCTGCCGATCCCGACGTACGGGCCCTGGTGCTGACCGGGGAGGGCGGCACGTTCTGTGCGGGGGCCGACATCTCGGCACTCCAGGGATCACCGGACGAGGCGCAGGGTCTGGCCGTGCGGGCGGAGGAGGCGCTCGCCGCGTTCCCGAAGCCGACGGTGGCGGCGATCCGCGGGCACTGCGTGGGCGGCGGGTCGCAGCTCGCGGCGGCCTGCGATCTGCGGTTCGCCGAGGAGGGTGCGCTGTTCGGGGTGACGCCTGCGAAGCTCGGGATCGTGTATCCGGCCTCCTCCACCCGGCGGCTGGTGTCGCTGGTGGGCCCGGCCGCCGCCAAGTACCTGCTGTTCTCGGGCGAGCTGATCGACACGCAGCGCGCGCTGCGGACCGGCCTGGTGGACGAGGTGCTGCCCGAGGGCGAACTCGCCAAGCGGGTCGGGGAGTTCACCCGCGTGCTGGTGTCCCGTTCGCAGCTGACGCAGGCCGCCGTGAAGGAGTTCGCGGGCGGGCGCACGGACCGGGACGCGTACTGGGCGGAGCAGGCACGCGGCAGCGGCGACACCGCCGAGGGGGTCGCCGCGTTCCTGGAGCGCAGGCAGCCCAGCTTCACCTGGACCGTGGGCGACCCGGCGTCGTAGGGCGGCTGCGGGTCGTACTCCGTGGCCAGCTGTACGGCCTGGGCGTGGTCGTCGCCGGGCAGGGCGTCGCGCTGCGCGAGGAGATCGAGCGGGCGACGGACCGAAGGGACCGTGCACCGTACGAGCACCTGGCGTTCGCCGGCACGGCACTCGCGGTCGCACGGCGAGCATGCCGCCGGGCAGCTGAGGTACCCGGGTCTCTCCCGGCCACGGGGGCCGGGAGAGGAAAGGGGAAGTTCGTGTTCCGTGCGATTGCAGATGTTCTGCGGCAGATCGGCGCGGCCGTCGCCACCGTGGTGACGCTGCCCTTCCGGATGCTGGCCAGGCTCTTCGGCGGGGCCTCGGGCTCCACGCGCAGCCGCAGGGCCTGATTCCGCCGCCCGGCCCGCCGTGTGCCGCCCTTGATCCCCGGTTGTCGGTGCCACCTGCCACAATTACCGCGCAACCTCAGTGAGAAGGCGGTACGGGATCGTGACCACACCCGGGTCCCTCGGAGCAGGGTCCATCGAAGGCAGGATCGCCGAAGAGCTCGGCGTACGGGAGCGGCAGGTCAAGGCCGCCGTGGAACTGCTCGACGGCGGTTCGACGGTGCCCTTCATCGCCCGCTACCGCAAGGAAGCGACCGAGATGCTCGACGACGCGCAGCTGCGCACCCTCGAGGAGCGGCTGCGCTATCTGCGGGAGCTGGAGGAGCGGCGGACGGCGATCCTCGACTCCGTGCGCGAGCAGGGCAAGCTCACCGAGGAGCTGGAGGCGCAGATCCGCGCGGCCGAGACCAAGGCCCGGCTCGAGGACATCTACCTCCCGTACAAGCCGAAGCGGCGCACCAAGGCGCAGATCGCGCGCGAGGCCGGGCTCGAACCCCTCGCCGACGGGCTGCTCGGCGACCCGGGCGTGCAGCCGCTCGCCGCGGCCGCCGCGTTCGTCGACGCCGACAAGGGGGTCGCCGATCCGCAGGCCGCCCTGGACGGCGCGCGGGCGATCCTCACCGAGCGGTTCTCGGAGGACGCCGACCTGATCGGCGAGCTGCGCGAGCGCATGTGGGTGCGCGGCCGGCTGGCCGCCAAGGTGCGGGACGGCAAGGAGGAGGCGGGCGCCAAGTTCGCCGACTACTTCGACTTCGCCGAGCCGTTCACCGAGCTGCCCTCGCACCGCATCCTCGCCATGCTGCGCGGCGAGAAGGAGGAGGTCCTCGACCTCGTCCTGGAGCCGGAGGAGCCGACGGAGGGGCCGTCGTCGTACGAGGGCATCGTCGCGGTGAAGTTCGGGATCGCCGACCGCGGGCGTCCCGCCGACAAGTGGCTCAAGGACACGGTCCGCTGGGCCTGGCGCACCCGCCTCCTGGTGCACCTCGGCATCGACCTCAGGCTGCGGCTGCGGACGGCGGCGGAGGACGAGGCCGTGGGCGTGTTCGCGGCGAACCTCCGTGACCTGCTGCTCGCCGCCCCCGCCGGCACGCGCGCGACGCTGGGGCTGGACCCCGGGTTCCGTACGGGTGTGAAGGTCGCCGTCGTCGACGCGACCGGCAAGGTCGTGGCGACGGACGTGATCTATCCGCATGTCCCGGCCAACAAGTGGGACGAGGCGATCGCCAAGCTGTCAAGCCTCGCCAAGGAGCACGCGGTCGAACTGATCGCGATCGGCAACGGCACGGCGTCCCGGGAGACGGACAAGCTCGCCGGTGAACTCATCACCAGGCACCCCGAGTTGACGCTCACCAAGGTGATGGTCTCCGAGGCGGGCGCCTCCGTGTACTCGGCCTCCGCGTTCGCCTCGCAGGAGCTGCCCGACATGGACGTGTCGCTGCGCGGCGCCGTGTCGATCGCGCGCCGGCTCCAGGATCCGCTCGCCGAGCTGGTGAAGATCGACCCCAAGTCGATCGGCGTCGGGCAGTACCAGCACGACCTGTCCGAGGTGAAGCTGTCGCGTTCGCTGGACGCGGTGGTGGAGGACTGTGTGAACGGCGTGGGGGTCGACGTCAACACGGCGTCGGCGCCGCTGCTCGCCAGGGTCTCCGGCATCACCTCGGGGCTCGCCGAGAACATCGTGGCGCATCGCGACACCAACGGCCCCTTCACCTCGCGCACCCAGCTCAAGAGCGTGGCGCGGCTCGGTCCGAAGGCGTACGAGCAGTGCGCGGGCTTCCTGCGGATCCGCGGCGGCGACGACCCGCTGGACGCCTCCAGCGTGCACCCGGAGGCGTACCCGGTGGTGCGGCGGATGGTGAAGACCGCCGGGCAGGAGGTGGCCGCGCTCATCGGCAACACGAGCGTGCTGCGCTCGATGAAGCCGGGGGACTTCGTGGACGAGACGTTCGGTCTGCCGACGGTGACCGACATCCTCAGGGAGCTGGAGAAGCCCGGACGCGACCCGCGGCCCGCCTTCAAGACGGCCACCTTCAAGGAGGGCGTGGAGAAGATCTCCGACCTGGCCTCCGGCATGGTCCTGGAGGGCGTGGTCACCAATGTGGCCGCCTTCGGGGCGTTCGTGGACGTCGGCGTCCACCAGGACGGCCTGGTGCATGTCTCCGCGATGTCGAGGACGTTCGTGAAGGATCCGCGGGACGTGGTCAAGCCCGGGGACATCGTCAAGGTGAAGGTGCTGGACGTCGACATCCCGCGCAAGCGGATCTCGCTGACCCTGCGCCTCGACGACGAGGCCGCCCCGCAGGGTCAGCAGGGCGGCGGAGGCGAGCGCCGGCAGCGCGGCGGGCGTCCGCCGCAGCAGCGCCAGCAGCGTCAGGGCCGTGACGGCGGCGGCTCCCGCCAGGCACCCCCGCCCGCCAACAGCGCGATGGCCGACGCCCTGCGACGAGCGGGACTGCTGGACCCCAAGCGGCGGTAGTCGGGTACGACACGGCCAAGGTGACGGAAGCGCCCCCTCGGGGGCGCGGGGCTGTGTGGATGTGCGGCTCCGCCGCGCGGGCGCGACCAGCCACAACGCACCCGCAGACGGCGACCGCACCCAGCGGAGCGCCTACCGTTCCGTCACCTTGCCGTCCGCCACCTCCAGGCGCCGTGTCACCCGCACCGCGTCCAGCATCCGCCGGTCGTGGGTGACGAGGAGCAGCGTGCCCTCGTAGCTGTCGAGGGCCGACTCCAGCTGTTCGATCGCCGGAAGGTCCAGGTGGTTGGTCGGCTCGTCCAGGACGAGCAGATTGACACCCCTGCCCTGAAGGAGAGCAAGCGCCGCCCTTGTGCGCTCGCCCGGCGAGAGGGTGGCCGCCGGGCGCAGGACATGGTCCGCTTTCAGCCCGAACTTGGCCAGGAGCGTACGCACTTCGACCGGTTCGGTGTCCGGCACCGCCGCGCAGAAGGCGTCCAGCAGGGACTCCGGACCATGGAAGAGCCCCCGGGCCTGGTCGACCTCACCGACCAGGACTCCAGGGCCCAGCGCTGCCGAGCCGGCGTCCAGCGGAACGCGGCCCAGCAGCGCGCCGAGCAGGGTCGACTTGCCGGCGCCGTTGGCTCCGGTGACCGCCACCCGGTCCGCCCAGTCGATCTGGAGCGAGACCGGACCGAGCACGAAGTCGCCGTGGCGCACCTCGGCGTCCCGGAGCGTGGCGACCACCGCGCCCGAGCGCGGCGCCGCCGCGATCTCCATGCGCAGCTCCCACTCCTTGCGGGGCTCCTCGACGACCTCCAGCCGTTCGATCATGCGCTGGGTCTGCCGGGCCTTCGCGGCCTGCTTCTCGCTGGCCTCGCTGCGGAACTTACGGCCGATCTTGTCATTGTCGTTGCCCGACTTTCGGCGCGCGTTCTTGACGCCCTTGTCCATCCAGGCGCGCTGCATCTGCGCCCGGTCCTGGAGCGCCGCCTTCTTGTCGGCGTACTCCTCGTAGCCGTCGCGGGCGTGCCGACGGGCCACCTCCCGCTCCTCCAGATAGGCCGCGTAGCCGCCGCCGTACAGGTTGATCTGCCGCTGGGCCAGGTCGAGTTCGAGGACCTTGGTGACCGTGCGGGTGAGGAACTCGCGGTCGTGGCTGACGACGACCGTCCCGGCGCGCAGGCCGCTCACGAAGCGTTCGAGCCGTTCCAGGCCGTCCAGGTCGAGGTCGTTGGTCGGCTCGTCGAGCAGGAAGACGTCGTAGCGGGACAGCAGCAGTGAGGCCAGTCCGGCTCTGGCCGCCTGCCCGCCGGAGAGCGAGGTCATCGGCTGGTCCAGGCCCACGGCCAGGCCCAGGGTGTCGGCGACCTCCTCGGCACGCTCGTCCAGGTCGGCGCCGCCGAGCCCGAGCCAGCGCTCCAGGCTCGTCGCGTACGCGTCGTCGGCGCCGGGTGCTCCGTCGACGAGTGCCTCGGTGGCCTCGTCCATCGCCCGCTGGGCCTCGGCGACTCCGGTACGGCGGGCGAGGAACGCCCGTACGGTCTCGCCGGGCCGGCGCTCCGGCTCCTGCGGCAGATGCCCGACGGTCGCTGTGGGCGGGGACAGCCGCAGCTCCCCCTCCTCCGGTGCGGCCAGTCCGGCGAGCAGCCTGAGCAGCGTGGACTTGCCGGCTCCGTTGGCCCCGACGAGGCCGATCACCTCACCGGGTGCGACGACGAGGTCGAGCCCGGTGAACAGGGAGCGGTCGCCGTGGCCGGCGGCGAGGTTCTTGGCGACGAGGGTGGCAGTCATCAGAGCGCCGATCCTAACGGTCGCCCCGGCGCGGCGGTGTCCCGGTATTCACCGTGACACGGCCTCCACCAGCACGCTTCCAAAGGTGCGGGCCACCACGAAGGCCTCGCCCTTCACCGCCTCGGCGTCGAGGGCGATGCGGTGGTGTCCGGCCTCCAGGACGCCGTCGAAGATCTCGTGGGTGTGGGTGCGGTGGAGGCGGTCGAGACGGTACGCGGTGAGCCGGACCCGGCACGGGGCGGTGACCTCGACGCCCGCCTCGCCGTCGGCGGCCACCAGCCCGGCCAGCCGGCGTCTCTCCAGGGGGCTGCGGTCCAGGGCGTGCTGGATCTGGGCGACGAGGAGAGGAACGATCGGGGCGAGGCCGTCGACATGGGCGACGTCGACACCGGCGCGTTCGAAGGAGCGGCGTACCGCGTCCCGTTCCGCCTGGGGGACGGCGCGGCCGAAGGCGACGGCGCCGTAGGCACGCAGTTCCTCGGCGGGTACGTCGTTCGCGTCATGGGCGATGTCCGCGCCGATGCCGATGCCGCGCAGCGCGGCGGCGAGCTTGGCCAGGACGGCGACGCGGGCGCCGATCAGCAGGACCCGGCGGCGGGCGCCGCTCCCGTCGCCGTCCAGCAGGGAGGCCAGTGCCGCGCGGTACTCGGTCCCCCGGAACCGGAAGGGGCCGATGCCGTGGTAGCCGCTCAGGTGCAGGTCGGCCTGTTCGTCGGTCTGCCAGGCGAAGTCCCGCCAGATGTAGTCGTCGCCGTCGCGCGCGATGACCGCCGTGACGGCGCCGCAGGCCAGGTCCTCGCACTCGGGGCAGCCGTAGACGACGTAGCGGCCGCCGGGCAGCGGTGCCTCCGTCTCCAGCAGCAGACTGCGGACCTGGGCGGTGAAGATCGCGGGCGGGACGTCGGAGGCGAGCGGGGAGACGGCATCGAGGTCGGAGAGCCGGAACAGCAGCGGGCGTCCGTCGACGATGAAGTCCACGAAGTCCCGGTGGACTTGGTAGTCACCGCCTGCGAGGACTCCACCGGCACGCATCGCCGGTGCCAGGGCGAAGGTCGCGTATGCGGCAGACATACGGGGAGTATTCCCACATCGGGCCCGGTCCGCGCACGACACGGCACATTCCGCTAGCGTCGGCGCGTGGACAGTGGGCAGGGCGGCGAGGTCGTCGTGGTCGGCGGCGGGATCATCGGGCTGACGACGGCCATGGTCCTCGCCGAGCGGGGCGTCCGGGTGCGCGTGTGGACGCGGGATCCCGTCGAGCGGACCACCTCGGCGGTCGCGGGTGCGCTGTGGTGGCCGTACCGGATCGAGCCGGTGGCGCTCGCGCGCACCTGGGCACTGCGCTCCCTGGACGTGTACGAGGAGTTGGCCGCACGGCCCGAGCGGACCGGCGTACGCATGGTCGAAGGGGTGTTGGGCGAGGCCGACCCTGCCGGGGCGCAGGCGTGGACGGCGGGCCGGGTGCGGGGGCTTCGGGCGTCGACGGCGCGGGAGTACACGGGCACCGGGGTGTGGGCGCGGCTACCGCTCATCGACATGCCCGTCCATCTGCGATGGCTGCGGGAGCGGTTCCTCGCGGCGGGCGGTTCGGTCGAGCAGCGCACGGTGTCCGGCCTCGCGGAGGCGGACGCGCCGGTCGTGGTCAACTGCACGGGGCTGGGCGCCCGCGAGCTCGTGCCGGACACGTCGGTGCGTCCCGTGCGGGGACAGCTGGTCGTCGTGGAGAACCCCGGCATGCGCACCTGGCTCGTCTCCACCGACGCCGCCGGGGAGATGGCCTACTTCTTCCCGCAGCCGGGCCGGCTGCTGCTCGGCGGCACGGCGCAGGAGGGCGTGTGGTCGACGGTGCCGGATCCGTCCGTGGCCGAGGCGATCGTACGGCGGTGCGCGGCGCTGCGGCCCGAGATCGCCGGGGCGCGGATCCTGGAGCACCGGGTGGGGCTGCGGCCGGTGCGGGACTCGGTCCGGCTGGAGCGCGAACCGCTGCCGGACGGACGGGTGCTGGTGCACAACTACGGCCATGGAGGCGCGGGCGTGACCGTGGCCTGGGGCTGTGCGGAGGAGGCGGCGGACCTGGCCGCCTCCTCCGGCTGAACGGGTCAGCGGCCCGGCGTCGGGAAGGCGCTCACCGGCTCCCTCCGGGGATCCGGTGGACCGTGCCCGGCGCCTGGACCCCGTCGAGGGGCGTGGCCCGCGGTGCGGCGGACGCCGGGCCCGCGGTGGCCCGGGCGAACGCCGGCGCCCCGCCGACCAGCGGCACACGGGCCGACGTACGGGACAGGTCGAGCGTGAGCGTGGGCGGGCTGGACGGCGGGTCGATGAGGTCCTTGTCGGTGCCCGCGACGATCAGGGCCAGGCGGTGGCCGGCCGGGACGACATGGTCGGTGGCCGCAAGGTCCAGGGTGATGGTGTACGCCTTGCCCGGGGTGAGCGGGACGCCCTTCGCGTCGGAGGCGTGGTTGCCGAGGTCGGCCCAGCCGCGGCTGACGACCGTGTGGTCGACGTCGGCGGTCCTGGCCCGTGTGTCCTTGAAGCAGGCGCTGTCGCCCGCGCTGCTGGCGCCCCAGCAGGTGCGGTCGGTGAGCGTGGTGATGCCCTCGCCGCTCGCGGCGTAGTCGCGGATGGTGTCGGGGCCGAGGTCGACCAGGACGGCGGACAGGTGCGCCGTCGAGGTGGTGGGGGTGGCGGTGACCTTGACCTCGGAGGAGCCGGAAAGGCGCAGGCCGCGGGTGAGCGGAACGGTCACGAAGCCGGCCTTGTCGGGCGTGGAGGTGTCGATCCGTGCGGCCCAGTCCGTCTCGCCGTGCTGCGGGTCGTCGGTGAAGGTCTCGGTGCCGGTGCCCCTGTTCGGGCCGAGCGTGCCGACGCCGGGCTGTGGGCCCGAGTCCGGGCGCAGGGTCGTGGTGGCCGTGCCGCGCGGGGGCCAGACCTTCGAGGTGATCCACTGGTCGGGGTGGCGCTCGATGTCGGCCATGGGCTCACGGTCGATGCCGTTGTCGTAGCCGAGCAGTTCGTGGTCGAACCAGCGGTGCAGGGTGTCGACCCAGGTGGCGCGGCGGAAGTCGAAGGGGTCGACGTGGCCGGTCTGGGAGAGCCAGATCTTGCGCTCGACACCGTGCTGCGCGAGGGCGTCCCACCACTGGCCGAGGTGCTTCATCCGAACGTTGAGGTCCTGTTGGCCGTGGATCGCGAACACGCTCGCCTTCACCTTGCCCGCGTCCCTGACGTAGTCGCGCTCGGTCCACAGCGACGTCCAGTCGCCGGTGCGCGGGGCCTCGTCGACGAGCCTGCGCTGGACGGCGGCGCATCTGGCGCGGGCATCGGGGCTGTCGACGTAGTCGGACAGCCAGTCGGGGCCGGAGTCGTACAGGGGTGCGCCCTTGGCGAAGTAGTAGTCGTACCAGGAGGAGATGGCGCTGATCGGGACGACGGTCTTCAGGCCCTTCACTCCGGTGGCCGCGACTCCGTTGGCGATCGTGCCGTCCCAGCTCTTGCCGATCATCCCGGTTCTGCCATTGGTCCAGGCCGCCTTGGCGCGGACCGTGCCGGTGCGGGTGGTGTAGGCCCTGGCTCGGCCGTTCAGCCAGTCGACGACGGCCTTCGCGGACCGGATGTCGGAGCGGCCGCCCACGTCCACGCAGCCGTCGGAGCGGTTGGTGCCGGCGAGGTCGACGCCGACGAAGGCGTAGCCGCGGGGCACGAAGTAGTTGTCGTAGAACAGCGGCATCCGGACAACGTTGCCGCCCCCGTCGTACGTCTTCTTCTGGCTCTCGTTGCCGCGCCCGCAGCAGGAGTAGTAGGGGCTGGCGTCCATGATGACGGGCACCTTGCGGCCCTGCTGGGCGGGTTCGCGCGGGCGGACGATGTCGACGGCGACCCGGTCGGTCTTCCCGTCGCCGTCGCCGTCTAGGCCGGTGGCCACCCAGACGGCCTCGCGGATCGCGTTGTCGTACGAGTAGACGGGCCGGCTCTCGCGCGGGGCGCCGTGGGCCGCGGCGGGGGTCAGGAGTGCGGCCGTCAGGGCGGCGATCGCCGCCGTCGCGAGCGGTCTCCAGGTCGTGAGGCGCATGCGTTTCGGCATGCGCGGACGGTACATCGGTCAACTCCCGTGCAGAAGAGGGAAATCGGACGTGCGTGTGAACCGTGCAGGGCCTTGGGACGGGGTCACTCAAGACGGCTGAATGGCGATCGTGTGACAGGCGCGGCCGTGGACACGTCCCGGGACACAGGGACTCAATAGGCTCCGGAACAGCCCATGTGCCCCTACGACTTGGAGCTTTCGTGCACCGCAGAATCATCGCGCCGGGCGCACTCGCTTCGGCCACCCTGTTGCTGGCGATCCCGGCCTCGGCGGCGAGCTACTCCCCCGGTGCGCCGGGCATCGGCGACCCCTACTACCCGGCCTACGGCAACGGCGGATACGACGTCTCCCACTACGACCTCCGGCTGAAGTACCAGCCGGCCACCGACGAACTGGAGGGCACGGCGACCCTGCTGGCCCGGACCACGCAGGATCTGTCCCGGTTCAATCTGGACTTCGTGCTGGACGTCGGCGAGGTGCGGGTCAACGGCGCCGAGGCGGCGTTCCGGGCCTCGGGCGAGCACGAGCTGGAGATCACGCCCAGGACGCCGCTGCCCAAGGGCACGGCCGTCACCGTCGTGGTCCGCTACCGCGCAGTGCCGTCCACCAAGCAGGCGTACGGCTTCACCGGCTGGCACCGGACCCCCGACGGCGGCATCGGGGCGAACGAACCCGAGGCGGCCTGGTGGTGGTTCCCGAGCAACGACCACCCGCTCGACAAGGCGACCTACGACGTGTCGGTGGCCGTGCCGGACGGCACTCAGGCCATCTCCAACGGCACACTGCAGTCGACGGTTTCCCGGCTGGGCTGGACCCGCTACAACTGGCGGTCCAACAAGCCGCAGGCGACCTATCTCGCCACGCTCGCGGTCGGGAAGTTCGACATCACCACGGGGAGGACCGACAGCGGTGTCCCGGTGATCAACGCGTACAGCAAGGACCTCGGCGACAACTACGGCGCGGCGCGGGCGAGTGTCGAGCGGACCGGGGAGATCGCCGACTGGCTGAGCGGATACTTCGGGAAGTATCCGTACAACGCGCTCGGCGGGTACGTGCCGAACACCACGACCGGGTACGCGCTGGAGACGCAGACCCGGCCGTTCTACAGCCCGCGGCAGTTCGCGAACGGCTCCAACGTGTCCGTCGTCGTCCATGAACTGGCCCACCAGTGGTACGGCGATCTCGTGTCCGTCGCCGGCTGGAAGGACATCTGGATCAACGAGGGCTTCGCACGGTACGCGCAGTGGCTGTGGTCCGAGCACGAGGGTGAGGGCACGGCGCAGGAGCTCGCGGACCACGTGTACGCCTCGCACCCGGCCGACGACGCGTTCTGGACAGTGAAGCCGGGCGACCCGGGGCCGGACAACCAGTTCCATCTCGCCGTCTACGACCGGGGTGCGCTGGCCCTCCAGGCGCTGCGCAACGAGGTGGGCGACGACGCGTTCTTCGCCCTGCTCAAGGGCTGGCCGCGGAAGTACGCCTACGGCAACGCCTCGGTCGCCGCCTTCCGGGCGTACGCGGAGGAGGTGTCCGGCAGGCCGCTGGCGGCGTTCTTCGACACGTGGCTGTTCCAGCCGTCGAAGCCCGGCGTCTCCGCCGCCCGGGGCGCCTCGATCTCGACCCGGGACCCGGGAACGAAGGGTGCGCCCGGTCGGCCGGAGTCCTGGAAGAAGATCGCGGCGACGAACGGCGTGCACGAGCACCCGGAGCGGTGACCTAACGCGAGAAGGCCGGGGACGACTCCAACCCGTCGACCCGGGACAGGAGTTCGTCCCGGGCCAGCGCGTCGGTCCGGGTCGCCGGCACGGTGCAGGCGTGGGCGCCGGCGACCGCGCCGTACAGGGCGCAGCGCTGCGGTGGCTCACCGCTGAGGCGGCCGAAGAGGAACGCGGCCGCGAAGGCGTCGCCCGCGCCGTTGGAGTCGACGACCGGCGCGGGCGGTGTCACCGCCGGTACACGGGTCAGCTCGCCGCCGGCCAGCAGGTACGCGCCCTCGGCACCGGCGGTGGCGACGACGGCCTCGGCCCGGCCGCGCTCGGCGATACGGCGCATGGTCCGCTCGGGGTCGGTGAGGGCGGCGGCGGAGAGAAAGACGACGTCGGCCGCGTGCGCGAACGGCTCGTGGTACGGGTTGTGACCGTCCCAGTTGTGCAGGTCGGTCGAAACGGTGACTCCGGCCTCGCGCAGGACGGGCAGCATGTCGGCGCACGGCTGGGTGATGCAGACGTGCACATGGCGGCTCGACTCGGCCAGGGCGCGGACGACGGGCACCGGAAGCCGGTCCGCCGCGCGGGTGCGACTCGTGTCGTAGAGCGACAGCCGCCTCCCGTCCGGCCCGACGAGGTTGACCGCACGCTTGGTGCCGGCGGGCTGGGGGACGGCGGTCAGCGCGATGCCACGGTCACGGTGCAGCGCACGGACGAGGTCGCCCTCGGGATCGTCGCCGATCAGGTCCAGATGGTGCGTACGCAGACCGAGGGCACTCAGTCCGAGGGCCACGAAGTCACCGGTCTGCCCGGCACGGGCCCGGATCCCGGAGTCGATCATGTAACTGTCGGCATACGGAAGCGGCAATTCCGGCACCTGCACGATGGTGTCCACCCCCGCACCACCCAGCACAAGAACATCCACGCCCCGACTCAACTCCGCCCCTCCCCATGGTCGCGCGCCCCTTGGGGTGCGCCGCCCTGACCGTACGCCGACATGTGCAGCTGTGTCACTCACAGGTTTCACAGCGATGGTGAGACAGCGATACTGCTGGACATGACGAACGACACCGGGGAGCCGTCCCTCACGATCGACGAGCTGGCCGCGCGGGCGGGTATCACGGTTCGTACCGTTCGTTTCTACGGGACCAAGGGGCTGCTGCCGCCGCCCGTGATCGGTGCGCGGCGGGTGGGGCACTACGGGCAGGAGCATCTGGCCCGTCTGGAGCTGATCGAGGAGCTGCAGCGGCAGGGCATGACGCTGGCGGCCATCGAGCGCTATCTGCAGCAGCTGCCGGCCGGCCTGAGCGCCCACGACCTGGCCATCCACCGGGCGGTGGTGGCCTCCTGGGCGCCGGAGGCCGTGGAGACCGTGGCACGGGAGGAGCTGGAGCGGCGGGCGGGGCGGGCGCTCGGCGACGACGAGATCGAGCGGCTGGGCGCGATGGGGGTGGTCCGGGCGGAGGACGGCTCGTACCAGGTCGACATGGGTCTGCTGCGGCTCGGCGTCCAGCTTCTGGACGTACCGCTGTCGCAGCAGGCGATTCTCGCGGCGCGCAAGGTGCTCATCGAGCACTCGCGCGCCGCCGCACACGAACTGTCGCAGCTCTTCCGCGGGGAGGTGGGCCAGCGGGACGCGCGGGACGTGAGGTCCCTGTCGGAGCACATGCACCCGCTGGTCGTGCAGGCACTGCTGACGACCTTCCAGCGGTCCCTGAAGGAGGAGCTGCGTGAGTGGGTCAGTGCGTCACAGGTGCGCCGGCCCGCCTGACATGTCGGTTCCGACGGCAGCTCAGCAGCGTGGAACCGGTTTGCTGTACGAGGTGCTGCTCGGCGTGGCCACGTAGTGGTCCGACACGTAGTGCCCGTTGTCCAGCCGGTCCCACACCTTCGTGGCGCCCACCGTCGATCCCGCGCGCTGGCAGGTGACCCAGGCCAGCGCCCCGTTCGGCGAGGTGCCGACGGCCGTGTACCCGGAGCCGGGGCCGCTTCGTTCGGTCAGGCCGCCCGCGGCGGTCACCTGGTACGGATAGGTGCAGCGGGGCAGGGGCGCGCTGTAGCCGGTACCGGACGGCGTGCTGACGTAGTGGTCCGAGACATAACTGCCGTTGCTCAGCTTGTCCCACACGGACGTGGTGCCGACCTTGGATCCCGGTGCCTGGCAGACGACCTTGACGGACGAGCCGGGCGCATGGGTCCCGGAAACCGGGTAGCTCGTCGACGGACCGGTGCGGGCGTTGAGCGGGGTGGTGCTGGTCACCTTGTACGGGTGGGCGACCGTGGCGACGGGAGCGTCGAGACGGTCGTTGTCGATGTTCAGGGTGACACCGCCGTACGTCTCGTCGTGGCTGCCGCGGTACTGCTTGGCCCGCTGGTGGACGGCCCACTTGGAGTCCGCGATGCCGGCCCAGCCCTTGAGGGAGTCGACGCCGTCGTAGCGCGCGATCCACAGGGCGTCCGGACGGGCGTACGTCGTCGACGTGTAGACGTCCGCGAGTTGCTTGGCGCCGAGGTTGAGGTTCATGTAGACGCCGGAGACATAGCCGATCCGGTGCAGTTCCTTGGTCCAGGCGGAGACGTAGGTCAGCACGGCGGTGCGGCATACGCTTTCGGTCTGGGAGTAGTGCTCGATGTCGTTGTAGAGGGCGCTGCCCGGCAGCATGCCGAGGGCCTTGGCCGCCGTGACCGCCTGCTGGGCCGCCGCGGTGCCCTGCGACCGGGCGGTCGCCGGGCTCGTGCTGATCTTCGCGTCGGTCGGCCGGGCCCCGCAGGGCGGCTGCAGGCCCTTGTGGATGGGGATCAGACGCCACTTCAGCTTCGACACGGAGGCGACCCACGATGCGGTCAACTGGGGCTGGGCGCAGGTGCGGTTGACGCCGGAGACATAGACGCCGAGCGCACGGTACGGCGAAGCGTTCCATGCCTGCACGGTGGAGAGCGGCGGTGCCGTGCAGGCGTCGAAGGCGAGACCCGAGTACCGGGTGGCGGTCGCGCCCGACGGATAGGCGACGGGTGTGGACGGTTCGGCGCCGGCGACCGGAGCGAGCGCCAGCACGGCGGTGCCGCTCAGGACGCAGGCGGACGTGACAGCAAGAAGTCTTCGCAGGGCAGAACGCGGATACGGCATGACGGACCCCCCTGGGCGTTTCGGCCGAGTGCCGTCAGGTTCAGCGCCTGTGCCGCCCCCTGGCAATACGTCGAACGGCCCTATCTCTGCCGTTCATTCACCGATCACCAGCGGGCGCGCGCGAGCCGGAGGCGGCGTGACGCTCGGCGTCACGCCGCCTCCGGCTCGGCTCTCAACAGCCTCGTCCCCAACCCGCCGGACGGGCCGGCCTCAGTCGGCGAACCGCTCCCCCTTCTCCGCCTTCTCCACCAGCAGCGCCGGCGGCGTGAAGCGCTCGCCGTAGCGTTCGGCGAGTTCACGGGCGCGCGCCACGAAGCCGGGCAGGCCCGCACCTACCCGGGCGCTGCCCTCGTAGCCGTTGATGTACTGGAGGATGCCGCCGGTCCAGCCCGGGAAGCCGATGCCGAAGATCGAGCCGATGTTGGCGTCGGCGACGGAGGTCAGGACGCCCTCTTCGAGGAGCTTGACCGTGTCGAGCGCCTCGGAGAACAGCATGCGTTCCTGCATGTCCTCGAAGGGGATCTGCGCACCCTCACGGCTGAAGTGCTCCCGCAGGCCGGGCCACAGGCCCGCCCGCTTGCCGTCCTCCCCGTACTCGTAGAAGCCCGCGCCGCCGCTGCGGCCCGTACGGCCGAACTCGTCGACCATGCGGTCGATGACCGCCTCGGCCGGGTGTCCGTGCCAGGTGCCGCCGGCCTCCTCGACGGCCCGCCTGGACTCGTTGCGGATCTTGCGCGGCAGGGTGAGCGTCAACTCGTCCATGAGGGACAGCACCTTGGCGGGGTAGCCGGCCTGCGCCGCCGCCTGTTCGATGGACGCGGGCTCGATGCCCTCGCCGACCATCGCCACGCCCTCGTTGATGAAGTGCCCGATCACCCGCGAGGTGAAGAAGCCGCGCGAGTCGTTGACGACGATCGGGGTCTTCTTGATCTGCCGGACCAGGTCGAAGGCCCGGGCCAGCGCCTCGTCGCCGGTCCGCTCGCCCTTGATGATCTCGACGAGCGGCATCTTGTCGACCGGTGAGAAGAAGTGCAGCCCGATGAAGTCGGCCTGGCGCTCCACGCCTTCGGCGAGCACGGTGATCGGCAGGGTGGAGGTGTTGGAGCACAGCAGCGCGTCCGGCTCGATGATGTGCTCGATCTCCTGGAACACCTTGTGCTTGAGCGAGGTGTCCTCGAAGACCGCCTCGATGACCGCGTCGCAGCCCGCGAGGGCCGCCGGGTCCGCCGTGGGCGTGATGCGGGCGAGCAGCGCGTCCGCCTGCTCCTGCGTCGTACGGCCGCGGGAGACGGCCTTGGCGCACAGCTTCTCGGAGTAGCCCTTGCCCTTGGCGGCGGCTTCCTGGGACACGTCCTTGAGGACGACCTCGATGCCCGCGCGGGCGCACGAGTAGGCGATGCCCGCGCCCATCATCCCGGCACCGAGCACGGCGACCTTGCGGACCTGGCGCGGCTCGACGCCCCTTGGCCGGTTGGCGCCGGAGTTGACGGCCTGGAGGTCGAAGAAGAAGGCCTGGATCATGTTCTTCGAGGTCTGGCCGGCGGCCAGTTCCACGAAGTAGCGGGCCTCGATGACCTGCGCGGTCTCGAAGTCGACCTGGGAGCCTTCGACGGCCGCGGCGAGGATGTTGCGCGGGGCGGGATAGGGCGCCCCGTTCGTCTGCTTGCGCAGATTGGCCGGGAAGGCGGGCAGGTTCGCCGCGAACTTGGGGTTGGCGGGTGTGCCGCCGGGGATGCGGTAGCCGGGCTTGTCCCAGGGCTGCTGCGAGGCGGGGTTGGCGTCGATGAACGCGCGGGCCTTGGCGATCATCTCGTCCGGGGTGGCGGCCACCTCGTGGACGAGCCCGTTCTCCAGCGCGCGCCGCGGGCTGTACTGGGTGCCCTGGAGGAGCACCTTGAGCAGCGCGTCGGCGATGCCGAGCAGGCGGACGGTACGCACGACGCCGCCGCCTCCGGGCAGCAGACCGAGCGTGACCTCGGGGCAGCCGATCTTCGAGCCGGGCGCGTCGAGGGCGACCCGGTGGTGGCAGGCGAGGGCGATCTCGAAGCCGCCGCCGAGGGCCGCGCCGTTCATCGCGGCGACGACGGGCTTGCCCAGGGTCTCGATGCGGCGCAGGTGGCGCTTGATCGCCATGCCGCCGTCGAACAGGTCCTGCGCGGTCTCGGGGGTGACCCGGACGAGGTCGCGCAGATCGCCGCCGGCGAAGAAGGTCTTCTTGGCGGAGGTGAAGACGATGCCGCGGATGCTGTCCTTCTCCGCCTCCAGGCGGTCGGTGATGACGGCGAGGGAGTCGCGGAACGCCTGGTTCATGGTGTTCGCGGACTGCTCGGGGTCGTCGAGGACGAGGGTGACGACGCCGGTGTCGTCCTGTTCCCAGCGGATGGTGGTGCTCTCGGTCATGACAGGGTCTCCGTTGAAGTCTCTCGGGTCCGGATTCCGCCGGGGATTCAGATGCGTTCGACGATCGTCGCGATGCCCATGCCGCCGCCCACGCAGAGGGTGGCGAGGCCGTACCGCTTGTCCTGGCGTTCCAGTTCGTCGACGAGCGTGCCGAGGATCATGGCGCCGGTCGCGCCCAGTGGGTGGCCGAGGGCGATCGCGCCGCCGTTGACGTTGACCTTGTCCAGGGACAGGCCCATGTCCTTGACGAAGCGCAGCACGACCGCCGCGAAGGCCTCGTTGATCTCGACGAGGTCGATGTCGTCGATGGTCAGGCCGGCCTTGGCGAGTGCCTTGCGGGCCGCCGGGGCGGGCCCGGTGAGCATGATGGTCGGCTCGGAGCCGGACACGGCGGCGGAGATGATCCGGGCGCGCGGGGTCAGGCCGTAACGGTCGCCGACCTCCTTGGAGCCGATGGCGACGAGGGAGGCGCCGTCGACGATGCCGGAGGCGTTGCCGGCGTGGTGGACGTGGTCGATCTTCTCGACCCAGTGGTACTTCTGCAGCGCCACGGCGTCGAAGCCGCCCAGGTCGCCGATGTCCGCGAAGGACGGCTTCAGCTTGGCGAGGGAGTCGGCGGTCGTCCCCGGGCGCATGTGCTCGTCGTGGTCGAGGACGACGAGGCCGCTGCGGTCCTTCACCGGGACGACCGACCGGTCGAACCGGCCCTCCTTCCAGGCCGTGGCCGCGCGCTCCTGCGACAGGGCCGCGTACTCGTCGACGTCCCGCCGGGAGAAGCCCTCGATGGTGGCGATCAGGTCCGCGCCGATGCCCTGCGGCACGAAGTTGACGGCCAGGTTCGTCATGGGGTCGTTGAACCAGGCGCCGCCGTCCGAGGCCATCGGGACCCGGGACATGGACTCGACACCCCCCGCGAGGACCAGGTCCTCCCAGCCCGAACGGACCTTCGCGGCGGCCAGGTTGACGGCTTCCAGGCCGGAGGCACAGAAGCGGTTCTCCTGTACGCCGGCCACCGTGTCCGGCAGCCCGGCGGCCACGGCGGCGATCCGGGCGATGTCGGAGCCCTGGTCGCCGACCGGACCCACGACACCGAGGACGATGTCGTCGATCGCGGCCGGGTCCAGGCCCGGGAAGCGGGCGCGGATCTCGTGGATGAGTCCGACGACCAGGTCGATGGGCTTGGTGCCGTGCAGGGCTCCGTTCGCCTTGCCGCGGCCGCGGGGGGTGCGGATCGCGTCGTACACGTACGCTTCGGTGCTCACTGGAAAGCCTTTCGCGGAGGGTTAACCCAGGAGGGACCGGCCGATGATCTCCTTCATGATCTCGGTGGTCCCGCCGTAGATGGTCTGGATGCGGCCGTCGGTGAAGGCCCGGGCCACCGGGTACTCGGTCATGTAGCCGTAGCCGCCGTGCAGTTGGAGACAGCGGTCGGCGACCCGCTTCTGCAGCTCGGTCGCCCACCACTTGGCCATGGAGGCGTGCACGGCGTCGAGCCCGCCGCTCGCGTGCTCCTCGATGCAGCGGTCGAGGAACGCGCGCGTGACCGCGCACTCGGTGGCCATCTCGGCCATCTCGAAGCGGACGTGCTGCTTGGTGGACAGGGGGCGGCCGAAGGCCTCGCGCTCCTTGACGTACTGGGTGGTGATCTCCACCAGGTGTTCGGCGGCGGCGATCGCGGAGACGGCGATGCTCAGGCGCTCCTGGGCGAGGTTCGTCATCAGGTGTCCGAAGGCGCCGTTGAGCTCGCCGAGCAGGTTCTCCTTCGGCACGCGCACGTCGTGGAAGAACAGCTCGGCCGTGTCCTGCGCCTTCTGGCCGATCTTGTCGAGGTTGCGGCCGCGTTCGAAGCCGGGCATACCGCGCTCCACGACGAACAGGGACAGGCCGCGCGCGCCGCCCTCGGGCGTCGTCCTCGCCACGACGATCACCAGGTCGGCGATGATGCCGTTGGAGATGAACGTCTTGGCGCCGTTGAGCAGCCAGTGGTCGCCCCGGTCCGCCGCGTGCGTCCGGATGCCCTGGAGGTCGGATCCGGCGCCGGGCTCGGTCATGGCGATGGCCGTGACCAGTGAGCCGTCGCAGAAGCCGGGCAGCCAGCGCCGCTTCTGCTCGTCGGTGGCCAGACTCGTGAGGTACGGGCCGATGATGTCGTTGTGCAGCCCGAGGGCGAGTCCGGGGGTGCCGGCGCGGGTGAACTCCTCGGCCAGTACGGCGCTGTAGCGGAAGTCGTCGGTGCCGCCGCCCCCGTAGTCCTCGGGGACGGCGATCCCGAGCAGGCCCTGCTTGCCGGCGGCGCGCCAGGCGTGGCAGGAGACGATGCCGTCCTTCTCCCACTGCTCGTAGTACGGCAGCACCTCCCTGGCCAGGAAGCTGCGCACGGTCGCGCGGAACGCCTCGTGCTCGGCTGCGAAGATCTGCCGCTTCATTCAGGGCCTTTCATGAGGTCGGGTACGTCCCAGTCGCGGGCCACGTCGGCCGTGTCGGCGCCGGGTTGCGCGGGGCCGGTGCGGACTCCCGCCGGGGTTTCGGAGAAGCGGGGCGCGGGGGCGGGCTGGGTGATGCCGCCGTGGTCGGTGAAGGTGCCGCGGGCCGCGAGGTGCGGATGGTGCGGGGCCTCGCCGAGCGACAGCACGGGGGCCACGCACGCGTCGGAGCCCTCGAAGACGGCGGTCCACTCGTCCCTGGTACGGGACTTGAAGCGGGCGGCGACCGCCTCGCGCAGCTCGCCCCAGCGCGTCCAGTCCTTGCGGGCGGCGGCCTGGTCCTCGATGCCGAGGAGATCCAGGAACTCCTCGTAGAACTGCTGCTCCAGCGCTCCCACCGCCATGTACCGGCCGTCGGCGGTCTCGTAGGTCCCGTAGTAGGGGCAGCCGCCGTCGAGGAGGTTGGCGGCGCGCCGGTCCTGCCAGCCGCCGGCGGCGAGCATGCCGTGGATCATGGCCGAGAGATGGGCGGTGCCGTCGACGATGGCGGCGTCGACGATCTGGCCGGTGCCGGTCGCGCGTGCGTGGTGCAGGGCGGCGAGGACGCCGACGACGAGGTAGAGCGAGCCGCCGGCGTAGTCGCCGAGCAGGTTCGCGGGGACGGCCGGCGGCTCGTCCGGGCGGCCGATCATGCCGAGGGTGCCGGTGAGCGCGATGTAGGCGATGTCGTGTCCGGCGCGGTGGGCGAGGGGGCCCTCCTGGCCCCAGCCGGTCATCCGGCCGTACACGAGCCGCGGGTTGCGGGCGTGGCAGGCCTCGGGGCCGACGCCGAGGCGCTCGGCGACGCCGGGGCGGTAGCCCTCGATGAGGATGTCGGCGCGGTCGGCGAGGCCGAGGACGCGGGCGGCACCGTCCGGGGACTTCAGGTCGACGATCACCGAGCGCTTGTTGCGGTTCGTGACGTCGAAGTCGGGGTTGACCGCGAGTCCGGTGCCGCCGGGCCGGTCCACGCGGACGACGTCGGCGCCGAGGTCGGCGAGGAGCATGGCCGCGAACGGGCCGGGCCCGATGCCGGCCAGCTCGACGACGCGCACGCCGGTGAGCGGGCCGTGTCCAGGCGTCTTTGCCGCTGCCATGCAGCCCCCAGGATCGTGACACAACTGCTGTAACACCGATGATGCTAGGAACGTGTTCCACCAGGCACAAGACCTGGACGAGCAAGCGCTTAGCCAATTCTGGCCACGATCGGCCGCAATCTGCCGCTCAGTGCCCGTCCAGCTCCGCTATCAGCCGCTTGGGGGCGATCACGCGGTAGCTCTCCTCAACCCAGTCGCACAGCAGCTCGGCCGCCGGGGCGCCCTTCTCCTCCAGCGAGATGCTGACCCAGCCGGCCTTCCCCAGGCCGTACCCGGCGGGCTCGGCGCCGGGCAGCGTCAGGGCGTGGGCGTGCGCGGACTCGTCCTTGAGCTTCACCGTGACGCCGAGCGGGTAGCTGCCGTCGTCGACGCCGAGGAAGACGAACACCTTCTTGTTGACCTTGGCGACGGTCTCGCCCCAGGGATGCTCCTCGGTGGCGCCCGGCAGGCCGAGGGCGTACTCGCGCACTTTCTCCCACTTCTTCAGGGCATTCTTGGGCACGGTCACCGCATACCTCCGGGCTCGTCGTCGGGCTCCGCACTCCTCACGCTAGCCTCGGCCACCGACAACGGCGCGTACTGCGGGACCGAGGGGTGTCATGAG
Source organism: Streptomyces luteolifulvus (assembly GCF_008806595.1). Taxonomy (GTDB): domain Bacteria; phylum Actinomycetota; class Actinomycetes; order Streptomycetales; family Streptomycetaceae; genus Streptomyces; species Streptomyces luteolifulvus. The sequence continues at coordinate 101,800 of NZ_VZRB01000013.1, read as the reverse complement.
CAGGCTGAACAGGACGGATCGTCCGTACGACATCGTGCTCTTCGGAGCCACCGGCTTCGTCGGGACGCTGACGGCGGAGTATCTCGCCGCGAACGCGCCCGAGGGGCTGCGCTGGGCGATCGCGGGGCGCAGCGAGCGCAAGCTGCAGGAGCTGCGGGAGCGGCTGCCCGGCGGTGCCGGGGTCGGCGTGCTGCGTTCGGATGTCGCCGACCCGGCCTCGCTGCGCGAACTCGCGGAGCACGCGCGCGTGGTGGCCACGACGGTCGGCCCCTATGTGCTGTACGGCGAGGAACTCGTCGCGGCCTGCGCGGACACCGGGGCGGACTATGTCGACCTCACGGGTGAGCCGGAGTTCGTGGACCTGATGTACGTCCGGCACGACACACGCGCGCGTGAGACCGGCGCGCGGCTGGTGCACGCCTGCGGGTTCGACTCGGTGCCGCACGACCTGGGCGCGTACTTCACGGTCCGGCAACTGCCGGAGGGCGTGCCGCTGACGGTGGACGGGTTCGTGACCGCCGACGCCACCTTCTCGGGCGGCACGTTCGCCTCCGCGCTCGGCCAGTTCGCACGCGGGCCCCAGATGCTGGCCGCAGCGCGCGACCGGGGGCGGCACGAGCCGCGGCTGGTGGGACGGCGGGCCTCCGCTCCGACGGGCGCTCCGCGGTTCGCCAAGGAGGTCGGCGCCTGGGCGCTGCCCCTGCCGACCATCGACCCGCAGATCGTCCGGCGGTCCGCCAAGGCGCTGGAGCGGTACGGCCCCGACTTCCGCTACCGGCACTACGCGGCGGTCAAGCACCTGCCGATCGCGGTGGGCGGAGTGGCGGCCGTGGGCGGGATCGCCGTCGCCGCCCAGCTGCCGCCCGCGCGGCGCTGGCTGTCGGACCGGCTCAAGCCCGGTGAGGGGCCGAGCGCCGAGAAGCGCGCGAAGAGCTGGTTCCGGGTCCGCTTCGTCGGCGAGGGCGGCGGCCGGCGGGTCTTCACGGAGGTCGCGGGAGGCGATCCGGGATACGACGAGACGGCGAAGATGTTCGCCGAGGCGGCGCTGTCGCTGGCCTTCGACGACCTGCCGCCGACGACCGGCCAGGTCACGACGGCGATCGCCATGGGCGACGCGCTCACGGAGCGGCTGCGCGGGGCGGGGATCACGTTCCGGGTGGCGGCAAGCCGCTGAACCGGCCTTGCGGTGGGCCGGTGACCCGGCCCTAAAGGGTCCACCCGGCCACGGTGAGGATCATCCCGCCGATCCAGGCGACTCCCGCCACCACGGCAAGAACCAGCGCGGCCGTCACGGCACGCTCGACGGGACGGTTCGGGTCGGACAGGGGCTGCGGGGCGCGACGTGTCGTCATGCGCAACAGCCTGCCGATCACGGCGGGGCGACCACATCCGTACGGATACTCAGACAACGTACTCACAGGACTTACTCATGGGACGTACTCGGGAGGCGTGCTCGGCCGTCGCGCTCAGTCGGTGAGCCCGGAGGGCGGCCAGTCCCCGGGCGGCCAGTCCCCCAGCGCCTCCGCGATCCGGTCCCGTACGGACACATCGTGCGCGACGCCGGCGAGACGGACGGCGAGGGGACCGATCTGCCAGCCCGCGTGATGGTCGAACAAGGGAGGGGGTCCTGCCTCGTTGTGGGCGACCTTGCCCACGAGCTCCGCGAGGCGGACCAGCAAGCGCTGCTCCTCCGTCGGGTCCGCCCCGAACGGGAGCCCCCGCGCGCGGACCAGCTCGAACACCTCGCGTCCCCGGTGCCACTGCTCGCGGTCGCCCGCCAGTTCCAGCGCGGCCTCGATCTCCGGGGTCCGGCCCGGGCCCTCCGCCGCTGCCGCGAGCACCCGCCCCGCCCAGGCCACGGGCAGGGGCTGGCGCTCGAACAGGGAACGGCCCCAGCTCCGTTCGGGGTCGGCGGCCGCGCGGTCGGCCAGGGGGCTCCGCCCCTGTGTCGCCTCCCGCAGCGCCCGGCGGCACAGCGCGTCCGCCCTGCGGGTCGTCTCCGGGAGGCGGTACTCCGGGGTCAGGGTCAGGGTGTGGGCGCAGGCGTTGGTGAGGGTGGTTCGGTGGCCCACGGAGACGAAGACCGGCTTGACCGTCTTCCGGGTGCGCAGGGCGCGACCGACCTCCTCGGTGCCCGCGAGGAGCGGCGAGGAGGCGCCTCGCTCGGGGCCCGGATCGTCGTACGTGAAAGTGAAGGGGTTCTTGGCGACGCCGATCGTGGGCAGGCCCGTGAGGACGCCGAGGTGGCTGGCGAGGCCGAAGCGGCGGGGGTGGGCAAGGCCGTAGCCGTCGCACACCACCAGGCCGGGCGGGCAGGGCAGGGCGTCGAGCGCGGCGAGCACCGTGGGGATCTCGCGGAAGGCGAGCAGACCCGGGACGTACGGGAAGGAGATCCGGCCGACGGCGGTGGCCTCGGCGACGACGTCGAGGGTCGCCGCGTCCAGCACGACGGCCGCCGCGGCCACGACGTCCCGCTCGTCGTCGTAGGCCACGTCGACACCGGTCACCCGTCCCGTGCCCGGCGGCGGACCGGGCTCGTCGAGCACCACCCGCTGCCGCAGTTCGTCCTGCACGGCACGGGCGTGCTCCTCGGTGGCGGGCCAGCCTTCGGGGATGCGTACGGTCGTCGTCATGGTGTGACGAGCGTACGCGGCCGGGCCGGCCCGGCGGTCAGCTTTTCTTTCCGGCCAGCGCGCGCTGGAGCTGGCGCTTGTTCATGTCCGAACGGCCCTGGATGTTCCGCTTCCTGGCCTCCTCGTACAGCTGGTCGTACGTGGGACCCTGGGAGCCCTTGCCGGACCGCCTGCCGCCCCGCTCGCCGGACGACATGTCCCGGACCGAGGTGCGGCTCGCGGTCTTCGACTCGCCGGACCGGGCGCGTTCCTTGTTCACCGTGCGGGCCGCGATCTCCTCGGCCCGCCCGGTGCTCTCGCCGCGGTCCTGCGCGCTCTTCTTGATGTGTTCGTACTGGCGCTCCCGCTTGGGGCTGGACCCGCGTGGCATGTCGCTCACTCCTCTCACGTCCCCCTCTCACGTCCGGAGGGACGGGTGCCCACCTCGGCGGGCACATGCGGCATACCGGCGCGCGTCACCGCTCCAGCCGGGCCACCCGCCCCTTCTCGCCCGAGGCCCAGCAGCCCAGGTCGGCCGTGCAGTCCACGGTGTCGTACGAGCCCGTGTCCACCGTGCGCCAGGTGCGGCCGCCGTCCGTGGTCAGGTCGGTGCCCGTGGGGCCGACCGCGAGGGCGGCCCTGCGGCTGTGCGGGAGCCAGGCGACCCCGGAGCGGTAGGCGGGCGGCGGTTCGGCGGCGGGCAGCCAGGTGCGGCCGCCGTCGGCGGTGCGCGCGGCGGCCCGCGGTGAGGGCTGGTCCGCACGGTAGTCGCCGCCCACCGCGAGACCGTGCGTACGGTCACGGAAGGCGAGCGCGAACACACCGCGGGCCGGGTCGCCCGCCGGGACCGGCGTGTCGGTGGCCGTCCAGGTCAGCCCGCGGTCGTCCGAATGCAGCACACGCGCGCGTGCGGCCCCGCCCGTGGCCAGCCAGACGTCCTTCGGCCCGGAGCTGACCAGGCACTGGCCACTGGCCGCGAACCCGGCCTCGCCGTCCTGCGCGGCCGGCATCCCCCCGCTCGGCAGCACCGTCCAGGAGCGCCCGCCGTCCCGGGTGGACAGGATGCGGAACGTGCCGTCGACCGGGTCGCTCATCGCCAGGCCGTGGCGGCGGTCGAAGAAGGTGAGGCAGTCGTAGAAGGCCTTGGCGTCGGTGTTGCGGAAGGACTCGGTCCAGGTCGCCCCGCCGTCGTCGGTGCGGTAGACACGGGACGCCTCCCCCTCCCCGATGGCCAGCACCACGGCCCGGCGCGCGTCGAACGCCTCGATGTCCCGGAACTGGAGTTCCGCGGCACCCGGCGGGGAGACGTCGCGCCAGGTGGCCCCGCCGTCCGTGGTGCGCAGGACGGTGCCCCGGGTTCCGGACACCCAGGCGGTGTCCCGGCTCACGGCCGACAGGCCGCGGAACCGCACGTCCTCGGTGCCGCTGTCCTTGAGTTCCCAGTGCGGCGCCCCGGGCCCTGACTCCCGCGCCTGCGCGGGTACGGCCGTCAGGGCGGCCAGCACCGCCACACAGACCGTCCCCAGCGCCGCCACCCTCCTCGTACGTCCCGCCCGTGCCGGTCGTGTCGTGCGTCGCGTGTTCCCCAAGCGCCTCATGGCGGGGGAAGCTAGTCCACGGCCCACGCCCCGTCCAGATGGCCGCGATCACCCTTGCGAAGGCGGAGCGGTGGGCACAACTGCCCCTGGGGGCACGGGAAATGGACCGGATCATTTCTGTGCAGGAGAACGGTGACCGAGGTCACTCGACTTCCATGTATACGGATTGGCTGATTCCGACGTCTCTTCCAGTGCCCGGCCCGATCCACCGGCCGTCCGTCCAGCCGTCACAAGGGAGCAAGGCGTTGTCCACCGTCATCGAGCAGACCGTCGAGGCCCGCCTCGTCGCCGCCGCGCCGCGGATGCCGAGCATTCCGGCCACCCTGCACTACGACCGTTGCGATCCGTTCGCGGTCCGCATGACCTTCCCCGCCCCGGCCACGCTGGAGGGAGTCGAGGTCTGCTGGACCTTCAGCCGCGAACTGCTCTCGGCGGGCATCGAGGAGCCCCAGGGCCACGGCGACGTACGGGTCCGGCCGTACGGATACGACCGCACCGTCATGGAGTTCCACGCCCCCGAGGGCACCGCCGTCGTACACGTCCGCACGGGCGAGCTGCGCCGGTTCCTCAAGGCCGCGGACGAGCTGGTGCCCGCCGGTCTGGAGCATCTGCAGCTCGACCTGGACCACGGCCTGGCGGAGCTGATGCGGGACGCCTGCTGAAGCGGCGTCCGACGGGCTCGCCGTAGCCGAGCGCTTCCTCCGGCGCGCCCCGCGTCCCCTTGCCCAGCAGCTCCCGCACGGCACGGAGGACGAACGCGAACATGATCGTCCCCGGGTCGACGGCCCCGGGGACGAAGCTCATCGGGCCGCCGACGCGGCCGACTTGCGCACCTCCTGGACGACGGTGCGCAGCACCGGAGCCGCCGCCCCGACCCGCTCGGTCAGTGCCTCGACGCGCTCCTCGGGCAGGCCACGCTCCTCGCCGGGCAGCAGCATGCCGGGCTCCGCGGCGGCGGCCAGCACGACGAGGGCCGCGTCCCGCTCGGAGACCTCCGCGACCGGCACCGGCCCCAGCAGAACCTCCCGCGCCTCCTCCCGCAGCGCGTCCACGACGGCGCCGCGTTCCAGGGCGTACTCCACCGTCGGGAAGACCCCGAGGACCCGCTTCTTCTCCGCCCGCAGACATCCCTCGGCGGTCAGCTGCTCCCGTACGGCGTCCAGGGTGACCCGCGCCCGCAGGGTCACCCAGGACCGCCAGCGGTGCGGCCGGGATTCCCGGACCAGTTCGAGCAGCCGGTCGAGGACGGCGTCCCCGGTGCGGGAGTCCAGGTCGGCGGGCGTGGCGATGCCCTCCTCGTCGACGAGCAGCCCGCGCCGGGCCAGTTCGGTGAGGGCGCCGGCCCTGACCAGCCGGGGCAGGCGGGCGGCGCCGGAGGCCTCCGTTCCCAGGGTGTCCCAGGCCAGCAGGCACAGCCGGGCCGGGAGCGAGAGCGAGCCGAGGGGCACGGGATCTCCTTCGTGCGGTGCGGTCGGGGCTCACGTTAATTCGTTGACACGCCCCGGGGCCGCTCGTACGGTGTGTGGCGGTCCTGTTGCCGTCGAATGGAGAAGGACGTTGCTCGTCTGAGGTCCTGAGACACCGTCACACATCAGCTGTGTGCACCGCGTGCGACCTCGGCATTCGAGCCGTCCCCGACGAACAGGGCTTTTCTCGTGCCCTTGGGTCCTCCCTCCGCTCGGTGGCCGTGGTCGCCCTCCAGTGTCTCGACACGCGTTTGCCCCCCGACCGCATCAAGCAACCGCGGAGACCCCTATGTCCACGTCCATCACCTGTACGTCCCTGTCCTTCACCTGGCCCGACGGCACCCCCGTCCTCGACGGTCTCGACGTGGCCTTCGGCCCCGGCAGGACCGGACTCGTCGGCGTCAACGGCTCGGGAAAATCAACCCTGTTGAAGCTGATCGCCGGGGAGCTCACGCCGGCGGACGGCACTGTGCGCGTCACCGGCGAGGTGGGCCATCTCCCGCAGAACGTCACGCTCGACACCGGCCTCAGGGTCGACGAGGCACTCGGCATCGCCGCACGGCGGGGCGCGCTGCACGCCATCGAGGCGGGCGACGCGGCCGAGGAGCACTTCGAGACGGTCGGCGACGACTGGGACGTCGAGGAGCGCGCCCTCGCCACGCTCGGCGAACTCGGTCTCGGCCACATCGGGCTGGACCGCACCGTCGGCGAGGTGTCGGGCGGCGAGTCGGTGCTGCTGCGCCTTGCCGCGCTGCTGCTGCGCCGCCCGGACGTCCTGCTGCTCGACGAGCCCACCAACAACCTCGACCTGTACGCCCGCAGACGCCTGTACACGGCCGTCGCCTCCTGGCCCGGAGTGCTGGTCGTGGTCAGTCACGACCGTGGGCTCCTGGAACTCGTCGACCAGATCGCCGATCTGCGCTCCGGGGAGATCACCTGGTACGGCGGCAACTTCTCGGCGTACCAGGAGGCCCTCGCCACGGAACAGGAGGCGGCGGAGCGGATGGTGCGGGTAGCGGAGGCCGACTTCCGCAAGCAGAAGCGCGAACTGGAGGACGCCCAGGTCAAGTTGGCCCGCCGTAAGCGGTACGGGCAGAAGATGTGGGACCAGAAGCGCGAGCCGAAGATCGTCATGGGAGCACGCAAACGCGCCGCCCAGGTCTCCTCGGGCAAGCACCGCATCATGCACGAGGAGAAGCTCAGCGACGCGAAGGAGCGGCTCGACGAGGCGGTGGAGGCCGTGCGGGACGACGACGAGATCCGGGTCGAGCTGCCGTACACGGCCGTACCGCCGGGCCGTACCGTCCTCACCCTCCAGGACCTCCGGCTCGCGTACGGCGCACGCGTGGCCGGCGGCCTCGAACTGCGCGGACCCGAGCGGGTCGCGCTGATCGGACGCAACGGCGCGGGCAATCCGACACTTGAGATTTAGCACATATAAGACCTGTCCGGCAAGCGCGAGCAGCCCGCCGCCAGAGGCTTCCTGCTCCTCAGGTGCGACAGCGCTGCGGGTGCGCCGAAAGGCCCCGCCCATCCGCCGGGGAGCAGAAGAGCGGGGCCGTTCAGGGGGCCAGACGCGATCAGGCCCCCGGCTCCATCATGTGAGCGAGCGGTCGGCGATGTGCTGGAGCCGCTCCTCGAACACCTTCCGCGCGTCCGGAGTGAGCGAGGCGAGAGCGATGAGGGCCGTGATCGTGACGTCGCAGAGCTCTTTCTGAACGTCATCGAACGTATGGCTTGCGCCCTTCCTCGGGTTCGTCCCCATTGCTCCGTGCAGGGCCTCGGCGACCTCGCCGAACTCCTCGCCGATCTTTAGCACGCGCATGACCTTCGCCATGTCGCCAGTCACCGCGCTCTCGGCGTCCAGCCAGTCACGGAGCCGGTCGACGTGGTCCCAGGTCGTTCCGTCCATCAGGTTCTCCAAAGGGGGGTGTACGTGCGGTGGTCGGGTCAGAAGAGGGCGCCAGCCGTGCCCGTGGGGTTGCCCACCGGTAGCTGCTCAACGGGCGTCACATCGAGCTGCACGGCGAGTGTGGAGTGATCGGTGAGCCTGTCCGTACGGGTGCGGGGCTCGTGGAGGTAGAGGCACCCGCGCACCGCGCCGGCCAAGCCGACGGAGACGTGGGCGTGGTCGTACCGGTAGCCGTCCCCGGTGCGACCGACCCACGAGTATTCGGTAGCCGTCGGGGCCAGGTGCCGGAACGCGTCGACGTATCCGGCCTCCTCCAGCCCCTCGTAGAAGGCGTACTCGAACGGCTTGAAGAACGGATACCGCGGCTCGTGCTTCGGCTCCAGGATGTTGAAGTCCCCGATGATGAGCCGGGCCCCCGTCGTGCCGCGCGGGATCACCCGCTCGGCCTCCTGGAGGAACTGGCGTTTGCGCTCCGTCTTCGCCTCCGTCGCGTCCCGGGAGGGGACGTAGAGGCCGATGATGTCGAGCGGCCCGGCCTCGGTCGCGACAGTCACCGAGACGGCGCGGTGCGGCAGGTAGCCGAAGCGAACACCGGAGCCCTCAATGGGCACACGGCTTACGATCATCACACCGCGCTCTCCGCGCTCCGGCCGGGGGAAAGTGACGTGGTACCCGGCAGTCCAGAACTGGGCGGCCAGGAACTCGCAGCCCTCACTCGGTGCCGTCTCCGTCAGCACCAAGACGTGTTCCGGCCGGGACGCCAGATACGAGAGCTGCCGCTCCGCCCGCTCCCTGGACGGGTTGTTGAGGTTGAACGTCAGCACTTCCAGCGTCATGAGGCTTCCTGCTCCGCAGTGCGAGGACCTCGCCCGCGACGATGCGCGCGAGTGTTTCCGGGTCGGTGGCGGTGGCGTCCAGCTCCAGGACGTTCACGCCGCGGTCAGTGAGGAACGTAGCGGCATCGGCGAACAGCCCGTACTCGACTCGGGTACTTCCGGGCTGCCGCTCGTACCGACTGTGGGCGCCGCGGGCCGTGAGCCGGTCCGCGATCACGTCCGGGTGACCGGTGACGAACACCGCCAGGTCGGGGAGGTCGGCCGACTCGTTGAGCTGCCACACGAGGTCACGGTCCAGGCCGTCCATGACCTGAAGCACTAGCGACGAGGCGATGTACCGGTCACAGACGACGATCTCGCCACGGGCGAGCGCCGGCCTGATCTCCGTCTCCAGGTGCTGGTACCGGTCGGCGGCGATGAGGTGCGCCATGGTCCGGCCCCGATAGGTGTCGGTGCCGTGGCGCGCCAGGTTCCCTAACGGCGCGTCGGTCGGCTCGCGCGTCTCATGCACCACGAGACCGGATTCCCGGAGGACGGCGGCGAGGGCTCCAGTGAGCGTGGACTTGCCGACGCCGCCGGGGCCGTCGAGGGTGACGAACAGCCCGCCGGTCACGAGACACCGACCACGGGCAGGACACGCGTCTGGCGGGGCACGACGGGGCACTGTTCGCTGTCGACGGCTCCGATGCGGTATCCGGCCGCGACGACGGCGGCCGGGCAGCCCTTCCCGCACTCGGAGGACATCGAGCAGCCGCCGCACGTGTCGTTGGCGCCGAGATCCCACCGCTCGTGGAAGCGGTACGCGTCCAGACGGGCCGCGATGTCGTCGTGCTCCCACACGTTGCCGACGATGAAGTCCGTGTCGGGATGCTTGCTGGCCCTGGTCCTGGCGGCGAACACGAGGTACGGGCAGACTGCCACCTCGCCCTGCGTAAACACGTAGATGATCGTGCCCGCCTCGCAACCGCTGAGCGGCTTGCCGTCGTTGGGGAACCGGATGTGGACCATGTCCAGGCCCTCGTCGACGAACGGCATCGTCAGGTCCCGGATGTGCCGCATGTGGTCGTCAGGACGGCGCAGCTTCTTCGCCGACCGCTGGCCGCGCCCCATCTCGCCGAGCGGGTTCATCAGCACGTACCTCGCGCCGTGCTCCTTGGCGAACGCACACAGCTCCGCGTACTCCTCGTCGTCGGCGAGGTTGTTCGGCGTGCACAGCAGGCCCTGCAACAGACCCGCAGCGGCGAACTTCTTCACCGTGTCCACGGTCACGTAGAACGACTCCGGGTCCCCTCGGAACTTGCCGTGGCTTTCGCAGGCGAAGCCGTCGAGGGACACGTTGACGTGGACATCCCCGATCTCCACCAGCTCGGCGATCTGCTCGTCGGACGTGAGCGTCGCGTTCGTGCACAGGCCGATGCTCATGCCGGCCGCGCGGAAGCGACGTACGACCTCGATCATGTCGGGGTGCATGAAGGGGTCGCCGCCGGTCAGCGTCACGCGGTCGACGCGCGCCTCAACGAGCTGCGGGATCACCCGGTCTGTGATCTGCTCTAGGGTCATGTACGTGCCACGCCGGGTCGCGTTGACGAAGCAGTGCCCGCACTTCAGGTTGCATCGCTCGTCGACCTGTACGAGCGCTTTGCGGCGTCCTGATTCGACGGTCGTGCGGAAGTAACAGGACGCGGCTTGTTCGTCGGTGATGATCAGTCGCGCGGTCATACGGACCTCCACGGATCGAAGTGGAATGCGCTCCGCAGCCGTACGGCCTAGGAGACGCAGACCCGCCCCAGGGCTCGACCTGTCCAGGGCTGGGGCCCGGGGCGGGAGTCTTAGCGACCCGTCCCGCCGGAGGCTTCCGTTCCTCCGGCGGGACGAGCGTCTGTGGACCCTGCGGCCAGTCCTTCCTGTTCCCGGCCGGAGGGAGTTCGAGGCGCGCCCCTGACCCTGCGGTCGCCATGGGGGCGCGTCAGTTCGGTTTCCTCACGAGCACCAGGGCGAGGACCGGCGCTACTGCTGCTCTTCCGCCATCAGATGCCTGCCGGCCCCGATGAACCGGGCCACAGTCAGTGGTGTGCACAGCTCGCCCATCGACTCCATGGGCACCGACCAGTACGAGGCGAGGGCGTGCGGTTCCTGCCTGGTGAGCCTGGGTACGCCGAGAACGGTTCCTCGGCCCAGGGCATCGACGTCCATGACGCGCCAGTCGTCAACCGCCGCACGCCAAGACGTGGGCACGCTCGCCGGCACGAGGACGTAGTAGCGCTGGTGGCGAGGGTCGCAGATGACGGGGCCGCCGCCCAGGGCGTCGTTGAGCGTGGCGTCGATCTCCCGGGAGGGCAGGGAGTGTGCGCCGGTCACGGCGAGCACAAGCCGTCCGGGTAGCCGGATCGCAGAGAACAGGGTGCCCAGGGGCAGCATGACCACACCCTGCGTGTTCCACTCCTGGCGGCCGCGCCCCGGCTCGGCGAGGCTGGACAGGAGCCAGTGTTCGGCGGCGAGTCTCCGGTCGGCGCTCGAATGCACCAGCGTTCCCGGCTCTGGCTCGATGGGCCGCAGTGCCGCGGTTCCCAGTTGCGCTGTAGGTTTCATGGTGTCGGCGCTCCTTCGCAGCGTTGGCCGGCCCCGGAGTCGTTCGCGCGGCTGCCGGGGCGCATCCTGCGGCGACGGCGGCAGGCCGCGAGGTTGTGCAGGCTGATGCTGTTCGGAACGGTCCGAGCATGCGTCATCGCGCTGTCCCTGCCTCGTCGTTGACCAGGTGTGAGAACAGCGTGACGCTGCGAGAAGAGGGGAACGCTCACAGTTTTGTGAGCGTTGTGAGCATGAGCTACAGGCCGACCCAGGCCGCCATGTGGTTGAGCGTGTCCGGCGTGCGTCGAGCCTGGTGCACCAGTCCGGTGATCGTCTCGCGGGCAGCTGGGTGGTAGCGGGTCTGCTCCGGCGCGATTTTGCGGGCCTCGACGAGATGCTCCAGTGCCTTCTCGGTGTGGCCGGTCTCCATCTCGGTGCGCGCTTGGTCAATCAGGAAGTGCGCCCGGCGCGACGTAGCCAGTCGCGACGGGAGCTTCATCCGTCGGGCTTGCTTCAGTGCGTCGTCGTACTGGCGCATCTCGACGGCGGCGGACATCTTGTGCAGGGCGACGTTGGCCGGGCCGAAGCTCAGCCAGTGCACGTCGGAGGCGTCGCCGATCCGTTTCGCGATCCGGCGCGCCTCCCCGATGTGCAGGTTCACCGCGGTCTTGTCCTCGGCGCGCGCGCAGATCACCGACGCTCCGAGGTGGAGTTGCCCTGCCACGGCCAGGGCCTCGCGGGTCTCCGCGGCCTGGCCCACGATGCCGTGGCCGGAGGCGACGAGCCGCTGCCCGATCCGGTACTCGCCTTCCCGGAAGTACACCAGCGCCCGCATGTACTGCCGTACTGCGCCGAGGCACGGATCGGAGGCGCGTTCCGCTGCCCACGCCATGCGGTCCAGGGCGACGGCGGACAGGTCGTAGTAGCCGAGCTTCACACTGATGTCGTGTGCGGTCCGGTAGGTCGAGGCGAGCGCCTGCCACAGAGTGGTGGAAGGCGTCGACCACGCGGAGTGAGTGAGTTCCGCCATCAGGCCCGGCAGCTTCCGCGCCGCGGTCCGCAGGTGCGTCGCCCGGACGTCTGCGCACAGCTGGTCCGCGCCCGCGATGAGCTTTTCTGCCGTCCGCACGGTGAGATCCGGGTTGGGGCCGAGGTCGTACAGGTCCAGGGCTTCACGGATCGGCCGCACCAGTTCGGCGAGGCGGTCGCGCTGCAATTCGGACACGTACGGCTGCCCGGTCAGCACCGTGACGTCAACGTTGAGGGCCTTCGCGCACGCAGCCACAAAGTCCGCCGTCGCCGGACGGGCACCACACTCCACCTGGTTGAGCAAGCTGTACGAGTAAGGCAGCAGGTCGGCCAGCTGGCGTTGCGTGAGCCTGGACAGTCTGCGCTGTTCCTTGATGCGGGCGCCCGTGTGGTTGTCGTCCAGTGTGGGCATACTGGTCTCCGTTCTGAGCAGCCACTTGGAACAGTACCCGCCCCCGACTCTCCTCAGAGCGGGGGCGGTTGCATGTGGTCGTATATGCGCATGACGACAACTGACCGTGTGCTCTACCTGTTCGGCTCGGCAGCCCCACCCGTCTTCGACGTCGCGAACGTGATCCACGATGCCCACGCCCGTGGCTTCGACGTGTGCCTCGGCCTCACCCCGACTGCCGCACGCTGGCTCGCACCCCAGCTGGCCGAGCTGGAGCGGCTGACCGGTCACCCGGTGCGCAGCGAGTACAAGATGCCCGGCGAGCCGGACGTGTGGCCGCCGGCGGAAGTGATCGCTGTGGCGCCAGCGACTTTCAACACGGTCAACTCGTGGGCGCTGGGCCTCACTCACGACTTCGTGGTGGGGGTCGTCGCGGAAGGCATCGGCAAGCAGATCCCGACCGTGACGATGCCATGCGTGAACGCGGCCTACGTGCAGCACCGGCAGTTCGAGCGGAGCGTCGCCGAACTGCGCGCCATGGGCGTGACCGTCCTGTACGGCGAGGGCGGATTCGTACCCAACCAGCCCGGCCAGGGCAAGCCTAAGGAGTACCCCTGGCATCTGCTTCTCGAAGCGGCAGAAGATGCGCACCGTCGCAGGTGACGAGCGAGGTGGGCACAGCACGCTGCCCCGACCGCTACGGGGGATGCGGCCGGGGCAGCGTGCAGCGCCCCGCGGCAGCACGGGCGCGACCATCACCCGGGGGAGGCGAGCCTGGGGCGACGCCAGGGAGGTGATCGGGCGACCACAATGCGCCACCCTGGCCAGAACGCGCAATACGTGAAACACGAAAAAAGATCCCCACCTCCCGAAGGCAGCAGGGATGCCGAGGCGTAACAGTTGGGTCAGTGCCGACGGAAGCGCTCGGGGTTCAAATCTTCCATGCGGCCACCATGCAGTCGCGACACAAGTCCTGCCAGCGAAGACCCACATCGGGCACGTGAATGCGGCGGGTGGCTACGGCTGGAGCCCCGCACGCCGAACCCATGCCCTACACACCAGGGACAGAAATCATCTACCAGCTGGCGGCCGACGGCGACCTGACCAAAGGGCTCGCCACCGACATCCTCGAGCCGGTAGACGGGACGGTCATCGTCCCCCTTGACCCTCGCGAGTGCAGCAAGCGGCTGCCGCCGGCCATGACGCAGATGGCCATCCACCAGATGGTCAACGGGTCGTGGCGCCGCAGGCTGACTCACGACGGCCGCATGAATCGGACCGCGCAGGACCTCGGTCTGGCCATCTCCCGGTGGGAGCGCGTGCCAAGCCATGAGCTCCCGCAGGACTTCATCGTCGTCGCGATCGAGGAGGAGGGGAGCTGCGTCATGCTCATCGACGAGGACGAGTGCACGAAACGCCTGTAGAACGACATGAACCTCCTCCTCCACCGGGCCGCCGGTGACGGACTGTGGATTCAGGTCTGGTTCCGGCACAAGCCAGCGCTACTCGGGCATGGCTCACGTACCGGGCTCATCCTGCCGACCGCATCGCTGGTAGCGGTGTAACCACCCGCTAAAGCCCTTACCCGGTGTGAGGCCCTTCGACGGCCGGGGTTCTGCCGAGCATAAGTCGAGACCAGGCCTCGTAGCCGCCCACAATGATCGCAATGCAGCGGCTATTTTCGACAGGGACTGAGGGGACCACTTGGGCAGCGCGAACCGGGACCACGTTGCTCCGTTCGTGAAGGTGGTGACACCATCACAGGTTCATGATCGGCAACGAGAATGGGGGCCACCTCTATCGGGTGACTTCTGCCGTGGTCTACATGAAGTCGTGTGTCCGTGTCGGCGGGAGCGGGTCGAGTGGCTAGGTTGGGGGGCTGTGTCCCTGACAGGCATGGCTTGGGCGCCCCCGGTCTTGTGTGTGGGCCATGGGCGCTTGTTCGCGTTCGCGGCTGGCCCACGCAGGGGCGATCTGGTCGGCGGTGGGACTCAAGGACGATGCGGCTGGCTCTGACACTCTCGATTGACGGATGTCCCGTCAAGACCCGATTGCACCGCGGAGGTTCCAGGCAGAGATGTGGATGGGCCCCTGCACCGCGCCCGTGGACCAGTAGCGCCGTACATATTGAGGGCCTCTGAAAAAATATGCCTTGCCCTGGTGTGCCCCCTCGCCGTTCAGGGCTGCGTGCACGCCTCTCCGGAAGGTTCCCGGCAGGCTCCAGGGGGATTGAGGCGACGGACCCTCCGTCTGCCCTGTGGCCCAGTCGTAAGTGACGTACTGGTCGTCCTTGAAGAAGTACGCCTTTCCGGCGTAGGCGCCCTGACCGTCGATCGCCGTGTCAATACCGGAAGCAAAGGACGGCGGCAGATTCCACTGGGAAAGTGGACCCGGGTCACTGCCCTGGTTCGTGTTCCAGTCGTAGGTGACATACTTGTCGCCTCGGAAAAAGTACGCCTTGCCCTGATGCTGCGCACCCCCGTTTAGTGCGGCGTCCACGCCGGTCGTAAACGCCCCCGGCAGGTTCCAGCCAGACACATAGAACGGGCCGTAATCGGCTCGATCCAGCGCCCAGTCGTAGCGCACGTACCGGTCGTCCCTGAAGAAATAGGCCTTGCCTGCGTAGGCTCCCCGGCCGTTGAGTGCCGTGTCGAAGATGTAGGCCATGCGATCTCCGCTGTTGAGAAGGACTGGTGCCGGACCGCGCCGGTCTCCGGTTACCCGAGGTCGCCGAGCGGATTTCGAATTCGATGTGCATTCGCCGACAGCAGCATGCTTCCACCCGACTCGTCTCTTCGCATCCCGGGGCAGTCGAGGCTGATAAGTTGCAGCCCTCGAACCACAGGTCAAGTGGGCACGGCCGCTTGCAAAATGTGCTTGCACGCGAATGGGGCTAGCCTCTAGGTATGACCACGAATCGTTGTCCGGTCGAGTTGGAGCTTGACACCGAGACGCTCGTCATCCTTGACGAGACCCGTCTACTTCTGGGCTTCCGTGAGCCGCAGGAACACGAAGCACTCGAGGCATGTTTGCGGGAACTGGACCTGGAACTGGAACCGAGCGACTCGGCGGAGAGCAAGAGATTCCAGGGAGAGATCGTCAGTCACACCGATCGTCTCTTCTGGGTCTGCTCGTCACTCGGGGAAGCCATCGAGGGTGAACTCTATGACGCCGTCGAGGCGGCGTTCGACGAGCAGTTGGAATGGATCGGTCCGGTCTATCACCATCCTCATGTGCCCGGGCGGGCCGGCCTCCAATGCCCGCTGCCGAACGCTCTGTTGGTCAAGGAGGGCGTTGTCGAGGCGCCGCTGCCGACCGACATCGAACTGCGGGAGGACGAGTTCAGGTCGCGCTACCTGCCCGGCTATCGCTATTACACGATCGTCGACCCCCGGAGCCACCCCGCCCACGAAGTCCGGGCTCGGCTGCTGGAGCATGAGAGGTACGACTCCAACGGCGTGCTGTTCGAGAACATGGCGATGCTGTACCCGTACACGTTTGAGCCGGTCGACACGTTCTACAAGCCCGATGCCGCGACGGGGTACCGAGGGCAGTGGAACCTGGTCAAGACTCATATCGCGGGCCCCGGGCGGACGGCCTGGGATCTGCACATGGGCCAGGGCACGATCGCCGTCATCGATTCGGGGTGCGATCTGAGCCATTCCGACCTGTACTTCGTCGGTGGCCTCGGCGGCCCGAACAACATCGGCGATGACAATCCGAGCCTGCCCGGGTTCGCGCGCGGTCACGGCACGATGGTCGCGGGTGTCGCCGCGGCCACCACCCACAACCTCAAGGGAGTCGCCGGCGTCGCCGGCTACGGCGCCAAGGTCATGCCCCTCGCGTTCACGACGCTCACTGACGGCTGGTTCGTGCATCTGCTCACCTTCGCGGTGGACAACGGTGCCGACGTGATCAACATGAGCTTCAGCATGCCGTCGTGGGGCAGTTTGGTCGCGGTCGATCAGGCTCTCACGCGGGCTTACAACAGCAACATCGTCCTGTGCGCTTCATCCGGAAACAGCGGCGGAGCAGTGGGGTTTCCGGCTTCCCACAAGCACGTCATCGCCTGCGGCGCGACCGACGCGACCGACTCAAGGGCCGCGTTCTCGAGCAAGGGCAGCGCACTGTCGGTCATGGCGCCCGGGGTCGACATCCCTACGACGGCCGTGCGGGGGACGGGGAACCTCTCGGACCTCGACCGCCGCGACTGGTTGTCGGACTTCTGGGGTACGTCACCGGCCGCCGCCCACGTGTCCGGCCTCGCGGCGCTGCTGCTGAGCGTCGATCCGTCGCTGACCCCCGACGAGGTGCGGGCCATCATCGAGGGCACCGCGGACCGGGTGCCCCTCTCCTGGATCTACGACCAGGTGAGTGCAAACGGCCCTCGGAACGCTGACTTCGGACACGGCCGCATCAACGCCCTGGACGCGCTACTCGCGGCACTGCCCCCGCGCCTGCGCCGCAAGCCGTAGCAGGACTGAGAGGACAACATGCCGATCCACCCACTCCACCGCGAGCGTCTCGAACGCGCCCTGGAAGCCCACGAAACCGCGCTCCAGTACACCGACAAGCCCCTGAGCCCCACGAGGACCAAGGTGCACAGGGTCCTGCTCGAACTGGGCCGCGACGACGACATCCTCAAACTCATCGACGATTTCGTCGACTCACCGCAGCTCGCCGACGAGATCCGTTACGACGGTTACTCGGTTCTGAGCGCACGCGGCATCAAGCTGCCCGAAACCGTGACGATGAAGGTCGTGAACGGGAACGGCAAGGATCCGCAGCCGATCCTGCGCTTCCAGTTCACGGTGCGGAGTCTCACGGTCCTTGCCGACTGGGACCCGAAGTCGGGCGCCTGCACCCGGGCAGCTGTCGCCGGAGACGGCGCAAGCGCCGCGTGAGGGCCATGATGACCCTGGTGGCCGACTGCCGCTCCTGACTGACTGCGGGCACATTGATCACGACCAGCACCGCGGAGCGACTCCCGAAAGCACCGGCAGCTACGGCCCTTCACCGCGACCGGTGCCGAGCTGTCGTGCATCATCGAGCAGGATCCATTACGCCGAAAGCAGCATGTCACACACCATCAGGCCGGGTGGTCCCCCATCTCGTTGCCTAAACCGTGGCTCCCGTTCTCACCGTCCGAGCGGTCCCCCTACATCCTGTCGAAAACACAGCGGCTCACTGGCCCGCGCGATTCGGCTCGACGAGAACGGACGTCGGGTCGGAATATCCGCTACCCGGCCGGCGCACGCGCGGGCCGGGCAGGACCGTGACCACGGCGATCTCTCTGAGGACCATCCGCCGCACGCCGAGATCGAGCCGGTCCCATACCGCGGCCGGATCGGAGCGCCTCACCAGCTCGGAGAAAGGGCCGCCCGTGCCATCCCCACCGGCCTCGGCAATCCGGGCCTCCACCTCGCGCAGCCGCCCGAGGTTGCGTTCGTTGCTGTCGAAGTACTGCGCTCGCGTCTTGAGACCGTTGTCGCAGTCTTCCTGGTTCTCACGGAGCCGCGCTTCCAACGCGGCGGCCTTGCGGATCTCCGCAGCCTCACCGGGGCAGGCCCGAGGGTTCGTGGAGGTCCCCACGGTGACCGGCGCTTGCGCTTCCTCCGCAGCGGCTCGACGTGCTCGACGGCGAACGCAGCGTCGCCGAGAACGTGGCCCGCTTCGCACCGGGCGCCACCAACAACCGGGTGCGGGCGCGGCTGGCCCGCTTCCTGTTCCGGGGTGCCCGAGCCGACCAGAAGGCGGCGACCCTGTCGGGCGGCGAGCGCTTCCGAGCGGCCCTCGCCGCGCTGATGCTGGCCGAGCCGGCCCCGCAGCTGCTGATGCTGGACGAGCCGACGAACAACCTCGACATGGCGAGCGTGCGGCAGCTGACGACGGCGCTGGAGTCGTACGAGGGGGCGCTGATCGTGGCGAGCCACGACATGCCGTTCCTGGAGTCGATCGGGATCACGCGGTGGCTGCTGCTGGACGGGGAGCTGCGGGAGACCGCACCGGAGGCGGTCGGGTGAGCGCAGGCGCGGGCGGAGCCGTCTCAGCAGGAGCACAGCCTGACAACGGGGGGTTTTGCCCGCGCCCACCGGCACTGCATGATGGCTGACCGGCGCCCTTTCACGGGCGCCGTGACCATCCCGCCGATTCGGAGACCGTCGTGCCCAGCAAGAAGGCCCTCATCCGCCGCCCCAGCCCCCGCCTGGCCGAAGGTCTGGTGACGCACATCGAGCGGGAGAAGGCCGACGTCGAGCTCGCGGTCGAGCAGTGGGAGGCGTACGCGGAGGCACTGCGCACCCACGGCTGGGAGACCGTCGAGGTGGACTCCGCCGACGACTGCCCGGACTCGGTGTTCGTCGAGGACACCGTGGTCATGTACAAGAACGTCGCCCTGATCACCCGGCCCGGCGCAGAGTCCCGGCGCGTGGAGACGACAGGCGTCGAGGAGGCGGTGGCCCGGCTCGGCTGCTCGGTGAACTGGATCTGGGAGCCGGGCACGCTGGACGGCGGCGATGTGCTGAAGATCGGCGACACGATCTACGTCGGCCGCGGCGGACGCACCAACGCGGCCGGGGTCCAGCAGCTGCGGGCCGCCTTCGAGCCGCTGGGGGCACGGGTCGTCGCCGTGCCGGTGAGCAAGGTGCTGCACCTGAAGTCGGCGGTCACGGCGCTGCCCGACGGCACCGTGATCGGGCACATCCCGAAGGTGGACCGGCCGTCGCTGTTCCCGCGCTTCCTGTCGGTGCCCGAGGAGTCGGGCTCCCATGTGGTCCTGCTCGGCGGCAGCAAGCTGCTGATGGCGGCGAGCGCTCCCCAGACGGCCGAGCTGTTCACCGACCTCGGCCACGAGCCGGTGATGGTCGACATCAGCGAGTTCGAGAAGCTCGAGGGATGTGTGACATGTCTCTCGGTGCGTGTCAGGGAGCTGTACGCCTGACCGGTGGCCGCCTCATTCTTTCAGCCCCGGACCTGCGGTCCTGGGGCCGAGCGGTATCTCCGGGCACCCTGCCTGATCAGCGGGCTTTACAGCGCACTTAACCTACGGTCTCGTAACCTACGGATTCGTAGCCTACGATTCCGTAGGTTCCGGCGCCGCCCGTCGGTCTTCCCTCTCGTGTTACGTCCCCTGGAGTTCCCGTGACGATCGCCTCCCCGCACCTCGGCAGCCTTTCCGTCTGGACCGACGCCCGGCTGCTGCACGCCCTGGAGGAAGTCGTCGAGAAGGAGCTCAACCGGCATCTGAAGGTCGCCAAGGACTGGATGCCGCACGAGTACGTGCCGTGGAGCGACGGCCGCAACTTCCCCGGTGTCTTCGAGGACGGCGAGGCCTGGGACAAGGAGCAGTCCAAGGTCACCGAGATCGGCCGGATCGCCCTGGTCGTCAACCTGCTCACCGAGGACAACCTGCCCAGCTACCACCACGAGATCGCCTCGCTCTTCGGCCGTGACGGCGCCTGGGGCACCTGGGTGCACCGGTGGACCGCCGAGGAGGGCCGGCACGGCATCGTGATGCGCGACTACCTGCTCACCTCGCGCGCGGTGGACCCGGACAAGCTGGAGCAGTTCCGCATGGCCCACATGAGCGAGGGCTTCGAGTCGGACAACCGGCACTCGATGCTGCACTCGGTCGCCTACGTGGCCTTCCAGGAGCTCGCGACCCGCATCTCGCACCGCAACACCGGCCACCAGTCCGGCGACCCGGTCTGCGACCGCATGCTGTCCCGCATCGCGACCGACGAGAACCTCCACATGGTCTTCTACCGCAACCTGCTCAAGGCGGCCTTCGAGATCGCCCCCGACCTGACCATGCAGGCGGTACGGGACGTCGTCGTCGACTTCCGGATGCCCGGCCACGGCATTCCCGGCTTCGAGCGCGCGGCCGCGCAGATGGCCATCGGCGAGGTCTACAACCTGCGCATCCACCACGACGACGTGCTCCAGCCCGTGCTGCGCTTCCTGAAGATCATGGAGATCGACGGGCTCGGCCCCGAGGGCCTGAAGGCCCAGGAGGAGCTCGGCCTGTTCATGGGCGGCCTGGACGCGGAGGCCGCGAAGTTCGACGAGCGCCTCGCGGCACGCAAGGCGCGGGTGGCGGCACGGGCGGCCGGCTGACCCGGCACGCCCGTCGCTCCCCAACTCGGGGTCGTCAGCGCGTGCGCCTGAGCTGCAGGCGTTCCTTCTCCGACAGGCCGCCCCAGACGCCGAACCGCTCGTCGTTCTTGAGCGCGTACTCGAGGCAGGCGGAGCGCATCTCGCACATACCGCAGATGCGCTTCGCCTCGCGCACCGAGCTGCCCGGCTCGGGAAAGAAGAAGTCGGCCCCCGTCTGCGCGCAGAGCGCCTGCGCCTGCCATGCGGGGTGGGCCGGGGTGATCGTGTCGAAATGCATGGACGTGATCGTGCCGGGCAGCGAAAAACGTTCGATCAACGCGCGATCAACGACGCGTTCATGACCTCCGGCCGATCCGATGATGGCGCCGCGGGACCCGTGTGCGCACGGCGGCGCGCGGAAGGCCGGAAAAAGCGTGCCGAAGCCTGTGGCGGCTTCCGGCGGCACTTGTCAGTGGGCGGTGCAAGACTCGGCATTGCAGGCAACGGGACCTTCGAAGGGCGGCAGAGATGCTCACCACCCGTTATGTCACCGGCGCCCCGAACTGGCTCGATCTCGGCACACCGGACATCGACGGCGCCGCGTCGTTCTACCACAGCCTGTTCGGCTGGCAGTTCCAGCGGGGCGGGCCCGAGACCGGCGGTTACGGCTTCTTCCAGCTCGGCGGCAGGACCGCCGCGGGCGGCATGCAGACATCGCCGGAGCAGGGCCCGCCGTCCTGGACCGTGTACTTCCAGACCCCGGACGCCGACGCCACGGCGAAGGCGGCCGAGCAGCACCGGGGCGCCGTGCTGATGCAGCCCATGGACGTGCTGGACCAGGGCCGTATGGCGATCCTCGCCGATCAGGCGGGCGTGTCCTTCGGCATCTGGCAGCCGGCGGCCAACAAGGGCCTGGACGTCGTGCAGGAGCACGGCTCGCTGTGCTGGCTGGAGCTGTACACGCCGGACCTCCCCGCGTCCGCGGGGTTCTACAACGCCGTGTTCGGCTGGGAGACCTCCGGCGTCGAGTTCTCCGGGGGCACGTACACCACCGTGCACCCGGCGGGCACCGAGCTGGATGCCATGTTCGGCGGCATCGTCCCGCTGGAGGAGGATCCGACCAAGGCGGACGCGGGGGCCTGGCTGCCGTACTTCGAGGTGGCGGACACGGACGCGACGGTCGGCGCGGCGCAGGAGGGGGGCGGCACGGTCCGCATGCCGGCGACGGACATGCAGGACGTCGGCCGGATCGCCGAGCTCGCCGACCCGTACGGCGCCCGCTTCGCGGTGATCAAGAGCGTGCCGCGGCAGGAGTAGGCCGGGGCCGGGTCTTCTATGCGGAGGCGCGGCGCACCAGGGTCGTCGGCGTGACCACGCTGGCCGGCGCGCCCACCGCAGGGTCGTGGCCCTCATCGGGGTGGAGGCGGTCCAGGCCGCGCAGCAGCAGGCGGGCCATCAGCCGGCCCATCTCCTCGATGTCCTGGCGGACCGTCGTGAGGGGCGGGTCGGTCTGTTCCGCGAC
Organism: Streptomyces luteolifulvus; assembly: GCF_008806595.1. Taxonomy (GTDB): domain Bacteria; phylum Actinomycetota; class Actinomycetes; order Streptomycetales; family Streptomycetaceae; genus Streptomyces; species Streptomyces luteolifulvus. The sequence continues at coordinate 79,772 of NZ_VZRB01000013.1, read as the reverse complement.
GGGGAGCATGTCGTCGAACCCGACCACGGCCACGTCCTCGGGCACGCGCCGGCCATGTTCGCGCAGCACACGCAGGGCGCCCGCCGCGGTCAGGTCGTTCGCGGCGAACACGGCGTCCAGGCCGGGGCAGCGGTCGAGGAGTTCGCGCATCGCCCGCTCGCCGCCGGCCGGAGTAAAGTCGCCCTCGGCGATCAGCCGCGGGTCCACGTCGGCCATGACGTCCCGGAACCCGTCGAGCCGGTCCACCGCGGAGGTCTGGTCGAGGGCGCCGGTGATGTGCGCGATGCGGGTGCGGCCGAGGCCTACGAGGTGGCGTACCGCCTCGCGGGCGCCGCCGCGGTTGTCGCTGTCGACGTACACCACGCCGCTCGTGCCGTCGCTCCAGCCGGGCCGCCCGCCGAACACGGTCGGCACTCCGGCCCGCTGGATCAGCCCGGGCAGCGGGTCGTCGAGGTGGAGCGAGAAGACGAGCGCCCCGTCGACATGGCCGCCCGCGAGATAGCGGCCGACCCGGGCGTGGTCGTCGCGGCCCTCGGTGAGCAGCAGGACGAGCTGGTTGTCGTGGGCGGTCAGCTCCTTGCTGATGCCGCGCAGTTGCAGCGCGAAGAAGGGGTCGGCGAAGACCCGGGTCTCCGGTTCGGCGACAACCACGGCGATCGCGTCGTGCCGTTTCGTCACCAGGCTGCGGGCCGCCTGGTTGGGCACGTACCCGAGCTCCTCCACCGCTCGCCGCACCCGCTCGACGAGGGGTTCGCGCACCCCGTCCCCGCCGTTGACCACCCGGGAGACGGTCGCCCGCGACACACCGGCCCGCGCGGCCACGGCCTCCAGCGTGGGTCGCTGCACTGTCTCGGTCACTTGGGGACTCCTCGGTGCGGTTGCGGATCAGAATAGCCGTGGGCAGGTGGCGCAGGTGAGAGCGCTCTCGCAGGAGGTCACCCCGTTTCGTTCCGCGGCCTGCGGCGGTACGGCTCGTAGCATCGCCTCCGCGGCCGGGAGCGACCCGGTCCGGACGGGGTGAGGGGAGCGGCAGGTGGGCGTCTCGGTCGCTCTGTTCACCGCGGACCTGCGGGTGCACGACAACCCTGTCCTGCGGGCCGCCCTGAGGGACGCGGAGCGCGTGGTGCCGCTGTTCGTCGTGGACAGCGGTATCCGTCGTACGGGCTTTGTCGTGCCGAACCGTGCGGCGTTCCTCGCCGACAGCCTGGCCGACCTCGACGCGGCCCTGCGGGCCCGCGGCGGCCGGCTGGTGGTGCGCGCCGGCGACGTGGTCGAGGAGACCTGCCGGGTGGCGGTGGAGACCGGAGCCTCGGTGGTCCACATCGCGGGCGGGGTGAGCCGGTACGCGGCCCGGCGGGAGGACCGGCTCCGGGCGGAGCTCGCGCAGGGCGGGCGCCTGCTCCGGGTCCACGACGCTTCGCTGACCGCCGTACCGCCTGGGACGCTGACCCCCGCGGGCAAGGACCACTTCGCGGTCTTCACGCCGTACTTCCGCCGGTGGGAGGGCTTCTCCGTACGAGATGTCCTGCCCGCCCCGGACGCGGTGCCCGTGCCCGAGGTGGGCTCGGCGGGCCTGCCGGACGTGAAGACCCTGCTGTCCTGCCCGCCGGGTCCTGTCTCACCGGGTCTGCCGGCCGGCGGGGAGACCGAGGGCCGCCGCAGGCTGCGGTCATGGCTGGCCGGCCCGCTGGACCGGTACGAGGAGCAGCACGACGACCTCACCGCCGACGCGACGTCCCGGCTCTCCCCCTACCTGCACTTCGGCTGTCTGTCCCCGGCCGAAGCGCTGCACCGGGTGCGTGCGCACGCCGGCCCCGGGGCACACGCCTTCGTCCGTCAACTGGCCTGGCGGGACTTCCACCACCAGGTCCTGGCCGCCCGCCCGGACGCGGCCCACCACGACTACCGCCCCCGCCACGACCGCTGGCGCGCCGACGCCGAGCAGATCCGGGCGTGGAAGGAGGGCCGCACGGGCTACCCGGTCGTGGACGCGGCGATGCGACAGCTCCGCCATGAGGGCTGGATGCCGGGCCGGGCCCGCATGCTGGCCGCGAGTTTCCTCGCCAAGACGCTGTACGTGGACTGGCGCGTGGGCGCCCGTCACTTCCTGGACCTGCTGGTGGACGGCGACATCGCGAACAACCAGCTCAACTGGCAGTGGGTGGCCGGCACCGGCACGGACACCCGCCCCAACCGGGTCCTCAACCCCCTCGTCCAGGCCCGCCGGTTCGATCCCCGGGGCGCATACGCCCACCGCTGGCTCCCCGAACTGCGCGCCACCGACGCCATGCACCTGCCCGACGCCGTCCGCAGGGAGGCCGGCTACCCCAGCCCGATCGTGGACCTGGCGGAGGCGACGGCCCGGTTCCGGCGGCTGCGGGGCTGACGCGGGCCTACCCCTGCGGGTCCTTCTTCGCGCGGCTCGGCTGGACGCGTTTCGGTTCGCCGGGCATCTTCGGGTACTCCGGCGGATACGGCAGGTCGCCGAGGCCGTGGTCGTGTTCGTCGCGGCGGGCGAGGTCGAGCAGGGCGTCGAGGGAGAAGGCGTGCTCGTCCATGTCGGCGTGCACGTCGCCGAGTTCGGCGAACCGCGCGGGCATGGTGGCCAGGTCGAAGTCGCGGGGGCGGGCCTCGCCCACCTCCTCCCAGCGCAGGGGTGCCGAGACAGGGGCGTGCGGGCGGGGTCTTACGGAATAGGCGGAGGCGATCGTGCGGTCCCGCGCCGTCTGGTTGTAGTCCAGGAAGATACGGGCGCCCCGCTCCTCCTTCCACCACCTGATCGTCACCTGCTCCGGCATCCGCCGCTCCATCTCACGGCCGACGGCGATCGCCGCGCGCCGGACCTGGGTGAAGGTCCAGCGGGGTTCGATGGGCACGAAGACATGCAGGCCGCGGCCGCCGGAGGTCTTGGGCCAGCCGCGCAGTCCGCCGAACTCGTCGAGGACGGAGCGCAGTTCATGGGCGGCGCGCACGGCGTCGTCATAGTCGGTGCCGGGCTGCGGATCGAGGTCGATACGGAGTTCGTCCGGGCTGTCGACGTCGTTGCGGCGCACCGGCCAGGGGTGGAAGGTGAGGGTGCCGTACTGGGCGGCCCACAGGACGGCGGCCTCCTCCGTGGGGCACATCTCGTCCGCGCTGCGGCCGCTGGGGAAGGTGATGTGGGCGGTCGGGATCCAGTCGGGCATGTTCTTGGGCGCCCGCTTCTGGAAGAAGGACTCGCCGGTCACACCGTCCGGGTAGCGCTCCAGGGTGGTGGGCCGGTTGCGCAGGGCACGCAGGATGCCGGGGGCGACCGCCTGGTAGTAGCGGGCGAGGTCCAGCTTGGTGAAACCGCGCTCCGGGAAGAAGACCTTGTCCGGGCTGGACAGCCGTACGCTGCGGCCACCCGCTTGCAGTTCCACCGCTTCGCCCATGCGAGCCACGGTAGGCCCACCACGCACACCCCGCACACCGGGCGGCAAGGGGGGTATGCGGGCAGAATCTGGAGCATGGACCTGCCGGTGATGCCGCCCGTGAAGCCCATGCTCGCCAAGTCGGTGGCGAAGATCCCGCCGGGCATGCACTACGAGGCGAAGTGGGACGGGTTCCGGGCGATCGTGTTCCGGGACGGCACCGACGTGGAGCTGGGCAGTCGTACGGGCAAGCCGTTGACCAGGTACTTCCCCGAGCTGGTGGTGGCGCTGAAGGAGCGGGTGCCCAAGCGCTGTGTGCTGGACGGGGAGATCGTGATCGCACGGGAGGGCCGACTGGACTTCGACGCGCTCACCGAGCGCATCCATCCCGCCGACTCCCGGGTGCGGATGCTGGCCGAGAAGACGCCGGCCTCGTTCGTCGCCTTCGACCTGCTGGCGCTGGCCGACGAGTCGCTGCTCGACGTCCCGCTCGGCGACCGCAGGGCGCTGCTTGCCAGGGCGCTGGCCGGGGTGACGGCGCCGGTGCATCTGGCGCCGGCGACGACGGACATCGATGTGGCACAGCGCTGGTTCGAGCAGTACGAGGGGGCGGGCCTGGACGGAGTCGTCGCCAAGCCGCTCGGCCTGCGCTATCTCCAGGACGAGCGCGCCATGTTCAAGATCAAGCACGAGCGCACGGCGGATGTCGTGGTGGCCGGCTACCGCCTCCACAAGAGCGGCCCGATCGTGGGCTCGCTGCTGCTGGGCCTCCACGACGAGCACGGCAGGCTCCAGCACATCGGGGTGTCGGCGGCCTTCTCGATGAAGCGCCGCGCCGAGCTGGTGGAGGAGCTGGAGCCGCTGCGCATGGAGGACGTCTCGGGGCATCCCTGGGCGGCGTGGGCCGAGGAGGAGGCGCACGAGAGCGCCCGGCTGCCCGGTGCGCCCAGCCGCTGGTCGGGCAAGAAGGACCTGTCCTGGGTGCCGCTGCGGCCGGAGCGGGTGGCCGAGGTGGCGTACGACCACATGGAGAACGGCGTGCGCTTCCGGCACACGGCCCGGTTCCGCCGCTGGCGCCCGGACCGGACCCCGGAGAGCTGCACCTACGCGCAACTGGAGGAGCCGGTCCGCTACGACCTGGCCGAGATCCTCGGTCCACCGGCCCGACCGGGCGGTCCCGCGGCCTGACCGGGGGCCTCAGGGCTCCTTCAGGGCCTCAGGGCTCCTTCAGGGCCTCAGGGCCTCAGGGCCTCATCAGCACCTTGACCGCGCCGTCCTGCTTGCGCTGGAACATCTCGTAGGCGCGCGGGGCCTCGTCGAGCGGCAGCCGATGGGTGGCGAACTCCTCGACGCCGAGCGGGTCCTCGTCCTTGAGGTAGGGGATGATCTCGTCGCTCCAGCGCCGTACGTTGGCCTGGCCCATCCGGATCTGGAGCTGTTTGTCGAACATCGTGAGCATCGGCAAGGGATCGGCCGTGCCGCCGTACACGCCGACGAGCGAGAGGGTGCCGCCGCGGCGCACCAGCTCGATGGCGGTGTGGAGGGCGGCGAGCCGGTCGATGCTGAAGCGTTCCGCGAACGGGCCGCCGAGCTTGCGCGGAAGCAGCGCCGAGGCCTGCTGGGCCAGCCGGGCGGCCGCGCTGCCGTGTGCCTCGGTGCCGACGGCGTCGATCACCGCGTCGGGACCGCGGCCGTCCGTCTCGTCGCGGATCGCCTGGACGAGATCCTTCTCGTTGTCGAAGCCCCTCAGGTCGTACGTCTGCACACCCCGGGCCCGCGCCCGGCGCAGCCGCTCGCTCACCAGGTCCACCCCGAACACCTGGCCGGCGCCACGGACCTTGGCGATGCGGCAGGCCATGTCCCCGATCGGGCCGAGGCCGAGCACGGCGACGCTGCCGCCCTCGGGGATGTCCGCGTAGGCGACCGCCTGCCAGGCGGTGGGCAGCACGTCGGAGAGGTAGACGAAGCGGTCGTCGGGCGGGCCCTCGGGGACCTTGATCGGACCGAACTGCGCCTGCGGGACACGCAGGTATTCGGCCTGGGCGCCCGGTACCGCACCGTACAGCCGGGTGTAGCCGAACAGGGCGGCGCCCATGCCCTCGCTGGTGACCTGGGTGGTCTCGCACTGGGTCGGCAGGCCGGTCATGCACATCCAGCAGTTGCCGCAGGCGATCTGGAACGGCACCACGACCCGGTCGCCCGCCGCGAGGTCCGGCACGGCCGCGCCGACCTCCTCGACGATGCCCATGGGTTCATGGCCGAGGATGTCGCCGGGTGTCATGAACGGGGTGAGCACCTCGTAGAGGTGCAGGTCGGAGCCGCACAGTCCGGTGGAGGTGATGCGGATGACGGCGTCCGTCGGCTCCTCGATCCTCGGATCGGGCACGGTCTCCACCCGTACGTCCCGCTTGCCCTGCCAGGTCACTGCCTTCATCGCGCGCTCTCCCTCCGTCAGGTCGGCGTGTCCGGTCCTGCGGTGGCGCCCGGGTACCCGGACGCGCCGCGCCGAACCGTGAGCGGTGGGCCGGTCGGCGTAGTCGACGAGCCCCATCGGAACCGAACGGGTAGAGGCACGAATGAACTGATGAGCGCACAATCGAAGACACGGGATGTGGTGCCACGGTGAGAACGGGACGGAAGACGCGCCGACCGCGCGCCGCGACGACATGGGCTCTGCTGGCCGCCACGGCGGCGGTGTCCGTCGCGGCGGGCTGCACGGGAGGGCGCGGCCCGGTCGACGACGGACGCGGCCGGCTGCGTACGCCGGTCCCGAGCAGCACCGCGACCGGTCCCGCCACCCCCAGCACCTCCCCCAGCGCCACCCCGACCGGCTCCGTACTCGCCGTGAAGATCGACAACGTGCGCGCCGCCCGGCCCCAGACGGGCCTGGACTCGGCGGACGTCGTGTACGCGGAGCAGGTGGAGGGCGGGCTGAGCCGTCTCATGGCGGTGTACGCGACCAGGTTCCCGGACACCGTCGGGCCGGTGCGCAGCGCACGCGAATCCGATCTGGAACTGCTGCGTCAGTTCGACGAGCCGATGCTCGCCTTCTCGGGGGCGCAGCACAAACTGCTGCCGCTGATCGACCAGGCACCCGTGCGCCCGGAGCCGCCGGGCAAGACGTCCGACGCCTACTTCCGCGGCGGCGACAAGGCCGCGCCGCACAACCTCTATCTGCGGCCGAACCGGCTGACACCCGATCCGCCGGGCCGGGCCGCCCTGACGACCGGCTTCCGCTACGGGGACGCACCCCCGGGCGGCAGGCTGGAGGCCTCGCGCACCGTCCGCTACCCGGCGGCCCGCTTCACCTTCGCCTGGTCCGAGAGACAGGACCGCTGGCTGGTGTCGATGGACGGGACGCCCACCGTGACCACGACCGGGAAGCGGGTGGCACCGGCGACGGTCGTCGTGCAGTACGTGAAGGTGCGCAGGTCTTCGTTCCACGACTTCCTCGGCAACAACACCCCGTACACGGAGACGGTCGGCTCGGGGAAGGCGAAGGTGCTGCGCGACGGGCGGTCCTACGACGCCGAGTGGTCCCGTGAGGAGGCCACGGACGGTACGGAGTTCACGACCCCGAACGGCAGGCCGATGAACTTCGCCCAGGGCCAGGTGTGGGTCGTGTTCGTCAAGTCGCCCTGAGCGGGGGCGCGGGGGCACCCATGACATGCCTGCGCTGCCTGCCTACGGTGGAGGCATGTCCACGATTCTGATCACCGGTGCCACCTCCGGCCTCGGCCGGTACGTCGCCTTCGAGCTGGTCCGCTCCGGTCACCTCGTCCTCGCGCACGGCCGCGACCCGGAGCGTACGGACAAGCTCGTCGAGGAGCTGCGCGCCGAGGGCGCGGCCGAAGGGTTCGTCGCCGATCTGGCCTCGCTCGCCCGGGTGCGCGAGCTGGGCGCACGGGTGGCCGAGGCGCACCCCGAGCTGGACGTGCTGGTCAACAACGCGGGTGTGGGCTTCGGGCCGCGCGGCTCGGGGCGTGAGCAGAGTGCCGACGGGCACGAACTGCGGCTCGCGGTCAACTACTTGGCGCCGGTCGCGCTCACCAGGGCCCTGCTGCCGGTGCTGCGTGCCAACCCCCCCGCGCGGATCGTCAACGTGGGCTCGGCCGGGCAGGAGCCCCTCGACTTCGACGACCCCGAGTGCACCCGCGGCTACAGCGGTGTGTCGGCGTACTGCCGCAGCAAGCTCGCGCTCGCCGCCCACACCTTCGCCCTCGCCGAGGAGCTGCGGGGCACCGGCGTCGCGGTCAATGTGCTGCACCCTGCGACGTACATGGACACCACCATGGTCCGCGACAGCAGCATCACCCCGTGGAGCACGGTCGCGGACGGCGCCCCGGGGGTACTGGCCCTGGCCACCCAGGACCTGGGCTCGGGCGGCTACTTCGACGGCACACGTCCCGCACGAGCACACGAGGACACCTACGATCCTCAGGTGCGCGAGCGGCTGGCGGCGGTCACCGAACAGCTGCTGGAGCCGTGATGCGCGGCCTACCCTGAGGGCATGGACGGCAGGGAACCCGAAGTCCGGCCCGAGGACGTGCTCGTGCTCGTCCGGCATCCGTTCGGCGACGTATGGGCCACGCTGGCCACGTGGAGGGAGCACGGTCCCGGTTCCCGTTTGCTGGTGCGTCCGGTGGCCGCGAAGTCACGCCTCACCGGTGAGTCGCTGCCGGTGACGATGATCCCCCTGCCGTACCGCAACGACGACGAGTCGCGGGCAGCCGTCCGGCGCGGCGAGTTCCCGGTCCCCTGGGGCAGGCCGTTCGAGACCGGTGCGTACGTGTGCGGGCCGTTTCCGCCCGGGCCCGGCAGGCCGTCGGGGCCGTCGGGTTAACGCAGTCCCCGTCCCGTCTCCAGTACCTCCCTCGCCCGGGCCACCAGGCCGTCCGCTCCGCAGGAACGGGCCAGGGCCAGGCCCCGGTTGAGTTCTGCCGTGGAGCGGGCGGCGATGCCGTACTCGACTCGGGCCGCGGCGTGTTCGTACTGGCAGGGCGAGGCCTCCAGATAGGCGACCGCCTGGGCGGCCAGTCGCACTGCGCGCTGCCCGGTCTCCAGGGCCGCGGCGCAGCGCAGGGCCTCGCCGACGGCGGTGTCGGTGCCGAAGCGTTCGGCGTGCCGGCGGACGTCGGTGGCGAGCTGGGCGGCCCGCGTCGGGTCCTCGGTGGCCAGGGCGCGGGCGAGGTCGACGGCCCAGGGGACGAGGACCGGGTTGTGGTGGCCGCGGGCGGCCGCCGCCTTCTCGGCGGCCTCCAGTTCGTTGATGCCCTCCTTGGTGCGGCCCACCGCGAGCAGCAGCCGGCCGCGCACCGACCTCGGGTCGGGCAGCACGATGGTGGAGGGGTACGGCGGGGCGAAGCCGTACTGCCCGGCGATCGACCAGGCCTCCTCGACATGGCCCCGGGCGAGCAGCGTGTCGACGAGGTTGCAGGTCGCCGTCCAGTACAGGGGCAGACCGCGGCCGACGCGCTCGGCCAGCCGCAGCGACTCGCGCAGCGAGGTCTCCGCCTCCCTGAGCCGGCCGCGCCTGCGGTGGGCGAGTCCGACGTAGGCGTGGGCCAGGGCGAGATGGCCGCCGCTCCAGCCGGCCGACTCGTAGGTGCGCAGGCCTTCGGAGTACAGGGCCTCGGCGCGGTCGAGCCGGTCGGTGTAGGCGTACGCGGTGGCCAGCATCAGCAGGAGCTCGATGCCCCATTCGGTGTCGGTCCAGCCGAGTCCGGGCGCCAGGCGGCCGTTGACGAGGGCGCGGTCGCACAGTTCGGCGACCTCCTCGGCGTTCTCGCCGTGGGTCATGGCGTCGAAGCCGCGCAGGATGAGCAGGGCGCGCTCGGAGTTGTCCCGGCCGGTGCAGGTGCGGGCGAGTGCGGCGAGGGACTCGGAGCGGCCGGGTGAGGAGGATTCCTGGGCGTGGACGCCCTCCCACATGTAGTGCACGGCCTGCAGTCGCAGCTTCGCGGGCCCGGGTTCGTGCCGGGCGGCCTCCGCCTCGACCGCGCGGACGGCCTCCTCCAGCTGGTTGTTGTGGAGCAGGGCCTGGGAGAGCCGGACGACGGCGTCCACGCGCTCGTCGTCGTCGAGGCCGGTGATGGCGAGCGCGGTCTGCAGATGGCCGATGGTCTTGGCGGGCGCGGTCAGCAGGGTGGCGCAGCCGAGCTCGTAGAGCACGCGTGCGTGGACCGCCGGATCGGGCGGTTCCAGCAGGGCGCGTTCGAGGCAGCGCCGGGCCGCGTCGGGGGCGCCGACGGCGAGGTGCTCGCGGGCGGCCTCGCGCAACTGCTCGACCAGTTCCTCGTCGTCGTCCGGGTGGACCTGGAGAAGGTGGCGGGAGGCGGCCGCGGCGCCGAGCCCGGAGTCGGTGACGACCTGGGCGGCGATGCCGTGCATGGCCGTGCGCAGGGCGTCGGGGATGGAGTCGTAGACGGCGCTGGCGATCAGCGGGTGGACGAACTCCAGGTCGCCCTCGTCCGCCGGGCCGTTGGCGGGGTCGGGCTCGGTGAGGATGCGGGCGGTGCGCAGGAGTTCGGCGCAGCGCACGGCATCGTCGCGGCGCATGGTGGCCAGGCGGGCGACCAGGCCGACCGAGATGCCGGTGCCGAGGATGGCGGCCGCCCAGGCGAACCGGGTGGCGTCGATGCCGAGTTCCTCCAGGCGGGCGACGAGGCCGCCGCCGCGGGCGGAGCGGTTCAGGTCGCGCAGTTCGGCGGCCGCGGACTCGGTCGGCTGCAGCTCGCTGTCGCGCACCTTGGCGAGGAGTTCGACCGTCTCGTAGGGGTTGCCGCCGGTGACGGCCCAGACCTCGCGGCAGAACGGGGCGTCGGCGTGCGCGCCCAGCGTGGCGCGGGTGAGCCCTGCGGTCGCGTCCGGGGTCAGGGCGCTCAGGGTGGCGACGGGCCGGCCCGAGGCGGCGGCGACCGTGTCGAGCAGGCGGGCGCTCTCGCCGGACACGTCGCCGTTCCGGCGGGCGACCACGACCAGGACGGACAGGTCGTCGAGGCGTTCGGCGAACGCGGCGAGCCACTGCAGGGTCTCCTGGTCGGCCCAGTGCGCGTCGTCGATCAGCAGCACGAGCGGCCAGTCGCGCTTGGCCAGCCGGCGCACCGCGGCGACCAGACCGTCGCACACGCCCTGCGGGTCGGCCTGCCGCTCGCCGGGGTCCGCGATGCCGAGGGCGGGACCGGCGATGTCGTACCAGTCGCCGAGGTACTCGCGCGCCTCCTCGGGCATCAGGGACACGAGCGCCGGCTGTAACAGCTGCCGGACCACGTTGAAGGGGACCGACCGGAGGGTCTCGCCGCCGCGGGCCGACCACACGGTGCAGCCGCGCCGTTCGGCGATGCGGCGCGTCTCGGCCAGCAGGGCGGTCTTGCCGAAGCCCGCCTCGCCCCGCAGCACCAGCACGCTGCCGGAGGAGGCGCGGTCCGCGCAGAGGGTGTCGACCGCTCGCTCCACGGCGGCGACTTCCTCGCCGCGCTCCCACAGGGAAGCAGTCGAGGCGGCCGCCGTCGGCCGTACCTCCGTCATCCCGCTACCTCCCCAAGTCGCCCGAACGACGTACAGACCTTGAGCGTAGCCGTCCGATTGCCGAAGTGGAGGCCGGTCGAGGTACCTGTTGCCGTGATGGGTGACCGGCGGTTCGGGCGGTCGACGACCCCTGCCCGCGACCAGCCGTCGCGAAACTGACCAGCAGTCAAAAACGAGTGAGAGAACGAGCGAACGGTACGACTCGTACCGAAGTGACCGATCCAGACCGGTTCCGCCCCGGAATTACCCCCTCCCCTCTCATCGCTCTTTCACGGAGGCCTCATACGGTGGGGGCATGACGCAGGTGACTCCTCCCGGGTGGTACCCCGACCCGGGGCAGAAAAGTGACGGTCCCGCCACCGAACGCTGGTGGGACGGCAGGGCATGGACGGACCAGACCCGCCCCGCGGGATCGGCCGCCGCATGGGGTCCCCCGGCGCAGCAGCCGGTCGCGGGGGCTCACCCGGCATACCACGCATATCCGACGTATCCGGCGTATCCCGTCCCGCGGACGGCCGGCTCACGGCGCGGTCTGCGCACGGGGATAGCGGTCGCCGTGGCCGTCACGGTGCTCGCCAGCATCGGTATCGGCGTGTACGCCCTGACCAAGGACGACGGCGGCGGCCGCAGCGCCGCGGACTCTCAGCAGGGGCCGGGCGGTCAGGGCGGACCCGGCGGCGGGTCGGGGGGCCCCGGCGGACCGGGCGGACCGGGCGGACCGAGCGGTTCGCCCGACACCTCTCCCTCCCCCGGCCCGCCCGAGGCCCCGAGGATCGAGAGCGGTTCGGTGACCGACTCGGTCGACGGGATCAGCATCCCGATCCCGGACGGCTGGTACGGCCAGGAGTTCCCGGCAGGCGCAGGGGTCACGTCCGACGACTCCTACGACTGCCCCGGCGACACCTCCCAGAGGTGCACGAAGGGCGGCGCGTACTCGGCGCCCGCACTGGCACTCGGCACCAAGGGCGCCACGGCCGAGCAGGTCGCGAAGGCGGACATCCCGGTCAACGCCGAGAAGTCCTACGGCGGCAAGACCTACGGTTCGATCACCTCGCACGACGTACTGGCCTCCAAGGCCGTGACCGTGGCCGGGCAGAAGGGCTACCTGGTCCGCTGGAAGGCGGTCACCAGCAAGGGCGCCGACGGCTACGTCCAGTCGCTCGCCTTCCCCTCGCCCAAGAACCCGAAGCAGATCGTGGTGGTCCGCTTCGGCGTCGACGTCGGGGAGAAGCAGTCCGTGCTCGATGAGATCACCAAGGGGATCAAGGTGTCGACGGGCGGCGGCAGCGGGCAGAACGTCTGACCCGCCCCCCGCACCGGTCGGCCGGGCGGGGCTCCTCTCCGCTCCAGAGGAACCCCGCCCGGCCGGGGGGTGTGCGCCGCCCCCGTCCCCACGGTGCGGCGCGAACAGGTCACCGTCCAGTCATCCCGTGGACGGCGGCCTGAGTCTCAGCCGGAGGCAGGACCTGTCCGGTCCGAGGAGGTCAGGCCCAGCGCCGGCAGCACGGCGGCCTCCACGAAGCGCAGGACGTAGTCCGAGTCGGCGTACTCGCCCTCCAGGACGGGGCGTACGCGCAGGATGCCGAACATCTGCGCAGGGACGTACTCCAGCGCGGGATGGCCGGCGGGGACCTCTCCCCGCTCGACCCCGCGGCGCAGGACCTCCTTGAGCGCGGCGACCTCCGGTTCGACGAGCGCCTCGCGCAGGGCCCGCGCGAGCTCCGGGTCCTGGGTGACGGCGTGCCCGAGCGCCTCGATCAGCTTGGTGTCCCTGCCCGACCACTCGCCCGCGGCCCGCGCGGCCCGGCGCAGGTCCTCGGCGAGCGAGCCGGTGTCGATGTCGGCGAACGGTGTCCGCCGCCTGGCACGCAGGGCCGCGGCGACGAACTGGGGTTTCGTCCGCCACTGCCGGTAGAGCGTGGACTTGCTGCAGCGGGTGCTGGCGGCGATGCCCTCCATCGTGAACGAGTCGTATCCGCATTCGCGGATCTGGTCGAGCACGGCGTCGAAGAACTCCTGCTCACGCTCCGGCGTGATCTTGGAGCGGCGCGAGGCGGCGACCGTTTCCGGTCCGTCCGCGGCCTGCGACGTCATGGGCTCTGCTCCTCGCTGCTGTCCGGCGGCCGGGAGGTCCGCTCTTCGGTCTCCAGTGTGTCGTACGGCTGACGACACGCGTCCCATCAATCGATACGCCAGTGTACCGGTACCCGACCGTATCGGTACACTGGCGTATCGGTACAGTAGCGTTTCGGAACAGCCCCGTACCGGTACAGCTCCGTACCGGTACAGCTCCGTACCGCAGCGCCCTCGTGTCGATGAATTTCACCGGCGCGACGAGTCACCAGCTCTGCCCGCACCACCCGCACGCACCACCGTCAGCGAAAGGGCCGGGGGATGAATGCCCGCACCGAGCCTGAACCGGCGCAGCCGGCCGCAATAGCGCGGCCGCCGCTCGTCCGTGAGCTCCTGCTGGTCGCAGGGCTCTTCCTCGTCTACAAGTCCGGCCGGCAACTGGCCACGGGCCACACCGACGAGGCCTTTCGCAACGCGCACCGCGTGTGGGACCTCGAACGGGCCGTCCACCTTCCCGGCGAGGGCTCGGTGCAGTCGCTGCTGCTGCACGGCGACACATTCGCGCACCTCGCGAACACCTACTACGCGACGGTCCACTTCCCGGCCACCGCGGCCTTCCTCGTCTGGCTCTATCTGCGACGGCCGGCCCACTACGTCCGGGCCCGCCGGATCCTCGCCGCGATGACCACCGCCGCCCTGGTGCTGCACCTCGTGGTCCCGCTGGCCCCGCCGCGCATGCTCGCGGCGACCGGTCTGGTGGACACCGCGCGGACGTACGGTCCTTCCGTGTACGGCCCGCCGCAGAGCGACCACCTGACGAACCAGTTCGCAGCGATGCCCTCGCTGCACTTCGGCTGGGCCCTGATGGTGGCCGTCGGTCTGATCGTGGCGACCCGGTCGCGCGGGCGGTGGCTGTGGCTGCTGCATCCGCTGCTGACGCTGCTGGTGATCGTCGGGACGGCGAACCACTACTGGCTCGACGCGATCGCTGCGACGGCTCTGCTCGGGGCCGCGCTCACGGTGATCCACCTGCCGCACCGGACGGTCACGACGGCGGGACGCGGCCAGGAGGGGCTCGTACCGGCGGACGACCGTGCCCTCGTGGGGGCGGGCCGATGAACGCCACCCTCCTCGCCGTCGCGCTGTCCCTCTTCTCTGCCGTCGCCTACGCGGCCGCCGCCGTCGCCCAGGAGCGGCTGGCCTCCCGGACCTCCGGCACCGGCACACTGCGGCTGCTCGGCAGCGGCGCGTGGTGGGGGTCGGTCGGTCTGAACTCCTCCGCCGCGCTGCTGCACGTCGTGGCCCTCAAGTACGGCCCGCTCACCGTGGTCCAGCCGCTGGGCGCGCTCACCCTGGTCGCGGCGGTGCCGCTCGGCGCGCGGATCGCGGGTCGGAAGGTCGGCGCGGCCGAGTGGCGGGGCACCGTGTACACCCTCGCGGGCCTTGCCGCGATCCTCGTGACGGCCTCCGGGTCGGCCCCCGACGCCGTGCTGAGTGTCCCTCAGGCGCTCGCGGTCACGGGGGTGACGGCGACGCTGATCGGCCTGCTGGCCCGGCCCGGCGCACGGCCCGGCCTGCGCCACGCGACCGCGTCCGGCTTCGCGTCCGGTGTCGCCTCGGCGCTCACCCAGACCGTGACGGTGGCCGCGACGGACCGGACGGGCCCGCTGCTGAGCGCACAGGTGATCGGGGTGGCGCTGCTGGTCGCGGTGTTCGCGGCGGGCGGACTGCTGCTGTCGCAGACGGCCTACCGGGGCGGTCTCGGTGCGCCGCTCGCGGTGGTGACGCTGGCCAATCCGACGGCGGCCGCGGTGATCGGGCTCTCGCTGCTGGGCGAGCGGCTGCAGGGCGGCGCGGCAGGCGTGCTGCTCGCCCTGGCGGGCGCGGGGCTGGCGTCCTGGGGCGTGGTGCTGCTGTCCCGGGTGCCACCCGAACGCCTCGTCCGGAACGACGACGGCCACGAGGAGCACCCCGTGGCCGCCGTACTGGCACTGGAACCGGCAACGGCCCCGGCCGGACCGGCGCTGCTGCCCCAGCCCGCCGGGCCCGGGCAGCTCACACCCTTGTGAGCGGGCTCAGCCGAACCCTCGCGCGTCCTGCTTGAGGGCCGTGTCGACGGTGAGCGCCGTCGCCACCACGAGGCTGAGCAGCGGCTCGGGCAGCTGGTAGTGGATCTGGAGGACGTAGTTGTCCGCCGTCGTGAACATCGTCTTGGCGAGGCCTTCCCAGGTCTTGGTGATCCGGGCGACCTCGTTGTCCGCGTGGTCGACGATCGCGAAGTTCCACGCCCGCCAGTTCTCCGCCTTGATGGCGCCGACCTGCTGGCCGTTCACGTTCATGGCGAAGTTGATCTTGCCGATCATGTTCTGCTGGACGATCTCACCGACCGGCTGACCGTCCGGACGGGTCACGATCACCCGCGACTTGAGGAACTTTGCGGGCCGGGTCAGCAGCAACTGCGGCTGGCCGTAGGCGTCGCGGATCTCCAGCCTGTGCGTCAGGAACTGGTCGATGCTGGCGAGGAAGCGCACCACCTTGCGCAGTGCGCTCTGCCCGACCTGGACGACCGAGCCGATCTGGTTGCCGGACTGATCCATGACCTTGTACTCGTTGGTCAGCTCGATCAGCTTGGCCTTCTGGTTCACCACCAGAACCGGCTCGGTGAACAGGGTGCCGCCGCCGGCGCCGCTCGGAGCGACGCCGGCCTGCTGCTGCACCTGACGCTGAACGCGCGCGTCCGGGGCGGCCGTCTGCTGCTGCGGCACCTGCGGCACGCCCTGCTGCTGGTTGTTGGTGTTCTCGGTCCACTGCACGCCGTCCCAGTAACGGAGCGTCTGGGGCGCCCCGTGCGGATCGGGGTACCAGCCTGCAGGTGTGTTCGATTGCGTGGTCACCGGGGCACACTACCCCCGAGCCCACCGGCACCTGAACAGCCCCTGCGATACCGCGTTCATCAGGGTTTTGCCCCGCCTTCTACTCGGTGATGAAGGCCGGATCGCTCACACCGGAACGGCCGTTCTCGACATGTCCGGCGAATCGCCGCACAAAGGCCGGGTCGGCGTCGGAAGTGACCGTCAGGTCGTACCAGCGCCGGCTCGACGCGAGGTCGACGGTGCGCCGCGCGGTGGCGCCGGGGCGCACCGTGACGGTCGTGGGCCGGCCGCCGTAGGCGCTCGTGACCCTCAACCGGACCGGGCCCGAGCCCTTGTTGGTGAACGTCAGCTCGATGTCGTCGCCGCAGTGCCGCGCGCCGACCTCAGGTCCGGCGGCCTTGTTCGGGCCCTTGAAGGTGCGCAGGAACCCGTTGGGGCCGTGCACCGTCAGGTCGTACGACCCGCCGGAGTACGCCGAGTTCCAGGTGTCCGAGAGGGTCTTGCCCGCCTCGGTGGTGTAGTACCAGGGGCCGTCGGTGCGGTTGCCGGAGGTCACCAGGAACGCCGCGCCGGCTTTGGCGCCGGAGGCGAAGGTGAGCGTGAACTTCCCGGCCGCGGTGTCCGCCGAACCGTCCGTGTACGGCGCGTACTTGAGCGGTCGGGCCGGACGCAGCCCGCGCTCCTGCCGGGGCATGCTGGGGTCGGCGGGCACGGTCGGACGGTAGTCGGGGTGCCGTTCGCGGTCCGCCGGCTCGTACTCGTCGGTGTCCGGCAGCGCGGCCGGCCTGCTGTCCTTGCGGGAGAAGTCGAAGGCGGAGGTGAGGTCGCCGCAGACAGCCCGCCGCCACGGCGAGATGTTCGGCTCCAGCACCCCGAAGCGGCGCTCCATGAACCGGATGATCGAGGTGTGGTCGAGGGTCTCGGAGCAGACGTAACCGCCCTTGCTCCAGGGCGAGACGACCAGCGTGGGCACCCGCGGGCCGAGACCGTAGGGACCGGCGACACGGTTCGAGGTCCCCGGGTACAGATCGAGGGTGACGTCGACGGTCGACTTGCCCTGGTCGGCGGACTTCGGCGGCAGCGGCGGGACCATGTGGTCGAAGAAGCCGTCGTTCTCGTCGTACGTGATGAACAGCGCGGTCTTCGCCCAGACCTCGGGGTTGGCGGTGAGCGCGTCCAGGACCTGCGCCATGTACCAGGCGCCGTAGTTCGAGGGCCAGTTGGAGTGCTCGGAGAACGCCTCGGGAGCGGCGATCCAGGAGATCTGCGGCAGCTTCCCCGCCTGGACATCGGCCCTCAGCCGGTCGAAGTAGCCGTCGCCGTTGTTGACGTCGGTGCCGGTGCGGGCCTTGTCGTAGAGCGGATCGCCCGGCTTGGCGTTGCGGTAGGCGTTGAAGTACAGGAGCGAGTTGTCGCCGTAGTTGCCGCGGTAGGCGTCCTGGATCCAGCCCCAGGAGCCGGCGGCGTCCAGGCCGTCACCGATGTCCTGGTAGATCTTCCAGGAGATCCCGGCCGCTTCGAGCCGCTCAGGGTAGGTCGTCCAGCCGTAGCCGAGCTCGTCGTTGCCCAGGACCGGGCCGCCGCCCTTGCCGTCGTTGCCCGTGTACCCCGTCCACATGTAGTAGCGGTTCGGGTCGGTGGAGCCGATGAACGAGCAGTGGTACGCGTCGCAGACGGTGAAGGTGTCGGCGAGCGCGTAGTGGAAGGGGATGTCCTCACGGGTCAGGTACGCCATGGTCGTGGTGCCCTTGGCGGGGACCCACTTGTCGTACTTGCCCGAGTTGTAGGCGGCCTGTCCGTCGGGCCAGCTGTGCGGCAGGCCCTCCAGGAACTGCATGCCCAGGTCGTCGGCGTCCGGGTGGAACGGAAGGATGTCCTTGGTGCCGTTCGACTGGTGCCAGACGGACTTGCCGTTCGCCAGGGTGACCGGCCGCGGGTCGCCGAAGCCGCGGACGCCTCTCAGCGAACCGAAGTAGTGGTCGAAGGACCGGTTCTCCTGCATCAGAACGACGATGTGCTCGACGTCCTCGATGGACCCCGTGCGGTGGTTCGCGGGCAGTGCGGCGGCCCGCTGGATGCTGCTCGACAGCGCCGTGAAGGCCGTGGTGGCGCCTGCGAGTTGAAGGAAGCGGCGCCGGTTGACTTCGGGCATGAGTTGAGGGACCTCTCGCCTTGAGGGGGGATCGACGGGCCGGGTCATGACGGAATGCGCGCGAAAGGAGTGTTCCAGGAGCACCAAACGTCAGGGAAGGGTGCGGTTGCGCTCGTGTGAAAGTCGTCGGTACGCGAGGTGCGCTCTCAGCGGGCGTCGCTCCCGCCACATCCCCACCGCCCGACCACCCAGCACCGGGACTAAACACACGTACGAATTCGAGCAGATGCGGAAAAGGGAATTCCGAATCAAGCTCCAACGAAGAAACAATGCGAAAGCACTCGGTCAACTTCCGTCACTTTTAATTGATCAACGCTCGCGCTCTGCTTGATTGGGTCAAACCCTTACGGGGCGTCATCGCCCGGTGCTACAACTACCTACACGGTCTCGCAGGGTGCCAGGGGGGTGGTCCGATGCGGACGGGTGCCTCCCGCCGTACGTCGGGAAGACGGAGTTCATCTTCGCGAGAATCGTTACGCCGCAGCTCATTTCGGCCCATCAGTCTCGGCCACAGATTCGCCGTGGTGTGCGCCCTTTTATTGGCTCTGCTTCCCGCTGCCATTCCCACCTCGGCCCACGCCGAGGATCAGGATTCGCTGAGTCCGGAACCGATTGACTTCGTCGTCCTCGTGGACGAGTCCGGGAGCCTTTCGCCGGCGGACGTCGCCGCGGAGCGAGCGGCGGCCTCGGTGCTGGCGCTCGGTGAGGTCTCCGACCGGTCCCGGGTGGCTGTGGTCGGCTTCGGCAGCGTGACGCGTCAGGGCCAGGCGCCGGTGGACACGGTCTGCCCGCCGACCCGCGTGGACGCGGCGGGCCGGGAACGGCTGAGTTCGTGCGTGTCGGGGTTGCACCGGCGCTCGGACTCCGAGGGCAACGGCACCGACTTTCCGGCCGCCCTGGCGCAGGGACTGTCGCTGCTCACCGACAGCGACGACAGCACCCCGAAGATCATATTCCTGCTGACCGACGGACGTCTGGACGTCAGCGACAGCCCCGCCTACGGCGACGATCCCGCCTCGCGCAACGCCAACGGGCGGAAGACGCTTGCGAAGAGGGTCGCGCAGGCCCGCTCGGACAAGGTGCAGATCTGGCCGCTCGGCTTCGGCTCGGACATCGACAAGGAGCAACTGGCCGCGCTGGCGGCGGGCGGCTATCAGAGCCGTTGCGCGGACCTGCCCTCGGCTCGTCCCACGGCCCGCGTCACGGCCGGGTCCTCGGAGGTGGCCGACATCCTCCTCACCGCCTTCGCGGGCGCGCGCTGCGCCCGGACGATGCACAGCCGGGCGGAGTCGGTGTCGTCCAGCGCCGACCTGAAGGTGACGATCCCGCCCGTCGCCACGGACGGGACCATCGACGTCGTCAAGGAGAACCCGGACGGGGTCGCCGTGACGTACTACGACCCGCGCGGGCGCAAGGTGCCGCTGCACGGCAAGGCCTACGGCTCGGAGTTCGAACTGGTCGGCCAGTCCGGGCCGGTTGAAGCGCTGCGGATCCGCAATCCCTATCCGGGGACCTGGCGGGTCCATGTGCAGGTGCTCGACGGGGCGTCGGCGCAGCGGATCACGGCCACTGCGATCTGGCAGGGCGTGCTGCGCTCGTACATCCTCGTCGACCCACCGGTCCCGACGGCCGGACAGCAGGTGACGGCCCACGTCACGCTGCAGACCCGTCAGGGCGTCGTCCTCACGGAACCCGGCCAGCTGAACGGGATCAGGGTGTCGGTCAAACTCACGGGCGCCGGTTTCCCGGCACGAACGGTGAGACTGGAGGACAGCGGAAAGGACCCGGATCCCCGGGCCCACGACGGCGAGTTCTCGGCACGGATCACCGTGCCACGCACCGCCACCGGGTCGCTCTCCTTCACCGGCCTGATGGTCGGCGAAGGCATCGCCGGCGACCAGCGCCCGTACTCGACCGAACTGGCCTCGATCTCGCCCCCGGTGACCGGCGCGATCGTCTTCGACGACCGCGAGGTACACCCGGGCAGCACCGCCCAGGGCGGCATCGAACTGCGCAACGACGACGACGCCGCGCACCGGTTGCGCCTGACGTTGCAGGGCGGCTCGGCTGCCAGCGCCCTCACCATCGGCCCGCAGCGGATCACCGTCGCGCCGGGCCAGGCAGTGCGCGTACCCCTGCGGATGCGCTTCGGCCCGGGCGCGGCGCTGGGCGCGGTGCCGGGCAGACTGACGGTCCGGGACGAGTCGTCCGGCCAGGTGGTCACCCAGGCCTTCGTGACGGTCCGGGTGGTTCCGGTGCCCGGCTTCCTCGACCGGTACGCCAACGCGGTGGGCGCCGGGGCGGCGCTGACGCTGGCGCTCGCGGTGCTGCTGGCCCTGCGCTGGCAGGACCGCCGGCGGGCCCGCGACACCTCGGACATCCAGCTGATCCTCTATCGCGCCGACACCGAGCTCAGCCGGCTGCGGGCACCGGCGCACGCCGGCCCCGAGTTCGGCTTCTCCCTGCGCGCGGCGGCCGGCGGCAACCAGCGGCTCCTCCTGGACGAGGCCCAGGGTCGCCATCGCGTACGCCGCACCGCCGACGGCGGTCTGACGGTTCGGCTGCCCGACGGACAGCGGATCGTCATCCCACGCAACCAGCGCTCCGCACTTGCCGACGGTCTCTCGCTCGGCTTCGCCGACCACCGCCCCGCCTCCCGGTCAGCGCGAGGTTCCCGGGCTGAACGCGGTACACGCGGTTCCGGTCGGCCCGTGCCGAAGGAACGGACACGACGACGCCGCGGCGAGCGCGAGTCCGCCGTCCGCAACGCCACGCTCACCACACGGCGGCCCTATGACAACGACTTCTGACACGCGACGCGCCCGTACGACCCCCGGCACAGCCATCGGGTCACCGCGCGCCTGCGCCACGTCCCCACGAGGTGAAGCCCAGTGAAGATCTATCAGCCGATGCTCTTCGTCGGCCTCGGGGGCAGCGGGTGCCTCATCGGTGCCGAACTGGAGAACCGGCTCCGGGAAGCACTGTGCGGACCGGACGGCACCGCCCTGCTGTCCGTACTCCGAGGACGGCAGCTGCTGCCGTACCAGCTGCCGGACTGCCTGCAGTTCGTGTACGCCGACCTGAACGAGGCCGAGCTGAACCGTCTGCCGCACATGCGTGCGGAGGGTCCGCTCAAGGCGGCGTACAGCAGGACCTCGCACGCCACCTTCGGCCTGCTGCCGCGGTTCGACTCCTATCCCGAGGTGGCCCGCAGCCTGCGGACCAATCTGCCCGGGCCGATGTGCACCTGGTTGCCGCCGCGCACCGGCGAACCGCGGATCGCACCGCTGATCCGGGGCGCCGGGCAGCTGCCCACCGTGGGCCGGGCGGCCATGTTCGAGACGTTCCGCAGCGGTCTCGGCGCGGCGATGGGCCCGCTGCGTGATGCGATCTCGATGATCAGCAAGTCCGGCGGCGACCTGACGTCGCTCGGCGGCACACTGGCCGACAGCTGCGACGTGTTCGTGGCGTTCTCGGTGGCGGGTGGCACCGGCTCGGGCATCTTCTACGACTATCTGCACCTCATTGGACAGGCCTTCGAGGAGGCCCACTACCGAGTGAAGATCTACCCACTGGTTCTCATGCCCTCCGCATTCGACGACGGGCGCGGCGGCGGCCGGGCCGCACGGCTCAACGCCGGCCGCTCGCTGGTAGATCTGTTCCGCCTGGTGGACGACCAGAACGCGCCCGAGGCAGAGGACAACCTGGACGACGTGGGCACTCAGGGCCAGCTCCGGCTGGAGTATCCGGGCGGGCTGGCGGTGCGACTGCGCCCGTCCACCGCGCAGACCGCCTTCCTGTTCAGCCGCACATCCGGCATCGAGCGCGAAGACCTGCACCGCAGCGTCGTCTCGCTGATGATGTCGCTGCTCGGCACCGAACTGGGCGACGACGACGGACGGACGCACGACAGCGACCATCTCTACCAGTCCTTCGCCGACTCGTTCATCAACACCAACGTGGAGCGGGCCGCGGTGGCCCCCACCGGCATCGGCCACCGCGGTGTGTCCACGAGTCTGGTGGCCTCCATGACCGTGCCGGTCGACGAGCTGGCCGAGCTCCTCGCCTCCCGGCTGCAGGCCACGGCGCTGCGCCAGCAGGACGCCGCGCCCCGCCCGCCGGAGGGCCCGGGGCGAGAACTCATCCGCGAGTTCTTCACCGCCTCGAACATCGACCGCCTCTGGAGCCGGACCAGTCTGCCCTTCAACGAACCGCGCCCCGCCACCGGCGCCCGGGCCATCCTCGACGCGCTGGCGACCCGCCAGCTCGCCATGGAGGATGCTCTGGGCGATCTCGACCGCCAACTCCGCCAGCAGGTCGCCGAGTTGGCCGCGGTCTTCGATCCGGTGAGGGGCGTGCGGCAGCTGCTGGGCCGATGCGACGTCACGGAGATCCACCACCTGGTCCTCGGTGACCCCGGTGCCAAGGACCGCCTGGAACGGGTCGGCTTCGCCGGGTTGCTGGAGAACCGCCGCCGTGAGCCCGAGCGACCACCCGGGCTGACCACCGGTACTCCGCAGCCACAGGGCATCCGGGACCGTATGGGCGGCCTGGTCAAGGCCAAGTGGACCGACCCGGAAGTGGCCGCAGTTCTGCAGCAGCAGGACACCTGGTACGAGTGGGAGTCCCGGCGCACCTGGCACCGTCACTGGGCCGACCACGCGGGCCGCTGGGACCGTACGCTGGCCGGCGTCAAGTCGGAGCTCAACGCCCTGGTCACGTCCTTCCGGGAACAGGCCGACGAGGAACACGCCTCCTTCAGCCAGCGCACCCGCCACCTCTACCGCCCGCGCACCGGCGTCTCGTACCTGCTCCCCGCACAAGCCGACCTGACGTCGTTCTACGAAGCAGTGGTACGGCGCCTTCTCCTGGCCGAGGGACTGCGTGAGACCGACGACGAACGCGCCCTGATGGGGCGCCTGGTGAGCCCCGAGCAGTGGCGGACCGCCTTCGGCGAGGCACGGGCCGATCCCCGCCGCGCGGTGCACATGATCAAGGATCAGCTCCAGCACCGGATCAAGCGGCTCTTCGTGGAGCCCGGTGACCGGGAGGAACGCCCGCTGCTGCCACGGCTGGGCACGCTGCTGGCCGAAGCCGCGACCGGAGGCGGTGGGCCGGTCGGCGACGACGCCCTGGAGCAGTGCCGGCACAAGCTGGCCTCACTGCTGCCGGTCGGCTTCTCGCCGGAGGGCACCGGGCGGCTGAAGGTCCTCATCGTGTATCCGGCGACGTCCTCGGACGCACATGTGCGCAGGTTCCTGGAACGCGAGATGCGGCTGCCCCGGGACAGCGCACGGGAGATCGAGTTCCGGCCGGTGTCCACCGAATCCATCACCGTGGTGCTGTTCCGCAGTTCGATGAGTCTCACCGAGGTGCCGGAGGTCCGCGAGACACTGACACTGTGGGCCGAGGCCCTCGCGACGGAACAGCCGGGCGACCATCTGAGATGGCGTCAACGGCTCGGCTACGGCTACGACTTCCTGATGGGCACCGAGTCCGACCGGCGGCACATCCTGCATCGGCTGCTGTGCGCCATGTGGAACAACCAGGTCCAGGTGTTCGGCGACGTCATGAGTCCGCTCCGGATCCGCATCGGTCTGCAGGACCGGGACTCCGCCGCCATGGTCTGCCCGCTCGACGCGCCCGGCGGCGGGCTGTCCAGCTGGGGCAACCTGCTGCGGGCGTACGAAGCATGGACTCTGGCCGAGGACAGCGGCGGCATCCGCAACGCCTTCTGCGAACAGTTGATGCAGACCACCCCGATCGGCCTGGAGATGTCGCCGATCCCGCCCCACGGCATGTTCCACACGCTGGTGCACGAGGTGGCCCCGCAACAGGGCGGGCTGCTGGAGCAGTTGGCCCACCGGACGGACGGGCAACGGCCGGCCGGGCATGCCGATCTGACCGCGTTCTGGAACGAGACCCTGCCGGGCGCTCTCGACCTGCCCTTCCCACGGGCGCACCGGATGTCCGGCTGGACCCTGCGCACACTCGACCAGTCGTTCCAGGCCGCCCCCGGTCACTACCAGTCCCCCGTGCACGACCGGCGCTTCAGCGCCGGTGCCGAACTGACCAAGGACCCCCGGGGAGAGCGACAGTGATCGGCTCCACCGACGACCAGCTCGTCGTCTGTATCGATCTGCGCCACGAACTGGCCGAGGTGATGGACCCCCAGGCACTGGTCGAACGCTTCCGCGACGCGATGCGTGACGCGCACGTGCGGTCGGCGGACGTCTCGCGCGTCCTGGTCATCGACACCGTCACCTCATTGCTGCGGCATCACGCGGCGTACGAACGACTGTGTTCCAACCCCTTGGTCTCGTCCTTGCTGTGTCTCGCGGTGGGACCGCTGCCGGGGCCGGACGAGCGGGTGCTCAGCCTGCCCTCCCAGCTGCGGCCCCCGGTGGCCGCGACGCTGTGGATCGGGGACGTACGGGGCATCGGCTGGCGACCCGGTCAGGCGCGTTCGCTCGCGTTGACGGACAGCGACAGCGCAGCCGACGACATCACCGGCCTGGAACCGCTGATCGACCTGCTGCGGGTGGCCGAGGTCTTCGACGAGACCGTGGCGGCACTGGGCGAACTGCCGTCGGCGGTCGCCAGCCCCGCACTGCGGCTGCTGGTGCACGAAGTGCCCGAAGAGGACCTGATGCGTGCCCAGTTGCAGGCGCTGGACAGCTGCGTGTCACCCTCGGACGATCTGCGCACCGGGCTCGCTCCGGGCGGGGCCCTGGACGTCCTGGCCGGCCACGTCCAGCCCGAAGACCTCTCCGTGGAGGACTGTCTGCCCGAGAGCAGCCTTCTCCGGCAGGCCCACTGGCGCAGTGTCGAACGGCTCGGTGAGGCAAACGACGCCCTGGACGTACTGGCGGGCTGGCGGGGCCTGCTGATGATGAGCGAACCGGCCTTAGACGCGGTGCAGTCCGTGCGCGAGACCGGGCACTGCCTGGCCGACTACCGGGACGCCATCGAGCAGACGTTTGAGTGGGCCGACGGGAGGGCCGGCCTCAACGCGGACGGTCGTGACCACCTCGCGCAGATGGGCATCCAGCTGCCGCCCGTGCCCGGCACCCGCCCGGACGAAGTGGGCGCCGAACTGCGGCGGCAGGTCGCCCAGCGACTGCACCGGCGCCGGCCGCTGCCCGAGATCGTGGACTGGCTGCGCGACTTCGCCGGACGCACCGTGCCCACCGGCAGCGCCGCCCAGCTCGACCGGCTTCACCGCCTCTGCCCGGACGACCTGCTCGACACGCTGCGAGAACCACCGCCGCCGCCCATCGGCACCGACCTCGTGCCGCCGTCCCTGTGGGCGGCCGCCGCCGCGCTGCTGGCGGGGCTGAGTCCGCTGGGCGTGTGGGGAACGGTGATCGTCCTGGTGCTTCTCGCGGTCGGCTCGGTCCGTGCGGCGGGCTCACCCGGCAGGGTGCCACCCGCCACAGCCGGGGCGCTGGCCGTCTCCTGGCTGGCCGGCGGCGGGGCGGGGCTGGGGCTGCGCTCGGTCGGTGTTCCCGTCTGGACGGGTGCCCCGCTGATCGTTCTGGCTCTGCTGGCCGCGGCGCTGTCCGCCCGTTCGCTGTGGGTCACCGCCGTGCGGCAGTGGCGGACCGACGCCGGCCTGGCAGCAGCCGGCGAGGCCGTCGACCGGCTCGGTGACGTCCTCGACCAGGGCGTTCTGCAGCACTGGCTGCTGGCCGACGCCCGAGCCGGGGCCTCCGACCAGGCCAAGGCGCTGGCCCATCTGGTGCAATCCGTCTGCGACACACTGGCGGAGTTCGCCGAACAGCTGGGCCGCCGCGCACGACCGGCCTGGGACTCCGGCCCACGCGGCGGACGGAGCGGGCCCGCCGGCGGACGCGGAGGGACCACGTTCGCCGTGGAGTACGTCGGACAAGCCGGCCAGACCTTGCAGACCACCCTTGCGGGCGACGTCTGCGACCTCGTGGCCGAGGTCCTCGCCCCGTACTGGGAGGTGGTGCTCCGGGACCCGGCCAGCGCCGCTTCGCTGCCCGTGGTCTCCCGCACGGACGAGCTGATGCACGGGTACCAGCAGCAGCTGGCGCGGGCCGGCACCACACCCGCACCCCCGTTCGCCTCCGCGTCGGCGGGCCGGCCGGATCCGGCAACGCTGGTCGGGGTCGACCTGCACCGCATCGTCGACGTCCTGCTGCCGGACAGCCGCAGCGACGCTCTCCAGTTGTGCTCCCCGGACCAGCTCCGCATGCTCGACCGGGCCCCGGGTTCGGCGCGCAGCTTCGGCTTTGTGCCGCAGGCGATGCAGGGAGCCTTCTGGAAGGCCGTGGTGAGTTCCTCGGGTGCCGAGAAGGGGCACGGCGGCCGGGGCCGTGGGGACGGGGCTCCACAGAGCGGTGACTGGGCCGCGCACAGCTCGCCGGTCATGGTGGGCATGCCCGAGATCGTCTGGACGGCGTCCGGCAGGTTCGCCGGTCTGCTGAGGCTCGTACCCCTGACGACAGGGGCCGTGCGGCCCGTGTGGCCGGAAGAGGCCGATGTGGGCACCACGTCGTCAAGGGACGCCACCCCTCCCCCGTCGGCCTCTCGTGCGCCGGGCGAGGCAGGGTGACACGGAAAGGCACGACAGGATTGGAACGCAAGGAAGCCCGGAGCGTGACGGGATGAACGAGACCTTGTCCTTCGTCGACTCCGCCGGCATGCCCGAACGGGTCCGGGTGCTGGAGTACGGAGTCGACGAACAGCCCACATCGGGCTCCGGGTTCCGCACACGCACCCTGCGGCTGGAGGACGGACGGCTCTTCCTGCAGCGGCGTCTGCTGCCCGCGTACACCACGCGCGCGGAGAGCATCGACGCCCTGGAGGCGGAGATCCGGGCCGGACTGACGCTGATCCGGACGTTCCAGGAGGTCAGCTATCCCCCGGAGTTCACCAGGCTGGCCGGGTACGCCATCGAGGTGGAGCAGCCCTTCCTGCTGCTGGACCCGCCACGCGACGCACGGACCCTCGCCGAGCGGGCCGGCGGACTGATGCTGTCCGCGGAGCAGAAGAAGTTCGAGAGCAGCCTGTTCCGGGCCCTGCGCCTGCTGGAGCGGGCAGGGCTGGTGCACCGGTCGATCGGACCGGCGACGGTGCGCTGGGACGGTGCCCGGGTTCAGGTGACCGACTTCAGCACCGCCGACCGCGTGGGCCGCCCCAGACAGCGGATCGGGTCCCAGCCCTGGGTCTCGCCCGAACAGCACGCGGGAACAGGCAACAACGACCACCGCGACGACATCTGGAGCGCGGGGCAGCTGGTGTACTTCGTCGCCCACTCCCGTGAGCCGACGGGCAACCGCATGCCGCCGATCGCCGGACCGGTACGCGACGACCTGCTCAAGGACGTGTTCGCCGAGCGCGCCGACCAGCGGCCGGACGCCAGGACGATGCTGCGACGCATCGCCGCGTCGGATCCCTGGGACGCCCTGGGCCGTCCCTCGGACCCCCTCCTCGAGGGCCGCCGCCGATTCGTCGAACTTCTTGCCGACAAGGGTCCGTCGGCCTGGCCGGCGGCTCCCCCGGCCGAGGAGCCCGAACCGACACAAACCGCAGTTCCTGACCCCAGTACCGGCGGGAGCGGTGACGTGAAAGAGCAGTACGGCAGCGGCTGGGGACGGCGACGACCGCGCCCCGGACCGGGGCGCTGGGGAACGAGCGGCCGCAGAACGGGAGAAGGCAGATAGTGGATCAGGTACTCCCCGACGAGCGACCGCGGCAGCGGGTACGCTGCCCGAGTTGCCTGCAGGATCTGCAGTTCGACGAACGGCAGCTGTTCCTCCCCGACCCCCGCACCAATGATCTCGCGCCGTGGGACCCGGGATCGGAGCCCAACAGCATGCGGCGGCAGGACCAGTTGAACCGCGCCTTCCTCAAGTGCCCCAATGACAAGGCCCAGCCGCACTTCCTGCCCGTGCCGTACCTCATGTTCGGCAGGCCGCTCACCATCGCCTTCGTCGGCCAGTCCGGTACCGGAAAGACGCATCTGCTGGCGGCGATGATGGCCGAGATCGGCCGCGGGGGCCTGGACTCTCTGGGTATCCGCAGTCGCTCGGTCAACACGTCCCAGCACCACGCCTTCCTGGCCCGGGCCGTCAACCAGCTGGAGGCGGGACGGGTCCTGCCGGCCACCCGGCCCACGGACTTCGTCGAGTTCACCGACGCCCTGCTGATCACGGTCAACGGCGAGACCAGACCGGTGGCGTTCTTCGACATCGCCGGAGAGTCCCTGCATCTGCCCGGAACGGTCACCGAGTTCCTCCTCGGCGTGGACGCGCTGATCTTCGTCGTCGACGCGCTCAGGGCGCTGCGGCTGAGGCAGCTCACGCTGGCCCGGGAGGTCGCCGGTGTGCCTCCGCAGTCGGCGGGGACGGCCGACCCGACCTTCACGGCCGTACTGGACCGGCTGCCGCGTGAGGACGGCCTGTGCAATGTGCCGACGGCGATCGTGCTGAACAAGTGCGACGTGCTGCGCTTTGAACCGCCCATCGACCACTGGCTGCGTGAGGAGAGCCGGCCCAAGGCCGCTCCGGAGCCCTCGGAGGTCTTCCGGGAGAGTCAGGACGTCTATGCCTTCCTGACGCATCATCAAGCCACGCCGTGGCTACGTCCGTTCATGGAGTGCCGTCGCTGCACCCTGCACTTCGTGTCCGCCACCGGAATGTCCCCGGCCGTACTGCCGTCCGCCAACGGCAGCTCAGGATCCGCCGCCTCCGCGACCGCCTTCGCCGGCGGCATCCGCCCCCGCCGCGTGCTCGGGCCGCTGCTCTCCGTGTTCCAGATGTGGGGTCTGCTGCACGCGCATGTGCCCGCTCCCCGGCTCAGAGAGGTGTGACAAACGTGCCCGTCTCGAACGCCGAGGTCCATCAGGTCATTTGCGCCTACGACCCGGACAACCCCGCCCGCAACACCGGCTTCGGCCCGGTTGCCTCCTCCTACCTCATGTCGGAGGAGGTCAGCCTCTTCAAACTCGCCGAGCCCATCCTGCGGCCTCCCGGCGACTCCGCCACCGCGGACTCGCTCGCGTACGAAGGCCTTCCGTCGGACCAGGACCTGATCGTGCGCCGTGTCGTCGCACTCGACACCCTGTTCCGCGGCAACCTGCGCAGCCAGGCCCTGATCAGTGCCCGGGGTCAGTTCACCCCCCAAGTCGCCCTCGGACTCGACCACGCGGACTGGCCTCTGGGGGATGAGGTCACACAGGTGCGGCTCGGACAGCGGCTGGGGCGTATCGACCCTGGCGAGCTGGACCGACGGGGCCGGCAGGGCGCGGCCCGCCTCCGGGAGGAGAGCCGCGCACCGGCGCTCGCGGAGGCTCTGCGTCATCTCACGACCTGGGTGCTCACCGATCCGGAGCGCAGGTTCTCGATCGCCGTCTCCGAGGTCGGTGACAACCCCCGTGCGGTCCTCCTCGGCCTGGTGGACATGCTCTCGCCGCTGGTCCCCGGTCGCTGGACCTTCTCGACGCTGGAGTCCGTGGAGTCCAAGAGCTACCGCCTCATCGTCATGCCGGAATGGCCCCGGCCGGGCAGTCACAACTACGGGCGTCGGCGCCTGGGCGGACAGCCCGCGCCCGACGGTCCGGCTCACGAAGCGGCCTCGATGCTGGTCGCCCGCTATCAGGACTACGGCCTGGACGGGCTGGAGGCCCTGTGCCGCGAGCAGCGCTGGTACTCGATGGCACCGACCGAGCGGGCCGAGACGCTCTGCAGCATCCTGACCGTGCATGCCGGTATGACGCCGTACAAGGAACTGACGGCCGGCCCGCCGGTCACACCATCGCCTGCGGAGTACGTCATCGAAGGCGCCGAGGAGTTGGAAGGGCTCGCGGAGCACCAGGAAGCCCACGACGTCCGGACGCCGGGTGTCCAGGCACCGGAGGCCGAGGAGACCTCCGTGCCCACCGTCGACCCGGCAACCGAGCCGTTGTCACCCGGGCAGGGCGCCGAAGACTCCGCGCTGCGGTCCCCGGAAGCCGAGAGCCGGGATCGTGAGGCAGCGGCTCTCGTCGAGCGGCTGCTCCAGCCACGCACCGCTCAAGAGGCCCAGGATCTGTTGTTCGAGCTGCACAACAGCGTCGACCGGTGGAGCGAGTCGGAGAGGGAGATCGCCTGTCTGACGGCGCTCCGCCTCCGGCTCGGCCTGGTGGACGACCGCCCGCACGCGGAGTCCTGGCAACCGACGTTCACCCACGATGCACAGCACCTGTTCGATCTGCTGGTCCGCGACGCCCTCCTGTGGAAGGGACCGGCGCTCGCCTGGGCCGTATTTCTGCGGGAACATTCCGACCCCGCTCTCCCCGACCCGCTGCGACCCGTCGTACTGCGGATGTTCGAGCTGTACGAGCACAAGTGCCTTTCCATCCACCCCGTCTTCTTCGTGGTGATGGGTCGATGGGCGATCCCCCGGGCCCTGCAGTTGGATGCGCTGTCCGAATTCTCGGAGCGGAAGGCACCGCCCATGCCCAACCGGCCGCCCAGGGCTCGCGGCAGGGTGAGGCTGACGGGCTGGCTGCCGGGCGGCCGCCGCGTCGGCACCGCGGAACGCACACCCCGAGCGGGCGCCGACGCCGGCCATCGGGCGAGGCCGGAGGGGACGGCCGACGACATCCGGCGGCTGTTCATGGCTGTCTCCGTCGCCGTCGCCATCATTGTCGCCGTCCCTCTGGTCGTCCTGGTGCTCATGCTGGCGGCGGTCAACCGGCCCTGATCACCGGGATTCCGGTACCGTCACAGCAGGCCGATGCCGAAGGTCTCCTCCTCCGGGATGTGGGTCAGCAGCCTGATACGGGGCCCGAAGCGCGCCTCGTCGCCGTGCCGCGCCGCGAACTGCTGGAGCCGCTCGGCAATCTGATGGGCGGTGCGGCCGAAGCGGACGGCCTGGGACAGGGCCGTCCGGCGCCATGTGTCGTCCGGGTCCACGGCCACGGGACCGGAAGCCAGCACGGCGGGAACGTAACCGAGCAGGTGCAACTGGAAGGCGAACAGGTCGCGCAGTTGCGACTCGCTGCCGTCGGCCGCTTCCTGCGGCAGTACGTCCAGCACCACCAGCGGTGGTGGTTGCCGGCGCTCGTCGCACAGGGTGCGCACGGCCCGGTCCACGTCCTCGGGACGGATGGAGCGGGCGCTGCCCGGCAGCCGCAGAGCAGCTCCCTGGTCGTAGGGCCGCATCTCGCCGTGCAGCAGGATGACGTCCACGGGCCTGTCGCCCGCCACACCGAGTGGTGTCGGGGAGAGCAGGAAGTCCTCTGTCGCCCGCCAGACGAGCGCTCCTCCGGACGGGCTCGGATCCACCGTGGGAGACGAGTCGGGCCGCGGTGCGGTGCCGACGGCGTTGCCCTGGACGTCCACCACGACCTGGGTGACGGGCCGTTCCTCGGCGGCCGCCCGGACGGCCTGCCGCAGATGCGCGGGCACTCCTCCGCGCGCCTCTCGCTGATAGGCGGCCCAGGCTCTGCGCCACGACTCGTCGGCCTTTCCGGTGGGCAGCCCGCCCTCGTACCGGCCGAGTCGGCGCAGTGCGAACTGCAGGTTCCGGCGGCGCGCCTCCTCCAGCAGGGGTGTGTGCAGCAGTTCCGCCAGTGCATCCGCCGGCATACCGACGTCGGCGCCGTCCCTGGCGGCGAGCAGATGCCATGCGGTGGGCACGGTGGTGTCGTCCGTGGCGAGGCTGCCGAGGAGTCCGGCGGCTTCCTCCGCTGCCCGGCGGCGCCGCCTGCGGGCATCGTGATGTGCGCGGGCCAGCAGGTCGGCGGCACGCAGGACCAGCCGCTGGGCCTGGTCGTGGGCCTTGGCGAGCGGCAACGGTTCGGGCACGAGCTCCGCGTCCGGGGGCAGCAGGCGGTGCAGTCGCAGCCAGGTGAGATGCAGCCGGCCGTTGTCCCGGCCCAGTCGCTGCGCGGCGGTGCGCATCTCGGCGACCGTCCTGGGGCCCCCACCGAGCAGCAGGGTGCGCACTTCCGCGGCCCACAGGGCCCGCAGCCCGGCCGCCGGCGCGTGTTCACCCGGTACGGAACGCTGCCTGGCCAGCAGTTGTTCGACCGCGTCGATGCGCGGCTTGTCGGTGAGCACCGCCGCATCAGGGATGGTCGCGTACAGACGTGCCTGCTCGGCGAGGAGCATGAGACGACGGTTCGTCCCGGGGATGGACTCCAGCGCCGTGTTGATGGCCGCAAGGTGCTTCTTCACGTCGCCGACCGGTCCGCACACCAGCGCGTGCAGGCCGAACGAGAGCCATTCGGCCGCGGTGGGCGGCGATCCGTGCCGTCCGGTGTCCTTGCGGCGGAAGCACAACTCGTCGGCCCAGCGGCGCAACAACTCCTCGGCGTCCCCGAGCCGCCCCCAACGGTGCAGCAGGGCGCACTCGGCGCCGAACATCGCCGTGCCCGCCGCGCCGCGGGACTCCTCGCGCAGCGGCCGGGCCCGGGCGATCCATTGATCCGCTCGTCCGAGGTCGCCTGCCGAGGACAGTGCCGTCGCGGCCCCCAACGCCATCACAGCCAGCCGCCGCTCGTCGTCGGAGGCACGTCCCATGGCCATGTGCGCATAGGTGTCGGCCTGCTCGAGTTCGAGCATCTGCGCTTCGGCCCTGGCCAGGATCATCAGCGTTTCGAATGCCAACTCCGGTTCCATTTGCCCGGATACGGCGGGCAGGGTGACCTGTTGCAGCAGTCGCTCGGCCAAGTGGGGTTCACCGACCAGCAGGTGCGAGCGGGCCGTCAGCAGGTCCGCCCGTAACGCCTCGCGGCTGAAGCCGGAACGCGCGTACCAGTCGTCCTGCAATGGCAGCCCCGAGCCCAACTGCGCCGCGGCGGCCGCCAGTTGCGTCCAGTCGTCCGTGGGTGCCGAGATCGCCTCGAGCCGCCGTTGCCAGGCCCGCACCAGGTCGGGGCGGTCGGCCAACTCCCAGTCCTGCATCGCGTAGCGGGACATGAGCCGGGCCTGGGGGGGCGCATGCGACACGGCCGCGTCGAACATCTCGACGAACGCCCGGTCGGCCTCGGCGTGGCCGACATCGGCGCGTTCCTGTGTCCGTCCGATCCTTACGCGGCAACTCGCCAGCAGCAATTGGGCGTCGGCCACCCACAGGTCCCGGAGGTGGTGCTCCGAGGGGCTCTCGTCCGTCTGATAGGTCTGGAGGACATCGCTCAACAGCGCGTTCGCCTCGCGCACCGGGTCCAGCCCCTCACGCAGTCCGTCGTGCAGCCACAGCGCCGCCTGGACGACGTCCGCGCGCAACCGGTCCTGCCGGACCGGCGGCCGGCCCGGTGAGGTCATCTCGGCGCGGCGACGCGTCAGCTTCAGATAGCGGTCCACATCGAACCAGCCGGGCCTGCCGCCGTACAGCACTGCATGCAGTTCGCCGTACGCTCGTTCGAGTGCGATGTCGTACCAGAGCTGCGGCGACATCACTCGTGGGTCGGGCTCGCCGAGGCCTTCCCCTTCGTTCTCCGCGTTCTCCGCGCTCTCCAGGTCTGCGCTGAGCAACCGGTCGGCCAGGTCGATCACGCCGGCGAAGTCGCCCCGCCGCCAGGCCAGAGCGACCTGACGGTGCCAGGTCTCCGCGACGCCGTTCAGGAATTCCTCGTGGTCGCTGTGCCGGTCCACCGCCGAGTGCAGTTCGTGGTACACCTGCTCGGCGACCCAGCCTGCGGATTCCTCGGCGCTCCCGGCCTGCCGGGCGAGCTCTCCACAGCGCCCGGCAGCATCCCGGTGGAACTGGCGCCACGCCGACTCCTCGTCGGAGCGCATGCGCCTGCGCAGTTCACGCCGCACATTGACGTGCACGTCCAGACGAGTGTCCTGGCCCTTGATCCACGCGGATCGCCTGGCATAACCGATCAGCCGGTCCCACAGCTCTTTGGGATCCTCGGGTTCTTCCGCCAGTGCGCCCGTGAGGCCGGTGCCGCCGACGGACAACAGGGGGACGAGAACCTTCACGAAGTAGTCGTACGTGGGATGACGGGCAACCGCACAGTACTTGAGGGCGTTGCGGGTGTACTTGTCCTTGATGTGGTCCAGTTCACGGTCGACGACGAAGAGATAGAGCGAGTCGCCCGCGCTGGGCAGTTCGTCGGGCGAGCCGGCCAGCAGTGCGAGAACGAGTGGCGTGAAGGCCGGTGAGCCCTCGATGTCCTGTTCGCACGCGGCAACTATCCGCGCCGCCTGCTCGCGGTCGATCCCCCGCAGCCTCAGATAGGTCCCCGCCTCCTTGGCGGTGAACGGCTTGAGACCGAGGCTCCGCCACGGCACGTCGCTGAAGCACTCCCGGAAGACGGCCCTCTCGGTGACGTCGGACCGGCCCGACAGCACCACACGCATCCGGTCGACCTGGTGGACGAGGTCGTGCAGCATCCGCAGCAGCGGGGCCAGTTCGTCCTCGGGCGCCTGCAGCAGCTCGTCCGTCGTGTCCAGGCAGAGCAGTACGGGAGCGCGCGCGATGGTGTGCAGGGTGTCGGCGAATTCGGTGAGCACGCTCTTCGGCAGAGGATCGGGATTCCACCGCTGGAGCGGTGTGCTGCCCGGTGCGTCGAACTCTCGGTCCAGCTCGCGGCTTCGATGCCCGTACTTCCCGAGGAGCCGGTCGAGTTCGTGGTGCCGGTACCCGGGTGTCAGGACCTGGGCCTGTTTCAGGAACTGGTCGGCCGCCTTGATCAGCAGCAGCTCCGGCAAGGCGAGCAGGCGCTCGGTCACCATCGACTGCGCGTCGAGGACGGCGGAGAGCACCGGCGGTTCCTGCTGAATGCCGTACCTCGCCACCAGCCAGGCGAGTTGAGTGCTCTTGCCCATGCCGCCGTGGGCGTGCATATGGATCACGCGGGGCGGCCCGGGCGGGATGCCGTCCTGGATGATGCCGGGAGGCGGAGGTTCGGTGCCATGAACCGCCGATTCCAGGATGCCCTCCACATCACGGCGGGAGACGTAGTGCCGGGTCTGCTCGAAGAACTCGTGCAGGCCCCTGCTCATCTCCAGCCTGCGCTCCGCGCGGGTGCGGCGCTCCAGCAGGTCCCAAGGGAGCGCGTGCTCGGCGAACCGCAGCAGATCGTCCGGCGCCACGGCTTCCGCCAGCCTCCGGCACACGGCGAAGTCGGCCACGTTCTCGAAAGCCGGGTACCACTTGTCGAACTCTCTGCCCGCCTCGTGATGGCGCCCCGCGAGCACCAGCAGCCGTAGCCGCTCCACCAGTGCGGTGTCACCGTCGGTGCCGCTCAGATGGGCGGCGACCCGTTCCGCCGTTTCGGCCATCCGGGCGGGCAGCCCGTCCTCCGCGGCGATCTCCTGGGGATCGAGCCACCAGGCGGCCCAGGCACCCTTGCGGATCATACTGTTGAGCTGGTACCAGCCTGCTTCGGCGGGATACGAGACCAGTACGCGTTCCAGGTCCTTGAAGGAGTACTGCTGCAGTCCCTCGGCGGCGACGGCGAAGACGGGCTCGTTGATGCACGTCATCAGGCTGCAGCGTTTCAGGACGTCGTAACGCTCGGGCTTGCGTTCTCGCGAGTCCTTGAAGTATCGAAACGCCTTTTCGTACTCGTCGATCCCGGCAGCTGGCACGCGTGCTGTCCGTTCCATTCGCCATTCGCCCCCTCTCTCAGCCGATCCGGGTCAGGGCTGCGTCGTAGACCTCTTCGAGGAACTGCGGTCCGAAGTCTTCCGCAATCGAGTCGAGTTTCTCTCTCACCAGCTCCCGCCACTCGGGCATGCCGTGCCAGTCGTACCCCAGGCGGGTGCCGAGCTCGCGCAGCAGGGGACCTCCATGGTGGGCGGACCAGCGCTGGAGGGTGATGTGGTGCCGCTCGGCGACGAACCCCGCGAGCCGGTCCGCGGTCTGGCGGTCGTGCAGGTTCTTGGCGGTCGCCACGACGGTGACGGCACTGCGGCTGTGCAGCACAGGATTGAACAGCTCGTTCACCAGGTAGTGAGCCGCAGCAGAGCTCACCTCGTTGTTCTCCACGAAGTGGTCGAGTGCCAGTACGAGGTGTGTGTTGGGCCGGGCGGCTTTGACGAGCAGTTCCACGGCAGCGCCGACGAGCGGGTGCCGGACGGCACTGTTCTCGGTGCGGTAGCCGCCGTCCTGCAGGACGTTCAGGCTCTCCCGGGCGATCTGCTCCTCAAGGGCGGTGAGATCGTCGTCGATGTCCCAGCCGCCGTGGCGTTCGCTGTGCCTGCGCAGGCTGCTGGTCAGCAGGGCCACCGTCTCCAGCACGATGTCGCCGCCCTGTGGCGGCCTCTCGGCCGGCCTGAGCGGATTGGTGCTGCGGCGGCGCTCGAAGTCCAGGTAGAGGGCCCGGCGACCCGGCCGCTCCTCCCAGGCGCGAACCGTGGAGAGCAGGAACCAGGTGGCGCCCATCCGGGCGTCCTGTGCGCCGCCGGACAGCACGATCAGTCGTTTGACGCCGGCTCCCGACTCCAACTGCTCGAGCGCCGTCCTGCGCTGACCGACCCGGTCCGTGGCCCTCTCCAGAGGTTCGTACAGGTCGAAGGCCGAGGGCGGGAGGGGTTGCGAAGGCTTCGGTAACACCCGTTCCGGGAGGCAGTTGACGGTGACGGCGGCGGACATCGCCGGGTCGGCGTCGGTGACGGACCGGACCGCGGCGTCAAGGCTGCTGCCCGCGATCAGTTCGCCGTAGAGCGTGGTCAGCGACTCGCACAGGTCGTGCTCGGGATCCGGTTCCGGTCCGGAGGTCAGGGACACGGCGGCGAGCACCGGGTGCAGGGCATCGGCCTGAACATAGGGCTCGAGCAGCCGCCGCGCCTCGTCCGGGGGCTCGTGGCAGCTGGAGACGACGAGCCGGACGGAGGACAGGTTGAGTACGTCCGGTGCCGACGATGCCTCTTCGAACAGCCTGCGGGCGGTGCTCCCCGCCAGGTGGAGCACATGCGGCTTACTGACCTTCAGGGTTGTGGAAAGGACGCTGTGGCTGACTGGCTCCGGGAGCACGTCGACCTCCCACCGTTCGGCCCGCGCATGAACCGCGGCATGCACAGCGACATCCTCGTGCCACGGAGGGTCGCTCGCCGCCCCCCGTCCCACGTGGGAATCCACCCCCACTACCAGTACCCGCACCGGTAGATCACCGAACGACAACCGCTCGCCTCTGTGAAAACTGCCGGGGCCGACGGCGGTGCGCAGCACCACGGGCGAACCGGATCCGTCGTCCGTTTCACCGTCCCGGGCAAGGCGTTCCCAGTCCAGGGCCCGCAGTTCCGGCTCGTGCAGACGCAGGACCACCACGCCGAGGTCGTCCCCGTCCCTGATGTCGTCGGCCACCAGCGACCACAGTGAATGCCACAGGGCCGGGGGGCCGTCCGGATCCGTCAGTCCCAGTGGCACTTCGATCTCCAGTGTTTTCTCTACAACGGTGTTCCCCTTGATGAACGTCGCTTCGACGGCGTAGGTCGCCGGAGAGAACTCTCCGGCCGTCCTGATCCTCAGGTGGACGACGTGCGCCATTCCCCCACCCCCCATAGTCCGCGCACTTTATCGGTGGAGCCTATGAATCCGCTGACATTCCCCGGAAAGCCTCCGTCAACTCGGAGTCGTCATCCACGAGTTTGCGAAGAACGTTTTCCGGATCCATCGCGCCGGACCCCTGCTCCCGGCCCTCTGTGAAAACGTCGGCCCGGATGCGTTCGCACAGGTCCTGCACGCTGTCCGGAAGCTCCGTGCCCTGCGAGCGGAATCGCCGCCAGGCCTCACGATCCGAGGGCCGCTCCTTCAGCACATGCGCTCCGGTGAGCCTGCCGAGCAACGCCGCGTACATCTGGTGGACCGGTGTGCTGTTCCTCAAGCGCTCGTGCTGACATGCGAGTTGGTCATCTCCGACGCGTCGGTGGCAGGCACCGATGTCCATCGGCGTGCCCTGGGCGTAGAGCAGCCGCAGAGCCTTCAGTTCGTACTCCCGGGCCTGCATCATGGCCCCGTGCCCCACCCATTCCCCGCCTCGATCGGGTGCCCGGCGGGCCAGTTCGCGTTTGATCCGGGCACGCGCCGAGTCGGTCATGGCCTGCACGACGACATCTCCGGAGCGCTCGGCCTCTCGCGGACAGTCCCGCAACTGGCGGTCGTACAACTCCAAGTCGTGCTGTGTTCCCTCCAGTCGGCGGTCCACCCCCAGCAGACATCCCTCCACGGCATGCAGATGCTCTTCGATCTCGTCCGGTCCCTCCAGCGCCAGGTACTGTCCGAGGCGTTCGTGGTCTGCGCGGGCCAGCTGCAGATGACGAGCGCGCGCGGCGTCGTCCTTCACGGCCTGGGCCAGCAGGACATGACTGTCGCGCCGTATGGTGAACAGCTTCTTGCGCAGGATCTCCCCGTCGGCCCAGTCGGTGTGGACGGCGTCACGGAAGCGCACGTCGGCAATCGCCTCGAAGGCGAGTTCGATGCGGCCCTGAGCCTCGGTCAGCTCCCCCTGGTCGACCATCACCCGCAGGAGTTCGACCTCGACGGCACTGGCCACGAGGGTGGCCCTGGTGCCGACCGCGACGAATCTGAGGTAGTCGTTGCCCACTTCTCGCGCCACAGCCAGTCGGCCGGTGTCCCGCAGCCCACTGAGGATGCCGACGCCCATGGCCATGGCCAGCGGCGAGTTGTCCACGACGGCATCGCTGGGGCCGTTCCCGAGAAGCGCGGAGAGTCCGGGCCGATCGCCCTCGCCCAGAGCCTTGAACACCCTGCCGAGCCGCTCGGCCATCTTGTACTGGTCCGAACCCTTGTCCCTTATGTCAGCGGTGACCCGCTCGAGTTTGCGCACCATGCCGTCCAGGCCGCGGCGCCCTCCACGCGACCGGGTCATACGAATGGCCACGAGGGGAAGCCACGCCTCCCAGGCACCCGCGCGCTCCAAGTAGGGCATGGCTTCGGGTATGAGCCGCTGGACGTCGGCCGTTCTGCCGTGCGTTCGGTGCCGAAGGGCATCCTCCACCCGCCCCGCGGTGTGCCGTATGGCGATCCGGTCCACGTCGGCGCGCAGTGAGCCGTCGCCGTCGAGCCAGGTCGCGTGGTGCCGCCGCACTGCTTCTCCGACCGCCGGCTGCATGCGGATCCTGATGCGTTTACCCTCGGGCAGTTCCAGGCAGTCGATCAGACACGCACGGCCCAACGCGTCCAACAGCTCCCGGAGTTCCTCCCGCTCACCGATGGCGGGCGGCGCCTCTTTCGGGAGGGGTTCCGGATCCCGTGCTCCGCCCCACAGGCGGTGCCGATGGACGCGCAGACCTGCCCAGACCTCGGCGAGCAGCCCCGGCACGGAGTCGTCGTCCGGGGGCAGCACACGATGCCGGGCGCTGAGCTCCGACAGGACGAGGAGCAGCAGATGCCGAGGGTCGCCACGCGGAATGCAGTTCAGCACGCCCTCCGCCCACTTCTCGATCTTCTGCCAGGCTTCGGGGATCTGTTCCGAGGAATCCCGCCCCAGCTCGTGGCTGTCCGCCATCGCGAGGCGTCGCAGTCGTCTCCGGCCGTCCGGCTTTGCGGCCACGTCACTGGCGAAGCGGAGCAGCCCCGGATGCCCCTCGGCCCGCGCCAGCACATGGTGCACGATCCTGCGACCGTCCTCACCGGACACGTCCCGAGCGGCGTCGGCGATGACACCTGCGAGGCCGGGAAGACTCTGGGCGTACAGGAATGCCTCGGCGGGTGCCAGCAGGGGTACGGGAACGTCGGGCAGACGCCGCTGGTCGAGGTGGAGCGGGGCCGGGCTGGTGATCAGCAGGCGGAACCCGCGGGCATGGTGCGCGGTCATGGCATTGATCAACCGCTCCCACCGCTCGTCCCGCCAGGGGCTCTGAGCCGAGGGGCCGTGTCCGTTCGAGGAGAGCGTCCGCAGGTCTTGCGGGCGCTGCACGATCAGGTTCCCGATGTCCGAGAGGCAGACCAGGACGTAGGCCGTGTCGCTGGTCGTCAGACGCTCGTCGATGTCCTCGCAGAGGCGTTCGAAGGCGTCGGCGTTCGCGAGGAATTCCTCCAGCTCCGACGGCGCCGGGATGCGCTCCCTCCGCTTCTCGAACGCCTGCTGCAGAGCCGGCAGCTTCAGCAGGGCGGCGACGAAGCCCTTCAGAGCAGCCGACGGGCTGTCGTCCATCGGTCTGTCCGGGAGCGGATATCTCACGACCTCGCGGTAGCAGTGGGCGTACTGACCGATCAGTTCGTCGGCGCAGGTGGTCTTGCCCACACCGGCCATGCCGTGCAGGACGGCGCCGTTGGCGTGGGTGCCACCGAGCCGGGCGAAGATCGCGCTGGCCGTCCACATGGGATCGTGGTGCCCGATGAGGCTCGGTGGAGGCTGCTGCTGCGTCGGCTCGTCGGGCGTCGGGAGCGACGGAGGGTCGATCACCAGCCCGCAGGCGTCTGCGCCGTAGATGACGGGCGCGACGACGTCGAGGTCCGTCAGCAGCTTCTGCGCCTTGCATTCGGCGATGGCCACACCCACAGCCCGCGGCAGGGGCAGCCTGTGAGCGAGCAAGTGCTCGTACACCTTCACCATGACGGCGACGGCCGCCTGGTCTGCGATCCCGTGCCGGAAGGCCAGCACCGCGCAGCCCAGTCGCCGGGCCAGTTCGAGGGCCAGCCCATCGGCGTCCGGTTCGGGACTGACCGCCTTCGAGGGCTCCGTTGCGAGGTGCGAGGGGATGCGGAACATCTCGAGCTGGTCCGCGAGGGACGGGCTTTTGGCGGGTCGGGTGGTGATCACCGCGAGTCGCAGGCGCTGGTCGTTGTCCCCCGTCTGCAGCATGTCGACGAGTTCCGAGGCGCTCAACGGCGACTTCGCACCGGGCACCGCGCCCGGGCGGGAGTCGTCGACCGCCGACCAGCTCCCGGGAGCACCGCGGTCGGCCAGATGCAGGATCATCTGCCACTGGCCCGGATCCCCTTGTCGGTCGGGGCGCTTGGCGCTTTGCAGGTGCGCCTTGAGCTGGTCGTGTGTCACGTGGTACGAGAGGGTGCGTCTCGTGATGTCTCTGCCGCTGCCAACGGCGGCGATGTGACGCACCTTGCCGAAGACCTGTGACTGTTCGGCGTGCAGGTCCAGTGGTTCACCGGCCTTGGTGCGATTGAAGACCCCGACCAGATGGAGCGGGGCGTCCGCTCGTGCCCGACGGGCCTCCTCGTCGCCGTGCGAGCGGGCCGGCGCCACGTCGTGGACGAACACCAGTTTACGCTCGGCGAGGGAGCCTGTCTTGTCGGCTGCCAGGACAAGCGGATAGCCGAGTATCTCGCGTTCCGGGCCATCCGCGTTCAGCCGGACCAGCACCGTCGACGGCCTCGCGGGCAGCCTGTCCCAGATCTCCTGCGTGAGCACGGAGGTCCGCA
The DNA here is from genome assembly GCF_008806595.1 of Streptomyces luteolifulvus. Taxonomy (GTDB): domain Bacteria; phylum Actinomycetota; class Actinomycetes; order Streptomycetales; family Streptomycetaceae; genus Streptomyces; species Streptomyces luteolifulvus. The sequence goes on along the minus strand of NZ_VZRB01000013.1, from coordinate 38,439 downwards.
GCCAGTCACCCAGCCAGCGCAGGGTATTGGCCTCCCCCGAAGCGCCGAGCCGGGCGCGCCACATGAACTCGTGCGGGTCGCCGAGGAAGCCGTAGTTCTTGGCGTTCTCCGCACTCGCGCCGGCCGTCAGATCGACATCTGCCACCCACTGTTCACCCGCGCGGTTGCCTCGTGTGATCCGCCAACGCCAACGCGGACCGTTCTTGTCCTTGCTGAAGTCCAGGACTTCCAGTAAGGCGTCGTAATCCCCCGACACGTTCCCCGTCCCCCCCAAAAAACCCTGCGCATATGCCAGTGCAGAGCAGCGTAGACCCATACGGGCCGCGTGTACCCGGAAGCAGTGAAGAAATATCACCCGGCCTTGACTCCGATGTGGATTCGGGATCTCAATGGGCATCGAATTCGAATACCGCTACGAATTAGGGGTCATTGATCGCGCAGCCACTCTTCGAGGGTCTCCACGGTCCTGGCCCTGCGCTCCGCATCCAGCAGCCGATCGGGCCTGCCAGCGGCCCGGCGCACGACCCTGGCGGCGGTCACCGAGGTCCGGCGCACGCGCGACAACGCCCCCAGCCGGGGCAGGGTACGCAGGATCTGCCACATCTCGTCGTCGTCCAGCGGGGGCAGCTCGGTGCGGGGCAGACAGGAGGCGAGGGCGGGCAACTCGGCGCGGGACGTCAACAGGATTCTGCCGGGGCCGTCCTCCTCGGCGAACCGTTGGACGAGGTCGGCGAAGCGCGGGTCCTGGCCGACGGCCCGATCGGCAGCGTCCAGCACGAGGAGAAGCCGTAGGGCGGCCGCCCTGCCGATCCATTCGGGCCAGGGCAACTCACGGTAGGCGCGGGCAAGTTCGGGAACCTGAACGACGATGCGGCGCAGCAGGTCGGCGAAGGGGTCACCGATGGAGGGAGCGACCGCCTCCGGTGAGGCGGGTCGGGGATGCCACACAATGACGTCGAACGCCTCGCGGTGATCGTGGGCCAGCAGCGCCGCGCAGGTCGTCGCACCCATCCCCGTCACGCCGTGCACGACCGCGCCGCGCACACCGCTCTCGGGGGCGAGCGCGCTGCTCAACCGCATCATCTCCCGCAGCCGCCCCACGAAGGAACGCGGCCGGTCGGGCAGCGCCCCGACGCCGTTGCTTCGCGGGCCGCGCGGGGGAACGCTTCTCATGGGGCGGTCGGGCAGGGACTGTGTCAAGGCAGCGGCGCCGTAGAGCATGGGCGTGGCCGCACAGAGCAATGGGTAGCGCCGCTCGGGGAGTTCGGGGTCGGCCAGGGTCTCCGCCAGTGTGTTGCGCAGCGCCTGCGGCAGCGTGTGGGAGGACCGGAAGAGGTGGGTGTACAGGCGAACGGCGAAGATGCGGGCGAAGTCGTTGCCCACCGGAAAGCGCATCGCGACGACCGCGCACCCGAGCTCCTCGGCGACGGCCGACGCCAGGGAGGTGAGCGCGGAGGCCCGCTCCGGCGCGGGTTCCTCGTCGACGGCGTCCGAGAGATCCGGTTCCTGGCCTCCGGACCAGCAGGCGGAGAGGAACACCAGGCGGGTGCGGCCCCGCCCCTGCCCGAGCAGTTCGACCAGATCGCGCGTGCTCACTCGGTCTGTCGTGCCGTCCCGTCGCTCCAGGCACAGGCCCCCCGGGAGGCCATGAGCGACGATGTGAATGACGTCCCAGCCCGCCGGCTCGCGGAGCATGGACCGCAGCGTGTCCCGGCTCACTCCGAACTGCCGGGTGCGCAGTTCCAGGGGTGTGCCGCTGTCGCGTCCGCCGGCCGACAGATCGAGCAGGCGCGCACGCAGGTCGGCACGATGGGCACCGAGGTCAACCGGCGTGGTGGTCTGCGGCAGGCTGAACAGTGCCAGCATGCGCAGATGCGACGGCAGGTCGCGCGGATCGGCCGCCCGGCCGGTGCCGGACCCGGAGCCGAGCACGCCCCGCACGAACATCACGCCGTGCTGCACGAGCGGCACGCCGTCGACCAGCGCCATCTCCCATGGAAGCGCCTCGAAATCCCTCAGGCCGGTGGGCAGTTGAAGGTGCACGACGACCGGGCCCAGGGCCTTGAGATGTTCCGTCATGCGGGACAGTCCGGTCCGCGCGATCCACTCCCCCCGGGCCCGCACGGCCTCCTCGATCGCCGCGTGGCCGGCCCTGGACGAGCGCAGTTCGGCGATCCGCCGCGGAAGTGCGTGCAGCATCTCCAGCTCCGCCGGGTCGTCGAGTCGCACTTCGGTGGACTCGGTGTTCAGCACTCCCGGACGCTTCAAGGACCAGACCCACCAGTCGGGGCCCCCACCGTTCGGTTGACGGTGATACTGGCGGACGGCGAGCACCGCGGATCGCATCATGTCGCAATGTGTCCTTCTCTGCTCGGTTCCAACTCTCTTGTAAGCAAGACATATTGATTGCGCGTCAAACGCCTTACGCTACGACATCGACCGCTTGAGGAGAGACACAACGGAGGACGGGGTGCCGAACGACCGCCACAGGCAGTACATCAGGAAGGTCCGGGCCGATGTCGGCATGGAACCGGCGTGGCCGCCGTCCGCCGACCGGCGACTCGGCGATGTGGGTGTCTTCCGCAAGGGGCACTTCGAGCGCAAGGGCACGCTGAAGACCCTCTTCGGCATCGACATCGAGAACAGGCCGTCGAAGAAGAACATCACGGTCTTCCACGGTGATTCGAAGGGCAGCGTGCAGATCCACCTCAACACCGGGATAGGTGCGGGGGCAGCACTGGTCACCGCCGACGGCTCGATGGTCCTGGAATTCGGCAGGGCGAACTCGGTGCTCTTCCACGCAGCCGGCTGCCGTACCGAGGAGATCAGGAACATCGACCTGGTCGAGAAGCGCATGAAGGAACTGCACGCCGACAAGAAGTGGCCGCGTGACCATGTCGTGGTCACCGAGGTCACGCACGCCGAACGGACCACCGCCATCATGTGCAGCCGACGCAACGGCCGCATCGCCCTGCGCGCCGCGGCCGATCCCGCCGCCACCGGCCTCGACCTGCTCACCGCCACCGGTGGTCTGCAGTGGACCGGAGGTGCCGCCGCGAGCCTGCAGGTTCTGTCCGAGGGCCGGCTGACCCCGCTGTACCGAGCGCGGGGCATGATCCGTCACTGGTTCCGCGAGGACGAACCCGGCTTCCTCGACGACATCGACGACGAGGCCGAGGACGGCACCGAGGAGTGGTTCGTGGACTACGTCAGCAGCGAGGACTTCGAAGCCGACGACTACGACGAAGCCACCGACGACGAAGCCACCGACGACGACGGCGACTGAGGCACGAGCCGGCGGCGCGTCGTAGTTGGTGACCGCGCGCCGCCGGAACACACGGGCACATCCATGCCGTGGCCGGACCACGGGGTGGGACGGCCGGCCGACTCGTGGCCTCGTCGACTCCTCGCGTCAGCGGGCGGCCCACATCCCCCGCACATGCCCCAGATGCCGTGTCATCACCTCGCGCGTCCGCTCCGTGTCGCGGGCGGTCAGCGCGTCGAGGAGGTCGAGGTGCTCCTCGGCGGACGCCTCCAGGCGTCCCGCCTCCACCAGTGCCGTCAGCCCGTACAGTCGCGAACGGCGCCGCAGGTCCCGTACGACCTCCACGAGGTGGCCGTTGCCGGCAAGGGACAAGAGCCCGAGGTGGAAGCGCAGGTCGGCCTCGATGTAGGCGATCAGGTCACCGGACGCGGCGGAGCTGACGATCTCCTCGGCCACCGGGCGCAGCGCCTCCAGGTCGGCCGGGTCCGCGGTGGTGGCGAGTGAGGCCGTTGTCGGGATCTCGATCAGCGAGCGGATGTGCGTGTATTCGTCGAGCTCCCGCTCGGAGACGACGGTGACCCGGAATCCCTTGTTGGGGACCGTGTCCACCAGCCCTTCCTTGGCGAGGTCGAGCATCGCCTCGCGCACCGGTGTCGCCGAGACGCCGAAGCGTGCGGCGAGCCCGGGCGCCGAGTACACCTCGCCGGGGCGCAGCTCCCCGGCGATCAGCGCGGCCCGCAGCGCGTCGGCGACCCGCTCCCGGTAACTGGGCTTCCGGCCGCCCAGCGTGGGCAGGGCGGGAGTGTGCTGCGGCACCATGTCGGTCGTCCTCCTCGGGTGGTCACGGACATTATCGACGCCCCCTGCGAGCGCCTCGCCTCTACAGCACGAACCCGGCCGGGAAGGGGTCCTCGGGATCCAGCAGATACTGCGCAGTGCCGGTGATCCAGGCGCGGCCCGTGAAACTGGGCAGGACCGCTGGACGGTCCGCCACCTCGGTGGTCCCGAGCAGCCGTCCGGTGAAGCGGGTGCCGATGAAGGACTCGTTGACGAACTCGGTGTGCAGCGGGAGTTCGCCTCGCGCATACAGCTGGGCCATGCGCGCGCTCGTCCCGGTGCCGCAGGGCGAGCGGTCGAACCAGCCGGGGTGGATCGCCATCGCGTGCCGGGAGTGGCGGGCGGTGGCACCGGGCGCGTACAGGTGGACGTGGTGGCAGCCGCGGATGGACGGGTCCTCCGGGTGGACCGGCTCCTCCTCGGCGTTGATGGCGTCCATCAGCGCCAGCCCCGCCTTCAGGATGTCGTCCCTGCGAGAGCGGTCGAAGGGCAGGCCGAACTGCTCCAGCGGCAGGATGGCGTAGAAGTTGCCGCCGTACGCGAGGTCGTACGTCACCGTCCTGCCGTCCGGCAACGTCACCTTGCGGTCGAGCGCGACCGCGAACGACGGCACGTTCCGCAGCGTCACCGCCTTCGCCGCGCCGTCCTCCACCGACACCTCCGCGACGACGAGTCCGGCAGGGGTGTCGAGGCGGATGGTGGTGACCGGTTCGACGGCCTCGACCATGCCGGTCTCCACCAGCACGGTGGCCACGCCGATGGTGCCGTGCCCGCACATGGGCAGATAGCCGGACACCTCGATGTACACCACGCCCCAGTCGCAGTCGGGCCGGGTCGGCGGCTGGAGGATCGCGCCGCTCATCGCGGAGTGCCCGCGCGGCTCGTTCATCAGCAACTGCTTGATGTCGTCGCGGTGTTCACGGAAGTGGAGCCGTCGTTCGTTCATCGTCGCGCCGGGGACGGTGCCGATCCCGCCGGTGATGACGCGGGTGGGCATGCCCTCGGTGTGCGAGTCGACGGCGTGCAGGACGAGCTTGCTGCGCATGGTCCGGTCTCCTTACGCGAGGCCCGCGGCAACGGCCTTCTCGGTGGCGGCACGGACGGCGGCCTCCTGCTCGGGCAGCAGCGGCGTCCGGGGTGGCCGGACCGGCCCGCCGTGCCGTCCGACGACATCCATGGACAGCTTGATCGCCTGCACGAACTCGACCCGGGAGTCCCACCGCAGCAGGGGGTGCAGCTGCCGGTAGAGGTGGCGCGCGGCGGCCAGGTCGCCGTCGACGGCCGCGCGGTACAGCTCGGCACTCGCGGCGGGCAGGGCGTTCGGATAGCCGGCGACCCACCCCTTGGCGCCCGCGATCGCCAGCTCCAGCAGCACATCGTCGGCGCCGACCAACAGGTCCAGTTCCGGGGCGAGCTCTGCGATCCGGTAGGCCCGGCGGACGTCCCCGGAGAACTCCTTGACGGCGTGGACGTACCCCTCGCCGTGCAGCTGGGCGAGGAGTTCGGGGACGAGGTCGACCCTGGTGTCGATCGGGTTGTTGTACGCCACGACCGGCAGGCCGGCTTTCGCGACCTCCGCGTAGTGGGCGAGCACCGAACGCTCGTCGGCACGGTAGGCGTTGGGCGGCAGCAGCATGACGGACGCGCAGCCCGCGTCGCGTGCCTGCTCGGCCCAGCGGCGGGCCTCTGCGGAGCCGTAGGCGGCCACGCCGGGCATCACCCGTGCGCCCCCGACGGCGGCCACGGCCGTCTCCACGACCTTCGACCGTTCCTCGGGGGTGAGCACCTGGTACTCGCCGAGGGAGCCGTTGGGGACGACGCCGTCGCAGCCGTTGTCGACGAGCCAGGCGCAGTGCTCGGCGTACTTGCCGTAGTTCACGCGGAGGTCGTCGTCGAGCGGCAGCGCGGTGGCGACGAGGACGCCGCGCCAGGGGCGGTGGTCGGTCATGAGGATCCTCTCCCGGTGGGGTGGGTGTGCTGGTGTGCCAGGACCCCGAGCGGCACGGGTCGCGCGAACGGCCGCCGGGACGGGGTGAGTTCACAGCCGGCGAGCCCGGCGACCGCGGGCGCGCACACTCGGCCCTGGCACCAGCCCATGCCGGCCCGGGTGAGCAGCTTCACGGTGCGCAGATCGCCGGCGCCGAGTTCCCCGACAGCCTCGCGGACCGCACCGGCGGTGACCTCCTCGCAGCGGCACACGACGGTGTCGTCGGTGATCTGCTCGGCCCAGTGCGCGGGCGGCGCGTACACGGCATCGAGCGCGGCGGAGAACGCCCGCAGCCGGGTACGGGTCTTGGCGGCCGCGGCCCAGGTGCGCGGGTCGGGTGCGTGGCCGTGGAGGCGGGCCGCGACGGACCGCCCGGCGATATGGCCCTCGGCCAGCGCGAGGGCCGCGCCGCCGATGCCGGTGGTCTCCCCCGCCGCCCAGACGCCGGGCACGTCGGTGCGCTGCTCGTCGTCGACGCGGACGCCGGTCCCCTCGAGGCGGCAGCCGAGGCTCTCGGCGAGGTCGGTGTGCGCAAGCATGCCGTGGCCGACGGCGAGCGTGTCGCAGGGGATACGGCGCTGCGTCCCGGGCCGGACCCGTCGCTCGGCGTCGAGCGCGGCGACCGTCACCGCCGCCAGCATGTGGGTCGTGCGCCTCCCGGGCGCCGCAGCCGGTGTCGAGAGCCCGGCCGTGCCCGGCACAGCCGGTGTCGAGAGCCGGGCCGTGCCCGGCCCTTCGGGCCTCCGCGTGCTCGGGCCCTCCCCTCCGGAGCGCCCCTGCGGCTCGCTCCCGCCCCGCTCGGCCCCGTGCGCCTCGACGACCGTGTGACGACCGAGGAGACGCACCCGGTGCCGGGCCAGCCGGGCCGCGTATCCGGCCCCTTCGGCGAGCTTGCCCGGCTGTGCCGCCAGCGCACCGGTCCGCCGCAGGAACGCCCGGGGGCCGGCGGACTCGACGAGCGCGGCCACCTTCACCCCGGCCGCGGCGAGCCCGGCCGCCACGGGCAGCAGCAGCGGCCCGGTCCCGGCGACCACGGCGGTACGCCCGGACACCGCGAGGGTGCCCTTGAGCATGGCCTGGGCACCGCCCGCGGTGAGGACACCGGGGAGCGTCCAGCCGGGGAAGGGCAGCACCTTCTCGTACCCACCGGTCGCGAGGAGCACGGCGTCGGCGGGCACGGACACCGGTTCCTCCTGCTCGGGGCCGAGCAGCGCATGCACGGTGAAGCCGTCGGCCCCGCGTTCGACGCACCAGACGTGATGGTCCGTCAAATGCCTCACGTGCCCGGCCTTCACATGAGCGTCCAGTGCGTCCCGCAGTCGTTCCCAGGTCCGCCACTGGTGGTGCAGGGCCTGGGGGCGCCGGGCGCGCAGCCCGTCGGCCGGCTGCCGGTAGAACTGCCCGCCCGCCTGCGCGGCCGAGTCGAGCAGCGTGACCCTGAGACCGTGCGCGGCGGCGGCCACGGTGGCGGCGAGGCCCGCCGGTCCCGCACCGATCACTGCGAGGTGCGGTCGCTCAGTCATCGTGGCCCGCCCCCTCCTGCGTACGGATCGCGTCCCCGGGACGCAGCGGCACCAGGCAAGCCCGTTGGTTGGGGCGGTCGTTGACGGTCACCAGGCAGTCGAAGCAGACGCCGATGCCGCAGAAGATCCCGCGCGGGCGGCCCTCGCCCCGGGTGGTGCGCCAGGCCGTGACGCCCGCGGCCCACAGCGCGGCGGCGACGGTCTGTCCGGGCAGCGCCTCGATCTCGCGGCCGTCGAGAGTGACGGTGAACGCGGGCCCGGGCCGGGCTCCGGCCAGCTCGTGCGGAGTTGTTGTCACGCCGCCTCCTCGGTGAACCGGTCGGGCCGGAACGGTGTCAGGTCGAGGTCGGGGGTCCTCGCGGTGAGTGCCTGTGCGATCAGATGCCCCGTTCCGGTGGCGAGTCCGATGCCGGCGCCCTCGTGCCCGCAGGCGTGGTACAGCCCCGGTGCCCGGGGGTCGGGGCCGATGGCGGGCAGATGGTCGGGCAGGTACGGACGGAAGCCGAGGTAGGCGCGGACGGCGCGGACGTCCGACAGGAAGGGGAACAGCCGTGTCGCGCCCGCCGCGAGAGCCCGTACGGCGGGCAGCGAGAACGACCGGTCGAAGCCGACCCGTTCCCGGCTCGCGCCGATCAGGACCGGCCCGGCGGCGGTGCCCTCCACGACCGGCGAGGCCTGCAGTGCGGCCGAGTCGCTGGCCACATCGGCGACATAGTCGGCGGCATACACCTTGTGGCGGACCCTGCGCGGCAGCGGTTCGGTCACCAGGACGAAGCCGCGCCGCGGGAGGACGGGCAGGGTGGTGCCCGCGAGGGAGGCGAGCTCCGCGCCCCAGGTGCCGGCCGCGTTGACGACCGCCGGCGCGTGGAGGTCGCCGTGGTCGCTACGGACTCCGCGTACGGCCCCGCCCGGAGTGCGCAGTACGTCCGTCACGGTCCGGCCGGTGAGCAGGCGGGCGCCCGAGGCCCGTACGGCATGGGCGGCGGCCAGGGCCGGCATGACCTGGCAGTCCTGCGGGTAGTGCACGGCGCCCGGCAGACCGTGGGCGAGGTGGGGTTCGAGGCCGTAGAGGGCGTCGCCCTCTACGGGTTCGGCGACGACTCCGGCGGCGCGCTGTCCGGCGGCGAACCGCCCGAGCGCGGCGAGGGATGCGGGCGAAGTGGCCACCACCACGCCGCCCTTGGCCTCGTACTCGACGGCCGTCCCGAACTCCCCCGCGAGCTCGCCCCACAGGCGGAGCGAGAGCAGCGCGAGGTCCAGCTCCGGGCCCGGTTCCTTGTCGGACACGAGGAGGTTGCCCTCGCCCGCACCGGTCGTGCCGCCGGCCACCGGGCCGCGGTCCACCAGGACGACGTCCAGGCCCGCACGGGCCGCGTACAGGGCACAGGCGGCCCCGACCATACCGGCCCCGACGACCACGACATCGCAGGTCAGTCGCTGACTCACACCAGTACTATGTCACATACCGCAGCCTCGGGAAATGGTGCGCGAGCAGCCCGGGGGACACGCCCGCCGCCCCTGCTGGGGCCGGGTCATGTTGTTGAAGATCCAGAAGCACGGTGCCGAACGCCGAGTTGAGGTCGACCGGGAATCACACTCGACCGGGAATCACACTCGATCGACCGGGAATCGCGCACGTCCCCCGCAGTCCCGCTCCGGGCCGGGGGTCACACCCCCGCCGGCCGTGCGGGAACGCTCCGGCGCCGTCGGCGACCTGAACGCCGACGGTGCCGGAGCGGTGGGGCCTGTCACGCCTCCGGCGGCGGTACGACGCTCAGGTGCCCGGTCTTGCGGGCACGGCGCACAGTGGGCGACGGCCGGCGGGCCGAGCGCAGCACCAGCGTCAGCCGGGTGCAGCCCATGTCCCGCAACGTCGGAGGGGTCTCGTCGACGACACGGCAGTCGGTGGCACCCCAGCGCGGATCGGGATGCAGCAACGGACGGACCGCGCCGTCATGCTCCACAGCTCGCTCCCCGACCGCACGGATCCAGTGCGGCAACCCCTGCCGGTAGGCGGCCTCCATGATCGGGTCCTGGGCGATGTCCCGGCGGATCGACTGGAGCCCGGGGTCATGACCGTTCCGCTCCAGGGCCGCCGCGAAGTGGGCGAGCATCGGCAGGCACCAGCGCGACTCGTGCTCGCCGAGGACGGAACTCGCCTCGGGGTGGAACAGGACGAACCTGAGGAAGTTCTCGCCGGGCATGGCCGTCGGATGCGGGCCGACACCGCGGAAAAGTGACTGGAAAGCGGTGTTGGTCAGCACCACGTCCCAGCCATGGTCCAGCACCACGGACGGAAAGGGGACAGCCGCCAGGAGGGTGGCGTAGTCCTGCAGATACGCCTGGGCCTCAAGACTCTCGGGGACAGGCCGCGGCGCGGACCGCTGCCCTCCTGCCTGATACGCCATCGGGAGGTCACCCCTCTTGCCTATGCGGCCTTCACGCGGCGCCTTGATCCTGCTGCCACGACATATGACGTGTCAACTATCGTGGCATTTCATGCCCGTTGACGGCTGAAATTGGCCACAGTTGTGGCGAGACCTGGATGTGAGTTCGAACAACCCGCTACTCTCCGGGAAGTTCACGGCAACCCCCTGTGTTGTGAGAAGCCTGTGAGAGACGTAGGAGATCTGTCGGTGTCGGGTGGCTTCGAGGGTCCGGGCAACACGGCGTCGGCTGTTCTGCCCGCGGTCGTGGCCCGCGTCACCGCTCTCGCCGACCGGCTCGGCGTGCCGCACGCGGAGGTCTTCCACACCGGCCGCCTGTCCGTCGGCTCCGGCGTCCCCGAGCCCGTCGTCAAGGCGCTGCTGAGCGGCCGCCGCGCGGGCGAGCCGGATGTGCAGGCCCGCTTCCTGCAGCGTCTGGACCTGCTGCGCCGCACCCGGCTCAAGCCCAACGGCCGCAAGTACACCCAGCAGGAGATCGCCGACGGCGCGGGCATGTCCCGCCAGCAGGCCGGAGCGCTCATCAACGGCGACCGGCGTCCCACCATGGAGCACTGCGACGCCATCCAGCGCTTCTTCCGCGTGCACGCGGGATTCCTCACCGCGGAGGACCCCGAGGCGCTCGCCGGCGCCCTCCAGCGCACGGAACAGGAGCTTCTGCAGAAACTCGCGGAGCGGGAGGCCGCCCAGGCCGCCGACGACCCACTGGAGCGGCTGCTCCAGGACCACGGCGTCCGCGGGATCGCCTGGCGCGCCGCCCAGCTGCCCACCGACCAGCACCGAGACAAGGTCGCTGAGTGGCTCGACATGCTCTTGGAGAGCGTCAAGCGGCCCGAGTCGTGATCCGGGGGAGGACTGTGGGCATCGGAAAGGAAATGCGCCGCCTGTGCGGCGAACTGGTCTCGGAGCTGACCCTGCCCGCACCGGCGCCGCCCGCGGCCCTGTACGGAGCGCTGTGCACCGCGATGAGCAGACGCCGGGGCCGCCCCGTCCACTTCCGTACGGCCGCCTTCCCGCCCGGGACCGCCAGCGGTCTGTGGCTCGACATGGCGGAGCAGGACCTCGTGGTCATCGAGGAACGTACCGCCCCCGACCACCAGTTGGTGATCCTCGGCCATGAGCTGTGGCACATGAAGGCCGGGCACTGCAGCCACCACGTCGAGGGCGCGGCGGTCGCGGCCCGTTTACTGCACGACGAGGCGGACCTCCAGGCGACGGTGCTGAAGGTCGCCGCCCGCACCCGTTTCGACCTGGCCGACGAGAGGGAGGCCGAGAGCTTCGGCCTGCTCCTGGCCAGCAAGTGCCGCACCTGGCTGGCCGGTTCATCGCTGAGGGCCCCGGTACAACGCGACCACCTGGCAGGCCGCATCGAGGCATCCCTGGGCTACGTAGGCCCCCAGGGCTGACAGCAGCACCCCTGTCCACACCGCCCAGACGGGCCACCAGCCCAGGTTGCGGGCCCACCAACGCCCACTGTCCCCACGCGCCGGCCGCGAGGGAGCCGAAGGGGCGCGCCGGAGTCGAGAGCACGAACGCCCGCAGGCCCCCAGAACTGACAGCAGCACCCCCGTCCACACCAGCCCAGGTCGCGAGCCCACCAACGCCCACCACCCCCACGCGCCGGCCGCGAGGGAGCCGAAGGGGCGCGCCGGAGTCGAGAGCGCGAACGCGCGGAGGCCCGAAGGGCTGAGCACGATCGCGCTCTCGACACCGGCTGAGGCGCCCCGCAGGCGACCGAGCCATCAACACTGTCAGTACCCCACGGCAAGCTGGAGTCGGAATGACGCCGACACGGGGAGACCCCATGCACACCGCCGTACTCACCGACCACGAGCGCACCGCCGTCCAGGCCTGTCTGCGGCTGCTGCACACAGTGCGGGCCGCCTTCGACGTGGTGGACGGCCCGCCCGGGAACCGCCGACCACCCGTGGTCCCGCCCGCCGTGCTCGCCGAGGCGGAACAGGCCCTGAGGGCCGCGGGACTGGCCGGGAACGAGGAGACGTTCTTCCGGCTGCTGAAGGACTGGTGTTCCGAGGACTGACGTGAGCGGGGCCGGCCACGGCCGCCGGTCAGCCGTGCGGCACCGTCACGGCTGTGGCCACCAGGCCCTGTCGTACCGTCCACCGGCCTTCGAAGGAGCCGATCCGCCGCCCGCCCACCACGGGCCCCGGGACGAGGAGCTCGGCGTGGAAGCGGCCGCCAGGTCGCTCGCCGGGCTCCACGCCGACCTCGATGTCGGCCTCCGTGAACTCCAGCCACAGGCCGGTGAGGGGGAACCACGCCTTGTAGACGGACTCCTTGGCGCTGAACAGGAGCCGTTCCCAGTGGATGTGGGGGTGCTGGTGGGCGAGCAGGCGCAGCCGGTCCCGCTCGTCGGGCAGGGACACGGCGGCCAGCACCCCGTCCGGCAGCGCCTGGTGCGGTTCGGCGTCGATGCCGAGGGAGGCCAGGTCGGTGGCGCGGACGAGCGCGGCGGCGCAGTAGCCCTCGCAGTGCGTCATGCTGCCGGCGACACCGGCCGGCCAGCGCGGGGCGCCGCGTTCGCCGGGCACGAGGGGCTGCGGCGGCACGCCCAGTTTCTCCATCGCGCGCCGTGCGCAGGAGCGTACGGCGGCGAACTCGCGGCGGCGCTTGGGCACCGCCTGCGCCACGACGGCCGCCTCCTCGGGGTACAGGTGCGCGTCGCCGACCGCCTCGTCGCCGTGGGCCTCCACGGTCACCACCGAGCCCGGCAGCAGTTCCTCGATCACGCGTCCCCGTCCTTCCTGTCCTTCCCGTCCTCCTTTTTCTCCTTGTCCTCCCTGATCTCCCGGTCCTCCCGGTCCTCCCTCGGCAGGATGCGCCGCAGCCGCCCCGGCGGCTGCGACCGTTTGCGCCACTCCCGGGGGTACCCCACCGACACCTCCTCGAAGCGGACGCCCTCGTGCCAGGTGGTCCGCGGGATGTGGAGGTGGCCGTACACCATGGTCTCGACGCGGAACCTGCGGTGCCAGTCCGCGGTGAGGCGGGTGCCGCACCACATGGCGAACTCGGGGTACCACAGGACGTCCGTCGGGTGCCGGTCCAGCGGGTAGTGGTTGACGAGGACCGTGGGCAGGTCGCCGGGGAGCTCGGCGAGCCTGCGCTCGGTCTCCTCGACGCGGGCCCGGCACCAGTCCTCGCGGCTCGGATAGGGGTCGGGGTGCAGCAGGTACTCGTCGTTGCAGACGATGCCGGTTCCGCGCGCGTACTCCAGCCCCTGCTCCTTGGTCTCGCAGCCGGCAGGCAGGAACGAGTAGTCGTACAGCAGGAACAGCGGTGCGACGGCCACGGGACCGCCGGGGCCGTCCCAGACGGGGTACGGATCTTCCGGTGTCGTCACTCCGAGCTCCCGGCACAGGGCGACGAGGTGCTCGTAGCGGGCGAGGCCGCGCAGGGTGACGGTGTCCTTCGGATGGGTCCACAGCTCGTGGTTGCCGGGGGCCCAGACGACCTTGCTGAAGCGGCTCGCGAGGGTTTCCAGGGCCCAGTGGATGTCGGCCACCTTCTCGGCGACGTCGCCGGCCACCAGCAGCCAGTCGTGGTCCGAGTCGGGGCGCATCTTCTCGACCAGGGCGCGGTTCTCCTCGTAACCGATGTGCAGGTCGCTGATGGCCAGCAGCTGTCCGGCTCCACCGGCCGTCGACGTCACGTTCGCCCCCTCCGCGCACACGAATGGCACCACGACAACACATCCGCGCTCCTTGTACAAGGCAGGAGCGCGCCACATGGAACGCGTGGCGCGGCCCGGCCCAAGAACGGGCGACGACCCCGGCGCGAAGCCGGCGGACATCCCACGCCCGAGACTGCGTACGCCCGACGCCCCACGCCCGAAACGGCACACCATGATCGGGAAATCCGTAACACGCGCGTTGCACGCCGGACCCTCGCGAAGCCGTATGATCCCCCCAACACCACCGCCACGCATTCCCTTCGCAAGGGCGGTTCGGCGTCCCTCCCACCACCCCTGGCCGGGCACGGCCTGCTTCGCCCTGCCCGCGAACCCCGAAAGGACGGCCCTGCATGGTCTCTCGCGTACGCGTCTGGCTCAACCGCACGTACGCGGAGAACGTGTTCTTCATGGATCAGCTGCGGAGAAATCCCGGCGACCGGGCCGTCGAGATCCATGCCACGCACGGCGACGCCGACTCCCCCGTGCTGGCAGCCGCCGACACCGCCGATCTGGAGCCGGAGGGCCTGTCCCCGGCCGCGTACGTGGAGTACGCGCTGGACCAGTGCGCACGGCGCGCCGTCGACGTGTTCGTGCCCCGGCTGCACCAGACGGCGATCGTGGCGCACCGCGCCGAGTTCGAGGCGGTCGGTACGGCTCTGCTCGCGCCGCCTCCGGAGGCGGTGGCCGTCTTTCACGACAAGGTGATCGCGTACGAGGCCGTGCAGGCGATCGGTGTGCCGGTGCCGCCGTGGTTCCGGGTGCGCACGACGGACGAACTCGTCGCGGCGGTCGAGGAGTTGGAGGCGGGCGGCCACAAGGCGTGCTTCAAGCCGGCGTCCGGTGCGGGCGGGGTGGGCTTCCGTGTCATCACCCGCGCCCCCTTCTCGATGGTTCACCTCAACGGGTTCCCGAGCCCGTATGTGCCGCTGGACCTGGTCGTGGAGGCGCTGAAGCAGGCGGCGGAGCCGGTGGACTGGCTGGTGATGCCGCGCCTGGAGCAGCCGGAGGTGTCGGTGGACTGCCTCACCGGCCCCGACAACCGGGTGCGCCTTGCCGTGGGCCGCACGAAGAACGGACGCCGGCGCGGGTTCACGCTGGGCGAGCAGTGGCTGGAGCCGGCCCGCCGGATCGCGGAGGGCTTCGGACTGCACTACCTGTCCAACATCCAGTTCCGGATGTTCGGCGACACGCCCGTCCTCATGGACGTCAACACGCGTCCGGCGGGCGGGCTGCACCAGCTGGCCCTGTGCGGCGTCAACGCGCCTTGGGCGGCTGTGCGGTTGGCTCTCGGCGATGATCCGGGGGAGATGGTTCCGCCGTTCCTGGGACAGGACTACACGGTGGTGGCCGGACCGCGGCCCGTGCGCGCGGTGTCGATTCCGCCGCAGCGGGTGGAGGCGGAGCAGTTGCTGCCGGCGCTCCCCTCGCAGGCGCCGGTTCCTGCGGTCGGGGCGGCTCAGGTACTGCCGCTCTAGGTCGTCGGTCGGCCGCGGGTTCATCGCGGCTTGCCGCGCAGTTCCCCGCGCCCCCCTTTCGGGGCGCCTCTGCTCACCGGTATGGACCAATTGAGGCGTCAACTCTTGACACCCCGATTGGTCCATACCAACTTGGTGTGCGCACCGTACTGCCCCTCTCTGCACTCCCGAACGCCCCCATACCTTCAGGGAGATCGCGTGCGCAATCCACTCAGACGTCCCGGACGTCGTCTTCTCGCCCTGCTCGGCTCCGCCGCCCTCGCGCTCGCCGGAGCCGTCGCCCTGCCCGGAACGGCCCAAGCAGCCAATGTCCTTGCCAACTCCGGTTTCGAATCCGGGAGCCTCTCCCCCTGGTCCTGCACCGGCAATCTCGGCTCGGTCGTCTCCTCCCCCGTGCACGGCGGCTCCAAGGCCCTTGCGGGGGCGGTGAGTTCAAGTGACAACGCCAAGTGCAGCCAGACCGTCTCCGTCCGCCCGAACACCGCGTACACGCTGAGCGGTTGGGTCCGCGGGAGCTATGTCTACCTCGGGGTGGAGGGCGGCTCCTCCACCTGGACGACGTCCCCGTCGGCGTACAGCCAGCTGAGCGTTTCCTTCACCACGGGCGGCTCGCAGACCAGTGCCACCGTCTTTGTCCACGGCTGGTACGCGCAAGGCACCTACCACGCCGACGACATCAGCCTCGACGGGCCGGGCGGGGGCGGCTCGGACACGCAGGCGCCGACGGCTCCCGGCAGCCTGCGTTCCACCGGCAAAACCTCCTCCAGCGTGTCCCTGGCGTGGAACGCCTCGACGGACAACGTCGGGGTCACCGCGTACGACGTCTACAGCGGCTCCAACCAGGTGCTGAGCGTCTCGGGTACGACCGCCACGGTCGGCGGCCTCTCGCCGAGCACCGGCTACACCTTCACCGTGCGGGCACGGGACGCCGCCGGGAACACCTCGCCGGCCTCCAACTCCGTGTCCGTCACGACCGATGCGGGCGGCGGCGGCACCGGGTTCAAGCAGGCCGCGCCCTATCTGTACCTCGGCTGGGGCGATCCGCCGAGCGCGACCTCGGTGATGAGTGCGACCGGGATCAAGTGGTACACGATGGCGTTCATCCTCTCCTCCGGCGGCTGCAACCCCGCCTGGGACGGGTCGCGTCCGCTGACCGGCGGCAACGACCAGACCGTCATCAACTCCATCCGCTCCGCGGGCGGTGACATCGTTCCGTCGATCGGCGGGTGGAGCGGCAACAAGCTCGGCCCCAACTGTTCGAGTGCCGAGGCGCTGGCGGGTGCCTACCAGAAGGTGATCGACGCGTACGGCCTCAAGGCGATCGACGTCGACATCGAGAACACGGACGAGTTCGAGAACGCAACGGTCCAGGACCGGATCCTCAACGCGCTGAAGATCGTCAAGGCGAACAACCCGGGACTGCGTACGGTCCTGACCTTCGGCACCTCGACGACCGGCCCGACGTACTGGGGCAACCGTCTCATCGAGCAGGCCAAGGCATTGAACGCGGGCATCGACGTCTTCACGATCATGCCGTTCGACTTCGGCGGCGGCTCAGACATGTACGGCAACACCGTGAACGCGACGGAGGGCCTGAAGACCAAGCTGAAGTCGACCTTCGGCTGGGACGACGCGACGGCCTACGCCCACATCGGCATCTCCGGCATGAACGGCCTGAGCGACCAGCAGGAGCTCACCTCGCCGCAGATCTGGACCCAGATCCGCGACTGGGCGAACTCCCACCACATCGCGCGGCTGGCCTTCTGGTCGGTCAACCGTGACCGGCCATGTCCGGGCGGCGGCGTGGTGAGCAACTGCTCCGGCATCAGCCAGAGCACCTGGCAGTTCACCTCGATCACGGCCGGTTTCACCGGCTGATCGCCCGCACGACGTCCCCCCGGCCCAAAGCCGGGGGGATTTTTTTCTGCACGGGGTGTATCAGGGGGCGGGGGGCGGGGTCCTGATGAGTGAACGACAGCACAGGGCCCACGGGGAAGCGGGGGAAGGGGCCCACGGGGGAGTCGACGGGGGACGGGGGAACAACGGGGGATCGGGGGATCGGGTCGGGCGGCCGCTGTCACGGGGAGCGGCCGCCCGCTCGTTCGTGCCCTCACCCCACGGAGTAACCCCAGGCGCGGGCGATCTCGCCGAGGCGCGGCGGCAGTTCGACGGACGGATCGGCGGGGCGCGCGGGCTGGATACGGCCCGACTTGATGGTGCCGGACCAGTCGCCCAGCTGCGGCCGGAAGACACCGTGGTCACGGTTGCCGTACTCCAGCATGGCGGGCTCCCACGGCACATCGAGGTAGGCGCACAGGGCACGGGTCGTGCCCTCGGGGTCGGCGGTGAGCTCCTCGTACAGGACGACGTGCGGGTCGAGACCCGTCCGGGCCTCCTCCAGCTTCTCGGCGTAGCCCAGGACTTCGGCGCGGATCTCCGCCGGATCGGGGTTCTGGCGGCGCTCGGGGAGACGGCACGGCGTTCAGCGTGCGGCGCGGCGGGCTCACCGCCTCCCTCATCAGCCTCCCGCGGCGCTTCAGCCCCCTGCCGATCGCGGATATGCGCGGATCCCTCATCGTGACACCTCTCTCTCGCGCCCTTCGGCCGCATCTCAGGGGCAGCGGGCGAACGCCAGGTGTCGCGCAGGGAAACGGCTCTAGTCACGGAACGCCTCATTCCGCCCGTGACCAGGCCTCTTACCCGCTTCTTAATTCTTCCTATGCATGCGGGGTCTCGGGAGCGGAGGAAGGGGGAGGGAGGAGGGAGGAGGGAGTGCGCTTACGCCAGGTACGCCAGGCCGGGATGGACCGCGGTGTAGCCCTCCATCAGCCGCCGGGCCACATTGACCGAGTCGACCAGCGGATGCAGCGCGAATGCCTTCACGGCCGTCGCACGGGAGCCGGACGCGGCGGCGGCCAGCACCTCTCGCTCAACCGCCTTCACCGCGCACACGAGGCCGGTCGCATGGCCGGGCAGCGGGGCCACGGCCAAGGGATGCGCACCGTTGGCGTCGACGAGGCACGGGACTTCGATGACGGCGTCCGTATCGAGCACCGACAGGGTGCCCTGGTTGCGCACATTGAGGATCAGGGTGGTCCGTTCGTCGCGGGCGATGGCCCGCATCAGGGCGAGGGCCACCTTCTCGTAGCCGCCCGAGAGGTCGTCGGCGTCGCGTTCGCCGGCGCCGGCCGTCTCCCGGTTCTCGGCCATGTAGGTCGCCTCGCGTTCGGCGCGGGTGCGGTCCCAGACGGTCAGGGCCGCGGCGTCGGGGCGCTGCATCTCGTCGTAGAAGCGGGCCTGCTGGTCGCGCAGGAAGGCACCACGGGTCTTGTCGGCCTTCTGGTAGGCGCGGACGGCTTCCCGGTTGAAGTAGTAGTAGTGCAGGTACTCGTTGGGGACGGCCCCCAGGGACTGCAGCCATTCCACACCGAAGAGCTTGCCCTCCTCGAAGGAGCCGAGGAGGTCGGGGTCGGCGAGCAGCCGCGGCAGCTCATCGCGGCCGGCCACGCGCAACCCCCGGACCCAGCCGAGGTGGTTGAGGCCGACGTAGTCGATCCACGCGTCCTTCGGGTGCACGCCGAGCGTCCGGGCGATACGTCGGCCGAGACCGACCGGCGAGTCGCAGATGCCGATGACGCGGTCGCCGAGATGCCGGGACATCGCTTCGGTGACGAGGCCCGCCGGGTTGGTGAAGTTGATGACCCAGGCGTCGGGGGCGAGGCGGGAGATGCGCCGGGCGATGTCGACGGCGACGGGAACCGTCCGTAGACCGTAGGCGATGCCGCCCGCGCCGACCGTCTCCTGGCCGAGCACACCCTCCGCGAGCGCCACGCGCTCGTCGTTCGCCCGTCCCTCCAGACCGCCGACGCGGATCGCCGAGAACACGAAGTCGGCGCCGCGCAGCGCTTCGTCGAGGTCGGTGGTTGTGGCGACCGCGGGCGCGTCCGGCACACCGGCGGCTTGTTCATTCAGCACACGGGCGATTGCATACAGTCGATCGGCGTCCAGATCGTGCAGAACGACTTCCGTGACCCGGCCCTCACCGCGGTCCCCCAGAAGCGCCCCATACACCAGCGGCACGCGGAAGCCACCACCGCCCAGAATCGTCAGCTTCACGCCGCACCCTCCTCCCCCGGTGCACCCGGATCGCCCGATGCGCCCGCCACGACCACCTCGACGCCCGCCTCCTCCAGGGAGGTCAGCGTCGCCGTGTCCACCGGCGCGTTCGTCACCACCGCGTCCAGGTCCTCGGGACCGCACACCGTCGCCATGCCCGTACCCGGGAACTTCGCCGAGTCGGCGAGCAGGACGATCCTGTCACCGGCCCCGATCATTGCTCGCTTGAGCGGCACCTCGACGACCGTCGTGTCCATCACCTGCCCGCCCGGCCGCACTCCACTGGTGCCCAGGAACAGCCAGTCGGCATGCAGCTGGCGCAGGTTGTCCTCGGTGAGGAAGCCGACCAGGGAGCGGTGGTCGCGGCGCACCATGCCGCCCAGCAGCACCAACACGATGCCCTCGTCGTCGGCGAGTTCCTCGTACACCACCAGGTTGCTGGTGATCACGGTGAGTCGGCGGCCGTGCAGCTGCCGGGCCAGGCGGTAGGCGGTGGTACCGATGTCGAGCAGCACGGTCTGACCGTCCGTGACCAGCGAGGCGGCGTGCGCGGCGATGGCGTCCTTCTCGGGCACGCGCACCTCGGCCACCTCGGCGAAGGGCTGGTCGCCCTCGTCGGCGACGGCGCCGCCGTGCACCCGTGTGAGCAGGCCGTCCACCTCGAGCTTGAGCAGGTCACGCCGGATGGTGGCAGGGCTGACGCCGAGTTGCTCGGAGAGGTCGGTCACCGTGGCGGGGCCGCCCGATCGCAGGACCCGCAGGATGAGCTGATGTCGTCGTTCTGCCAGCACAGTATGAACACTACTCGTCACCTTCAATCATTGCCACGCTCGGTTCTGCTCAGTTATTGACCACTGTCGCTGTCCGTCCGGTACCACGGCGGGGCGCTCGCGGCGACCCGCCCGCACAGCAGCAGCAGCTTGGCAGCAGTGACCCTTTGGCAGCAGCACCCCCTGTCCGCCACACCCCGAACAGATCCGAAAGGGGGTGGGAGCGTTGCGGCTCTCACGAAGAGGCCTGCTGCGCGCGGGACTTGCCGGACCGGCCACAGCCCGCTCGCCGACCACCGGGCTGCCATCGAGGCAACCCCAGGTCTTCAGGGCGGCTTCATCCGGGAGTTCTGGGACCACGGAATTCTGCAACGCGTGAGCGACGGAAGACCGGCCGGGCGCGCGGGCGCCGGGCTCCACGACAACGGTGTCACCGCGCCCGGCCACCGCTGGGCGTACGGAGGTGACTTAACGGCCATCTGCTCGACGGCCTCGACGTCCGCCTCAAGCGCGACTGCGACCACGGCCGGGGCGTCACCCTCGGTGGCCGGCTCAGGGTCCGCAAGGGCGAAAGGCTCACCCTGAACGTCACCGTGACCACTGCCTCACGCCCCAACGCCCAAGGAAACAGGCCGGAGTTGGCGCACGTGGACGTGATCCGCGGCGCCGTGCGCGGCCCCGTCGCGGACCGCGACACCTGGCGGGCGCCCGACACCAAGGTCGTCCGCACGAAGGACGTGTCGGGACGGCAGGGGACGCACACGCTGCGCATCCCGCTGACCGCGGGCGACGAGTCCTTCTACGTCCGGCTGCGCGGCAGCGACGGCAACCGCCACGGCGCTGGATACCTGGGAGCGTCGGTCGACCCGCACGGTCCGATCCCCCACGAGCCCGGAAACGGTGACCCGTGGGCCGATACGTGGTTCTATTCCAACCCCATCCTCGTCGACGTGGCAGGTGCCTGATGAAGCGTCATCTCACCACTCTGGCTTGCTTATCGGGAGCTCTCACGCTGGGCGTGAGCACGGCGTCCGCCGCCGGTGACCCGCACTGGACCGAGACCGGCACGGCCTACACCGACACCCTCGGCGGCGGCCAGGGGCTCGCGAGCCGGGCCGACGGCTCGCTGCTGTACCGCGGTCTGGCCTCCATCCCCCTCGGCCTGCGCATCAAGGGCTGGAACCACGTCGGTGACCCGGACATCGCGCGCGGCCATGTCTTCGACGCCTACCAGGGCGCCGACACGGCCACGTCGAAGATGTTCGCGGTCACCACACCGGCCGGGAAGCGTTACGAGTACGTGCACCGCCTCAACCCGGGCGAGAAGGTGAACAACTCCTTCGCCACCGTCTCGCCCGACGGGCAGTGGCTGGTGTCGGGCGAGTGGGGCGACCAGAACAGACTCCAGGTCTTCCCCGCTCCCCTGCTCAACCCGGCCACGCCGCCCACGGGTGGTGCGCTGAACGAGGCCTGGCAGATCACCCTGGACAAGCCGGTACGCGACATCCAGGGCTGCGACTTCGTCAACGACACCCGGCTCATGTGCGCCTCGAACGACGCCACGGGCACCCGTTTCCCCGAGATCCGGCCGCTGCTCCAGGTCGACCTGGAGCGCAAGCTCGACGGGCAGCCGATCACGGGCTCGGTGAAGAGCCTGTTCGCACTGCCTCAGCGCAGCATCTGCAAGACCGGCACGTTCGAGACGGAGGGCGTGGACTACGACGCGCAGCGCGGCACCCTGCGGGCGGAGATGATCCCGCCGGGGGTGTGCGCGGTGGCGACTGCGGTGTACTCGTATCGGCAGGGCACGGACTGAGCGTCAACTCGCGGTAGGGCGTTCCGCGTTTTCCACGGTCGGCGGTCGGCGTGCACATCCCATCGGCGCGCGGCGGCCGCTGCACGCCACCGCCGTCGGGCTCGCCCGCCGTAGGCGGTATACCGCGGCGCTGCGGCCAACTGTCGTCGGTATACGGTCGACTGCCAACTGCAGCCCTCCGGGCGACCGGCGTCACCCCCTGGGGTCAGTGGACGGCGGACAGTGCACTGTAGACACTCCGCGCCACACCGTATGCAGTCCACCGTGTTCACGGAGTGAACTCCCGTACAGCAGAAGGTATTTCTCGGTTACACCTCTTGACGACCGGGATGGCTGAGAGCACATTGGGCCCACTTTGAGAGCGCTCTCAAAAACCGTGAGCGCTTCTCGAAGTCACCCCGCGCACCCCACCCCACCCCACCCCACCCCACCCCGTACCCGAGAGGCCCCCATGAGCGATACCTCCGGCATACCCGTCCCCGGCGCGCACCGCAGACGCCGTCCGCTGCGGCGGGCGCTCGTCGCCGTCCTCGGCACACTCGGCCTGGCAGCGGCCGCCACCACGGTCGTCTCCCCGGCCGCGAACGCCTCCGCCCCCGCACCCCCGACCGGCTGGTCCCAGGTCTTCCTGGACGACTTCAACGGCGCCGCCGGCTCCGGCGTCAACACCGCCGACTGGCAGTACGACACCGGCACTTCGTACCCCGGAGGCCCCGCCAACTGGGGCACCGGCGAGGTCGAGACGATGACCTCCAGCACGAACAACGTCTCGCTGGACGGCAACGGCAACCTCCGTATCACCCCGCGGCGCGACTCCGCCGGCAACTGGACCTCGGGCCGTATCGAGACCAACCGCACCGACTTCCAGCCTCCGTCCGGTGGCAAGCTGCGTGTGGAGGCGCGGATCCAGATGCCGAACGTCACCGGCACCGCGGCCGAGGGCTACTGGCCGGCCTTCTGGATGCTTGGCGCGCCCTACCGCGGCAACTACCAGAACTGGCCGAGCGTCGGCGAGCTGGACATCATGGAGAACGTCCAGGGCCTCAACCGGGTGTGGGCCACCCTGCACTGCGGCACCAATCCGGGCGGCCCGTGCAACGAGACCTCCGGCATCGGCAACTACACGGCCTGCCCCGGCACGGCCTGCCAGGCCGGCTTCCACACCTACACCATGGAGTGGGACCGCTCGGCCGGCCCGGAGGCGATCCGCTTCTCCGTCGACGGCACCACGTACCACACCGTGACGGCGAACCAGGTCGACGCGACGACCTGGGCCAACGCCACCCACCACGGCTTCTTCGTCATCCTGAACGTGGCGATGGGCGGCGCCTTCCCCGACGCGTTCGGCGGCGGCCTGGACAGCGGCACGGAGCCCGGCCACCCGATGGTCGTGGACTACGTCCAGGTCCTCCAGACGAGCGGGGGCGACACCACACCGCCGCCGTCCGGCAACCGTGACGCCTACGGCACCATCCAGGCCGAGTCCTACGACAGCCAGTCCGGCGCCGGCACCGAGACCACCTCGGACACCGGCGGCGGCCAGAACATCGGCTGGCTCGCGAGCGGCGACTGGGCGCTGTACAAGGGCGTCGACTTCGGCGCGGCCGCGGCGACGCAGTTCGCCGCGCGGGTGGCGAGCGGTGCGGGAGGCGGCGTCAGCGGCCTGGTCGAGGTGCGCCTGGACAGCCGTACCGGCCCGCCCGTGGGCAGTTTCGCGGTGGCCAACACGGGCGGCTGGCAGTCCTGGAGGACGGTCCCGGCCAACATCGGCGCGGTGACGGGCACACACGATGTGTACCTCACCTTCACCAGCGGCCAGCCGTCGGACTTCGTGAACGTGAACTGGTTCACCTTCGCTCACTGAGCTCCGGGCTGACATCCGAGGGGCGGGCCGACACAGGCCCGCCCCTCCGTTGTCGCGAGGACTCTTGAGCAGCCGCGGCAGGTCCGCCGCATGGTCAGGACCGTTCCGCGGTACTCGATCAGCCGCGAGAAACGGTGGACGGCGTGGACCTGCCCCCACGCCGCGACGCGCCCTCGAAAAGGTCATACTTTTGCTGTTGAACGCGTCGAGCACCCTCTCCCCTCCCGGCGAGGACCTCTTGAAGATGACCACCGAAGATGACCACCCGGGCGGCCGCGTTGCGGTCGAGGCCTGGGTCGGTCCGACGTGGTACCGGTTCGTAGGCGCACCAGAACGAAGAGGTCACTGAACAGCAAGGGGGTCGACGCAGAATGAGCAACGAACTGTCCGAGGCGGCCGAGGCCGTGACGACCCTTCCGGACGCCCCGC
Organism: Streptomyces luteolifulvus; assembly: GCF_008806595.1. GTDB lineage: Bacteria > Actinomycetota > Actinomycetes > Streptomycetales > Streptomycetaceae > Streptomyces > Streptomyces luteolifulvus. The sequence continues at coordinate 14,222 of NZ_VZRB01000013.1, read as the reverse complement.
CCGTCGGCTGGTCCAACGCGCTGCGCGACCGGCGCGACCGCCGCCTGCCGCGTATCGCGGGCCCGTCCGGGCTGGTCGTCTTCGGGGTCACCGGCGACCTGTCCCGCAAGAAGCTGATGCCGGCCGTGTACGACCTGGCCAACCGCGGGCTGCTGCCGCCGGGCTTCACCCTCGTGGGGTTCGCCCGCCGGGACTGGGCGGACGAGGACTTCGCGCAGGTCGTGCACGACGCCGTCCGCGAGCATGCGCGCACCCCCTTCCACGAGGAGGTCTGGCACCAGCTCGCCGAGGGCATGCGGTTCATCCCCGGCGACTTCGACGACGACACGGCCTTCAAGCAGCTGAAGGCGGCCGTCGAGGAGCTGGACCACTCCCGCGGCACGGCCGGCAACCACGCTTTCTACCTCTCCGTACCGCCGAGGTTCTTCCCGAAGGTGGTCCGGCAGCTCAAGAAGCACGGGCTGGCCGACGCGCCGGAGGGCTCCTGGCGCCGCGCGGTGATCGAGAAGCCGTTCGGGCACGACCTCAGGTCGGCCGAGGAGCTGAACAGGGTCGTCCACGACGTGTTCGAGCCGGACCAGGTCTTCCGTATCGACCACTATCTCGGCAAGGAGACCGTCCAGAACATCCTGGCGCTGCGCTTCGCCAACGAGATGTACGAGCCGGTCTGGAACCGGTCGTACGTCGACCACGTGCAGATCACGATGGCCGAGGACATCGGCATCGGCGGCCGTGCCGGCTATTACGACGGTATCGGCGCCGCCCGTGACGTCGTCCAGAACCACCTGCTGCAGCTGATGGCGCTGACCGCGATGGAGGAACCCATCGCCTTCGACGCGGAGTCGCTGCTCACCGAGAAGCTCAAGGTCCTCAAGTCGGTGCGGGTGCCGCGGAACCCGGGCGAGCACACCGTTCTCGCGCAGTACGCGGAGGGCTGGCAGGGCGGCGAGAAGGTGGCCGGGTACCTCCAGGAGGAGGGCATCGATGCGCAGTCGAGGACCGACACGTACGCGGCGATCAGGCTGGAGGTCGACAACCGGCGCTGGGCGGGCGTCCCCTTCTATCTGCGCACCGGCAAGCGCCTGGGCCGGCGGGTCACCGAGATCGCTGTCGTCCTCAAACGGGCGCCGCATTCGCCCTTCGACGCCACCGCCACGGAGGAGCTGGGCGAGAACGCGGTCGTCATCCGTGTGCAGCCCGACGAGGGCATGACCGTCCGGTTCGGTTCGAAGGTGCCGGGGACCTCGATGGAGATCCGGGATGTCTCGATGGACTTCGCGTACGGCGAGTCGTTCACGGAGTCCAGCCCGGAGGCGTACGAACGCCTCATCCTGGATGTGCTGCTCGGCGACGCCAACCTGTTCCCCCGTCACCAGGAGGTGGAGGAGTCCTGGAAGATCCTCGACCCGATCGAGGAGTACTGGGCGCGGCACGGCAGGCCCGCGCAGTACGCGGCGGGCAGCTGGGGGCCCGTGGAAGCCGACGAGATGCTCGCACGAGACGGACGGAGCTGGCGCAGGCCATGAAGATCGACCTGACCGACACCACGGCAAGCAAGATCAACAAGGCGCTTGTGCAGGGCCGCCGCGCCATCGGCACACCCGCCGTGGGCATGGTCCTGACGATGGTGATCGTCACGGACGAGGAGAACGCCTACGACTCGATCAGGGCGGCCGAGGAGGCCTCGCACGAGCATCCCTCGCGCACCCTGGTCGTCATCAAGCGGCACGCCCGCACCCCGCGCGAGCGCACGGCCGCCCGGCTGGACGCGGAGGTCCGGGTCGGCTCGGAGGCGGGCACCGGCGAGACGGTCGTCCTGAGGACGTACGGCGAGGTGTCCGACCACGCCGACTCCGTGGTGCTGCCGCTGCTGCTGCCGGACGCGCCGGTCGTCGTGTGGTGGCCGGTGGACGCGCCCGCGGTGCCCGCCAAGGACCCGCTGGGCGCGCTCGCGCAGCGCAGGATCACCGACATGTACGCCGTCGAGCACCCGCCGGCGGCCCTGGAGGCCCGGGTCGCCTCCTATGCGCCCGGCGACACCGACCTGGCCTGGACCCGGCTCACCCCTTGGCGCTCGATGCTGGCCGCGGCCCTGGACCAGGCCCGCGCGAAGGTCACCTCGGCGGCCGTGGAGAGCGAGGCGGAGAATCCGAGCGCGGAACTGCTGGCCCGCTGGCTGGAGGCCCGTCTCGATGTCGCCGTGGACCGGGTCGTCACCGCGGGGCCCGTCGTCACGGCCGTACGCCTGGGCACCGAGAAGGGCGAGATCGTCATCGACCGTCCCGAAGGGCCGCTGGCCACGCTGTCCCTGCCGGGCCAGCCCTCGCGCACCCTGGCGCTGAAGGTCCGGTCCACCTCCGAACTCATCGCCGAGGAGCTCAGGCGCCTCGACGCGGACGAGATGTACGCCGTCGCCCTGCGCGGCGTGGCCGGCAAGGAGATTCCCGCTCATGTCTGACTCCCCCCAGCTCACCCGGCGGCCGGAGTGGGCCGCCCTGGAGGACCACCGGGCGCGGTGGACCGCGCATCTGCGGGAGCTGTTCGCGGCGGACCCGGGGCGTGCGGAGCGGTACGTCGTGCATGTCGGCGATCTGCGCATCGACTACTCCAAGCACCTCGTCACCGACGAGACGCTGGCCCTGCTGTACGAACTGGCCGCCGCCACCGATGTGTTCGGGCTGCGTGACGCCATGTTCCGCGGTGAGAAGATCAATGTCACGGAGCGGCGCGCGGTCCTGCACACCGCGCTGCGCGCCCCGGCCAACGCCGTGATCGAGGTCGACGGCGTGAACGTCGTCCCACAGGTCCACGCGGTCCTGGACAAGATGAGCGACTTCGCGAACCGGGTCCGCTCGGGCGAGTGGACCGGCCACACCGGCAGACGGATCCGCACCGTCGTCAACATCGGCATCGGCGGCTCCGACCTGGGTCCTGCGATGGCGTACGAGGCGCTGCGGGCGTACACGGACCGCGGGCCGGCCTTCCGCTTCGTCTCGAACGTGGACGGCGCCGACCTGCATGAGGCGGTGCGGGACCTGGATCCGGCGGAGACCCTGTTCATCGTCGCCTCCAAGACCTTCACCACCGTCGAGACTCTCACCAACGCCACCTCGGCGCGTTCCTGGCTGCTTGCCGGTCTCGGCGGCGAGGAGAAGGCGGTCGCCAGGCACTTCGTCGCATTGTCGACCAATGCCTCGAAGGTCGCCGGGTTCGGTATCGACCCGGACAACATGTTCGAGTTCTGGGACTGGGTCGGCGGCCGCTACTCCTACGACTCGGCGATCGGCCTGTCGCTGATGATCGCGATCGGCCCGGACCGCTTCCGGGAGATGCTCGACGGGTTCCGCATCGTCGACGAGCACTTCCAGCGCACGCCGGCCCGGGCCAACGTCCCGCTGATCCTGGGTCTGCTGGGCATCTGGTACGGCAACTTCTTCGACGCCCAGTCCCATGCGGTGCTGCCCTACAGCCACTATCTGTCCAAGTTCACGGCGTACTTGCAGCAGTTGGACATGGAGTCCGACGGCAAGTCCGTCGACCGCGAGGGCCACCCAGTGGAATGGCAGACCGGCCCGGTGGTGTGGGGCACGCCCGGCACCAACGGCCAGCACGCCTACTACCAGCTCCTGCATCAGGGCACCAAGCTGATCCCGGCCGACCTGATCGGCTTCGCGCGGCCCGTCGCCGAGCTGAGCGGCGAGCTCAAGGCGCAGCACGACCTGCTGATGGCCAACCTGTTCGCGCAGGGCCAGGCGCTCGCGTTCGGCAGGACCGCCGAGGAGGTACGGGCGGAGGGCGTGCCCGAGGAGCAGGTGCCGCACCGCACCTTCCAGGGCAACAAGCCCACCACGACCATTCTGGCCACCGAGCTGACCCCCTCGGTCCTCGGCCAGCTCATCGCCCTCTATGAGCACAAGGTGTTCGTGCAGGGCGCGATCTGGAACATCGACTCCTTCGACCAGTGGGGCGTCGAACTCGGCAAGGTCCTGGCCAGGCGCGTCGAGCCCGCCCTCACCGAGGGCGCGGAAGTCCTGGGCCTCGACCCTTCCACCGCCGCCCTCGTGGCCGCCTACCGGACGCTGAAGAACGCGTAGAAGGAAGTGAAGTGACCATGACCGCAATGCAGTTGGGCCTCATCGGCCTCGGCAGGATGGGCGGCAGCATGCGCGAGCGGATCCGCCGCGCCGGCCACACCGTCATCGGCTACGACCGCAACCCCGAACTCTCCGACGTGAAGAGCCTCGCCGAGATGGCCCAGCGGCTCGACGCCCCGCGCATCGTCTGGGTGATGGTCCCGGCGGGCGCCGCCACGCAGTCCGTCGTCGACGAGCTCGGCGGCCTGCTGGAGGCCGGCGACACCGTCGTCGACGGCGGCAACTCCCGCTGGACCGACGACGAGAAGCACGCCGAGGAGCTGGGCGCCAAGGGCATCGGCTTCGTCGACGCGGGCGTCTCCGGCGGTGTGTGGGGACTGGAGAACGGCTACGCCCTGATGGTCGGCGGCGACAAGGAGCACGTCGACCGGCTCGCGCCGGTCTTCGAGGCGCTCAAGCCGGAAGGGCCGTACGGCTTCGTCCACGCCGGCAAGGTCGGCGCCGGGCACTTCTCCAAGATGGTCCACAACGGCATCGAGTACGCGATGATGCAGGCGTACGCCGAGGGCTGGGAGCTTCTGGAGAAGGTCCACTCCGTCACCGGCGTGCGTGAGGTCTTCCGCTCCTGGCAGGACGGCACGGTCATCCGCTCCTGGCTGCTCGACCTCGCCGTGAACGCCCTCGACGAGGACGAACACCTGGACAAGCTGCGCGGTTACGCGGAGGACTCCGGCGAGGGACGGTGGACCGTCGAGGCGGCGATCGACAACGCCGTGCCGCTGCCCGCCATCACCGCCTCCCTCTTCACCCGGTTCGCGTCCCGCCAGGACGACTCCCCGCAGATGAAGATGATCGCGGCGCTGCGCAACCAGTTCGGCGGCCACGCCGTCGAGTCGAAGTAGGCCACACCCTCGGCGGTGGCAACCGGCCGCCGCCGAGGGCCGGTTGACAGTCGCGCACGGTCGCGTCAGAGTCCCGGCTGATGGAGATCAACGATCTGACGCCGGCCGAGGAGCGGGTGTGGCGGGCGTTCGCGACGGGCGCGGCGGTGGACTTCCGTACGGCCGAGGACGAAGACCCGGCGCAGGGTGAGGGCTGGGGACCCGAACGGACCGTACGGGCCGCCGTGTTGCGGTTCTTACTGCTCAACGGGCCTGAAGAGCAGGGGGAGACAGCCTCCCTCAAACTGGCCGGGGCCCGCATCGGCGGCGTGCTCGACCTCCGGTACGCGACCACCGAACGGGCGGCCCGGCTGCGGCACTGCTTCTTCGACGACGCACCCCAGCTGTACGGCGCCCACATCCGTCATCTGAACCTGAGCGAGTCCGTGCTCCCGGGCCTGACCGCCCACACCGTGCGGGTGGACGACGTGCTGCGGTTCACCCGCTGCCGGTTCCGCGGGCCCGTACGGCTCGACGGGGCACAGGTCTCCGGGTCCGTGTTCATGGAGGGCGCCGAGTTCGCAGCGCCGGATGCCGAGGAGCCGGTACTGCAGCTCAACCAGGCGTCCGTGGGCGACGACATCTGGGCCCCCGGGCTGCGGGCGCTGGGCCGGGTGCGGCTCACCGGCGCGTCCGTCGGAGGCACGGTCAATCTCTCCGGCGCCCGTCTCGACCGTCCCGGCCACACGGCCCTTCAGGCGCAGAACCTCTCCGTGGGCGCCGACCTCCTCGCCATGCAGCTCACCGTGCACGGGCGGGTCGACCTGCGCGGCATCCGGGTGCCCGGTCAGGTCGGTCTGGCGTTCGCCCGGCTGTCCCACCCCGACGGCATGGCGCTGCGCGCGAGCAGCGCGGTGATCGGGGAACTCTGGCTGCACGAGACCCTGCCGATCGAGGGCTGTGTCGATCTGCGCCGTGCACAGATCGAACTCATCCAGGCGGACCCGGGCGTCTGGCCCGCGCATGTGCACCTGGACGGCCTGACCTATGCCACCCTGGCCCCGCACGAACCGGCGGAGCGCCGGCTGCCGCTCCTGGAGCGGGACGACGACGGCTATGTCCCGTACGCCTACGAGCAGTTGACCGCCTCCTACCGCCGCGTCGGCGACGACCACGCGGCCCGGCTCGTCCAGCTCGCCAAGCAGCGCCGGCTCAGGGCCACGCGTGCCTGGTACGCCCGGGTCTGGGGCTACGTCCAGGACGCCACCGTCGGCTACGGCTTCCGCCCCCTGCGCGCCGCCGTCTGGCTGCTGTCCCTGCTGGCGGTCGGCTCGATCGCGTACGGGCTGCACCATCCCCGTGCGCTCAAGGCGTCCGAGGCCCCGGAGTTCGACCCGGTCTTCTACACCCTCGACCTGCTGCTGCCGGTGATCTCCTTCGGGCAGGAGGGCGCGTTCGCCCCGGACGGCTGGTACCAGACCCTGTCCTACGCCCTGGTGATCGCCGGCTGGATCCTGGCGACGACGGTCTTCACCGGCGTCACCAGGAACGTCAGCCGCCAGTGAGCCGTGCGCTGCGCGCCGCACCGCTTGCCGCCGTGCTCCAGGACGTCACTGGGTGTGAGGCGCTGTTGACAGACGGCGTTCACCAGTATGAAGATCAGCGCGAACGAGCGGAACGGACGGCGCTGGACCCCACAGGCCTCCGCGCGCTCCGGCCGGTTTCAGGGACGGCCGGGGCGCGCGGTACGCAGCGCACATCGGAGGCTCAGCCTCGACCGGCCGCTCGGGGAATCGCCCTGGGAATCCCGTACGCCCGTTCCACCTTCAGCCGCAGCACCAGCCGCCGGTCCCGGACCATCGCGGCACGGAAGTCGTCCCAGTCGGGGTGCTCGCCCACCACGTCGCGGTACAGACGGACAAGCTCCTCGACCGTCTCGTCGTGCGGGTCCTTCGCCACGGGCGAGAGGTCGGCCGTGCCTTCGGCGACCGTCCAGGCCCACCGGTCGGAGCTGGTCACGTGATACGACGCCCGGGGGTCCCGGCGCAGATTGCGGGTCTTGGCCCGGTCGTCCGTGACCGAGATCCGTACGATCCGCTCGTCCGGGTAGTAGTGGTGGCTGACGTTCGACAGCTGGGGCCGGCCGTCCCGCTTGAGGGTGACCAGCACCCCACCACGGCTTTCGGCGAGCAGTGCGAGCAGTGCGTCCTGGGTCATACCTGGTCAACCTGCCCGGCCGGGCACCGCATTCCCCGAGGGACACGCCGGGGGCACCGTCGTGAGGCGATGATCACGGGCATCCGAGGGACCGTTCCCGTGTTCCTGCGCCACGATGAGGTCAAGGGGCGTTCCGGCGGGGCAGGCCGGAGCGAGCCCCGGCATACGCACCCGGAGGAGAGCGATGGCACCGCTGCGACAAGAGGCCGATCCGGCCGAGGCCGGGCTGGACGCGAAGGCGCTGGAACGGCTCGACCGGCACTTCGCCCGCTACGTCGACGAAGGACGTCTGCCCGGTTTCCTGGTGGCCGTCTCCCGCGGAGGGCGCGTCGCCCATCTCACGGTGTACGGCCACCGGGACATCGCGGCCGGACTGCCCGTCGAGGCCGGCACGCTGTGGCGGATCTACTCCATGACCAAGCCGGTCACCTCGGTCGCCGCACTGCTGCTGGTCGAGGAGGGCCTGCTCTCCCTGGACGACCCGCTCGACCGTCACCTCCCGGCCTTCGCCGACCCTAGGGTCTACCTCGGCGGCTCCGGCGCCGAGGTCAGGACCCGCCCGGCCGACGGGCCCCTGCGCATCCGTCATCTGATGACCCACACCGCGGGCCTGACCTTCGCCTTCTACCACACCCACCCCGTGGACGCGCTGTACCGCAGGGCCGGTCTGCAGTCGGCGGTGCTGCCGGGCTCGGACCTGGCTGGGACGGTCGAGGTGTACGCGAGCCTGCCGCTGCAGTTCGAGCCGGGCACGCAGTGGAACTACTCCGTCGCCACCAATGTCCTCGGCCGGGTCGTCGAGGTGGTGTCGGGACAGCCGCTCGACACGTTCTGCGCCGAGCGGATCTTCGGCCCGCTCGGGATGACCGACGCCGGGTTCTGCGTCATGCCCGAACAGGCGGACCGGCTCGCCGAGTTGTACGGCGAGTCCGAGGGCGGCGGCATCGAGCCGATCCCGGGGCTCCCGCTTCGGGGCCGCCCCCGCTTCCTGTCCGGCAGCGGCGGCATGGTGGCCTCCGCCCACGACATGCACCGCTTCATGGAGCTGCTGCGCCGCCGCGGCGAACTCGACGGCCTGCGCCTGCTCGCCCCCGAGACCGTGGATCTGATGACGCGCAACCACCTCCCCGGTGGCGTCGACCTGCGCGCCTTCGGCAGCCGGCCCGCCCATGACGAGCCCGGCAACGACGGCGTCGGCTTCGGTCTCGGCGTGTCCGTGGTGATCGACCCGGACCGTACGGCGGCCCCCGCCGGCCTCGGCACCTACGGCTGGAGCGGAGTGGCGACGACGACCTTCTGGGTCGACCCCGGCCGCGACCTGACCGTGCAGTTCATGACCCAGGTCCGGCCGAAGGGCTCGCACACGGTCTTTCCGGAACTCAAGCGGCTGGTCCACGAGGCGGTCACGGCCTGAAGGCCGCCTCCGGGACGGCGAGTTCGCGGAGCCGCGTCTTTGCCGTACGCGGTCGTCCTCCGGGCGCGGGGCGCCGGCCGGGGATGCGGCCGGCGCTCTGCGGGCCCCGCGTTCAGGACCAGTGCGCCACGGCGTCCAGATGGGGCAGGTGGTGGTCGAGCCGCTCCCGCTTGGTGCGCAGGTAGGTGATGTTGTTCTCGCACGGCGGGATCAGCAGCGGCACCGTCTCGGCGACCCGGATGCCGTGCCGTGTCAACGCCTCCCGCTTGCGCGGGTTGTTCGACATCAGGCGAACCGACCGCACGCCCAGATCGCTCAGCATTCCGGCGGCGACGCCGTAGTCGCGGGAGTCGACCGGCAGGCCGAGCGCGAGGTTCGCCTCCACGGTGTCCAGCCCCTCCGCCTGCAGGGCCATCGCCCGCAGCTTGGCGAGCAGACCGATACCGCGGCCCTCGTGGCCCCGCAAGTAGACGACGATGCCGCTGCCTTCGGCGACGACCGCACGCAGTGCGGCGGCGAGCTGGTCGCCGCACTCGCAGTGCTGGGAGCCGAACGCGTCACCGGTCAGGCACTCGGAATGCAGCCGGGTGAGGACGTCGTCGGAAGCGATGTCACCGTAGACCAGGGCCACTTGCTCGTCACCGCGGTCGTGGTCCAGGTAACCGACCGCCTGGAATTTCCCGTACACGGTGGGCAGCGGGGCATTCACCACGCGCTCGACGCCCGTCCGCTGTGGTGACTTCTTGCCGAGTACACCGATTTTTTCTGTCATGATCTGGTTCCTAAGCAGAGACGAAAGGCCGTGAAGAAATGAGTGGTTCACCAATGCGGTCGGCGGCACACGGTACGTTGCCGGCGGACACCACGGAAGACGTACGGGCGCGGGGGGCCGGCCTCGCCCGGCAGGTCGCCGTACTGCCCGTGGGGAGCTTCGAGCAGCACGGCCCGTACCTTCCCCTGGCGACGGACACGCTCGTCGCCTGTGCCATCGCCCGGGAGATCGCCGCGGCGTACCCGGTGCACCTCCTCCCTCCGGTGACGGTCTCCTGCTCGCACGAGCACGCGGCCTGGCCGGGGACCGTCAGCATCTCCTCAGTGACCCTTCACGCGGTGGTACGGGACATAGCGGCTTCGCTCCGCCGCTCCGGCGTCGACTGCCTGGTGGTCGTCAACGGGCACGGCGGAAACTACGTACTGGGCAATGTCGTTCAGGAATCCTCCGCCCGCGGCGAGCGCATGGCACTCTTCCCGGCCGTGGAGGACTGGGAAGCGGCACGCGAGCGGGCGGGAGTGGCCACCTCTCTGCTCAGCGACATGCACGCGGGGGAAATTGAGACCTCCATCCTTCTGCACACCCATCCCGAATTGATCCGACCGGGTCATGAGACTTCCGACTTCGTCGCGGACGACCGGCGCCATCTGCTCTCCCTCGGTATGTCCGCCTATACCGATTCGGGTGTCATCGGCCGCCCCTCGCTGGGTTCGGCGGAAAAAGGGAGTGAACTGCTGGCGAGCCTGACGGATTCCTTCGGCGCGTATTTCTCATTGCTCACCTCGGGGGACGGTTCCGGGCGGGAGTAGCCGGCGCGCAGGCCCGTGTACCAGCGGGCGGCCAGTACGAGGGCGCCCGGCAGGGCGGCCACGAAGCTGAGCACGCCGTACACGACGGCGACGGCCAGCCCGCTGCTCGCGCCGAGGCCGGCGGCGCCGAACGCCCAGGCGGTGACGCCCTCGCGGGGGCCGAAGCCGCCGACGTTCAGCGGCAGTCCCATGGCGAGCAGGGCGAGCACGGCCAGCGGGATCAGCAGGGCGACCGAGGCGGCGGATCCGGCGATCCGGGCCGCGAGGACGAACATCCCGATGTGCCCGGCCAGGACGACGGCGGACGACACGGCGACGCCCGGCCCGTTGCGGCGGGACAGCAGTCCCTCGCGGGCCTCGGCGAGGGTGGCGCGCAGGGCCCGTCCACGGCGGGACGGGGCCCGGTTCATCCGCAGGGCCAGGACGACCGCGAGGGCGCCCAGCGCGGCGAGGCCGACGAGCGGGGCGAGCTGCCGGGCCTCGTCGAGCACCGGGGACGGCATGGTCAGCAGCACCACCGCGCCGAAGAGGGCCAGTGCGACCTGCCCCGCGACCCGTTCGAGGACGACGGAGCGGACGCCGCGGCCGAGGTCACCGGCGCTCTGCCCGTGCCGCACCGCCCGGTGCACGTCACCGAGGACGCCGCCGGGCAGGGCCGCGTTCAGGAACAGGGCGCGGTAGTAGTCGGCGACGGCCGGGCCCAGCGGGAGCCGGATCCGCAGCCCGCGGGCCACCAGTTGCCAGCGCCAGGCGCTGAACACGGTGGTGACGAGCCCGATGACGAGCGCCGCCAGCACGGTCGCGCCGTCGATCCGCCGCAGCCCGTCCAGGAACACGCCGGTACCTAGCCGCCAGAGCAGCACCGCGAGGATGGCGACGCCGACCGCGGTGCCGAGGTGGGTGCGCAGGGTACGGGAGTTCATACGGGTGAGAACGAGACGCAGGGCGCCCGGGTTCACTCGGGCGCGAACGGCCCGCGGAATCCGGCGGGTCCGGGGTGCGTCCTGGGTGGCGTCGGCCCGGGGTGCAGAAACGATCACCCCGATACGGGCGCCGGAAACGGCGGTGTCGGAACGTACTGCCGACCGGCGCGCGTCGGCGGGCGGGGCAGGCCTCGGTACGACCGCCGTGCCGGAGTCCGTCCGCCCGTCCCGCGAGTCCGTCCGCCTGTCCCGCGAGTCCGCGCCGGGCCGCGGCAGGACCCACGCCCGCACCGTCTCCACGCTCATGACGCCCCGTCCGTCGGCCGGGAAAGCGCCAGCAGGTCGCTGTGGTGGACCACGACACGCAGCTCCCCTGCCTCGCAGGCGGCAAGGCGCTCGCGCAGATAGGTCTCGGCGCGCTCCGCGAGCTCCGGACGCTGTTCCACGGCCGCGCCGACCCAGCCGCGCAGCCACTGCGCCGTCAGCGCCGACTCCGCGGGGCCGAGCCGCCAGGGGCTCGGGTTGACCCGTACCGTCGCACCGCGCTCGGAGAACGCCTCGCACGCCACGGTGACCGCGTCCGGACCGAGCAGCCCGTCGCGCCGCTGGTGGGCGTTGAACGCCTCGGCGATCTCCGCGTCCAGCGGGTCGGACGGGGTCAGTTCCACGCGTCCGGCGACCGAGAGCGTGAGCAGGGCCGTGCAGCCGGCGCCGGTGCAGGCCTCGGCGAGGGTGTCGATCTCCTCGCGGGTGAGGACGTCGAGCAGCGCGGAGGCCGTCACCAGCGACGTCCCGGCCAGGGCGTCCGGGGTCAGCCGCGCGACGTCACCGCGCCGCGTTTCGACGGTGACCCGGCTGCCGTCGGCAGCCGAGCGCGGGGAGGCCACCGCGGCGAAGTGCAGCAGGTAGGGGTCGCGGTCGTGCAGGACCCAGTGCTGGGCCCCGTCCAGCCGCGGGGCGAGCCAGCGGCCCATCGACCCGGTACCGCAGCCCAGGTCGTGCACGACCAGCCCGTCGGCCCGGCCGGGGAGGTTGGCCAGCCGGATGCGCAGCGTGTCGATCAGGTCGTCCGACCGGGCGGCGGCGTCCGCGCCCTCGCGCAGCTGAAGCCACTCGGGCGCATAGCGGGGCTGGTCGTCCGGCCCGTCCTCGCGCAGCCGTACGGTGGCCCGCTCGCCGGGGCGGCCGGTGGGCCCGGCGCCGGCTATCACGGAGTCCGCGGACTCGGCGGCGTCCTCGGGTCCGGGCTGCGTCGGTATCTTCCCCGGGTGCTGCGTCGTCGCCGTCTTCTTCATGCCGCCCTCCTGGGTTCGCTGGGCAGCCGGCCCAGTACGCCGGCCAGGCTGCGGGCCGTGGCGGCCCAGCCGTCCAGGGCGGCCCGCCGGCTCCGGGCCGCCGCCTTCAGCCGGCGTCGTACGTCCGCCTCGCCGAACCAGCCGCGCAGTTCGGCGGCGAGCGCGGCGGGGTTCTCCGGCGGGACGAGGATGCCGGGCACACCGCCGTCGGGGGCGCGTCCGAGCGCCTCCGGGAGCCCGCCGACATCGGTGGCCAGCACGGGGATGCCTCGTGCGAGAGCCTCCGTGACCGCCATGCCGTACGTCTCCGCGTACGAGGTGAGGACCATCAGGTCGGCGGCGGCATAGCTGGCGTCGAGCCGGGCGCCGGCCTGCGGGCCCGCCAGATGCAGACGGTCCTCAAGGCCGTACTTCCCGATCAGGGCCCGCAGCCCGGCGACGTACTCGGGGTCCTGGCCGAGTCCGCCGACGCAGACACAGCTCCACGGCAGGTCCCGCACCGTGGCCAGCGCCTCCACCAGCCGGTGCTGGCCCTTGCGCGGGGTCACGGCGGCCACGCACAGCAGCCGGGAGACACCGTCGGTGCCGGAGGCGAGGGGCGCGATGTCGGCGCCGGGAGCGGCGACATGGACCCGGTCGGGGGCGAGGCCGTGGTGGGAGACGAGGCGGCGCACCGCCCAGTCGCTGGTGGCGATCACGGCGGACACGGCCCGCAGCACCGCGCGTTCCCGTGCGTCCAGTTCGGCGGCCACGGCGGGTTCGAGTCCCGTCTCGTCGCCGAGCGGCAGATGCACGAGGACCGCCAGACGCAGCCGTTGCGCCTCGGGGACGACGATCTCGGGGACACCGCAGGCGACCAGGCCGTCGAGGAGGACGGCCGTGCCGTCCGGCAGCTCACGCAGCGTACGGGCGAGTTCCGCGCGGGCGTCCTCGCCCGGCCGGGGCCAGTCGCCCGCCATCGGGAGCTTGTGGACCTGCCAGCCGAAGCCGGGCAGGTCCAGGCACACACGCCGGTCGTAGGCATTGCCGCCGCTGGGCGTGGCGGGGTCGTCGACACCGCCCGGCATGACGAAGTGCACGGAGCGCAGGGCCATGGGGATGATCTCGGCGTTCTTGAGGGCGGAGTGCTGCACGGGCACATAGCCCAGTGTCGTACCGCTTTTCTCCAGGGTCACATCGGTCACAGCGCACGCTCGTAACTCGCCCAGGCGACGTGCGACTCGTGCAGCGTGACCGTGATGCCGGCCAGGCCCCTGGCGCCCTCGCCGAGGGCGCCCTTGTGGATGCGTTCGGCGAGGCGGTCGGCGATGACCTTGGCCAGGAACTCGGTGGAGGTGTTGATGCCGGCGAAGTCGGGCTCGTTGTCGAGGTTCCGGTAGTTCAGCTCGCCGACGACGGCACCGAGTTCCTGGGTGGCCAGTCCGATGTCGACGACGATGTTGTCGTCGTCCAGCTGCTCCCGCCGGAAGGTGGCGTCCACCAGGAACGTTGCTCCGTGCAGGCGCTGCGCGGGTCCGAAGACCTCGCCGCGGAAGCTGTGGGCGATCATGATGTGATCGCGGACGGTGATGCTGAACAACGGGCGACCCTCCAGGTGCGGCGCGTCTGGCCCCTCCGGCCCCTTGCTGCCGGGGATGCCGTGTAGTACGGCTCTTCGCTTCCCCGTGTTCAGCCGCCTCTCACTCTTTTCTCAGGTCAGCGACTCAGCGCACCTTCGGTGCGCGCCGGGGGCGTGGTAAATGCCGTGGCGCGCGCCGGACATGCTTCTGTCTGCCCTGACGTGGGCTGATGCCGTTCGGGGACGCTGAAGGTGTTCG
>NZ_VZRB01000012.1 GCF_008806595.1 Streptomyces luteolifulvus | reverse complement strand
TTCTTCGACCTCGCCGACACGATCATCACCGTACGTAGCCTGATCCGCCAGGCATGGACCACCCACCGCTGGGACGAACGCCCGCACCGCCGTCCATGAGTAGTACACGCCTATCTGCGCGACCTCTTAACGCGTGCGTCCAGTACGACCGAGGCCAGCGCGAGGCGGCGAACCTCAGCAAGGCTGCCGCACTCCGCATCGGCCAGGAGACCGGCCACGGCGAAATCATGGCTTGGGCGTGGGAGATCGAGGCGTGGTTCGCCCTCACCCAGAGCCGTTGGCAAGACATGCTCGAAGCAGTCGAAGCCGGCCACGTCGCCGACCAGACCCATTCCGTCGGCGTGCAGCTCTACGCACACAAGGCACGAGCAGCCGCCCGCATGGGAGACGGCCGCCTAGTCCGAGACTCCCTCGATGCCGGTCGCGCCCGCTTGGACCGCCTACCGCGCCCGGATCACCCGGAACACCACTTCATCATCGACCCGGACAAGTGGGACTTCTACGAGATGGACGCCTACCGTCTCCTCGGAGACGACGAACGCGCCGCCGCACACGCCCGGTCAGTGATCCGCATCAGCACCGGCCCCGACGGCACCGAGATCTCCCCCATGCGCGCAGCAGAAGCCCGCCTCACCCTCGGAGTAGCCGCCGCCCGCACCGGCGACATCGAAGAAGCCATCGGCATGGGTAGCTCAGCTCTCGAAGCCGACCGAAAGTCTCTCCCGTCCCTTCTTTTAGTCGCTGACGAACTGGACAAGGAACTCCGCTCCCGGCACCCTCGTGAGGCATCGACGCGCGATTTTCATGAGAGGGTCATGACCATCAAACGAGGGGCAGCAAGGACCGAGCTTCCGTTCTGACCTCTTACGGCCCTCCCGAACGGAGGGCCTCATAGGTTGTTCGGGCAGCCGTGCTTCAACGTGCTAACCATGCGATCGACTGCAATTTCCCTGACCGTATCGTCAACTGCCCTTCTTGATCTTCCCGGATCTCACTTTGCGTAGTCCCGCCCCTGAAATTCGGACTTCTTCAACCTCGTCAATATTCTCCATCCCGCCCCGGAACTCACTGAAGTCGTGCCGTCCCTCAACGTAGGCATCCTGAACAAACAGGGTTACCCGGCGCCACATTCTGCGCTCTTCAAGGATATCCTCGGGCAATTCCAACCCCAAAGCCTTTGCAAGCGGCCTACGGCCCAAGTTTGCAAGGGCCTGCTGAGTAGCGGACCATTCTGCCGCGGATACGCATGCCACTTGATACCACACACGCGCCAAGACGACGAGTCCAGCAAAAGTAACCCAGAGTATACCTCCGTTTCGGGCACCGGACAGGGCGGCACCAAGAGCGGCAAGAGAGACCAAGATATGCCCGAAGAGCAAACATACAAATAGGTCGACTGCACCGCGAGCTACGTCTCCTTGCCGCGATACTTCTTTCGGTGCAACTGCCGATATTTCATACCACAGAGTCTGCGTATCCAATTCATAGCGATTAAACGAGTATTCTTCGAACTGCCGTATAGAGTTACCGAGTCGAGTGGGGGCTACCTGGTTCTTGTCGACAGGATAAAGGGCTCGCCTTTCCTCGATGATCGCAAGACGCAGCGACCTACTTTTCCCTGCATTGATAGCGGTCTGCAATTTTGTGATTTTCTTATCCAGCCTCCCCATTCTCTTGCCCTGAAGCCAGCGCCCCAGATCGTGCATCCATTGCGGCCAGAACATATACCCCTCCAATATTCGATAGAGGGGAGTCTGTAGGGCATTCAAGAGCAATCCAGCCATGATGACCACACCGATTATCAACCATGCATCTCCAGCTGCGTCTTCTATTGCCTTAGCGCTGTAATCTTTACCCTGCAAGCTCGGGATGACGAGCACAATGAATAGTGTGACGTTTATGGCAGTCGGCAGGAGCCAACCGACCAGAAGCGCCCACCCTCCCGCGAGGACACCCTTCGCAATATCGATCATCTATCTTCCCGTTCTTTCATCTCGCATCTCGCGATTTTAGTGCCGTTGGCAACTGAACGAGTTGATGGAGTGCTGCGGTAGAGCACCATTCATACACTAATCACCTGGAGGGCGAAATTTTGGACCTGGAGGCCGCCAAAGCGCCCGAACGCGCTCGCGAAATTCTCGATCTCTCATAGGACCCCGCAGGTCCTGCGCCAAATTTTCAACGAGAGACAGGTCGCCTGGCGTTTCTTGTAGGCTAGCAAGTACGCCATGCTGGGCGTCTAGTCGGCTTTTGACCAATTGAGTCAAGTCGATGAGATCATCGCGATCTGCTAGCACGTGTGCGGCCCTGTGGGCCACCCCAATAGCGGCAACATCTTGTCGATAGCCCACGCGAGATCGGAGGGTCGCCCGGAATTTCTTGTCCCTCCCGAGTTTGCGTACATGGCTAGCCAGGCCATATATGGCACCCGCATTGTCGGGATTTTGCTTGGCGACTTCGAGCGCCTTATGGGCGGTCGGATCATCTGCCAGACGAGATCGAACTAGTTCGGCTACCTGGGGTACGGCGCGGGGCCGACCAACGACGATCTCTGCGACGGCAAAGGCCTCGGGCTCTGAGAGTGATTTCGCCACGACTCCTCCATCCTGGCGCGGGCAGGATTGAGCCCTGCAAGACGACGTCCACAACGAGTTCGTGTGGGATTCCTCTGGGCCGGCCGCGCGGCACGTAACTACCCTGCCGGAGTCTTTAACACCAGACTGCGCTCAATCCTCCAGAACTGCCAGCGGAAGGAAACTTCACGTGTCAACGACTGTGGATCTGTGCACGGCGCTTTGACCTACCAACAGCGATGGGTGGCTCATGCGGAGTTCTTCGTCGCTAGTACGATGCACCGAGACCTAATAGTAGCCAAGGACCATGGTCATGGCAGCGCCAGCTGCCACTTCGTTTCGATAGGTCTACACGGGGCTGAGAGGCTGGGAAGCCGCGTCAGATTATATTCACTAGAGTGTTGCGCCATCGGCCAGTGGACGCTTGCACGCGACGAACTGCGTTTCCTAGGGCACGAGTTGATCGCCTTGACCAAGCGAGGCGCTGCAAGGCCGAAGCTCGTTTCCGAATCGCCCACCTATGTATCCGAGCCCGCTCCCGCTCCTCACCAGGCAGTGAAACCCGGATCCATATGTGTTGCGTGCTGACCTCGAGGTCCCCTGACTTGCAGTCAGTCTCGAAGTGACCTCTTGAAGCGGCGCCAAGCTTTGAGCAGCGACGGCAACTGATCAAGAAAGTTCGTCAGGACCAGTAGGAGAACGACGAGAGCCCCAGACCACTCAATGAGGCTTTTCAGTGTGGCCACTGATCGGGGCTCATCGTCACCCGCGAGGGTGACCGCTGCTGCAAGCTCCCGCCCCACCAGCGTGCTCTGGTCGGTCTGGTGCACCTGCGCCGACACGACACTCTCGCGCAACTCGCCGCCAGCTTCGGTATCTCCCTCGGCACCGCAGCTCCGGGCAGCGTGGCATGGCTGGGCGTCACGTCATCGAGCGACAAAGCCGCCTCACTGTGGCGTAGCCACGATAGCCGGTCTTGTCAGGCGCGAGACGTGCCTTGGGACTTGGCGAGAGAGCAGGCGACCGCTCATCACTCGGCGGGCTCGATCGAGATGAGAATGGATACATTTGCCAGGGTGTTGCGCAGTCAGCCTGCGCACTCCGGGGTCAACGGTAGAAGGTCGGATCACCCTAGCGCCGTGGCGCTATGTGAATCTGGCTGGCGGGAGCTTGCGGACCTCACTAGTTTCGGAACACGGCCGGGCGGCCAACTTCCCTGCCGTGCCAATGCCTCCACAGGCTCTCTGCGCTCCGGGGCTGTGACAGGTCTGCCCCTTCGGCCACCACGGGCTGGGAACCCTGAACGGCGAGGTATAGTGGAGGGGTTCGAGCCACCCCAAGGGTGGTGCCCCTTTCTTCAGTCCGCCAGCACATCGGGCGGGCAGGGCTTCAAGTCGACGCCGCTCCACAGGAGTACAGGAAAACGAGACCAGAGATCAGAGACAGGAAAGCGATGGCCTACCGCAAGGTTTGGCCGGCCGCGGCATGTCTCTGTGACTGCTCGGACCGGTCGGCAAGACCCGGTCCGAGCACCCGCTCGGATTCGGCCCTACGACTACAGGGAGACTCCGAACGCTGTGGATCTGAGTACGAAGGCGTACTGGCTTATCGGCTTCATCGGTGTGTGTCCTGCTGCTGCTGGCGCTGAGAGACGCGGCTGTCAAGACCCTCAACGCTCTTGCAGAGGTACGGGAAGCATGGCGGCGTTTCCGTAATAGCTGAGCGACTCCAGATACAGAGAAGCCCCCTCGGGACGTATCCCTTGGGGGCTCTCTGATGAGTGCTACCGGGGCAAGGAATGCAAGGGCACTGAGGTTACATACGCAGAGGTGTTGCGCGGTCATCCAGGAGACCCCGAACACCTCCAGGGTCACACCGGTCAGGAACATCACCGCGTACAGGACCCCGGCCGGCACCGGCACGGCGAGTGCTGCGGACGGCAGGGCCAGTGGGAAGACGCACAGTGTGCCCGCGAGTAGCAGCCGGCGCGGCTTCCAGCGCGTCATCAGCAGCGCACCGCCGACCGTGCCCGCCCCGAAGAAGCCGAGCGCCAGGCCCCACGGCCCGGCACCGCCGAGGTGGTCCCTGGCGACAAGGGGGCCGTAGACAGCGTCGGCGGCACCGACGACCGCGTTCGCGACGGAGAACTGGACGACGATGCCCCACAGCCAGGGCCGGCCGGCGAACTCCCGCCAGCCCTCCCGGAGATCGGCGAGCATTCCGCCGCCCGGGGCGCGGGGCGGAATGTGGCTCACGTCGAGGAGGGACCGCAGCGCCCCGGCGACGGCGAACGCCGCCGCGTCCGCGGCGAGCACCCAGCCCGGTCCGATCGCGGCCACCATCACCCCGCCCAGCGCGGCGCCGCCGAGTGCCGCCCCCTGCATCGCCATCCGGAACACGGCGAACGCCCGGCCCGCCTGTTCCCCCTCGACCGACGACAGCAGCATGCCCTCGGCCGCGGGACTGAAGAACGCCTGGCCGGTGCCGCCGAGCGCGGTCAGCAGCATCATCTGCCACAGCTCCGGTTCCCCGGCGAGGACCAGCACCGCGAAGGCCGCCTGCGACAGGCAGTTGAGGGCGTTGGCCGCGACCATGACGCGATGCCGGGGCAGCCGGTCCGCCACCGCTCCGCCGATGAGGAGGAAGACCACCAGCGGCAGCGTGCGGGAGGCGGCGACCAGCCCCACGTCACCGCCGTCCCCGCCCGCTTCGAGCACCGCGAACGCGGCGGCGATCAGCGCGCCCTGGCTGCCCAGGTTCGTCACGAAGGCCCCTGCGGTCAGCAGGGTGTAGTTGCGGCTCGCCCAGGCGGGTCCGCGGGAGTGGCGGGGGGAGTCGGCGGCGGAGGTCACCGGCCGACTATCGCTGGCGGGGGCGGGGCTTGCCAAACTGTTTGCGGCTTGCTCAGCCCTCGGTCGGATCCCCGTGCAGCCGGACCGTGCTGAGGATCTTCATGATGGTCTCCTTGGGGACCTCGTCCTTGACGCCCTTGGCGCCGTAGAAGTTCCACGACACGAAGTCGCCGACCGAGTTCTTGAAGCCGAACGTGACCGCCTTGCCGTCACTCGCGCACTTGCCCTTCTGGGGCGTGTTGGTCGACTCCGCCCAGCCGACGCTGCCCTTGACCCCGGACGTGGTCGTGTAGGGGGTGGCCTTCTTGTCGAACGTCACCGTCTTCTTGTCCGGCTGCGTGTAACCGCCGTAGACCCACCAGGCCGGGGTGTTGATCGCGATCTCGTCGGTGCTCTTGGCGCCGTTGGCGCCCTTGGTGCCGGCCGCCGCCAGCGCCGTGTCCTCGGTCCTGCCGTCCTTGTTGTCGTCGGTCGTGCACCACTTGGACTTGTTGAACGCCGGCGCGGTCATGGTGATGATCGGCTTGGCGTCGTCCGCCTTCCGGTCCTCGAAACCGATCGAGAGACCCGGGTCCTGGACCTCCCAGTCCGCCGGCACGTCGAAGGCCGTACCCCACTTGGGGTTGATGACGACCTTCCAGCCCTTGACCGTCGGCTGCTCCTCCTCACCGCCGCGCGGGTTGTCCTCGGAGGCGGACGTGCTCGGTTCGACGGACGACGCGCTCGCGGACGGCTTGCCGTCCTTGCCTCCGTCCGCCTTCTCGTCCTTGTCCCCGCCCAGGACGAGGAATCCGGTCACACCGGCGGCCACGACCACCGCCGTCGCCGCGACGATGGCGACCACCTTCGTACGGTTCCCGCCCCCGCCCCGCGGCGGCTCCGGCGCCCCCACCGGCCCCGAGGCGCCCCACTGCGGCTGCTGCCCATAGGGGTTGGGCTGCTGGTAGCCGGGCTGCTGATAAGGATTCGGCTGCTGGTACCCCGGCTGCTGGTACGGATTGTTCTGCGGGTTCTGCTCGCCCCCGGGCGGCTGCTGTCCTGGCCACATGGCCAGCCACCCTAGTGGCGCGGGGGACACGATTCGGTCACCGGGGTTTGTCAGGGGCGTAGCAATCAGGGGGAGTCCGAGGGCGTGTAGAGCCGCACCGTCTTCAGGACCTTCGTGACCGTGGCGTCCGGGACCTCCCCGCCGACCCCCTTGGCACCGACGAACGACCAGGAAGCGAAGTCGCCCTCGGCGTTCGCGAAGGCGAAGGTCGTCGCCTTGCCGTCCGAGTCGCACTTGTTCTGCTTGACGACACCGGACGACGAGGAGGTGGCGACGCTGCCGACGAGGTCGGATTCCGTGGTGAAGGAGGTGACAGGGCCGGTCGTGACCTTCTTGTGGTCCGGCTGGGTGAACATGCCGTAGACCCACGTCGCCGAGTCGGAACGGGCGATCTCCTCGGTGTTCCTGGCCCCGTTGTTGCCCCGGCTGCCCGTCATGGCCAGCGGCTCGTAGTCGAGTCGGCCGTCCTTGTCGTCGTCGGCCCCGCACCACTTCTCCTTGAGAACGGCGGGAGCCTTCATACCGACCAGGGGCTTGTCCTCGGGGTCGTCGTTCTCCGAGACGTACGAGACCCAGCTCGTCGACTGCAGCGCCCAGTCCGCGGGCACGTCGAATGCGACCCCCAGCTCGGGGTTCACCACGACCTTCCAGCCGTCCACGGTCGGCTTCTGGTCGTCCGCCGCCCGCGGGTTGTCCGCCGGGGCCGGCGACGCCGAGGAACGGGTCGGCTCGGGAGAGGCCCCGCGCTTCGAGCCGCCGCCCAGCAGCACGGCTCCGGTCACGGCTGTGGCCATCACGACGACCGCTGCCGCCGAGACGGCGATGACCTTCGTACGGCGTGCGCCGTCACGTGGCCGGGGGACCGTGGCTCCGGCCGGGACGGTGGGGGCGTTCCACGGGGGTGGCTGCTGCTGGGTGTACGGGTTGGGCTGCTGGTATCCGGGCTGCTGGTACGGGTTTCCGTCCACGGGGTGCTGCTGCGGATTCCGCTCGCCCGCAGGCGGCTGTTCTCCTGGCCACATGAGCCGTAAGGATACGGCGATCACCGGACGGTCCTGGTCAGCCGGCGCTACTCGCGGGTAACGTGTGGATATGAGCGCAGATCAGATGTCGATCGGCGAGTTGCTCGCCGCCACGGTGCCGATGGTTCGCACGTTGAACCTGGAGTACCTGGAGACCACTCCGGACAGGGCCGTGCTGGCGCTGCCGGATCAGAGCGAGTACCGCAACCATGTGGGCGGGCCGCACGCCGGGGCGATGTTCACGCTGGGCGAGTCGGCGAGCGGAGCGATCGTGCTGGCCGCCTTCGGTGACCAGCTCTCGCGTGCCGTTCCGCTGCCGGTCACGGCCGAGATCGCGTTCAAGAAGATCGCCCTGGGGCCCGTCAGGGCCACCGCGACGCTCGGCCGCCCCGCCGCCGAGGTCGTCGCCGAACTCGACGCGGGCAAGCGCCCGGAGTTCCCGGTGACGGTCGCCATCCAGCGCGAGGACGGTGCCGTGACCAGTGAGATGACGGTCGTGTGGACCCTGCGGCCCAACGGCTGAGCAGGAGCGTGTCGGTGACCCGGTCGGCTCGTGCGTCGGCCGGGTTTGCATGGGGGTGGGCAGGGGGCTGTATGTCACTGTCTTCCGGTCAGGCCGGGGGCGGCGGGTCTTTGTCGTCCACTCAGCCTGCCAGGCCGTGGTGGTCGGTCGTGCCGCCCCTCCAGGCCCGTGACGAACTCCTTGAGCCAGGTCGCGAACTCGCGGCCCAGGTCGGATCGTTCGCAGGCCGGCCTGACCACCGTGCGGAGGCATTCCGCCTTGTCGCCGGTGTCGTAGCGCAGCCCGTTGAGGACGACGCCGTGCACCGTGCCGCACGCACCATCCGGGACGGATCCGTGGGACAGCGCTGGGTGCCCGAAGCCGCGAACGAGGGCGCGAGCACTCTGCCGACACGCAGGGCAGCCCCCTCGAAGCCAGACCACCGACGCGCAGCGCGCTCGACTCCCTCACGGCCGGTGTCCTGAACCCTCATCGGTCACCGGGTAGGCTTCCCGGCGTGCGCCGGTTGCGGCGCACGCCGGTAGTGCAAGGACGCAAATGGGGAGGAACCGGCGTTGCACGTCCAGGAGTGGCTCGACTCGGTGCCCGCGGCGGCCGTCTACGCCGTGGTGGGGCTCGTCATCGGTCTGGAAAGCCTGGGCATTCCGCTGCCGGGCGAGATCATCCTGGTGTCGGCGGCACTGATGTCCTCGCAGCACGAGGGCATCGACCCGGTGATCCTGGGCGCGTGCGCCAGCTTCGGCGCGATCGTCGGCGACTCCATCGGCTACGCCATCGGCCGCAAGGGCGGGCGGCCGCTGCTGGCCTGGCTCGGCAAGAAGTTCCCCAAGCATTTCAGTGAAGGACATATCGCCACGGCTGAACGGTCCTTCGAGAAGTGGGGCATGTGGGCCGTCTTCTTCGGCCGCTTCGTCGCCCTGCTGCGTATCTTCGCCGGACCGCTCGCGGGCGTGCTCCGGATGCCGTACTGGAAGTTCCTCATCGCCAACGTCTTCGGCGGCATCCTCTGGGCGGGCGGCACGACGGCCGTCATCTATTACGTCGGTGTCGTCGCCGAGTCCTGGCTGAAGCGCTTCTCGTGGCTGGGCCTGGTGGCGGCCGTGGTCATCGGCCTGACCTCCATGCTGATCGTCAAGCGCAAGGCCAAGCAGGCCCAGGCCGACCGGCAGGAGGCCGAACCGGTCCCCGCCGGGGACTAGGCCCGCGACTGTTTTGGCTGGTCAGGGCCTGGGTCTCGGCGCGCCCCGAGGTGCAGGTCGCAGTATGATGACGAACAGTGGGGGGAGGGGATCAAGCGCCCTTCGGCGCACATGGACGACAGTCTGGGAGGAACCATGGCTGTAGAGATCCCGCCACTGATCAAGCCTTCTCGACTCAGACGACGCGGAGGCCTCTGGGGCGAATGCCTGTCGGAGTTCCTCGGGACGTTCGTCCTCATTTCCTTCGGATGCGGTGTGGTGGCCATGGCGGTCGCCGCTCTGCCGGGGTCGGGCCGTACTTCGGGGCCCACGATGTTCTTCTGGGGCGCCGGAGACTGGCTGCTGATCACCTGGGGCTGGGCCATGGCCGTGGTCTTCGGTATCTACGTGGCCGGCGGAGTGAGCGGGGCTCACATCAATCCGGCGGTGACCCTGGCATTCGCGGTGCGCCGGAAATTCCCCTGGGCCAAGGTCGCCCCGTACATGCTGTCGCAGGTGATCGGGGCATTCGCCGGGGCCGCGCTGGTGTACGCGGTGTACCACGATGCGATCAGTGCCTTCGACGACGCCGCCAGAGGCCCGAAGACCAATGGCCACACGCTGGCATCCTTCTCCATCTTCGCCACGTTCCCGGCGCCGTATTTCAACGGCGGTATCTGGGGGCCGTTGATCGACCAGATCGTGGGCACCGCCTTCCTGGCGATGCTGGTCGTCGCGGTCGTGGATCTGCGGAACACCGCGGTGAAAGCCAACCTGGGCCCACTGGTCATCGGATTCGTCGTCGCGGCGATCGGCATGTCCTACGGGGCGAACGCCGGCTACGCCATCAATCCGGCCCGTGACCTCGGCCCGCGCCTGCTCACCTGGGCGGCCGGCTGGGAGGATCTGGCGATGCCCGGCACCCTATCCGGGGCGTTCAGCAATTACTTCTGGATCCCGATCGTCGGGCCGCTGATCGGCGGTGTGATCGGCGTGCTGGTGTACGACCTGTTCATCGGCGACGTCCTGCACATCCGCGCCCAGCAGCACATCGAAACGGAAGTCGGCCGAACGAAGCCCGAGAAGGGCACGGACGAGGAGTGAGTGGTCTGAGCGGGATTCCTACTTGCCGTGCACGTCCCGGTGAGCCCGGGCCAGCTCCGCGTACATCGTTCCGTTGAGCGTGACACCCTCACGCTCCTCGGCCGTCAACTCCCGCTTGACCTTCGCCGGCACACCCGCGACCAGCGACCCCGGGGGTACGCGCATCCCCTGAGGCACCAGTGCCTGCGCGGCCACCAGTGAACCGGCACCGATCACCGCGCCGTTCAGCACCGTCGCCCCCATGCCGATCAGGCAGTCGTCCTCGACGGTCGCCCCGTGCACGACGGCGTTGTGGCCTATGGAGACGCGCTCGCCGACGCTGACCGGGAAGCCCGGGTCGGCGTGGAGGGTGCAGTTGTCCTGGACGTTGCTGCTCGCGCCGACGGAGATCCGCTCGACGTCGCCGCGCAGCACCGCCCCGTACCAGACGCTCGCGCCCGCATGCAGCGTCACGTCCCCGATCACCGCGGACGTGGGTGCCACGAACGCGTCCGCATCCACCTTCGGGTCCTTGCCCCCGATGCCCGTGATCAGCGCCTGCTGCGTCATTCCGCCTCCTGGTCCTCGATACACGCACCGTACGCCACCCGGTGGGGCGAAGATCACAGGGCTCCGGTCGCATGGGCCGACCGCGCTCTGAGTACGGTGAGCGAGTGCCGAAGCGCAAGAACACGTTCTCATCATGGCGGCGCGGCCTCACGCAACGGGCCGTCCACGCCGGCTGGGCCTGGGTGCAGCGCACCGGCTCCGTCACCGCCGAACACCCGGGACGCTTCCGCTTCGGCGCTCTGGGCACGGGCACCCGGCTGGCGTTCCCGCTCGGCACGGTCTTCGGTGAACCGTGGATCCACCTGGGCGCCCACTGCATCGTCGGCGAGCAGGTCACCCTGACCGCCGGACTGATGCCCGACCTCGACCTCGGCCCGGACCCAATCCTGCGGATCGGCGACGGAGTCGTCCTGGGCCGCGGGAGCCATGTCATCGCCGACACGACGGTCACCATCGGCAGCGACTGCTACTTCGGCCCGTACGTCTACGTCACCTCCACCAACCATTCGTACGACGACCCGCACCAGCCCATCGGCAAGCAGTGGCCGCGGATGGAGCCGGTCGAGGTCGGACCGGGCTGCTGGATCGGGACCGGCGCGGTGATCCTGCCGGGGGCGCGGATCGGGCGGAACGTGGTCGTGGCGGCCGGCGCCGTCGTACGGGGTGTGGTGCCCGACCATGCCGTGGTCGCCGGTGCGCCCGCCCGGGTCGTACGGCGCTGGACGCCCGCCGATGGCTGGCAGCCGCCGCTGAGGACCCCCGCGCCGGTGCCGATTCCGGAGGGTGTGACGCCGGGCCAGCTGCTGGCGCTGGCGGAGCTGGACGAGGAGACGGCGGCGAAGCTTGCAGAGCTGGACGGGGAGGCGGCGGAGCTGGCCGGACGGAGCGATGGGACGGCGACGGAGCTGGCCGATTTGGACTGACCGGGTCGTTGACGGGGCTGGACGTCGGCCGACGGCTGGCAGCCGCCGCTGAGGATCCCCGCGCCGGTGCCGATTGAGGATCCCCGCGCCGGTGCCGATTCCGGAGGGTGTGACACCGGGCCAGCTGCTGGCCCTGGCGGAGCTGGACGAGGAGACGGCGGCGAAGCTCGGGGAGCTGGACGGGGAGGCGGCGAAGCTCGGCGGAATGGACCAGGAGACTGCGGCGAAGCTCGGCGACATGGACGAGGAGACCGCGGCTCGCCGATCCGGACCGGCTCAGCCCGTCGCCAGGAGCAGCGTGCCCATCAGGGCGAGGCCCGCGCCCGCTGCCTGGACGGTCCGCAGCCGTTCGCTGAGGAAGCCGCGCGCGGCCAGGGCGGTCACCACCGGGTAGAGCGAGGCGAGAACCGCGGCCACCGTGACCGGACCGTGCTGGGCGGCGATGGAGTAGGTGCCGTTCGCCGCGACGTCGGCGAGGCCGACGAAGGCCAGCGCCGGCAGCGAGCCCCAGGGGAAGCCGCCCTCCGGGAGGCCGGGCGCACCCCGTTTCGTGGAGATGTACAGGGCGGCGCCGCCCGCGGCCACATTGGTCACACGCTGGACGAAGAGCGCGAGGATCAGGCCGGTGACGGTCGTCGACGCCTCCGCGATGAGGGCGAAGACCGTGCCGAAGCCGAGCGCCGCGACCAGCGTGAGCAGGATGGTCCGGCGCTGGACGGGGGCACCTGTGAGCTGCGGTCCGCCCGCGAGGACGACGCCGGCGACGGCGACCGCGATCCCCGCGGCCTGGGCGAGTCCCGGGCGCTCGCCCAGGAAGAGTCCCACGCCCACGGGGACGGCCACACTCAGGGTGGCGAGCGGGGAGACGACGCCCATCGGGCCCAGCGCGAGTGCCTTGTAGAAGGCGAACAGGGCGACCGGGCCCACCAGACCGGCGGCGACCGCGAACCACAGGCGCGGTCCGGTCTCGCTCCAGCCGCCGGTGGCCACGACGACCACGCCCAGGACGACCGCCGCGATCGCCTGCGAGACGACGACCACGGTGAGCGCGGGGGTGCGCCGGGTCAGCAGTCCGCCGCCGAAGTCGGCCAGGCCCCACAACAGGCTGGTGGCCAGGGCGAAGAATGCTGTCACGAGGCGCCTCGCAGTACAGTTCGGTGAACGATCGGGTGCACCACACCATAGTGCAGCGAAGTGAACTCTGTCATCCAGAATACTGAACCCAGAAACGGATGGAATGTGTCGGACCTCGACCTGCTGACCCAGTCCCTGGCGCGCAACGTCAAGCGCTGGCGCACCGAGCGCGGCTTCACCCTGGACGCGCTCGCCGCCCGCGCCGGGGTCAGCCGTGGCATGCTCATCCAGATCGAGCAGGCCCGGACCAACCCGAGCATCGGCACCGTCGTCAAGATCGGCGACGCGCTGGGGATCAGCGTCACCACCCTCCTCGACTACGAGCGGGGCCCGAAGGTCCGCGTCGTCCCCGCCGAGCAGGCCGTACGTCTGTGGCACACCGACGCCGGCAGCTACAACCGGCTGCTCGCGGGCGCCGAGGCGCCGGGCCCGCTGGAGATGTGGGACTGGCATCTGATGCCGGGCGAGAGCAGCCCCTCGGACCCGCACCCCAGCGGCACGGTCGAGATCGTCCATGTCACGGCGGGGGAGCTGACGCTCACCGTCGACGGGATCGAGCACCGCGTCCCCGCGGGCGCGAGCGCCACCTTCGAGGCGAACACCCCGCACACGTACGCCAACGAGGGTGACGTACCGATGGACATGCTGATGACCGTCTCGGTCCCGGCCGTGCACTGAGACGCCCGGCGGGCCGTTGCCGGCCTGCTGTTAGCGTGCGGACATGCGCGCACCCATCGGACACTTCGACCACGCCACTCCCGCCCCCGACTGCCTCGACGAGCTGATCGGCCCGGTCGCCGATGCCGTACGCCACTGGCGCGGCAGTGTTCCCGCCGACCAGATCGTCCACGTCGACACCGACCCGCGATGGGCCGACACCGCTGTCTTCGTCGAGCACTACGGCCGTGAGCTGCTGGAGCAGTCGGCGAACTGCGTCGTCGTGGCGGGCAGGCGGGGCGGGGAGTCCTCGCTCGCCGCGTGCGTCGTGCTGTCCACCACCCGGGTCGACGTCAACGGTGTAGTACGCCGTCAACTGGGCGCGCGGAAGGCCTCGTTCGCCTCGATGGACACGGCGACGGGCGAGACCGGCATGGAATACGGCGGCATCACCCCGATCGGACTGCCCGACACCTGGCCCGTGCTGGTGGACTCGGCCGTCGTCGAGCTGCCGTACGTACTGGTCGGCAGCGGCCGCCGGCGCGGCAAGCTGCTGGTGCCGGGGAAGGCGTTCGGGGAACTGCCCGGTGCGGTGGTGCTGGAGGGGCTGGGACTGGCCTGGCCGGGGACGTAGTAAACGGGTCCCGCGTCAGGTCGTCATATGGTGCGCCAGCGCCAGATGCGGGTCGCTCTCGCCGGGGGAAGGTGCCGGGTCCGCGTGCACCAGGGCCGCGGTGAGCCGGGGAACGGCGTGCAGCAGGGCGTGCTCGGCCTCGACGGCGATCGCGTGTGCCTGACGTACCGTCACCTCACCGTCCACCACGACCGCGACCTCGGCCCGCAGCCGGTGCCCGATCCAGCGCAGCCGGAGCTCACCCACCTCGCGCACGCCCGGCACCTCCCGCAGGGCCTGCTCGGCCCGGTCCACCAGGGCCGGGTCGACCGCGTCCATCACCCGCCGGAACACCTCGCGGGCCGCGTCCCGCAGCACCAGCACGATCGCGGTCGTGATCGCCAACCCCACCACCGGATCCGCCAGTTGCCACCCCAGTGCCGCGCCGCCCGCGCCCAGTAGTACGGCCAGTGAGGTGAATCCATCGGTACGGGCGTGGAGACCGTCCGCCACCAGCGCGGCCGAGCCGATCGCGCGGCCGACCCGGATCCGGTAGCGCGCCACCCACTCGTTGCCCGCGAAGCCGACGAGCGCGGCCACCGCGACCGCCGGAATGTGGGTGAGCGGGCGGGGATCGAGCAGCCGGTCGACCGCCGTCCATGCCGCGAAGGCCGCGGACGCGGCGATGGTCAGCACGATCGCGATCCCGGCCAGGTCCTCGGCCCGCCCGTAGCCGTAGGTGAAGCGCCGCGTCGCCGCCCGCCGGCCCAGTACGAAGGCGATGCCGAGCGGGACGGCGGTCAGCGCGTCCGCCGCGTTGTGCACCGTGTCGCCGAGCAGCGCCACCGAACCGGACAGGACGACCACGACGGCCTGCGCCACAGCCGTCGCCCCGAGCACCGCGAGCGACACCCACAGGGCGCGTATCCCGCGGGCCGAGGTCTCCAGGGCCGGGTCCAGCTTGTCTGCGGTCTCGTGGGAGTGGGGGGTGAGGAGGTGGGTGAGGCGGTGGCGGAGCGGAGCCGGTGCATGCGGGTGCGGGTGGTCGTGCTCGTGCGCGTGCTCAGGGTGCTGGTGGCTCACCTGGATCCCCTTCCGGTACGAGGGTGGACGGCAGGCGCCCACGACGCCATTATGTGCGTATGAGCGCACGCATGCACCTGTCACCTGCACATGATGCGCACCCGCGCACCCCGGGCGAGGAACAGTTCGCGCTTGCCGCCGAACTGCTCGCCCTGCTCGGCGACCGCACCCGCCTCGCCCTGCTGCACGCGCTGAGCGGCGGCGAGGCCGATGTCACGACGCTCACCCAGGCCTGCGGGGCGGCGCGGCCCGCGGTCAGTCAGCATTTGGCACGTCTGCGTCTCGCGGGGCTGGTCACCACGCGCAAGGAGGGGCGCCGGGTGGTCTACTCACTCCGGGACGGACATCTGCGCCGTCTGGTCGCCGAGGCGCTGAAGGTGGCCGACCACCGGATCAGCGACCGGCCGCTGCACGACTGACGCGACGGCCCTCCGGTCGGCGGGCGGAGTCCTTGCCGAGGTACTGCTCGGCGAACGCGGCCGCCGCGGCGGGGGAGCCGAAGACGCGACGCAGTCGGGCGCGGGTCGTGCCCGCGCGGTACGGGTCGCCCGACGATGTGCCGTGGTACACCTCGCAGAGCCATTGTGAGAACTCCTGGTAGTCCCACACCCGGCCCAGACAGGCCTCCGAATAGCGGTTCAGCCCGCCGGTCTCGCCCTCGGTCACACGCGGCCAGCCCGTCGCCCAGCAGGAAGGCGTCGTGCAGCGCGAGGTTCATGCCCTTCGCCGCGATGGGTGCCGTGAGATGGGCGGCGTCGCCCGCCAGGAACAGCCGGCCGAACCGCATCGGCTCGACCACGTAGTTGTGCATGTCGAGGACGCGCTTCTCGATCAGCCGGCCCTCCGTGAGCGGAGGGGCGCCCGCCGCCGCGAGCCGCTGCCGGAGTTCGGCCCAGACGCGTTCGTGCGGCCAGTTGTCCGGATCGTCGCCGGGCGGGCATTCGAGGTAGTAGCGGGTCACCTCGGGGCTGCGGGCCATGTGCCCGGCGAAGCCGTCGGGATGGATGCCGAAGACGACACAGTCGTTGGAGGGCGGTGCCTCGGCGAGCAGCGCCAGCCAGCCGATGCCGTAGTCGTGCCGCGAGACATGGACACGCTCCGGGGGCAGGGACGCTCGCGTCACCCCGCGTGCCCCGTCGCAGCCGGCGACGAAGTCGGTGTGCACGACGTCCCGTCGACCGGTTTCCGTGCAGGTGTACGACACCGACGGCCGGTCGGTGTCGAGGCCGTGCAGCCGGACGTCGCGCACGCCGAAGCGGATGTCGCCGCCGCGGACGTCGGCGTACTCGCGCACCAGGTCCGTCACCAGCAGCGGCTGCGGGTAGACGAAGTGATGATGCCCCGTCAGCTCGGTGTACCCGAACCGGTACCGCTCCCCGGCGAAGCGGAACTCGCACTCCGAATGGGCCTGTGCCCGCTCCAGCAGCCTCTCCGCGAGGCCCCGCCGCTGCAGCCCGCGCACGGCCCACTCCTCCAGGACGCCCGCCCGGGGCCGCTGTTCGATGAACTCGCGCGTCTCCGATTCAGGACCAGACACTCGGCGGAGGCGGCCCGCAGGATGTTGCCGACGGTGAGCCCGGCCGGCCCGGCCCCCACGACGACGATCGGAGTGCCGTGGGGCACCGGAGTCGGGGTCGGGCGAGTGCGGGGAGGCAGAGGCCATCCGAGCATTATGTCGGGGCACGGCGCGTGCCGGCAGGACCCTGACACGGGCCTCTCGCCGTCCTATCCCAACCGGGGGATCTCGATGGCGGGGCAGCGGTCCATCACCATCTCCAGGCCGGCCGCCCGGGTGCGGTCGTACGCGTCCTCGTCGATGACCCCGAGCTGGAACCAGACCGCCTTGGCGCCCTTCGCCACCGCCTCGTCGGCGATCGGTCCGGCGAGGTGGCTGTTGACGAAGACGTCGACGACATCCACGTCGAAGGGGATGTCGGCGAGCGAGGCATAGCCCTGCTCCCCGTGCACCGTCTCCGCCTTGGGATGGACGGGGACGACGCGCTTGCCGAAGCGCTGCAGCACCTTGGCGACGCCGTACGCCGCGCGCCGCTCGTTCGACGACAGGCCCACCACGGCCCAGGTGTCGCCCAGTCCGGTGAGGATCTTGTGGATCGTTGCCTCGTCGCCGTACACCGTCGGTCTCCTCGTGCTGCTCGGAGAAAGCTGTCGTGGGCGACAACGGCGGACAGCGGACGGTGATTCCCCCGAGCCGACAGGGTTCGGTCCCGACTGCCTCGCCCGTTCGATCCCGCCACATGTCCGGAACTCGCCGGACCTGCCTGCACCGGGCCGTCCGCCCGCCTACGCTCACCCCGTGCTGCGCATCATCGACGCCCGAACCGGCGAGTCCCTCGATCCCGCCCCCGCACGCCGGGGCCTGACCCGTGTCGAGGCCCATGCCCCGGGCTTCGACGCCGGCGCCCTGCGCGTCCTGCTGGTCGCGGACCTGCTCGTCCGCGCCCTGGAACTCGGCGGCACACCGGTCTGGTCGCTGCTCACCGCCGAGCGGGAACAGCCGGAACTCCGGGCGGGCGCCGCGGCCCTCGGCATCCGGCCCTTCGAGGACAGCCGCGAGATGGGCGCCGGTCTGGGCGAGGCCCAGGTCATCCACGTGGCGGGGGAGGGCGCGGCCGCACCCGACGGTGTGCGGGTGGCCGTGGCGCCGGTCCACGCGGAGACGTCCGGCCCGTCGGCGGTGCCCGGTCTGTCCGCGGGATCCGACCCCGCCGTGCTGCGGCTGGCCCTGCTCACCCGGCCCCATGGCACACCCCTGCGGCTCGACGCGGCGTCCCTGAGCGAGGCCCGGGAAACCCTCGTACGCTGGCGTCAGGCGGTCGCCGACTGGGCGCGCCGGCCGTCACGGCCTGTTCCCGACGAGGTGCGCGGCCGGCTCCGTACGGCCTGGGAGGACGATCTGAACGTGTCCGAGGTACTGCGGGTACTGGGCCGGGTGGAGACGTCGGACCTGGCGGAGGGCGCCCGCTTCGAGACCTACGCGTACGCCGACCGGCTCCTCGGCCTCGACCTCACGCGCGACCTGGGAGCGCCGGGATGATCGCGCGCTCCGGAGCGGGCCCGCTGCGGCGACTGGCCGTGCTGCGGCACGCCAAGTCCGCCTGGCCGCAGGGCGTCGCCGACCACGAGCGCCCGCTCGCCCCACGCGGGCGCCGGGACGGCCCGGCCGCGGGCCGTGCGCTCGCCGAGGCCGACTGCCTGCCGGATCTCGCGCTGTGCTCCACCGCCGTACGCGCACGCCAGACCTGGGACCTGGCCTCCGCCCAGTGGGGCACCCCGCCTCCGGTACGGTTCGACGACCGCCTGTACGCCGCCGACGCCGCCGACCTGCTGGACGTCGTGCAGGGCGCGCCCCGCGAAGTCGAGACGCTGCTGCTGATCGGGCACAACCCCGGCCTGGAGGAACTCGTCCTCGAACTCGCCGGGGACGGCCTCGACGACGCGCTCGACGAGGTCCGCACGAAGTTCCCGACCGCGGCGATCGCCGTCCTGGCCTGGCGCGGCCCGTCCTGGCAGAGCCTCGCCCCCGGAACGGCCCTGCTGACGAGCGTGATCGTGCCACGCGGCAAGAAGTCGTGAACCAGGGCCTGCCCGTCTGTCGTTCGGATCACGCGTGGGCCGCGGGTCGCTCATCGGCGGGCGCCGCAGATCGAAGCCGACGTGAGCCGACGTGAGCCGACCTGAGCCGGACGCCAGACCCTGGCCCACGTGAATCCGCGGCCGCCGCTCCGGATCGGGCTCCGCGCGGCGCAGCACCTCGCGGGTCACCGGCGCCGTCTCGCCCTGGCCGAACACCAGGAAGCGGACGAGGTGACTGACGGGGCTGCCCTCCGTCCAGTCGAAGTAGGCGTGCGGGACCCGGCCCGTGCGGTCACGCAGGGCCAGCAGCACGTGCGCCACCCGGCGGTAGACCGGCAGCGCCCCGCACACCGTCAGCGCGATCAGCACCAGGGTCGCGAGGGGGGACAGCAGACCGGCCGCGAGCGCGGCGATGCCCGGCTGGTAGCCGAGGGTGGAGAAGTAGTCGACGCCTGTGAGGCACATGACCCGCCACCACCTGTGCCCCGCGTGCCCTTCCTGCGGGGTGGCGTGCGGGCCGGGATGGCGGGCCGTCCGCTCGCTCAGGCCCTCCAGCAGCCAGGCCCGCAAGCGGGATGTGGCCGAGGCCGGCTCCCCGTGCCCGTCAGCGCCTGCGCGCCGCCCCCTGGTGCCGGTCATGCGGTGTTCTCCCTGGGGGCGGTCGGACGTGCGGGCGACGACGAGCGGGTGTCCCGTACATCGTCGCCCGCACCTCCCGCGGCGGCGGGCGCTGACACTCCGCATAAGCTGGCCCGATGCAGGACGAGTACCGCACAGTCGCGCGCGCGGGTGTGCACGAGACCGAGGTCAACCGTTCCCGCTTCCTGTGCGCGCTCGCCCCGGCGGCCACCGAGCAGGAGGCCCAGGAGTTCATCGCCGCGGTCCGCAGGGAGCACACGGACGCCACCCACAACTGCTTCGCCTACGTCGTCGGCGCCGACGCCTCGGTCCAGAAGGCGAGCGACGACGGCGAACCGGGCGGCACCGCCGGCGTCCCCATGCTCCAGATGCTGCTGCGCCGCGAGATGCGGTACGTCGTGGCCGTCGTCACCCGCTACTACGGCGGGGTCAAACTCGGCGCGGGCGGACTCATCCGGGCGTACGGAGGGGCCGTCGGCGAGGCCCTGGACAGCCTCGGCACCATCACCCGCCGCCGCTTCCGCCTGGCCACCGTGACGCTCGACCACCAGCGCGCCGGCAAGGTCCAGAACGACCTGCGGGCCACCGGACGTGAGGTGCGGGACGTGCGCTACGGCGAGGTGGTCACCATCGAGATCGGGCTGCCGGACGCCGACGTCGACGCGTTCCGGGCGTGGCTCGCCGACCTGACCGCCGGGACGGCGGGGTTCGAACTGGGCGGGGAGGCATACGGAGACGCATGACACTCCGCGCACGAGACATATGACACTCCGGGCAAGAAGGGCGTAACGCCCCACTGGCGGGGCGCTCATGACGGGTCGATACGGGAGTAACCGCCCGTGATGTCAGACCCGGCCGTTAGTCTCGGGGATCATGAGACTGCTGCACACCTCCGACTGGCATCTCGGCCGGGCGTTCCACCGGGTCAACATGCTCGGGGCCCAGGCCGAGTTCATCGGTCACCTCGTCACCACCGTGCACGAGCACGGCGTGGACGCGGTGGTCGTGTCGGGGGACGTGTACGACCGGGCGGTCCCGCCGCTCGCCGCGGTCGAGCTGTTCGACGACGCCCTGCACCGGCTCGCCGCCCTCGGCGTGCCCACGGTGATGATCTCCGGCAACCACGACTCGGCGCGTCGCCTCGGGGTCGGCGCCGGTCTCATCGACCGCGCGGGTATCCATCTGCGGACCGAGCCGTCCGCGTGCGGCACACCGGTCGTGCTCGCCGACGCCCACGGCGACGTCGCCTTCTACGGACTGCCGTACCTCGAACCGGCCCTGGTGAAGGAGGAGTTCGGCGTGGCGAAGCCCGGGCACGAGGCCGTCCTCGCCGCCGCCATGGACCGCGTCCGGGCCGATCTCGCCACACGCGCGCGTGGCACCCGCTCCGTCGTCCTCGCGCACGCCTTCGTCACCGGCGGTGAGGCCAGCGACAGTGAACGGGACATCACGGTCGGCGGGGTCGCCGCGGTGCCAGCGGGGGTCTTCGACGGCGTCGACTACGTGGCACTCGGGCATCTGCACGGCTGTCAGACCATCACCGAGCGCGTGCGCTACTCCGGCTCCCCGCTGCCGTACTCCTTCTCGGAGGCCGCCCACCGCAAGAGCATGTGGCTCGTCGACCTCGGCGCCGACGGCTCGGTCACCGCCGAACGCGTCGACTGTCCGGTGCCGCGCGCCCTGGCCCGGATCCGGGGGACGCTGGAGGACCTGCTCGCCGACGCGGAGCTGGACCGGCACACGCAGGCGTGGGTGGAGGCGACGCTCACCGATCCCGTCCGTCCCGCCGACCCCATGGCCCGGCTCACCGAGCGCTTTCCGCACACCCTCAGCCTCGTCTTC
Source organism: Streptomyces luteolifulvus (assembly GCF_008806595.1). Taxonomy (GTDB): domain Bacteria; phylum Actinomycetota; class Actinomycetes; order Streptomycetales; family Streptomycetaceae; genus Streptomyces; species Streptomyces luteolifulvus. The sequence continues at coordinate 214,824 of NZ_VZRB01000012.1, read as the reverse complement.
GAACCCGAACGGGCGCCGGACGATCCGGACGTGTCGTACGCCGGGCGGCTCGCCGACCGCAGCGACCAGCAGATCGCCGAGGACTTCGTGGCCCATGTGCGCGGCGCCGGACCCGACGAGCACGAACAGGACGTGCTGCGGGACGCGTTCGACGCGGTTCGCGCGGACGAGACCCTGCGCGAGGTGGCGCGATGAGGCTGCACCGGCTGGACGTCACCGCCTTCGGCCCTTTCGGCGGATCCCAGACCGTCGACTTCGACGACCTGTCGGCGGCCGGGCTCTTCCTGCTGCACGGGCCGACGGGCGCGGGTAAGACGTCCGTCCTGGACGCCGTCTGCTACGCGCTCTACGGCTCGGTGCCCGGTGCCCGGCAGAGCGGCCAGGGGCTGTCCCTGCGCAGCGACCACGCCGCGGCCGGCGCCCGCACCGAGGTCCGCCTCGAACTCACCGTCGCGGACCGCCGGTTGGAGGTCACCCGGCAACCGCCCTGGGAGCGCCCCAAGAAGAAGGGCGGTCCAGGGACGACTGTGGACAAGGCACAGTCATGGCTTCGCGAGTACGACGCCATCGCCCGCGCCTGGAAGGATCTCAGCCGCTCCCACCAGGAGATCGGCGAGGAGATCACCCAACTGCTGGGCATGAGCAGGGAACAGTTCTGCCAGGTCGTGCTGCTGCCGCAGGGTGAATTCGCCCGCTTCCTGCGCGCCGACGCCGAGGCGCGCGGCAGGCTGCTGGGCCGCCTGTTCGACACCCGCCGTTTCGCCGAGGCCGAGAAACGCCTCGCCGACCGACGGCGCACGACCGAGGCCCAGGTGCGCGACGGGGACGCGGATCTGCTGGCCGACGCGCACCGTATGCAGCAGGCAGCGGGCGGCACCATGGAGCTGCCGGAGCTGACGCCCGGCGAGCCGGGACTGGCCGAGGCTGTCATGAGCGCCGCCGCCGTCGCCCGCAGCACCGCCCGCGAACAGCTGACCGTGGCCCACTGCCGGCTCACGGCGGCCGAGTCAGCCCAGTTCGCCGCCGAGCGTGCCCTCACCGACGTACGCGAAGTGGCGCGGCTGCAGCGGAGGTTCGCCGAGGCGCGGGAGCGCGCCGCGCGGATGGAGGCGCGGGCCGACGCCCACCGGGAGGCGCAGGCGCGCATGGAACGCGGCCGCAAGGCCGAGGCGGTGGCCCCCGCGCTGGACCTGCGGGACACCGTCGAGACGGAACACCGGCGGGCCGCCGGGGCGGAGGCACATGCGCGTGCGCTGCTGCGGAGTGTCTTCGTCGACGCAGCGGTGGGCTCGGGTGGGTCTGAAGGGCCGCGTGCCGGCCTCGTCGATGCCGGTGCCGGTGCCGCCGGACTGGCCGCCGACGACGGAGCGGTGGGCTCGGGTGCGTCTGAAGGGCCGCGTGCCCGCCTCGTCGATGCGGGTGCCGTCGGGCTCGCAGCCGCCGCACGCCGGGCGGCCGAAGAGCTGGGCGGCCTGGAGTCGGCCCGCCGTGCCGAACAGCGGCTGTCCGAACTCGCTCAGGAACGCGCCGGTCTGGACCGTCAGGAGCGCGCCGACGAGGACATCCTGCAGGAGTCCGAGGCCTGGCTCGCGGGATGGGAGGAGATCCGCACCGGACTTCAGAGCGGCGTCGAATCCGCCCAGGAGGCTGCCACCCGGGCCGAACAGCTGGACGTGCAGCGGGAGCCCGCCCGCAAGCGGCTCGCCGCCGCCCGGCAGCGCGACCAGTTCGCACGGGACACCGAGGACGCCCAGCGGCAGGTGATCCTCGCGACGGAGCATGCTCTGAAGGCGCGCGCCGCGTGGCTGGACATCAAGGAGCAGCGGCTGAACGGCATCGCGGCCGAGCTGGCCGCGCAGCTCACCGACGGTGAACCGTGCGCGGTCTGCGGCGCCGCCGAGCACCCGGCGCCCGCGCGCAAGGACGCCGGGCACGTCGACCGGGAGATCGAGGAGCGCGCGCTGGCCGCCCACCAGCAGGCCGACGAACAGCGCGCCGAGGCCGAGCGGCGCCTCGGCGTCGTACAGCGGGCCCTGGCCGCAGCCGAAGGCGAGGCTGGTGACACGTCCACCGAACAACTCGCCGCCCGGGCCGATGAGTTGGAGCGACTGTACGCGCAGGCCCGAAGCGGGGCCTCCGCGCTGCACACCGCGAACGAACGGCTGCGGCAGGCCGAACAGGAACGCGAACGGCGCGTCGCGGCCCAGCAGCAGGCCGCCGTACGAACCGCCTCCCGGGTCGCTCGCCGTGACGCGCTGCACCGGGAACGGGCCGCCCTGGAAACGGAGTTGACCGAGGCGCGCGGCACCGCGGACAGCGTGGCCGGACGAGCCTCCCAGCTGGAGCGGCGCGTCGCCCTCCTCACCGACGCCGCCGAGGCCGCACGCGCCGCCGAGGACACCGCCCAGCGCCTCAAGGAGGCCGACGCCCGCCTCGCCGACGCAGCCTTCCGTGCCGGCTTCGACACACCCCGGGCCGCGTCCGACGCCCTGCTGGACGACGCGGCCCACCGCGACCTCCAACGGCGCCTCGACGCCTGGCAGTCGGAGGAGGCCGCCGTACGCGCGGTCCTCGCCGAGGCCGAGACCGCGGCGGCGGCCCAGCAGCCGCCCGCCGACCTCGACTCGGCGGAGCGGACTGCGGCCGCCGCCGGCCGGTGGCTGCGCGAAGCCGCCTCCGCGCGCGATGCGGCCGCCCGCCGCTGCACCGAACTCGACCGGCTCTCCGCCCGTTCCCTCGCCGGCGTACGACGGCTGGCGCCGCTGCGGGTGGAGTACGACCGCGTGGCCCGCCTGGCCGCACTCGCCGCGGGCACCTCGGCGGACAACGAACGCAAGATGCGCCTGGAGTCGTATGTGCTGGCGGCCCGTCTGGAGCAGGTGGCCGCCGCCGCGACCGTGCGGCTGCGGCGCATGTCGTCCGGCCGCTACACCCTCGTCCACTCGGACGACCGGACCGGTCGCGGTCGCAGCGGTCTCGGACTGCACGTCGTCGACGCCTGGACCGGTCGCGAGCGCGACACGGCCACGCTGTCCGGAGGCGAGACCTTCTTCGCCTCCCTGGCGCTCGCCCTCGGACTCGCGGACGTCGTCACGGACGAGGCGGGCGGGGTCCGGCTGGACACGCTCTTCATCGACGAAGGCTTCGGCAGTCTCGACGACCAGACCCTGGACGAGGTCCTCGACGTGCTCGACTCACTGCGCGAACGCGACCGCAGCGTCGGCATCGTCAGCCATGTCGCCGATCTGCGCCGACGCATCCACGCACAGCTGGAGGTCGTGAAGGGGAGGTCGGGCTCGGTGCTGCGGCAGCGGGGCTCCGGCTGAGTTCACCGGCCGAGGGGACGCCGGGGGAGCGGGGACGAGTAGACGACGCTCGTGGTCACCGAGCCCAGCGCGCCGATCCTGCCCGACACCTCCTCCAGATGCCGCATCGAACGGGCCGCGACCTTGATGACGAAGCAGTCGTCGCCCGTGACATGGTGCGCCTCCAGGATCTCGGGGGTGGCGGCGACCAGGTCGTGGAACGGCTTGTAATTGCCGTTGGGATACCGAAGACGGACGAACGCCAGGACCGGCAGCCCGAGCCGCTCCGGGTCCACGACGGCCGCGTATCCCCGGATGACGCCCTCCTCCTCCAGCCGGCGCACCCGTTCGGTGACCGCGCTCGCGGACATCGAGACGGCACGGGCCAGCTCCGCGAAGCTGGCCCGGCCCTCGCGCTGCAGGACATCGAGGATGCGCCAGTCGGTGGCGTCCGGGGAATACGCGGTCATCCCCGAGAGATAACAGGGGATTCCCCGGCGAGGCAAGGAAAGGGCCGGGGATCGTCCCTTCTGGAAGGTGATCGGCGACCGTAGATTTCTGGTCGTCCCAACCGAACGACACCGTGGGTGAGAGGGCCAGACCATGAGTATCACCACGACCGCCGCCAACCCCGTCCTGCGCGTCGCCCCCGCGGCACCGGCCGAGGCGGCCGCCTACTTCCGCGCCGGTCTCGCCTTCCACGCCGACGTCTCCGATGTCGCCGCCGCGCTGGCGGCGGGCGGCGACCCCGGTTTCGTCGTCCTCGACTCCCGGTCCACCGAGTCCTGGGAACAGGGCCACATCCCGGGCGCGGTCCATCTGCCGACCGCGCTCATCCCCGGACAGGCCGAGCGGTTCCTCGACAGGTCCGTGCCGGTCGTGACGTACTGCTGGGGACCCGGCTGCAACGGCGCCAGCCGCGCCGCCCTCGCGCTCGCCGAACTCGGCTACCAGGTCAAGGAGATGCTCGGCGGCTTCGAGTACTGGGCGCGCGAGGGCTTCGCGTACGAGACCTGGGAAGGCCGCGAGCGCCGCGCCGCCGATCCGCTGACGGCACCGGTCGACGCGCAGAACTGCGGCTGCTGAGGCGGAGGTAGGGGGAGGCCTCGGGCGCGCGGAGGCGGAGGTACGGGGAGGCCTCGGGCGCGCGGAGGCGGTGCGTGTAGGTTCTGCGCCATGGTGCGATACGCGGAGCCGGGCGCGGTGGAGTGGGTGGAGTCGGGCGGCGGGCCGCTCATCGCAGTACCGGAGACGGTGCTTCCGTTCTGGGCGGGGGCCGACGGCGACGAGACGGCCTCGGACTACGACCGGGCCTGCGAGATTGAGGACCACGTCGGGCTGCTGCCCGTCGGCGACAGCGCGGCCCTGGTGTTCGGCGACGAGCCCGCCTCCACCTCCTATCTCGCCGACCACAACACCTTCGTACGGTGGTGCGCCGCCGACTCCGAGGACGAACTGCTGGCCGGTGTCCCCGCCGCCCTCGCCACTGCGGAGTGGGAACAGGAGGTGCGCTGGGACGTGCCCGGCACGGTGGTGCTGTTCGACGCGGCCTGGCCGGGCCACGACTCGACACGGGCCGACCATGTGAGGGTCGCACTGCCCCCGGGCCCGTACGCGGTCCGCGCGGCCCAGGTCCAGCCCGGCCCGGAGACCTGGCTGGGCCTCGTACAACTCCGACGCCTGCCGGGGTGAACCCTGGGGGATCGGCGGGGTGATCTGGGCCGGGGAAGGCGTGCGGCGTGGGCGGGGTCGGATGGTGACGGCCGCCCGGTCCGGCCGCCCCGGCGCCGATCATCGTGTGCGGGGCGGCGTCCGGCGCTGAGCACCGGACGCCGCCCGCCGATACCGACGTGCCGTCAGAGGTGGGACAGCTCGTCCACCAGGTCGTCCAGGCCCAGGGAGCCCTGGGAGAGGGCGGCCATGTGCCAGGCCTTCAGGTCGAACGCGTCGCCGTGCCGCTTGCGGGCGTTCTCGCGGCCCAGCAGCCAGGCGCGCTCGCCGAGCTTGTAGCCGATCGCCTGACCGGGGATCGTCAGGTAACGCGTGAGCTCGCTCTCCACGAAGTCCGCGGGACGGCTGCTGTGCGCGCCGAAGAACTCCTGGGCCAGCTCGGGAGTCCAGCGCTCGCCCGGGTGGAACGGGGAGTCCGCCGGGATCTCCAGCTCCAGATGCATGCCGATGTCGACGATGACACGGGCCGCCCGCATCATCTGCGCGTCGAGGTAGCCGAGCCGCTGCTCCGCGTCCGTGAGGAAGCCCAGCTCGTCCATGAGCCGCTCCGCGTACAGAGCCCAGCCCTCGGCGTTGGCGCTGACCCCGCCGACCGTGGCCTGGTAGCGGGAGAGGTTCCCGGCGACATGCGTCCACTGCGCGAGCTGGAGGTGATGGCCCGGGACGCCCTCGTGGTACCAGGTCGAGACGAGGTCGTAGACCGGGAAGCGGGTCTGCCCCATCGTGGGCAGCCAGGTGCGGCCGGGGCGGGAGAAGTCCTCCGACGGGGGCGTGTAGTACGGCGCCGCCGCGCTGCCCGGCGGGGCGATGCACGACTCCACCTTCCGCACCCGCTCGGCGAGGTCGAAGTGTGTGCCGTCGAGCTGTTCGATGGCCTGGTCCATCAGGCCCTGCAGCCACTCGCGGACCTCGTCGACCCCCTCGATGTGCCGGCCGTGCTCGTCGAGGTGCGCGAGCGCCACCCACGGCGTCTCGGCGTCCGGCAGGACCTTCGCCGCCTCCTTGCGCATCTCCGCGAGCAGCCGGTGGTACTCGGCCCAGCCGTACGCGTACGCCTCGTCCAGGTCCAGATCCGTACCGTTGAAGTAGCGCGACCAGCGGGCGTAGCGCTCGCGCCCCACCGTGTTCGGCGCCCCTTCGATCGTCGGGGCGTACACGTCGCGCATCCAGTCCCGCAGCTCCACCACGGCCGCGGTCGCCCCGCGGGCGGCGTCGTCCAGCTCCGCGCGCAGCGCCTCGGGGCCCGCCGACGCGAAGTCCTCGAACCAGCCGCGGCCGGTGCCGTCGTCCGACCACTCCGTGAGCTGTTCGACGAACGTGGCGGTCGGGCGCGGGCCCGCGTACAGCTTGCGTTCCAGACCGAGGGCGAGGGACTCCCGGTAGCCCGCCAGCGCGGCCGGCACCGCGCGCAGCCGCTCGGCGATCGCCGCCCAGTCCTCGTCCGTCTGCGCGGGTGTGACGGTGAAGACCTCGCGCACCGAGTGCGCGGGCGTGGACATGTTGCCGACCGCGCGCAGCCCCTCCTCGGCTTCGTGCACGGCGAGTTCCGCGGTGAGCCGCTCGCGCAGCAGACGGGCGCACCGGCGCTCGATGTCGCTGTCCGCGCCGGGGCGGCGTTCGGCCTCGTCGAGCCGGGCGAGCGTGGTCCGCGCCAGTTCCGCGAGCGCCTCCTGACCGGCGGGCGAGGTGTCGGGGAGTCTGCTCGAACTCTCCTTCACACCGAGGTACGTACCGGTGACCGGGTCGAGGGCGATGAGGTCGTCGACATAGGCGTCGGCGACCCCGCGGGGCAGCGGGCTGTTGGTCTCTGACATGCACACCATCCTCGTACGAGGGGTGCCGTGCGTCACTTGGATTGAGCCGAGGGCGAAGGCGGTAGCAGGGGGCCGCAGTCCCACTGCTGGAAGATCAACCGGGTCTCCACCCGGGCCACTTCCCGCTGTGACGTGAACTCGTCGAGAACCAGCCGCTGCAGGTCTGCCATGTCCGCGACAGCGACTTGGACGAGGTAGTCGTCCGGCCCGGTGAGATGGAAGACCGTCCGTGACTCCGGCAGCGCCCGGATCCGCTCCACGAACGGTCCCACCAGCTCCCGTCGGTGCGGTCTGACCTGCACGGACAGCAGCGCCTCGAGGCCTCGCCCCAGCTTGGCCGGATCCAGTCGCAGCTGATGGCCGAGGATCACGCCGGCGCGGCGCAGCCTGGTGACTCGGTCCAGGCAGGTGGACGGAGCCACGCCGACCTGCGCGGCGAGGTCACGGTAGGTGGTCCGGGCGTCGTTCTGCAGCAGCCGCAGCAGATGGAGGTCCACCGGATCCAGTACGACGGATTCGGCCATGGCCCGAACGTAACACGGCGTTCGCATCCCGCACCTCGGCCGGTGTTCACTCTTCCGCCCATGGACTCAGCGCGCAGGGACGCGTCGCACCACGACGCGCACATCTCATCCGCGTCGTACCCCGACGCAGGCACCGCTTCCGCGTCGTACCCCGACGCACGCACGGCTTCCGCGTCGTACGACGGCGTACGCACCGCATCGCGAGCACTGGCCACCGAGGCCGTGCACGCCGGCCGGGACGATCTGGCCCGTCAGGGCCTGCACGCCCCGCCGATCGACCTGTCCACGACCTACCCCTCGTACGACAGCCGCGGCGAGGCCGCCCGCATCGACGCCTTCGCCACCACCGGCGCCGAGCCGGACGGTCCGCCCGTCTATGCACGGCTGGGCAACCCGACCGTCGCCCGCTTCGAGGCGGCCCTGGCCCGCCTGGAGGGCACCGAGTCCGCGGTCGCGTTCGCCAGCGGTATGGCCGCGCTCAGCGCCGTCCTGCTGGTACGGGCCTCGATGGGCCTGCGCCACGTCGTGGCCGTCCGTCCCCTGTACGGCTGCAGCGACCACCTGCTGACCGCCGGCCTGCTCGGCTCCGAGGTGACCTGGGTGGACCCGGCCGGCATCGCGGACGCGCTGCGCCCGGACACCGGCCTGGTGCTGGTGGAGTCCCCGGCGAACCCGACCCTCGCCGAACTCGACCTTCGTGCCGTCGCCCACGCCTGCGGCTCGGTGCCGCTGCTCGCGGACAACACCTTCGCCACCCCGGTGCTGCAGCGGCCCGCCGAACAGGGGGCGCGCCTGGTGCTGCACAGCGCCACCAAGTACCTCGGCGGCCACGGAGACGTGATGGCGGGTGTCGTGGCCTGCGACGAGGAGTTCGCCGGGCGGCTGCGACAGGTCCGGTTCGCGACCGGCGGCGTCCTGCATCCGCTCGCCGGATACCTGCTGCTCCGTGGCCTGTCGACGCTGCCGGTGCGGGTGCGGGCCGCCTCCGCGAACGCCGCCGAACTCGCCCGCCGCCTCGTGGCCGATCCGCGCGTCACCCGCGTCCACTACCCGCGCATCGGCGGCGCGATGGTCGCCTTCGAGGTCGCGGGCGACCCGCACGAGGTCATCGGCGGCGTCCGTCTCGTCACGCCCGCCGTCAGCCTCGGCAGCGTCGACACCCTCATCCAGCACCCCGCCTCGATCAGCCACCGCATCGTGGACGCCGACGACCGCCGGGGCGCAGGCGTGAGCGACCGGCTGCTGCGGCTCTCGGTGGGCCTGGAGGACGTCGAGGACCTGTGGGCCGACCTGGACCGCGCGCTGGGGCAGCGAGCCGCACTGCCGATCCCGGCCGCGGCGCGGGAGCCGGTGAGCAGCGTCTGACCGGTGGCTGGGCGCGGGAGCCGGTGGGCAGTGTCCGGAGGTCCGGTGCCGAACGGGGGGCGGCACCGGACGACGAGCGGCCCGGCAGGGAGTTCCGCCGGGCCGCTCGCCATGTGCCGTGCCGGAGTCGGCCGTTGTCCGTGTCCGGGGGAGGGACTAGGACCTGTCCGCCGGACTGGTCCTAGTCCCGAGCGATCCGCTCGCCGGACCGCTCCTGCGGCACCTCGTGCGACCGCGTCGACGCGACCGGGACCGTGTCCAGGCGGGCGGTGATGACCAGGGTGCCCTCCTCGATCTGGTAATCGAGGGGCAGGCCCAGGCCGCGCATGGCGGCGACCATGCCGGTGTTCGACGCCTGCGTCACGGCATAGACGCTCTCGCAGCCGGCTTCCACCGCCATCGCCACCAGACGCCCGAGGAGTTCGGTGCCGATGCCCCGCTGCTGCCAGTCGTCCTCGACGAGCAGCGCGACCTCCGTCTCGTCCCCGTCCCACAGCAGATGACCGAGCCCGACGACGCGGCCGGAGGTGGTGTGCACGGCGAGCGTCCGGCCGAAGCGCGGGCTGAGCAGGTGGTTCAGATAGCGGTCGGCGTCGCCGACCGGTCCGTGGTAGCGCATGGACAGCGTCCGCGACGAGCACCGGTCGTGCATCGCCTTCGCGGCCTCGTGGTCGCCGGTGTCCGCCCGGCGCACCGTGATCGCGTTGCCCTCGGGCAGCGTCAGCACATCCTGGCTGTGCGGAACGCGCGGACCCAGCCGGGTGTCCAGCTCCACCAGCGCCCGCGCCCGGGCGAACTCCGTCGGCGTGAACCGCAGATACGGCCGCTCCACGGTGATCACGCCGCCTTCCGGCGCCCGCAGCCGCATCACGGTGTCCTCCAGAACGCCCTCCACCGGCACGGCCTGAGGCGCCCGGCCGCCGCCGACCGGCGTGGCGGGCAGCGAACGGATGGTGCACCGGCCCAGCAACTGCCGGAGCGCCAGCGGCAGTTCCGACGCATCCAGGGCCATGCGCGCGGCGAGACCGAGGACCCGGGTCGGGGCGTCCACCAGGTCGTGGGCGTCGGCCCGCTCGACCCATGCGTCGGCACCGCCGGCCAGCGACACCGTCCGGGTGAGCTCAGTGGCGTCGAGTTCGGCGGGAGCGCGGAGCAGGAACTCGTCGACCGTGCCGTCGGCCAGCGGATGGGTCTGCAGGCTCAGGATGTCCACCCGCCGCCCGGCGAGGGCGGTGCACAGTGCGGCCAGCGACCCCGGTTCGTCCTGCACGGTCGTGCGCACGCGCCACAACATGCGCTCCCCGGCCGCGGCGTGGGGAGTCGCCGACGATCCCTGGGACGGCCCGGCCTGCTGCCCCGCCGGCAGGGGCCGGGCATCGGTATCGCCCACCGGCGGTGCCTGACCGTGGCGTCGTGACCACCATGTGTGGAAGCCTGCGGCGAGTTCGCTCACCTGCTGCCGCCAGTGCCGCGCCGGACGCCCGTGCTTCGCACGTGTCACTTCAGATATCTCTCGAGTCATACAACCACTGTGAAGGAACGGTGTTGCGTGATCACGAACGCTTTGTGACCGGCCGGTAAAGCATTGCTATGCACCATTTATTGAAATTTCGATGGTTTACGCCGCCACCTCCACCGTCAGTGTGCCTTGCAGCCGACGGGCCTGCGCCACCAGCCGGGACGAGCCGCGCCGGGCCGCCGCCTGTGCCAGATGGGGCAGCTCTCCCCGTGCCCCGGACCGTTCCGCGCACTCCGCAACCACCCCTATCAGCTCGCCGAGTCCACGGGCGGCCACGGCAGTTCCGTCGGTGGCCAGATCGGCGAGCAGGACGGGCAGGGTGTGCCGCAGCATCCCCCAGATGGTGGCGTTCGCCCCCGTGGCCGCCGCCGTCCGCGCCGACTCGGCGAGCCGCAGCGGCTTGACGGCCCCGCGGCGCACCAACTGCCCGAGGCCGGCGCCGAGTCGGGCCGTGTCGAGCTGTCCCCGCGCCGCCAGCACGAGCAGCGCGTCCACCGCGGCGAGCCGGTCCTCCGGATACCGCGCCCCGAGCCCGTACGCCAGGCACAGATGGACGGCCTCGCCTGCCTCACCGTCGCCTTCGGCGAGCAGGGGCAGTACGGCGGCCTCGCCTCGGGTGTCCTCCACGGCAACGGTCGACAGGTCCCGCAGGATGCGCGCGGCCACGAGTTCCCGGCGCTCGGGGAGCAGGGCCAGCCAATGCTGCCGAACGGCAGGGTCCCAGTGGTAGCAGTGCCAGTGCTCCCTGAAGACACTCACCGGCCGGCCCAGTGGCCGGAACTCCTCGGGGAAGTCCTCCTGCAGCTCCGGGAGTTCCCCGAACTCGACCAGGATGCGGGCGCCGGAAGTCCGTCGCCGATCCCGGGGCAGGGCCGGGCCGTCGGCGGTGAGCCACCGGGCGAGCCACGTTCCCTCCGCGGTGCCGAGCTTCGCTGCTCGCTCTGCCGCTGCCGCGGCCGACCCGCGGTCCTGCCGTCCGACCCGCAGCAGCGCCTGCGCGAAGTCGGTCGCCGAGGGTCGCGCCCCCAGCTGCCGGTAGGTGTCGAGGCGTGTCACCAGCTCGTCCGGATCGAGCAGACCCGTGTTCCAGGTGGGGGTGGAGAGCAGGAACGGCAGCGGGTCGGTGTGGATCCGGTGCGCCACGTCCCGGATCCGGGCGTAGAAGGCGCGGGACAGGGCACTGTGCACGCACTCGGACGTCGGCCTCCCGCGCCGCCCTTCGACATGCAAGGCATCGACGCTGATGCGGCCCAGCAGCGTCGCGAGGACGAGGTCGAGGCCGTGCGGCCGGTCGCTGAAGTGGTCGTTCCATCTGACGTGCTGAGGATCGGCGGTGGCCCACCACAGACGTCCCACCACGGGGCCGAGGGCTTCCACGAGGCTGTCCCGGTCCCGGTGGGCGTGGCGCATCAGCCCGTCCAGCGTGCGCTCGAACGCGGCAACGTCCCCGCCGGACGCCAGCCATGCCCCCACCTCTTCGGCCAGTTCGGCAGCCGACTCGGGCGGTGGCGCCAGTCGCCACCTCTCCGGTGCGGGCGGGAGCACCTCTTCGTAGACCGCCGGCTCCGCGGCCACCGGGGCCGCGCCCAGTGTCCGGGTCGCACGGGCGCGCAGCGTCGGGATCAACTGCTCAACGGCTGTGGCGAGTTCCGCCCGGACGTCCCTGCTCCCGACCTTTCCGGCATGTCGCTCGACGAGCTTGAGCGCCCGCTCCTGCACGTCCGAGTCCCCGTGTCCGAAGGCCAGCGCGGCAGCGGGCAGCAACTCCTCGGCGGCGGAAGCCTCCCGTGTCAGCACCTTGCCCAGCAGCACGAGCTGTGCCCGTACGAGCTTCTTCTCGGTGCGGAACAGAACCGCGCCGGACATCTCGGCCAGTTGACGCGGGGAAAGCCCGCCGTCCAGGGCCAGCGCGCCCAGCACGGACTGGGCGTGCGAAGCCACCACCGAGACCGCGTCCGAGGCCAGCGCCAGCCAGTCGGCCGTGCGCTGCCTCTCCTCGTCACGGGTGAGGTCGAGAGTTTTCAAAAGGCGCAGGAACAAACGGAGATCACTCGAACCGCCGCCGCGCAGCAGCCGCGCCACACAGGCGTCGATCGTGGCCCCGCGGTCGAGCATGCCCTCGGTGGTGAGACGCGCGAGGGCTTCGGTCCAGCTGTTCGGCCCCTCGGCGGGCATCCATTCCAGGCGGCTGCCGATGTCGTCGGTCACGAAGAGCGCTGCCACCAGCTCCGACAGATGCGGATCCCGGCGAAGACGGTCGAGCACAGTGTCTCCCCGCTGCCACGTACTGCCGATGTGGCTCACCCATCCCCGGACGTAGGCGTCCGTCGTCGGCACCGGGCAGCCCGACAGGCGTACCAGGCCTGCCATCAGCTCGTAGGAGACGTTCGCACTTTCCGGCCGCTCCGCGAGCCGGTGCGTCACATCGGCGAGCCATTCCGGGGCGCGGTCGCCGAGGAGATGGATCACCAGCCCCGGTGACGCCTGCGACCAGCGCATGTCCATGGCCGCGAGCCAGGCCGCCACCCCCGCCGCACCGGTCTGGCACGCCGCACCGGCCGCATGCAGGGCCGGGTAGGCGCGCCGGGACCCGGCGCTCCACGGCTCCGCCCTCAGCTCCTTGCGGAGCGCCTTCAACTCGGGTACGTGCGCCCGCCGTTCCGCATCCGTCATCCCGTCCAGCAGACCCACCACGTCGGCCGTACGCCCCGCCCGTACCCATTCCGCCAGCGCACTCATCGCGCACCCCCGTCGACTCGTCCCATGTCCTGATCCACTGCGGTGCCCCGCCGCACCATCCGCACCGCCAGGGCGTGCTTGCACGGCCCCCGCCCGCCCCGGTACTTCGCCCACCACAGACAGCTGCAGCTGAGCACCCCCGCCTCGTCCCGCACCCGGTGCACATGCCCGTCCTCGGCCGTCACCGTCCCAACCGTGCCGTCCAGGGCCACCGCGCCCGCGGCCACCAGTGCCCGGGCCGAGCGCAGGCGTGGGTTGTGGCGCTCCACGCGGTCGGCGTCGTACGGCAGCTCGCGGTGGAAGTAGGCCGCCTCCGCGGTGTCGTACCCGACACGGCCCGAGGTGCCCAGGCGGATCAGGGCCGCGCGGACGCGCTCGGCGGTGAGGCCCGAGGCGGCGGCGAGGTCCGCGACGTCGATGCGGGGCTCCCAGGCGAGCAGCACCGAGACGAGCTCGGCGTCCGCGGCGGCCTCGTCGGTGGCGAGCGCGTCGAGGACACCGCCCTCGCCGGAGAATCCGCGTGAGGCGTCCGGCGACAGGGTCAGGGTGAGCCGCATCCCCGGCAGGACGACCTCCCAGGCACTGGCCGCGGCCGCCGCCGAGCCGACCGAGGGGCCGTAGACCCGCAGGGCGGTCGCGTGCCGCAGCACCCGCTGGAGCGCCGTCAGCCGCTCCGAGCCGGGGAGACACACCGCGCCGGGCACCGCCCGGGTGGTCGGCCGCAGCGAACGGCCCGCGGGGACCACCCACCGCGGGGCTGCCGTCCCGCGTGCTCCGCCGCGGGGCAGGGCGCGCAGGAACCGCACGGCCTCGGCGGCGGGCAGTTCCGCCCGCAGGTCGAAGCCGGCGGCGATCACCTGGGCCTCGGCGAAGCCCCGCAGCCAGCGGTCCGGGAGCGGCACCTTCTTCTCCACGACCGGGCCGTCCAGCGTGGTGACCGCCAACTCCTCGGGCCCGACCCGGAGATGAAGCGGGTCGTCCGTGCCGATCCTCGACAGGGCCTCGCGCAGCGGGTTGTTGACGTCGACATTCGTGGTGCCGTGCCCCACCTCGCCGCCGTCGAGGCCTGGCTCCAGCACATCGAGGCGTGCGTACACCCCGCCGCAGCCGGAGAACGACTCGAACCGCAGTCGGTCGCCGTTGCCGGTCACCACCGGGTCGAGCGAGGCACGCAGTTGGCGTTGGTAGTAGCGGGCCGCTGCCACGTCGGCGACCGCCAGCAGCCCCGCCGCGGACGCCTGAGGAGACGTCAGGAAGCCCGCGAAAAAGCGCGGATGGTCCTCGACACCGCAGGGCGTCGCACCCCGGGAGGTCTCGAGCCCCAGGCGCTGTCCGCCCGCTGCGGACTCCAGCACGGAGGGTCGGCAATAGGCCACGGCCTGCAAAGATCGCGTCATGGAAAAACCGTAGAGGCGACCACTGACAATCGGCCTGACCTGCGAAAACAGTCCGCTCGGCGGAGGCTTGGACGCCGAAGCCGCGGGGCCGCGCACCGGGGGACGGCACCGGTGCGCGGCAGCCGTGAGCGTACGGGTGTTACTGGCCGACCCGGCCCGGCTGGAGCACCTGCGTGAACAGCACGGTGCCGTCCTGCTCGCGCAGCCGCACCGTCAGTTCGCCGCTGCCGCCGTCGATGTCGACCTCGCCGAAGAACTGATAGCCGCCGGCGGGCGAGACGTTCGCCGTGGCCGGCGCCTTCACGAACACCCGCTCCGGGCCGAAGGTGCTGTCGAGCGCGTTGGCCGGGAAGGCGCCCGCGTTGAGCGGGCCGGAGACGAACTCCCAGAACGGCTCGAAGTCGGCGAAGACCGCCCGCGACGGCTGGTAGTGCTGCGCCGAGGTGTAGTGGACGTCGGCGGTCAGCCACACAGTGCCGGTGATCCGCCGGTGCTTGATGTACCGCAGCAGTTCGGCGACCTGCAGCTCACGGCCCAGCGGAGCGCCCGGGTCGCCCTGTGCGACGCCCTCGATGTTCGGCTTGCCGTCCGTGCCGTCCGGCACCACCAGGCCGAGCGGCATGTCCGAGGCGATCACCTTCCACACCGCCCGGGAGCGGCCCAGTTCGCGCTTCAGCCACTCCAGTTGTTCGCGGCCCAGGATGCCCTGCGGGTCGGTCGTCTGGTTGTCCGGCGAGTTGGCGTTGCGGTAGGTCCGCATGTCCAGGACGAACACGTCGAGCAGCGGCCCGTGGTGGACCACCCGGTACACCCGGCCGTCGGGGCGGCGCAGGGTCGAGATCGGGAAGTACTCCGAGAACGCCTGCCGGGCGCGGGCGGCCAGGACGTCGATGTTCCTCTCTGTGTAGCGGGCGTCGGCGAAGATCTCGCCCGGGAACCAGTTGTTGGTGACCTCGTGATCGTCCCACTGGACGATGGAGGGGACCTGGGCGTTGAACCGCTTGAGGTTCTCGTCGAGCAGGTTGTAGCGGAAGTTGCCGCGGAACTCGGCCAGGGTCTCGGCGACCTTGGACTTTTCCTCGGTGGTGATGTTGCGCCAGGTACGTCCGTCGGGCAGGGCGACGGACCCCGGGAGCGGACCGTCGGCGTAGACGTTGTCGCCGCTGCAGAGGAAGAAGTCCGGGTCCAGCGCGGCCATCGCGTTGTAGATCCGGTAGCCGCCGAGGTCGGGGTTGATGCCCCAGCCCTGCCCGGCCAGGTCGCCCGACCACACGAAGCGCACGCCCTCACGCCGCCGGGCGGAGGCCGTACGGAAGGTGCCGGAGACCGGCGCGCCGGTACGGCGCGGGTCGTCCGGGTCGGCCAGCAGCACGCGGTAGTGGATCTGCTCGCCCGCCGGCAGTCCGCGCAGCCGGGTCGTGCCGGTGAAGTCGGTGTCCGCGCCGAGCAGCGGGCCGTGCCATCTGCGCGGGTTGCGGAACGACTCCGTCGCCGACGTCTCGACGATCATGCGGGCCGGGCGGTCGGACCGCACCCACACCAGCCCGGAGTCGCATGTGACGTCGCCTGTCTGCACACCCCAGCCCGCCTCGGGGCGCCCGGACAGAGCGAACGCCGGCGCGGCGCCGGCCGCGGCGGGCAGGGTCAGGGCCGCCGACGCGGCCAGGGAGCCGCGCAGCACGCTGCGGCGGCCGGGGAACGGACGAAGTGACATGGCTGCGCCTCCAGGGACGGGATCCGGCCAGTGTGCTGAGCCACACCTACTGGTGCGCCGCAGCGCACACGGAAACCGGAAGTGAACAACTGGCCGCGGGATGAAGGGAACCGGCGTGCGACCCGGAAGCTGTCCTTGCGCGTGGTGACGGTCACCCGGAGACGGCCGCGGCCATCAGCCGTACGCCCGCACGGATCCGCGTCGGCGCCAGGTGCGCATATCCGAGGACCAGCCGTACGCCTTCTGTCCCTTGGTCGCCGACACGCGCGTGTGTGTAGTCCGTCAGCGGACGTACGGCCACACCGGCCGCCGCCACGCGCTCGAGAAACCGTTGCTGGGGGCCGTACTGTCGCGGCAGTTCGGCGATGACGTGCAGACCCGCGGCGATCCCGGACACCTCCGAGCCGGGGAAATGCTGCTCCAGCGCGGCGACCAGGGTGTCGCGGCGTTCTCGGTAGGCCCGCTGGCAGCGGCGCAGCTGACGGTCGTAGTCGCCGCGCTCGACGAAGCGGGCGAACAGCGCCTGGTCGAGCGTGGGATGGCCCAGGTCCATCGTCCGTTTGCTTTCGACGACCTCGTCGGCCAGCGCCTCGGGCACCAGCAGCCAGCCGAGCCGAAGCCCGGGGGCCAGGGACTTGCTGACCGATCCTGCGTAGGCCACATGCTCCGGGTCGAGTCCCTGGAGTGCGCCCACGGGGGCGCGGTCGTAGCGGAAGTCGCCGTCGTAGTCGTCCTCCATGACGAATCCGTCCACGGACCGGGCCCAGTCGAGCAGTTCGGTGCGGCGGCGCGCCGAGTACGCGATGCCGGTGGGGAACTGGTGGGCGGGCGTCGTCATGACGGCCCGCGCCCCCGACCTCCGCAGCGGGCCGAGCGCGAGTCCCTCGTCGTCCAGCGGCAGGGGCACCGTGGTGACGCCCGCCGAGGCGTAGAGGGCGTCGTGGTGGGGGCTGCCCGGGTCCTCGACGCCGACGGTGCGCATCCCGCGCGCGTGGAGCACCGATCCGAGCAGTGCCGTTGCCTGCGCCACGCCGGAGACGACCACGATCCGTTCGGGGTCCGCGACCACGCCACGGCGGCGCGCGAGCAGTCCGGCCAGGGCGGTACGCAGCTGAGGCAGGCCGCGCGGATCGGGGTAGCCGAGATCGTGGTGCGGGAGTTCCGTCAGCACCCCGCGCTGGGCAGTGGCCCAGGCGGAGCGGGGGAACAGCGACAGGTCCGGCGTCCCGGCCACGAAATCCGCCCGGGTCCCCGGGGAGCGCGGCGCGAGGTCTCGCGCGCGAGGACGGGCGGCGCGTGCGGCGCCGCCCACCCAGGTCCCGGATCCCCGGCCGCTGCGCAGATACCCCTCGGCCGTCAGCTGCTCGTACGCCTCCGTGATCAGCCCGCGCGACACGCCGAGGTCGGCCGACAGGTCCCGGCTGGACGGCAGCCGGGTGTCCGGGGCGAGCCTCCCGGAGCGGACCGCGTCCCGCAGCGCCGCCTGGAGCGAGCGGCCACGCGCGCGTGCCGGTGCCGAGGCGGCAGGCAGGAGAAGCTCCCAGGCCATGGACGCGTCGGGCCCGTCCGGCCCCGGCTGCCGGTCAGATGCAGAATTGGTCTCCGATGGGCTCATGGAAATGGACCTTAAACCGGACCGCTGTCCTCCCTAGCGTCCCTCGCATGAACGCCACCACCACGCGTGGAGCCCTCCTCGCCGCGCTCGCCTGCGTCCTCGTCGGAGGGTCCTTCACCGCCAACAGCGTCCTCGGCGACTACCCGTACGCGGGCGGCCAGTTTCTGCGCTACGGCCTGGCCTTCGTCCTGCTCGTCCCGCTGGCCGGGGCGGGAGCGACGGCCCGCCTGAGGGCGCTTCCGCTCCGCCACCGGCTCCGTCTGGCGCTGCTCGCCGGCGTCGGCATGGTCGGCTTCAATCTGGCCGTCCTCGCCGCGGAACGCACGGCCGAACCAGCCGTCCCGGGCGTGTTCGTGGGCTGCGCTCCCGTGGTCGTGGCCGTGGTCGTCCCGCTGCTGGACGGGCGCCGGCCCCAACGTGCCGTGCTGTACGGGGCGTTGCTCGTCGCCGCCGGTGCCCTCATCGTTCAGGGCTGGGGGCGCGCGGACGCCGCGGGCATCGCCTTCTCCGGGTGCGCGCTGGCCGGTGAGGTCGCTTTCGCCGTCCTCGCCGTGCCCGTACTGCGTCCCCTGGGCCCACGGCTGCTGTCTGCCACAGTGTGCGGCGTCGCCGCCGTCGAGTCCGCGGCGGCCGGACTGCTGCTGGACGGCACCGCCTGGCTGCGCCGGCCCGACCCGAGCGAGACCGCCGCGCTGCTGTGGCAGGCGGCGGTCGTTACCGTCATAGGCTTCGTGTGCTGGTACATGGGCATGCAGCGGCTGGGCGCGGAGCGCGCCACGCTCTTCTCCGGGCTCATCCCGGTCGCGGCCGCCGGTACCGCGCCGTTCGTGGGCACCGGTTCCTACGGGGTCGCCCAGGCCGCGGGCAGCGCGCTCGTGGGGGCCGGGGTCGCCCTGGGGTCCGGCGCGCTGAGCCTGGCGTCGCGCCGGTCACCGGCTCCCGTCGAGGATCACGCGCGCGACGAGCGCGGGGTCGTCGTTCATCGGGCAGTGCCCGCAGCCGGGCAGACGCACCAGCCGGGCCCGGGGGATGATCGTCTTGGCGCGGACTCCCTGCCGGCGTACGAGCAGCCAGTCCCGCGTGCCCCAGCCCAAGGTGACCGGGATTCCGGGAAGGTCGTCCGTGAACTGGACGCTGCCGCCCGCCCGGAGGGTCTGGTCGAATCCGGTGGCCTGCGCCAGCGCGAGCGTCTCGGCGACCACGGCCTCGGGTGAGCGACGGGCCGGACGTGCGTAGATCGTGCTCGTCAGGACGGTGCGGCCGGCCGCCGACCGGGACAGCTGCTCGACCAGCGGCACAGGCAGCCTCCGGGAGATGTGCCGCATGGTGAGCAGGATGCCGAACGCGTAGCGGCGCTCCGCCTCCGACCAGAATCCGGCGGGGGAGAGAGCGGTGACGGACCGTACGGCCTTCTCGCGGCCCAGCTCCAGGGCCAGCAGTCCGCCGAGCGAGTTGCCCGCCACATGCGGCCGCTCCAGCTCCAGCGCCTCGCAGAAGGACGTGAACACGGCAGTCGTCGTGGGGAGGTCGTAGGCGAGACCGTCCGGGAGGGCCGGGGACGCGCCGAATCCGGGCAGGTCCACCGCGATCACATCGCGTTCGGCCGCGAGGATGTCCAGCACCGGGTCCCAGGCCTGGCGGTGGTGGCCGATCCCGTGGAGCAGGAGCAGCGGTTCGCCGCTGCCCACGCGCGCGTAGGACACGGTCACGGGCTGCGGGCCCCGAGGCGTGGGGACCTTGAAGGAGACGGTGGCGGACATGGGGGTGCTCCTCGTCTGGGGCGCACGGGCGGACGCCGTGTAGACAGCTTGTCAGCAATTGCTACCGGTGGGTAGCCCCCAGTTGCTTCCCGGTCCCGCCGCCGTACGGCCGTCAACGGCCCCTGCGCACCTCCAGGTTGAACTCCGCATGCCCGACGTGCTGGAGCAGGCTGAGCCACAGGGGCAGCCACATCTCCACACCGCGTGCCGCGCGGATGCCGCCCAGGTCGAGCACGCGGTCGGGCGGCCAGCCGAACTCACCGAGCAGACCGGTGACCTGCTCCTTGGCGGCCGCGTCCTCGCCACAGACGAACACATTGTGCTCGCCCGGCACCAGCGC
The DNA here is from genome assembly GCF_008806595.1 of Streptomyces luteolifulvus. Classification (GTDB taxonomy): domain Bacteria; phylum Actinomycetota; class Actinomycetes; order Streptomycetales; family Streptomycetaceae; genus Streptomyces; species Streptomyces luteolifulvus. Next base: position 195,001 of record NZ_VZRB01000012.1, on the reverse strand, counting down.
CGGCTCCACCATCAGCCTGCAGTTGACGGTGTTGAGGCTCTTCACCACGCGCGCGTGCGGGAAGGCGCGCTGGATCTGCTCGCCCACGCTGTCCGACCCGACGGGGGACAGCCGCAGTTCCCCCTCCTCGAACGCCAGCGGATTGGAGACGTCGATCAGGACTTTCCCGTCGAGGTTCTCCGCCCCCGCCGCCTCCAGCGCGGCGAGCGCCACCCGCCCGCCGACCGCGATCACGACCACGTCGGCGGACACGGCCGCATCCGCGAACGTACCGGCGCTCGCCCGGGGGCCCGCGCCCCGGGCCCACTCCAGAGCGGCCGGATTGTCCTTCGTGCGCGACCCCAGCATCACCTCATGCCCGAGCTCCACCAGCCTGCCGCCGAGCGTGCGGCCCACCTCGCCCGTGCCCAGTACCGCGTACCGCATGGCCACCTCCCGGAACCCTGGCCGCCGGCCACCGGCGGTCCGCGGGGCCATTCTGCTCCGTACGTACCGATACCGCCTGGACACGACAGGGTGCGTCGGCTGGGATGGAGCTGTGACCACCGACATCGACGTCTTCGAAGAGCACCGTCCCGTCCTCCTGGGCGTCGCGTACCGCATGCTCGGGCGTGTCGCCGACGCCGAGGACGTGGTGCAGGAGGCCTGGCTGCGCTGGTCCGGCGCCGACCGGACCGAGGTGCGCGAACCCCGCGGCTACCTGGTGCGCATCACCACCCGACTGGCCGTCGACCGGCTGCGCCAGGTCAAGGCACGCGGCGAGACCTATATCGGCCCCTGGCTGCCCGAGCCGTATGTGACCGACTTCGGGGACACCGTGGCCGACACCGCGGAGCGTGCCGTCCTCGCCGACTCCGTCTCCCTCGCCGTACTCGTCGTACTGGAGTCGCTGTCACCGCTGGAACGGGCGGTGTTTGTGCTCAGGGAGGCCTTCGGCTACCCGTACGCGGAGATCGCCGCGATGCTGGAGCGCGGCGAGGCGGCCGTCCGGCAAATGGCCGGGCGGGCCCGCAAACACGTCGAGGAGCGGCGGCCGCGCTACGAGGTCGACCCCGTCCAGCGCCGGGACCTCACGGAGCGGTTCCTCGCCGCGGCGGCCGGGGGAGACATCGAGGGCCTGATGTCCCTGCTGGCCCCGGACGTGCGCCTGGTCGGCGACAGCGGCGGAAAGGCCAAGGCGCCGCTGCGGGTCCTGGAGACGGCCGACAAGGTGGGGCGCTTCATCGTCGGCGCGACACGGAAGGGCATCCCGGCCCCGTCGTTCCGCTTCCTGGAGCTCAACGGAGGGCCCGCACTGCTGGTCCTGTCCGGGGACAAGCCCGACAGCGTCTTCCAACTGGACGTCCTGGACGGGCGAATCCAGTCCCTCTACATCATCCGCAACCCCGACAAGCTGCGGTCACTGGGCGCCGTTTGAGGCACGGCGCCGTCCGGCGAGGGCTCCGTTCCGCGACGGGGGTGATTGGTCTTGACCAAGGGTGGGGGCCGCCCTATGGTCGCAGAGAAGTGCAACAACCTTTAATAAACAAGGGCGCTAAAACGCTGCCGGACCACGGCGATCGCGGAGGACAGGGTGGGGACCACGCAGCTGGAAACGGTGCCGGAACCGAAGTACTGGCACCTGAAGACCGTGCTCAGCGAGGCACTGGACTCCGAGTTCAGCGTGGGCGAGATCCTGCCCAACGAACGCGAGCTGGCCGCCCGCTTCGGTGTCGCCCGCGCCACGCTCCGCCAGGCACTGGAACAGCTCGAACTCGAGGGCAGGCTGCAGCGGCGCCGCGGGGTCGGCACCACCGTCGCCCCGCCGCGCGTGGGCGTGGCCGTCGGCGCCGAGCAGCACGCCTGGCCGGGAGCGGGCGACACCGTCTGGCAGCCCGTCGACAGCACGGTGGAGGCTCCGCCCGCGGCCGTCGCCGACGCGCTGGAGACCGGCCGCAACACGCTCGTGCACACCGTGCGCCGCTCCCGCACGACCCACGGCCAGCCCGTCGCCGCCGAACTGCTCTACGTTCCGGGGCAGTCGGTGCCCGATCTCCCCGCCATCGAAACCCCGACCGGCGCGGCACGCGCGCGTGCGGTGCTGCGCGAGCTTCAGCATCTGGAGCTGGAGGGCCGGGAGAGCGCCGTCGAGCTCGGCTCGGCGCGGGCGGACGACGCCAAGGAGCTGGACCGGCTGCCGGGTGCGCCCGTACTCGTCGTGACGACCCGCTTCTTCGCCGGCCGCCGTGTCGCCGCGGTCTCCGTCGCCACCTACCGCGCGGACACCTGCCGGCTGACCTTCGGGGACACCGGCGGCGTGGAGATCCACGAGGGGCCGGAGCGCCGGGCCTCCTGACCACCCACGGTGCGTGCCCCCGCAGGGAGCTCCTGCGGGGGCACCCCTGCGTCAGCGGCCGGTCACCGTCCCCTCCACCGCGAACAGCTGCTCCTCCACGTGGTCGAGCGCGAGCCGCAGCGCGCCCGTCGCCACGGCCGCCTCGCCGAGGAGCGACAGGGCCACCTTCGGCGGCCGCAGGCAGTACCGCGCCAGCTCCCCGCGCAGCGGCTCCAGCACGCCGTCCAGTCCGGCGGCCCAGCCGCCGATGACGACGACTTCCGGATCGAGGGCCAGGACGAGTGCCGCCACGTCGTGGACGAGCCGCTGGATGAAGCGTTCGACGGCCGCACGGGCCCGCTGGTCACCTTCGCGCGCCTGCGCGAAGACCTTCGCGACCGCCTGTTCGTCGAGCGGGTGCAGCGGCTCGTCGGTGGTCGACAGCAGTGTCTCGGGAGTCGCCTCGCGGCCGAGCAGGTGCAGCGCGCCGATCTCGCCTGCCGCCCCGCCGAACCCCCGGTGCAGCCGGCCGCCGATCAGCGCACCGGCGCCCGGACTCAGCCCGGCCAGCACGAACACGACGTCGTCCGACTCGGTGGCGGCGCCCTTCCAGTGCTCGGCGACGGCGGCGGCGTTGGCGTCGTTCTCCACCAGGACCGGGCACTTGAAGGAACGGCTCAGCCGCTCGCCCAGCCGCAGCCCCGTCCACTCCGGCAGCGCGGTGCCCAGCCGCACCGTGCCGTCCGCCTCGACGATCCCGGGCGTGGCGACCCCGACAGCGCGCAGCGAGCCGCGTGCCACGCCGGCCCGGCGCAGCAGTTCGGCCACCGCGGTGTGCAGCAGCTCCAGTCGCAGGTCCGCCGAGGCCGTCTCGTCGACGTCCCGGGCCTCGGCGCCGATCACACGGCCGTCCAGGTCGGCCAGGAGCGCGGCGACACGGTGCGCCCCGACCTCCAGGCCCAGGAGGTGGCCGGCCTCGGCGCGGAACCGGAACCGCCGCGCGGGCCGCCCCTGACGGCGGGCCGCGCCCTCCTCGGCCGCCTTCTCCACCACGAGCCCGGCCTCGATGAGCCCCTCGACGACGCCTTCGACGGTCGGCCGGGACAGTCCGGTCACCCGGGTGATCTCCGTGAGCGTCGCGCAGTCCGTGGCACGCAGCGCGTGCAGCACCACCGCGGAATTGATCCTTCGCAGCAGCGAGGGGTCCCCGCCGGTCAGCCGCCCCAACGTCCCGTCCTCCCAGCTCGTGCGCGTATGGGCGGGATGCTACTCGGCACGGCGGACCCCGGCGAGCTCCGGGTGCACCCCACCTGGTTCCGGCCCGACAAGGCGGGGCAGGTGGCCACCGAGGAGACGCGGAGCGTCCCGCACAGGGACGCCTGAACCCGCCATCCACCACAAAGCCACTGACGCCCCGCCAATTGTCAGTGGTGGCGGGTTTACTGGAGCACATGGACATCGCGCACTGGCTCGCCACCGTCGACCTGCTGTGCACCCGGGACTTCCCCGCGGAGCACGGCAGGACCGATGTCGGCACGGGGGGACCCGGCTATCACATAGCCGAATTACTGACGAGCGGCGACTTCTGGGAGGACGACGGCACCGAGTGGGAGGAGACGGAGACACAGTACGAGTGCAACAGGGACGGCCTGAGCGAGCGGTTGACCGAGCGCTGGGGGCCACCGGACCCCATCAGCCTGGCGAGCGTCTTCGAGCGGTCGACGGGCGGCGAGAACATACCCGAGCCCTGGGGCTCACTCTGCGCGCATGTGCCGAACCTGCATCTGTGGGGACCGCCGCAGACGGACCGTTGGGTGGCCCTCGGCGTCTCCCAGTGGGACAAGGAACTCCCGTTCCAACTCCTCGCCGTGGTCACCGAGGTGGACCCGCCCTGACCCGCTAGTCCTCGGACGCCACCCGCAGCCGTCCGAATTCCTCCGCCATCGTCTGCGCCGTCCAGTGCGCGTTCAGCCCGCTCGGGTTGGGCAGAACCCACACGCGCGTGTCCCCGATCGTCCGCTCCTGCGGGCCCACCCGCGCCCTGCGCTCGTCGAACGCGGCCCGGTACGCGGTGACTCCCACGACCGCCAGCCAGCGCGGCCGCAGCCGTGTCACCCTCGACGCCAGCAGCCTGCCGCCCTCGCGGTACTCCTCCGCGCTCAGCTCGTCCGCACGGGCCGACGCCCGCGCCACCACGTTCGTGATGCCGAGCCCGTACGACAGCAACTCCAGTTGTTCCGACGGCTTCATGAGCCTGGGCGTGAACCCGGACAGGTGCAGCACCGGCCAGAACCGGTTGCCGGGACGGGCGAAGTGGTGGCCCGTCGCCGCCGTCATCAGACCGGGGTTGATACCGCAGAACAGCACGCGGAGGCCGTCCGCGGCCACGTCCGGTACCAGACGGTCGCGGGCGGCCTCCAGTTCCGCCGGGGTCAGGCGCGTCAGAGGATCGCTCCGGGTGTGTAGCCCGCGGCCTGCGGGTGCTGCTTCACGATCTCCTCGATGCGGCCGACGACGGCGGCGACCTGGTCGGCCGCGGCGCCCGTGAAGGACAGCTTGTCGGCCATCAGCGCGTCCAGCTGGGCGCGGTCGAGGGGGATGCGCTCGTCGGCGGCCAGCTTGTCGAGGAGCTCGTTGCGCTCGGCGCCCCGCTCACGCATCGCGAGCGCGGAGGCGACGGCGTTCTCCTTGATCGCCTCGTGCGCCAGCTCCCGGCCGACGCCCGCGCGCACCGCGCCCATCAGCACCTTGGTGGTGGCGAGGAACGGCAGATAGCGGTCCAGCTCACGGGAGACGACGGCCGGGAAGGCGCCGAATTCGTCGAGCACGGTCAGGAAGGTCTCCAGCAGACCGTCGAGCGCGAAGAACGCGTCCGGCAGCGCGACCCGGCGCACCACCGAGCAGGACACGTCGCCCTCGTTCCACTGGTCGCCCGCCAGCTCGCCGGTCATCGAGGCGTAGCCGCGCAGGATCACCATCAGACCGTTGACGCGCTCGCAGGAGCGGGTGTTCATCTTGTGCGGCATCGCGGAGGAGCCGACCTGGCCGGGCTTGAAGCCCTCGGTCACCAGCTCGTGCCCGGCCATCAGCCGGATGGTCTTCGCCAGCGACGAGGGTGCCGCCGCCAGCTGCACCAGCGAGGTGACCACGTCGTAGTCGAGCGAGCGCGGGTAGACCTGGCCGACGGAGGCGAACGCCTGCGAGAAGCCCAGGTGGCGGGCGATGCGCTGCTCCAGCTCCGCGAGCTTGGCCGCGTCCCCGCCGAGCAGGTCCAGCATGTCCTGCGCCGTACCGACGGGACCCTTGATGCCCCGCAGCGGGTAGCGGCCGAGCAGTTCCTCGACCCGGCCGTACGCCACGAGCAGCTCGTCGGCCGCCGTCGCGAAACGCTTGCCGAGGGTGGTGGCCTGCGCGGCCACGTTGTGCGAGCGGCCGGCCATGACCAGCTCGCCGTACTCACCCGCGAGCTTCCCCAGGCGCGCGAGCACGGCCACCGTACGGTCGCGCATCAGCTCCAGCGAAAGCCGGATCTGCAGCTGCTCGACGTTCTCGGTGAGGTCGCGGGAGGTCATGCCCTTGTGTACATGCTCGTGCCCCGCGAGGTCGTTGAACTCCTCGATCCGCGCCTTCACATCGTGCCGCGTGACCTTCTCGCGCTCGGCGACGGAGGCCAGGTCGACCTGGTCGAGGACGCGCTCGTAGTCGGCGATCGCGGCGTCCGGCACCTCGATCCCGAGGTCCTTCTGGGCCCGCAGCACGGCGAGCCAGAGCTGACGCTCCAGTTTCACCTTCTGCTCGGGGGACCAGAGCGTGGCGAGCTCGGCGGAGGCGTAGCGTCCGGCGAGGACGTTCGGGATGCGGGGCTTGGCGGGCGCAGAAGTCACGTAGACGGATTCTACTGGCGATTCCTGCAGGCCAGCGCCACCGGGTGGTTTGGCGGAACCTACGAAGGCGGCCGCGACGGGCGTACGGGCGCGTCCGCGAGCTCCGCCAGCACCTCGGCGTGGCACAGCTCCGGTGCGCACCAGCAGGCGAGGGTCTTGCCGCGCAGCGCGGGCACGAGGGCCAGCAGGTCCGGCCGCTCCAGCAGATACGCCCGGTACTTCGCCATGACCTCGGCACGCGTCCCGTCGCGTTTCCTCGTCGGGGTGTCGTACGCGAAAGGGTTGTACAGCGGATGCCGGGGCAGGTCCCAGCCGCCCATCGTCCAGCGGCGGCCGACGTAGACGACGTCGGGGGCGCGTTCCAGCCGGGGACCGAGGTCGTGGAGGCGGCCCCTGACATTGATCACCCGCGTGGCCATGAGAGGCCTACGCCGGTCCCTCGTACGGCAGCAGCTCGCCCCGCTTCGGCGGCAGTCCGTCGCCCGACGACCGGCCCGTGAGCCGCCGGCCGATCCACGGCAGCAGATGCTGCCGGGCGAACCGGGCATCGGCGACCCGGCGGGCGGCCCATCCGGGCGGCGGTGTCGCCCGCATCGGTAGGTGCCACTCGGTGTCCTCGGGCTGGTAGCCGAGCCTCTGCCACACCGCCTCCGCGACCCGGCGGTGGCCCTCGGCCGTCAGATGCAGCCGGTCCACGTCCCACAGGCGCGGGTCGCCGAGCGACGCGGCGCCATACAGATCGACGACCAGCGCGCCGTGCCGCTCGGCGAGGTCGTCGACGACCTCGAACAGTTCCTCCATGCGCGGCCGGAAGCGCTCCAGGACCGGACCCCGGCGGCCCGGGCTGCGCATCAGCACCAGCTGCCCGCAGGACGGGGCGAGCCGCTCCACGGCCTGGGTCAGCAGATCGCGCACCCGGACCATGTCGCACTTGGGGCGAAGGGTGTCGTTGAGACCGCCGACCAGCGTGATCACATCGGCGTCCATCGCGGCCGCGACGTCGACCTGCTCGTCGACGATCTGCCCGATCAGCTTCCCGCGCACGGCGAGGTTGGCGTACCTGAACCCGGGGGTGCGGGCGGCCATCCGCCCGGCGAGGAGGTCGGCCCAGCCGCGGTACGAACCGTCCGGCAGCAGGTCCGACATGCCCTCGGTGAAGGAGTCGCCGACCGCGACGAGGCTTGAGTACGTGGGATGCGTCTGCATGGCGTCAGAGATGGTAACCCGAGGCGCATACCCAGCGGTCGGTCGGCCCGGGGCCGGATCGCCTACGCCCGCTGCCCGAACAGCTCGCGCAGCACGTCCTCCATCGTCACCAGCCCCGCCAGCCGCCCGTCGTCCCCGAGCACGGCCGCGAGGTGCGTGCGGCTGCCCCGCATCGCCGTGAGGACGTCGTCCAGCGGCGTGCTCTCCCGGACCCGGGCGCTCGGCCGCATGTCCGCCACGCGGAACGGCACGTCCCGCGGGGAGGCGTCCAGCGCGTCCTTCACATGCAGGTAGCCGACGATGCGACGCGCCTCGTCCACCACCGGGAAGCGGGAGAACCCGGTCTCGGCGGACAGCCGCTCCAGCTCCTCCGGAGTGACGCCCACGCGCGCGTAGACCACGCGTTCCAGCGGAAGCACCACGTCCCGCACGGGCCGGCGGCCCAGCTCCAGCGCGTCGTGCAGACGCTCCCGCGCGCGGTCGTCGATGAGGCCCGCCTCGCGGGAGTCCCGCACGATCCGGGCCAGCTCGGCATCCGAGAAGCTGGCCGTGACCTCGTTCTTGACCTCGACGCGCAGCAGCTTGAGCACACCGTTCGCGAACGCGTTGATCGCGAAGATCACCGGGCGCAGCGCCCGGGACAGCGCCACCAGCGGCGGGCCCAGCAGCAGCGCGCTGCGCACCGGCTCGGCGAGCGCGACGTTCTTCGGCACCATCTCGCCGAGCAGCATGTGCAGATACGTGGCCAGGGTCAGCGCGATCACGAAGGACACGGCGTGACCCGCACCGGTGGACACGCCCATCGCGTGGAACACCGGCTCCAGCAGATGCGCGATCGCCGGCTCCGCGACCACACCCAGGACCAGCGTGCACAGCGTGATGCCGAGCTGTGCGGCCGCCATCAGCGCGGACACGTGCTCAAGGCCCCACAGCACGCTCTTCGCGCGCCGGTCACCCTGCGCCCCTTTGCCGGCTTTGTCTGCTGTGGCGATGTGCTGCTCGATCTGGCTCCGGCGCACCGAGATCAGCGCGAACTCGGCGCCCACGAAGAAGGCGTTGACGACGAGGGTCGCCAGGCCGATCAGCAGTTGTACGGCGGTCATCGCTCCCCCTGCTCGTCCTGGTCGTGCGGCGCGTGCAGGACCACACGCGCGGCCCTGCGCCCCGACGCATCCACGACGTCGAGCCGCCAGCCGGCCGCCTCCACGCGGTCACCGACGGCCGGAATGCGGCCGAGCAGCGTCGCGATGAGACCGGCCAGTGTCTCGTACGGCCCCTCGGGCGCCCGGAGGCCGACGCGCGCGAGCTGGTCCATGCGGGCCGAGCCGTCCGCGGAGTACAGCGTGCGGCCGTCCTCGTCGGTCCCGGCCGGCGCCAGGTCGGGTGTCTCGTGCGGGTCGTGCTCGTCCCGTACCTCTCCGACCACCTCCTCGACGATGTCCTCCAGCGTGGCCACCCCCGCGGTGCCGCCGTACTCGTCGATCACCACGGCCATCGTGCGTTTGCCGGACAGCCGGTCGAGAAGCCGGTCGACGGTGAGCGACTCCGGCACCAGCAGCGGCTCGCGCATCACCTCGGACACGGGGACGCGGGTCCGCCGCTCTGCGGGCATCGCCAGACAGTCCTTGATGTGCGCGGTGCCGACGACGGAGTCGAGGCTGCCGCGGAAGACCGGGAAGCGGGACAGGCCCGTCGCCCGTGTCACGTTCGCCACGTCCTCGCAGGTGGCCTGCGCGTCCAGGGCGATGACCTGAACGCGCGGCGTCATCACGTTCTCCGCCGTCAGGTCGGCGAGGTTGAGCGTCCGCACGAACAGTTCGGCGGTGTCGGCCTCCAGGGCACCCTCCCTGGCGGAGTGCCGGGCCAGGGCCGCCAGTTCCTGCGGTCCGCGCGCGGAGGCCAGCTCCTCGGCGGGCTCCAGACCGAATCGGCGCACCGAGCGGTTGGCCGTGTTGTTGAGGTGGGTGATGAAGGGGCGGAAGGCGGCGCTGAACCAGCGCTGCGGGTTCCCCACCCGCTTGGCGACGGCCAGGGGTGAGGAGATCGCCCAGTTCTTGGGCACCAGTTCGCCGACGACCATCAGGAACACGGTCGACAGGGCCGTACCGAGCACCAGGGCGAGTGAGTTCGCCGTGGAGCGCGAGATGCCGAGCGACTCCAGCGGGCCCGCGATCATGGTGGCGATCGACGGTTCGGCGAGCATACCGACGATCAGGTTGGTGACGGTGATGCCGAGCTGTGCCCCGGAGAGCTGGAAGGTCAGATTCCGTACGGCCTTGAGGGCGCCCGCCGCACCGCGCTCGCCGCGCTCCACGGCCCGCTCCAGCTCGCTGCGCTCGACCGTCGTGAGCGAGAACTCCGCCGCGACGAAGGCGCCGCAGGCCAGCGAGAGCAGGATCGCCACCAGGAGGAGGAGCACTTCGGTCATCGGGTCACCTCCGTCCCATGATCGGGCAGGGAGGGAAGGAACGCGCGATGGTGCGTACGGGGAGGCTCGCCCATGGGCGGACGCTCACACCTTTCATGAAGGATCGAACAGTCCTTCAATGGTAAAGGGTGGGCAAAGCCGGTCAGTCGGCGAGGGGCTTCACCCAGCGCCGCCAGTGGTCCTCGCGGTGATAGCCGCTCGCGGACCACGTGTGGTGGGCCCGCTCGTTGACTTCCAGGACCATGGCGTCGACCCGTCGTCCGCCCAGCGCGGCGAACCGTTGTTCCGCCGCCTCCAGCAGGGCGGTGGCGATGCCCTGCCGGCGGTGGTCCGGGTGGACGGCCAGCCGGTAGGCGGAGCATCGCCATCCGTCGAAGCCGGCTATCACGGTTCCCGTGAGGAGGCCCCGGCGTTCCGCGAGGAGCAGGGACTCGGGGTCCGTCGCGATCAGCCGGGCCACTCCGTCGTGGTCGTCGCTGATGCTCGTTCCTTCCGCGGCGTCGCGCCAGAACCGGAGCACGGTGTCGATGTCCCCGAGGGTGGCGCGGCGGATGTGGAGATCGCTCATGGGGAGAGCCAAGCAGAGCGCCGGCCTGCCTGGCGAACGCTTTCCGTGACCATACCGCCGAAGCGGAAGATCCCGGCACGAACTCTCCCCAGCGGCAGGCGACTTGAACGCCGGCCGGGGCTCCTCACTCGTGCGCGATGGCCGCCAGCACATTCATACGGGACGCCCGCAACGCCGGCAGCAGCGCAGCCACGATCCCCACCACCGCCGAGCCGATCACAACGGCGACGATCGTGCCCCAGGGGATCGCGAGGGCCTTCATGCCCTGCAGGGCCAGCACCTGCTGGGTGCACACGCCCCACACAAGCCCCAGCCCGAGCCCCAGCACCGCGCCGAACACCGCGATCACCACCGACTCCAGCCGGATCATCCGGCGCAGCTGCCGCCGGCCGAGCCCGATGGCCCGCAGCAGCCCGATCTCCCGGGTGCGCTCGACGACCGACAGGGCGAGGGTGTTGACCACGCCGAGGACCGCGATGACGATCGCCAGCCCGAGCAGCGCGTAGACGAGATAGAGCAGCACGGCGATCTGGTCGTGGACCAGCTTCTTGTAGTCGGCCTGGTCGCGGACCTGGACCTGCGGATACGGGTCGAGTGTCCGCTCCAGCCGGGTGCGCAGCTGGTCGGGGGCGGTGCCGGAGGCCGCGTTGACGTACAGCGCGGAGTCCTGGCCGCCGGGGATGTACCTCTCGACCGTGGCTATGCCGAAGAACAGCCCGCCCTGCATGCCGAAGCCCTCCGCGCCTTCCTGGTCGGTGAGGGCGCTCACCTTGAGCTCGGTCTTCCGGCCGGCCGGGAACTCCACCGGAATCACGCTGCCGACGCGTACGTCGTGGTCCTTCGCGAAGCCGGCGTCCATCGCGATGTTCCCGTCCGCCAGCGCGGCCGCCGTGTCCCCGGCCGCGTACGTCACCCGGGCCACGTCGTCGACCTGGGTGTCGTAGCCGGCAGCGGTCGTCTCGATCCGCTTGCCGTCCGGCAGCGTCACGGCGACCGGCGCGAACCGCTGCCGTACGACGAGTCCGACGCCCTCCGTGCCGCGGACCTGGTCGGTGACCTCCTGCGAGAACGGCACGAAGTTGGTGTTCTGGACGATGAAGTCGGCGCCGAGGGTTTTGTCGATCTGCTCGTCGAAGGACTGCGACATCGAGGCGCTCGCCACCGACATCCCGCCCACCAGGGCGAGGCCCACCATCAGGGCGGCGGCGGTGGCGCCCGTACGGCGGGGGTTGCGCAGGGCGTTGCGCTGGCTCATCCGGCCGATGGAGCCGAAGATCGCAGGGAAGGCACCGCCGAGGACCCGGATCACCGGGCGCACCAGCAGCGGGCCCGCGATCACGGTCGCGATGAGGGTGAGCACGACGCCGAGTCCCAGCAGGGACGCCGAGGTGGACGTCTTCGTCGCGGTGGCACAGCCCACGAGGGCGGCGGCGCCGAGCGCCCCGACGATCGCGCCCAGCACGGCACGCACCGTCAACGGCCGCCCCACACCCGCGATTTCGGCGTCCGCGAGCGCGGCCATCGGCGAGACACGTGCCGCCCTCCGGGCGGGGAGGTACGCCGCCACGAAGGTGACGCCGACGCCGACGACGTAGGCCGACACGGGAGTCGCCCACCCGATGACCATCTCCGTGGTCTTCAGGTTCATGCCGAACACACTCATGAGTTTGATCAGGCCGTAGGCGAGCCCGATGCCGGCCGCCAGCCCCAGCGTGGAGCCGACCACGCCGAGCAGCACCGCCTCGGTGAGCACCGATCGCCGCACCTGGCGCCGGTCGGCGCCGAGGGCCCTGAGCAGGCCGAGTTCGCGGGTGCGCTGGGCAATGAGCATGGAGAAGGTGTTGACGATGAGGAACACACCGACGAGGACGGAGATCCCGGCGAAGCCGAGCATGACGTACTTGATCACGTCGAGGAACCCGCCGAGGTCGGCGGCGGACGACTCGGCCTGCTCGTCGGCCGTCTTGACGTCGTAGGTGCCGGTGCCGATCCCGGCGGCGATCCGGTCCTTGAGTACGGCGTCGCTCACGCCCGGCGCCGCATCCACCGAGACGGAGGTGGCACGGTCCGCGGAGCCGAGGAGCTGCGACGCGGCGGTCTCGGGATCGAGGAAGACCAGGGCCGCACCCGGGTTGGTGGTGGTGAACGTGGCGATGCCGACGATCTCGACCTTGAAGGAGCCGGGCTGGGCCATCACCGTGAGCGTGTCGCCGATCTCGACATGCTTCTTGTCGGCGGTGTCCGCGTCGAGCAGCGCCTCGCCGGCCCCGCGCGGAGCGTGGCCCGAGGTCAGTTCCACGGGGCTGCGGTCGGTGAGGTACCAGTCCGTGGCGATGGTGGGGGCGCCCGTGGTCGGCCCGACCGACTTGTTGTCGCTGTCGACGACCGTGATGTTCTCGACGGACACGTCCGCGTGCGTCGACTCGACGCCGTCGACCTTCGCCACCTCGCCCGCGAGCGAGGCGGGCACGGTCTCGGCCGCGCCGGTCGGTACCTGTGACTTGAGGTCCTGCTGGGGCTCCACGGTCACATCGGCCGCCGTGGACGCGAACAGCCGGTCGAAGGTGCGGGAGACCGTGTCGGAGAAGATCAGGCTGCCCGCGACGAACGCCACGGACAGGACGACCGCGAGTGCGGAGAGCAGCAGCCGTCCCTTGTGCGCGAGGAAGCTCCTCAGCGTTGCCTTCAGCACCGGTTCAGTCCTCCCGGACGGCAGCGGCGCCGTCGTCGACCTGGCTGCGGATCACATCGAACCCGGGGGTCTGGGGGTTTCCCCCGGTGAAAAGGCGCATGCGCTCCAGCACCGCCTCCGCCGTGGGCCGCTCCATCTCGTCGACGATCCGGCCGTCCGCAAGGAAGAGCACCAGGTCGGAGTGGGCGGCGGCGCCGGGGTCGTGGGTGACCATGACGACCGTCTGCCCGAGTGTGTCGACGGCCTCGCGCAGGAAGGCGAGGACCTCCAGCCCCGCGCGTGAGTCGAGGTTGCCGGTGGGCTCGTCGGCGAAGATCAGCTCCGGCCGCGAGACGAGCGCACGGGCGCACGCGACGCGCTGTTGCTGGCCTCCGGACAACTGGGCGGGCCGGTGCTTGAGACGGTCCCGCAGCCCCAGTGTGTCGATGACCTGGTCCAGCCATTTCTCGTCGGGCTTCTTGCCCGCGATGTCCATGGGCAGGGTGATGTTCTCGGCCGCGTTCAGTGTGGGAATCAGGTTGAACGACTGGAACATGAACCCGATCCGGTCCCGGCGCAGCCGGGTCAGCTCGCGTTCCTTCAGCCCCGTGATCTCGGTGTCGCCGAGCCAGACCTGCCCGGCCGAGACGGTGTCCAGCCCGGCCAGACAGTGCATCAGCGTCGACTTGCCGGAGCCGGAGGGCCCCATGACCGTGGTGAAGCGGCCGCGCGCGATGTCCACGTCCACCGAGTCCAGGGCGAGCACGGCCGTCTCGCCCGAGCCGTACGCCTTGGTCAGACCGCGGGCGCGGGCCGCGATGCCGTCGGCCGACGCGCGGCCCGGCGCGTGCTCCGCAGCAGGTGTGGACAAGACGGCCTCCTCGGTGGTTCTTCGCTCCGGATGTCCGGATTCCTCGCTTCGGCCGAGCCTAATGTGATCGGCCCCACAGCTGGTATCCACCCCTGGGAGGACTTCTTGCCTGTGCAGGCACCGCGGCTTCTTGCCTGTGCTAGCACTTCCGCGCTAGCTTCGAGGTATGGCGAAGACCCAGCTGAACGTACGCGTGGACGAGGGCACGGCCCGCGCCGCCCGCGAGCGCGCCCTGGCCCGCGGCATGAGCGTCAACCGCTACATCGAAGAGCTGGTCAGACAGGACACCGGGGAAGTGGGGCACACGTTCGTGGAGGCCGCCGCCGACTTCATGAAGCAGTACGAGGCCGTCTTCGCCGAGGAGTTCGGCGACGACCGCGCCCCCGGCGCGGAAGCCACCCGCGAAGGTCGTCGCTGAACCGTTGAGCAGCCTCAGAATCGACCTCGCCTGGCTCCTCATGCTCGCCGAACACAACACGCCGGGAGACCCCCAGGTCAGCGACTGGGGCGCCCTAGTCGCCGCCGTCGCGCGCCACCAGGCCGAGATATTCGACGTCCCCGTCTACGACAGCCCGCACGCGCGCGCCGCCGCGCTGCTCCAACTCCTCATCCACGTCCCCGCGCTGGAGCGCTCCAACGCCCTCTTCGCCTGCGCCGTGGCGTACGCGTACCTCGTGGCCGGCGGCCTGAAGGTCGCCACCTCGCCCGAACAGGTCCGGGACCTGGCCCGCCTGGTCAAGAGCGGTGAGGTCTCGGTCGAGGACATCGCGCGCGAACTGCGGCAGTGGAGTCTGTGATCAGCGCTCGTCGGTGCCGGGGCGCCAGGCGGTGCCCAGCACGCAGTACGACGAGGGCATCTTCGGTCCCTTCTCCGGAATGAGCAGCTGCCGGTAGGGCCCCAGTTCGAACCCGGCGTCGCGCAGCGCGGCGACCGGTTCCCGGGCCAGATGGCACCCGCCGCTCAGATACGGCCACAGCGTCCGGTCCAGTGTGCGCTGGGTGAGATGCATGACCCGGCCGCCGCCCTTGCCGTGCTCGAAGAAGCGCACCACCCCGCCGGGCCGCAGCACCCGGCGCACCTCGCCGAGCGCGCGCGGCACATCCCGCACACTGCACAGCACCAGCGAGATCACCACCGCGTCGAAGGCCTCGCTCTTGACCGGCAGCGCCTCCGCGGCACCGGGCACCACATCGACGGGCACCTCGCAGCGCAGGGCGGCGTCCACCGCCAACTGCCGCAGCAGACGCTCCGGTTCGATCGCCACCACTTCCGAGACCGCGCTCGGATAGTGCGCGAAGTTCAGTCCGTTGCCGGCGCCGATCTCGATCACCCGGCCGGACAGCCCGGCGAGCAGCCGGTCGCGCACCTTGCCCACGCCCATCCGTGTCTCTGCGCTGACGCTGAAACGGGCGTAGTACCGGGCGAACAGCGGGTGGTGCACGGGATCCCGCGCCACCTTGCCGGAGCCGGGGAACCGTAGCGGCATGGGGACCTCCTAGCAGGACGGGCCTACCGCGATTGTCCCCCGTACGGACCCCGCGCACCCCCCGCCGTCGCCTCACTGGACGAAGTCGCGCACCTGTTCGTACACGCCGTGGTCGTTGTTCATGCCGGTCTGCGAGACGCATGACCCCTTGGGCGCCTACGGCGCCTCGCGTGTCCGGAACGCCTCCGCGTCCCAGGTGCCGTCGAGGCGGGGCGCCAGCCAGTGCGGTGCCGCCGTGCGGAAACCGGCGGGGGGAAGCGCTGCGGCCCCGGCGGGCAGGGCGCCGAGCAGCGGAGCGCCGGTCACGTCCGGCAGGTCCGCGAGGTTGCAGCGCGAGGCGAGATCGGGCGCGTCGGGCCAGCTGCCGATCACGATCCCCAGCACGTCGATCCGCCGGGCACGGAGTTCACGCGCCGTCAGCTCCGTCGTGTTCAGGGTGCCCAGACCGGCGGACGCCACGACCAAAACGGGCGCCGCCAGCAGTTCGGCCGCGTCGGCAAGTGTCCCGCCCGCCGCGTCGAACCGTACGAGCAGCCCGCCCGCCCCCTCCACGAGCACCAGATCGTGCTCGGTGGCCAGCTTGGCGGCGGCCTCGGCGATCTCCTGCGGATGCACCGGCGCCCGGCCGGCCCGCCGGGCGGCGGTCGCGGGCGCCAACGGTTCGGGATAGCGGGCGAGTTCGGTCGCCGTCACGGCGCCCGCGAGCCGGACGACCTCGTCGGCGTCCCCGGGCTGGTCCGGCCGTACACCCGTCTGCGCGGCCTTCAGCACTGCCACGGAACGGCCGGCCGCGAGGGCCGCGGCGGCGACGGCGGCGGTCGTGACCGTCTTGCCGACCTCGGTGCCCGTGCCCGTGATCACCACTACCGGCATCTCATCACTCCCGCTCATCCCTCCCGCGCGGCGGCACAGACCCCGCGCGCGATCCGTGCCAGGTCCTCGTCGCCGGTGACGTAGGGCGGCATCGTGTAGACGAGGTCGCGGAAGGGGCGCAGCCACACACCCTCGCGCACGGCCGCCCGGGTGGCGGCCGCCATGTCCACGCTGTGGTCCAGCTGAACCACCCCGATCGCGCCGAGGACCCGTACGTCCTTCACCCCCGGAAGGCCGGCCGCCGGCGCCAGCCCGTCCCGCAGACCCGCCTCGATCCGCTTGACCTCCGCGAGCCAGTCCTGGCCGAGCAGCAGCTCGATCGAGGCGCAGGCGACGGCGGCTGCGAGCGGGTTGCCCATGAAGGTGGGGCCGTGGGCCAGCACCGGCACCTCGCCCCGCGAGATGCCGTCGGCGACCCGCGAAGTGCACAGCGTGGCCGCCATGGTCATGTATCCGCCGGTCAGCGCCTTGCCCACGCACATCACGTCCGGCGTCACCGCCGCGTGCTCCGCGGCGAACATCGCGCCCGTGCGTCCGAAGCCGGTGGCGATCTCGTCGAACACCAGCAGTACGCCGTGCGCGTCGCAGGCCTCGCGGAGCACCCGCAGATAGGCGGGGGAGTGGAACCGCATCCCGCCCGCGCCCTGCACCACCGGCTCGACGATCACCGCGGCCAGTTCGCCGGCGTGCTTCTCGATGGCCGCGCGCAACTGCTCCGCGTACGACTCCTCGTACTCGGCGGGAGGCGGGTCCACGAACACCTGGCGCTGGAGGACCCCGCTCCACAGCTCGTGCATGCCGCCCTCGGGGTCGCACACGGACATGGGCTGCCAGGTGTCGCCGTGGTACCCGCCGCGCCAGGTCAGCAGTCGCTGCTTCCCGGGGCGGCCGAGCGAGCGCCAGTACTGCAGGCACATCTTGACCGCGACCTCGACCGACACCGAACCGGAGTCGGCGAGGAAGACATGCTCCAGACCGTCGGGCGACATGTCGACAAGGAGCTTCGCAAGCCGTACGGCGGGCTCGTGGGTGAGCCCGCCGAACATCACGTGGCTCATCCGCCCGAGCTGTCCCCGCGCGGCCTCGTTGAGCACCGGGTGGTTGTAGCCGTGGATCGCCGACCACCAGGACGACATGCCGTCGACGAGTTCGGCCGAGCCGTCGGCGAGCCTCAGCCGCACCCCGCTCGCCGACTCCACGACGAGCGGTTCCTGACGGCCGGGCATGGGGCCGTACGGATGCCACACATGCCGCCGGTCGAGTTCCAGCAGCTCGGGCACGCTCAGGTCAGGCATTGGGCGCGAGATCCGTCCCGGCGCCCCGGCGGCGCACGGCGACCAGATCCGTACGGGCCTCGTTGACCTGCGCGGCCGGTGCGGCAGCGACGGCGGAACCGCACACACCGCCCCCCTCGTGCGACCCGCATCCGGCGTCCTCGTGGGACCCGCATCCGCCGCCGGAGTGGCTCCCGCACCCGGCGCCCTCGTGCGTCCCGCATCCGCCGCCGGCCGTCACCCGGTGCTCGGGCAGCGTCACCTCGCCGGCGCCCTCCACCTCGAACCCGGCGTCGGCGATCATCTCCAGGTCGGCCTTGCCGGCCTGGCCCTCGCTGGTGAGGTAGTCCCCGAGGAAGATCGAGTTGGCCAGGTGCAGGGCGAGGGGCTGCAGGGTGCGCAGATGGACCTCGCGGCCGCCCGCGATCCGCACCTCGACATCGGGGCAGACGAACCGCACCATCGCCAGGATCCTGAGGCACCGCTGCGGGGTGAGGTTCCACTCCTGGCCCAGCGGGGTGCCCTCGAACGGGATCAGGAAGTTGACCGGAACCGAGTCCGGGTCCAGCTCGCGCAGCGAGAAGACGACGTCCACCAGGTCCTCGTCGCTCTCGCCCATGCCCGCGATCAGGCCCGAGCAGGCCGACAGACCGGCCGCGTGCGCCTTCTGCACGGTGTCGACGCGGTCGGCGTAGGTGTGCGTGGTCGTGATGTCCCCGTACGTCGCCTCGGACGTGTTGAGGTTGTGGTTGTACGCGTCGGCACCCGCCTCGCGCAGCCGCTCGGCCTGGCCGTCGGAGAGCAGACCCAGACAGGCGCACACCTCGACGCCCTCGTTCTGCTCCTTGATCGCCTTGATGGTGTCCGAGACCCGGTCCACGTCACGGTCCGTCGGCCCGCGGCCGCTGGCCACCAGACACACCCGCTTGGCACCGCCGGCCAGCCCGGCCGCGGCGGCCTCGGACGCCTCGTTCGGCTTGAGCCAGGTGTACTTCAGGATGCCGGCGGTGGAGCCGAGCCGCTGGGAGCAGTAGGAGCAGTCCTCGGGGCACAGGCCGGACTTCAGGTTGACGAGGTAGTTGAGTTTCACCCGTCGGCCGAACCAGTGGCGGCGCACCTTGCCGGCCGCGGCCACCACATCGAGCAGATCGTCGTCGGAAGTGGCGAGGACGGCAAGAGCTTCCTCGCGGGTCGGCACCTCGCGCCGAAGCCCCTTGTCCACCAGCGTGTTCAGCAGGTCCATGAGAGCCGATCCTGTCCTAAAGGAGGCCGTCGGCCAAGGAGAGATCGGACAAACCGAGCCCGTCGGTCGTGTGGGTATTGCCACATCCTCGGTCGCAAAACGTACCGCTAGGGTCTGTTCACTGCCTACAAATCCCCCGGAGGACCCATGGCGTTCGGCTGGATCGACGAGCAGGCGCGAGCGCGCAGCCGCGCCGGACTCGTACGGACCCTGCGCCCCCGCCCCGCCGACTCGCCCCTGCTGGACCTCGCGAGCAACGACTACCTGGGCCTGGCCCGCCACCCCGAGGTCACCGAGGGCGCGGCACGCGCCGCGCGCACCTGGGGCGGCGGTGCGACCGGCTCCCGGCTGGTCACCGGCACCACCGAACTGCACACAGAGCTGGAGGGCGAGCTGGCCGCCTTCTGCGGCTTCGAGGCGGCCCTGGTCTTCTCCTCCGGGTACGCGGCCAACCTCGCCGCTGTCTCCGCGCTCGCCCCGCACGGGTCGCTGATCGTCTCCGACGCGGGAAACCACGCCTCGCTGATCGACGGCTGCCGGCTGGCCCGGGGCACCACACAGGTCGTGACGCACGCCGAGCCGGACGCCGTGCGCAAGGCACTCCAGACGCATGACAGCCCGGCCGTCGCGGTGTCCGACACGGTCTTCTCCGTCGACGGCGACGCCGCCCCGCTGGCCGAGCTCGCCGAGGCGTGCCGGGAGCACGGGGCGGGTCTGGTCGTGGACGACGCCCACGGTCTCGGTGTGCTCGGCGACGGCGGCCGCGGCGCCCCGCACGCGGCGGGGCTCGCGGGCGCCGACGACGTCGTCGTGACGGTCACGCTGTCCAAGTCGCTCGGCAGCCAGGGCGGAGCCGTGCTCGGCCCCGCCCGGGTGATCGACCACCTGGTCAACGCGGCACGGACGTTCATCTTCGACACGGGCCTCGCCCCCGCGGCGGCGGGCGCGGCCCTGGCGGCCCTGGGGCTGCTGCGCCGTGAGCCGGAGCGGGCGGCGCGGGCGCGCACGGTGGCGGGCGAACTGCATGCCCGCCTGACCGCTGCGGGTCTGGAAGCGGTACGTCCGGACGCCGCGGTGGTCTCCGTACGCGCGCCGTCCCCGGAGGGGGCCGTGCGATGGGCGGCCGACTGCCGTGCGGCCGGGCTGGCCGTGGGCTGCTTCCGTCCTCCTTCCGTGCCCGACGGCATCTCACGGCTGAGGCTGACCGCCCGCGCGGACCTCTCCGAGGCGCAGATCGAACGCGCTGTACATGTGATCGGCGCAACGCGACCATGAGTCGGCGTGACACGGCCCCGCTGCATGCACCGAAATGATCAGAAGTGATCTGAACCGATCCCGGCCGTGAAGCCCGCCCAGCTCTCGGGGGAGAAGAGCAGCGCGGGCCCGGCCGGGTCCTTGGAGTCGCGTACGGCGAGCAGTCCGGCCCCCGGGCCGGTCCGCGGGCGGGCCGTCTCGACGCAGTTGTTCGCTCCGGTGCTGTAGCTGCTGCGCAGCCACCGCACTCCGTGCAGAGCGATGCTGGAGGGTACGTTCCGAGGCGGTGCGGTCATGGTGCCTCCTTACGCGCCGTCACCTATCCCGGCGATGTATTCCAACGAGTCCTCGGGTGAAAGGGCGTGGATCCGAAGAGCGTTGAAGGCCTCGCTGTAGACCTCTACGTCTTCTTTCCGTTCGAGGTAGAGGCTACTCGTCAAGTGGTCGAGAACAACAACATTCAGATCAGAAGTGCGCGAAAATGAGAAGATAACGAAAGGGCCGGTCACGCCGATATGGGCACCGGCCGCGAACGGCAGCACCTGCAGCCGCACTTGGGGCAGACGCGCCGACTCCACCAGCCGAGCCAGCTGCCGCGCCATCACTCCGGGACCGCCGACCTCCCGGCGCAGCACCGCCTCGTCCAGGACGGCGCTCAGCGCCAGGGGAGGCGCAGCCCGCAGCACGTCCTGCCTGGCCAGCCGCACCTCCACCAGCGCGTCCAGCCGTTCGTCGTCCAGCCCGTCCACCGCGGCCCGGGTCACCTCCCGGGCGTACTCGGGTGTCTGCAGCAGCCCGGGGACGACGGAGGTCTCCAGTGTGCGCATCGCGCTCGCCTGCGACTCCAGGCTGATGAAGTCCCGGTAGGTCGGCGGCAGCACTCCGCGGTACGCGTGCCACCAGTGATGCCGTCCGCCGCCGTCGTCCGAACTCGCCAACACCAGCAGTAACTCCCGTAGTTGGGAATCCGTCACACCGTAGGCGTCGAGAAGTAACCGCACATCGGCCGGTTTCACCCCGCTGGCGCCGGTCTCGATCCGGCTCACCTTCGACTGGTGCCACCCCACCAGTCGGGCCGCCTCGCCGCTGGTCAGGGCCGCACCGGCGCGCAACGCACGCAGTTCGGCACCCAGCTTCCGCCGGCGCACCGCGGGACCGTGCTGCATGCGCAACTCCTTACTCCTTCCGGGCCGCCCAAATACGGTCTTCCGTCTCAGAGTTCACCGCTTTGAGCGACAGATATATGCATATCTTGGTGGATCGCCATCCGTGACCGGCCCGGTAATGGCAGTCTGGCGACGAAGCACCAGTCCGGGACCGTACTCGAACCATCCGCTCCGTGTCGGACTGCGGTCCCGTGGGAAAGGGACGACGTCGCCATGGCAGACCATCTGGAATCATCCGTCACTCTGCCGAGCAATCCCGCCTCGGTCTCCGCGGCCCGCACCTACGTGACGGGCACCCTGGTGGAGTGGGGGCTGCCCGGGGACACGGAACTGGCGTACACCATCCGGCTCATCGTCTCCGAACTCGCCACCAACGCCGTACAGCACACCTTCGGTCAGTCACCCACCTTCACGGTGGACATCGAGCTCGACCGTGACGAGCGGCTGCGCATCGGCGTCACCGACAGCCATCCGCGGTTCCCCAAACGACTGCCGGCCGCCGTCCAGCAGGACAACGGCCGTGGCATGGTGATCATTCGCTGGCTGGCCGCGGAGTGCGGCGGCAGGCTGAGAGTGCGGCCGACCCGTGAGGGCGGCAAGACGGTCGCCATCGAACTGCCGTGGACCGCACCGGCCGAGCCGGCGGCGGCAGCCGGACAGCAGCCGGTGACGGCGGCGGGGCAGCAGGAGCCGTAGGACAGGCCGCGACGACCTGAGGGCCCGGGGAGGCGGGGTCTGTCAGGTGACCGCCGCCTCCCCGGGAGAGTCAGCTGACCCGGCCGTACCAGACGCTCCTCGTCCAGATCTTCTGCAGCTTCACCACGTCCCCGGTCTTCGGGGCGTGCCAGATCTTCCCCTTCCCGGCATAGATGCCGACGTGGTAGACGCTGGAGCCCGAGTGGAAGAACACGAGGTCTCCGCGCTTGCGGCTACTGGCCGCGATATGGCGGGTCTTGTTGTACTGCTGGGCCGCCGTACGGGGCAGTGACTTGCCCGCCTTCTTGTACGAGTACAGCGTGAGCCCGGAGCAGTCGAACCTCCGCGGACCGGTGGCGCCCCACTTGTAGGGCGAGCCCTTCTTCGAAGCCGCGACCTGGAGTGCCTTCGTCGCCATCGTCGCGGCCGAGGCTTCGGAGGCGACACCGGGGACCACGATCGAGCCGCCCACGGCGGCGATGGTGAGGGCCGAGGCCGTACCGGCCCGGACCATGAGCGACGGGACACGATTGAGCGCAGTCATGCGCAACCCTTCGTCAGCCGCCTGTGAAGGATGACCTGTCGGATTCGGGCTGGCGAAGTTGCCCGGCCGCATGGCTGCGGCTTCACCCCAAGGGCTGCTCGGCCCGGCACCTCCCCTGCGGGGATGACCGTTCCGGCGACCCGTCGTGCTTGGGTCCTCCACTCCTGCCGATCCACTCCTGTCGACCGGTCATCCGGGCGGCGGCAGGACTCGGCGTCCGCCCGGACCGCCCCGCCGCTGTGGCGGGGGCTTGTCGTCAGACAGGGATCTTGACTCACAGATGGCCTGAAAGCCCAACGGAACCGGGGGTTTGTGTTGTTACTCACCACTCACCCGTTCGGGTGGACACCCTGGTGTTCGAAGGGGCGTTGAGAGGGTCGCGCACCCCCGGACCAGCACCGGAGTGTCCCGTTCCGCCCTCGGACTACGCGTGTTGTGCAAGTGCGGCGGCCCCTGAAAAGGACGGGCGTCTACTCCAATCAGCGGTACGTCATTTGGTCCGTTTCAACGCGGTTCCGGACGCTCCGCCATCTTGACGGATCGCCCGGAACGGATCAGCATGCCTCAACTGTCCGAGCGCGAGGGCACGGTGACGCGGGCCGTTCGGCGCTCCCCGTCCAGCACACGCAGCGCACGCGCCAGCGTGGGGGCGTGCAACTCGGTCTCGCCCCGCCGGTGCATCTGCTCCAGTGCGTCGCGCAGTTCGGCCGCCTTGCCGACCAGCGCCTGGGCCGCGCGCAGTCCGCGGTAGGTGTCCGCGTGATGCGCGGGGTTGATACGGCCCAGCAGGTCGATCACATCGAGGTATCGGTCGATCAACTCGCCCTCGGCGCGGGTCAGGGCGGGCAGCGGCGGCAGTTCCGGCGGCAGCATCGGGCGGCTCACCTCGCGCCGGGCGCGGTGCCGGAGGCCTTGCGGCTGGGGATGATCCGGTCCACCAGGCCGTACTCCAGCGCCTGTTGCGCGTCCATGATCATGTCCCGTTCGATGTCCGCGCCGACTTGTTCCGGGCTGCGGCCCGTGTGCCGTACCAGCAACTCCTCGAGGCGGGCGCGGACACGCGTCAACTCGTCGGCCTGGATGGCAAGATCGCTGGTCTGTCCCTCCACGGGCTCGGGCAGGGCCGGCTGGTGGATCACCATCCGCGCACCGGGGAGTGCGAACCGCTTGCCCGGAGTTCCGGCGGCCAGCAGCACCGCCGCGGACGAGCCGGCCCGGCCCAGGCAGATCGTCTCCACGTCGCAGCCGACGAACCGCATCGTGTCGTAGATCGCCGACATCGCGGTGAACGAGCCGCCGGGAGAGTTGATGTACAGCGAGATGTCCCGGTCCGGGCTGTGGTGCTCCAGGTGCATGAACTGCGCCATCACGTCGTTCGCCGAGGTGTCGTCGATCGGCGCCCCGAGGAAGACGATCCGCTCCTCCAGCAGCTTCGCGTACGGGTCGAGCGTCCGCTCTCCGGAACTCGTGCGCTCGGTGAACTCGGGCAGGACGTGACGGGCGGACGGTCGGGTCATGGCTACCCCTCCTTCGGCGTCTGTAAAAAATGTACAGGACGTACATGACGTTAAGATGGGGGCATGGCCTACGAGATTCCGGTGACGCAAGCCAGGGCTGAGCTCGCCGACCTGATCAACCGGGTCGTGTACGGCGGTGAACGCGTCGTCGTGACACGCCACGGCAAACCCCTCGTCGCCCTTGTCTCCGCGGCCGACCTCGAACGACTCGCGGAACTCGACCAGCCGGCCGACGACCAGGTCGTCAGCGCCGTCTCCACCGTCCGCGAGGTCGCGTCCCCTCCCCGCGAACAGCAGCGCTTCGGGATCACGGCGCACCATCGGGGGTCGGGTCCCGCGTAGCCGGCCTGGGAAACGACCGACCGTGCACCCCCGTCCGCCGAGGCGGGGGTGCGCGGCCGGTTCGGCGCGGTCGGCCGGGTCAGCCCACGGTCGCCAGTTCCCTCACGGCGGCGGGTTCCGTGCTCGTGGCACGCGCCTTGAGTGCGGTGCCGAGCAGTACGGCGCCCAGCCCCAGCGCGGCCCACCAAGTGAGCGTCAGGAGGGGCCCCGTCCCCGCAGCACCGTCGAAGAACGACACCGAGCGCAGCAGGCTCGCACCCGCTCCCGGCGGCAGCCACTGACCGATCGTCCCGACCGGCTCCGGCAGCATCTGCGGGGCGGAGGAGGCCGCGGAGAACGGGTTGCCGAGGAACATCACGACGAGCGACATGACGCCGATCCCCGCGGTGCCGATCAGAGCGGCGAGGCCCGCGACAGCGGCGCTCACCGCCAGCGTCGACAGTGCGAACACCCCGGCCTCCGCCCACCAGGCGCCGGTCAGTGCACCGAGCCAGCTGTGTGCGATCGCGGCTGCGATCACGCCCACCAGGGCGGCGGCGCCCGTCAGCGCGGCCACGGCACGGACGCCGCGCAGCCCCAGCAGGGTCACCGCCGCGCCGCCCGCCAGACCGGCCAGGGCCAGTGGCAGCACGCTCGCGCCGAGGGCCGAGCCGCGCGGGTCGGCCGCGGGGGTGGCCATGACGTCGACCGTCTTCACTTGTGTGCCGTCAGCGGCGGCCTGCTCCGCCACGGCCTGCCGCAGCATCTGGGCGACGAGCGGGCTCGCGGCCGACGCCGTGAGCAGTTCGGGACCCTGCGGAGTGACGACGACCGCGCCGTATACGGTCCGGTCCTCGATCGCGTTCCGTGCCGCGGCCTCGTCGTCGTAGCGGTGGATCTCGAAGGCGCCTTCGTGCTGCTGGAGCTGCTTCTCCACCTGCGCCGTCGCGGAGGCGGGGCCGGCCACGCCGAGGGACACGTCCCGGGGTGCCGTGCGGGCGCTCGGCCAGGCGAAGGCCCACAGCGCCAGGGCCGCCAGGAGCGGGACGAGGACGACGACCGCGATCGCGCGCAGGGCGGGAGCCCTGGTGGAGGTGGTGGAAGCGGTGGACATGGGGGTTCTCCTCCCGCGGCCAAAAAGAAGGATCGTTCGTTTTTTGTGTGCTCCCACCGTGCGGCGGCCCGGCCCGTCTTGTCAAGAAGGAACGTTCGTTTTAAATTGGGGGCATGGCACGCGTATCCCAGGCGCACCTCGACGCCCGCCGCCGGCAGATCCTGGACGCCGCGGCGCTCTGCTTCGCCCGCAACGGCTTCCATGCCACGTCCATGCAGGACGTGCTGAAGGAGGCCGGCCTGTCTGCCGGAGCGGTGTACCGCTACTTCAGTGGCAAGGAAGAGCTGATCGCCGCGATCGTCGCCGAGGTGCTCGGACAGGTCCGTGCGGCCTTCGAGGAGGCGGCACAGCAGAGCCCGCCCCCGCCGCCGGACCTCCTCGTCGCCTCGGTCCTCGGCCGGACGCTCGCGGCACGGGAGTCACTGAAGGTCGACGGGGAGCCGGCCTTCCCGCGGCTCGTCATCCAGGTGTGGACGGAGACACTGCGCAACTCCGAACTGGCGGCCGTCCTGCGGGACGGATACGGCGCCGTGCGTCAGGCCTGGGCACGGGTCGCCGAGGCCTACCAGGAAGCCGGGATGATGCGGGCGGACGTGCCCCCGGACGACGTCGCCCGCACGATGATCGCCGCCGTGCTCGGCTTCCTCGCACAGCAGTCCCTGTTCGGCCCCACCCCGGTCGACGTCCTGCGCAACGGCTTGCGGGCCCTGATGAGCATGCCGGACGCGCCCACGCACCTGTGAACGCGCGTGTGGCGGTCACAGCTCGGTTAACGTGACCGAAACCCCGCCCAACTAGCCTGCCGATCCACGCCACCAGGGACTTTGACCCGGGGCTGCGGCATTCCGGACCCCGCACGGTCCGGAGCGAGGACTGTGAGGTGGGACGTGCAACTGACCCCGCACGAGCAAGAGAGGCTGCTCATCCACGTGGCCGCCGACGTGGCGGACAAGCGCCGGGCCCGCGGCCTCAGGCTGAACCACCCCGAGGCCGTCGCGCTCATCACCTCGCACATCCTCGAGGGCGCGCGGGACGGCCGTACGGTCGCCGAGCTGATGTCCTCCGGGCGCAAGCTGCTCACCCGGGACGATGTCATGGAGGGCATCCCCGAGATGATCCACGACGTCCAGGTCGAGGCGACCTTCCCGGACGGCACCAAGCTCGTCACCGTCCACGACCCGATCGTCTGAGGGGGTCTCGATGATTCCCGGCGAGATCCTGTTCGCGGACGATCCGATCGTCTGCAACGACGGCCGTGAGGTCACCCGGCTGACCGTGCTCAACGCCGCCGACCGGCCCGTCCAGGTGGGCTCCCACTACCACTTCGCCGAGGCCAACCCCGGTCTGGACTTCGACCGCGCCGCCGCCCGCGGCAAGCGGCTCAACATCGCCGCCGGGACCGCCGTGCGCTTCGAGCCCGGCATCCCCGTCGACGTCGAGCTCGTCCCGCTCGCCGGCGCCCGCGTCGTCCCCGGCCTGCGCGGGGAGACCGGAGGTGCCCTCGATGCCTGAGATCTCCCGAGCCGCTTACGCCGACCTGTTCGGCCCGACGACCGGTGACCGCATCCGGCTCGCCGACACCGATCTGCTGATCGAGATCGAGGAGGACCGCTGCGGCGGGCCGGGACTCGCCGGTGACGAGGCCGTGTTCGGCGGCGGCAAGGTCATCCGCGAGTCCATGGGCCAGGCGCGTGCCACGCGTGCGGACGGCACTCCGGACACCGTCGTCACGGGCGTGGTGATCGTCGACCACTGGGGGATCGTCAAGGCCGACGTCGGCATCCGCGACGGCCGGATCACCGGGATCGGCAAGGCGGGCAACCCCGACACCATGGACGGCGTGCACCCGGATCTGGTGATCGGTCCCGAGACCGAGGTGATAGCGGGCAACGGACGGATCCTCACCGCGGGCGCCATCGACGCGCACGTCCACTTCATCTGCCCGCAGATCGCCGACGAGGCGCTGTCCGCCGGCATCACGACCCTGGTCGGCGGCGGCACCGGACCGGCCGAGGGCTCGAAGGCGACCACCGTGACACCCGGCCCCTGGCACCTGGCCAGGATGTTCGAGGCGATGGAGGATCACCCGCTCAACCTCGGTCTGCTCGGCAAGGGCAACACCGTCTCGCACGAGGCGATGCTGTCGCAGATCCGCGGCGGCGCGCTCGGCCTCAAACTGCACGAGGACTGGGGGTCGACCCCCGCCGTCATCGACGCCTCGCTGACCGTCGCCGACCGGACCGGCATCCAGATCGCCCTCCACACGGACACCCTCAACGAGGCCGGTTTCGTGGGCGACACGCTCGCCGCGATCGCCGGACGCGGCATCCACGCGTACCACACCGAGGGCGCGGGCGGTGGACACGCGCCGGACATCATGACCGTGGTCTCCGAGCCGTATGTGCTGCCCAGTTCGACCAACCCGACCCGGCCCTTCACCGTCAACACCGCCGAGGAGCACCTCGACATGCTGATGGTGTGCCACCACCTCAACCCGGCCGTCCCCGAGGACCTCGCCTTCGCCGAGTCCAGGATCCGGCCGTCCACCATCGGGGCGGAGGACATCCTCCACGACCTGGGCGCCATCTCGATCATCTCCTCCGACTCCCAGGCCATGGGACGTGTGGGCGAGGTCGTCATGCGGACCTGGCAGACCGCCCATGTCATGAAGCGGCGACGGGGTGCGCTGCCCGGCGACGGACGTGGCGACAACCGCCGGGTACGTCGCTATGTCGCCAAATACACGATCAACCCCGCGCTCGCGCAGGGTCTCGCCCGTGAGATCGGCTCCGTCGAGACCGGCAAGCTCGCCGACCTGGTGCTGTGGGAGCCGGCGTTCTTCGGGGTCAAGCCGCACCTCGTCATCAAGGGCGGGCAGATCGCGTATGCGCAGATGGGCGACGCCAACGCGTCGATTCCGACGCCGCAGCCGGTCCTGCCGCGGCCGATGTACGGGGCGATCGGGCGGGCACCCGCGTCCAACTCGTTCAACTTCGTGGCACCGCTCGCGATCGAGGACGGGCTGCCGGAGCGGCTCCAGCTCGGGAAGCGGTTCATGGCGATCGACTCCACGCGCGGGGTCACCAAGGCCGATCTGCGGGAGAACTCCGCGCGGCCCGAGGTGCGCGTCGACCCCGACAGCTTCGCCGTGCACATCGACGGGGAGCTCGTCGAGGCGACGCCGGCCGCCGAACTGCCCATGGCCCAGCGTTACTTCCTGTTCTGATGTCCGGGGCAGCGCTTCTCGTCCTGGCCGACGGCCGGTTTCCCGCCGGAGGGCATGCGCACTCCGGCGGGGCCGAGGCGGCCGTCAAGGCCGGGCGGATCACGGGGGCCGCGAGCCTGGAGGACTTCTGCCGGGGGCGGCTGCACACGTCGGGGCGGGTCGCGGCGGCGCTGGCGGCGGCGGCCGCACTCGGGGTGGATCCCTCGCTGTTGGACGAGGCCGCGGACGCCCGGACGCCGTCGCCCGCCTTGCGGGCCGTGGCGCGCAGGCTGGGGCGGCAGCTGATGCGGGCCGCTCGTGCGACCTGGCCTGCAGATGAACTCGACGCCGTGGCGGGGCAGTTCCCCAAGGGGGCGCATCAGCCGGTGGTGCTGGGGCTGGCGGCGCGGTCGGCGGGGCTGGGGGCGGCCGATGCGGCGTACTGCGCGGCTTACGAGAGTGTGAGCGGGCCGGCGACGGCGACGGTGCGGCTGCTGAGTCTTGATCCCTTTGAGGCCACGGCGGTGTTGGCTCGGCTGGCCCCGGAGGTGGACCGGGTGGTCGATCTGGCGGCGGAGGCGGCGGGGAGGGTTGCTGAGGAAGGGGTCGATGCGCTGCCCGCGGGGTCCGCGCCGGTTCTGGAGATCTCTGCGGAGGCGCATGCGGGATGGCCTGTGCGTTTGTTCGCGTCGTAGGAGGATGTCGCCCCCGCCGCCCCTGCCCGTCCCGTCTCCAGCGGCTCCGCCCCTTCGACCCCGCCAGGGGGCTTCGACCCCTGGATCCCCATCGGCCTGAACGGCCTCGTCCTCAAGCGCCGGACGGGCCGAGAGTGCCGGCCGGCAGTCCAAGGCACCCGAGAAGACACAAGAGGAGCCGCCCCCATGCATGTTGACCACTCCCCATCCCACGACGGACCCGCCGTCGGCGCCGACGCCCGTCGGGCCGACGGCTCGCGGCGGGCGTTGCGGATCGGGCTCGGTGGGCCCGTAGGGTCCGGGAAGACCGCGACCGTCGCCGCGTTGTGCCGTGCCCTGCGGCAGGAGCTGTCCCTTGCCGTGGTCACCAATGACATCTACACCCGCGAGGACGCGGACTTCCTGCTCCGCGAGGCCGTGCTGCCGCCGGAGCGGATCACCGCCGTGGAGACGGGAGCCTGCCCGCACACCGCGATCCGGGACGACATCTCCGCCAACCTCGAAGCGGTCGAGGACCTGGAGGACGAGGTCGGGCCGTTGGATCTCGTGCTCGTCGAGTCGGGCGGGGACAATCTGACCGCGACCTTCTCCAAGGGGCTCGTCGACGCGCAGATCTTCGTGATCGACGTGGCCGGGGGCGACGACATTCCGCGCAAGGGCGGGCCCGGGGTCACCACGGCCGATCTGCTCGTGGTCAACAAGACCGACCTCGCGCCGTACGTCGGCTCCGATCTCGGGCGGATGGCCGCCGACGCCAAGGCCCAGCGGGCCGAACTCCCGGTCGTCTTCCAGTCGCTCCGGAGCGAGGCCGGCGTGACGGACGTCGCCGCCTGGGTGCGGGCGCGGCTCGCCGAGTGGACGGCATGACGGGGGCGGGCGTACGGGCCACGGCGCGCATCCGGGCACGGGACGACGGCAGAGGGGGCACTTCCCTGCCCGTACTGGAGGGCGACGGGCCGCTGGCGGTGCGCCGGACCCGGGGCAGCGGCGCCGAGGCGAGGGTGATGCTCGTCGGTGCGATGAGCGGGCCGCTCGGCGGAGACCACTTCACCGTGGAGGCCGGTGTGGCGGAGGGGGCCCGGCTGCGGGTCGGGTCGGCCGCCGCGACCATCGCCCTGCCGGGCCAGACGAAGGACGAGGCCCGCTACGACGTGCGGCTCGGTGTCGAAAACGGCGGCGAACTGCACTGGCTGCCCGAGCAGTTGATCTCCGCCCGTGGCAGCGACCTCTATGTCACCACGTATGCCGATCTCGGTGCCACGGCGCGGCTGGTGCTGCGTGAGGAGCAGGTGCTCGGCCGGGCCGGTGAGGAACCCGGGCGGCTCGTCAGCCGTCTTCGTCTGCGGATCGCGGGGCGGACCGTCCTCGACCAGGAGCTGGCCTGCGGGCCCGGGGCGCCGGGCGGCTGGGACGGCCCCGCCGTGCTGGCGGGACATCGTGCCGTGGGTCAACTCCTCGTCGTACGGTCGGAGTTCGCCGCCGAGCCCGTGACGGCGCGGGTGCTGGGCGAGGGGGCCGCGGTCGTGCCGCTGGCCGGGCCCGCCGCGCTGGTGACCGCGGTGGCACCGGATGCGCTGCGGCTGCGCGGGCTGCTGGACCAGGCACAGGCCTCCTTCGCGTAGCTCCGCCGAGCGAACGGCCCTCTCCGTTTATCGGATTGGCAAAGAAGGTCAACTACCCCTGTTCTCAGGGGACTCGCAGTGGAGAGGATCTCCGTACCAATCGCAACGATGTACGGGGAGGTCCCACTTGAGGGACGTCAGACCAAAGAGCCGGGCGATGGCGCTCGGTTCGGCCGGCGTGTTCGTCACGGCGACACTGATCGCGGGCGCCGTGGCGCCCTCCGCCAGTGCGAGCACGGGGAGCCGGCCCGGACAGGACCGTGAGGCCCGCGGTGCGGCGATCGCCGCGGAGCGGGCCGCGAAGGCCGGGGTCGACTGGCAGGACTGTCCGGCCGACTGGGGGCTGGAGAAGCCGATCCAGTGCGGCTGGGTCACGGTGCCGCTCAACTACGCCAAGCCGAACGGCAAGCAGATCAAGCTGGCCGTCGACCGCATCGGCAACACCGGGACCAAGGCGGAGCGCCAGGGCGCGCTCATCTACAACCCCGGCGGTCCGGGCGGTTCCGGCCTGCGCTTCCCGCGCCGTGTCACCACCAAGAACCCCCTGTGGGTGAACACGTCGAAGGCGTACGACTTCGTGGGCTTCGACCCGCGCGGTGTCGGCCACTCCGCGCCGATCTCCTGCATCGACCCGCAGGAGTTCGTGAAGGCGCCCAAGGCGGACCCGGTGCCGGACTCCGCGGCCGACAAGCGCGCCCAGCGCAAGCTCGCCCGTGAGTACGCGGACGGCTGCCACGAGCGCAGCGGCGAGATGCTGCCGCACATGACCACGCCGAACACCGCGCGCGACCTGGATGTGATCCGGGCGGCTCTCGGTGAGAAGAAGCTCAACTTCCTGGGCGTCTCCTACGGCACGTACATCGGCGCCGTCTACGGCACGCTGTTCCCGGGCCATGTCCGCCGGATGATCGTCGACAGCGTGGTCAACCCGTCGCGGGAGAAGATCTGGTACGAGGCCAACCTCGACCAGGACGTCGCCTTCGAGGGGCGCTGGAAGGACTGGCAGGACTGGGTCGCCGCCAACGACGCCGCCTTCCACCTCGGCACGACCCGCGCCGCCGTCCAGGACCAGTGGCTCAAGCTGCGCGCCACGGCCAAGAAGAACCCCATCGGCGGGGTGGTCGGCCCGGCCGAGCTGATCGCGTTCTTCCAGAGCGCCCCGTACTACGACTCGTCGTGGGTGCCCGTCGCAACGGTGTTCAGCAAGTACGTGGCCGGCGACACGCAGGCGCTCGTCGACGCCGCCGCACCGGACCTGTCCGACACTGCGGGCAACGCCGCCTCGGAGAACAGCAACGCCGTCTACACGGCGGTGGAGTGCGCCGACGCCAAGTGGCCCACCAACTGGCGGAAGTGGGACCGGGACAACACGCGGCTGCACAAGAACCACCCGTTCATGACGTGGGCCAACGCGTGGATGAACCTGCCCTGCGCCACCTGGTCGGCCAAGCAGCAGACCCCGCTGAAGGTGAAGACCGGCGAGGGCCTGCCCGGGGTGCTGATCGTGCAGTCCGAGCGTGACGCGGCCACCCCCTACGAGGGCGCCGTCGCACTGCACAAGCGCTTCAAGGGCTCCCGTCTCATCACCGAGAAGAACGCGGGCTCCCACGGTGTGACCGGCCTGGTCAACCCGTGTGTCAACGAGCGGGTGGACGCCTACCTGCTCACCGGCAAGCTGGACGCGGCCGACGTGACGTGCACGCCGCACGCCACGCCGAAGCCGTAGCAGCCGGCAGTCGTACGAGGTGAGGGGCGGCCGGGACCACCGGCCGCCCCTTTCTCATGCCGAGGCGAGCCAGGCGTCCTCCGCCGCATAGTCGAACAGGTCGCCGTACACTTCGAACATCTTCGGATAGGCCTCCCGCCAGTCCCGCCCTGCCAGTTGCCGCTCGATCCAGGCGACGGTGCCGGGCAGGGTCTGCGCGTAGCGGGCCACCGCGCGGTAGCCCAACTCCCGCTCTGCGGCCGACATGTCGCAGACGACAGGCACGGGGACCGACCAGGGCGTGTCACCCACGGCGGGTGCCGGAGCGGGTCCGTCGACCAGGACGCTCTCCGTCTCGACGCCCATCACCTCGTCGATGGCCCTCGCGATCTCCGCCACCGTCGGCGCGTCCGGATCCACGGCGTTGAGCACACGGGTGCCCGGACGGGAGGCGGCGAGCCGGATCAGCTCCGCGATGGTGTGGACACTTGCCGGATGGAACCGGCTCCGGCCGCCGAAGGCGAGCACGCGCCGGCGCCGCCCGTCGAGATTGCGCTTGACGAAGTAGAGCTCGCGCGGGGTCCGGCAGTGCGGTCCGTGGATCGCGCCCGCCCGCAACAGCGTCGTGGGCAACTGCTCGCCCACGGCGAGGAGTTCGTGCTCCAGTCCTGCTTTGCGGGTGCTGTACGAGGACTCGCCGGGCGCGATCGTGCGCTGGTTCTCCGTGATCGGCACCGGGTACTCGGGGAAGCCGTCCGGCTCCTGCTGGGTGTCGAAGGTGCGGCCCTTGTCGTCCTCGTACACCGACACGCTGGAGATGACCACGGCCGAGCCGACCCGGTCGGCGAGAGAAGTCAACTGCCGTGCGTGCTCCGGGCCGTAGGCGACCATGTCCACCAGGACGTCGCAGCCGTCGCCGACCACGGCGGCAAGGGCCCCGTCCTCCCCCCGGTCGGCGGGCGCGACCCGCACGCCGTCGGGCCAGTCCTCGTCCCGCCCGCCGCCCCGCGAGACGGCCGTCACCTGCCAGCCGTCCCTGGCCAGCGCACCCACGGCCACCCGCCCGATCTGCCCCGTCGCCCCGATCACCACTGCACGTCTCATGCCGCGACGGTACGGGCGTCCCCCTGCCCTGTGCCACGGTGTTCTGCCGACGGCAGACGGGAAGGGGCGGTCAGCTGAGCGGTATCCGCGGGAAGCGGCGCTCCTTGTCCGCGCGGGCCGCGGCCTCCTCGGCCTTTGCGACGGTGGCGTACTGGTCGACGTACTCCTGCTCGGACAGCGACAGGATCGCGTACATGATCTCGTCGGTGACGGCGCGCAGGATCGCCTTCTCGTTCTCCATGCCGGCGTACCGGGAGAAGTCGAGGGGCTTGCCGAAGCGGATCACCACGGGGTGGATGTTCGGAATCACCTTGCCGGGCGGCTGTGCCTCGAAGGTGCCGATCATGGCGCAGGGGATGACCGGGACCTGGGCCTTGAGCGCCATCACCGCGACGCCGACCTTGCCCTTGTAGAGGCGGCCGTCGTGGGAGCGCGTGCCCTCCGGGTAGATGCCGAGCAGTTCGTTCTTGCGCAGTACCCCGAGTCCTTCGCGGATCGCGGCCCGGCCCGCCTCCTTGCCGGTGCGGTCGACCGGGATCTGCCCCGCGCTGCGGAAGAAGGCCGCGGTGAGGCGGCCCTTGAGCCCGCCTCCCGTGAAGTACTCCTTCTTCGCCAGGAAGGTGATGCGCCGCTTGAGGACCGCGGGCATCAGGAAGTGGTCGGAGAACGACAGATGGTTGCCCGCCACGATCGCCGGGCCCGACTGCGGTACGTGTTCGAGGCCTTCGATGCGGGGCCGGAAGACCAGTCTCAGCAGAGGACCCAGCAACACGTATTTGAGCACGTAGTAGAACAAGGGGTTCGCTCCTCACTCCGGCGGATCGCCTCAACCGCCGTGTTCCAGCAGGTCAAACGGCGTGTCGTGGGGGGTGTCAGTCTAGGTGCAGGCTTGGTCACTGGGAACCTGCACGGGCCGCGTGGCGCAATCACCGGGTACCTCTGGCGGGCGGCCGCCTCTTGAACCCCAGGGCTCATGTGCTGTACCACGCACGGGATCTGACGGTCCGTCATAGTCGCACCACGATCAGCGCCGTGTCGTCGGTGGCACCGCCGGACGGCAGCAGCTCCAGCAGAACGGCGTCCGCGAGCCGCTCGGGTTCCGCCGCGCGGTGGCGCGTGAGGGAGCCGGCGAGGCGGGCCAGACCCGTGTCGATGTCTTCGTGGCGCCGCTCGATCAGACCGTCGGTGTAGAGCACGAGCGTCGCCCCGTCGGTGAACGTGGTGGCGGCCTGCACCCTCGGACCGGGATCGGGAGGGGCGTCCAGCGGGGGATCGGTGGCCCGGTCGAGGAACTCCACCCGGCCGTCGGGGTGGACCAGGGCGGGTGGAGGGTGGCCGGCGCTGCTGTAGGTGATGGTGCGCTGGTCGAAGTCGACGAAGGTGGTGGCCGCGGTGGCCGACTCGGCGCCGTCGACGACATGGGCGTATCTCCCCAGGACGTCCAGTGCCTCGGCGGGGCCCGCGGCGACACGGGACGCGGCACTGAGCGCGCTGCGCAGCTGGCCCATCACCCCCGCGGCCTCCAGCCCGTGACCGACCACGTCGCCCACGGACACGCCCAGCCGGTGGCCGCCCACCAGGTCGACCAGGTCGTACCAGTCCCCGCAGACGTTCAGCGCACCGACGGCGGGCCGGTAGCGTACGGCGGCCCGGTGATGGCCCAGCTGACGGGGAGCGGGCAGCATCGCCTCCTGCAGGGCGAGGGCGACCTCGCGCTCGCGGGCGTGGGCCTGGCGCAGCCGGTCGTTGAGGTCCTGGAGTTCGCGGGCGCGGGTGTACAACTCGGCCTCCAGCACCCGCGCTCTGCTCCCGCTGGGGCCGCCGCGGGCCCGGATCAGCTCGGTGACCTCCTCGACCCGGTGCACCACCAGCACCACCTTGCCGTCCGGGCCGTGTACCGGGGCGTTGACCGGACTCCAGTAGCGCTCCTCCCACTCCCCGGGCCGGTCGGCGTCCTCCACGTCGTACCGCTGCAGCGCCATCGTGTCGCGCTCGCCGGTCGCGAGGACCCGCTGCAGCGAGGCCTCCAGATGGCGCATGCCCGTCGCGCCGGAGTCGTTCGGATTGTCCGGGAAGACGTCGAAGAGAAAGCGGCCGACCACCTGCTCGCGGCGGCGCCCGGCCACCCGGAGGAACTCCTCGTTCGCGTCCGCGTACACGAGGTCGGGCGTGAGTAGTGCCACCATGCCGGGCAGGGCCTGGAACACCGCCGCGTAATCGATCGCCGAGTCATTCATGGTTCCCGCTCTCGCCACCGGGAGGACCAGTTTCCCACGATGTGCCCGGTTGGGGCGGATCCGTGGAGCGGGGGAGCGGGTCAGGCCATGGAGCAGGACCGAGGGGCAAGGCGAGCCGGACGGGTCACCGGGAACGGCGGCAGGGCTTGGCTGACGGCGGGTGGCGGCGGGGCGGGGCGGTGTGCCGCCGGCCTGCGGCGACCTGGCACACCGCCCCGCGGGCACCCCGACCCAGGGCGTTGGCGTTCAGCCGGTCCACCCCGGATTCCGCCCGCTCGTCGCCAGCGCCCGGTCCAAGGCCGAGGCGTCGGCGGCCACCGTCACGGGCGGGCCGAAACTGCCGTTGGCGCGGGCCTGCTCGGCTATCTGCTCGACCACGCCCAGGGCGGCCTTCGCGGTCTCCTCGCTGACGACGAAGGGCCGGCCCGTGGCACGTGCCAGGTCCCAGCCGTGCACGGCGAGTTCCTCCAGGGTGATCGCCGCGGCGAAGGCGGCCGGCATCTCTCCCGGGCCGAACTCGGTGCTGCCCTCGTACGCCGCCGGGTCGGCCCAGGCCGCAGCGGCGCGGTCGGCTGCCTCGGCCACGGCGGACGGTGACATGGATGCGGTGCCCTCGTCGGGCTGCTGCTCCTTGCGGGCCGCTCGCTCGGAGCCGGTCAGCGTGTCGCCCAGGTGGTCGAGGAGGTCGGCGACGGAGAACTTCTCGCAGGGCGTGCGGTCGCCGAGCTGATCGGGGCGGATGCCGGACGCCGTCGCCACCACGACGTCCGCGCACTCCCGGATGGCGGGGTACAGGCTGCTGTTCATGAGTTCTCTCCTTCGGATGCGCCGGTGAAGAAGGGGGCGGGCTCGCCCGTCTCGGCATAGGTCTTGAGCTGGACGAACTTCGTCGCCCAGCCGTAGGTGAAGTCCCGGTAGGCGTCGTCCACCGCGGGGAAGCCGGCGTGGGTGAAGCGAAGGGTCACCCCGCCCTCGGGGCGGTCCAGGACCTCGTAGGTCTGCACGGTGCCGGTCCACGGGCCGTTCTCGCCCGCCAGGACGAGGCGCTTGCCGGCCTCCGCCTCGGTCACGCGCAGCCGCCACGGCTCCGGTACGCCCGGGAAGCTCAGCTCGTACAGACCGCCCACGCCCTGCTCGGCGGTCGCGGTGGTGGTGAACCAGCGGTGGATGCCCTCGGTCGTGGAGATCGCCGCGTACACGGTGTGCGGGGCGGCCTCGATGTGCAGCTGCAGTGCGATGTCAGCCATGGCGTGTGCTCCTTGCCGGGTCGCCGCGGCGGATGTGCCGCGGCCAAAACCACTCGCTTTAGTGAAGACTAAAATGACATCGTCTCGATGGCAAGTTCAAGTGGTGGCTAAAATGACCTGCATGGATGCGGTACGGGCGGTCGCCGAGCCTCGGCGGCGCGAGATCCTGCGGCTGGTCTGGGACGCGGAGCTGTCCGCGGGCGAGATCGCCGAGCGGTTCGACGTCACCTTCGGAGCGGTGTCCCAGCACCTCAAGGTGCTCAGGGACTCCGGCCTCGTTACGCTGCGCCAGGACGGAAAGAAGCGCTTCTACCGGGCCAACCGCGAGGGCATGGGACCGCTGGCCGACTATCTGCAGTCCATGTGGGCGGCACGGCTCGACACCCTCGCCGAACTGGCGGAGGCCGCCGAGCGGGACGAACGGGCCGGTACCTCCGAAGGGGCGAACCCTTGAACGCAACAGATGTGGTCGTCGTCGAACGGCATATCGCCGCCCGGCCCGAGACGGTGTTCTCCTACTTCACCGACCGGGACAAGTGGCTGTCCTGGATGGGCACGGACGGCGAGTTCACCTTCGAACCCGGCGGCAGCTACCGGACGAACGTCAATCGTGACAACGTCGCCGAGGGCCGCTTCGTCGCCGTCGACCCGCCCAAACGGATCGTCTTCACCTGGGGATGGGCCGAGGGCGGAATGGATCTGCCGCCCGGCACCACCACGGTCGAGATCACCCTCGAACCGGTCGACGGCGGCACCCTGTTGCGTCTGGTCCACAGCGGCCTGCCCACGCCGGAGGCGTGCGCGGCGCACGAGGAGGGCTGGATCCACTACGTGGGGCGGCTCGCGGCGGTGGCCGCGGGCGGCGACCCCGGGCCGGACCACTGGATGCAGCAGCCCTGACGAGGTCGGGACGTGGGAGAGCCCGCCGGACATCCGGCGGGCTCTCGCGACGATCGGGCGTCAGGCGCCCTGCGTCAGAACCTTCTCCAGCGCTCCGATCGCGCCCTCCAGCTCCTCGCCGGTGATCGTCAGCGGCGGCGCCAGGCGGATCGTGGAGCCGTGGGTGTCCTTGACCAGGACCCCTTCCTGCATGAGCCGGGCGCTCACCTCGCGGCCGGTGCCGATGGCCGGGTCGATGTCGACGCCCGCCCACAGCCCGCGCGCCCGGAATCCGACGACGCCCCGGCCCACCAGGTCCGTGAGTCCGTTGCGCAGCAGCACGCCCAACTCGGCGGCCCGGAGCTGGAACTCACCCGTCTCCAGCAGCTCGACCACCGCGGTGCCGACCGCGGCCGCGAGCGGATTGCCGCCGAACGTCGACCCGTGCTCGCCCGGCCGCAGCACGCCGAGCACATCGCGGCGGCCCACCACCGCGGACACCGGCACGATGCCGCCGCCCAGCGCCTTGCCGAGGAGCACCAGGTCGGGGACGACCGACTCGTGCTCGACGGCGAGGGTGCGGCCGGTGCGGCCGAGCCCCGACTGGATCTCGTCCGCGATGAACAGGCACCTCTTGCGGCGGGTCAGCTCCCGTACGCCGGCCAGGTAGCCCTCGTCCGGGATGATGACGCCGGCCTCGCCCTG
The DNA here is from genome assembly GCF_008806595.1 of Streptomyces luteolifulvus. GTDB lineage: Bacteria > Actinomycetota > Actinomycetes > Streptomycetales > Streptomycetaceae > Streptomyces > Streptomyces luteolifulvus. The sequence continues at coordinate 156,171 of NZ_VZRB01000012.1, read as the reverse complement.
GATGGGCTCGATCAGCACGGCCGCCGTCGTCTCGTCGACCGCCGCCTCCAGCGCGGCCAGGTCGTTGTACGGGACGATCCGGAAGCCCGGCGTGAACGGGCCGAAGCCCGTCCGGGCCGTCTCGTCCGTGGAGAAGCTGACGATCGTCGTCGTACGGCCGTGGAAGTTGTCGGCCGCGACCACGATCGTCGCCTGGTCGGCGGGCACGCCCTTCACCTCGTAGGCCCACTTGCGGGCCACCTTGATGCCGCTCTCGACCGCCTCGGCGCCGGTGTTCATCGGCAGCACCATGTCCTGGCCCGTCAACGCGGCCAGCCGCTCGGCGAATTCGGCGAGCCGGTCGTTGTGGAAGGCGCGCGAGGTGAGCGTCAGGCGGTCGAGCTGCTGGTGGGCCGCATCGATCAGCGCGGGGTGACGGTGGCCGAAGTTCAGGGCCGAGTAGCCGGCCAGCATGTCGAGATAGCGGCGGCCCTCGACGTCCTCCACCCAGGTGCCCTCGGCGCGGGCGACGACCACCGGCAGCGGGTGGTAGTTGTGCGCCAGGACCGGCTCCTCGGCGGCGATCAGGTCGGCGGACGAACGCGTACGGACGGGGGCGGTCATGAGCGGATCTCCTGAGTGCAGCACTTGATGCCGCCGCCGGCCTTCCGGAACTCGGACAGGTCGACGGGGACGGGGACGTAGCCGTGGTCGTCGAGGCGGGCGGCGAGCGTCTCGGCCTGCGGCGTGATGAAGACATGGCGGCCGTCGGACACGGAGTTGAGGCCGAACGCCACCGCGTCCTCGCGGGTGGCGAGCACCGCGTCCGGATACAGCCGTGCCAGCACCTCGCGGCTGCCCGCCGAGAAGGCTTCCGGGTAGTACGCGATGTTGTCGTCGTCGAGGACGAAAAGGGCGGTGTCCAGGTGGTAGAAGTGCGGGTCCACCAGCGTCAGGCTGATCACCGGATGGCCGAAGAACTCCTGCACCTCGCGGTGCGCATCGCGCGTGGTCCGGAAACCGGTGCCGGCCAGCACGTACCGGCCCGTCCAGACCAGGTCGCCCTCGCCCTCGCACACGGCCTCGGGCCGGTACACGTCGAAGCCCGCCGTCTTGAACCATGTCTCGTAGTGCGTGGACTCGGGACGGCGCTCGGGCGCGTGGAAGAGGGAGCCGAAGACACGGCCGCCGACGACGACCGCCGAGTTCGCGGCGAAGACCATGTCCGGGAGACCGGGGACCGGCTCCACCGTGTCGACGGTGTGGCCGTGGGTGCGGTAGGCGCTGATCAGCGCCTGCCACTGCTCCTGGGCCAGGTCGACGTCGACATGGGTGTCGGGATGCATCCAGGGGTTGATCGCGTACTGCACGGCGAAATGTCTGGGTTCGCAGACGAGGTAGCGCCGCCGGCGCTGCACACGGGTGTCGGACACAGAGGGGTTCCTCCGCTTCCTGCGGTGTCGACTAGGGGTTGACACAAAGGTAGAAAGCGACCCCGACGCCCGACAAGAAACAAGAGCTGCGTGTTTGCGCAGCAATGCTGCGTTCTTTCGCCTGTCAGCGCACGTCTGATGCGTCACCCAGGGCAATGTCGGGCACGGTCTGGACGGCACCCGCCTCGGCACTCTCCGGGATGAGGTGGGACAGCACCATCACACTGATCGTCTTCCGGATGAACGGCTCCACCCGGATCCGCTCCAGCACCTCCTCGAAGTGCCCCACGTCCCGCGCCCGCACATGCAGCAACGCGTCCGCGCCACCCGTGACCGTCATCGCCGCCGTGATCTCCGGATGGTTGCGCACCACCTCCGCGAGCCGCCGCGGAGGGGCCGCGCCCTCGCAGTACACCTCGACGTACGCCTCGGTCCGCCAGCCCAGCGCCGACGGCCGCACCGTGGCCGTGAACCCGGTGATCACCCCCGTGTCGCGCAGCCGGTCCACCCGTCGCTTGACCGCCGTCGAGGACAGGCCGACCGCCGCCCCGATCTCGGCGAAACTGGTCCTGGCGTTCGCCATCAGAGCCGTGATGATCTTCCGGTCGAGCTCGTCGAACGGGAGGGTCCTGCTGTTCATGACGGCACTGTATCCAGCCACGACGGCCACGCCCGGCACATGTCCTAACGTGCGGATTGCTCCTACACTCCACGTTCATGCTGCGCGCCCTCGCCGTCGACGACGAACGCCCCTCGCTCGAGGAGCTGCTCTACCTCCTGAACGCGGACCCCCGGGTCAGCACCGCCGAGGGCGCCGGCGACGCGACCGAGGCGCTGCGCCGGATCAACCGTGCGCTTCAGTCCGGGCCCGGCGGGCCGGAGGCCATCGACGTCGTCTTCCTCGACATCCATATGCCCGGCCTCGACGGACTGGATCTGGCCCGGCTGCTGTCCGGCTTCGCCGAGCCGCCGCTCGTCGTGTTCGTCACCGCCCACGAGGACTTCGCCGTCCAGGCCTTCGACCTCAAGGCCGTGGACTACGTGCTCAAACCGGTGCGCAAGGAACGGCTCGCGGAAGCCGTCCGCCGGGCCGCCGAGCGCAGCGACGCCGCCCCCCGGATCCCCGTGCACGAGCCCGACCCCGACCACATACCCGTCGAGCTGGGCGGCGTGACCCGCTTCGTCGCCGTCGACGACATCACGCATGTCGAGGCCCGCGGCGACTACGCCCGGCTGCACACCGACAAGGGCAGCCACCTCGTCCGCATCCCGCTGTCCGCCCTGGAGGAACGCTGGCGGTCCCGCGGCTTCGTCCGCATCCACCGCCGCCATCTCGTCGCCCTGCGCCACGTTGGAGAACTCCGACTGGACGCCGGCACCGTGAGCGTCCTGGTCGGCGGCGAGGAACTCCAGGTCAGCCGCAGGCACGCGCGCGAACTGCGGGATCTGCTGATGAGGAGGTCGTGAGGTGCCCCAGGACCCCGGCGAACGCCGTGTCGTCGTCACCGGCCCGCCCCGGCGGGCCCGCCGCGCCTTCGGCTACTACCGGCCGCGCACCGAGATAGACGAGCAGACCACCCTCGGCCACACCTATGTGCGCTCCCTGATGCGCACCCAACTGCGGGCCGCCCTCGCCGTGTTCGCGGTCCTGGGGATGCTGATCGGCCCGCTGCCGCTGGTCTTCGCGGCGATGCCGGACGCCCGCCGCCTGGAATGGGCGGTGCTCGGCTTCTGCCTGTACGTCCCGCTGGTGCTGCTGGCCCGCTGGTACGTCCGGCGCGCGGAGCGCAACGAACGGGACTTCGTGCGCCTGGTCGAGGACCGCTGAGGCCGTGAACTCCGGCTACGCCGTCTCCGCAGTCGCCCTCGTCGTCGTGGCGACCGTCCTCGTCGGTGCGTTCGGCCTGCGCATCTCCCGGACCACCTCCGACTTCTACGTCGCCTCCCGCACCGTCGGCCCCCGACTGAACGCGGCCGCCATCAGCGGCGAGTACCTCTCGGCCGCCTCCTTCCTCGGCATCGCGGGCCTGGTCCTGGTGCAGGGCCCCGACATGCTCTGGTACCCGGTCGGCTACACCGCCGGCTACCTGGTCCTCCTGCTGTTCGTCGCCGCCCCGCTGCGCCGCTCCGGCGCCTACACGCTGCCCGACTTCGCCGAGGCCCGCCTCGCCTCCCAGGCGGTACGCCGGCTGGCCGGGGCCTTCGTCGTCGGCGTCGGCTGGCTCTATCTGCTGCCCCAGCTCCAGGGCGCCGGGCTGACGCTGGCCGTGCTCACCGGCGCGCCCGACTCGCTCGGCGGGGTGATCGTGGCGGTCGTCGTGGTGGCGACCGTCGCCGCCGGCGGCATGCGCAGCATCACCTTCGTGCAGGCCTTCCAGTACTGGCTCAAGCTCACCGCCCTGCTCGTCCCCGCCCTCTTCCTGGTCCTCGCCTGGCAGGGCGACGGGGCGCCCCGCCGCGCCTTCGAGGAACCGGTGACCTTCCGCGAGCAGCGGGTCGTCCGCGTCGACGACAGCCTCGACCTCCAGCTGGACCGGCCGCTGACTGTCACGGTGAACGGCACGGTCGACGGCCGCCCGCACGACGACCAGCGGCTCCGCCTGCCGGCCGGAACGCACCGCATCGAGCAGGGCACCCGGCTGACCTTCGACCGGGGCGCCACCGTCCCGGCCGCCGACCGCGGCAGCAACGGCGGCATGTCCACCTCCCTGGCCACGGGCCGCGAGGAGCGCCCGCTGTACGCCACGTACGGGCTGATCCTCGCCACCTTCTTCGGCACCATGGGCCTGCCGCACGTCGTCGTGCGCTTCTACACCAGCCCGCACGGAGTCGCCGCCCGCCGCACCACGGTCGCCGTCCTCGCCCTGATCGGCGCCTTCTATCTCCTGCCGCCCGTGTACGGCGCGCTCGGCAGGCTCTACGCCCCCGAGCTCGCCCTCACCGGCGACGCCGACGCCGCCGTCCTGCTGCTGCCGGAGCGCATGATCGGCGGCGTGGGCGGCGATCTGCTCGGCGCGCTGGTGGCGGGCGGGGCCTTCGCCGCGTTCCTGTCCACGGCATCCGGGCTGACCATGGCCGTGGCGGGCGTGCTGACACAGGACGTGCTGCCCACCCGGGGCGTACGGCACTTCAGACTCGGCACGGTGCTCGCGATGGCCGTGCCGCTCGCGGCCAGCGTGCTGGTCGGCGGGCTGCCGGTCGCCGACGCCGTCGGACTGGCCTTCGCCGTCTCCGCCTCGTCCTTCTGCCCGCTGCTCGTCCTCGGCATCTGGTGGCGGCGGCTGACCCCGCCCGGCGCGGCCGCCGGGATGCTGGTGGGCGGCGGCGCCGCGTTCGTGGCCGTGGCCGCCACCATGGCGGGGCTGCCCGGCACGGGCCGGCTGCACGCCCTGCTCGCCTGGCCCGCGCTGTGGTCGGTGCCCCTGGGCTTTCTCACCATGGTGCTGGTGTCCCTGGCCACCTCCGGCCGGGTCCCTCCGGGGACGGCGGCGGTCCTCGCCCGCTTCCATCTGCCGGAGGAACTGCGCGCGGAGGTGAAGGCTTGACCAGCCGCCGACCGGAGGTGAGCGCATGAGCGGATTCCTGGCCGGACTCTGCGTGGCCGTGCTCCCGCTGCTGGCCGCGGGGTTCTGGCTCGGCCGGCGCACCGCGCGCCCGCACAACCTCGGCGGGCTCGGCACCCCCGTCGAGCACGCGACCTTCCAGACCCTGCACACCGCCTCCCTCGCCGCGCCCCCGCTGCGGGCCGGGCTGACGGAGGAGACCGCGCGCAAGTCCGCCCGTGGACTGCGCTCCCTGCTCGGCACGGACGCGCTCTGTCTGACCGACCAGTCGGAGGTCCTGGTCTGGGACGGGGCGGGCGGCCACCACCGCACCGAGATCACCGAACGCCTCGCGGGCCCTTTGGAGACCGGCCGCGGCGAGGCCTTCCGGCTGACCTGCGACGCCCCCGACTGCCCGGTCCGCTGGGCGGTCATCGCCCCGCTCACCGTCGACGACCGTGTGTACGGCGCCCTCGTCGCCTGCGCGCCCCGCGAGTCCGCCGTGCTGGTACGGGCCGCCGGAGAGGTCGCCCGCTGGGTCTCCGTACAACTGGAGCTCGCCGATCTGGACCGGTCCCGCACCCGTCTCATCGAGGCCGAGATCAAGGCCCTGCGGGCCCAGATATCCCCGCACTTCATCTTCAACTCACTCGCGGTGATCGCCTCGTTCGTCCGCACCGACCCCGAACGCGCCCGCGAACTCCTCCTGGAATTCGCCGACTTCACCCGCTACTCGTTCCGCAGACACGGCGACTTCACCACGCTCGCCGACGAACTCCACGCCATCGAGCACTACCTGGCGCTCGTCCGGGCACGCTTCGGCGACCGCCTCTCCGTCACCCTCCAGATCGCCCCCGAGGTGCTGCCGGTCGCCCTGCCCTTCCTGTGCCTGCAGCCGCTCGTCGAGAACGCCGTCAAGCACGGGCTGGAGGGCAGGGCGGCGACCGCCGGCAAGAGCCACATCAGCATCACCGCACAGGACGCCGGCGCCGAGGCCCTCGTGGTGATCGAGGACGACGGCGCCGGAATGGACCCCGAGGTGCTGCGCCGCATCCTCGCCGGTGAGGTCAGCCCGTCCGGTGGCATCGGGCTGTCCAACGTCGACGACCGGCTCCGTCAGGTCTACGGAGACGACCACGGCCTCGTCATCGAGACGGCCGTGGGAGCGGGGATGAAGATCACCGCCCGGCTGCCGAAGTACCAGCCGGGGGTGCACTCGGCGGGGCGGCTCACCGCCGGGTGAGGGTCAGGCACTGCGGGTGGCGATCATCCCGAGAGTGATCAGTCCCAGCACGACCCAGCCGAACCACAGCCAGCCGTTGCTGCCGAGTGCCACCGTGTAGGCCGTCACCACGACGAGTCCGCCGACGGTGAGCACCCCCATCGTCTTCGTGGAACCGTTCGTAGAACCGGGCATCGCAACACCCTCCTCATGGTTCGGTCCCCTCCATGGTGCCCCCGTCGTGCCGGGCCGGCCTGAGGAAGTTCAGTTTCCGCGAGCGTTGAGCGAGGCCAGATAGGCGTTGTACGCCTCCAGCTCCTTGTCGCCGTCCCGGTCGGCCGCCCGGTCCTTGCGCCGGGCCTGCCGCTGCTCCGAGGCGTACCACTGGAACAGCAGCGCGATCAGCACCAGCACGGACGGGATCTCACTGAACGCCCAGGCGATGCCGCCGGCCGCGTTCTGGTCCGACAGCGCGTCGATGCCGAGGGAGGCGGGCGGGTTCTTGAACGTCTCGACCATGGGCGCGGACGCCATCATCAGCGCGATGCCGAAGAACGCGTGGAACGGCATGCCCGCGAAGAGCTCCAGCATGCGCATCAGATAGCCCGGCCGGCTGGGCCCCGGATCCACACCCATGATCGGCCAGAAGAAGACGACGCCGACGGCGAGGAAGTGCACCATCATCGCGATGTGCCCCGCCTTGGAGCCCATCAGGAAGTCGAACAGCGGAGTGAAGTAGAGCGCGTACAGGCTGGCGATGAACATCGGGATGGTGAACACGGGGTGCGTGACGATCCGCATGTACCGGCTGTGCAGAAGCATCAGCAGCAGCTCCCGCGGCCCCTTGCGGCCCCGCCCCGCCGTGGGCAGCGCGCGCAGCGCCAGCGTGATCGGGGCGCCGAGCAGGATCAGGATGGGCGACAGCATGCTGATGACCATGTGCTGCACCATGTGCACGCTGAACATGACCATGCCGTAGTCGTTGAGCTTGGTGCACATCACGAGCGCGATGCTCAGCACCCCGACGACGTACGCGACCGTCCGCCCCACCGGCCACGCGTCCCCCCGCCGCCGCAGCCGCACCACACCCCAGCCGTAGAGTCCGAGCCCCAGGAGGCAGGCGACGAGGAAGAACGGGTCCGCGGACCACTCGAGCCCCCGCCCCAGCGTGAACGGCGGCAGCTCCATGGTCGTGCCGTGCCCGCTGTGATCCATCCAACGGCTCCTGTTTCGTACGGGTTGTGCGCTGTCTGTCCGGACCCAGAGTAGAACCGCCCCCGGTCACTGTTGCGACCGGGGGCGGGGGAGCCTGCTCGGGCCCGACGTCAGAGAACACACTCCGCCTCGGCGTACCGCCCCGCGGGAACCGTTTTCAGCGTCTCCACCGCCTCCGCGAGCGACACCATCACGATGTCCGTCCCCCGCAGCGCGGTCATCCGCCCGAACTCGCCCCGGTGCACCGCCTCCACCGCGTGCCACCCGAACCGCGTGGCCAGCACCCGGTCGTACGCCGTGGGCGTCCCGCCGCGCTGGACATGCCCGAGGATGACCGGCCGGGCCTCCTTGCAGAGCCGCTCCTCCAGCTCGACCGACAGCTGCCGCGCGATCCCGGCGAAGCGCTCATGGCCGTAGATGTCCTTGCCGCCCTCGTCGAAGTCCATGGAACCGGCCTTCGGCTTGGCCCCTTCCGCGGCGACGACGATCGCGAACCGCTTGCCGGCCTCGAACCGCTCGCCGACCCGCGCCGCCAACTCCTCGATGTCGAAGGGGCGTTCCGGTACGACGATGGCGTGGGCGCCCGCCGCCATGCCGGAGTGCAGCGCGATCCAGCCGGTGTGGCGGCCCATGACCTCCACGATCAGCACGCGCTGGTGGGACTCGGCGGTGGTCTTGAGCCGGTCCAGGGCCTCGGTCGCGACGCCCACCGCCGTGTCGAAGCCGAAGGTCACGTCCGTGACCGCGATGTCGTTGTCGATGGTCTTCGGCACGCCGACGATCGGCAGGCCGTTGTCCGACAGCAGCCGGGCCGCCTTGAGCGTGCCCTCGCCGCCGATCGGGATGATCGCGTCGAGCCCGAGCTCCGCCACGTGGCCCTTGGCCCGCGCGACGCCGTCCCGCAGATGCTCGGGACGGACCCGGGAGGAGCCGAGGATCGTGCCGCCGCGAGCCAGGATGCCGCTCACCGCGTCGAGGTCGAGCTTGAGGTAGTCACACTCCAGGAGGCCCTTCCAGCCGTCCCGGAAGCCGATGACCTCGTCGCCGTGGTCGACGACGGCACGGTGCACGACGGACCGGATGACGGCGTTCAGGCCGGGGCAGTCGCCGCCGGACGTGAGGACACCAATACGCATAGCCCGAAACAACCTTCTCAACGTGGGCCGGGTCCGGACCACGCTGTCCGGTTCGATCCCCGCCAGCCTAGCGGCATGAGGGGGCGGGGCCGCACTGCCCGTCCGCCTGCTGGACGGGCCCGCTCACCTGTGCGGAAGGGCCGTCAGACGGGCTGGTTACACCTGGCGGAACCGGTGGTGTACCTGGCTCACGCAGGCTGCTCCGCAACTGTGATCACGCAGGCTGCTCCGCAACTGTGATCACGCAGGCTGCTCCGCAACTGTGATCACGCAGGCTGCTCCGCAGCCGCGATGCGCTCGTTGCGCAGCGCCTCGAACCAGCGGTCGTCGGTCGGCGGCAGCGCGTTCACATCGAGCGCCAGCTTCAGCAGCAGGTCGGCGAGCAGCGGGTTCCGTGCGAACACCGGCCCGTGCATGTACGTACCGAAGACCGTGTCGTTGTACGCGCCCTCCGTGCCGTCTCCCGTGCCGTTGCCCCGGCCGGCGCGCACCTGGGCGAGCGGGCGGGCCGCCGGGCCGAGGTGGGTGACGCCCTGGTGGTTCTCGAACCCGGTCAGCTGGGGCAGGCCCAGCCGCGGGTCGATGTCGGCGAGCACGTCACCGACGCACCGCTCACCCTCGCCGCGCACCGAGACCACGTCGAGCAGGCCGAGTCCGGGCTCGCGCTGGCCGAGGTCGTTGATGAACTCGTGGCCGAGGATCTGGTAGCCGGCGCACACCGAGAACACGATCGCGCCGTTCTCGACCGCACGCGTCAGACCGCTGTCGCGGCGCAGCCGCTCGGCCGCGAGCCGCTGCGGCCGGTCCTCTCCGCCGCCGATCAGATAGATGTCGCCGGAGGTCGGGATGGGCTGGTCGCTGCGCACGTCGAGGCGGGCCACGTCGAGGCCGCGCTGCCGGGCCCGGCGCTCCACGACGAGGACGTTGCCCTGGTCGCCGTAGGTGCTGAGCAGGTCCGGGTAGACCCAGACGATCCGCAGGCTGTTGTCGCTCATGAAGTCATCGTCCTTGTTGGTCGGTTGCTCGGTGGCCCTGGTGGCCCAGTCGCTCAGTTGCCGACGCGGCGGCGCAGGTCCTGGAACGCGGTGTAGTTCGCGATGACCTCGATCCGGCCGGGCGGGGCCGCCTGCACGGCCTGGTCGAGGTTCTCGCACACCTGGAACTGCTGGTTTGCGATCTCCAGACGCACCGCGAGGTCGAGCTTCCGGTCGCCGATGACAAAGATCGGGTGGCCGGTGAGGCGCGTGTAGTCGACGTCCCACAGCCACGAGGTGTCGGTGCCGTCGGCGCTGCGCGCGTTCACGGAGAGGATGACCGGGGTCGGCGGCGGATCGATCAGGCTGAACGTTTCGAGCCAGCCGGCCGGGTTCTTGGCGAGCAGCAGCCGCAGGTCGCGCTGCATGAACTGCACCACGTCGTAGCGGCCGGCGACGGCCTGCACCTGGTACATCCGCTCCAGGGCGACCTGCGGCGGCACACCGAACACGGCGGCGACGGCGGCCGAGGAGGCGGCGTTGGCCTTGTTGGCGCGGCCCGGCAGCTGGAGGTGGATCGGCCAGGCGGAGCCGTGCGGGTCGAGGACGTGGTCCCCGGACAGCGCCCAGCTCGGTGTGGGCCGGCGGAAACCGCACTCGCCGCAGAACCAGTCCTCACCGGGGCGCTGCATCACGCCACCGCAGGACGGGCACGACCAGGCGTCGTCCTTCCACATCTGCCCGGCCGCGACCCAGATCACATTCGGGGAGGAGGAGGCCGCCCACACGACGAGCGGGTCGTCCGCGTTGGCGACGACGACGGCCTTGGACCCGGCGAGACCCTCGCGCCAGTTCTCCGCGAGCATACGGGTCTCGGCGGCACGGTCGAGCTGGTCGCGCGAGAGGTTGAGCAGGGCGATGCACTTCGGGTCGGTGTCCCGGGCGACCCCGGCCAGGTACTTCTCGTCGACCTCGATGACGCCGTAGCGCGCGTCCGAGCCGCCCGCGAGCGCCGAGGTGATACCGGCCGGCATATTGGCGCCGAGCGCGTTGGACACGACCGGGCCCGCGGCGCGCAGCGCCTCGGCGATCAGCCGGGTGGTCGTGGTCTTGCCGTTGGTCGCCGAGACCAGGATGACGTCCAGGTTCTGGGCGAGCCGGGCGAGAAGGTCCGGGTCGAGCTTGAGCGCCACCCGGCCACCGATCACCGAACCGCTGCCGCGCCCCGCGGCGCGAGATGCCGCCGCGACCGCCTTGCCCGCGGTCACGGCGAGCTTGGCCCGCGGCGTGAGCGGGTCCGAGTTGCCTGCCATCAGTTCTCGATCCTCCTTGCGTACGCGCCGGGGCCTCTGCCTGTCGGCAACGTGGTGGTGGTCAGCCTATCGAGATCCATTCGCACTCCCGAATCCCGGCCCGTGCCCGTGCGACGGGCGGGGGCCGACGAGACCGTACTCTTGCGCCCATGCGACACGGCTCGATCCCGGGCGCCCGCGGGCGGGTCCGGCCCCTCAACCTGCTCGGCGACGCGGCACTGCACGAGCCGTGCCGGGAGGTCACGGACTTCGGACCCGAACTGGCCGCCCTCGTGGAGGACTTGTTCGCGACCATGTACGCGGCGCAGGGAGTGGGCCTCGCGGCGAACCAGGTGGGGGAGCCGCTGCGGGTGTTCGTGTACGACTGCCCGGACGACGAGGACGTCCGCCACCTCGGCCATATGGTGAACCCCCGCCTCGTTCAGGCGGACGGTCTGGTGTTCCGCGGCCCGGAGGGCTGTTTGTCCCTGCCGGGGCTGGAGGCGGGGACGGAGCGGTACGACCATGCGGTGGTCGAGGGGTTCACGGTGACCGGGGAGCCGGTGACGGTCCATGCGACGGGGTTCTTCGCGAGGTGCCTGCAGCACGAGTGCGATCACCTCGAGGGCCGGGTGTACGTCGATCACCTCACGGGGTGGCGTAAGCGGCGGGTGTTGCGGCAGGCCGCGCGGGCGCCGTGGGGGCGCTGAGGTCTGGCGACAGCGGACCGGCTGTGGCTGATCGCGCCCATGCGGCGGAGCCGCAGAGTGAACAGTGCCCCGCACCCTTGGTCGGCTCAGAACCCCGGACTGCCGACCTTGTCCCCCGCCGCAGCCAGCCGCCCCCACAACAGGTCGGCCAGGCTCCGCACCAACTCCGCCCGCGAGCAAGGCCGTTCTCCCAGCCACCAGTCGCCCGCCGCATGCATCATGCCGACGATCCCATGCCCCCACACCCGCGCCAGCTGCTGGCTCCCGGGCCCGAGATCCAGCCGCTCCTCGATGACCTGGGCCAGCTCCTCGCCCATCCGCCGCAGCAGCGGAGCCCATTGCTTGCCGACGTCGAAGCCCTGGTCGCCGGTCGGGGCGCCCTCGGCCGGATGCATCAGGAAGCGGTACACCTGGGGCCGTGCCTCGATCGCCGCGAGGTACGTGTCGAGCGTGGCCTCGACCCGCTCCCGCCGGTCCGCCGGGGCGTCCACCGCAGCGCGGAGCGAGTCGAGCAGCGCGTCCGTGTGCCGCTTGGCCAACGCCGCGTAAAGTCCGCCCTTGTCACCGAAGTGCCGGTAGAGGATCGGCTTGGTGATGCCGGCCTCGGCGGCGATGGCGTTCATCGAGGCCTGCGGGCCCTCGCGCAGCACCACTCGGTCGGCGGCCTCCAGCAGTTCGCGCCGTCGTCGGTCGGCGGACCGCTGCTGCTCGGTCCGCTGCGTGGTGTCCATGTGCTCTCCCCACCCGTGCTGTTTTGGTGACGCCTGCGCAAACTAACACTCAACACCGTCTCGAGATCGAACGGGCTGCCGAGCGGTTATCGGGAGTTGACTTTTCTTACCCGTCGGTAACACACTCGTGTTACCGCAAGTAACATGCAAGTATGCGCCGCCGCAGGAGGGGACATGGCCGAGTTCACCATGGAGCTCAACGACGAACAGAAGGAGGTCCGGGACTGGCTGCACGGCTTCGCGGCCGACGTCATCCGCCCCGCGGCCGCCGAATGGGACGAGCGTGAGGAGACTCCCTGGCCGGTCATCCAGGAGGCCGCCAAGGTCGGTATCTACTCCCTCGACTTCTACGCCCAGCAGTACTTCGACCCCACCGGCCTGGGCATTCCGATGGCCATGGAGGAACTCTTCTGGGGCGACGCGGGCATCGCCCTGTCGATCGTGGGCACCGGCCTCGCCGCCGTAGGCGTCCTCGCCAACGGCACCGAGGAGCAGATCGGCACCTGGATCCCCCAGATGTACGGCGACACCAACGACGTGAAGGTCGCCGCGTTCTGCTCCTCCGAGCCCGACGCCGGCTCCGACGTCGCCTCCATGCGCACGCGTGCCGTCTACGACGAGGCCAAGGACGAGTGGGTGATCAACGGCACGAAGACCTGGGCGACCAACGGCGGCATCGCCAACGTCCATGTCGTCGTCGCCGTCGTCGATCAGGAGCTCGGCTCGAAGGGACACGCCTCCTTCATCATCCCGCCGAACACGCCGGGACTGTCCCAGGGCCAGAAGTTCAAGAAGCACGGCATCCGCGCCTCGCACACCGCCGAGGTCGTCCTGGAGAACGTCCGGGTCCCCGGCTCGTGCCTGCTCGGCGGCAAGGAGAAGCTGGACGAGCGGCTGGCCCGCGCCCGTGAGCGGGCGAAGGCGGGCGGCGAGCGGGTCAAGAACGCGGCGATGGCCACGTTCGAGGCGTCGCGCCCTGCCGTGGGCGCGATGGCCGTGGGCACCGCCCGGGCCGCGTACGAGGTCGCCCTCGAATACGCGAAGACGCGTGAGCAGTTCGGCCGGCCGATCATCGACAACCAGGGCGTGGCCTTTCAGCTGGCGGACATGCGCACCTCGGTCGACGCGGCCCGCCTGCTCGTCTGGCGTGCGTCGTGGATGGCGGTCAGCGGCAAGCCGTTCACGGCGGCCGAGGGGTCGATGTCCAAGCTGTTCGCGAGCGAGACCGCGAAGAAGGTCACCGCCGAGGCGATCCAGATCCTCGGCGGCAACGGCTACACCCGGGAGTACCCGGTGGAGCGGATGCACCGGGACGCGGCGATCTACACCATCTTCGAGGGCACCAGCGAGATCCAGCGCCTGGTGATCGCCCGCACGCTGTCGGGGATGCCGATCCGGTAGCTCACCGGAGGGAGCCGGTCACCATGTCACGGGCAGCGACTCGGGGCCCCGGATCAGTGTGCCTCTCCTGAAGGGCACCTCCTTGGGAGGCACGGCGAGCCGCAGTTCCGGCACCCGGTCCAGCAGCGCGTCGACCAGCAGCCCGGCCTCCAGGTGGGCCAGCGCCCCGCCCGGGCACTGGTGCGGGCCGGAGCCGAACGACAGATGCGGGTTCGGGCTGCGCGAGAAGTCGATCGTCTCCGGGAAGGGAAAGACGTCCGGGTCACGGTTCGCGGCCAGGTACGACACATAGACCGCGTCGCCCGCCCGGATCCGTACACCCCGGATCCCCACGTCCTCGGTGGCGATCCGGGACAGCCCGACCGTGGTGCGGTGCGGGATGTAGCGCAGGAGTTCGTCGATCGCCTGCGGGCGGATCTCCGGCTCGGCGCGCAGCCGTTCGGCAAGGTCGGGGCGGGTCAGCAGCAGATAGAACAGCTGCCCGCAGGTGTGGGTGACCGCCTCGCTGCCGGTCTGGAGAAGCACCGCGAGGCCGACGGCCTCCTCCAAGGTCACCTCCCCGCGCCCCACGGCCGCGCCGAGCAGCGAGGAGACGTCCTCGTCCGTGCTGCCCTCGCGCCGGCCGATGAGCTCGGCGAAGTAGGCGCCCATCTCCTCCCGCGCCCGCTCGCTGATCCTCGCATCGGTCGAGGAGGACAGGATCAGCCGGGTCCAGGTGCGCAGGCCGTGCCGGTCGGCGGCCGGGACACCCAGCAGCTCGCTGGTCACCACGACGGGGAAGGGGCTCAGAACGGTGGCGACGAGGTCGGCGGGCGGACCGTCCTGGAGGAGTTCGTCGACCAGCTCGCCGAGCAGCCGCCGCGACTCCTGACGGATCCGCTCCACACCGTGCGCGGTGAAGGCGTCCGCCATGGCGCCGCGCAGCCGGGTGTGGGCGGGCGGATCCAGGAAGCCGACCGCGCCGAGGGACGGCACGAAGTGCTGGGTGAGCCGTGCGGGCTGCCGCTCAAGGACGGCCTCGCGGCTGAACCGGGGATCGCCCGTCACCTTGCGTACGTCGTCGTGGCGGGTGACCAGCCAGGCCCAGCCCTCGTCGTCGGGCAGCTGAACGCGGATGACCGGACCCTCATGCATCAGCTCGGTCAGGACCGGATCGAAGTCGACGCCGGACAGATCGAGCGCCGGCCAGTGCCGGATCGGGGGCAGGATCTCGGTGAGAGTCTCGTCGCTCATGCCGTCGAGGTACCTCCGCTGCTGTGCGCGATGCAGGCCACATCGATCCGGTCGGCCAGCTTCGCGAGCTCGATCGTCAGCGCGGCGACCGTGTCCTCGTCGAGCCCCTCCTGCCCGGCCTCCACGAGATGCAGCCACCGCCCGCCCACCGTCCGCAGCAGCTTGCTGACGTCGGATGCCGCCACCTGCAAGTTCCCGCGGTCGTCGACGATCAGAGGCAGAGTCACTTCGCGGTTCACAGAGGGGATCGTAACTGCGGAGAGCTCACGCTCCGTGCCATACCGTGGTGATGTTGCAGAACTCGCGGATTCCGTGCCCGGACAGCTCACGGCCGTAGCCGGACCGCTTGACCCCGCCGAACGGGAACGCCGGGTGGGACGCCGTCATCCCGTTGATGTACACGGCGCCCGCCTCCAGGTCCCGTGCGAAACGGTCGACCTCGGCGTCGTCCCGCGTCCAGACGTTGGAACTCAGCCCGAACGGCGTGTCGTTGGCGATCAGCACGGCCTCGTCCACATCGCCCGCGCGGTACAGCGTGGCCACCGGGCCGAACGCCTCCTCGCGGTGGATGCGCATCTCGCGGGTGATACCGGCGAGGACGGTCGGCGGGTAGTACCAGCCGGGCCGGTCCGGGACCACCCCTCCGCACAGGACGGCCGCCCCGCCGCGCTTCGCGTCGTCGACCAGCTCCTCCAGGTCCTTGCGGCCCTGTTCGCTCGACAGCGGTCCGACGTCCGTCTCCTCCTCCAGCGGGTCGCCGACCTTCAGCGCCTTCATGCCCGCGGTGAACCGTTCGGCGAAGGCGTCGTACACGTCCGTGTGCACGATGAAGCGCTTCGCCGCGATGCACGACTGCCCGTTGTTCTGCACGCGCGCGGTCACCGCGATCTGGGCGGCACGGTCGAGGTCCGCCGAGGGCATGACCACGTAGGGGTCGCTGCCGCCCAGCTCCAGCACCGTCTTCTTCACCATGTCCCCGGCGACGGAGGCGACCGCGCGGCCCGCGGGCTCGCTGCCGGTGAGAGTGGCGGCCTTGACGCGCTCGTCGCGCAGGATCTCCTCGACCGCTCCCGCGCCGACCAGCAGGGTCTGGAAGCAGCCCTCCGTGAAGCCCGCCCGGTGGAAGAGGTCCTCCAGGTAGAGGGCGGTCTGCGGCACGTTCGAGGCGTGCTTGAGCAGACCGACGTTGCCCGCCATCAACGCGGGCGCGGCGAACCGGATCACCTGCCACAGCGGGAAGTTCCACGGCATCACCGCGAGCACCGGTCCCATCGGCCGGTAGCGCACACGGACGCGGGCCGCGCCGGAGTCCTTCACATCGGAGTGGGCGGGGTCCTCGTCGGCGAGCAGTTCCTCGGCGTGCCCGGCGTACCAGCGCATGGCCTTCGCGCACTTGGCGGCCTCCGCGCGGGCCTGCCTGACGGGTTTGCCCATCTCGGTCGTCATGACGCGGCCGATGTCCCGCTGGTCCTCTTCGAGGAGATCGGCGGCCCGGTTCATGAGGCGGGCCCGCTCGCCGAAGCCGGTGGTCCGGTAGGTGCGGAAGGTGGCCTCCGCGAGCTGGAGCCTGCGCTCGATCTCTTCGGCGCCCATGGCCTCGTACGTCTTGAGCGTCTCGCCGTTCGCCGGGTTCACCGTCGCGATGGGCATGACCGACCTCCTCGGGGCGGGTGTACTTCGACGATCCCGCGCGGCGGTGGCGACCGCAACGCGGATGCGTCCGGATCGACTCGGCTCAGTCCGGGTGCTCCGCCAGCCGGTCGAGAAACGCCGCCTGAGCCTTGACGATCACCTCCCGGGCGCGGTCCAGGCCGAACCACTCGACGCGGTCGAGTTCGGGGAACTCCTGGGTCTGCCCGGACTTCGGCGGCCACTCCATCCGGAAGGTGCCCGGGTCCACCGTCGCCGGGTCGAGGTCGGCCTCGACCGCCCAGACCGTCACGATCTTGCCGTTGGTCTGCCGGACCTCCCCGAGCGGTACGGCCTCGCCGTCGGGCGGCGGCAGGCCCAGCTCCTCCCGGAACTCGCGGCGAGCCGCGTCCCAGGCGGTCTCGTCCGGCTCGTACTCGCCCTTGGGCACGGTCCACGCGCCGGCGCCGCGCCGGGCGAAGAACGGACCGCCCATATGGCCCAGCAACACCTCCAGGCCGCGGTCGGTGTGCCGGAACAACAGCAGGCCCGCGCTCCGCCTGGCGGTCACGGTGTCACCTCCGGATGCGCGGCGAGCAGCGTCTCGACCGTGTCGGCCTCCTCCGGGCGCTTGTCCTCGCGGTAGCGGACCACGCGGGCGAAGCGCAGGGTGACGCCGGCCGGATAGCGGGTGGACCGCTGCAGGCCGTCGTAGGCGATCTCGACGACGAGTTCGGGGCGTACGGTCACCACATAGCCGTTGTCCTCGACGGCCAGTTCCCGGAGCCGGTCGGTCTGCCAGGCCAGCATCTTGTCGGTCATGCCCTTGAAGGTCTTGCCGAGCATGGCGAAGGAGCCGTCCGCGGTGCGGGCGCCCAGATGCAGGTTGGAGAGCCTGCCGGTGCGCCGGCCGTGCCCCCACTCGGCGGCCAGGACCACCAGGTCGAGTGTGTGGACGGGCTTGACCTTCAGCCAGGACGCGCCGCGCCGGCCGGCGCTGTAGGGGGCGTCGAGGGACTTCACGACGACGCCCTCGTGGCCGCGCCGCAGCGTCCCGGCGAGGAATTCCTCGGCCTCGGCCACGTCCGCGGGCCCGGACACCAGGGTGCGGCGCACCCGCATCGGCTCGGGCACGAGCCGGGCCAGTTCCGCGTGCCGCTCGGCGAAGGGAAGGGCGAGGAGGTCGTGGTCGCCGACGGACAGCGCGTCGAAGAAGACGGGGGAGACGGGCACCGCCTCGGCGGCCGTGGCCACGTCCACGCGGGAGCCGACGCGCCCGGCCGTCTCCTGGAACGACCGGGGCCGTCCGCCGGCGCCGAACGCGATGACCTCGCCGTCCAGGATGAACCGCTCGCCCGTCAACTCCAGTGCCACCGAGGTGAGTTCGGGCAGGCGGTCGGTGATGTCGTCGAGGGTGCGGGTATAGACCCGTACGGTGCCCGCGTCCCGGTGGACCTGCACGCGGATGCCGTCCAGCTTCTCCTCGACCGCGCAGGGGCCGAGCTTGCCGACCGCCTCGGCCACCGAGGAGGCGCTGTGCGCCAGCATCGGCAGGACCGGGCGGCCGACGGTGAGCCGGAAGCGGTCCAGGGCGGCGGGGCCGTCGGTGAGAAGGGCCTGAGCCACGGTCTGCAGCGAGCCCGCCAGCATCACCGCACGTCTGACGTCTCCCGACGGCGCACCGGTCGCCTCGGCCAGACCCTCGACGGCGACGGCGTCCAGTGCGCCCTGCCGGACCTCGCCGGTGAGCAGCCCCAGCAGGAACCGCTGCTCGTCGGCGGTGGCCGCGCCCATCAGCTCCCCGACCAGCCGGGCCCGTCGCTCCTGCGAGCCGGTGCCCGAGACCTTGCTCAGCTCGGTGAGCCGGGCGTCCACCTCGCGCACGGTCAGGGCCGGCCCGGCCGCCGGGGCGGCGGGACGGCTCAGCACCTTCCAGCCGATACCGAGCCGGCCCTGCGGCAGCCGTCCCGCCAGATACGGGATGACGATCGGCGCGTCCTCGGCCTCGGCGTCCCGGAACAGCTCGGCGAGGAGCGCGATCTTCCGGGAGCGCGCCGAGGTGGCGGCGACCTCCTGGGACACACGGGCCAGCCGGGTCAGCAGCATGCAGCCATGGTGCACCGGAGGCGGGCGCTCTACACCCGGACGGCGATGATCGGTGCCGCGTTGACAAACCTGTTTGCCGAAACTGCAATGAATGCATGAGGGACGACGACATGGACGAGGTTCTCGCGGAGGTGGGCCCGCGGCTGCGGCGGATCCGGAAGGAGCGGGGTGCGACGCTGGCCGGGCTGTCCGAGGCGACCGGGATCTCGGTGAGCACCCTGTCCCGGCTGGAGTCGGGTCTGCGCAGGCCCAGCCTGGAGCTGCTGCTGCCGATCGCGCGGGCCCACGAGGTGGCCCTGGACGAACTGGTGGGCGCCCCGTCGGTACGGGACCCCCGGGTGCGGGCCGCGCCGGTGGTACGCAACGGGCGCACCCATTGGCCGCTCACCCGGCAGCCCGGCGGTCTCCAGGCGTTCAAGGTGCTCGAACCGCAGCGCAGACTCGACCCGGACCCGCGGACGCACGAGGGCTACGAGTGGCTGTACGTGCTGTCCGGGCGGCTGCGGCTCGTGCTGGGCGAGCACGACGTGGTGCTCACCGCCGGGGAGGCCGCCGAGTTCGACACGCGCGTGCCGCACTGGTTCGGGTCGACGGGGGAGGGGCCGGTGGAGTTCCTGAGTCTGTTCGGGCCGCAGGGGGAGCGGATGCACGTAAGGGCGCGACCGGCGCGCACGTGACGCGCATGACTGTTCCCTGATGGGCAAGCGACCGCTTAGTATGCGGTCGACCCCGGTCAGACGACGTAGTCCCGTGGAGGCACCGCATGCAGGCATGGCAAGTGCACGAGAACGGCGAGCCGAGCGAGGTGATGCGGCTCCAGGAGGTGGAGCGGCCCGTGCCCGGCGAGGGCCAGGTCCTGCTCAGGGTGTGTGCCGCCAACATCAACTTCCCGGACGCGCTGATGTGCCGGGGCCACTACCAGGTCCGCCCGCCGCTGCCGTTCACGCCGGGCGTGGAGATCTGCGGCGAGACCGAGGACGGGCGCCGCGTGATCGCCAACCCGTCGCTGCCGCACGGCGGTTTCGCCGAGTACGCCGTCGCCGACGCCGCCGCTGTCCTGCCGGCCCCCGACGCCCTCGACGACGCCGAGGCCGCCGCGCTGCACATCGGCTACCAGACGGGCTGGTTCGGTCTCCACCGGCGGGCTCGCCTGGAAGCCGGTGAGACGCTGCTCGTGCACGCCGCCGCGGGAGGGGTCGGCAGCGCGGCCGTGCAGCTCGGCAAGGCGGCGGGCGCCACGGTGATCGGTGTCGTCGGCGGTGCCGGCAAGGCCGCCGTCGCCCGGGAGCTGGGCTGTGACGTGGTGATCGACCGGCGCGCCGAGGACGTCGTGGCCGCCGTGAAGGGGGCCACCGGAGGCCGGGGCGCCGACGTGATCTACGACCCGGTCGGCGGGGACGCCTACACCCAGTCCGCCAAGGCCGTCGCCTTCGAGGGCCGGATCGTCGTCGTCGGCTTCGCCAGCGGGACCATCCCCAGCCCGGCGCTCAACCACGCCCTCGTGAAGAACTACTCGATCCTCGGCCTGCACTGGGGCCTCTACAACACCAAGAACCCGAGGCTGGTCCAGCACTGCCACGAACAGCTCACCGAGCTCGCCGCCCGGGGCGCGATCAAGCCGCTGGTGAGCGAGCGGGTGCCGCTGGACGGAGCCGCGGCCGCCGTGCAGCGGGTCGCCGACGGCGTCACCACCGGCCGGGTCGCCGTCGTACCGAACGGAGCCGCCGCATGATGGACGCAGCCGAACTCAAGCGCCGTACAGCGCAGTTGCTGGCGGCCCATCCACCTGCCACGACCGACCGGCAGACCTTCCTCAGGGCCCGCTTCGACGCCGGGCTGGCCTGGGTGCACTACCCCGACGGCCTCGGTGGACTCGGCGCCCCGCGCTCCCTCCAGGTCGTCGTGGACGCCGCACTCGAGGCCGCGGGCGCACCCGACAACGACCCGCGCCGCATCGGCATCGGTCTGGGGATGGCCGCGCCGACGATCCTGCGCTACGGCACCGAGGAGCAGAAGCAGCGGTATCTCAGGCCTCTGTGGACGGGCGAGGAGGTCTGGTGCCAGCTCTTCAGCGAGCCGGGTGCCGGGTCCGACCTGGCGGCCCTCGGTACGCGGGCCGTCAAGGAGGGCGACGACTGGGTCGTCAACGGGCAGAAGGTGTGGACCTCCAGCGCCCATGTCGCCCGCTGGGCCATCCTCATCGCCCGCACCGACCCGGACGTGCCCAAGCACCAGGGCATCACCTACTTCATCTGCGACATGACCGACCCCGGCATCGAGGTCCGGCCGCTGCGCCAGATCACCGGCGAGGCCGAGTTCAACGAGGTCTTCATCACCGGCGTCCGCATCCCCGACTCCCGCCGCCTCGGCGAGGTCGGGGACGGCTGGCGCGTCGCGCAGACCACGCTGAACAACGAACGCGTCGCCATCGGCGGCATGCGGCTGCCCCGCGAGGGCGGCATGATCGGCCCGGTGTCGAAGACCTGGCGCGAGCGCCCGGAGCTGCGCACCCACGATCTGCACCAGCGGCTGCTGAAGCTCTGGGTCGAGGCCGAGGTCGCCCGTCTCACCGGCGAGCGCCTGCGCCAGCAGCTCGTCGCGGGCCAGCCCGGCCCCGAGGGCGCCGGCATGAAGCTCGCCTTCGCCCGTCTCAACCAGGAGATCAGCGGCCTGGAGGTCGAACTCCGCGGCGAGGAGGGCCTGTTGTACGACGACTGGACCATGCGCCGGCCGGAGTTCGTGGACTTCACCGGCCGGGAGGCCGGGTACCGCTACCTCCGTTCCAAGGGCAACAGCATCGAGGGCGGGACCAGCGAGGTCCTGCTGAACATCGTCGCCGAGCGCGTCCTCGGCCTGCCCGCCGAACCGCGCACCGACAAGGACGTCGCATGGAAGGACCTCGCCCGATGAGCACGCAGCCCGACCTGCTCTACTCCGAGGAGGAAGAAGCCCTCCGCGCCGCCGTCCGCGATCTGCTGGCCGACCACTGCGCCGCGGCCGGCGTGATCGCCCGGACCGAGTCGGACGCCCCGCACGACCTGGCCGCGTGGAAGGCCCTCGCCGACGGCATGGGGCTCGCGGGCCTCCTGGTACCCGAGGCGCAGGGCGGTCAGGGCGCCACGCACCGCGAAGCGGCCGTCGTCCTGGAGGAGTTGGGGCGCGCTGTCGCCCCCGTGCCGTACCTGACGAGCGCCGTCGTCGCCACCGAGGCCCTGCTGGAGTGCTCGGCCGACGGCCTTCTCGCCGAGCTGGCGTCCGGACGGAGGATCGGCGCGCTCGCCGTCGCGCTGAACGTCGCACCGGGCGGCGCCCACCGGACCGTACGGCACGAGGACGGAGCCCTGTACGGGGAGCTGACCGGGATCGCGGATGCCGCCGTCGCCGATGTCCTGCTGGTTCCGGCGGACGACGGCGGGCTGTACGCGGTCGACGCGGAGGCCGCGACCGTCACCCCGCAGGTGTCCTTCGACCTGACCCGGCCCCTTGCGACCGTCACCCTCGACGGAGCAGCGGGCCGTCGCCTCGGGGACGCCGAGCCCGCCGTACGACGAGCCCTGCGCGCCGGAGCGGGGCTGCTCGCCTCCGAACAACTCGGCGTCGCCGACTGGGCGTTGACCGAGACGGTCCGCTACCTCAAGGAGCGCACGCAGTTCAACCGGCCGGTCGGCGGCTTCCAGGCGCTCAAGCATCGGCTCGCCCAGCTGTGGCTGGAGGTCGTCAGCCTGCGCGCGGCCGCCCGCAACGCGGCGGACGCCCTCGCGACCGGCGAGGACATCGATGTGGCGGTCGCCGTCGCCCAGGCCTACGCGGCCCCGGTCGCCGTCCACGCCGCCGAAGAGGCCGTCCAGTTGCACGCCGGCATCGGAATGACCTGGGAGCACCCGGCCCATCTGTATCTGAAGCGGGCGAAGGCCGACTCGATCGCCTGTGGCACGGCGGGCGCCCACCGTACGACGCTGGCCGAACTGGTCGACCTGCAAGCCCCCTGACGTTCATCTGGAAAAGCCCGCCCGACCAGGGGCGGGCTTTTTCGTGCGCCCTCGCGGAAGGAATGAACAAGCGACGGCAGTCCGGCCAACTCCTGGCATGTACAGGTTCGTTGGGGCCCGGACAGCTTCATACTCCCTGTGGTTCGGACCCGCCCCACAGGGAGGCAGAACATGGCCCTCATCACCCGTCGCAGAGCCCTCACCGCATTCGGCACCACGCTCGCTGCTGTGCTCGCTCCGCCCGCCGGCAGCGCGTTCGCCACGGAACACCGGCACGGCCCACGTCCGTTGCGGCGCGCGCACGCCCACAACGACTACGAGCACCCGCGCCCCCTGTTCGACGCCCTCGGCCACCGCTTCGGCAGCGTCGAGGCCGACATCTACCTCGTGGGCGACCAGCTTCTCGTCGCCCACGACCCGGTGGACCTCGATCCCTCCCGCACCCTCGAATCCCTCTACCTCGACCCGCTGGCCGCCCGCGTCAAGGCCAACCACGGTGCGGTGTACCGGGGTTACCGCAAGCCCTTCCAGCTGCTCATCGACATCAAGACCGAGGGCGCGTCGACGTACCTCGAACTCGACCGCCATCTGCGGCGCTACAAGCACCTGTTCACGACCTACGCCCACGGCCGCGTCCACCCCGGCCCGGTCACCGCCGTGATCTCCGGCGACCGGGCCGCCCGTACGCCGATGGAGGCCCAGAGCGTCCGCCGGGCCTTCTACGACGGACGGCTCGCCGACCTCGGCGGCCCGGCGCCCGCCTCCTTCATCCCGCTCATCAGCGACAACTGGACACTCAACTTCACCTGGCAGGGTGCGGGGCCGTTCCCGGACGCTGAGCGGCAGAAGCTGCGCACCATCATGCGGACGGCGCACGAGCGCGGGCAGAGGGTCCGGTTCTGGGCCACCCCCGATCTGGCCAGCCCCGCCCGGGACGCACTGTGGTCCGAACTGCTCGCCGCGGACGTCGACCACATCAACACCGACGACCTCGCCGGGCTGGAATCCTTCCTGGACGCCCACCGCTCAGCGTAGACACCACACGTTCGGAGGACAGGTCAGCCGCCCGGACGAACCCTCCGCTACGCCACACTTACGGCGGAACGCCGCGAAGCGGACGTGGCGGAGGAGGTTGACGATGGCCATTTCCATCTCTGTGGTGCTGCTGCTTCTGATCCTGGCGGCGATCTTCCTGCGCAACGGAGGGCTGAAGGTCTCCCACGCATTGGTCTGCGCGCTGCTCGGCTTCTACCTGGCCAGTTCGAGCATCGCACCGACCATCCACAGCGGCTTCACCGCCACGGCGGACATCGTCGGCAGCCTGAGACCGTGACGGTCACCCTGCGCGGAACACCCCGATCCCGTTCGGGACGGGGCGTTCCACACCGCCACTGGGGTGGTTGCGCACGGTGACCGCGTCCGCTCCGGGCGCGCGGGCGACCAGCGTCGTCGACCCGCCGCCGTCCAGGCTGAAGGCCTCGGCCGAGCCCAGGTCCCGCAGGGCTTCGGCCACTTCCGCGATCGTCAGGCCGCTGCGGTACTCGGGGGCCCCGTCCACCGCGAACAGCAGCAGGCGCCTGCCGCGGTCCGCGATGCCCACGGCGGTGCGCACCGCCGAGGTCGCGTTGTCGAGGCCGGGCAGCGGCCGTCCGCCCCTGAGGACCGGGTAACCGCCGAGCGCGAAGCGGTACGGGATCCATGACGAGGACGCCACGAGCCGGTGCCACACCGTCACGGCCGCGCCCTTGGCCAGCTTCCGCAGCCGCTGTGCACCCGCCTCCCGGCCGACGAGCACGGTGGTCCCCCGGGCGATCGGGCCGCTGCCCGGATGGTTCGCCGTGGACACCACCCTGCCGTGACGGACCGTCACCTCGTAGGTGTCCGTGCTGCACGGAGCGGCGCGGTCGGTGTCCGTGCCGCAGGTGGCCCGAACCCGTGAGGCGCTGCCCCAGGTGGAGGTGAACGCGCCGACCGACCCCACCGGCAGCGCGTACTGGTTGAGTCCGCCGAGCGTCAACCGCCCCTCCGAGGTGCCGACGTAACCGTCCAAGGACAGGCTGTCCAGCCGCGCCCTGCGGTCCGTCCCCACGCCGATCACGTTCCGGGTGTTCGTGCCCGGCGGGAGGCGGGGGCCGAAGCGCTGGCCGTCGGGCACCGCCGCCTTGAGCGCGCGACCCTGTGTGACCGCCGGTCCCACGGCGGCTCCCGTGGCCTCGACGCCCGGGTGCTGCGTCTCGGTGATGTTGAAGAAGTCGCCGTTGACGCCCGCGACGGCGCCCTGGGTGTCCGCCAGCCGGGAGACCGTGCCCCGGGCGGCGACGGCCCCCGGATACAGCAGGTCGACGCGTATGCGCCTGTCGCGCAGGTCGACGCTCAGCACATGGGCGTGGGTCAGCCCCTTGGCCGCCTGTATGTCGTAGTGCCGGTAGGTGACACCCGGTGCGATGCGGGTCGCGCCGGGCAATGCTTCGGCCGGTGCCGCCCCCGCCAGGGTCGCACCGGCCAGAGTGCCCCATGCCGCGCATGACGCGAGAACGGATCTGACATCCCACCGCTGGTGCCGAAGCGTCACAGGTCCCCCCTGACGTCCCGTCAACTGTCCCAGGAATCAGGGGAAGTGCACCAGACGGAGATGACCGGCGAGGCCGCTATCCGTCGACGACACGCGAACGGGTGAGGAAACGTACCCCTTCCGGTGCCTCCAGCGAGAATCCGCTGCCCCGGCCCTCGACGACGTCGACGATCAACCGGGTGTGGCTCCACACCTCGTACTGGCTTCTCGACATCCAGAACCGCACCGGCTCCTCGACCCCCTCCACGGCGAGTTCCGCGAGCAGCACGTCCGAGCCGCCGGTGCGGAACTCGCCGTCCGGGTAGCACATGGGTGCGCTGCCGTCACAGCAGCCGCCGGACTGATGGAACATCAGGGGGCCGTGGGTCTCGCTGAGCCGGCGCACCAGACGGGCGGCCTCGGCGGTGAGCTCTACACGGGCGATCTCGGATTCCTCGTCCATGGTGAGCAGAGGAGCACAAGGAAGGTTGCGAAAGGGTTGCGTGCCGCCGCCGGGGCAGGCGCTCGCGCAGTCGTGTCTCCGCCGATCGGGTAGTCCCTGAGGCGGGGCAGGGGATCGGGCACGACGGCAGTGACGCGGTGAAGTGCCAGGTCAGAGCGGCCTGTGGACATTGCTGAGGGGAACGGACGCCGAGCGGCGGCCCCGGCGGAGATCCGCCAGGTGCCCGGCTCGAGTGGTGAGCCGAGGGCGACGGGCTGACGGTGGATCACGTCGCAGCCGGGTCTAGCCAGCTGACAAGGGGTCAGCGGCCCGGCTGAGGCGGAAGGACTGCACAATGCGCTCTGCCCGCATTCTGTTCGCCACTGCGGCGGCCACGGCCGCCCTCGCGATCGCCGCGCCCGGCGCCCACGCCGGGGACGACTGGAACAAGGAGGACTCCTCCCACAGCAAGAAGTGGGAGCACGACAAGCCGCACGGCGGGATGCACACCGGCGGCGGTGCGCTGACCGCGGTGGGCGGCGACGACTGGACCAAGGGCGAGGAGGACCCGGCTGCCGAGGCCGAGAAGCCCAGCAAGGACTGGGGTCACCACAAGCCCCACGGCGGTATGCACACCGGCGGCGGCGCGCTCGCCGCGTCGGACGACGAGGGCACGCTCGCCACGCCGGGTGCCGCCGCGGGCGGGCTGGCCGTCCTTGCGGCCGCCGGCGCGGGCGTGTACGCGCTGCGCCGCAGGAACGCGGCCGGCCGCGCGTCCTGACCGATGTCTGACGGCATAGCAGGGCCCGGAAACACCCCGGCCCGGTGACCACGGCGAGCGTCTCGCCGCAGTCCCGGGCCGGGTGCTTGTCAGGCCGGCGCGACTGCGTCCGGCGTCGGTTGCAGGGGCTGCCGGCTCAGCTCCGGTCCAGGAGCGAGGCGAGGGCCGCCCGCAGGGTCGTCCCGGGATCCGCCGACGCCCCTTCGGACCGCCACGCCACGAATCCGTCGGGGCGGACCAGGACCGCACCGTCCGCGGTGATCCCATGGACCTGCGCCCAGTCCGTCTCGCCCTCGGTGCACAGCTCGCAGTCGGCCCCGGCGCCGATCCGGTACGAGTCCAGCGGCACGGACAGCTGCTCCGCGATGCCCGCGGCCGCGGCATGCCACTCGCCGGCGCCGTCCCCGGAGCTCAGGAGCACCATGGACCGCTCGTACAGGTCGAGGGTGGAGAGACGGGCGCCGTCGCGCTGCAGCCACATGTGGGGCGCCCGGCTGCCCGGCTCGCCCGCCAGCCGCATGCCGTCGGGCACGACCGGGGCAGCCGGATCGCCGCCCAGGACGGCGCCCCGCGGATAGCGGTAGCCGAGCACCACATTGAGGATTCCGCCCTTCTTGCCGCCGGGACCGCCGGCGCCCGGGGCGGGGGTGTATCCGGGGTGGCTGTGCTCGACCGACCGCGACGAGGCGCGTGCGCTCGTCGCCTCCGCGACCGGGCGGCGCTCCGCGTCGTAGGACTCCAGCAGGCCGGGTCCGGCCCAGCCGCCCAGCACGGCGGCCAGCTTCCAGGCGAGGTTGTGCGCGTCCTGGATACCGGTGTTGGAGCCGAACGCCCCCGTGGGGGACATCTCGTGGGCCGAGTCGCCGGCGAGGAACACCCGGCCCTGCGCGTACCGTTCGGCGACCCTCTCGGCGGCGTGCCAGGCCGCTCTGCCCGTGATCTCCACATCGAGGTCCGGCACACCCACGGCCCGCCGGATGTGATCCGCGCAGCGCTCGTCGGTGAACTCCTCCAGCGTCTCACCGTGTTCGGGATGCCAGGGAGCGTGGAACACCCAGTGCTCCCGGTTGTCGACCGGCAGCAGTGCCCCGTCGGCGTCCGGGTTGGTCAGGTAGCAGACGATGAAGCGCCGGTCACCGACGACGTCGGCGAGGCCGCGGGAGGTGAAGGTGACGCTCACGTTGTGGAAGAGGTCGCCCGGGCCGCTCTGCCCGATGCCGAGCTGCTCACGGACGGGGCTGCGCGGACCGTCCGCCGCGACGAGGTAGTCCGCCCGGACGGTGGTGTGCTCGCCGGTGTCCCGGTTCTTGACACGAGCGGTCACTCCCTCGGCGTCCTGCTCGAACGACATCAGCTCGGTGGAGAACCGAAGATCGCCGCCCAGCTCGCGCGCGCACTCCAGCAGCACCGGTTCCAGATCGTTCTGACTGCACAGGCACCAGGTGCTCGGGCTGAAGCGGGCGAGCCCGCCGCCCGGGTCGATGTCCTTGAACAGCCACTCGCCCGCGTCGCCCACCAGCGTCGGCGTCTGCAGGATGCCGTGGTTGTCGGCCAGGACCGAGGCGGCCTCCTCGATGCGCCGCTGGGTCTCGGCCACCCGGAACAGCTCCATCGTGCGCACGTTGTTCCCGCGCCCGCGCGGGTGGATCGAGGTGTCGGAGTGCCGCTCGACCAGGATGTGCGGCACGCCGAGACGCCCCAGGAACAGGGAGGTGGACAGGCCCACCAGAGAGCCGCCGACGATGAGGACCGGCGTGTGATGACAGACCTCGTCGGCCTCTTTCAAGCGGTTCATTCATTGCCTCCAGCGTCACCTGCGAGGTGAGTCGGGGATGGGTCGCAGACTCCATGCCCCTTCGTGGCCGGGCGGGCGCGCCCAGGGCACCCGAATGGCGCGCGGTTCACTCGTCCGCCCTGCGGGGCTCGCGCTCCCCGGGGCTCCCGTCGACGATCAGCTCAAGACGACCCCGGCATTTCGGACACGGCGGTCGTTTCCGACCTCGTTATGGAGAAGGGGAGAGGTGTCGCATGACCATCTCGGGACGCATATCCCAGTCGGCGTTCGACGGAGCCAGGCTGCGGGTGATCCTGCTGCTGGACCTGTACGAAGGCGCCCAGCAGCAGTTCCTCGACGCGTACGAGCACATGCGCAACCAGGTTGCGTCCGTTCCCGGTCACATCAATGACCAGCTCTGCCAGTCGATCGAGAACCCCTCGCAGTGGCTCATCACCAGCGAGTGGGAGAGCGCCCCGCCCTTCCTGGCGTGGGTCAACAGCGAGGAGCACGTCGAAACCGTCCGGCCGATGCACAGCTGCGTCCGGGACACCCGCTCGATGCGCTACAGCATCCTCCGCGAGACCAGCCCCAGCCAGCCGATCACCTCGCAGCCGGCCACTGAGGACATGCAGGTGGCGGCCCGGGTGGGCGACGGTGTGGTCCGGCACGCCCTCACCTTCACCGTCAAGCCGGGCTCGGAGTCGAAGGTCGCGGAGATCCTGGCCGGGTACGAGTCACCCGAGGCCCAGGTCGACGAGCACACACGGCTGCGCCGCACCTCGCTCTTCATGCACGGCAACCGCGTGGTGCGGGCCGTGGAGGTCCAGGGTGACCTTCTGGTGGCGCTGCGTCATGTCGCCCGCCAGCCCGAGGTGCGGGCGGTCGAGGAGGCCATCAACCCGTACCTGGAGCAGGACCGCGACCTGAGCGACCCCGACTCCGCGCGGGTCTTCTTCACCCGGGCCGCGCTGCCCGCCGTACACCATGTGGTGTCGGACCGGCCGAGACCGGCCGATCTGCGGCGTCACGCGCTGTACTACCCGGCCAAGGAAGGCTGCGGGATGGACCTGGCGCGGCTGCTCGCGCATCAGGACGAGATCGCCGCGGACGACCCGGACAGCCCGGTGTACGGCAGCACCGTCTTCCAGCGGGACAACCTCGTGGTGCGCCTCATCGACATGGAGGGCGAACTCGACGCCGACCCCGCCGCCTCCCTCGGCCTCAAGGGCATGCAGCAGACCGCCGAGCTGGAGCGCCTCCTCGACGGTGCCGCGATCGGTGTCGAGGGCTCCCTGGAGACGGAACGCAACATCAACCGGCTCCTGTCGCACGCCGACATGATGCCCATCACCGACCGCAGCTCGGCGGAGTCCTGACGGACGGCCGAGGCGGTGTCCTCGGCGGCTTCCCCCGGACGTCACTGCCACACCCGGAGGTATCAACCATGATCAAGCAGCATCCACGCATCGTGGATCTGAACGAGACGGAACCCAATCGCAGGCGCGGGGGCGACCTGCGGGCCATGCTCACCCCCGCCACCGTCGGGTCCACCAGCGGCTTCATGGGCCTGGCCATCATCCAGCCCGGCGAGCGCATCGGCGAGCACTACCACCCGTACTCCGAAGAGTTCGTCTTCGTGGTCGCCGGCGCCCTCGAAGTGGATCTGGACGGCGACACGCATGCGCTCAAGCCCGATCAGGGTCTGTTGATCCCGATCAACATGCGGCACCGTTTCCGCAACGTCGGCGATGCGGAAGCCCGGATGGTCTTCCACCTGGGCCCGCTCGCCCCGCGTCCGAGTCTCGGCCACGTCGACACGGAGGGAACCGACGGCATCGCGCACGGCCCCGAGTTCGCCGTCGGCGGACCGGATCTGTCCGCGCCGGACCACGGACAGCCGTCCGAGCGAAGCGGGGCCATAAAGTGACCCGGCGGGTGGCTGTCACCGGTATAGGTGTGGTCGCTCCGGGCGGTACCGGGGCGGCGGCGTTCTGGGACCTCCTGGCGGGCGGCCGTACCGCGACCCGCGGCATCACCCTCTTCGATCCGGCGGGCCTGCGCTCACGCATAGCGGCCGAATGCGACTTCGACCCGCTCGCGCACGGCCTCGACCCGGAGCTTCGCGACCACGCGGACCGCTACATCCAGTTCGCCGCGGTGGCCGCCGAAGAGGCCGTAAGCGACTCCGGACTCGACACCGGCCAGGAGGACCCCTGGCGCATCGGCGTCTCCCTGGGCAGCGCCGTCGGCGGCACCACCCGCTTGGAACACGACTACGTCCTGGTCAGCGAGGGCGGGCAGCGGTGGGACGTCGACCACCGCGCGGCCGAACCGCAACTGCACCTGGCGTTCTCGCCGAGCACGCTCGCCTCGGTCGTCGCCGAGCAGTTCGGTGCCAAGGGCCCGGTGCAGACGGTCTCCACCGGCTGCACCTCCGGACTCGACGCGGTGGGCTACGCCTTCCACACCGTCGCCGAGGGCCGCGCCGACGTCTGCATGGCCGGGGCGTCGGACTCGCCGATCTCCCCGATCACCATGGCCTGCTTCGACGCCATCAAGGCGACGTCGCCCAACAACGACGACCCCGAGCACGCCTCCCGGCCCTTCGACGCCCACCGCAACGGCTTCGTCATGGGCGAGGGCGCGGCGGTGCTCGTCCTGGAGGAGTACGAGCACGCCCGGGCCCGCGGCGCGCACGTGTACTGCGAGATCGGCGGCTACGCCACCTACGGCAACGCCTACCACATGACCGGTCTGACCGGCGAGGGACTGGAGATGGCCCGGGCGATCGACACCACGCTCGACCAGGCCCGCCTCGACCCCACGCTGATCGACTACGTCAACGCGCACGGCTCGGGCACCCGGCAGAACGACCGGCACGAGACCGCCGCGGTCAAGCGGTCCCTGGGCGCCCACGCCTACGACACGCCCATGA
This sequence comes from Streptomyces luteolifulvus, assembly GCF_008806595.1. Classification (GTDB taxonomy): domain Bacteria; phylum Actinomycetota; class Actinomycetes; order Streptomycetales; family Streptomycetaceae; genus Streptomyces; species Streptomyces luteolifulvus. The sequence goes on along the minus strand of NZ_VZRB01000012.1, from coordinate 125,093 downwards.
GCTCCATCAAATCCATGGTGGGGCACTCCCTCGGCGCGATCGGCGCGATCGAAGTCGTCGCCTGCGTCCTGGCCATCACTCACCAGGTCGTGCCTCCGACGGCGAACTACGAGACCCCCGACCCCGAATGCGACCTGGACTACGTGCCGCGCACCGCACGTCCGCGGAAGCTCAGGAACGTGCTTTCCGTCGGCAGCGGTTTCGGCGGTTTCCAGTCCGCGGTGCTCCTGACCGGGCCGGGCGGGAGGACACGATGAGCACTCAGCGCCCCGGGCGCGCGGCCGTCACCGGGATCGGTGTGATCGCGCCCAACGCCACACGCGTCGACGCGTACTGGAAGTCCCTCAGGGAAGGCCTCGGCGTTCTGGACCGGATCACCCGTGAGGGATGCGACCACCTGCCGCTCCGGGTGGCGGGCGAGGTCCGGGACTTCGACGCCGCGGCCCTCATCGAGGAGCGCTTCCTCGTCCAGACCGACCGGTTCAGCCACTTCGCCATGGCCGCGGCCGCCCTCGCCCTCGACGACGCCGGACTCGGCAGCGGTGACCCCGCGGACCCGTACTCCATCGGCGTGGTCACCGCCGCCGGCTCCGGAGGCGGCGAGTTCGGACAGCGCGAACTGCAGAAACTGTGGGGACAGGGATCCAAGTTCGTCGGCCCGTACCAGTCCATCGCCTGGTTCTACGCCGCCAGCACCGGTCAGATCTCCATCCGCGGCGGCTTCAAGGGGCCCTGCGGAGTGGTCGCGAGCGACGAGGCGGGCGGCCTCGACGCCGTCGCGCACGCCGCCCGCGCCGTGGGGCGCGGCACCGGCGCGGTCGTCGTCGGCGCCGCCGAGGCACCCCTCGCCCCGTACTCGATGGTCTGCCAGCTCGGATATCCCGACCTGAGCACCGTCGAGGAGCCCGATCGCGCCTACCGCCCCTTCACCAGGGCAGCCTGCGGCTTCGTGCCCGCGGAGGGCGGCGCGATGCTCGTCGTGGAGGACGAGGCACAGGCCCGCGACCGTGGCACGGCCGTCCGGGCCGTGGTGGCCGGCCATGCCGCCACCTTCACCGGAGCCTCCCGGTGGGAGCAGTCCAGGGAGGGACTCGCCCGCGCGATCCGCGGAGCCCTGGACGAGGCCGGGTGCGCCCCCGAGGAGATCGACGTCGTGTTCGCCGACGCGCTCGGCGTCCCGGAGGCCGACCGCGCCGAGGCACTGGCCATCGCCGACGCCCTCGGGGCGCATGGCACCCGGGTCCCCGTCACAGCGCCCAAGACCGGTATCGGGCGTGCCTACTGCGGAGCGCCCCTGCTGGACATCGCGGCCGCGGTGCTCGCCATGGAACACGGGCAGGTGCCGCCCACCCCCAATGTGTTCGACATCTGCCACGACCTCGACCTCGTGATGTCTCGCGCTCGCCCCGCCGAGCTGCGCACGGCCCTGGTCCTCAGCAGAGGACTCATGGGCTCCAACGCGGCGCTCGTGCTGCGCCGCGGCGGGGACTGTGCCCGGTAGGACCGGGCGGGAAGGAGAACACCCCATGATCACCACCGAAGTGACCCTCGACGAACTGGCCACCCTGATGAAGAAGGCGGCCGGGATCACCGTCGACCCCAAGGAACTCAAGCAGGCGGCGGACACCCCCTTCGCCTCCTTCGGCCTCGACTCGCTCGGCCTGCTCGGCATCGTCGGCGAGCTGGAGAACCGCTACAGCCGGCCGCTGCCCCCCGACGCGGAGCGCTGCAAGACCCCCCGGGAATTCCTCGACCTCGTCAACAACACCCTCAAGGCTGGAGCCTGAAGTGGCAGGACACACCGAGAACAGCATCACCATCGACGCCCCTCTCGACCTCGTCTGGGACATGACCAACGACATCGAGAGCTGGCCGCAGCTCTTCAGCGAGTACGCGTCCGTCGAAGTGCTCTCCCGCGAGGGCGACTCGACGACCTTCCGCCTGACCATGCACCCCGACGAGAACGGGAAGGTCTGGAGCTGGGTCTCGGAGCGGACCGTGGACCGCGACAAGCTCACCGTCCGGGCCCGCCGTGTGGAGACCGGCCCGTTCGCTCACATGAACATCCTGTGGGAGTACACGGAGATGCCGGGCGGCATCCACATGCGCTGGGTGCAGGACTTCGCGATGAAGCCCGACGCCCCCGTCGACGACGAGTGGATGACGGACAACATCAACCGCAACTCCCTTACGCAGATGGCCCTCATCCGGGACAAGGTCGAGCAGGCGGCCCGTGACCACAAGGACGCGGCCGTCATGCCCCGCTGACGGACGCTCAGGAAGGACCCCCGATGCACCACGCCCTGATCGTCGCCCGTATGGCGCCCGGTTCGGCGCCGGCGATCGCCGATGTGTTCACCGAGTCCGACCGGGGTGAACTCCCGCACCTGGTCGGGGTGCGGCGGCGCAGCCTCTTCCAGTTCGGCGACGTCTATCTGCACCTCATCGAAGCCGACCAGGACCCGGGACCCGCCATCGCGAAGGTGGCGGGCCACCCCGAGTTCCGCAGCGTCAGCGAGAAGCTGTCGGCCTTCGTCAGCGCCTACGACCCCGAGACCTGGCGCAGCCCCAAGGACGCCATGGCGCACTGCTTCTACCGCTGGGAGCGGGACGCCGCCTCCTGAGCGCCCGCTCGGAGAAACCCGAGGCCGCCGGCTCCGCGTCAGACGCGGAGCCGGCGGCCTCGGGTTTCTCCCGATCAGCGGGGAACGGTGCACTCGAAGGCGTGGAGATACGGGTTGACCGGGCGGATCTCGCCGATGACCAGCCCCGCGTCCGTGAGCCGGTCGACCATGCTCTGCCGGGTGTGCTTCGCGCCGCCCACATTGAGGAGCAGCAACAGGTCCATGGCGGTCGTGAACCTCATCGACGGGGTGTCGTCCACCAGGTTCTCGATGACCACGACACGGGCACCGGGCCGGGCCGCCTTGCGGACGTTCGCCAGTGCCCTGCGGGTGCTGTCGTCGTCCCACTCCAGGATGTTCTTGATGATGTACATGTCCGCCTGGACGGGGATGTCCTCGCGGCAGTCCCGGGCCACGATGCTCACCCGGTCGGCCAGCGCGCCGCCCTCGCGCAGACGCGGATCGGCGTTCTCCACCACACCCGGCAGATCGAGCAGCGTGCCGTGCATCCCGGGGTGCTTCTCCAGCAGGCTGGCCACGACCTGCCCCTGGCCGCCCCCGATGTCGGCGACCGAGGACACCCCGCTCAGATCGAGCAGGTTCGCGACGTCCCGCGCCGACTGCTCGCTGGACGTCGTCATGGCCCGGTTGAACACATGCGCGGACTCGGGAGCCTCTTCGTTGAGGTACTCGAAGAACTCTTTGCCGTACACGTCCTCGAAGACGTTCCGGCCGGAGCGGACCGCCTCGTCGAGCTTCGGCCAGACGTCCCACGTCCATGGCTCGGTACACCACAGGGCGATGTACCGCAGGCTGTGCGGGTCGTCCTCGCGCAGCAGCCGGGACATCTCCGTGTGCGCGAAGGTTCCGTCGGGGCGCTCCACGAAGATCCCCTGGCAGGCCAGCGCGCGCAGCAGCCGCCGCAGGGTCTTCGGCTGGGACTTCACCGCCGAGGCCAGGTCCTCCACCGTCATGGGCGTGTCTTCCAGGGCGTCGGCGACACCCAGGCGGGCGGCCGCGCGAACGGCGGCGGCGCAGGCCGCCCCGAAAACGAGCTCCCTCAGCCGCATGGGCGGCGGAGGGGCCGGATCAACGGTTGTCATTGATTGCCTCGCTTTGCTGGCGTGCTGTTCTTGGGGGGAGTGCGGTGTGGACCGGTCAGCACAGTCCCGCGGGTTCGGAGACCGCGCAGGTGTTGCCCCGGAAGGTGTTGTCCCTGCCGGCCGTGTCCCGGTTGGCCAGATCGGCCGTGCCGTTGCGCAGGACGACGTTGTCGCGGATGTCGTTGCTCTCGTTGAGGGCACCCACGAAGCTCTTGAACAGCACGATGCCGCCCGAGAGCGGGGATGCGCCCACGTTGTCCTGGACCAGGTTCTTCGTCACCACGGACTTCTCGACGCCGGTGAGGACGATGCCCGAACCCTGCAGGAAGGGCAGCCGTGGCGTCTTCGCACAGTACTTGTTGTTGGCGTGGATGTAGTTGTGGCGCACGCTCAGCGCACCCGCGCGCGGGGTGGTCTCGTCGCCCACGAGGAAGACGGCCGAGCAGTTGCCGGTCGCCTCGTTGTGGTCGACGGACACGTTCCGCAGCCGCCGGACCGTGACGCCGACCCGGTTGCCGGCGAGAAGGTTGTGGTGGACCGCCGTGCCCTTGGTGTCCAGGGCCCCGGCCTCCTCGTCGATGGTGTTGGACACGAACAGCCCGGCATCGCCGTTGTCCCGGGCGACGTTGTGGCTGAGCGCGCTGCGCAGGGACCGCTCCAGCGCGATGCCCCACTGACCGTTCTTCTCGGAGGTCACCCCCCGGACCGCAAGCCGGTCGGTCCGTGACGCCCACAGTCCGTTCTTGGCGAAGCCCCTGAGGGTCAGCGCGCGGACGGTGACGCCGGTGACGGAGCTGTCGGCGGTCCCTGTCACACAGATCCCGTGGCCGGCTGTGGCACACGTGCTGTCGGAGGCGGCGCCGGGCACGAGGACGGTCCCGGGACCGGAGCCCCGCAGCGTCACGTCCGACGTGGTGATGCGGACACTTTCACGGTAGGTGCCGGGGGACAGGACGACGGTGTCCCCCGGTCGGGCCGCGTTCACGGCCTCCTGGATGGATTCGCCGGGGGTCACACGGTGCACGATGGTCAGGTCCGCCGACGGGGCTGCTCCCAGCCCCGTCGCCAGGAGACCAGCGGCGCAGGCGAGGTAGATCATCTGTCGTTTGGTCATATGGCGAAGCTATGAGCGGGTGTTCCCGCTCGCCACCGCTGATCACCCAGGCGGGCAGACCCCGAATGTGCGTATCGGGCGCGTGTTCGGGGCTCTGAACCAGGGCACATTCCAGTGTCGGCAGGATCTTCGCATCCCAGCGGGATCCCCCGGATCCAGGAAGGGGCCGCCCGTGAACAGCGAGCCAGCGGCGACTTCGGCAGGCGGGCTGCCCTCCTCGGCAGCCGTCGTGATCGTCGGCGGCGGGGTGATGGGAACCAGCGCCGCCTACCACCTGGCACGCGCCGGGGTCACCGACGTCGTACTCGTCGAGCGCGACGAACTCGCCTCCGGCTCCACCAGCCGGGCGGCGGGCGGGGTGCGGGCGCAGTTCTCCGACGAGCTGAACATCCTGCTCGGCGCCCGCAGTCTGGAGGCCTTCGCCCGCTTCGGCACCGAGCCCGGACACGAGATCGACCTGCGCCGCGTCGGCTATCTGTTCCTGCTCTCCGAACCCGAGGACGTGACCTCCTTCGAACGGAGTGTCGCCCTGCAGAACCGGCTCGGCGTCCCCAGCCGCATGATCGACCCGGCGGAGGCGAAGCGGCTGTCCCCGCTGATCGAGACGGACGGGCTGCTCGCCGCGGCGTTCTCCCCGCAGGACGGTCACTGCACACCCGAGGCCGTGGTCCACGGCTACGCCGTAGGGGCCCGCCGGCACGGCGCGCGGATCGTCCGGAACTGCGAGGTCATCGGCATCGACACCGCCGGTGACGAGATCAGCGCCGTGGTCACCACGCGGGGGCGGATCGCCACATCCACGGTGATCTGCGCCGCCGGTGCCTGGTCCGCACAACTCGGCGCCATGGTGGGCATCGATCTGCCGGTGGAGCCGCTGCGCCGGCAGATCGCCTTCACCGAGCCGGTCGCGGACCTCCCGCCGGACCTGCCGATGACCATCGACTTCTCGACGACCTTCTACTTCCACGGCGAGGGGCAGGGCCTGCTCCTCGGGATGTCCGACCCCGAGGAGACACCCGGCTACGAGCTGAGCGTCTCCGACGCGTGGCTGCCGCGGCTGACCCGGGCCATGGAAATGCGCGCCCCGGCCGTCCTCGACATGGGGATGAGCAGCGCATGGGCCGGCCTCTACGAGATCACACCCGACCACAACGCCCTCATCGGCGAGTCCCCGCAGCTCTCCAGATTCCTGTACGCCACCGGCTTCTCCGGCCACGGATTCCTCCAGGGCCCGGCGGTGGGGGAGGTGCTGCGCGACCTGTACCTCGGCAGGAAACCGTTCGTCGACGTCACACCCCTCGCGGCGGACCGCTTCGCGGGCGACGCCGCCCGGCCGGAGATCAACTGCGTGTGACAGCCGCTGGGCGCCGACCGGGCAACGCGCACGATCAGAAGAAGCCCAGCTTCTTCGGCGAATACGACACCAGCAGGTTCTTCGTCTGCTGGTAGTGCTCCAGCATCATCTTGTGCGTCTCCCGGCCGATCCCGGACTGCTTGTAGCCGCCGAACGCCGCGTGCGCCGGGTAGGCGTGGTAGCAGTTCGTCCACACCCGGCCCGCCTGGATCGTGCGGCCGGCGCGGTACGCGGTGTTGATGTCCCGCGTCCACACGCCCGCCCCGAGGCCGTACAGGGTGTCGTTGGCCATCTTCATGGCGTCGTCGAAGTCGTCGAACGACGTCACCGAGACCACCGGTCCGAAGATCTCCTCCTGGAAGATCCGCATACGGTTGTCGCCCTCGAAGATGGTCGGCTGCACGTAGTAGCCGCCCTTCAACTCACCCTCGTGCTCGATACGTTCGCCGCCCGTGAGGACCCGCGCGCCCTCCTGCCGGCCGATGTCCAGGTAGGAGAGGATCTTCTCCAGCTGGTCGTTGGAGGCCTGGGCGCCGATCATCGTGTCGGTGTCGAGGGGATGGCCCGGCTTGATCAGCTCGGTGCGGGCGACGGCCGCCTCGATGAACTCGGTGTAGTGGCCGCGCTGGACCAGCGCCCGCGACGGACAGGTGCACACCTCGCCCTGGTTGAGGGCGAACATGGTGAAGCCCTCCAGCGCCTTGTCACGGAAGTCGTCGTCCTTCGCCCACACGTCGTCGAAGAAGATGTTCGGTGACTTGCCGCCGAGCTCCAGCGTGACCGGCTTGATGTTCTCCGAGGCGTACTGCATGATCAGCCGCCCCGTCGTGGTCTCGCCGGTGAACGCGACCTTCGCCACCCGCGGGCTGGATGCGAGCGGCTTGCCGGCCTCCACGCCGAACCCGTTGACGATGTTCACCACACCGGGCGGGAGCAGGTCCGCGATCAGGCTCATCCAGTAGTGGATGGAGGCCGGGGTCTGCTCGGCGGGCTTGATGACGACCGCGTTGCCCGCGGCGAGCGCGGGTGCGAGCTTCCAGGTCGCCATGAGGAGGGGGAAGTTCCACGGGATGATCTGTGCGACCACGCCGAGCGGCTCGTGGAAGTGGTACGCCACCGTGTCGTCGTCGACCTCGCCGAGCGAACCCTCCTGGGCGCGGATCACCCCCGCGAAGTAGCGGAAGTGGTCGATGGCGAGCGGAATGTCGGCCGCCAGCGTCTCCCGCACCGGCTTGCCGTTCTCCCAGCTCTCGGCCACCGCCAGCGGTTCGAGGTACGCCTCCATACGGTCGGCGATCTTGAGCAGGATGTCGGAACGCTCGGTCACCGAGGTGCGGCCCCACCCCGGTGCGGCCGCGTGGGCCGCGTCCAGGGCCCGCTCCACGTCCTCCGCGGTGCCGCGCGCGACCTCGGTGAACGGCTGCCCGGTCACCGGGGACGGGTTCTCGAAGTACTGCCCGCGCGCCGGAGGCACGTACTCGCCGCCGATGAAGTGGTCGTAGCGCGCCTGGTAGGAGACGATCGCGCCCTCGGTGCCGGGCGCCGCGTAACGGGTCATGCTGATGGGCCTCCTTCACAAGCGCCGCCCACCGTTGGGCAGCTCTCGACGCGAGGCTAGGGAAGAGGAGGTTGCAGATACGTTGCGCGCAGCCGACGGGTGCCCGGCGCGGTCAGCGGCTCGTGGAACGCGGCCACGCCGCCGGTGGTACCGGCGCCGCCAGTTCCGCCTCCAGCGCGGCGAGCCGGGACCGGACCGCCGCCGTCGGCCGTATCGCGGCGAGTGCCCGCCATACGTCGAGGTCGTCCTCGCCCCACACCGCGTGCGCCCAGTCCGCCAGCAGGTCGGGATCGCGGCGGGCGATCAGCGCCGTACGCAGGCCGTCGGCCAGACGTCTCCTGAGCCGCACCACCGCCGGGGCCCGGGAGGCGGGCAGCAGCGGGCCCGGGTAGGCGGTGGCCGCGGCCGTCACCGCACCGGTCTCCAGCCGCCGTTCGAGCACATCGACGTCGGTGTCGACCGGCGCCGTGAGCCGATAGGGCCGCGAGGCCAGCAGGCCGGGGCTGAGGATCCTGCGCAGCCGCGCCAGTTCGGCCCGCAGCGTCACCGGCGTCACCGACTCGTCCTCGTACAGCGCGCACAGCAGCTCGTCGCCGGTCAGACCCTCCGGGTGGCGGGTCAGCAGCACCAGGATCTCGCTGTGCCGGCGGCTGAGCCTGAGGGAGCGGCCGCCGGCCCGGAACAGGGCCTCGTCGCGCCCCAGCGCGATCAGCTCGGGCGTGTCGGCCGTGTGCCTCTCCGGTGCGAGCAGCGCCAGCTGGGACTCGGCGGCCCGCGCCACGGCCTGCACGAAACCCAGGCTGTGCGGATGCGCGAGCCCGTCCCCGCCGGTGAGGTCCACCGCACCGAGCACCCGGCCGGTGTGCGGATCGTGCACGGGGGCGGCCGTGCACGTCCAGGGCTGTACTCGCCGTATGAAGTGCTCGGCCGCGAACACCTGCACCGGCCGGCCGACGGCGACGGCCGTGCCCGGCGCGTTCGTGCCCACCGCTGTCTCGGCCCACCGCGCTCCCGGTACGAAGTTCATCCGCCCCGCTCGTTGCCGGGTCGTCGCATGGCCCTCGACCCACAGCAGCCTCGCGTGCTCGTCGCACACCGCCAGGAGGTGCTCGCCGTCGGCGGCGAACGTGCCCATGAGTTCGCGGAAGAGCGGCATCACCCGGGCGAGCGGGTGCTCGGCACGGTATGCGCCGAGGTCGCCGTCGGAGAGCTCGACGCTCGCGGTGCCGTCGGGGCCGACGCCGGCCCGCGCGGAACGCCGCCAGGAGTCGGCCACCACCGCGCGGACCGGCTGCGGCACGGCACCCACCGCGGTGAACGTCTCGTGTGCGCGGCGCAGTATCCGGACCCGCTCGGCGGGGTCGGCCCCCGGCTCGAGGGCCACCCATGGATCGGTCAATTCGACCTCCCGAAAGGTGAAGCGGCAAGGGATATCGTCACTCCGGGTGTGGGTGTGGACAACCCTTCGCTCACACGAAGTTGACAAGCCTCAGGTAGCGCACCCAGTCCCAGTCCGGTCCGGGGTCGGTGTGATCCGTCCCCGGTACCTCGTGGTGTCCGATGATGTGCGCCCGGTCCATGGGGATGCCGTATCTCGCGCAGACCGAGGCCGTGAGCCCGGCCGACCGCTCGTACAGCGCGTCGGTGAAGCAGTCGGGCCGGTCCACCCACCCCTCGTGCTCGATGCCGATACTGCGTGTGTTGCAGTCCCAGTTCCCGGCGTGCCAGGCGATGTCGGCCTCGCGGACGCACTGTGCCACGTGTCCGTCGGCCGAGCGGACGACGTAGTGCGCCGACACGTTCTTCTGCGGGTTCTGGAAGATGGACAGCGTGGTGGCGTACGTCTCCTGGGTGACGTGGATGATCACGCGGTCGACGGGATGGGACACGGGGCGGCTGGACGCCGTGTAGTTGGCCGTGCTCGCCGGCGCCCACTCGGCCGCCGGACAGTCGACGGTCCGGGTCCCGGCGGCTGCGGCCCGTGTCCCGGGGAGCAGAGCGAACGGGACTGCGGTAAGGGCGGCGCCTTGGAGGAGCCGTCGCCTGGTGAGGTGCGGTCGTGCGCGTTCCATGAACGATTGCCTCTCTGACGGTGGGGGGACCTGCCCAACGGCGACACGACGGTCGTGGTTGCGAGCTGGTGGCGATCACCGTACGACGCCTGAGAGTTGAGCAGGGGAACGCGACCTGTTCCGGTGGACGGCTGAGCCTTTGTGGAAAACTCGCTCACCCGATCGGGCGAACTCGCACGCCCGATCAGGCGTGCAGGAGGCCGGGCTCCGCCTCAGACCCGTTCCGCCACCGACGCCGGATCGTCCAGAACCCCCCGCACAACCGAGTGCGCCGCACCCAGCAATGGGCCCTCGGGACCCAGCCGTGACACGGTCACCGGACAGGCCGGGCCCGCCGTGCGCCGGGCCAACTCGGCCTGCAGGGACGGCAGCAGCCAGGGCGAGAGCCCGGACAGCGCACCGCCGAGCACGACGCTCTCGGGGTCCAGCAGATTGACCGCCCCGGTCAGGGCGATGCCCAGCGCCTCTCCCGCGTCGCGCAGCGCCCCTCGTACGTCTTCGTCGCCGTCCTCGGCACGCCCCGCCAGCAGCCCGACACGGTCCTCGCCCGGCTCCAGACCGGCCGCGCGCAACACCGCCTCCTCACCGGCGTACTGCTCCAGACACCCGCGGCCGCCGCACGGGCACTCGGGCCCGTCCGGGCGGACCGGCACATGCCCCAGCTCGCCCGCGAACCCGCGCGTTCCGCGCAGCAGCCGTCCGTCCACGACGACCGCCGCGCCGATGCCGATCTCCGCCGACACATGCAGGAAGTCGCGCGGAGTGTCCTCGCCGAGCCAGAGTTCGGCCAGCGCGCCGAAATTGGCCTCGTTGTCCACGGTCAGCGGGATACCGACGGGGAGCAGGCCGCCCAGGTCGGTGTCGTGCCAGTCGAGGTTCGGGGCGCGTACGACCGTCCGGGCATCGCGGGCCACCAGGCCGGGTACGGCCACGGCGAGCCCCGCGGGCCACAGACCCTGGCCCTGCGCCTCGGCGACGACCCGGCGCACCAGCCCGGTCAGCTCCTCGATCACCGGCGCGGGGGAGCGGCCGCGGTTCGCTCCGTGGCGCACCGCCCTGGCCCGCACCTCACCCCGCAGGTCGACCGCGCAGACCGCGAGGTGATCGACGCCGACCTCGGCACCGATCCCCGCGGGACCGTGTCCGCTGACGGCGAGCGCCGACCCGGGCCTGCCCACCCGGCCGGGCCGCTCGGGTCCCAGCTCCTGCAGCAGACCCGAGCGGACGAGCTCGTCGACCAGGGTCGACACCGCAGCCCGGGTGAGCCCTATGCGCGAGGCGACGGCGGCTCGCGAGAGCGGGCCCTCGGCGCTGACGGTGTGCATCACCCGGGCGAGGTTGCGACGGCGCATGCCCTGCTGGGTGTCGGGCAGCGCGCGGCCCGAACCGGCCGGGTGCGCCTGGTGCAGCGGTGCCGTCATGCCTGGGTCAGTCCTCGGTCGGGGGTCGGTCAGCGCGGGTCCGTCCCGCGCTCCAGCAGCGGGGCCGCGTCGGAGAGTACTCCGGAGATCCTGGCCAGCGTCGCCTCGTCCCGCTCCACCGCGTCGAGCACGGGTCCCGCGGCCGTGTGCCAGCGCCGGGCGACCGCCGCCGGATCCTCACCGGTCAGCAGACCGGCCGCCTGCGCCGCGGCCCCGAGCGCGACCAGTTCCCTGGCCTCGGGTACCTGGACGGGCCGCCCGGACAGCCGGCGCACGGTCTGCTGCCAGGCCGTGCCCCGGGCTCCGCCGCCGATCAGCAGCAGCGGGGTCGACCGGTCCGCGTCCGCGTCCAGGACCAGGTCGAGCGCGCCCAGCAGGGAGTGGACGGCACCGTCGTAGGCGGCCTGGAGGAGCTGTCCGCCGGTCGTGTCGTGGCGCAGCCCGTGGAGCAGTCCACAGGCGCCGGGCAGGGCGGGGGTGCGTTCGCCGTCGAGGTAGGGCAGGAGGGTGACCTCCGTGGTGGGTTCCACCGCCTCGCGGTCGAGACCCAGCAGGGCGGCGACGCGGTCGACGGCGAGCGTGCAGTTCAGGGTGCAGGCCAGCGGCAGCCAGTCGCCGCGGGCGTCGGCGAAGCCCGCGACGGTGCCCGTCGGGTCGGCGGGGCGCTGCTTCGAGACGGCGTACACCGTGCCCGAGGTGCCGAGGCTCAGCACGGGGGTGCCGGGGCGCAGACCGAGTCCCAGCGCGGCGGCCGCGTTGTCACCGGTGCCGGCTCCGACCAGGGTTCCCCTGGAGAACGGCAGGTCGTGGCTGTCTCGCACGGTGCCGACCACCTCACCGGGGCGGACCACACGGGGCAGCAGCGCGGGATCGAGCCCCACGCGCGCGAGGACCTCGTCGTCGTACGACTCGGTCGCCGACGCCCACCAGCCGGTGCCCGAGACATCGCCGCGGTCGGTCGTGCCCAGACCGGTGAGGCGCTCGGTGAGGTAGTCGTGGGGGAGGCGTACGGCCTTGGTGGCGCGGATCGCCTCCGGTTCGTTCTCGGCCAGCCAGGCCCACTTCGTGACCGTGAAGGAGGGGCCCGGCACGCTCCCGGTGCGCTCCGCCCAGGCCTTCGGGCCGCCCAGCTCCTCGACCAGCCGGCGGGCCTGCGGTGCCGAGCGCACGTCGTTCCACAGCAGGGCCGGCCGCACCGGTTCTCCCCGGGCGTCCAGGGTGACGAGCCCGTGCTGCTGGCCGCCGACGGACACGGACGCGGCCTCGTGGGCTGCGTCGCCGCACTGGCGCAGCGCCTCACACAGGGCGTCCCACCACTGGCGCGGGTCGCTCTCCCGGCCGGCCCCGGAGGAGACGGTGTGCGGCGCCTGGCCGCTCGCGACGACCCGTCCGGTGGACGCGTCGACGACCAGCGCCTTCGTGGACTGGGTGGAGGTGTCCACGCCGACGACGAGCGGACCCTCGGCTGCTGACATCGGGCTCTCCCTCTTTCTCTTCAGGGACAGTCTTGTCCCTTCCCCGAGATGTGTGGGCATACTAATTTGTAAACGGCCATGACGAAATAGCAGAGCGAGCAAGGAGTCGCGGCATGAACTACCAGCCCACCCCCGAGGACAGGTTCACCTTCGGCCTGTGGACCGTCGGCTGGCAGGGAAGGGACCCGTTCGGCGAGGCCACCCGCCGCGCCCTGGACCCGGTGGAGACGGTTCAGCGCCTGGCCGGGCTCGGTGCGTACGGTGTGACCTTCCACGACGACGACCTGATCCCGTCCGGATCCACCGACACCGAGCGCGAGGCGCACATCAAGCGGTTCCGCGAGGCTCTCGACGCGACCGGCATGACGGTGCCGATGGCCACCACCAACCTCTTCACGCATCCCGTCTTCAAGGACGGCGCGTTCACCGCCAACGACCGCGACGTGCGCCGCTACGCCCTGCGCAAGACCATCCGCAACATCGACCTGGCGGCGGAGCTCGGCGCAAGGACCTATGTCGCCTGGGGAGGCCGCGAGGGTGCCGAGTCCGGCGCCGCCAAGGACGTGCGCTTGGCCCTCGACCGCATGAAGGAGGCCTTCGACCTCCTCGGCGAGTACGTGACCGAGCAGGGCTACGACCTGCGCTTCGCCATCGAGCCCAAGCCGAACGAGCCGCGCGGCGACATCCTGCTGCCCACCGTGGGCCACGCACTGGCGTTCATCGACCGTCTGGAGCGTCCGGAGCTGTACGGCGTCAACCCGGAGGTCGGCCACGAGCAGATGGCCGGGCTCAACTTCCCGCACGGCATCGCCCAGGCGCTGTGGGCCGACAAGCTCTTCCACATCGACCTCAACGGTCAGTCCGGGATCAAGTACGACCAGGACCTGCGCTTCGGCGCGGGCGACCTGCGGGCCGCCTTCTGGCTGGTCGACCTGCTGGAGAGCGCCGGCTACGCGGGCCCGAGGCACTTCGACTTCAAGCCGCCGCGGACCGAGGACCTCGACGGCGTGTGGGCGTCTGCGGCGGGCTGCATGCGCAACTACCTGATCCTCAAGGAGCGTGCGGCCGCCTTCCGTGCCGACCCCGAGGTCCAGGAGGCCCTGCGTGCCTCGCGCCTGGACGAGCTGGCGCAGCCGACTGCGGCGGACGGCCTCAAGACGCTGCTCGCCGACCGTGCGGCCTTCGAGGAGTTCGACATCGAGGCGGCCGCCGCGCGCGGGATGGCCTTCGAACGCCTCGACCAGCTGGCGATGGACCATCTGCTGGGGGCGCGTGACTGAACCACACGCGCGCGTGCCCGTCTCCGCACGGAAAGTTCCGGAATCATGCGATCCATGGCGTGAGTCCGTATCAACTTCCGTGCGAGGGTCGCGCCTTGAGCAGTCCGAGGCGAGGCTTGGGGTATGGCCGTGCCGCCCGTACCACCTCAGCCGCCCGGGCCACCGGGCGACGCGTCGCCTCCGGGCGGCGGTTTTCGACCTCCTCCGCCGGCGTACGGAGACTGGGAGCCGGAGCCGCCCGGCCAGGGCCCGGGCAGACGCCGGAACCCGCTCTTCGTCCTGCTCGCGGTGATCGTGGCCGCCACGGCCGTCGTCGCCGTGGTCCTGATGGCCTCGGCAACCGACGGCTCACCGGACGAGAAGCCGCCCGCGGGGAGCAGCTCCGGCACGAGCGGCTCTCCCAGGCCCTCCCTGAGCATCCCGACCGAGCTGCCCAGCAGACTGCCGTCGCAGTTCCCCAGTGAACTGCCCAGCGGTCTGCCGAGCGAGCTGCCCAGTGGTCTCGAATCGCTGATCCCGTCCCTGTAGGGGGACCTCGGGATCAGATGCCGCGCGGCAGCCGCACGTAGGTCACCGTCGTCTCCACACCGCTGTCGACCAGCCGTCCCTGCGCGTCGAACGCGCCCGCGCCGTCCGTCATCCCGAAGTCGTTGTCGTTGATGACGGCGAGCGTGCGGTGATCCACGCGCGCGATGCCCTCGATCTTCCCGGGCAGGCCCGCCACCGTGCCGAGGTCCACGACCAGGCGCTTGGGGAGCACCGGGACGCCGGAGGCCGCCGGGTCGTCGAGCTGCTCCAGGGACGGAGACGTCGTGTCGTCGTCCCAGGGGCCGCCGAGGATGTTCGCCTCGCAGTCCAGACGCACGAGCTGCAGCCGCGCCGTCTTGTCGGTGCGCTCCTCGACCAGCAGCCGGTCACCGCCCACGGCGACCACCGAGGAGATCTTGAGCTCGGAGGTGTCGTCCTCGCTCGGATCCACGACGTTCACCGGATCGAAGCGGTACGCGTACTCGGCGGTGACGGCCTTCTTCTTCGGCGAGAACCGCAGCAGACGGGTCGTGCGCGACGCGCCCCCGGCATCCGCGTCGGGCAGGGACAGCGGGCTCTGGACCGCCAGCACCAGGTTGCCGCCGGGAAGCTGGGCGAGCCCCTCGAAACCCCGGTTGATCTTCCGGTGCAGCAGCACGGACGGCAGGGCCTCCACGACCGGATAGTCCGCCCCGGTGAGGTTCAGCCCCTTCGGCACGTAGCGCGCGAGCACCTTCCCGCGCGCGGAGACATGCACGAGCGAGGGCCCGTACTCGTCGACGAGCCAGAAACTGTTGTCCGCCGCCCGCACGATGCCCTCGGTGTCCAGCCCGTTCGGGTTGTACGACAGCGGCTGCTGTGCGTCGTAGGAGTACGGCGCCTCGTCACGCCCCTGCTGGTTCGACAGGCCGGTGACGGGCTTGCCCGAGGAGGTGGTGATCGGGATCGCGTCCAGCACCTGCACGCTGTCACCGGACACCCGGATCTTCACGATCGACGGATCGAAGCCCGGCACCGGGAACGTGCGCCGCTTCGTGCCGCTGACCTTGATCTGACCGTTGGGGCCGCGGTCGGTGACCGTCCAGAACTCGCCCTTGCGGCCGGCCGGGTAGAGATCACTCCCGATTCCCCCGAGGTCCACGCCCCGGTCGTCGTCCACGGTCCCCGGCAGCAGCGCGTTGCTGAACGCACCGAGCGGAAGGTCGCCCAACGTCGCGGTACGCGTGACATACGCGTCCGTGGACGAGGCGTCCGCGGCCGGGGCGGCCGCCACGAGCGCCGCCAGCACGGCCAGGGGCACGCCTGCTGCGACGGAACGGTGGACGCGGCGCCGGCCGGTGGCATACGGGGACATCAGGCCTCCTGAGGACCAAATTCGGTGACAGCGGCAAGAGTTGGGCCCGGCGCGGAACGCCGTACGACCGGCGGATGAACCCGGGGCGTCGGCCACTTGTCGAGCCGACGCCCCCTCCAGCGTCGGGACGGTCTCAGGGGGCGACTCAGGGGTGTCTCAGGGGTTTCTCGGGGGCGGGTCAGGAACCACGGGAAGCGCGGACCCGTTCACTGGACAGAGAGCGGCAGTGGCCGCGAAGGAGGCGACGCTGATGTCGAAGAACGCGAAGATCGCCGCAGGAGGTGTGGCGGTCGGGATCATCCTGCTCATCTGGCTGCCCTGGTGGGCCGCGCTTCTGATCATCCTGGGGGTCCCGGCGGCCGCGTACCTCACGCTCGACCCCGCACAGCGGCGCAGGCTGCGCCGCGCCACGCGCAAGGAGCTCGGCCGCTGACGCGCCGCCGCGGCCCGGTCGGCCGGCGCGCATGAGCCGACCACGTCTCCGCTCGCGGGCCTGCCGACGACATGGTCCGCGGGCGGCCGGACGCCGTGCTCGGCCCATGCGACCAGTGCGTCGAACGCCGACCGGTAGCAGGGCAGGATCGGCCGCAGCCGGTCCGGATTCGGAGGCACACGGAGCCAGAAAGTGATCGGGGGTGGTACCGGCGGACGCGCCGGGGCAGCTGGGGCCGTACGACGGATTGAACTCGGCACGGTAGACCTTCTGCGCGATGCCCCAGCAGACCTTCTAGCCGGCCGCGAGGACCTGGTCGGAGATCGCCGTGTCCGTCGCGTACTGCCTGCGTGTGCCCGGTGCGCCCGTGACGACCGGACCGCCGTTCCAGTGGCCCGGCAGCCGGATCACGAACTGCGCGTCGTGCGGCCGTGGGCGGGATCAGCTCGGGCGCACGGCCATCTTGTCGAGCGCCTCCAGGAGACTCGGCAGCTCGGGTCCCCGGCCCACCGGCATGACCTCCCCCGGCTCCTCGTCGAGCAGCACGAACGCGATGTCGTCGGTCCTGGCCACGAGCGACCAGCCGGGGCCGTCCACGCGCAGGATCCGCGCGTCACCCGACGCGAAGGACGACCGCACCCGGCCGAGCGGCGGCGGGGTGTCCGCGTATGCCCGTGCCTCGGCGAGGACCCGCCGGACGGGGCTCAGGCCCTTCTTGTCGGCCTCGGTCCCCTCCGCGCCCGGAGCGGCGTCGGCCGGTCCTTCGCCCGGGTTCAGGAACTCCGCATCGTCGATCTGCTCCCGCCAGGTGGTCCACTGGCGCGCGATCTCGTCGGCTCCCATACGGCGCTGGGCCGGGCCCCATGTGGTGGTGTCCGGCGGCGTGAGCGGGGCACCGTCCGCGACCTCGGGGCCGGGATCGTGCGGCGCGGGCACATTGGGGGCCGCGACGGCGACGTCGAGGGGCCAGCCGGGCAGGGCGGCGACGACCGTGCGCTCGTCCGGCGACAGCTCGTACTCCATGCCGCAGTCCCACGAGGCGATGGCGACCGCGACCAGTGAGACGTCGTCGATGGCGACGGTCCACCTGGCTCCCTCGCCGTCCTGGCCGAGTATCAGGCCGTACCCGTCGGCCAGCGGCGCGAGACCGAGCGCCCCGCAGGCCTCCGGATAGTCGTCGCCCAGCACACTCGGGAACGTCGCCGGCGTCAGCAGTACCGCCGTGAGCACGTACAGCGCATCGTCCGCGGCGGCGACGGCTTCCTCGTCCGTCCCGGCCATCCCAGCCTCCCCAGCAATTGGTCCAACGGCGCGCACCCTAGTCCGCCGGGAAGCAGCTTGTCACGACCGAGATGCCCACCCGGAGCTGCAGTTTTCTGACCGGATGGGGCGAATCGACCACCCGCGGCGCGCCGCCTCAGGCCGCCGGCAGCCCGAGGAGTGCCCTCGCCACGGTACGCGTCGACTCGTCGCGCTCCCGCGCGAGGGCGATGACGGCCCGGCACGCCAGCTCGCTCACCCCGAAGGACAACGCCTCCGGCGACACCCAGCCCGCCGCCTCGTCGATCCGCTCCTGGTCGTCCTCCGCACAGGCCGAAACATACGCGGCGGCGGCCTCGAACAGATTGTGCCCCGGTGCCTTCCGGCCTGCGTTCGCCTCACCGCGCAACGAGCTGAGAAACCGGGTGCAGGCCTTGCGGACCCTGCCGAACATGCTGACCACCTTCCCCTGCGTGGTGCCATGGCTCGTCGACCATCTCCTGCTGCTCAACGTAGAGTTGGAGATCCGGCGGCAGAAGGGGGACAACGCGGTGAAGCGCTTCGAGCGGCTCGCACAGATCCGGCGGCTGGACCCGGAGCAGGACTCCTGGGAGATCTACCGGCTCACCACGGCGTACGAGTTCCCCTGGGACTTCACCCGAGCCCTTGAACTGGCCCTTTACCGCACGTACGCCGTTCCGGGCATCGGCCGGCTGCTCGCCGGGACGGCCGAGCTCACGGACCGGACACAGAAACGCTACGACGACACCTCACTGCTCCTCGACGCGGTCGTCGAGCACGGCTTCGACAGCGAACAGGGCCGTACGGCGATCCGCCGCATCAACCAGATGCACCGCAGCTACGACATCAGCAATGACGACATGCGGTATGTGCTGTCTACGTTCGTCGTGATGCCCAAGCGCTGGATCGACGCGTACGGATGGCGCCGGTTGTCGCGCCACGAGATTGTCGCCTCCGCCGTGCACTACCGCACTCTGGGGCGGCACATGGGCATCAAGGACATCCCCGGCTCCTACGAGGAGTTCGAGGCCTGCCTCGACGCCTACGAAGAGGCCCATTTCGGATGGGACGAACAGGCGCGACGGGTCTCGGACGCCACGCTCGACCTGATGGCCTCGTGGTACCCAAGGCCACTGGCGCCGCTCCTGCGCACCTCGACGCTGGCCCTGCTCGACGAGCCGCTGCTGCGGGCCTTCCGCTACACACCTCCGGGCCCCGTCACCCGCACCCTCGTGCGCCGCGCCGTACGCCTGCGCGGACGGGCCGTCCGGCTGCTGCCGCCGCGCCGGGCACCGCACCACGCCCGGCAGAACTGGGAAATCAAGGGCTACCCGAACGGCTACCGGCTGGACGAGCTCGGCACCCGCCCGGTGCCCGGTGTGCGAGGCTGCCCGGTACGGCACCTGGACCCATCAGCCGCCGACTGAAGCGGAGCCGGGAGGTCAGCTCTCGCGGACCGCCAGGGCCAGGAACCGAGTGTCCTCGTCGGCGTACGACGTCATGCGCCAGCCGGAACCGGCCAGCACGGGGCGGAGGTTGGGCTCGGCGCGCAGATCGTCCGGAGTGATCTGCCGGCCCTGGCGTGCGGCGAGGGCCGCTCTGCCGATGGGGTGGAACAGGGCCAGCACGCCGCCGGGCCGCACGACGCGCGCCAGCTCCCGCAGATTCTCGGCGGGCCGGGCAAGATGGGCGATGAGGCCCGCCGCGAACACGGCGTCGAACGACTCGGAGCGCAGCGGCAGCGCAGCGACGTCGGCGAGCAGGAGGTGTCCGTCCCGGTCCCGTCCGGCCCGTACGGCGGCGTCCAACATGGCCGGGGTCAGATCGGCCCCGACGACCACGCCCGACGGCCCCACGGCGGCCCGCAGCGCCGGCAGGGCGCGTCCGGTGCCGCAGCCCGCGTCGAGGACATGATCACCCTCGCGCAGGCCGAGATCGGCCACGGCGGCGGCGTAGGCGGGGCCGTCGTCGGGGAACCGGCTGTCCCAGTCGGCGGCGCGGGCGGTGAAGAACTCCTGGACGTGTGTGTGGTCGTCGCTCATGGTCCGGATCATCCCTCACCGACGGGAACGGCGTCGCGGTGCACACGTTCGGGCTGGACGCGATCGTTCAGGAACATCTCTGCGTCATATTCCAGCACCTTTCGAAATGCGCCCCCTGTGTGCTTCCTGGCCCCGGCTAGCGTCCCGGGGCCATGGGACACCTGGACCACGCCACCTTCGGGTGGCTGACCCCCTTGCTGTCGTATGTGATGGCCTGCATGGGTGCGGCCCTGGGTCTGCGCTGCACCGTGCGCGCGCTCGGCGCCACCGGCCGCTCGCGCCGCAACTGGCTCGTCACCGCGGCCTCCGCGATCGGCACCGGCATCTGGACCATGCACTTCGTGGCCATGCTCGGCTTCGGCGTCAGCGGCACCGACATCCGCTACGACGTGCCGCTCACCATCGTGAGCCTCCTCGTCGCCATGGCCGTCGTCTGCGTCGGCGTCTTCGCCGTCGGCTACGGCAAGGACCGTGCCCGCGCGCTCTTCCTCGGCGGACTGACCACCGGGCTGGGCGTCGCGAGCATGCACTATCTGGGCATGGCGGCGGTCCGGCTGCACGGCGACGTCAGCTACGACCCGGTGCTGGTCGCCCTCTCCGTCCTGATCGCCGTCGTCGCGGCGACCGCGGCGCTGTGGGCGGCCCTCAACATCAAGTCACCCGTCGCCGTCACCATCGCCTCTCTGATCATGGGAGCGGCGGTGAGCAGCATGCACTACACCGCGATGTTCGCCGTGAGCGTGCACGTCACACCCTCCGGTACGGCCCTGCCCGGGGCCACGGCGATGCAGTTCATCTTCCCCCTCGCCGTGGGCCTCGGGTCGTACCTGTTCCTGACGTCCGCGTTCGTCGCGCTGTCGCCGGCCACGGGCGAGCGCGAGGCATCCGCCTCCGCCCAGCGGCCCGCCGCGAGTGCCGCCCGCTAGTGGCGGGACCGGCCGCGGTACCGCCCGGACGGCACGCACCCGAACCACTCCCGAGCGAGGAGGCCATGCGTACACCGCGTAGGACCCCCACAGCCGGCGCCGAGACGCCGCCCCCACCTCCGGTGCGCGGCCGCCGCGCACACGCCGGACCGCCTGCCGACGAAGGATCCGAAGATCCCTCCGGCGGTGCCCCCGACGACCTGCCCGCGCGCGCGGGCCACTGGCGCATACGGCCGCGCACCGTTCGGGCCAAGATCGTCTGCCTGCTGATGGTGCCGGTCGTCTCGCTACTCGCCTTGTGGGGATACGCCACCGTGAGCACTGCCCAGGACGTCGCCCGGCTGCGCCAGTTGCAGCGTGTTGACTCGGCGATCCGGTCGCCTGTCGCGGAAGCCGTCGCCGCGCTCCAGGCCGAACGCAGGGTCGCGGTGCGCTACGCGACCGACCCGTCCACCGGGCGGAGCGACGACCTGAGGAAGCTCGCGCGGGACACGGACCGCGCTGTGGCGACACTACGGCTCAGCCATGACAGCACCGTCGCCGACAGCGAGGAACTGCCCGCCGGAGTGGCCGAGCGACTCGAAGCCTTCGTCACCGGCGCCGAACAACTGCGCCCTCTGCGGACCGCGGTGCTCGACCGACGCATGACCTGGGACGAGACGTACGGCCGCTACACCAGGACGCTCACGGCCGCCTTCGCGGTGGGCGGTGCCCTCACCGGCATCCAGGACGCCGAACCCGGGTCGGACGCGCGCGTGCTCCTCGAGTTCTCCCGCGCGGGCGAGGCACTGGCCCAGGAGGACGTCGTACTGGCCAGTGCACGCCTGGCCGGCGGACTCTCGGGCGAGCGGCTGCGGCTGTTCACCGGCGCTGTCGACACGCGCCGAGCCATCACCGAGTCCGCCGTCGCCGACCTGAGCGGTCCCGAGCACACCGCCTGGCAGACCCTTGCCGACGGCAGCGAGTACGCCGCCTTGACCGCCGCCGAGGACAACATCCTCGCCGGTGCCCCGGGCGCACGGGCCACCGCCGCGGCACCGGAAGCCGTCTGGGACCGGGCGCACACGCGCGTGCGGGACGGCATGCGGACGATCGAGGAGGACGCGGGGCGCGGTGTCGCCGACCGGGCCGACCCGTTCGCCCGCGGGCTGCTCACCCCGGCCGGCGCCGCGGTCCTGCTCGGCCTCGTCGCCGTCGCCGCCTCGCTCGTCATCTCCGTACGCATCGGTCGCGGGCTCGTCGTCGAGCTGGTCAACCTGCGCAACGGCGCCCTGGAGATCGCCCGGCGCAAACTCCCCGAAGCCATGAGGAAACTGCGCGCGGGCGAGGAGATCGACGTACGGGCCGAGGCGCCGCCCGGGCCGCCCGCGGAGGACGAGACCGGGCAGGTCGCCGAGGCCCTGGGCACCGTGCACCGGGCCGCGCTGAGGGCCGCCGTGGAGCGCGCCGAGCTGGCCGACGGCATCTCCGGGGTGTTCGTCAATCTCGCCCGGCGCAGCCAGATCCTCGTGCACCGCCAACTGAGCCTTCTCGACAGCATGGAACGGCGCTCCGACGACCCGAACGAGCTGAGCGACCTGTTCCGGCTGGACCACCTCACGACCCGTATGCGGCGTCACGCGGAGAGCCTGATCATCCTCTCCGGAGCGGCGCCCGGCCGGGCCTGGCGCATGCCGGTCTCCCTCACGAACGTCGTCCGGGCGGCCGTCTCCGAAGTCGAGGACTACGCGCGCGTGGAGGTACGACAGCTGCCCGACGCGTCCGTCGTCGGCGGGGCCGTCGCCGACCTCACCCACCTCCTGGCCGAACTCATCGAGAACGCGGCGCAGTTCTCGCCGCCCCACACGCGCGTGCGCATCACCGGCGAGCCCGTCGGCAACGGCTACGCCGTCGAGGTCGAGGACCGCGGCCTCGGCATGGGCAAAGAGACGCTCGCCGAGGCCAACCGCCGCATCGAGCAGTCCGAGGCACTCGACCTGTTCGACAGCGACCGGCTCGGCCTGTTCGTGGTCAGCAGACTCTCGGCCCGGCACGGCGTCAAGGTGCATCTGCGCACCTCGCCCTACGGTGGCACCACCGCCGTCGTCCTTCTGCCCACCGCACTGCTGCACACCGGCGCGGCGGAACGTTCCCCCGGCGGGACCGCGGACGCCGAACGGACCACAGCCGCGGGGCACGCGCGCGTGCCCCGCACCACGGACCCCCCTCAGGAGCGCATCCCCGCGCAGCCGGACCGTCCCGCGCTGGTGCCCTCCGTACCTGGTGCGGTGGAGACCGCGACCGACACCCCACCCCCGGGAGTCACCACCTTGCGACTGCACCGTCCCCCGGACGACTCCGCAGGATCCGACGCCCTCCCGCGCCGGGTACGCCAGGCCAGCCTCGCCCCCCAACTGCGCGAGCGGCGCCCGGAGGAACCGGGGGAGAGGCCCACGGCTCGCGGCGACGACCGGCGCACCCCCGAACTCGTCCGGGACCGCATGGCGGCGTACCGCGACGGATGGACACGCGGCGGCGGCAGACCCCCCGGCCGCGCGGGCACACCGGATGCCCGCCGCGGTGCCGTCTCGGACGCCCGAGCGGGCAGCGACAGCAGCGAAGGAGACCCCGCATGATCCAGGACCCGAGCAGGAGGACCGCCCAGCGGTCCGGCGAACTCGACTGGCTGCTGGACGACTTGGTGCTGCGCGTGGGCGAGGTGCGGCACGCCGTGGTGCTGTCCAACGACGGACTCGCAGTGGGCGCATCGAGCGACCTCAGACGTGAGGACGCGGAACACCTGGCCGCCGTCGCCTCCGGCTTCCACAGTCTGGCCAAGGGCGCGGGCCGGCATTTCGGGGCCGGCGGGGTGCGGCAGACCATGGTGGAGATGGACGACGCCTTCCTGTTCGTGGCCGCTGCGGGTGACGGCTCCTGCCTCGCCCTTCTCACCGCCGTGACCGCCGACATCGGACTGGTGGCCTATGAGATGGCACGGCTGGTCAAGCGCGTCGGCGAGCACCTCTGCACCGCACCACGTGTCGGCGCGCGGCCGCCCGCCACCGGCTGAGGCGAGAAGGCGGTCCGTACATGACCGAGGACACGACCGGCCTCCCGAGCGAGCCGGGCAGCCAGTGGTACGACAACGAGGCCGGGCCGCTCGTCCGTCCGTACGCCATGACGGGCGGACGGACCAGGCCCGGCCCCACCGGGGTGCGCTTCGACCTGATCGCCCTGGTCACACTGGACGCGCGTGCGCCCGACGACACCACCGCGCTCGGACCGGAACACCGCGCCCTCGTCGACCTGTGCCGGACGGACACCCAGTCGGTCGCGGAACTCGCCGCGGGCACCGATCTGCCGGTCGGCGTGGTCCGGGTGCTCCTCGGTGATCTGCTGGAACTCGGCTGCGTCACCGTCAGCCGTCCGGTGCCTCCCGCTCAGCTTCCCGACGAACGGATTCTGCGTGAGGTGATCGAAGGGCTGCGGGCGCTGTAGAGGAACGATCGCGACCGGCTACGAGTCGGCCACATCAGGCAAATATCCGTCTAACCCACCGTAAGGGAGCCCTAGTTGTCATGCTGCTCCCTTCGCACCCGCTCCCGAGAGAAGTGATCGATGGTCTCCGAGCACTCCGACGCGACCGGCGGCGAGACGGCCGCCCTGGCGTTGAAGATACTGGTCGCCGGCGGATTCGGCGTGGGCAAGACCACCCTGGTGGGCGCGGTCAGTGAGATCAAGCCGCTGCGCACCGAGGAACTGCTCAGCGAGGCGGGCGAGTTGGTGGACGACACCGACGGTGTGGATCAGAAGGTCACCACGACGGTCGCCATGGACTTCGGCCGCATCACCATCCGGTCCGGTCTGTCCCTCTACCTGTTCGGGACGCCGGGACAGGACCGGTTCTGGTTCCTGTGGGACGAGTTGTCGCAGGGAGCACTCGGCGCCGTGGTCCTTGCGGACACCCGCCGCCTCGAGTACTGCTTCCCCGCGGTGGACTACTTCGAGCACCGCCGCATCCCGTTCGTGGTCGCCGTCAACTGCTTCGCGGGCGCCCGGACCTACGGCGCCCAGGACGTCTCACGCGCCCTCGACCTCGACCGCGGAACGCCCGTCGTGCTCTGCGACGCCCGCGACCGCGCCTCCGGAAAGGAAGTGCTCATCCGGCTGGTCGAGTACGCCGGGCGCATGCACACCGCCCGGCTGCTCGACTCGGTCGGCTGACCGCCGACCGGCCTCAGTCCGCGACGGCCTTCTCCGCGAGGACCTTGTCGATCGGGACACGGACGAGGAGTTCGCCCGGCACACCGTTGCGCACGCCGAACGCCTCCGCCTGCTCCTCGCCCATGTAGCGGGCCCCGATGCGGGTGGCCCAGTACCTCAGTTCCTCCAGGTCCTCCGAAATGCGGGCGCGCCCCTGGATCACCACGAAGCCGAACGGAGGCCGGTCGTCGTCCACGCACAGGGCGACCCGGCCGTCCCGTGCCAGGTTGCGTCCCTTGACGCTCGTCCTGGAGGTGTTGAACACCACGTCGTCCCCGTCGAGTACGAACCAGACCGGCGTCACATGGGGACTGCCGTCGGCCCGGACGGTGGACAGCTTTGCGGTGCGCGTGCCGTACGAGACGAAGGCCCGCCATTCCTCATCGGTCATCTTCTGTGCCATGCCCCCATCCTCCTTGCCCGGCGGCCGGTCGTGGGGAAGGCTGACTGGGAGATCCTCCGGCCAGGAGGAGACGTCACACGGGGAGACGGAAACATGGTGCAGAACCAGGGACTCGGCTGGCTGCTCGACGACTTGACCGAACGCGTCGAACACGTCCGCCACGCATTGGTCCTGTCCAACGACGGGCTGGTGGCGGGCGCGAGCACAGGGCTGCGCCGCGAGGACGCGGAGCACCTCGCCGCCGTCTCGTCCGGCCTGCACAGTCTGGCCAAGGGCTCCGGACGCCACTTCGGCGCCGGGCAGGTACGCCAGACGATGATCGAGTTCGACGACGCGGTGCTCTTCGTGACCGCAGCGGGCACCGGAAGCTGTCTGTGCGTCCTCAGCGGCGCGGAGGCCGACATCGGCCAGATCGCCTACGAGATGACTCTGCTCGTGAACCGGGTCGGCGAGCACCTCGCCGTGGATGCGCGACAGCCCGAGCAGCGCACTGCAGCAGAGCTCTGACCTGCTGATTCACCCTCTCCCGTGGAGTTATCCACAGGCTCACCGGCAGATTCGCCGGACCGGCTACGGTTTTGTGTCACGGCAAGCGCACACAGCGTGAGCATCCGACTCCACGGGGGAGACCGATCATGTCGGGCAACACCATCACCGCACCGCACCGCCTCTCGTATGCGCCGAGCCGCGCCGCACGGGAACTGGAGCTCAAGCGAAGCGAGTTCGACCTCGCCGTTCACCTCGGACACATCAGGACCGTGCCCGACGAGGGAGGCGGCGGCCGCCGTGTCGCCCGCTCCGAGATCGACCGGCTGTCCTGCGCGGACCGCTTCCCGGAGTCACTGCGGGAGCGGGTGAAGGTCATGGGGACCACGGAGGGCGCGGCCCTCATGAAGGTGCCGGCCGGCAGGTTCACGCGCCTGGCACGCCTGGGCCTGGTGGTGCCGGTGAAGTTCTATCTCAACCGCTATCGAGCCGTGGTCTGGCTGTATCTGGCCGAAGAGCTGCGGCAGTTCGCGGCGGACCAGAAGAACGCCTCGCTGCTGAAGGGCCGTACGCCGGAGGGAATGCGCGACCTGCTGGAAGCGGGCCTGGACCTGCGCCCCCGCAACTGGCGCGGACGGCACCTGGGGTTCCTGCTCCGCCAGGCCGGTGACCCATGGGAGTGCGCCGGGGCCGTTGCCGCCTTCCTCGACCCGATCCAGATCGCGGACATCGCGACCGACCCCTACGAGCGCTCCTACTTGAACCGTTTCCGTCCGGGGCCGCCTGCTCATGGCGCACTGGGTTCGCCCGCCGCGCACCTCGCCGAGAGGATCATGACCGCGGGCGATCCGGACGAGATCGGCTGGCTGAGGGCCGACCTGGCACAAGCTCTCGAAGAGGCACGCGATCACCGGCCGGCGCCGCGCCCGGCAGGCACACCCGACTCGCCCTGGGCACAGCACGGTTCACCCCGACCAGAGGTGCCGCAGCCCTCACGCGGACTGCTGGCCCGGCTGCGCCGCAGAAGCTCATGAGCCACACCTGCCGCCCGACGGCTCTACTCTCGGCCTGGGCGGTTCGGTCAGCACACCTAGGGTGGCGGGCACGTGACCGGTGATCATCATTGAGCCTGTGGGGGGCCTGTGGTCTTCAACCTCATCTCGTTGGCCCTTTCGGTGCTGGCGCTGGGAGCATCCGCATGGGGCGTGTACCGGCAAGTCGGGCGGGCCCGCGCCGCCAGTGACCTCGCCATGACGACAGATCTGCTGATGACGCACATCCGCGATGAGGACTTTCAGCGGGACCAGTTGTGGGTGCTGTCCGAGCTGTCCGGCGAACACGGCCCGGAGAACGGCATCGAGGGCCTTCCGTACCCCGCGAACTACCGGGCCTGGAACGTCGCCTTCGTGTACGAGTCGGTGTCGATCATGCTGCGCTACGACATCGTGAACCCGGTCATATTGATCAGCCTCGCTCAGCATCGGCTGATCAAGACCTGGGAAACGCTGGAGCCCTACATTGCCGCGGAACGCCGACGCCGCGGGCGGGTTGTGTTCCCCTTCTTCGAGGACGCCTACGTCCTGGCGAAGGAGATCGACCCCAACGTGTTCTACGAAGACGTCGGGCTGCGCTGCGCTGACGGATCACCGCGTACCGCGGGCTCGCCGGGCGGGAGGCGTCGGGGCCGGTTCACCCGACGCTGGCGAACAACCGAATCCGGCAGACGACGGGCCCTGCAGCACGTGCGGGCCCGTTCCCGGATGCCGTGATTTCCAGCCCGGCGGGTCGTGCAAGTCCTCTGGACCGGCTGGGCCGAGTCTTGCGGACCTTGCCGGTCGAATCCGCGGCGTCTGGTGTCGACGGGTCGATAATCGTCCCCGTTGACACCGATAGCGATTTAGCTCGAGGCCGTGCGTGCCCTGCCACCGAGGAGCGGCGGGAAGCACTTGACACCCTGAGTGCCGCCGAGGGAACCGCACCCCTGGGTCGCGACGACGTCGATCGGCTCTCGCCAAGACCCTGCGGGATCCGACACTTGGAGTGGTGTTCCCTTCCGAGGCCGGGTGGATTGATGTATCGGGCCAGCCGTACGAGCTCCCCGACGATGCCAGATTGGGCGAATCCTCCGACCTGGTAGCGGTGGACGTATTGGAGCAAGAGCTGCGTTCTGCCATTCGGGAACTGCGCGAGCTCGCCCAGGGAATTCGCCTGCGATCCTCACCGACCAGGGTTGGCGTTTCTCACCGATCATGGAGGCAACTGCCCACTACGTGGTGAGCGATGCCCTGCAGAACGGTGTCAACATGCCTCTGGTGGTCGGGCATGCGTCCGTTCGATCCACGAGGCAGGTCGGCTTGTCATAGAGGTAATCGACAACGGTCCTGGAGGGGCATCGTTGACCTCAGGTGTACGAGAGCGGCGGCTTCAACCTCGCCCTGCGACGGATGGGGCGTCGATGGGTCCGTTGGACATACCATTGATAACGCTTTTTCGAGCCCGGCGTGGCCGGACCAGCCTAAGGGAATTCGGCATGTTCGCGGGCTACAGTTCCTGGACACAGACCGTGGACCAGGAAGGGGGTCCCGATGCTCAGTGCGTCGTCCAAGAGCGTGGTTGAGTTCATCGGAAAGTACCTGATCGGCAGAACTCTGACCTCCGAGCCGATCAGCACGCACACAGACGCGGGTCGCGTGGAGACAACGTATGCGGACCAAACCTTCTTCAGCAACTTCGTCCAGCGAACGAGCGGTTTCGACTTCGACTTGACTGTGATCACGCGTGGTCGCCGGTTCGGCCCCGATGCCGACGGAACTTTGGACGCGGTCCGCGTGTACCGCTACGAGATGACCGAGCGCGTCAGCACTGGCCAGCTCCTCGGCTTCGCCCGGTACATCAGCTCGACGAACACGCAGTACGACCCGCTCGCGGGGAGCTGCTTCCTAGTTCAGATGCGGGTTGACGGCGGCGCCTTGCTCGTTACCGAACGCCAGATCGGATACGGCGACTTCCCAACCCCGGGCGGCGGTCGCAAGCCGAAGGCCCTGGACTGCCGCTACCGCTACAGTCTCGACGACAGGGGTGTCGTCTCGGTTGAGTTCGACCAGGAGTCCTACGACGTCGATGCGGAATCGTTTGAGCGACAGCCGAGCGACGACGAGTTCCCCACCCAGGTCAGTCGCGAGCTGTTCGACCAGGAGGGCGCGCCGGTCACCGACTAGCCGGCCCGACGACCAGCTCTCCGACCACGGGCTCAATGAGGTCGTGCGCTCCGATCGCCTCGGCGAATAGGTCGTCCGGGCAGCCGCCGCCGAGCGCGCATACCGCCAGTCCCAGGTACTCGGCCACTAGGTAGAACGTCTGGAACAGCGCGCCTACCTCTTTCAACACCAAGCTGTAGGCGAGTTCTCCGTAGGTGCTGCTCGCCCGCTCGAAGCGGCTGGTGACCACGATCGCGACGGGCGCCCGCTCGGCGCCCGCAGCCGCGGCCGCCCCGGCAAGCACCGGCTTGTGCGCGTCCGGGGAGATGAGCTCGAGTGCGTGTGTGTCAGGCAGGTACCGATAGATCCCTGCCGGCACGCTGGCCACCGCGTCCGGCGCGACGACGGGATATAGCTCGAGGCTGTAGGCGGCGCCGCCGGAAGGGTATGGCCGCGAGACTACATGCGGTCCGGTGTCGCGGTTGCGGGCGCTGAGCCACAGGAGGCGACCGAGATCGCGCGTGGGCTCGTCCGGCCAAGAGCGCCGAGACTCGCGGGCGTTGAGGAGCGACGGCAGGTTCTGCAGCATTGGATGGGTGGGCCAGTCGAGCCGGAACATCGTACTCGCCGGTCGGGCCGGTACCACGGGTGGCGAAACCGGTGGTGAGCCGCCTCCGGCCGATGCTCGGGAGCGGCGGTGGAACGTGAGCGAGTCGACGTCCCAACGTGCGGACTCGATCGCTGCGACCTGCGCGGGCGGCACCAGGACGGCGGCCGACTGTAGTTCGGCGATCAGCGAATCCACGTCGATGAAGGAAAACTGTGTCCGTACCTCGGATACCGTGCTGGGTTGGGCGAAGGCGTGCATGACCGCGAGAGCGTCGGCTTCCGAGATGGACAGCGTCACGACGTGGCCTGCGGCCGAGATCTCCAGCCGCCCGGCCACCCAGCGGACCCTCGCCAGCGGCGAGATGACCAGCAGCGTGCTCACGGGAAGGTCGGCCGACGCTCGATCCGCCGCCGGTCCTCCGTGTCGCCGAACATCAGGTCGAGCCGCCGGGTGGCGTCCGCCCACGCCTCCATCGTCCGTGCGGGCTCGATCAGGCCGGTGACGCGCGGGTCGGACCAACGGGCCATCGCCCGCCTCCACAGCGTTGTACCTGGCTCGTCCAGCAGGCTGCCCACGGTGCCCTCATACACCGGCATCGCCCGCACCCGCCCGTCAGGCTCCACCTGCATCGCTGGGATCTCGCCCTGGGCGAGCCGGTCTGGGTGCATCTGGAACATTCCGTTGTCGCTGACCACGAGGTCGGCTCCTACGTGGGCTCGGAGCGTGTCTGCGTAGGAGTCGTCCCGCAGCAGCGTGAGTTGCCGGGGCGTAACGATCTCATGGGCGACAAAGCCTTCGCGGCTGGCGAGGCCGATCGGCATCGCCGCGCCGAAGAAGACGTAGTCCAGGGACGGCAGTCGCGTGGCCACCAGGCGGCAGAAGTCCGGCATCTCGGCGAAGTTCGACCGAGTGACCGTGTAGTCCACGCCGACCGCTGGCTCATGCCGTCCGGCCGCCGCGGCGGACAGGCGCGCGGCGGCGTCCAAGGCGCGGTCGAATGATCCGGCCCGGCCACGCAGCCGGTCGTGGGTGGCCGAGGTCGCCCCGTCGATGCTGACCGTGACGTTGGAGATCACCTCCAAAACCGCAGCTCCGATCCGGTCGGTGACATGCCATCCGGACGTGTACAGGTGGACCGACACGCCGCCGCTGCGCAGCCGCTCGGCCACCTGGAAGATCTCAGGCACGACCAGCGGCTCACCGCCCGACAGCACCACGGTGCGCGGTCCCAGTTCGACCAGGGCGTCGACCACCCGGGCAAGGTCGGGCCAGCTCAACTGCTGCGAGGGGCGACGGCCGGATTCGGAGTAGCAGTACTCGCAGCGCAATGGGCAGGCGTAGGTGATGTCCCAGACCACTGCCGCCGGAGTGGTCATCGTCTCCCCCTGGGCAACAGGTCTCGGATGCACGTGGCGCGCCCGCGGTCGCCGGTGCAGAGCGGGTTCGTCGTCTCCGAGCCAGGGATCACGGCCCGTACCGCGTAGGCCGGCGCGATGCGGTCGACCGTGAGATCCGTGAGAAGGACCTGATCGAAGCCCGCGGCCTCGATGGCACCCACCATCCATCGCAGCTCGTCGAGGATGTCGTCCGCCACGTACCCAGCGACTGTGCCGAAGTCCTGGGTCGGCCGGTCGTTGCCGAACCAGAACGCATGCGCGGCGGGGCGCCCGGTCCGTGGCCGCTCGTGGCGGCCGAGGCTCCGCGCCTGCAGCGAGTAGTCCTCCCGACCTCCGGCGATATATCCGGCCTTGGTCTGGGCGGCTTCCAGCAGCGCCATCGTCGCCGCGACTTCGGGGTCCGGGTGGGTCGCGAACCCGTCGGACACCGTACTGCGCCCGCCCGAGAAGGGGTCCTCGAACACCCGGGCGTGGAACGTCGGCACCCGTACCTCGGAGGTGATGTCGAGCAGGCGCACGCTCATCCCGCCGTGCTCGTACTTGGTTACGATCCGGCGCGGAACGTCCGGCAGGGACTCAAGGTCAACAAACCGGAACTCTCGGCAGCCGATCCCGCCCGGATTGTCAATCTCCAGCTCGGCGAGCCGGGTGGCGTGCCGCTCGACCAACTCGGCGACCGCGTGGGTGGCCGCCTCGGCCAGGCTGAAGCCCGAGCCCAGACCGCTGGAGGAAAAGACTTTTCCTCCCAGCCGCGGTGAGTAGAGAATGTCCCCCGGAAGTCTGCCGCTGACCAGGACCGCGGTCGGGACCAGCACTTTCCGCCCGCCGATCAGGTCGACCGTCTCCGCCCACTCCAGCTCAGCCTGAGAGGTCCATCGGCTGTCGAACGGCAGCCCCAGCCGGTCCGGCGCCACGACCACGGCCCCCTCAGCCACCGCACGCTCATAGGAGGCCCGCAGCGCCGTCCGTGGACGGAAGGCGTCCTGCGCCTGGATTTCCGCTTCCTCCATGATGGCGCCCGTCTTCGCGGCGTCGACCGTCTCCGCCTTGCCGCTCGCGAAGCTTGCCGACCAGCCGCTGCGTTGCGCAAAAGCCTGGGCGATGTGCACGCCCAGCGTGGTCAGCTCGCCGACCATGCCCACGCGCACCACGCCCAACTGCCGCGCGATGTCGTCCGCGATGACTCGGGCCTTGTCCGTGTCAACGGAGAACCGGCGAGATCCGCTCACCTTCGGGGTCGGCACCAGTCCGATCCCCATGCCCGTCCACGGCCCCGCCGGGCAGACCGGAGCGGTCGGGCGTTCCAGGACCTTGACGAGCGGTGCAGCCGCGCGCCGGGCCAGCGCGAGTTCCCGTGCAGCTCCGTCGAGCGCTGTACGGGAAACGCCGAGCACGCCGAGAGCCGAGCTTGCCTGCGGCCAGGACAGGGCCGGGCGCAACCGGGTGATACATCGCCGCGCCTCTTCGTACTCGGCAGTGGTCGGCTCGCTGTGGGCGGCCACCTGTCGAGCGAAGTGCCGGACCGCGCCCAGCCGGAGGATCTCCCTCTTGAGCGCGAGGTCGTCGATCCACAGGCCGGCCCTCAGCGCCTTGCTCATTGCTGTCGTGGGATGCCTGCCGACCGCCGCCACCAGCCGGGCCACCGTGACTTCGGCGTGCAGCGAGTCGGATACGTCTTCCAGGCCCAGCCCGAGGTCGCCCATGGTCACGTGCGTCTCCTCGGGGGACTCCCAGCCCCATTGCAGCCGCAGAAAGTCGAGCAACGACTGCGCAGGATCCCGCGCGGAGTCGGCCAGCGCGTCCGGCGACACCCACAGCGGCCCGCCCCCGGTCGTCAGGCGCAGCAGCGCCGCACGGGCTACGACGTCGAACCGACCGGTCACCTTCAGGAACTGGACAAGCTCGGCGAAGGAAACCGTGTCGCCGCTTTCCCACACGTGCAGGTGCGCGTCGGCAGCCTCGCGGTCCCGTACCCTCGGCGTCGGGTAGGCGGGCGCGTCGGCGATGACGAGTTCTCCGGTCTCGACCCGGACGGACTCCGGCACCTGACCGGCGGCCACATATTCGAGCAGTAGCTGTGCGTCTTCTCGCTTGAGGTCGAACCGCCGCAGCAAAGCGATGGTCTCCTCAGCGTCGGCCTTGGCGGCCAGCGACGGGGCGTCGAAGATCGCCTCGTAGGTTCGGTCCGTATAGTGCAGCGCCTGGGCCGCCAGCACGATGTCGTCGCCCGTGCGAGGGGCGAGTGTGCCGGTACGCACCAGACGTTCGACGGCGTACCGGACGTTGACAAGCGGCACGGTCAGCGTTCGGTACGTATCCTCCTCGAACAGGACTGCGACCTCGTCGTCCCGTTCGATCACACCGTCGCGGTACATTTCGTGGATCCGGCCGAGACCCACCACCGCCGGGATCTCCGTGGCACGCAGCGCGCCCATGCTGGCCGCTCCCAGGACCACCACCCCACGGGTGATGGCGGCACGGATCTCGCCCGGGCTGATCGCCAGCACGTCGGCGAATACGCCGTCGATGATGCCGACAACCGTCCCGGACGCGACAGCGTCCAGGTCACCACGCCGGATCGGCGGCCGGTAGTCGGCCTCCGGGAGTACTTGCTCGGCCACCGAGCGAGGCAACGAGGGACCAAGGAAGATGAGAGGTCGGCCGTCCAGCGTCGTTTCCTTCCGGGCTCGCGGGCGAACTACTCGCCCGGCTCCTCGAGCGGCAGGGGCGTGATCGGCTTCCGCGGCAGATCCGGGATCGCAGGATTGAAGATCTCCGGCCCG
This sequence comes from Streptomyces luteolifulvus, assembly GCF_008806595.1. Lineage (GTDB taxonomy): Bacteria > Actinomycetota > Actinomycetes > Streptomycetales > Streptomycetaceae > Streptomyces > Streptomyces luteolifulvus. The sequence goes on along the minus strand of NZ_VZRB01000012.1, from coordinate 91,410 downwards.
ATGATCTTGTTGCAGTGCTGCCCACTCTTGCACGACTGTGGGAACGCGTAAATACGCTGCGGATCGTCGGTCGATTCGGCGCCGCCGACCGCCTTGTCGATGGTGAGCCGCTTCTTCGTTGAGTACGGCTCCCCGAAAGCTTCTTCGTAGAGGTCCTGCGTTGCCGAGAACATTGCAACGTTCTCCAGCCACTCGTCGCCGTCCTCGTCGAGGCCGAAGTAGGGATCGTGGTGGAGGAAGTAGCCGAAGAGGAACTGGCAGTCCTCGGCATACTTGCGCGTGTCCAGGATGTGCTGATGCCAGTACTCGTCGAGCGTGCGGTCGACGGAGAGCGTGGTGTGCGGGTGCAGCAGGTTCAACACCAGGAACCGGCGGTACTTCTGCTCGCCTTCGGCGATGGCCTCCTCGGTCCATGTTGCCGGGTCGTCATGCCGCAGCTTGTGGTTGATCGGAGCGAGGTCAACCTGGTCCACCAGGGCGACCGCCGCGACGACATCCTCCCGCGAGGGCGCAACCGTCCCCATTTCATCACCCTCTTTCCGCAGTCGGCCGGCATGGCGAAAGTCCTCGGCGCCGTGGGCCTGTAGCAGTGCCGCGCCAATCTCGACCATATACTAACTGTAGTCAAACTGTCGCTTTCAGTGATCGGAGTGCCGCACTCCTGATCGGGTCCCTGCGGCGGCTTGTTCGGCGACGGCGCCCCACTCGAAGCTTTCCTGGGGGTTCCGAGGGTGATGGTCCGTCCCTCCTGGCGGGCTTGTTGCGGGCTGCAGGGGACGCCGTGGACCGTGAGGCCGGCTGGGTTGAGGGAGGGGGATCGTGCTCCCTCGGCTGCTCGCGCGGTACGGCATCTCGGTGTTACGGGACCGGCTGTACTCCGGCTATGTGTTCCAGTTCGTCGGGTCGCGCGGCTTCGACCTCAAACCGCACGAATTGGAGCTCGACGAACTGGTCCGTGACTGTGATCTGCGGGAGGAGAGGCAGGCCCGGTCGAGGCCGGATGGCGAGCCGACCGGCGGTGCCACATCGCCACGTACTTCATGGGTGCGTGCGCCTACGAGTTCCCCAACGCGTACTGGCGCCACCGCGTGCAGCAGAAGCGATGGCACCGGGGGCGTGCCGTCGAAGCGGTCTTGGCCAACCTGCGGGTGGCTGAAGAGCTGCGCGGCATCGAGACATTGTGGCGCCAGGCTGACCTGATCGGTGGTCCCGTGCGTCTTCCGACGGACGAGGGCCGCGAGGTCGATGTGGGACCCCTGCTCGAGCCGCTCTCTCGCCCCGTTCGTGCATCTTCTGCCCGATCCGCCGATCGGGCCTATGGTGAAAGCGTGACACATGGGCCCAGCAAGAAGACCGTAAGTTGGTTCGAAAACGTGCGCAACTCAAGCGCTTTCAAGTGAGAACCGGATCGCCCACCGCGAGGTTGAACCTTCTTGCCTACTGATGTTGCCCGGATAGAGCCGGGAAGACACACGTCACCCCAGGGGGTACCAAAAGCGCTCGCGGAATTGCAGACGAGCCATCGTCACGGTGCTGCGAACGGGGCGTATCTCTTGCGCGCCACATTGAAGGAGCGGCAGCCCGGTGACCACACTGAGAAGACGGGTCAACGTCAGGGAAGAAGGTGGCGCTCATGGCGGTCTCGAGCGTGTCAGATCGCGAGTTCAGTCGGCAGGTCCTACAACACGACGCACCCGTGCTGGTGGCATTCAGGGCCTCGTGGTGTCTGCCCAGCCAGCAACTGGTGCCGCTGGTTGATGAGCTTGCTGCCCGTTATGAGGACCGCATCAAGGTCGTCACCGTCGACGTCGACTCCGACCCGGGTGGTAACAAGATCTGCCGACAGTACAAGGTCACCCGCTTGCCGGTGATGATGCTGTTCCGGGATGGCAACGTCGCGGACTTCATCGGTGGTGCCTCCTCGCCAGACAGGGTCATGGACATGATCGACCGGCAACTGCGGCCGGTGCTCCAGGTCGACGAGTTCAACTTCGACGCTGAGGTACTGAAGGCGCAGGTGCCCGTCCTGGTCCACGTCGACGCCGCGTGGTGTGCCGAGAGCCAGCAGATTGTGCCCGTCGTGGAGGCGACGGCGGAAAAGTTCCGAGGTCGTGCCAAGGTGGTTCGACTGGAGTTCGGACCGGAAACCGCTCGGCTGTGTGCCCAGTATGGTTTCCGCCGTGTCCCCACACTGGCACTCTTCAATCGTGGGCGGATCGAGGACCAGATCTTCGGCCCGATGGAGGGCGGGACGAAGACCGATAAGGTGCGGACGTCCTGCGTTGGGCTCAGCACGACCGACAACGTCGCTCAGATGTTGGAAGCGTTCGTCCCGTGATGTGGCTTCAACGCCAGCAGTGCGCCATGAGGTGCCCACCGGTGAACGTGGTGATGTGCTGTCGCCTTTGAAGCCGCTCGCAACAGCCCATGAGCGGCCCTCAGGCGTCACGTGGGGCGGCCGGCAGGGCCCGGGGAGGCTTTGCCCGACCGGGAATCTGGTTACTGCACCTGGCAATTGGCGCTTGTGCGCATTTGGTGGTCATGGCGTTCTGTGGGCTCACCTCGAGTGGCCCGACCGCAGTCAGTGCTGCTGCAGAGGTGTTGTGAGGAGTTCACAGACGTCACAGCAATGGACTCGGCCGCAGCGCGACAGCCAGCACGACACGGGCTCGTCCCGGCTCAACATGATCCGCTCCAGATGATCGGCCGGACCGGAACCCTTGAGGAGCACGAGGTCGCCGACCTGCAAGAAGCTGGACAGGAACCTGCTGGCCCGCCAGACCGATTCGAACACAAACATGTCTCCCGGGGGGCGAGCCCTGTGGACCCTGTCGATCTCTGTGAATCCGAGCCGGTGCCGCAGCTGAAGTTGTGCGGTCTCAGCCGTGTCGTGCTGTTTTCCCCACAGGTCGATGGCCCGGTCACCGACGAATACAACGGTGTCGAGAACAGCTGTCGCCTGCTCGGCCACCTCGGTGTAGACGCGCCGCGACCGTCCAGGAAAATCGGAGATCCGGCCGAACACGGCCACTTTGCGAGGCGCGGTCGCCTGGCGCATGAAGGCGAGTACCTCGGGCACGGAGTCGGCGGTCGCCTTGAAATCGTCCCGGATGAAGGTGACCCCGTCCGGGTGTGCAGTCGGCATCATGCGCCTCGGGGTTGGCTCAGCCGCTTGGAGTGCTGCGGCGGCCTCTTCCAGAGACAGACCGAAGTCAAGGCCCACCGCGAGGGCCGACAAAGCGGAACCCAGCAAGTGCTCGCCAAGTAGTCGGGTTCGGACGTGGACGCGCTCTCGGCCGTGAACCGCCTGGAACGACAAGCGGGCCGGCCAGTTCGACGTGACATCAAGAGCACGAAGCTGGGCTTGACTGTTACGGCCGACAGAAAGGATGCGAGCGGAGGTTCTCCCGGCCAGTTCCCGGACGTACTGATCGTCCCAGTTCAGCACCGCGGTTCCGGCTGAAGGCAGGCTGACCACCAGCTTTGCTTTTTCCGCCTGCGCTCCCCGGGGACCGTGAAAGGCGCTGTAGTGGTCGTTGCGGAGGTTGGTCACCACGGCGATGTGGGGACGGATCAGGTTGATACCCGCATCGAGGGTGCCCTGTCCCCATGCACCGAGTTCCTGGACGAAGAAATCGTCGTCGCGATGCACGGCGAGGACGTCCTTGACGACATCGATGCCGCAGTTGTTGGAGCCGGAGCTCTTTGAACCTCGGCGCCGGCCGGCCAGCACGCTCGCGATCAGGTTTTTCGTCGTCGTCTTCCCGCAGCTACCAGTCACCGCGACGAAGACGACATTGCTGAGCCGCGCGCGGTGGCGCAGCGCCGCGTCGAGCAGGTCGACACCAGCCGTGTGGTCCGCCGTCATCACAGCCCGCTCAATGCCTGGTCCGCTGCACGTGTCGCAGGTCGACACCAGAGGTGATCCGTGCTCATCGATACCCGATCAGCATGAACCGATCGAAGATGGGGAGCCGGAGGACACCCTCGTAGAGCATCTCGGACAGCGGGATCTGAGCCTTCATTTCGTCGAGATCCTTGACGCAGTTCACATGGTCTGGGCAGCGGTCGTAGTTGTTGCTCTGCAGAACTGCCAACTGCCCCACGGGAACACGCGACCACCAGGTGTCCGCTTCGGGCAGATGTTCGCAGATGGTATTGATGAGCACGGACGAAGGGTCGCGAGCGAGGCTTGCGTAGTCCAGGTCCATCGCATCGGCGACCTGGTACTCGATGTTGGGGTACAGCTGTCCGATCACCTGCCGGCCGAGCTCGCAGGCGTCGGCGCTGATGTCGATGCAGACCATACGTGCCGGCGGCTGGGCAAGCCGCCAGTTGAACAGCAGCGGCAGGATTCCGTACCAGGCGCCGAGGACGACGAGCGTCGCGCTGCCGATATCGTGCCGGCTGGAGAGTTGATCGATGAGCCACAGTTTGGAGCGAATCTGAACCTCGTCGACCGCGGCGGCGAACAGGCGTTGCTGGGTGGGGGGCAGCGTGTCGAGTTGTTCGATCAACCCGTTCAGTTCCCGCACGTGCTCGGCGTGGTCGGGCTGAGCGATGGTTCGGTGGATGTTCGGTGCGTGCGTCAAGGAGCCCTCCGGCGGCTCCTGTGCGTGCCGCCAGATGCTGGACATGAAATCCTGCACCAGCTGGGCGGACATTCCAGGCTTGGTTCCCATCAAAGAAGACCTCCCTTTGGATACGGACGACAGCCCTTAGGGCAGGGATGCCAGCACGACAGTGCTCATGACCGATGGCTCCACGGTGACGACCGGTCAGGTGAGGATCCGGTAGGATTTCGGCGATTCGACCGGAAGTGGCCAGATGCTGCGGCGCACATAGACCCGCTGCAGCCACCGATCACGGCCATCGAAGTGAGCTGAGAACGAACTGCGTGAGTGCGCGGCCCGGTTGTTGTTGATGGCCAGTAGGTCGCCGGCTTGTAGCTGCACAGTCTCGTGGAGTTCTGGGTCGTTGCATGCAGCAGTCAGTGCCTTGAGCGCGTCGTCGGCCTCTGCGGACAGTGCTTTGACTCCGCACGCGCTGTCGAAAGCCAGCGATGGTGCGTCGTCGGGTCCGCGCAGGAGGGCAACCGGAGACGACCACGGTCGGCTTCCGTCCCCGGTGCGAGTGAAGGAGTAGGGCGCCATCAGCTGGAACTGAGGCGTGCGCAGAACAGCCAGCTGCCGCTCGCTCAGGCAGGAGCAAGCCTTCCGGGCGTCGACGACCGACGTCGTGGCCAGCCGGTCGGCCGGACAGCGCAGTCCGAGCAGGAGGACGAAGTCCGGGCTTGCACAGTGCAGTGGCCGGTCAGCAGCGGTACGGCTGAACGTCAGCTCCGTATGAAAGCCTAAGGATGCTGCAGAACTCTCGTTCGACGGGGTGTTCTTGCGAGACCGTGTGGGGTACACGTTTTGTACCAAGGCGCCGTTCTTCTCGTCACGGTAGGCGACTGGCTCGCCAAGCAGAGCCGCGATGGTCAAGATGGCGGACTCGCTGATGCCCCCCTGCTTGACCGGCTCCGGGGCACCGTCGGCAGGCGTAGGCGGTAGATCGTGGTCGATGGGCAAGCCGCTGATCAGAATTGCGTTGGATGCGTAGGGCGAGGCGCGGAAGAACAGCAACTCGCGAAGCACTTCGATCGGCAGAATCGAGCAGGATGCCAGTAGTTGTGCCAGACGCTGCTCGGTGTCGCTCGGAGACGGCAGGTCGGCAAACGCGTTGTATAGGTGCTCTGCCACGTCGGTGGGAAGCTCTACGCGGAACATGCAGCCAATCCTTACTGACGGGAAGCGTTGACCAACGCGTTCAACGGTGTCAGTGCTGTCACCTCGTCACGAACTGCAAACGCACCGAATGGGCTACCCCCTCGTGGATCTGGTGGAGCCATGCACCAGTAGGCCGGATCTCCGGGGTACCTCACGCTGCTTTCCTGCCGAGGCCTGACAAGCAGCGCAAAGGACTCGGCGGTGCTCTCATACCTCACGGCGAACCTGGGCACCAACGTGCGAGCCGTCCTTAGCGATTCCAGAGGCAGCCGCCGATTTAGAGAAATGGCGGCCGATCTTACTGTCCCGAGATCTGAACGCATCCAAAGTAGACCCAGCCCCATACCCTGTACAGAGTGCGCCGGATGGGCTTCCCGGGCTCTGACTCGGCCCACTGCTCAGCTAAACCGTAACGTCGCGCAGTAAGGAGCCTGAGGCGGTGGACCGACCGTGGTTTGATGAAGCATTCGATCAGCATGGAGCCCTCCGTCCGCCGTATGACACGCTACGCCGACGCGCCGGTTGGGACCCCCTGCTCCCCACCGCTGCCCTCGCACAATTGCTTCATGAGCTGCCGTTAGGGGACGACACCCGCATTTTCCCGGTCCCGGTGGTCATCGACGACGCCGAATACCGGGCGGTCGTTCAAGCGGGACTGGTGCAGAGGGCGAGAGCTCTGCAACAGCTGTTCACCGACCTGGCACTCGGCCCCCAGAAGATTCTCACCGCCGGCATCGGCCTTGACCGGGCCGTGCTGGATGAGATTCTTGCCGCCGAGGGGACGTCTCTGGACGGGCTTCGCAAGCTGTGGCGAGGCCGCGGCCGGGAAGAGGTCCGGTTCGTCTATGGCCCGGACCTGGTGCGTGACCCGGAGGGCCGGTGGACAGTCCTCGAAGACAACGTCGGGTGTGTCGCAGGATCCGCTGACAGCTTCTTCGTCGCAGACCGGTACCGCTCGGCCACGCAGCTGCCCGGCTGCTCAACCTGTCAAGGGCCGCCCGATCTGGCGATCGCCATCATGCGGTGGCTTCACCGGCTCGGCAGCGACCTCGACGACAGCGTGGCGGCTGTACTGGGATGTGATGCCGCAGGCGAGAGTCCCTGGGCACTGCGACTGCATGAAAACGCCCGCCGCCGCATGATCCTTGACACCCTCGGCATCCCGGTCATCGAACGTGGCCAATTACGTGGCAGACAAAGCGCAGCGGGTGGCCGATCCGGGGCCTTGGTCAACTTCTATGTCGACCAGTCATGGTCCGACGTGTTCGGTATTCCCGGCATCAAGATGCTCAACGCACCCGGCACCGGCGTACTCGGTAACAAGGCTTTCCTGCCCTACATCGACGATGCGATCCGCCTCTACGCTTGTGAGGACCCCATCCTGCCGACACCACCCACTCGCCTGCTCACAGAGGGTGTGCTGCCTGCCGACAAGGAGAACTGGGTCATCAAGAGCGCTGTCGGCTGCCAGGGCACTGAGGTCTTCGTGTTGCGCTGGCAACCGCAGGACCGGCTCCGACTTCTCGAAGACCGGGTGAGCAAAGAGTGGTGTGGGGCGGCCGCGGTTGCGCAGCGCTATGTCGAGCCGTCCCATCTGGCACCGGCTGGACCGAACAGCTGGAACGATTACCGAGTCGAGATCCGGCCGGTCACCTACGTACTGGACTGGCGCGACGTCTACGTCAGCGAACAAGCAGTCGGGAAGACTGTGTCCACCTATGACGCACGGCGGCTCAACAACATCTCCCAAGGCGCCTGCTACGTCCCCGTGCTGCGAGAGCCGTGCTCCCACTGCGGCACCGAGCGCTGAAGGCCTGTCTTCTGTGCGCGACGCTGACCGCATGCCGGGACCCTCGACGGTGTTGCCGAAACTGGGAAGAGCCGTTACTGTCCGTACATGAAAGGGACCTGTACGTAACGGGGGAGCCGCATGGATCATGTTGTGCTGATCTCGACGTACGAGCTGGGCCGGCAGTCGTTCGGGCTCGCCTCGCCCGCCGCCTGGCTGAAAGCGGCAGGCGCTGAGGTCGTCCTGCAAGACCTCGCGGTCAGCGCATTCGACGCCGACTGCGTTCAGGACGCCCTCCTGATCGGCGTCTATGTGCCGATGCACACCGCGACCAGGATGGCCGAGCCCATACTCCGCCGACTACGCATGCTCAACCGGCGCGCCCACATCTGCGTGTACGGTCTCTACGCCCCGATGAACGCAGATCACCTACGCAGCCTCGGTGCAGACTCGATCCTGGGTGGCGAGTTCGAGGAATCCCTCGTCGGCCTCTATCGGGACCTGATCGAGGCCCGCACGGGCCATGGGGATCAGCCCGAGGGCCGCTCGGTCGTCTCCCTCGGCCGTCAGCAGTTCCTGGTTCCTGACCGCACCGGCCTGCCTGGACTGGAGCGGTACGCTGCCCTTCTGACGGAGACGGGACAGACCCGCACGGTCGGGTACACAGAGGCATCCCGGGGCTGCAAGCACCTGTGCCGACACTGCCCAGTCGTGCCCGTCTACGGAGGCCGTTTCCGGGTCGTGCAAATCGAACCGGTACTCGACGATATTCGCCAACAGGTGGCTGCTGGAGCCGAGCACATCACTTTCGGCGACCCCGACTTCTTCAACGCCCCCACCCATTCGATGAAGATCGTCACCCGATTGCACGAAGAGTTCCCGGAGCTGAGCTACGACGTCACGATCAAGGTCGAACACCTGCGCAAACATGCTGACCTGATCCCGGCGCTGAAGCGGACTGGTTGTGTTCTGGTGACCACTGCAGTCGAGGCCGTCGACGACGACATCCTTCGGCGGCTGGACAAGAACCACACGGCCGAAGACCTCAACCACATCCTCAAATTACTTCGTGACGTCGGTCTGGCGTTCAATCCCACCTTCGTCGCTTTCACGCCATGGACCACTCTCCCGGGATACGCGGAGTTCCTGCAGACCATCCTCCGCCTGGAATTGGTGGATCTCGTCTCCCCAGTGCAGTACAGCATCCGACTGCTCATTCCGTCCGGTTCGCGCTTGCTCGAACTCGACGAGGTTCGCACGCTCATCCGCGACTTCGACCCCCATGCCCTGGCCCATCCGTGGTCGAATCCGGACCCCGAGGTTGATCGGCTGCATCAGGACATCCTGCAGCTCGTGAAGGCCAGTCAAAAGGCAAGCCGTAACCGACGCGAGATCTTCACCCACGTGTGGCGGACAACGTTCAACCGGCTCGGCGCCGACACGGCGACTGACCCGGACCTGAGTCGGCTGCCCGCTTCGACCACCACTCCGCAGCTCACCGAACCCTGGTACTGCTGCGCCGAGCCCACCGATGAGCAATTGGCTCACCTCTGATCCGACCGAACAGGAGCTGACTATGCGGGTCGCGTATGTATTCGCCACCTCGGGACACACCGCAAGCTACAAGCTCGGCAAGATGATTCTGCCCCAGCTCGAGCAGGGCAACCACGGCGTCGACGTCGTTGGCATGTTCTTCTTCGACGACAACAACTACGTCCTGCGCAGCGGCGATCCCATCGGCGAGCGTCTCGAGCAGGTCGCGCGCGAAACGGGCATGCTGCTCATGATGTGCGATCAGTGCGCCCTTGAACGCGGCTTGGCAAAAGGGGAACCTGGCGACTGTGCCCCGCAGGACACCATCGACGGCGTCACTGTCGGCTGCTTCCCCGACCTGTACGCGGCCCTGTCTACAAATCCACCCGACCACGTGATCACCCTGTAGTGATCAACCGGCCTCTGGAGAACGCCACCCATGAGACCGACAGCTACCGGGCCGTCCTCTTCAGCCGGCACGCCCTCCACCGTGTCGACGGGCCGGGACATCGCACTCGACGCTCTCGAACTATGGGTTGCCGACCTCAGCTCGACTCAGCACCTTCTCACCGCAGTGCTCGGCTTCCAACTCGTCGGCGCGCCCTCTGAACGCAAGCCGGATGAAGAGGCGGTCTTCTTGGTCAATGGTGGTGTCCGGGTAATCCTCCGGCAGGGTATGTCGGAGGAGAACCCGATCGCTCGCCACGTCGGGCAGCATGGCGACACGGTCGCCGACGTTGCGCTCGTCTGCGCCGACCCTGCCGCGGTGGCCAACAGGGCCGTTGCCCACGGCGCCAGAGTTTGGGGGACACCGGACGCCCCGAGAATCGACCTCTTCGACGACGGGACGGTCTGCCACTCGGTTCGACGGGCACCTTCCTTCTGGGGGCCTGCTGCACGGGAGGGCCCGCGGATGGGGATGATCGATCACGTCGGGTACTGCCTGCCGCGGGGATCCGCCGACATGGTGGCATCCGCCTACGAGAAGGTCTTCGGACTGCAACGCGCCGACGCCGACAGCCTTGATGAAGTGGGCAACAAAGCCACGGGCATGCGCAGTATCGTGCTCCGGTCAGCACTCGGCTTCACCGTGGTGCTCACCGAACCGGTCAGCCCGGCGAGCACGGGGCAGACTCAGCGATTCCTCGATGCCCACGCCGGACCGGGAGTCCAGCACGCCGCATTCGGCCATGACGACCTGTTTGCCGCGGTCGAGTCTCTCCGGTCATCCGGCCTTGAGTTCCTGCCGGTCCCTGATGCCTACTACGACCAGGCGCAGCAGCGCCTGCGCGAAGTGCCCGTACCGTGGGAGACGTTGCGCCGACTGGGGATCCTGGTCGATGCCGACGACCAAGGCCTGCTGTTTCAGCTGTTCACCCGGCCCATCACACGTCACGGAACGTTCTTCATCGAACTCATTCAGCGCTCCGGGGCAGTGGGATTCGGCGCCAACAACGTCAGAGCCCTGTTCGAGGCGGTTCAGGCGACGATGGATGGCCACCCAGACGGTGTTGCCCGTGACGAGGACGTCTGATGGCCGCATCCATGCAAGATCGCGCTGCTGATGACCAAGCCTGGGTCGGCGAGCTCGTACGGACGGCGGTCGCGGGCATACCGTTCTATCGCGACCTTCTCGCCGGTGCTGACACGTCTCGCCTCGACGGCTTGCCGACGTTCGACAAACAGAAGACCGCCCACTACGGGAGGTTCCCCCTGTCCGCCGGCGGACCGGCGGGTGCCCACCGTGTCGTCGCCACTTCAGGAACGACCGGCGACCGGCTCTTCGTCGCGTTCGACCAGGCGGATCTCACCCGGGTCGGAACATGGTTGGAGAAAGTGGGCCGACGGGTGGGCGTGACCTCGAGCGATGCGCTCCTGAACACGCACTGCTACGGCCTGTGGGTCGGCGGCCCGATCCTCGATCTGCTCGCCCACCGCAGCGGTGCGTGCGTCGTTCCGCTCGGACCGACAAGCCCGGCTGGAGTCCTCCACATGCTGGCCGGCGGAGTCGGCACAGCGATCAGCGCCACCCCGTCCTACCTGCGCCGCCTCGTCGAGACAGCAGAGGCGACCGGCTTCGACCTGAAGGGCACAGGGCTGAGACTAGGTTTCATCGGCGCAGAGGCGGCCGAATCAGCACTTCGACGTACGCTTCTGGCCCGCCTCCCCGACGGCTTCCAGTGGATCGAACTCTACGGCCTCACCGAGACCTACGGCCCGTCGGTCGCCTTCGCACCCGATCCTGAGGTGGCCGAACTTGAATTGAACACCCAGGACTTTTGCATCGAGGTTCTGGACCTGAAGGCCGACGAGCCTGTGGCGCCCGGTGCGGTCGGAGAGCTGACGATCACCAGCCGCAGTCCCTCTCGCAGTCCACTGATCCGTTACCGCACCCGCGATCTTGTGCGTGTCACCGCCGGTGAGCCTGCCGCACCGACCCGAGTCTCCCGGATCATCGGCCGCGCCGACGATGCCCTCAAGATCGGCGGCGTCCTCATGTATCCGTCCGCGGTAGCGGAGATCGTTACGGGGATGCTGCCGGCGAGCGCCGAATGGCGAGGAATCGTACGGCGCTGCGGATCCGACGACGAGCTGTTCCTGGAAGCGGAAGCCCCACCGTCGTTGTGTGAGGCGGTGCAACTCGCCTTCCACGAACGCGTGGGCCTGGACGTCACTGTGATCTCCGTCGACGAGGCAGCGCTGACGAGAAGCAGGGAGAAGACCCGACGGATCGTGATCGAGCAGGAAACAGGTGCTGCTCCGCCGGGACCGACTCGCCGCACGGCGTGCGGATGAACCTCGTCTTCGTAGGTCACCGTTGTTGTGACCACTCGCCCAGCAGCGGCTACGACCAGATCTGTTCCCTGTTTCCTGAAGCGGGCTGGCTGAGCGGGCCTGACCTGGCTGCAGGACAACTCACCTGGTTCCGCCAACCATCCGGCGGCAGTACCTCTCTCACCGCGGCCTCGCACCAGATCTTCCACGTCTTCTACGGCGACTGCAGTGGCAGCGCCCTGCCCGCGGTCCTGCGTGCCCGGTTTCCGCAAGCCACTATCGTGTGCACCGTCCACCAGCCCGCCAGCCGACTGGTCGGCGATGAAGCCGCGCGGGCATCGCTGAACGCAGCGGACGGAATCATCACCGTGTCTGAGACACAGGCCCGCGCACTCGCCCGCTTCGGGCTCACAGCGTCGATCCATGCAGTCCCGCACGGCGTTTGGACGAAGGCGTTCCGTCCAGTTTTACCACTCACGCAGGACGCCAGGGACAACGTCCTTTTCGTCGGCAACTACCTGCGTGACTGGAACGCAACCAAGCAGATCGTCGAGATGCTCGCCGTCGCAGGCGTTCGGTCGGTGGTGCTGGGATCCGCCGCAGCTGACCGGCTCAGGACCAGCGACCCCCTCATCGAGATGGCGCCACGGGTGTCCGAGGCCGAGCTGGCCCTGATGTACGACCGGGCTGCGGCCCTGGTCCTACCGGTCTTGGATGCTACTGCGTCGAATGCGGTACTGGAGTCGATGGCGGCCGGCTGTCCCGTCATCTGCCCGCGGCTGCCGTCACTGACGGACGAGTATCTCGGCGACGGCTCGGATGCCTATGAGCAGAGCAGATACGACGTTGCTGTCTCCCACGCGTTGCGCTACGTCGGACACCCCGAGCGCCGGGCTGCACGATCGCAGGTGTTGATGAAGCGAGCCGAAATCTTTGACTGGTCTCGGCTGCTACCGCTTTTCACGGCTGTCTACCGGGACATCATCACAGGGACGACAGCCTTACCGCGATAGCCCTCGGCCTGACGTCCGGCCGAGGCGACCACCGCATCCGGCCTGTGCACGTGGCCAATCACGTCAGCGGACTGCTCGCGTCGGCCGACTGGGCCAGGATCTTGTCGCGGCTGACGCCGAGCTGTTCCAGGGGAGCCGCGGCTACCCCGTCAGTGAGCAGTCCCAGCAGGAGCTGCTCGGTGCCTGCCTCGGCCAGCCCATCGGCCTCGGGGCGGCCAGCGCGGCAGCCAGACCGGCTTCCAGACCGCTGCCTTGGATCAATCACGCGGTCGGCATGACGCTGGCGGTCGGCCTGGCGAGTGACACCGAGGCGTTCGCCGATCACGGTCCACAAGTACCCGGCATTGCGGGCCTACCGCACGACCTGGGCGACGGCGGCATCAGCGCGGCCGGACAGCTGGTCTCATGTCGACAACGGTCGGCTGTCAACCTGGTCGTGACAATCCATCTGTCACTTGCGGTGGTGGATTGATGATGCGGCAGATCTCCGCCTCCGAGCAGGTGCTCGGATCGGTGGCGGCGGCGCGTTGGGCCAGAGTGCGCAGGACAGTGCGGGTCGTGCGCAGCTCGGCCATGCGGCGCTCGATGTCCGCGAGATGTTGCTCGATCAGGTACGCGACGTGGACGCAGGGCGTCTCGCCGGAATCACGCACGACCAGGACAGAGCGGATCTCGGCGAGCGTGAGCCCGGCCGACTGCGCCTCCCGGATGAAGGCGAGCCGGTGCGCGGCCTCCGGCGGATAGTCGCGATAGCCGCCCTGTGTGCGCGGCGGTTCTGGCAGCAGCCCGGCCTGCTCGTAGAAGCGGATGGTCTTGGCCGTCAGCCCGCTGGTGGCGGCCAGTTCTCCGGTACGCATACCGCCAAGGCTACGCCTTGACCTTCCAGCGTACTGGAAGGTCTACGGTGGCTGCAGACGCTGTGAGCTGGGAGGGTGCGATGATGCGGATCAGCGTGCTGACTGTGCCCGACTGCCCCAACGCGCCGGTGGTCGAGGAACGGCTCGCCCAGGCGCTCGATGGCCGCGAGGCGGACGTGGAACGGGTCGATGTCGGCGATCCCGAGCAGGCCGCCCGGCTCGGGATGACAGGTTCCCCAACCGTCCTGATCGACGGTGCGGACCCCTTCGGTCTGCCTGGCGCCCACGGATCTCTGTCCTGCCGTTTGTACCGAGGGCCGGACGGCCGGGCCGAAGGAGCGCCGAGCGTCGTCGACCTGCGGCGCGCACTGGACGCTGTGGACTTCACCGGGAACTGCGACTGCTCGCCGCCGGATGCGGCTGACCGGGGCGGGCGGGGACGCCTCGCCCCCGTGGCCGGCGGACTGCGCGCCGTGCAGCAAGTCGTACTCCGCCACTTCGCGTCGACCGGACACGCCCCCGTGACAGAGGAACTGGAAGCCGAAGCAGCCGCCCACGGCCGTACCGCCGCCGACATCGTGGCCGACCTGGCCGCCGGCGATTTCCTCGTCCTCGATGACCACGAAGGTATCCGAGCGGCGTACCCGTTCTCCGATGTGCCCACCGCCCATCGTGTTCGGATCGCCACCGGTGTTGAGGTATGGGCGATGTGTGCGATCGACGCACTGGGCATCCCGGACATGCTCGGCACCGATGCCGTGATCACCTCCGCCGACCCCGTCATCGGCGACACCATCACCGTCGATTCTGCCGACGGGCACATGAGTTGGCAGCCATCCACCGCTGTGGTCTATGTCGGCCAACGCTCCTGCACGGGTCCTGCCGCCGATGTCGCCTGCGGCGCCCTGAACTTCTTCACCAGCCGCCGCACCGCCTGCGCCTGGGCCCGACAGAATCCCGACTACACCGGCAAGGTCGTCGATCAATCCAACGCCGAGGCCCTGGGGCGGTCCGTCTTCGGTTCCCTGCTCGCAGCAGCGGAGCCCAGGGAAGGGCGAAGATGATGATGGAGCGCATGCCGTTGCGAACGGTTCGGACACGTCGTGGTCGACAGGGCAAACATTGCCTGATCGGACCCAGGCACCCCTCAGCTGCCCGCCCGGTTCTCGGTGTATTCGAATCTGGTCGGCCCCTCGCCCTCCAGCGGATCCCCGTGAACCCAGCCGCACGTCTCGTAGAACGACTTGGCCCTGGCGTTGTCCGCGAAGGTCTCCAGTCGGATGGTCGAGTACTGGGCGAAGAGCGTTTCTTCCGCGTGCCGAAGTAGGAGGCGGCCGAGTCCTCGACGGTGATGGCCGAGGTCGACCATCATCAGGGATCGTGGGACCATCGAGGATGGTGAAGCCGACGATCCGGTTGCCCTGGCTCAGGCAGTGCACGCCACCCTGCTCCAGATGGCTTTTCACGTGCGCGTCCGAAGCGCCACTGTCGATGAACCAGTCCACTGCCTCGTCGCCGAGGAACCCTCGGTAACAGGTGTCGATCCTGCGACGCGCGAGTGCCTGGAGATCATCGATATCTTCGCCGGTTGCAGGGCGGATGGTGGGGTGGTGCTGTCCGGTCGACACGACGATTCCAACCGTGTAGGCAGGAATCTCCTTCCTGAGCCTGCGAAGGCAGGAGAGCACTTCAAAGCGCCCGGAACAGTCCCTCCTGGACGACCGACACCAGCAGACGCCCCTCCACGTCGTAGATCCGGCCGCGGGCCAGTCCCCGGCCGCCCGTCGCGATGGGCGACTCCTGGTCGTACAGGAACCACTCGTCCGCGCGGAACGGGCGGTGGAACCACATGGCGTGGTCCAGCGACGCCATGTCGAAGCCCCGTGGGCCCCATAGGGGTTCGACCGGGATGCGGACCGCGTCCAGAAGGGTCATGTCGCTGGCGTAGGTCAGTGCGCAGGTGTGCACGAGCGGGTCGTCGCCCAGCGGTCCGACCGCGCGCATCCACACCGCGCTGCGCGGCTCGGAGTCCTTGACCTCCTCGGTGGTCCAGCGCAGCCGGTCCACGTAGCGGATGTCGAAGGGCTGGCGGCGGGCCATGCGCTCCAACTGCTCGGGTAGGGCGCCCAGATGCTCGCGGATCTCGTCCGTGACCGTCGGCAGGGACTCGGGTGGCGGGACCTTGCGGGCCGGTGGCAGCTGGTGCTCGAAGCTTCCCTGCTCGGGTTTGTGGAAGGAGGCGGTGAGATTGAAGATCGTGCGGCCCTGCTGCACGGCGGTGACCCGGCGGGTGGTGAACGACCTCCCGTCCCTCACCCGCTCGACCTGGTACACGATCGGCACGCCGGGCCGGCCCGGGCGCAGGAAGTATGCGTGCAGCGAGTGCACGGGACGGTCGCCCTCCGTGGTGCGGCCCGCGGCGACCAGAGCCTGGCCCGCCACCTGGCCGCCGAAGACACGCTGGAGGGACTCCTGCGGGCTCCGGCCACGGAAGATGTTCACCTCTATCTGCTCCAGGTCGAGCAGATCGACCAGCTTCTCGGCAGGGTTCGTCATGGGCGGGACTCTCCTGTGCTCACAGCTGGCCGACGTCGGTCACGCGGACGATCGCACGGCCCTCGGCGTCGGAAGCCGTGAGGTCGATCTCCGCACTGATGCCCCAGTCGTGATCGCCGTTCGGGTCGGCGAAGGTCTGGCGGACCCGCCACAGGCCGTTCTGCGGCTCCTCCTCGATCAGGAGCAGCTTGGGGCCGCGGGCGTCGGGGCCGGTGCCGAGGTCGTCGTACTCGTCCCAGTACTTGTCCATCGCCTCGCCCCAGGCCTCCGCGTCCCAGCCGGCCTCGGCGTCCATCTCGCCGAGCTCCTCGACCTGGTCGAGGGCGGCGAGTTCGACGCGGCGGAACATGGCGTTGCGGACCAGGACCCGGAAGGCGCGCGCGTTGCTGGTGACCGGCTTGACCTCGTCGGCCTTCTCCTGGGCCTCCTCCGCCGTCATCTCCTCCGGGTTGGCAAGTTGCTCCCACTCGTCCAGAAGGCTGGAGTCGACCTGGCGGACCATCTCGCCGAGCCATTCGATCAGGTCCTGCAGGTCCTCGGACTTGAGGTCGTCCGGGATGTTGTGGTCCAGGGCCTTGTAGGCGCTCGCGAGGTAGCGCAGCACGATGCCCTCGGTGCGGGCCAGCTCGTAGAAGGACACCAACTCCGTGAAGGAGAGGGCCCGTTCGTACATGTCACGGATGACGGACTTCGGCGACAGCGGGTGGTCGCCCACCCAGGGGTGGCTCTTGCGGTAGGTGTTGTACGCGTGGAAGAGGAGCTCCTCCAGGGGCTTCGGGTAGGTGATGTCCTGGAGGCGCTCCATGCGCTCCTCGTACTCGACGCCGTCCGCCTTCATCGCGGCCACGGCCTCGCCCTTCGCCTTGTTCTGCTGGGCGGCCAGGATCTGCCGAGGGTCGTCGAGGGTCGACTCGACGACGGACACCATGTCCAGTGCGTAGGACGGCGAGTCCGGGTCGAGGAGTTCGAATGCGGCGAGCGCGAAGGTGGAGAGGGGCTGGTTGAGGGCGAAGTCCTGTTGCAGGTCCACGGTGAGGCGGACGATGCGGCCCGTGGCGTCCGGCTCGTCCAGCTTCTCGACGATGCCGCCGTCCAGCAGCGAGCGGTGGATGGCGATCGCGCGCCGGATGTGCCGCACCTGCTGCTTGCGCGGCTCGTGGTTGTCCTCCAGCAGGTGACGCATCGCCTCGAAGGCGTTGCCGGGCCGGGCGATCACCGACAGCAGCATGGTGTGCGTGACCCGGAAGCGGGACGTCAGCGGCTCCGGCTCGGAGGCGATGAGTTTCTCGAAGGTGTTCTCCGTCCATCCGACGAAGCCCTCCGGCGCCTTCTTGCGGACTACCTTGCGGCGCTTCTTCGGATCCTCGCCCGCCTTGGCGAGCGCCTTTTCGTTCTCGATGACGTGCTCGGGCGCCTGGGCGACGACGAAGCCCGCCGTGTCGAATCCGGCCCGTCCGGCACGGCCCGCGATCTGGTGGAACTCACGGGCCCGCAGTGTGCGGACGCGGTTGCCGTCGTACTTGGTCAGCGCGGTGAACAGCACGGTGCGGATGGGGACGTTGACGCCGACGCCGAGCGTGTCCGTGCCGCAGATGACCTTCAGCAGACCGGCCTGCGCCAGCTTCTCCACCAGACGCCGGTACTTGGGCAGCATGCCCGCGTGATGCACACCGATGCCGTGGCGCACATAACGCGAGAGGTTGCGGCCGAACTTGGTGGTGAAGCGGAAGTTGCCGATCAGCTCGGCGATCTGGTCCTTCTCCTCGCGGGTGCACATGTTGATGCTCATCAGCGCCTGCGCCCGCTCCACGGCCTGCGCCTGCGTGAAGTGCACGATGTACACCGGCGCCTGCTTGGTCGCCAGCAGTTCGGTCAGCGTCTCCGTGAGCGGCGTGAGCCGGTACTCGTAGGAGAGGGGGACCGGGCGGGTCGCCGAGCGGACCACCGAGGTGGGGCGACCGGTGCGCCGGGTGAGGTCCTTCTCGAACATCGAGACGTCGCCGAGGGTCGCCGACATCAGGATGAACTGCGCCTGGGGAAGCTCGAGGATCGGGATCTGCCAGGCCCAGCCGCGGTCCGCCTCCGCGTAGAAGTGGAACTCGTCCATCACGACCTGGCCGACATCGGCGTGCTTGCCGTCGCGCAGTGCGATCGAGGCGAGCACCTCGGCCGTGCAGCAGATCACGGGCGCATCGGCGTTGACGGACGCGTCACCGGTCAGCATGCCGACGTTCTCGGTGCCGAAGATCTTGCACAGCTCGAAGAACTTCTCCGAGACGAGCGCCTTGATCGGAGCCGTGTAGAAGGTGACCTCGTCACGGGCCAGCGCGGCGAAGTGGGCACCGGCTGCGATCATGCTCTTCCCGGAGCCGGTGGGCGTCGACACGATCACGTTCGCACCGGAGACCACCTCG
This sequence comes from Streptomyces luteolifulvus, assembly GCF_008806595.1. Lineage (GTDB taxonomy): Bacteria > Actinomycetota > Actinomycetes > Streptomycetales > Streptomycetaceae > Streptomyces > Streptomyces luteolifulvus. The sequence goes on along the minus strand of NZ_VZRB01000012.1, from coordinate 72,702 downwards.
ATCAGCGCCTCCTCCTGGTGCGGATAGAGGGTGAGACCGCGTTCCTGTGCCCAGGACTCGAAGGCTTCGTAGAGGGCGTCGGGGTCGGCGGTAGGCGGCAGCTGATCGATGAGGGTCACGGACCCATCTTGCCTGCCCTCCCACCGGATAAGGGAATCGGATGCCGGACCGAAGATCGCGAACGCTACGCTGTGTCGCCGGCGGAGCGTCAACGCACCCGGTCAACTGGACAGCGGCACACGAGGAATGGGGCGGGCAACGGCGATGATGGGACCAGCACACTCACTGTCGGGCGCCGCGGCCTGGCTCGGCGTCGGTGCGGCGGCCGCCGCGGCCGGGCACACGATGCCCTGGCCGGTCCTCCTGGCCGGGGCCCTGATCTGCGCGGGCGCTGCGCTCGCCCCCGATCTCGACCACAAGGCGGCGACCATCTCACGGTCCTTCGGCCCGCTCTCACGCTGGCTGTGCGAGGTCGTCGACAAGCTCTCGTACGCCGTCTACAAGGCCACGAAGAAGCAGGGCGACCCACGCCGCTCCGGCGGCCACCGCACACTCACCCACACCTGGCTGTGGGCCGTGCTGATCGGTGCGGGCACCTCGGCCGTGGCGATCACCGGCGGCCGCTGGGCGGTGCTCGCGATCCTCTTCGTGCACATGGTGCTGGCCATCGAAGGCCTGCTGTGGCGGGCGGCCCGGGGATCCAGCGGCGACGTCCTGGTCTGGCTGCTGGCCGCGACCAGTGCATGGATCCTCGCCGGTGTCCTCGACAAGCCCGGCAACGGATCGGACTGGCTGTTCACGGCGCCCGGTCAGGAGTACCTGTGGCTGGGGCTGCCGATCGTGCTGGGCGCGATAGTGCACGACATCGGGGACGCGCTGACGGTCTCCGGCTGCCCGATCCTGTGGCCGATCCCGGTGGGCCGCAAGCGCTGGTACCCGATCGGCCCGCCGAAGGCCATGCGGTTCCGCGCGGGCAGCTGGGTGGAGCTCAAGGTGCTGATGCCGGTGTTCATGCTGCTCGGGGGAGTGGGCTGCGCGGCGGCACTGAACGTCATCTGAGGGGACGGCCGCACAGGGTCGGTCCGCCCCTGGCCGCCGCGCCCGCGGGCCCGTCCGCCTCAGCCGGAGCCCCGGCCCGCCTCGCCGTAGCGGCGTTCGAACCGGGCGACGCGGCCCTCCGAGTCCACCGTGCGCGCCTTGCCGGTGTAGAAGGGGTGGCTCTCCGAGGAGATCTCCACGTCCACCACCGGGTACGTCTCGCCGTCGTCCCACTCGATGGTCTGGTCGCTGCTCGCGGTGGACCGGGTGAGAAAGGCGTAGCCGGCCGCGCGGTCGCGGAAGACGACCGGCTGGTAGTCGGGGTGCTTGTCCTGCTGCATGGATGCTCCTTGTCCGGCGTCGCCAAGGCGTCCGGCGCCCGGAGGACGGCAGGGTCAGCCGGACAGGGCGTCCTCGTCGACGATGTGCATGGCGGCCTCCTCGGCCGAGGCCGCGGCTCCGTCGATGCCCACGTCCGTGGCGATCAGGGCGCTCTCGTCGTCCTCGTGGGCCCCTTCGTCGGGGGCCACGAGACGGCCGGAGCGGGCCGAGCCGACCTCGTTGTCCAGAAGTTCCCCGTCGGTGCCGTCACAGTCGCCGATGCCGTCACCGTCGGGTGCGACGAGGTCCGGCAGTTCCTCGGCGAGGCGCTGGTCCAGCGTCTCGCCGTGCCGGCGCTCCGCCGCCGTCACGTCGGCGCGCTCCACCGCCCATGGCCTGTCCGGAGGGGACCAGCCACGGTCGAGGGGATCGGCGACACCGTCGTTGACGAGGGTGTCCTCCGCGTCGAGCAGTCCCGCGTCGTCCTGTATCTCGGAGCCGTCGGGCTGGTAGACGTCGTCACCCCATCCTTCCTCGCTGTTCACGGGTACCTCCAGGTGGTGGGGACGGGCCCGTTCGCCCCGCGGGGCGCCGCGGGCCTTGGGGGCACGAGCTGCACCCGCTGTCGGACCGCATGGTCCGCGAGCACTCCCCGAGCCGGTGCCGTTATCCAGCCTTCCACCCCCCTTCGGCCCTGCGCAACGGCACGGGCCGGGCCGAGGAGGATGTGCCGCCGGCCCGGCTCCGTACCGGGCGCACCGCGACCGGCCGCCCGGGCCCGCCCCGGCTCCCCATCACCGGGACATTGCCTGGTCAGCCGTGCCACGACCGCCACAGCGCCGCGTAGGCGCCGTTCGCGGACACCAGGTCGTCATGGCTGCCGAGCTCGCTGATCCGGCCGTTCTCGACGACGGCGATGACGTCCGCGTCATGCGCCGTGTGCAGACGGTGAGCGATCGCGACCACCGTACGGCCGTCGAGGACCCGGGACAGGGACCGCTCCAGGTGGCGTGCCGCCCGAGGGTCGAGCAGGGAGGTCGCCTCGTCCAGGACCAGGGTGTGCGGGTCGGCCAGCACCAGCCGGGCCAGCGCGATCTGCTGGGCCTGGGCCGGAGTGAGCGCCAGCCCGCCGGAGCCGACCTCGGTGTCGAGTCCGTCGGCGAGGGCACGGGCCCAGCCGTCCGCGTCCACGGCGGCGAGCGCCGCCCACAGCTCGGCGTCGGCGGCGTCGGCGCGCGTCGCCCCGTCCAGGGGGAGCCGGGAGTGCGGGAGCGCGAGCAGGAGGTTGTCGCGCAGCGAGCCGACGAAGACATGGTGCTCCTGGTTGACCAGGGCCACATGTGCGCGGACCCGTTCCGCCGGCATCCGGGACAGTTCGGCACCGCCGAGGGTGATCCGGCCGTCGCGGGGCGCGTAGATGCCGGCGAGCAGTCTGCCGAGCGTGGACTTGCCCGCGCCCGAGGGGCCGACCAGCGCCAGCCGGGTGCCGGGCGCGACCTCCAGGGACACCTTGCGCAGCACGTCGACGCCCTCGCGGTAACCGAAGTGCACCCGGTCCGCCTGCACATCGCGCCCCTCGGGGGCCAGGGCCGCCTCCCCGGCTTCGGGCTCGATGTCCCGGACACCGACCAGCCGGGCCAGCGACACCTGGGCCACCTGGAGCTCGTCGTACCAGCGCAGGATCAGGCCGACCGGATCGACGAGCATCTGAGCGATCAGCGCGCCCGTCGTCAGCTGCCCGACCCCGAGCCGGTCGTGCAGGACGAACACACCGCCGACCATGAGGACCGAGCCGAGGACCGTCACATGCGTGACGTTGATGACCGGGAAGAGCACCGAGCGCAGCCACAGCGTGTAGCGTTCCCAGGCCGTCCACTCCGTGACGCGCCGGTCCGACAGCGCGGTGCGGCGGCCGCCGAGCCGGTGCGCCTCCACGGTGCGCCCGGCGTCCACGGTCTCGGCGAGCGCCGCGGCCACGGCGGCGTACCCCGCGGCCTCCGAACGGTAGGCGGAGGGCGCCCGGCGGAAGTACCAGCGGCAGCCGGCCACCAGCAGCGGCAGGGCGAGCAGCACCGCGGCGGCCAGCGGCGGTGCGGTGACGATCAGCCCGCCGAGGAGCAGTGCCGCCCACACGACGCCGATCGCGAGCTGGGGCACGGCCTCGCGCATCGCGTTGGCGAGCCGGTCGATGTCCGTGGTGATCCGGGACAGGAGGTCGCCCGTGCCGGCCCGTTCGAGGACGCCGGGCGGCAGCCCGACCGACCGTACGAGGAAGTCCTCGCGCAGGTCGGCCAGCATCCGCTCGCCGAGTATCGCCCCGCGCAGCCGCACCTCCCGTACGAACACGGCCTGGACGGCCAGTGCGAGGACGAACAGGGAGGCGGTGAGCCCCAGATGGAGTTCCCGCGCTTCGTCCGACACACGCTCCACGAGTCCGCCCAGCAGATACGGGCCGGTCATCGAGGCGACCACGGCGACCGTGTTGACGGCGATCAGCAGCAGGAAGGCGCGCCGGTGCCGGCGGAACAGTTCCGCGACATAGGCGCGTACGGTCGCGGGGGCGCCGACGGGCAGGGTGCTCGCCGTCGTCGGTGCCGCCGGGTCGTACGCCGGTGGCGCCACGCCGATCATGCCGACTCCTCGATCTCTCGCAGTTCTTTCAGCTCTTCCAGTTCGTCCAGTTCGTTCAGCTCGCTGATCGCCGAGTGCAACGCGGTCGCCTCGCCGGGCCGGTCGGCCTCTTCGTCCGTCTCGCGCGTCACCACCGCCCGGTACCGGGGCTCCCGGTGCAGCAGGTCGCGGTGCACGCCGACCGCGGCGACCTCCCCCTCGTGCACGAGGACGACCCGGTCCGCGTGGTCCAGCAGCAGGGGCGAGGAGGTGAACACCACGGTCGTGCGTCCGGCCCGCAGATCGCGCACACCCCGGGCGATCCGGGCCTCCGTGTGCGAGTCGACGGCGGAGGTCGGTTCGTCCAGGACGAGCACCTCCGGGTCGGTGATCAGCGAGCGGGCCAGGGCGAGCCGCTGGCGCTGGCCGCCGGACAGGGAACGGCCGCGCTCGGTGATCCGTGCCTCCATCGGGTCCTCGGCGTCGAGCGACCCCTGGACGAGCGCCGCCAGGACGTCCTCGCACTGCGCGGCCGCGAGCGCCTCCCCGGCGCCGATGTCACCGGACGCGGGCACGTCGAGCAGTTCGCGCAGCGTGCCGGACAGCAGCACCGGGTCCTTGTCCTGGACGAGGACGGCCGTACGTGCGCTGCCGAGCGGCAGTTCGTCGAGCGGGACCCCGCCCAGCAGCACCGAGGTGCCCTGCTCCGGCGGATGCCCGCCGAGCCGTTCGGCGAGCCGGCCCGCCGCGTCCGGGTCCCCGCAGACCACGGCGGTGAGCCGGCCGGCGGGCGCCAGCAGACCGGTGGCCGGGTCGTACAGGTCCCCGGTGGGCACGTCGTCCGAGCGCGACCCCTCGGCCGCCGTGACCCGCTCCAGCGACAGCACGCCCGCGGCCCGTCTGGCCGACGGGCGGGAGAAGGAGTAGGCCATCGCGATCTCTTCGAAGTGACGCAGCGGATAGGTGAGGAGCATGACCGAGCTGTAGACCGTGACGAGTTCGCCGACGCCGATGCGGCCCTGGCGGGCCAGGTGGACGCCGTACCAGACGACCGTGATCAGCAGCAGGCCCGGCAGCAGCACCTGGATCGCGGAGATCAGGGACCACATGCGGGCGCTGCGCACGGCCGCCTGGCGGACCTCCTGGGAGGCGCGGCGATAGCGGTCGAGGAAGAGCTCCTCGCCGCCTATGCCGCGCAGGACGCGCAGGCCCGCGACGGTGTCCGAGGCCAGCTCGGTGGCATGCCCCGCCTTCTCCCGCTGGAAGTCGGCACGCCGGGTGGCCCGGGGCAGCAGCGGCAGCACCGCGAGGGCCAGGACGGGCAGGCCCACGGCGACCACCGCGCCGAGCGCCGGCTGGTAGACGACGAGGGCGACGCAGACGAGCACGATGGTGACCGCGGCCGCGGTGAACCGGGAGACGGCCTCCACGAACCAGCCGATCTTCTCGACGTCCCCGGTGGAGACCGAGACGACCTCGCCGGCCGCGACCCGCCGGGTCAGCGTGGAGCCCAGCAGCGAGGCCTTGCGGGCCAGCAGTTGCTGGACGCGGGCGGCCGCGGTGATCCAGTTGGTGACCGCGGCGCGGTGCAGGAACGTATCGCCGAGTGCCGTGCCCACGCCGCACAGGGCCAGCACGGCGCCCGCCAGCGCGAGTCGCGCCCCCGAGCGGTCGACGACCGCCTGGACGGCGAGGCCGACGCAGAACGGCAGCGAGGAGACGGAGGCGAAGTGCAGCAGCCCCCAGGCCATCGCCTTGAGCTGTCCGCCGAGCTGGTTGCGGCCGAGCCACCACAGAAAGCGGGGACCCGAGCGGGCGTCCGGCACACCCGGATCGGGATACGGAAGGTCTTGAATCTTCATGACGTCCCAGTGGCTCGTGTCAGGAGGTGGAGGGAACCGCCCAGTGCGGCAACAAACCGTGAAAGGTTCGCGTCGCAGAGTGGTCGGGGGCAAGCGGTTTTTCGGCGGCATCGCACAGTTTCGGAAGCGATCCGTCCCATCCCGGAAGCCCGGCGCCCGGGGGAGTGGCCAGGTGCAGTTCCGCGACTTCACCCCGTACAAGGGCACGTACACCCCGCCGGTCGGCTGCGGGGACCGCTGGAGCAAGGTCGTGCTGCGTCTGGACGGCAAGGTCGAGGGCCGCCAGTTCGACCGGCTCCTGCCGGGCCCGGGGCGGTCCCTACCGTGAGGTGCAGATCAAGGTCGACGGACAACTCGCGGGAATCGCCGCCCCGTTCCCGCACGTGTGGACCGGCGGTTGGTCCAACGGGCGGTGCGCGCGGGATCGCTCAGCAGCCGCGCCCCTGGTCCGGCATCCCGTCGACCAGTGTGTTCAGCAGCCCGCCGAGCACGTCGCGCTGCTCGTCCGACAGCGGGGCGAGGATCTCGCGCGCGGCCGACACCCGAGCGCCGCGCAGCTCCCGCAGGGCCCCCAGCCCGTCGTCGGTGAGCTCGATACGGATCACCCGGCGATTGGCCGGATCCGGGACCCGGCGTACCTTGCCGTTCGTCTCCAGTCCGTCGACGAGCGTCGTCACGGCTCGTGGCACCACCTCCAGGCGCTCGGCGAGGTCGGCCATGCGGGGCGGCGAGCCGTAGTGCGCCAGCGTGCGCAGCAGCCGGGCCTGGGCCGGTGTGACGCCCAGCCCGCACTGCTCCAGGTGGCGCTTCTGGATGCGGTGGACCCGGCGGGTGAGGCGCAGCAGTTGCTCGGCGAGCAGGCCGTCGGGATCGGGGGTGGTCATGGGGGAACAATATCAGGACCAAGTTCATTGTGAGTATAGGTAACAATGAGCTATGGTCCTGAAGCGTTGCCGCTTCACCCTCCGAAGGAGCCCATGCATCCCGATCACGAACCCGCCTGGACACCGCCCGCCGACTCCGGTGAACAGCCCCGGCAGGTGCGGCGGATCCTCACCCTCTTCCGCCCCTATCGCGGACGCCTCGCGGTCGTCGGCCTGCTGGTCGGCGCCGCGTCGCTGGTCTCGGTCGCCACCCCGTTCATGCTGAAGGAGACCCTCGACGTCGCGATTCCCGAGGGCCGCACCGGGCTGCTCAGCCTGCTCGCGCTCGGCATGATCCTCAGCGCCGTCCTCACCAGCGTCTTCGGCGTCCTGCAGACCCTGATCTCCACGACGGTCGGCCAGCGCGTGATGCACGATCTGCGCACCGCCGTCTACGGCCGGCTGCAGCGCATGTCGCTCGCCTTCTTCACCCGCACCCGCACGGGCGAGGTGCAGTCCCGCATCGCCAACGACATCGGCGGCATGCAGGCCACGGTCACCTCCACGGCAACCTCCCTGGTCTCCAACCTCACCAGTGTGGTGGCCACCATCGTCGCGATGATCGCCCTCGACTGGCGTCTGACCGTCGTCTCGCTGCTTCTGCTGCCGGTCTTCGTGTGGATCAGCCGCCGCGTCGGCAACGAACGCAAGAAGATCACCACCCAGCGTCAGAAGCAGATGGCCGCGATGGCGGCCACCGTCACCGAGTCGCTCTCCGTCAGCGGCATTCTGCTCGGCCGCACGATGGGCCGTTCCGACTCGCTCACTCGGTCCTTCTCCGAGGAGTCCGAGCAACTGGTCGACCTCGAGGTGCGGTCGAACATGGCCGGACGCTGGCGCATGGCCGTGATCACGATCGTCATGGCCGCCATGCCGGCCGTCATCTACTGGACCGCGGGCCTCGCGCTCCAGATGGGCGGCCCGGACGTGTCCCTCGGCACCATCGTCGCCTTCGTCTCGCTCCAGCAGGGCCTGTTCCGCCCGGCCGTCAGCCTGATGTCGACCGGTGTCCAGATCCAGACCTCGCTCGCGCTCTTCCAGCGCATCTTCGAATACCTCGACCTGCCCGTCGACATCACCGAGCGCGCCCAGCCCGTCCGCCTCGACCGGATCAAGGGCGAGGTCCGCTTCGAGGGCGTCGAGTTCCGCTACGACGGCAAGAGCGGTCCGGTCCTGGACGGCATCGACCTCACCGTCCCGGCCGGCGGCAGCCTCGCGGTCGTCGGCCCGACCGGCGCCGGCAAGTCGACCCTCGGCTATCTGGTGCCGCGGCTGTACGACGTGACGGGCGGCCGCGTCACCCTCGACGGCGTCGACGTCCGCGACCTCGACTTCGACACGCTGGCCCGCGGGGTGGGCGTCGTCTCGCAGGAGACGTACCTCTTCCACGCCTCGGTCGCCGAGAACCTGCGCTTCGCCAAGCCGGACGCCACCGACGAAGAGCTGCGGGCGGCGGCGGAGGCCGCCCAGATCCACGACCACATCGCGTCCCTGCCGGACGGCTACGACACGGTCGTCGGCGAGCGCGGCCACCGGTTCTCCGGCGGTGAGAAACAGCGCCTGGCCATCGCGCGCACCATCCTGCGCGACCCGCCGGTCCTCATCCTCGACGAGGCGACCAGCGCCCTGGACACCAGGACCGAGGCCGCCGTCCAGGAGGCCATCGACGCTCTGTCCGCCAACCGCACCACGCTCACCATCGCGCACCGCCTGTCCACCGTCCGCGGTGCCGACCAGATCGTGGTCCTGGACTCCGGGCGCGCGGTCGAACGGGGTGCCCACGAGGAACTGATGGAACTCGACGGGCGGTATGCGGCGCTGGTCCACCGGGACGCCCGACTGGAGCCGACAAGCTGACGATATGCCAAGTTTGTGAGCTTTGGCGGGTTACCGTGCCCGCATGCAGATGAACACTCCGCCACGGAGCACGATTCGACTGACGCGCCGGGGCCGTATCGCCCTCATCGCGACCGGAGCCGTCGTGGCCGCCACCGCCGTGGCGGTGGCGCTGCTGAGCCTGGACGGCGACGAGGACGCCAGGCCCACGACCCTGGTGATCCCGGAGGGCTGGCGCGCGGGTCAGGTCTACGAGGCCGTCGACAAGGCGCTCGCCCTGCCCGACGGCACCACCAAGAAGTCCCTCGCGAAGGCCCACCTGAAGCTGCCGAACGACGCCGAGGGCAACCCGGAGGGCTACCTCTTCCCGGCGACGTATCCGCTGACCGCCAAGGCGACCCCCGAGTCCCTGCTGTCGTACATGGTCGACACCGCGAACAAGAAGTTCAACGGTGCTCCGGTCGCGGCCGGCGCACAGCGCAACGCGATGAACGTCTACCAGGCGGTCACGATCGCCAGCATTGTGCAGGCCGAGGCCGCCACCAAGGCCGACATGGCCAAGGTGGCCCGGGTCGTCTTCAACCGGCTGGAGCGCGGCATGCCGCTCCAGATGGACTCCACCATCAACTACGCGCTGAACCGCGCCACGTTGAAGACGACCGCGAACGACACACGGATCGACAGCCCCTACAACTCCTACCAGCGCATGGGCCTGCCGCCCACACCGATCGGCAACCCGGGCGAGGACGCGCTGCGCGCCGCCGCCAACCCGGCTCCGGGCGAGTGGCTGTACTTCGTCACGGTCAAGCCGGGCGACACCCGGTTCACGGCCAGCTATCAGCAGCACCAGCGCAACGTCGCGGAGTTCAACGCCGCCCGGAAGAGCGCACAGACGGCCCGTTGACCGAGCGGGCCGTCACGCGGCGGCCGGCTCCTCCTCGGTGGAGGCCGGCAGCCGCCTGATGTCCCGTACGGCCGCACGTCCCGCCCGGTTGGCGCCGATGGTGCTCGCCGACGGACCGTAGCCGATCAGGTGGACCCGCGGATCGGCGACCGCGCGAGTGCCCTCGACGCGGATCCCCCCGCCCGGCTCGCGCAGCCGCAGCGGCGCCAGATGGTCGATCGCCGCACGGAATCCGGTGGCCCACAGGATGACGTCGGCGTCCACGTGCCGCACGTCCTGCCACTCCACTCCGGCAGGCGTGATCCGGTCGAACATCGGCAGCCGGTCGAGGACTCCGTCCGTCAGCCCCTGCCGGACGGCGTCGTTGAGGGGCAGTCCCGTCACCGAGACCACGCTCTTCGGCGGCAGACCCTGCCGCACCCGCTCCTCGACCAGGGCGACCGCGGCCCGGCCCGCCTCCTCGCCGAAGGGGCCCTCGCGGAAGACGGGCGGCCGCCGGGTGACCCAGGTGGTGGCGGCCGCGTACGGCGCGATCTCCAGCAGATGCTGGGTGCCGGACGCTCCTGCGCCGACGACGACCACCCGCTGCCCGGCGAACTCCTCGGGCCCGGGGTACTGCGCGGTGTGCAACTGGCGTCCGCGGAAGGTCTCCTGGCCGCGGTAACGCGGCCAGAAGGGCCGGTCCCAGGTGCCGGTCGCATTGATCAGCGCCCGAGCCGACCAGGTCCCGGCGGAGGTCTCGACGAGCAGCCTCCCCCCGGCGCCCTCGCGCACCGCCCGAACGTCGACCGGCCGGCGCACCCGCAGGCCGAAGGTGCGCTCGTAGGTGTCGAAGTACCCGGCGATCACCTCGGCGGACGGGCGCGCGGGGTCGGCGTCCGTGAGCTCCATGCCGGGCAGCGAGTGCATCCCGTGGACCTTGCCGTACGTCAGTGACGGCCACCGGAACTGCCAGGCGCCGCCCGGGCCGGGGGAGTGGTCGAGCACGACGAAGTCGCGCTCCGGCTCGAAACCGGTGCGCCGCAGGTGATAGGCGCTGGACAGTCCCGCCTGTCCGGCGCCTGTGACGACGACCTCGACCTCGCGTGTGTTGTTCACGTTTCTACCAACGGCGCCGATGTCATGGATCTTCCCGCCGGGTGAGCCACGATGGGGGTATGCCAGATGCCTTCACCACCCGTGTACTGAATGTGGCCACCGGCTCCGCGGAGCGGGTCGTCGACCTCACCCGCGCATGCGAGGCGTTCCTGCTGGAGGCGGCCGGAGGCCGCGACGGGCTGCTGAACGTCTTCGTCCCCCACGCGACCGCCGGTATCGCGATCCTCGAGACGGGCGCCGGCAGCGACGACGACCTCCTCGCCGCCCTGCACACGCTCCTGCCCGCCGACGACCGCTGGCAGCACCGCCACGGCAGCCCCGGCCACGGCCGCGACCATGTCCTCCCGGCGTTCGTCCCTCCGCACGCGACGCTGCCGGTGCTGGGCGGGGCGCTGGAGCTGGGGACCTGGCAGTCGGTGTGCCTGGTGGACACCAACCGCGACAACCCCGACCGGACGGTCCGGTTGTCGTTCCTCGGGTGAGGCGGGGATGCGCCTCGGGGGCCGGTCGCGAGCATGTCGCCGCCGGGTGGCTCAGCCGGCCTTCGCCACCTCCACGGACAGGCCGTTGTCGGCCGTGTAGTAGGGGCGCAGGACGGCACCGCCGACCGTGACCTGCGGGTAGACGAACACCTCCTTGCGGTCCGCCACGTCGTCGAGAAGCCGGGCCACCCGGACGAGGGGTGTCCTCGCCGCGGGCCGGACGCAGACGTTCCAGACGCTGCGGCCGGGGCCCGACGCCGCGGCCAACTCCTCGTGGCCGACCGTGAAGGAGAAACCGCGGCCGTCGCCCTCGGGCCGGGGCTTCAGGGTGAGTGCGGTGCCCTGGCCGCCCCGCAGACGGAGGAGTACGACTGCTCCCTCCAGGAGAGTGGCGCCGTGCAGACGGGCGGCGACCGTCGTCGATCGCTCCGTGACATCGATGCCGCCGGCCTCCGCGTGGGCGGTGCGCAGCCAGGCCCGTACCGCGAGATGTCCGTCCCTGGTGACGTAGGGGATCCGGACGGCCGGCGAGGACCGCCGGTCACGGAGGTGTCCGTCGACCAGGGCCCGCAGATCGAGGAGGCCCGGGCGCAGACGCTCCCGCTCGGCTCCCGGCTCCCGGAGCAGATACACATCCCAACGCCCCTCCGCGAGAACGGGTTCAGGGCCGAGGACGGCGCTGAGGCCGCCCTCCTCGTCGGGCTCCAGGGCGAGGGAGTGGAGGACTTCGGCCTTCTCCGGCTGTTCCTTCTTCGGGCGCAGCCGCAGCAGCAGCCGCCGCCCTTCGGCCGGCCCCGCCGCCAGACCGAAGACGATCCGGCCGTCCGCGTCGACCGTGCATCCCACGCGCGCGTGCTCCTCGTGTTCCGTACTCACCCCTGCTGCCTCCGTACGATGCGCAGTGCGCTGCCGGCCGCGCCGAACGCGGCGTCGCGGGCGGCGAAGCCCTGGCTGATCAGGACCCGGCCCACCCGCGCGCGTTCCGGGGCGACCGGGCGCCCCGCCCTCCTCGCCGAGACCGCCTCGGTGAACAGCCGCTCGGCCTGTCCGACCACCGGCTCCGGAGCGAACCGCCGCGCGTTCTCCAGAGCCGCACGGCCCATACGGCGGCGCAGCTCGTCGTCACGGACCACCTCCAGCAGGGCCGCGCCCAGCGCCTCGCGGTCACCCACCGGCACGAGACGGCCGTCGACCCCGTCCTCGATGATCTCTCCGGGGCCGTAGGGGCAGTCGGTGCTCACCACCGGCAGACCGCAGCGCATCGCCTCGACGATGGTCATGCCGAACGGTTCGAAGTTGGAGGCGGCCGCGCCGATCGAGCCCTTGACCCACTCCGCCTCCATGGGGGCGGCGGGACCCATCAGGAAGACGTTGTTCCACAGCCGGAGCTCCGCGATGAGCGCGCGCAGCCGGTCGTGTTCCTCGCCCTTGCCGTAGATGCGCAGCTGCCAGTCGGGATGCTCGGCGGCGACCACGGCGAAGGCCTCGATGAGCAGGTCGTAGCGCTTCACCGGGACCAGCCGTCCCGCCGCGACCACCACTTTCGCGGTGCCGTCCGAAGCCGGGAGCACGGGATCCGGCACGCTGTTCGGCAGCGCCGCCACGCGCACCCCGGGCAGCCGCATCTTGCGCCGGTAGGCGGCGGCGTCCGCCTCGGTCACGGTGGTGAGCACATCGAGCCGGCGGTAGGCCCGGCGCAGCGCGGTGCGCAGCCGCGGCGGATGGTTGTCCAGGGTGAGGTGTTCCTGCCCGACGCGTACGACGTGGCGCGGAGCCTGGAGCGCGAGGTGCACGTTGAGGCCCGGCCGGGTGCCGATCACCACGTCGGCGTCGGTCGTCGCGAGGCACTCGCCGATCCGTTCGTCGGTCAGCTCGCTGTACTGCTCGTACCGGTACTCGGCGCGGGGGAACACCCGCGCGGGTCTCAGATGCGACGGATGCTCCTTGTCCCGTCTCAGGTCTACCAGCGGCCGTAGCGACACCCTCGGGTCCAGGGTCAAGTTCGGGCGGCCCCGGTGCCGCAGCACGGAGACGATCTCCACCTCGTGCCGCTCGGCGAGCGCTTGGGCCAGGTTGAACGTGGTGGTGATCGTGCCTCCGATCCCATAGGCGTTGTGGAGCAGGAAAGAGATCTTCATGAGAACGTAGACAACGGCAACTACCCTACGGTTGAGGTCCGTTATCACTTCGTAGTGCCGGAGTACTCGGTGAGCAGGAGCGCGATGTCGTCCGCCCGGTCGGGGCGCTGGCTGGCGTCCCGCAGCAGAGCGTCGGCCGTGTCCTCCAGGCGTCCCCCGCCGGTGCGTGCCAGCGAGGCCCGGAGCCGCTCGATGCCGGCGCCGATGTCCGAGTCGCGTCTCTCGATCAGCCCGTCCGTGTACAGGGCCAGCATCGATCCGGGCTCCAGCCGCAGCTCCGACTCCGGATAGGGGGCCGTGGGCTCGACGCCGAGCGGCGGGCCGCCGGGCACGTCCAGGATCTCGGTGCGTCCGTCGGGCAGACGCAGCAGAGGAGGGCAGTGGCCGGCACGGACGATGCGTACCAGCCCCGAGCGGGGGTTGAGGCGTGCGTAGCAGCAGGTGGCGAGCAGGGAGGGGTCGAGGTCCAGATGGAGCCGGTTGGTGCTGGCCACGACGTCGGCCGGGCGGTGTCCGGCGGTGACGAAGGCCCGCACCGCGCTGCGCAGCTGGCCCATGGCGGCCGCGGCGGGCACATTGTGTCCCTCGACGTCCCCGACGATCAGCGCGACCTCGTCGGCGGTGGGAATGACGTCGTACCAGTCGCCGCCGATGTCCATCCCCCGGGTGCCAGGAAGATAGCGTCCGGCGACGTCGAGGTGCGGCAGGCGGGGCAGCCGGTGCGGCAGCAGCGCGTTCTGCAGACCGCGGGCGAGGGCGAACTCGGCGTCGTAGAGCCGGGCGCGTTCGAGAGCATGGGCGACCAGGCCGCCCGTCGCGGTGAGCAGTCCGCGCTCCTCCTCGGGGAACCGGTGGACGTCGTCGAAGCCGAGCATGCACGCGCCGACCGGCCGGTTCGAGGCGATCAGCGGGAGGAACGCCCAGGAGTGGGAGTGGCCGTACGGGACGCCGGGGTACTTGTCGAGGAGCTCCTCCCGGGTCTCGACGAAGAGCGGGGCGCCGGAGGTCAGCGCGTCCGTCACGGGCAGCCGGGCATGCAGCGGTGTGCCTTCGAACCCGGCGAGGAAGCGCCGGGAGTAACCGCGCTGGGCGATCAGATGCAGACGCCCCTCCTCCACCACGGAGATCGCCAGCCGCTGTCCGCCGACGGCGGGCAGCAGCTGATCGGAGACGGCCTCGCACACCTCGTGAGCGGTGACCGCGCCGGTCAGGGCGCTGCCCAGCTGGAGCACGCGGTACAGGGCGCCCAGACGCGGGGCCGCGGGCGGGGGTGACAGCGACAGGGGCGGCCCTTCCTGATCGACGGACGTGCCTGGCCCGGCCCCGGACGGCACGGGCTGCCGTACCGGTGCAGCCCATCCGGTCATGCCCTGCCCGCCCGGGTGGAGGGAGAACACGAGCCATTCGTCGGGCGGGCGCCGGACCAGGAAGGACACCGGCTGCTGGGAGACCACGGCGGCCCGGAAACGGTCCTCGTACACGGGATCGGCCAGCCAGGGCAGGACGTCCCACGGTCGCTTGCCGAGCAGTTCGTCCTGGCGGACCCGCAGCAGACTCTCCAGGCTGTGGTTGGCGTAGGAGACCCGGCCGTCCGGGGCGAGCGCGAAGAAGCCGTCCGCGAGCCGCTCGATCGCCGCCACGGCGGCCATGCCGCTTCCCGAGTCGAGTACGGCGCCGACCAGATGGGACGAGTCCCGCGCGCCGTCCGGGGCTGCGGGCACCCGGCCCCACAGCTCCACGGTGCGCTGCCCACCGGCGGCGTCCCGGATGCGCAGGCAGTGCGCGAGCACATGGCCCTGTCCGACCGCGGCCCGGGCGGCGGCCCGGAAACCGGGCAGATCCGCGGGCTCGATCCTGGCGGCCAGGGTGGCGGCCTCGCCGTCGAAGGAGCGCGGCGGGATCCCGAAGATCGCGCACAGTTCGTCGTCGGCCGTGATGGCGCCGGTGTCGAGGTTCCAGTCGTACAGGCCCACCCGGATCACCGGAGCGGAGGGGAGGGGGACCACCACCGGAGCGGTGCGCTCGTCGAATTCGCCGAGCGCCCGGCGGGCGTTCAGCTCGGCCAGGGCCGTGCCCAGCCGGTCGGCCGCCGAGCGCAGCTGCCGGCGCTGTGCCCTCGACAGTCCCGTGCCGTCGGGTCTGGGCGTCCACAGCACGGCCATCACTCCGAAGGTCCGCCGGCCCGCTTTCACGGGGACCGATGCGGAGCCGAAGGGGTAGGGCACGGAGAGTGAGAGCTGGGGGAAGCGCCGCATCGTCTCCTCGGCACCGGCCAGGTGGACCAGGCGCCCGGAGCGGTAGGCCTCCGACACGGGGATACCGCTGTTCACCGGGATCCGCCGCCATCCGCCGAGCAGGGAGGGCGGGGTCCCGCACGCGGCGGCCAGGACGAGCGAGCGGCGGTCGCCGGAGAGCAGGAACACGCTCCCGGCATGCGCTGCGGTCGCCTCCACCGCACTGGTGACGGCCCTGACCAGCGCGTCGTCGCGCTCGGGTGCCTCCCCGACACTCGCGGCCCCGAACGGGTACGAGTTCGATGCCACATCGTTGGCCGACACATTGCCCTCGATCACCCGTGGATGTTTGTTCCATTTTAGGGTGGTTGGGGCGTGGTTCGGCTTCTTGGCAGGTACGTGACCGGGCTCTCATGGCACAGCGCGGGCATTGCCGCGAACATGGTGGTCTTCACCGGCAGGCCGAAGGGATCGGGAATGCTTCGCAAGGTACTGGTCGCCAACCGTGGTGAGATCGCGATTCGTGCGTTCCGTGCCGGTTATGAGGTGGGAGCGAGGACCGTCGCCGTCTTCCCCCACGAGGACCGCAACTCACTGCACCGCCTGAAGGCCGACGAGGCCTATGAGATCGGTGAGCCGGGCCACCCGGTACGGGCCTACCTCTCCGTGGACGAGGTCATGCGGGCGGCCCGGCTGGCCGGCGCCGACGCCGTCTACCCCGGCTACGGGTTCCTGTCCGAGAACCCCGAGCTGGCACGGGCCTGCGAGGAGGCCGGCATCACGTTCGTCGGACCGAGCGCGCAGATCCTCGAACTGACGGGCAACAAGGCGCGCGCCGTCGCCGCCGCCCGCGCGGCCGGCGTGCCGGTCCTGGGCTCTTCGGAGCCCTCCACGGACGTGGACGAACTGGTCCGTGCCGCGGAGGGGATCGGCTTTCCCGTGTTCGTCAAGGCGGTCGCGGGCGGCGGCGGGCGGGGCATGCGCCGTGTCGAGGACCCCGCGCTGCTGCGCGAGGCCATCGAGGCGGCCGCGCGCGAGGCGGCGTCCGCGTTCGGCGACGCCACGGTCTTCCTGGAGAAGGCGGTCGTCGAGCCCCGTCACATCGAGGTGCAGATCCTCGCCGACGGGCACGGCAACGTCATTCACCTCTTCGAGCGTGACTGCTCGGTGCAGCGCCGCCACCAGAAGGTGATCGAGCTGGCGCCCGCGCCCAACCTCGACCCGGCGCTGCGCGAGCGGATCTGCGCCGACGCCGTGAAGTTCGCCCGGGAGATCGGCTACCGCAACGCCGGCACCGTGGAGTTCCTGCTCGACCGCGACGGCAACCACGTCTTCATCGAGATGAATCCCCGCATCCAGGTCGAGCACACGGTGACCGAGGAGGTCACCGACGTCGACCTCGTGCAGGCCCAGCTGCGCATCGCCGCCGGCGAGACGCTGGCCGACCTCGGGCTGTCGCAGGACACCGTCACGCTGCGCGGCGCCGCGCTCCAGTGCCGGATCACCACCGAGGACCCGGCCAACGGCTTCCGCCCGGACACCGGCAGGATCAGCGCCTACCGCTCGCCCGGCGGTTCGGGCGTCCGTCTCGACGGCGGCACCACCCACGCCGGTACGGAGATCAGCGCGCACTTCGACTCGATGCTGGTCAAACTCACCTGCCGGGGCCGGGACTTCACGACCGCCGTCAACCGGGCCCGGCGCGCGGTCGCCGAGTTCCGCATCCGCGGCGTGGCCACGAACATCCCCTTCCTCCAGGCCGTCCTCGACGACCCGGACTTCCAGGCGGGCCGGGTCACCACGTCGTTCATCGAGCAGCGCCCGCACCTGCTGACCGCACGCCACTCCGCCGACCGCGGCACCAAGCTGCTCACCTACCTCGCCGATGTGACCGTGAACAAGCCCCACGGCGAGCGTCCCCACCTGGTCGACCCTTCCACCAAACTGCCTCCGCTGACCGCCGCCGAACCCCAGGCGGGCTCCAGGCAGAAGCTCGTCGAGCTCGGCCCGGAGGGCTTCGCCCGCCGGCTGCGCGAGTCACCGACCATCGGCGTCACCGACACCACGTTCCGGGACGCGCACCAGTCGCTGCTCGCCACGAGGGTCCGCACCAAGGACATGCTCGCCGTCGCCCCCGTGGTGGCGCGGACCCTGCCCCAGCTGCTGTCCCTGGAGTGCTGGGGCGGTGCCACCTACGACGTCGCCCTGCGCTTCCTCGCCGAGGACCCCTGGGAGCGGCTGGCCGCACTGCGTGCCGCGGTGCCGAACATCTGCCTGCAGATGCTGCTGCGCGGCCGCAACACCGTGGGCTACACGCCGTACCCGACCGAGGTGACCGACGCCTTCGTGCAGGAGGCCGCCGACACCGGCATCGACATCTTCCGGATCTTCGACGCGCTGAACGACGTCAGCCAGATGCGGCCCGCCATCGACGCCGTACGGGCGACGGGGACGGCCGTCGCCGAGGTCGCCCTGTGCTACACGTCCGACCTGTCCGACCCGGCCGAGAAGCTGTACACCCTCGACTACTACCTCCGCCTGGCCGAGCAGATCGTCGAGGCGGGCGCCCATGTCCTGGCCGTCAAGGACATGGCGGGACTGCTGCGCGCCCCGGCCGCGGCGACCCTCGTGTCGGCGCTGCGCCGCGAGTTCGATCTGCCGGTGCACCTGCACACCCATGACACGGCCGGCGGCCAGCTCGCCACCTACCTGGCCGCGATCCAGGCCGGCGCGGACGCCGTGGACGGCGCGGTGGCCTCCATGGCGGGCACCACCTCGCAGCCGTCGCTGTCGGCGATCGTGGCCGCGACCGACCACTCCGCGCGTCCCACCGGCCTCGACCTGAGGGCCGTCGGTGACCTGGAGCCGTACTGGGAGAGCGTCCGCAGGATCTACGCTCCGTTCGAGGCGGGCCTGGCCTCGCCGACCGGACGCGTCTACGACCACGAGATCCCCGGCGGCCAGCTCTCCAACCTGCGCACCCAGGCGGTGGCGCTGGGCCTCGGCGACCGGTTCGAGGACATCGAGGCGATGTACGCCGCCGCCGACCGGATCCTCGGCCGCCTGGTGAAGGTCACCCCCTCGTCCAAGGTGGTCGGCGATCTCGCTCTGCACCTGGTCGGCGCGGGGGCGTCGCCCCAGGAGTTCGAGGCGACGCCGGACAGGTTCGACATCCCCGACTCCGTCATCGGTTTCCTGCGCGGTGAACTCGGCACCCCTCCCGGCGGCTGGCCGGAGCCGTTCCGCAGCAGGGCGCTGGAGGGCCGGGCCGACGGCAAGCCCGCGCAGGAGCTGACCGAGGAGGACCGTACGGGGCTGGAGAAGGACCGGCGCGCCACGCTCAACCGGCTGCTGTTCCCGGGGCCGACCCGGGAGTTCGAGACACACCGGCAGACCTTCGGCGACACCAGCGTGCTGGACAGCAAGGACTTCTTCTACGGTCTCCAGCCCGGCAAGGAGTACTCCGTCGACCTCGACACCGGCGTCCGGCTGCTCATCGCGCTGGAGGCGGTGGGCGAGGCCGACGAACGCGGGATGCGCACCGTGATGTCCACCCTGAACGGCCAGTTGCGGCCGATCCAGGTACGGGACGTCGCCGCGTCCTCCGACGTGCCGGTGACCGAGAAGGCCGACCGTTCCAACCCGGGCCATGTCGCAGCGCCGTTCGCCGGAGTGGTGACCCTCGCCGTCGCCGAGGACGACGAGGTGGCCGCCGGGGCCACGGTGGCCACGATCGAGGCGATGAAGATGGAGGCCGCGATCACCGCGCCGAAGGCGGGCCGGGTGTCCCGGCTGGCGATCAACAAGATCCAGCAGGTGGAGGGCGGCGACCTGCTCGTCGAGATCTCCTGACGCGCCCGCGGGCGGCCCATACACCGCAATGGTGCCGCCCGCATCCGCGCCCGCCGCTGCCATTGCGGCCCGGTCCGAGTCGTCCGAATCTGGACGCATGTGCCGGGATGCGAGGAGGACGGGCGATGGCGAGTGGCGGTGGCGCACCGGACGCCGAGCGACGGCGGCTGGCGGAGGCCGACGAGGGCGTGGCGCCCTGGCGGCGCTGGGGCCCGTATCTGAGCGAACGGCAGTGGGGAACGGTCCGGGAGGACTACAGCCCGGACGGTGACGCCTGGTCGTACTTCACCCACGACCAGGCCCGTTCCCGCGCCTACCGCTGGGGCGAGGACGGCATCGCCGGCGTCAGCGACGACAAGCAGGGGCTGTGCTTCGCCCTGGCCCTGTGGAATGGCCGCGACCCCATCCTCAAGGAACGGATGTTCGGGCTGACCAACGCCGAGGGCAATCACGGCGAGGACGTCAAGGACTACTACTTCCATCTCGACAGCACGCCCACCCACTCGTACATGAAGTACCTGTACAAGTACCCGCAGGGGGAGTTCCCCTACGCCGACCTCGTGGCCACCAACCGGGCCAGGAGGGAGCGGGGCCGCAAGGAGTTCGAGTACGAGCTGCTCGACACCGGCGTCTTCGACGAGGACCGCTACTTCGACGTGTTCGTCGAGTACGCCAAGGCGGGGCCGGAGGACCTGCTGGTCGAGATCACCGCGCACAACCGTGGTCCCGACGAGGCCACGCTCCACCTGCTGCCCACCCTCTGGTTCCGGCACACCTGGTCCTGGGCCGGCGGCACGGCCGTGCCGAACCTGCGGCAGACGGAGGGGGCCGTCCGGGCCGACCACGAGGAACTGGGCACGCGCCGACTGTACTTCGACACGGACGCACCCGTGCTCTTCACGGAGAACGAGACCAACAACGAGCGGATCTTCGGCAGTCCGAATGCCACGCGCTACGTCAAGGACGGCATCGACCGCTGCGTCGTCCATGGTGAGACGGGCGCCGTCAACCCGGACCTCACCGGAACCAAGGCGTCCGTCCACCATGTGCTGACCATCCCCGGCGGGCAGAGCGCCACGCTCCGTCTGCGTCTGACCGACGCCGAACTCGCCGATCCCTGGCGGGAGTTCGACGCGACGATGGACACGCGCCGGGCCGAGGCCGACGCCTTCTACGAGGGCGTCCACCCCGACGGCACGAGCGAGGACGAGCGGCGGCTGATCCGGCAGGCGCTGGCCGGGATGCTGTGGAGCAAGCAGTACTACTTCCTGGACGTCGAACGCTGGCTGGCCGAGCACGGCGTCGATCCGCTCGGCGCCGACCCCCGGGTCCGCAACAGCACCTGGTACCACATGGTCAACGACGAGATCATGTCGATGCCGGACACCTGGGAGTACCCGTGGTACGCCGCCTGGGACCTCGCCTTCCACACCCTCGCGCTCGCCATGGTCGACCTCGGCTTCGCCAAGGGCCAGCTGGACCTGCTGCTGCGCCGTCTGTATCTGCACCCCAACGGCCAGATTCCCGCGTACGAATGGAACTTCGGCGACGTCAACCCGCCCGTGCACGCCTGGGCGACCTTCTTCATCTACGAACTGGAGAAACACCGCACCGGGCGCGGTGACCGTGCCTTCCTGGAGAACTCCTTCCAGAAGCTGATGAAGAACTTCACCTGGTGGCTCAACCGCAAGGACGTGGACGGCAACAACGTCTTCCAGGGCGGCTTCCTGGGTCTCGACAACATCGGGGTCTTCGACCGCAGCGCACCCCTGCCCACCGGAGGCCATCTCGACCAGGCCGACGGCACCGCCTGGATGGCGCTGTACTGCCAGAACCTGCTGGAGATCGCCATCGAACTGGCCGTCGACAACCCGGTGTACCTGGAGCAGGCGCAGACGCTGTTCGAGCACTTCGCGTGGATCGCGGTCGCCACCAACCGCATCGGCAAGGGCAACGAAAGCCTGTGGGACGACGAGGACGGCTTCTTCTACGACGTCCTGCGGCTGCCCGACGGCACCGCGACCCCGCTGAAGGTGCGCTCCCTGGTGGGGCTGATCCCGCTAGCCGCCACGAGTGTGGTCGGCGGCTGGGCCGACCGCCGCTTCCCCGAACTGGTGGCAGGGGCACGGGAGTTCATCGAGCGTCATCCGGCGGTGCAGACGGTCGTCGCCTCCCAGCACACCATGGGCCCCGGCGTACGCGGACGGCATCTGTTCGCCCTGTTCGGTGAGGACCGGCTGCGGCGCATCCTGGCCCGTATGCTCGACGAGGACGAGTTCCTCGGCCCGCACGGCATCCGCTCGCTCTCCCGCCACCACGCCGAGCACCCGTACACCTTCGAGGTGAACGGCCAGACGTACGGCGTCGGCTATCTGCCCGCCGAGTCCGACTCGGGCATGTTCGGCGGCAACTCCAACTGGCGCGGCCCGGTCTGGTTCCCGGTCAACATCCTGCTGATCCGCGCCCTGCTCAATCTGCACGCCTACCACGGCGACGACTTCACCGTGGAGTGCCCGACCGGCTCCGGCCGGCAGCTGACCCTCTACGAGGTCGCCCGCGAGATCTCCGGCCGGCTCACCTCGACCTTCCTGCGCGACGAGGGAGGCCACCGTCCGGTGCACGGCGCGCAGCCCAAGTTCGCCAAGGACCCGCACTGGCGTGACCTCATCCTGTTCTACGAGTACTTCCACGGCGACAACGGCGCCGGTCTCGGCGCCTCGCACCAGACCGGCTGGACCGGCCTGGCCGCCGTCACCGCGACCCTGTTCCACCTGGTCGGCTCCGGGGACTGGGGCGCCCTGCGCGAAGAGCCCCTGTCATGACGGTGATCTACGAGATCAACACCGCCGTCTGGCTGCGGGAGTTGAGCGACCGGTACGGCAGGCCGGTCACCCTGGGCGAGGTGCCCGGCGAGGTCTGGGACGAGATCGCACGGCCGGGCATCGACACGGTGTGGTTGATGGGCGTCTGGGAACGCAGCCCGGCCGGACTGCGGATCGCGCTGCGCGACGAGGGCCTCTTGAGATCGTTCCGCGAGGCCCTGCCCGACGTCACCGAGGCGGACCTCACCGGTTCCCCGTACTGCGTACGGGACTACGCCGTCGACGCCTCCCTCGGCGGACCGGAGGGACTGGCCGCGGCCCGCGCCGCGCTGGCGGCGCGCGGACTGCGGCTGATCCTCGACTACGTCCCCAACCACGTGGCCCCCGACCACCCCTGGCTCACCGAACGCCCCGGCTGTCTGATCGGGGGAACCCGTGAGGACCTGGCCCGCGCGCCCGAGGCCTACATCGCGTCCGGCGGAGGGATCTTCGCCCGGGGCCGCGACCCGTACTTCCCCGCCTGGCCGGACGTCGTCCAGCTCAACGCCTTCAGCGACGAACTGCGCACGGCGGCGGTCGACACGCTCCTGTCCATCGGTGACCAGGCGGACGGAGTGCGCTGCGACATGGCGATGCTGCTGATGAACGACGTCTTCGCGAAGACCTGGGGCGACCGGGCGGGCAGGCAGCCCGCGGAGGACTTCTGGCCGGCCGTGATCCCGCGGGTGCGCGAGCGTCACCCGGACCTCCTGTTCGTCGCGGAGGCGTACTGGGACCTCGAATGGGCCCTTCAGCAGCAGGGCTTCGACCACTGCTACGACAAGCGGCTCTACGACCGCCTGCTCCACGAGGACGCCGGTTCCCTCCGCACCCATCTGCGGGCCGACCTCGCCCATCAGCGCGGTCTCGTCCGCTTCCTGGAGAACCACGACGAACCGCGGGCCGCCGCCACCCTGCCCGGTGCACGGGGACGGGCGGCCGCCGTGGCCGTCGCGACCCTGCCCGGCGCGACGCTCTGGCACGAGGGCCAGTTCGAGGGCCGCCGGGTGCGCCCGCCGGTGTTCCTCGCCCGCAGGCCGCCGGAACCGGTCGACGAGTCACTGCGCGCGTTCTACGGCGGTCTCCTCAAGGCCGCGGCCACCGTGCGCCGCGGTGAGTGGCGGCCGCTGACCCCGACGGGATGGCCGGACAACGACACCCACCGCCATCTGCTGGCGTGGACCTGGACGCACCCGGACGCCCGTCATCTGGTCGTCGTGAACGACTCCGACCGCCCCGCGCAGGCGCGGCTGCCCCTCGGGTGGGACGACCTCCGAGGCCGCGCCCACCGGCTGACCGACCTCCTCTCGGGACGGACGTACGACCGTGAGGGCGACGAACTGGCCGACCAGGGGCTGTTCGTGGCCCTGGACGCCTGGCAGACGCACGTGCTGTCCCTGTCGGCCTGATCGTCTCCCTTAAAGGCAGATCGACTTGCTCATTTGCCTAAAGGTTTTAGGCAAATGCATAATCGACTCTGTCCAGGAAGGGGGACGTCATGGTGCGCGCAGGTCTGTCCGCGGAACGCCTGGCACGGGCGGGCGCGGAACTGGCCGACGAGGTCGGCTTCGACCAGGTGACCGTCTCGGCGCTCGCCAGGCGGTTCGACGTCAGGGTCGCGAGTCTGTACTCCCATGTGAAGAACTCCCAGGACCTCAAGACCCGGATCGCCCTGCTCGCTCTGGAGGAACTCGCCGACCGGGCCGCCGACGCCCTGGCCGGGCGGGCCGGCAAGGACGCCCTGACCGCCCTGGCGAACGTCTACCGCGACTACGCCCGGGAGCACCCCGGCCGCTACGCGGCGGCCCAGCTGAGGCTCGACCCCGAGGCCGCGGCCACCAGCGCCGGCGGCAGACACGCGCAGATGACGCGGGCGATCCTGCGCGGCTACGACCTGACCGAGCCGGACCAGACCCACGCCGTCCGGCTGCTCGGCAGCGTCTTCCACGGCTACGTCAGCCTGGAGCTCGGAGGAGGGTTCAGCCACAGCGCACCGGACACCCAGGAGACCTGGTCACGGATCCTGGACGCCCTCGACGCCCTGCTGCGGAACTGGCCCGCGGCGCACGTCCCGCCACGTTGATCAACAAGTTGAGGATCATGCACACCGCCCTGCACACCAAGGACAACTGGATCACCACGCCCGTCACCGCGGACCTGCTGCGGGGCGCCCTCGAAGTGGAGCGCACCGAGCACGGGGTGCTGCCGCACCGGCTGCCCGCATGGGCCCGCGCCCAGTGCGCCGACGGCCGGCTGGCGATGGCCGAGTCCCAGCCCTCGGGCGTACGGCTCGCCTTCCGCACCCGGGCCACCGCCGTCGAACTGGACACGCTGCCCACCAAGCGGGTCTACGTCGGCGCCCCGCCCCGCCCGGACGGTGTGTACGACCTGCTCGTGGACGGGCTCCCGGCCGGCCGGGCCGGTGTCACGGACGGCAACACCCTGACCATCGACATGACCACCGGAGCCGTCGACCACCGGCCCGGGCAACCCGGCACCCTGCGCTTCACCGGCCTTTCCGCCCGGGACAAGGACGTCGAGATCTGGCTGCCCCACGACGAGACCACCGAGATCCTCGCCCTGCGCACCGACGCCCCCGTCGCGCCCGCTCCGGATCGGGGCCGCAGGGTGTGGCTGCACCACGGCAGTTCGATCAGCCAAGGCTCCGACGCCGCCGGTCCGACGAGCACCTGGCCCGCGCTCGCCGCCTCACTCGGCGGCGTGGAACTGCTCAACCTGGGCCTGAGCGGCAGCGCCCTGCTCGACCCGTTCACCGCCCGCACCCTGCGGGACACCCCGGCCGACCTGATCAGCGTCAAGATCGGCATCAACCTCGTCAACACCGACCTGATGCGCCTGCGCGCCTTCGCCCCGGCCGTCCACGGCTTCCTGGACACCGTCCGCGAGGGCCACCCGACCGCACCGCTGCTGGTCGTCTCGCCCATCCTGTGCCCCATCCACGAGGACACGCCCGGCCCCAGCGCCCCGGACCTCACGAACATCGTCGACGGCCGGCTCCGGTTCGTGGCCCTGGGCGATCCCGCGGAACGGACGGGCGGGAAGCTGACCCTGCGCGTCATCCGGGACGAGCTCGCCCGGATCGTGGAGCAGCGGTCGGCCGAGGATCCGCACCTGCACCACCTCGACGGCCGCGAACTCTACGGCGAGGCCGACTGTGCCGAGCTGCCGCTGCCCGACGACCTCCACCCGGATGCCGTCACCCACCGCCGTATGGGAGAACGCTTCGCGAAGTGCGCCTTCACCGCGGGTGGCGTCTTCACGGACCGCGGCGTCTGAGGCCCGGTTCTGCGGCGCGGTTCTGCGGCGCGGTCTCACCGCCCGGGCGCTCCCGCGCGCAGGCCGTCCATCACGAGGTCCAGGAGTCGAGCGGCGCGCGGTTGCCAGTCCGAGCCGGGATCGATCTGCCACAGTCCGGCGATCGCGAGGAGGAAGTCGTCCGCGGTCACTCCCGGGCGGATCGTGCCGGCCTCCTCGCCCGCGCGGAGCAGGAGTTCGGCGGCGGAGGTCACCGGGGCGTGTCCCGGTTTCGCCGGGGAGCCCGGTGCGCTGGTGGCCTGGCGGATCGCGTCCGCCAGGCCGGCCTTCGTCATCGCGAACCGGGCGAGACGGTCCATCCACTCGCGCAGGGCCTGGTCGGGCTCCCGGGTCCTGAGCAACTCGGCCGCGGTGTCGGCGACCTGCTGCATCTCATGGCGGTAGATCTCCAGGACGAGCGCCTCACGGCTCGGGAAGTTGCGGTAGAACGTGCCCTGCCCGACCCCCGCCTTCTTGGCGATCGCGCTGAGCGGGGCGTCCGCGCAGCGCGTCAGTTCGGCCACCGCCACGTCGAGGATGCGCTCGCGGTTGCGCTGCGCGTCCGAGCGCAGAGGTGCGTCCTTGTTCTGCTGCACTCGTATCTCCTCGCGGGCTCGTGACCGAATCCCGTCCTTGCTAACCGGACAGCTGTCCGGTACGTTTCCCAGGTAGGCGGACAGCTGTCCGGTAACGCACACGATAGCGGCGGACGGATCCGCATCGCTACGCACCGCGCCATCTCCCTGTCTCTCGCCCCTCGACATGCTCCGGAAACGCGAAAGAAGGCTGACCATGGCCCCAGCCCGCTCGTCGACGCACAGCGCCATCACCTTGAACATCAACGGCGAGAAGTACACCCTGACCGCCGACCACCGCACCACCCTGCTCGACGCCCTGCGCGAGCGCCTCGATCTGACCGGCACCAAGAAGGGCTGCGACCAGGGGCAGTGCGGGGCCTGCACCGTCCTGCTCGACGGACGCCGGGCCGTCTCCTGTCTGCAACTCGCGGTGGCCGCCGAAGGACGTGAGATCACCACCATCGAAGGCATGGCCGAGGGCGACCGGCTGCACCCCGTTCAGCAGGCGTTCCTCGATCTGGACGGCTACCAGTGCGGCTACTGCACGCCGGGCCAGATCTGTTCGGCCGTGGCGGTCATAGAGGAGCACGCGGCCGGCTGGCCGAGCGCCGTCACCGACGATGTCCACCCCGAAGCGGGACCACCGCCACTGACCGCCGAGGAGATCCGCGAGCGGATGAGCGGCAATCTGTGCCGCTGCGGAGCGTATGTGTCGATCGTCGAGGCCGTGGCCCGCGCGGCCGCGGCCGAGACCGCCCGGACCACGGAGGAAGCCGCGTGAAGGAGTTCGGATACCAGCGCGTCCACGACGTCTCCGGCGCGGTCGCGGTGCTCGGCGCCGATCCGGACGCCCGCTTCCTCGGCGGCGGCACCAACCTCGTCGACCTGATGAAGACCGGTGTCGAGCGGCCCGCACGGCTCGTCGACGTACGAGAACTTCCCCTCGACCGGATCGAGCCGACCAGGGACGGCGGCCTGAGCGTCGGGGCGACCGTCACCAACAGCGACCTCGCCGTGCACCCCGAAGTCCGCCGCCGCTACCCGGCGTTGACCCAGGCCGTGCTGGCCGGGGCGTCCGGGCAGCTGCGCAACATGGCCACCGTCGGCGGAAACCTGCTCCAGCGCACCCGCTGCGGCTACTTCGCCGATGTGACCAAGCCCTGCAACAAGCGCGTCCCCGGCAGCGGTTGCCCCGCCGTCGAGGGCGAACACCACAACCACGCGATCCTCGGCGTGTCCGAGCACTGCGTGGCCACCCACCCCTCGGACATGGCCGTGGCGCTGACCGCCTTCGACGCGGTCGTTTCCTACGAAACAGCCGACGGACCCGGCGAGTTGCCGCTCGCCGACTTCTATCTGCCGGTGGGGGACACCCCGCACCTGGAGACCGCCCTGCCGGCGGGGGCGCTGATCACCGGCGTCACCCTGCCCCCCGCCCCGGTCGCCGCCCGCTCCCGCTACCGGAAGGTGCGCGAGCGCGCCTCGTACGCCTTCGCCATCGGCTCGATCGCCGCCGCGCTCGACGTCCGGGACGGCCTCGTGCGCGAGGTACGCCTGGCCTTCGGGGCGGTCGCGTCCCGGCCCTGGCGGGCCCGGACGGCGGAGGGGGTGCTGACCGGGGCCCCGGCCGACACCGTGACCTTCGCCGCCGCCGCGGACGCCGAACTGGCGGCCGCGAAGCCGCTGCCCCACAACGCCTACAAGGTCACCCTGATGCGCAACCTCGTGGTGGCCGTGCTGACCGAACTCGCCGAGGAGACCGCCCGATGACCGCACCCACGGCGCACAGGAGCTCCGTCGGCACCGCGCACACCCGGGTGGAGGGCCGCGACAAGGTCACCGGCGCGGCCCGCTACGCAGGAGAGATCCCCTTCGCCGAACTGGCGCACGGCTGGCTGGTGTTGTCCACGATCGCCTGCGGCCGCATCCGCTCGGTCCATACGGCCGCGGTGCTCGCCATGCCGGGCGTGCTCACCGTCCTGCACCATGAGAACGCCCCGCGTGTCGACAGCGGCCATGTCGGTGTGCTGGGAGTTCCGCCGGATCCGACCGCGGTGCTGTTCCAGCACGACCGGGTGCCCCACCTGGGCTGGCCGGTGGCCCTCGTCGTCGCCGAGACGTCCGAGCAGGCCAGGGAAGCCGCCGAGGCGCTGGTGGTGGACTACGAGAAGGAGCCGCACGACATCGCGTTCCCCGGCGAGCGCCCGGACGCGCACCCGGTGGACGGCCATGTGCCGGCGGTGACGGAGAAGGGCGACCTGGAGGCGGAACTCGCCGCGTCCGCGGCCGTCGTGGACGTCGAGTACACCACCCCGGAGGAGCACCACAACCCGATGGAGCCGCATGCCGCGACGGCCCGCTGGGACGGCGGAAGGCTCGACGTGTTCGACTCCAACCAGGGCAGCACCTGGGTCGCGGACGGACTCGTGAAGCTGTTCTCGCTCGATCCGGCCTCCGTGCGGGTGCGCTCCGAACACGTCGGCGGCGGCTTCGGAAGCAAGGGCGTCCGCGCCCACCAGGTGGCCGCGGTGATGGCCGCGACCGCCCTCCAGCGCCCGGTCCGGGTCGTGATGACCCGCCGTCAGATGTTCTCGCTCGCCGGCTACCGCAGCCCCACCACGCAGCGGGTCAGGCTCGGCGCCGACGCCGACGGGAGGCTGCGCGCCCTGGAGCACGACTGTCTGAACCTCACCTCGACCGTGTACGACTTCGTCGAACCGGGCGCCGCGGTCGCCCGCGCGCTGTACGACGCCGACGCCCATCGCACCGCCAACCACGTCGTACGGCTGGATGTGCCGACCCCGACGTGGATGCGCGCGCCCGGCGAGGCACCGGGGTCGTTCGCCCTGGAGGCGGCGCTCGACGAACTCGCCGAGAAAGCCGGCATCGATCCCATCGAGCTGCGCGTACGCAACGAGCCCGAACGGGGTCCCGTGTCCGGACTGCCGTTCAGCGACCACCACTTGCCGGCCTGTTTCCGCGAGGGCGCCCGCAGGTTCGGCTGGGCGGAGCGGGATCCGCGTCCCGGGCTGCGCCGCGAAGGGCGCTGGCTGCTGGGCACCGGCACGGCGGCGGCCTCCTTCCCCGCGGGAGCCGCACCGTCCACGGCGGCCGTGACGGCGGAGGCGGACGGCACGTTCACCGTGCGGATCGCCGCGTCGGACATCGGCACCGGGGCGCGCACCGCGCTCACCCTGATCGCTGCCGACGCGCTGCGGACGGAACCGGAACGCGTCCGGGTGCGGATCGGGGACAGCGACTTCGGACCCGCGTTCCTCGCCGGCGGCTCGATGGGCACCCGCACCTGGGGCTGGGCGGTCATGGCGGCCGCCGGTGAGCTGCGGGAGCGGCTCGTCGCGGAAGCCGCCGTACCGCCGGAGGGGATCACCGTACGGTCCGACACCACGCAGGCCGTCGCCGCCCTCGCGCAGAAGGAACGGCATGCGTTCGGAGCGCAGTTCGCCGAGGTCGCCGTCGACGTCACCACCGGCGAGGTGCGGGTGCGCCGTATGCTCGGCATCTTCGCGGCGGGCCGGATCGTCAACCCGCTCACGGCGCGCGGCCAGCTCGTGGGCGGAATGACCTGGGGCATCTCCATGGCCCTGCACGAGGAGGCCGTACGGGACCAGGTCACGGGCGGCCACTACGGCGCCGACCTCGCCGGCTACCACGTCGCCACGCACGCCGACGTACCGCACATCGAGGCGGACTGGCTGGACGAGGCCACGGACGCGGACGACCCGGTCGGGATCAAGGGCATCGGAGAGATCGGCATCGTGGGAGCCGCGGCGGCGATCGCCAACGCGGTCTGGCACGCGACCGGCGTCCGCCACCGGCAGCTGCCCATCCGGCCGGACCGGGTCCTGACGGCGGGCCCGCATGCTTGACATCGCCGAGGAGTTGCACCGCTGGACCGAGGAGGGCCGGGACTACGCCGTGGCCACCGTCACGGCCGTCGGCGGCAGCGCACCGCGAGGCCCCGGCGCCGCCCTCGCCGTCGACCGCGACGGCACCGTCGTCGGCTCGGTCTCCGGCGGCTGTGTGGAAGGCGCGGTGTACGACCTGTGCGTCGCCGCGCTCCAGGACGGCCGCACCGTGCTCGAACGGTTCGGATACAGCGACGCGGACGCCTTCGCCGTCGGTCTGACCTGCGGCGGGGTCATCGACGTCCTGGTCACTCCGGTCGGCGCGCAGGCACCCGTCCGGGCGGTGTTCCGGTCGGCGCTGTCGGCCGCCGTCCGGGGCGAGCCCGCGGCCGTCGCCCGGGTGGTCCGGGGACCTGCCGGACTGCTCGGCAGGACTCTGCTCGTGCGGCCCGACGGCTCGCACGACGAGGCGTACGAAGGTGGTTTCGGCGGTCCGGCCGAGCTGGACCGGACCGCGGCCGCCGAGGCCCGGGCCCTGCTGGACACCGGGCGCACCGGCACGGTCGACCTGTCGGAGGACGGATCGCACTGCCCCGGCGGCCTCACCCTGCTCGTCGAGTCGAGCGTGCCGGCCCCGCGCATGATCGTCTTCGGTGCCATCGACTTCGCCGCGGCGCTGGTGCGCGTGGGCAAGTTCCTCGGCTACCACGTGACCGTGTGCGACGCCCGCCCCGTCTTCGCCACACGGGCCCGCTTCCCCGAGGCCGACGACATCGCCGTCGACTGGCCGCACCGCTATCTGCGGCGCACCGAGACCGACGGCCGCACGGTCCTGTGCGTGCTCACGCACGACGCCAAGTTCGACGTACCCCTGCTGACGGCGGCCCTGCGGATGCCGGTCGCGTTCGTCGGGGCGATGGGCTCGCGCCGTACCCACACCGACCGCGAGCGGCGACTGCGGGAGGCCGGTCTCGGCGCACGGGAACTGGCCCGGCTGCGGTCGCCCATCGGCCTCGACCTCGGTGCCCGGACGCCCGAGGAGACCGCCCTGTCCATCGCGGCCGAGATCGTCGCGGCCCGGCGCGGCGGGACGGGCGTCCCGCTGACCGGCTCGGGAACGCCGATCCACCGTGACGGGGGAGAGCGGGGCGCGGTCGCGGCGGCCTGACGGGCGGGACACACCCCGACTGGTGCCGCCCCGGACGCGGGCGTACCGTCGAACGGGTGAACCGCAGTGGACGGAACCGTTCACTGACAACTCGCGAGGGTTCGTGGAACCCCCGAGAGCGCGACATGCCATGAGCAGCAGCCCCCAGCCGGCCTCCGCAGAGCAGACCACCGCCCGGGAAGGCGGCGGTGGCGGAAGCGTGATGGCGCTGCTGGTCATCGCCTCGTGTCAGCTGATGGTGGTGCTGGACATCACCATCGTGAACATCGCTCTCCCGCACATCCAGAGCGCCCTCGACTTCTCCACCACCAGCCTGTCCTGGGTGATCAATGCCTACACGCTCACCTTCGGCGGGCTGCTGCTGCTCGGCGGCCGGACCGGCGACATCCTCGGCAGACGGCGTGTCTTCATCTTCGGTGTGCTGCTCTTCGTGCTCGCCTCCCTGCTCGGCGGGCTCGCCCAGAACGAGGCCCAACTCCTCGGCGCACGTGCCCTCCAGGGGGTCGGCGGCGCCATCGCCTCCCCGACGGCCCTCGCCCTGATCAGCACGACCTTCCGTGAAGGCCCGGAGCGCAACCGGGCGTTCGGGGTCTTCGCCGCCGTCTCGGCGGGCGGCGGCGCGATAGGCCTGCTCGCCGGCGGCATCCTCGTGGAGTGGCTGAACTGGCGGTGGGTGCTCTTCGTCAACGTCCCGATCGGACTGCTCATCGCCCTCGCCACGCCCCGCTGGATCAAGGAGTCCGCACGCCATCCCGGTCACTTCGACATCGCCGGTGCCCTGACCTCCACGGTGGGCATGGTGCTGCTGGTGTACGGGTTCATCAGGGCCGCGCAGGACGGCTGGCGTGACACCCTCACGCTCGCCTCCTTCGGCGCGGCCGCCGTCGTTCTCGCGGTGTTCATCCTGATCGAACGGCGTTCCAGACAGCCGATCACACCGCTGCACATGTTCGCCGACCGCAATCGCGCGGGCACGTACGGAATCATGCTGTGCCTCGCCGCAGCGATCTTCGGCATGTTCTTCTTCCTCACGCTCTTCGTGCAGAACGTGCTGGACTTCAGCCCGCTGCAGGCCGGGCTCGCCTTCCTGCCGGTCAGCGCGGTCATCGCCATCGGCGCCGGGCTCGCCTCCCGGTTCCTGCCCAGGTTCGGCCCCAAACCGTTCATGGTGGTGGGCGCGGTCCTCGCCTCGGCGGGTCTGGCCTGGCTGACCCTGACCGACGTCCACTCCACCTACGCGGGCAGTGTGCTCGGCCCGATGCTCGTGTTCAGCCTGGGCATGGGCATGGAGTTCGTCTCGCTCACCCTCATGGCGCTCTCCAACGTGTCCGTCCAGGAGACCGGCGCCGCCTCCGGACTCCTCAACGCCACCCAGCAGGTCGGCGGTTCGCTCGGACTGTCCATCCTGGTCACGATGTTCGGCACGGCCAGCAACAACGAGGCGGAGAAACAGGTGTCGGACTTCCTGGCGCAGGCCGACCCGGTCGAGCGCATACGGTTCGAACGCACCGGGCAGCTTCCCCCGCCCTGGTCCGACGAGGTCCTCACCGCCGGAGCCTCGGCCGCCTTCGTCATGGCGGCGATCTTCACCGTGCTCGCCGCGCTGATCGCCATCGTGGTCATCCAGGTCCGCGCCTCCGACCTGCAACGCCTTCAGGGCAGTGCGGGGCCCGGCCCCGGCTGAGACGGGAAACGCGATGGCGGGGGTGTGTCAGCGCGGAGGCGACGGCGTCGGGACCAACCCGAGCTGCTGGGCGCGCAGTACCGTGCTGATGCGGTCGCGGGTGCCGAGTTTGCGGTAGATCTTCTCGATGTGCTTGTGGACCGTACGGTCGGAAATCCCGAGGCGACGGCCTATGGCGGCAGCGGTCAGCGCGTCGGTGAGCAGGAGCAGTACGGTCTTCTCCCGGGACGTGAGGGCGGCATCCTGAGTGGCAGCGGGCCCGGCGACCCGCTGCCAGCGCTCCAGGAGCAGCCGCTGCTGCTCGACGGCCGCCAGCAACGGCTGTACCTGCTGGGCGATCCGGAGGTGGTCGTCCGTGAAGTCCTCGCCGGAGCGGTAGACGAGACAGCCGGTGATCGGGGCGCTCGACTGCGGCAGCGGGACGGCCAGCACATGATCCGCGTCGATGACCTCGTCGATCAGACGTGCCGTCGGACTCGCGGACCACCCCGGCCCGGCGGCATGACGTGCCGTCACCGGCGCTCTGTCGTCCCCGGCCGCGTAGTGCCGCGCGAAGGGGAACCCGGCCCGCAGCAGGCCCAGGGACTCTTCCCCCAGCCTGCCGAACTCCGAGGCGGCGCCGGGCGACACACCGACCGTGCCGCCCCTTTCACTCCAGTCGTCCAGTTTGTAGATCAGGGCCTCGCCGCCGCACACCTCCGGCAGCGCGGCGGACACCAGGGGCCACAGGTGCGCGGGGTCACGCTCGTGGAGTGCCGCCACGGCCACCGTGACCATGCGTTCGTAGGCTCTGTGCAGCCCCTGTGCCACCTGTCCCGCTCCGCTCGTCCGGCCGACCGCGTACGCAGTTCTCCCCATACCGGTTCGGCCTCTGTCCGGCCCAGACTTGTGACCCGAGCGACCCCGGGCACCATGGACGTTCTCGGACTCACTCCAGCACATGGGCGTCACGGCGGTCGCGGCGGGGGGAACAGCGGGCCGCCGGCACGGGGGACCGGCGGCCCGCACTCCTGGCCGCTCCTTCACACCGGACCACCGGATCTCAGGCGAGCCGCACCGCTCCGCGGATCGCCGACTCTCCGACGCTGTGGACCGACTCCTCGCGTATGTACCGTCCCGGGCCCGGCGCGTGGATCATCAGGCCGTTGCCCGTGTAGAGGCCCACGTGCGTCAGGTCGTCGTGGAAGAACAGCAGGTCGCCGGGCTGGACACTGCTGAGGGGGATCACCGTGCCGGCGTTGGCCTGGTCGGGCGCGCTGCGCGGGAGTGCGACGCCGGCGGCCTTCCAGGCGGCCTGGGTGAGGCTGGCGCAGTCGTACGAGTCCGGGCCGGTCGCGCCCATGACACACGGCCTGCCGGTCTGGGCGCGGGCGAAGTCGAGGGCCCGCTCGGCCTTCGGGCCGTTGACCGGGTCCGCAGCGCTCACGGTGCCGACGGCGCCCGCGGGAGTGCCGGGGCCGTCCGTGGTCGCGGCCGGCCCGGGGAACGGCTGCTGTTGCTGCCAGGCCGCCTCCCCGGTCTGCAGGGGCCACGCCCCGCTGTCGGCCGGTTGCTGTTGCGGCCATGCCCCATCGGCGGCCGGTTGCTGTTGCGGCCATGCCATGGTTTCGGCCTGCTGCTGGGGCCAGGCTGCGGTCTCGGTGGCCTGCTGCTGGGCCCATGTCGCGGTCTCGGTGGCCTGCTGTTGGGGCCAGGCTGCGGTCTCGGTGGCCTGCAGCTGGGGCCAACCCACTGTCTCGGTGGCCTGCTGTTGGGTCTGTGCTCCGGGCTCGGACAGCTGCTGTTGGGGCCAGGCTGCGGTCTCGGCGACCTGCTGTTGGGTCCATGCTCCAGGATCGGTCGGCTGGTGCTGCGGCAGCGCCACGTTCGCCGCCTGCTGCGGCCATGCCTCCTCCGCGGCGGCGGGGCGAGCCGGCTCCGGCGTACCCAGCCAAGTGCCGTCCGCCGGTGCGGCCTCGAGCGCGGCGACCGGTGCCGTCTGCTGCGCGGCGTGCCCGGACAGCAGCTCACGGGCCGCGGCGAGCTTGAGGAGGCTCTGCTCCTTGGAGGTCCGCAGCGACGCCCGCTGATCCCCGGCCGTCGCTGCGGGCAGAGCCAGGGGCGCTCGCCCTCCCGCCTCCGGTGCGGCAGGGAGCGCGGGAAGGGAAGCGGAGGCGGACGAGGGGCCCGCGGTCAACTCCAGTACGGGCCTGGAAGCCGCGCCTGCGGGCAGCTCGCGCGCGTCGGCGGGAGCCCGCTCGGCCGTCAACTCGGTCAGGACAGCCTGCCGTTCAGCGGAACGGGACGGCGGTGCGGGCGTAGGCGTCCGGTCGGGCGGCAGCACCGCCGGGACGGTCGGGCCGAAGCGTGAGCGCGCCACGTCGAACCACTGCTTGGCCACTTCGTCGAGGGCGGGGTCGGAACCCCCGGACCCCTTGGCGGCCGTCCCCACGGCGCGGCGCGTACCCGTCGACATTGCACGGGTCGCGTTGTAGTTCCCGGTCGCGGTCTCGGCCTGGTCGTAGAGCGTGTTGACCCGCTGCTGGACCTCGTCGCGGCTCGGTCCGTCGTCCCCGGCCGCGGCGTCGGCCGTCTGGGAGAACAGGGCCACCGAGGTGAGCGCCGCCGTCGCGAGGGCGGAGTTGCGCATGCCGGGCAGGCCGAGACCTTTGGGGCGCGATGTTCGTTCCGGCGCCATGGGGGACGTACTCCTTCCGTGCTCCGCCTACCGAGTTAGCTGTCGGGTTCGGGCGGACGAATCCGGAAGGTGTGCCCTACGGCCCTTGCCCCGAAGGGCAGTTGGGCCGATTCACCCCATGTTTCGGTTGGGTCCCCGGCTCCGGGCCGCCTTGCGGCGCGCCGGACTCGGCGGAGGCTGCGCGACCCGGCGCTGGTCCGCCGGAGGGAGTCGAACAGCCTGCCGTCAACCTAGCCAACTTGTGTACCTCGTGTGAAGGTTGAAGCCCCGAATGTCCGATACGTAATTGTGACCTTCGTTGTGGCGGGATGTGACCTGGGGTTCAGCGCGCGCCGCGGACGGAGCGGCCCTCGGCGTCCGGCCGTTCAGCCGCCGCGATGTGCGCGACGATCGGACCCGAACGTGCGGCTGCTACGGTCCATTGCCGAAGGCCACGGACGCCATGGGCGGCACGGACGTACGGAGGTCCGAACGATGCGACAAGGCTCCGGCGAGAGCCCGGGGGCGGCGGCAGCACGGCTCACCGGGCTCCGCGTGGCCGGCGAGCGGCGGTTGTCCGGGGCGCTCGCCCAGCTCACCCTCGACGACGGCCGGGCCGTGATCGTCAAGTCCGGTGACGCCCCCGGATCCGTGCGTGCGGAGGCGGCGGGGCTGCGCTGGCTGGCCGACGCGGGTGCGGTCCGGATCCCGGCAGTGCGCGGCTGCGACGCGCGGTGGCTGGTCACCGACCATGTCCCGGAGGGCCGCCCCGACGCCCGCGCGGCGGTGCAGTTCGGCCGCGACCTGGCCGCTCTGCACGCCGCCGGGGCGCCCGCCTTCGGCGCCCCACCGCCCGACGGCCCGAATGACGCGTACATCGGGCGCGCCCCGATGCGCAATGTCCCCGGCACCGACTGGCCGGGCTGGTACGCCGAGCACCGCGTGCTGCCGTACCTGCATCAGGCGGTCGACGACGGCACGGTCCGCCCGGCCGAGGCGGCTCTCGTCGAGCGCGTCTGCGAGCGGCTGCCCGAGCTGGCGGGTCCGGCCGAAGCGCCGGCCCGGCTGCACGGGGACCTGTGGAACGGCAATGTGCTGTGGGGTGCTGACGGACACGCGTGGCTGATCGACCCGGCGGCGCACGGCGGGCATCGCGAGACCGACCTGGCGATGCTCCGTCTGTTCGGCTGCCCGCACCTGGAGGCGGTGCTGGACGGCTACCAGCAGGCCGCCCCGCTCGCCGACGGCTGGCGGGACCGGACCGGTCTGCACCAGCTCTTCCCGCTGCTGGTCCATGCCGTGCTCTTCGGCCGCGGCTACGCCGAACAGGCCCTGGACGTGGCACGGGCGGCGTCGGCGGGATGACCGCCGGCGCCGCCCGGTGCGAAGTCGAGGGCGAGGAAAGCGAAGGGGCTAGTTCCAGGAAGTTGTGAGAAGGAAGCCCGTTCATGGCCTCGCCGCGTCCCACGCTAGCAGTCAGCCCGGGATCAGGTCGCGCAGATTTTCGGGAGTGATGACCCGGGAGTCCGGGTGGAGACCGTCGGGGCGCTGCAGACCGATGTAGGTGACGGGTCCGTCCGGCACCGTCCTGCCGTCCCACTCCGTCACGGTCGTCGCCGTCCCGCCGCACATCAGGTCGACGAGATAACGGACCGTGAGCTGCTCGCGCTCGACGATCCCGCGCAGCAGCGTTGCGACCGACACCCGGTTCTCCTCGACCCGGTTGGCCGACGGAGTGCCCTTCAGATACAGGTGCAGCCACTTGGCGTGCCACCGGCCGTCGCGCCCCCGCCGGAACGCCAGCGGCAGCGCGACCCGGCCGGGACCGCGCAGCTCCGACTTCATCCGCACGGTGCGCGGCTCGAACGGGCGGCCCTGCTGCTCGGCGTCGCGCAGCATGAACCCGAAGAACGACTCCTCGACCTCCTCGAACCCCTCCCCGGAGAAGATGTTGACCTGCGGGACGATGAACGTGCCGCGAGCCGCGCCCAGGCGCAGGTTGATGAACTCCGAGGCGCCGTCGGGCGCTTCGGTGATGTCGCCGGAGTGCTCGCCCTCCCGGTCGGTCAGGGTGGTGTAGGACAGCCAGGTGATCGTCTTGTACCGGGCGTCCAGCAGCAGGGCCGACAGGTCGTAGTCGGTGGTGCGTTCGGTCTGCTTCCAGTACACGAAGAACCGCAGCAGTTCGCCGTCGACCGGGGAGACGGAGCCGCGCGGCAGCACGCCGAGACCGGATGCGGTCGCCTTGCCGCTGAGCGGGAGCGCGACGTCGAGGACGTCCGGGTCGACCAGCAGCCGGCCCGGGTCCGGGAGCCGGCGTCGCATGTCCGCGTCGAGCGCGGCGATCAGACGCTCGCGGTCCGCCGGCTGCACGGGCGGGCGGGCGTCGCCGGTGACCCAGGCGCGGCCCGTACGGTTGACGAACACACGGCGGGCACCGGGCTTCCCGGGCAGGCTGTCCTCGCCGCGGTTGTGCAGGTGCTCGCGGAGCGACAGCGCCACCCGGCCCGAGACCAGCGGCGCCACCTGCTCGACGGCGCCGATGACGGCATCCCGCTCGTCCTGGCCGACGGCCGAGCGCAGCAGCCGGTCCAGCGAACGGAACAGCTTTCCGGGCGCGGACTTCAGCAGCATCGCCGCTCCGGTGACGTCGCCCCGGTCGAGCAGCTCCTCGACCCGGCTGTCGATGGACCGCGCCTCCTTCTCCCCCCGCGCCACGGCGAACACGTCCGCGGCGTGCGGCCAGCGCGGGTACTCGTGCGGATGGAGGCGCTCACCGAGCCGCTTGAACGCCTCGCGGTGCGCCGTGACGTCGGCCAGCTTGGCGGGGGCCGCAGCGACGACCGAGTCGAGTCCCGCAAGCAGGGCACGGCGGACCGGGCGGGGCAGGGAGCGGAACCGGGTCGGCTCCTGAAGGGTCACGTCACCGCCGGAGACCGCGCACGCGAGCCGCAGCACGTCGGTGACGGTGTCCAGCAGAAGATCCGCGCCCGCCGCAAGACGGGCCCGGTTGATGACGGCACGGTTCTCGCGGACCGGGATCGCCTCCGGCTGGGGGCCGTCCACGCACCGCCCGGCCAGGATCTCCAGGTCGCGCAGACCGCCCTCGCCCAGCGGAGTGGCACTGCCCGCCAGCTTCAGGTACAGCGCGCCGGTCTCGTCGTCCAGGGCGCCGCCCAGGTGCAGGACCGTCATGCGGTCGCCCGCAGCGGCGATCAGCTCCTCATGGGCCGTGAGCATCTCGGCATACGTGTGCCGGTAGTTGCCGTAGGACGGGAGGGTGAGCAGATCCACCACTCCGCCGCGCAGCTGGTCGAGGGTCCGGGCGCGCGAGGAGTCGTCGGCGAGGGCCTCGGCGATGCACCGCATCCAGAAGTCGAAGGTGTCCGGCACATTGGCCGGGAAGTCGACGAAGTAGACGTTGTGCCGGACGTGGTCGCCGACGATCTCACGGACGGTGGCGAGCGTGCGTACGGCGGTGCCGACGACCGTGCCCTCGGACAGTCCCGACAGGCGCTCCAGCAGGCCCGCGGAGAGCTTGAAGCCCACGGACATCAGCGCGGCGTCGAACTGCCGCGCCGCGATGTCGCCCGACCCGGCGGGTCCCGAGGGGGAGGGGAGCCGGTGGGTGTGCCGGACGACCAGCGGTTCGAGAGTCTGAGCCATTCCGGGATGATCGCAGAAGCGTTCGACCCGGTGCATGGGGATTTTTCCTGGGTCAGGAACCCTCGCGCTCGGCGTTCCTCTTCTTGATGCGCGCCGCTTCCTTGCGGACCTCGGCCTGGGTGGCGCGCTCCTTCTCCAGCCACTCGGGACTGTCGTGCTTCAGCGCCTCGATCTGCTCGGTGGTCAACGCCTCGTTCACGCCGCCGCGCGCCAGACCCGCGATGGAGACGCCCAGCTTCGCCGCGACCACCGGACGGGGGTGCGGGCCGGTGCGCCGCAGCTCCAGGAGCCACTCGGGCGGATTGGCCTGCAGCTCGCTGAGCTCGGCGCGCGAGACGACGCCCGCCTGGAATTCCGCGGGGGTGGCCGGGAGGTACACGCCCAGCTTCTTCGCCGCGGTCGCGGGCTTCATCGTCTGGGCGGTCTGGTGCGACTTCATGGCGTCAAGCCTAACGACCGCGGACGGGACGTCCGACCATGCCGGGTAGCCTGGCCTGGTGACAGGCTCGGAAGCACCTCCCGCGTTCCGGCTCGCGTACGTCCCCGGCGTGACCCCAGGCAAGTGGGTGCGGATCTGGAACGAGCGCCGGCCCGACGTGCCCCTGACGCTTCTCCAGGTGCCGGCCGCGGAGGCATCGGAGGTGCTGAGCGGCAAGGACGCGGACGCGGCGCTCGTACGGCTGCCGGTGGACCGTACGGTCTTCAGCGCGATCCCGCTCTACACCGAGACGACGGTGGTCGTGGTCCCCAAGGACCACGTGGTGACGGCGGCCGACGAGGTGTCCGTCGAGGATCTCGACGACGAGATCGTGCTGCACCCCCTCGACGACGTCCTCGACTGGGAGGGCCCGCCGGGCCTTCCCGCGTTCGAGCGCCCCGTCACGACAGCGGACGCCGTCGAGTTGGTGGCGGCGGGCATCGGCCTTGTAGTCGTCCCCCAGTCGCTGGCCCGGCTGCATCATCGCAGGGACCTGACCTATCGCCCGGTCGTGGACGCCCCGCAGTCGGGGGTCGCCCTGTCCTGGCCGGAGGAGGCGACCACCGACCTGGTCGAGGACTTCATCGGGATCGTCCGCGGCCGCACGGTCAACAGCACCCGGGGACGCGCCAAGCCCCCGGCCGCCGCTCAGCAGGAGCGCAAGCGCCCCGAGAAGAGCGGCGGGCGCAAGCCCGCGCAGGGCAAGGCCTCCCGGGGCGGTGCTTCGGGAGGTTCGAAGGGCGCGCGGCGGGGCAGGCCACGGCGCCGGTCGTAGCCCGCCCCGTCGGCCGGTCTCTCAGGGCGCGAACGTCGCCGCTTCCTCGGTCGGGCATCAGCCGCCGCCGCTTGTCGGCGAACAGACCCTGACCGAGCGTCACATCCTGGAGGGCGAAGGGCCGTACGGTCCCGGCGGACGGAGGTACCACCGTGCCGGCGGCGTCGGCCCGGCCGGTTCCCCTGTGCGACAGCCCGGGCGCGGCCACGGCGAGCGCCACGGCGAGCGCTTCGGTCTGCAGAAGGGTCCGTCCGGAGAGGGGTGGTGCCGTGTGTGCGCCGCCTGGCCCGCATCAACGCCGACCGCGAACCGGAGAACGACTTCCGTCCCAGGCAGAACATCCGGTTCCGTCTCAGCCAGAACATCCGGCCGGCCAGGACACCGGGCCCCTGAGGCCTCACCGCGCAGTCGTGGAAGCCGAGCGCACCAGCCACTCCCAGGCGGCCCGCGCCGTGAACTCCGTCTGGCCGCCACGCAGCAGCAGGTCCGCGGTGGCGAACTCGGGGGCGCCGGACTGCGCGGCGATGTACGGGATGGCGATACAGCGCATTCCGGCCGCGTGAGCGGCGGCGGCGCCGGGCGCGGCGTCCTCCAGGACCACGCAGTCGGCCGGAGCCGTGCCGAGCCGGCGGGCCGCCTCCAGGAAGACGTCGGGCGCGGGCTTCCCGCGTGCGACCTGGTCCGCGGAGACGACGGTCGGCAGATATGCGCCGAGGCCCGTGCCGGCCAGGATCGCCTCGATGGCCTCGCGCGACGAACCCGAGGCCACGGCCATCAGGACGCCCTCACCGGCCAGCAGCTCCACGAACGTCCGCATCTCGGGGTAGGCGTGCGTGGAGGTCCGGGCGAGCTCCAGATAACGGCGGTTCGTGGTCGCGAGGAGTTCCCGCACGGAGGGCCGCAGCCCGTATCGCTCCTTCAGCAGGGCGACCGTGTCCAGGGTGCTGATCCCGACGAACCGCTCGTGCTGCGCCCAGGTGAAGTCCGGGACGCCGTGCTCGGCGAGGGTCCGCCGGTTCGCCTCGTAGTAGTTCGGCTCGCTGTCCACGAGCGTTCCGTCGAGATCGAAGAGGACCGAAGTGTCGCCGAGGCTGCTCATGGCCTCAGGATGTCAAAGGTCATTTCCGGGCGGCGCGCCCGACCGACTCCACCAGCGGCAGCAGCCGGTGCGGGACGCGCTCTCGCAGCGCCACCTCGGTGCGGGTCCGGACCACACCGGGCAGGCTGATCAGCTTCTGGATCACGTCCTCGAGGTGGGCGTTGTCCCGCGCCACGACCCGCGTCAGCAGATCCCCGCCGCCCGTGATCGAGAACGCCTCGACGATCTCCGGTACGGCCGCCAGCTCGTCCCCCACTTCGTCGAGATGGCCTTGGGTGACCTCGATGTGCACGAAGGCGAGCACGGGATGGCCCAGTGCGGCGGGGGACAGCGACGGCCCCGTGCCGGTGATCACACCGTCCCGCTCCAGCCGGTCGAGACGGGCCTGCAGTGTGCCGCGTGCCACGCCGAGGACGCGGGCGTACTCCCGCACGCTCGTACGCGGCTGCTCCAGCAGCAGCCGCAGGATGCGGGTGTCGAGCTCGTCCACGGCCATGGTCCGGTCTCCTCGTGCCTGGTCCGTTGGCTCGTCGGCGGACGTGCCGGGACCGTTATGTCCGTGCCAATGGTCCAGCATTCTAGGCGCCACTTGAGCCAGGGGCGGCCTTGATGCTGTGATGGACGTGTCGATGGCGCTGCGGATCCCGCGGCGCCTTTTTCATGCCCGTGTGCGCAGGGGAGGACAGCAGTGCTGAAGAGGGCGTTCGTGGCTCCGGACCCGGGGCGGGCGCGGCTGCGCTTCGCCGCACGGGCGGTCCTGGGCGTCGGACTGGCGGTCATCGTCTGCGGCCTGGCCGGACACTCCCTCGTCGGCGCAGTCACCGGTGGGCTCGCCGCGATGCTCGCCCTGTTCACCGTCACGGACACCACGGTCCGGGACCAGATCGTCACCACCGCCCTGCTGCCGGCCGTCGGACTGCCCGTGCTCGCCGCTGCGGCCGAGCTGCACGACCACCCCGTCGCACGCGATCTCACCTTCCTCGCCGTGACCGGCGCGGGCGTGTACGCACGGCGCTGGGGCCCGCGCGGGCACAGCCTCGGCGTGTTCGCGTTCATGACCTTCTTCGTGGCGCAGTTCCTGCACGCGACCAGCGGGCAACTGCCGGAGCTGTACGCCGCCGTCGTGCTGTCCGTGCTCACCGCCGCGGCGGTGCGCTTCGGCCTGTGGTGCTACGAGCGCCGCCTGCCTCCGGCCGCGGTACCCGCCCCGCCGGCCGGCACCGGCCTCGCCCGTGTGACCACGCGCCAGGCCGTCCAGGCGACCGCCGGCGCGGGCTTCGCCCTGGTCGTGGGCCAACTGGTGTCCGGACAGCGCTGGTACTGGGCCGTCGGCGCGACCTGGTGGATCTTCGTCAATACCAGCTCGCGCGGCGAGACCCTGGTCCGCGGCTTCCGCCGGATCCTCGGCACGGTGATCGGCATCGGCCTCGGCCTGCTCGTCGCCGTCCCGCTGGACGGAGCCGCCCTCCCCACCGCCGTGCTCCTCGCGGGCTGCGTCTTCGGCATCTTCTACACGGCTGCCGTGTCCTACACCTGGATGATGCTGTGCGTGACGCTGCTGGCCGAGCTCCTCTACGGCCTCCTCGGCGTCCTGAACCCCGCCCTGCTCGCCCTGCGCCTCGCCGAGACCGGTGTGGGGGCGCTCGGCGCCGCCCTTGCCGTGATCCTCATCCTGCCCGTCACCACCCACACCACGACCGACGCCTGGATCCAGCGGGCCCTGCGCTGCGTCCACGTCTGCACCGCCGAGGCCGCCGCGCGCCTCGCCGGGGCCGACGGCGCGGACCCGGCCCGGCGCGTGGCCGAACTGGAACAGCTGCTCGGCCGGGTACGGCTCTCGGTCGCCCCGCTGGTGCACCCCCTCAATCCGATGCTCGGGCGCAAGCGGCGCGCCCGCCGGGTGCTGGCCCTGCTCGACGACTGCGCCCGGGAGATCCGCGGCCTGGTCGCCGTCGCCGCCGACCCGGAGGCCTCCCACGACGCCCGTCTGGCCGCCGCCTGCTGGCGTGTCGAGGCGGCGGTGGAGGCGCTCACCGGCGGCCCGGCCGAGCACGTCGGCGTCCACCCGGCCGAGCCGCCCGTGGCCGAGCCCGCGCTGGCCCATCTGCACGGCCTGGAACGCGCCCTGGCGGAACTGGCCGCACCATTGCGCACCCCGAGCGGCCCGGGCGGCTCGCCGCTCATCGGGGCCTAGGACGGCCCAGGACAGGTCTCGGGCGGCCGGAGCCGGTCCATTGCGGGCCGGTCGAACCTCGGCCACTTTGGTCTAGACCGATGGTGATCGACTGCTACCGTCGACCCCGAGCAGGCACAGAACCGGAAGGGGACTGCGGTGACAGACGGCGGCGGGCGGCGGCGGGCGTTCATCGGGTCGTTCACGGCGGCCGGAGGTCCCGGGATCGTGACGGCGGCCGTGGCCGCCACCGGCGCGCTGATCCCCCTGAGCAGCCTCGACGGCCTCCCCGATCCGTCCTACCTGGCCCTGTCGGCCGACGGCGGCACGCTCTACGCGGTCAGCGAGACGGCGGACGGTGCGGTGGCCGCGTACCGGGTGGACGGCGACACGCTCGAACCGGTCGGTCCGCCGGTGCCGGTCGACGGCAGCGGGCCCACCCACCTCAGCCTGTTCGCCGAGCATGTCCTGACCGCCAACTACGGCTCCGGGAGCGTCACCGCCGTCCCCGTCCGCACGGACGGCACCCTCGCGGCCGCCGCCTCCCATGTGCTGGCCCACACCGGCTCGGGCCCGCACACCCGCCGCCAGCAGGGACCGCACGCCCATCATGTGCAGCCCGACCCGAGCGGTCGGTGGGTGGTCAGCGTCGATCTCGGCACGGACTCGGTGCGGGTGTGCACCCTCGCGGACGGCCGCCTCGAACTGCGTCGCGAGACCGCCCTGCGCCCCGGTTCCGGACCTCGCCACCTCGCCTTCCATCCCACCGGGCCGTACGCCT
The DNA here is from genome assembly GCF_008806595.1 of Streptomyces luteolifulvus. GTDB lineage: Bacteria > Actinomycetota > Actinomycetes > Streptomycetales > Streptomycetaceae > Streptomyces > Streptomyces luteolifulvus. The sequence goes on along the minus strand of NZ_VZRB01000012.1, from coordinate 28,304 downwards.
ACGTGGTCAACGAACTCACCCCGACCCTCACCGTGTGCCGCTGGGACGCGGAGGACGGCGCGCTGAAGCCGCTGACCGAGACACCCGTGCTGCCCGGCGCCCCGTCGGGCGACGCCTACCCGTCCGGCATCCTCACCTCGCCCGACGGCCGCTTCGTATGGACCGCGACCCGCGGCGAGGACGTGCTGTCCACGTTCGCGGTCGAGGGGGACGGGCTGCGGCTGCTCGGAACGGCGCCGTGCGGCGGCCACTGGCCACGGGCCATCGCCGATTCGGGAGGCTTCCTGTACGTCGCGAACGAACGCTCCGGCAACATCACCTGGTTCGCCGTCGACCCGGACACGGGGCTGCCGCGCTACGAGGGCTCCATGGACGTGCCCGCGGTGTCCTGCGTCGTCTTCGGCTGAGCCTTTGCAGGCACCCGGGCAGAAGTGCACGAAAAGGCCCGCTCCTGCGACCGGAGCGGGCCCTTCGGTGTGCTGACGAGGGTTGCCGTGCGTGTCAGCGGACCTGCGCACCCTGCGGCTGCTGCGGGGCGATGCCCAGCGCGGTCGTGTACTTGGCCAGCGCCAGCTTGCCGATGGCCGGGTACGGGCCCAGCGCCTCGGCGGCGGAGCAGCCCGCCTCCCTGGCCGCCTCCGCGATCAGGGCCGGGTCGATCTCCGGTCCGATCAGGTACGGCGCCAGCGCCAGCTGCTGCGAACCGGAGGACCGCAGCTGCTCGGCGACGGAGGCGATCGAGCCCTCCTGGTCGAGGGCCGCCGCCATCACCGGCACGGCCAGGCGCGCGGCGAGCAGCATGCCGGTGATCCCGGCGGCCTGCACGGCCTCCTCGCCGCCCACGGAAGCCAGGACGATACCGTCCGCGGCGGTCGCCACGGTGAACAGGCGGGCACGGTCGGCGCGGGCCAGACCGGCCTCCGACAGACGCACGTGCAGCGCTTCGGCGAGCAGCGGGTGGGGGCCCAGCACATCGGTCAGGTCCGCCGCGACGCGGCTGTCCATCACGGCCTGGCGGATCCGGCGCAGCAGCGCGTTGTCCGGACCGGCGAGCAGCGGGACCACGACGGCGACCGGGCCCTCGGGCTCCTTGACGTCCAGACCGGCGGCCTTGGCCTGCTCGTAGCGGGCGGTGCGCTCCTCCGCGGCGTGGGTGAGCACGGCCTGCAGGGTCGGGAACTCGGTGTCGTCCCCGTCGAGGTACCCGATGCGCGCGTCCAGCCCGGGGAGCTCGGAGCGGGCGATGCTCACGACCTCCTCGGCGAGGCTGCGTGTGGCGATGCCGGGGGTGCCCGGCACCACGAGGACGAGCGCGGGGGCGCCCTCGGGAGCCGCCAGGGGTTCGGGTCGGCGGTGCCGCCCGGGCTGGCGGGGTCGCGGCATTCGTACTGGCAGGCCGGACTCGGGCCCAGTGGGGGAGCTCATGGCGCCGCATGTTACTGGTTTCCGGGGTTCCCCTGTTCGGGGAGGGTGCAGCTGAGCGGTATCCGTCCTGTTTTGTCTGATGAGTTACGGACGGATCAGGAGTGATCAGCCCGAATTTCCTGCGACAGGTGACAACTGAAGGATGACAACTGTCCGGGTGGGAAAGCGCACTTGTCGGAAAAGTGTCGTATCGGGTTGTCAATCGACCTTTGTCGACACTGTGAACAGCAGTTTTTCGTCACCGGGCAGGGTGAGCGTACCGGCCGCCAGTTCGGTCGCGATCCGTACCGAGCCGTCGAGCGGATCGCCCTCGGCGGGCACGCGCCGCGCGTGCGGCAGCCGCATCGCGAGCTCCTCCTCCAGCGGCACGAGGAGAGGGGCACCCAGCTTGAACAGGCCTCCGGTGAGGGCGACGCGGGGCTCACCCTCGGCGGGGCAGACCGCGACGGCGGAGTCGGCCATGTGCCGGGCCGCGGTCCGCAGGATGCCCGCGGCGACGGGGTCGTCGGCCGCACAGCCGGCCACCCGGGGCGCGAAGGAGGCGAGTACGGCGGCACGGTCCGGGCGCGGATAGAGCGTGCCGGGCAGTTCCGGCATCGGGCCGAACTGATCCTCGGCAGCCGCGAGCAGCCGCGTCGAACCTCCGGCTCGCCCGTCGTAGGCCCGTAGGGCCGCCTCCAGTCCGGCCTGCCCGATCCAGGCCCCGCTGCCGCAGTCACCCAGCAGATGGCCCCAGCCGTCGGCCCGGCGCCAGCGGGTCAGATCGGTGCCGATCGCGATCAGTCCCGTCCCGGCGGCGACGACGGCACCGGGACGGGGCCCGAGGGCGCCCGCGTAGGCCGTGACCGCGTCGGCGGCGAGGGCCACGGTGCGGACGCCGAGGTCCCGCGCGAGCGCGGCCGGGAGTTCGGCGCGCAGCGCATCACCCAGGGTGGCCAGGCCCGCGGCGCCGACGACGGCCACCTCCAGCCGCTCCGTCCCCGACTCGGCGGTCAAGGCCCGCACCATGGGCACCAGTTGCTCCATCAGGTGCCCGGGGTCGATGCCCCGCACACCGGTGCGCACCGGTTCCCGGGACTCCCGCCGGGCCAGCACGCCACGGTCCACGGTCCCGACGACGGCCCGCAGCCCGGAGCCGCCCGAATCGACGGCGAGAAATCCGGGTGCGCCCGCACCCGGCGCGTCCCCGCCGCCGCTCACGGCAGGCGCCAGTCGACCGGTTGCCCTCCCTGACGCACCAGCAGGTCGTTGGCCCGGCTGAAGGGACGGGAGCCGAAGAAGCCGCGGTCGGCCGACATCGGGGAGGGGTGGGCGGACTCCACCGAGGGCAGGCTGCCGAGCAGCGGGCGGAGGTTGCGGGCGTCGCGGCCCCACAGGATGGAGACCAGCGGCTTGCCGCGCCCGGCGAGAGCCCGTATCGCCTGTTCGGTGACCTCCTCCCAGCCCTTGCCACGGTGCGCGGCCGGCTTGCGTGGAGCCGTGGTCAGCGCCCTGTTGAGCAGCAGGACGCCCTGCTGTGTCCAGGGCGTCAGATCACCGCTCGACGGCTGGGACAGACCGAGGTCGGTGTTCAGCTCCCGGAAGATGTTGATCAGGCTGCCGGGCAGCGGGCGCACCTCGGGCGCGACCGAGAACGACAGCCCCACCGCGTGCCCCGGCGTGGGGTACGGGTCCTGTCCGACGATCAGGACCCGTACCTCGTCGAAGGGTTGCTGGAAGGCCCTGAGGACGTTGGGTCCGGCCGGAAGATAGGTGCGTCCCGCGGCGATCTCCGTGCGCAGGAAGTCGCCCATCTCGGCGATCCGTCCGGCGACGGGTTCCAGGGCCTTCGCCCAGCCCGGTTCGACGATTTCATGCAACGGTCGTGGTGCCACGGGCGTCACCCTACTGCCGCGGGCAGCTCGGAGATCAACCAGTGGCCAAGGCCGGACGGTAACCGGGCCTGAGCGGTCCGGCTCATCCGATCACCACGGCCCGCACGCACAGCACGTCCGGCAGATGGGACGCCAACTGCCGCCAGCTTTCGCCGTCGTCGGCCGATGCGTACACCTCGCCGTTGCGGTTGCCGAAGTACACGCCCGCCGGGTCGGCGTCGTCCGTGCACAACGCGTCGCGCAGCACCGTGCCGTAGTGGTCCTCCTGCGGCAGACCCGCCGCGTGCGGCTCCCAGGTCTTGCCCGCGTCGGTCGTGCGGAAGACCCGGCAGCGCCGGTCGGCGGGCACGCGGTCCGCATCGGCGTTGATCGGGAAGACGTACGCCGTGTCGCCGCGGTGCGGATGGGCCGCGGCGGCGAAGCCGAACGTGGACGGGAGGCCCTCGCCGATGTCTATCCAGTGCGCGCCCGCGTCGTCGCTGCGGTACACACCCCAGTGGTTCTGCAGGTACAGTCGGTCCGGGGTGGCCGCGTCCTGCGCGATCTTGTGCACGCACTGGCCGAACTCCGGGTTCGGGTCCGGCAGGAAGACCGCGGAGACACCGGAGTTGGAGGGCGACCAGCTCGCGCCGCCGTCCGTCGTGCGGAACACCCCTGCCGTCGAGACGGCCACCGTGATCGCCCGGGGATCCCGTTTGTCGGTGATCACGGTGTGCAGGCCCTCCCCGCCGCCGCCCGGTACCCACTGGGACCGGGTGGGGTGCTCCCAGAGGGGACGGACGAGTTCGAAGCTCTCGCCGCGGTCCTCGGAGCGGTACAGCGCGGCCGGCTCCGTGCCCGCGTACACCACATCCGGCTCGGCCGCCGCCGGGTGCAGCTGCCACACCCGCTCCAGCGAAGCCTCGGTGTCCGGGGGGAACTTGACGGCCGGCCGGCCCGGTTCCGTCCAGGTGCGGCCCAGGTCGTCGGAGTGGAACACCGAGGGACCCCAGTGCGCGCTGTCGCCCCCGGCCAGCAGGCGCGGGATGTCACCGCGGGTGTCGATGGCGACCGAGTACACGGCCTGCGCGTTGAAGTAGGGACTTTCGTCGAACTCCCAGGCGCCACCGCGCCGGCGCCCGATGAACAGGCCTTTGCGTGTGCCCACGGCGAGCAGTACCTCGGTCATGCCGATCACCTCCGCGACGTCTTCGTCTCAGACACGGGCCAGTCTGCACCCAGCCACTGACAGTCACCTCCGGAAACGGCTTCGACGCAGGTCAGGGCGGCGGTGGAGGCCCGGCGCGGGAGTCTGTTCGACACGGGGGACCGCCGGGTTTCGGGACTCGTCGTGAGCATGAAGGGGGCGTCTCCCGTATGGGAAGGCGGTCCGGCATGTTCGTGCGCTCATGAGGAGGATGCCTTCGATGGCGTTCCGTGGTCCGAAGGTCTGGCTGTGGCGGTGGCGGCGCAATCCGCTCAAGCGCCGCGCCGACGCGGTGGAGGCCTGGGTGATGCTCGGTGCCTGGGTGCTGACCCTCCTCGCCGGAGTCCTCGCCGGTCTGGCGTCGACCCGGTCCGTCGAGCACGGGCTGGCCCGGGAGCGCGTCGAGTGGCGTCCGGTCGTGGCCCGGCTCACCGAACCGGCACCCGGGGCGTCCTCCACGCACAGGGCCACGTCCAGCGGCGACCGGGTGTGGGGCAAGGTGCACTGGACGGCGGCGAACGGCTCCTCGCACACGGGCCAGGTCCGGGTCCGCCCCGGAAGCGCCACAGGCGCACCGGTCACCGTGTGGACGGACCGGCAGGGCCGCCTGGTGACCCGCCCCGCCACCGCGTCCCAGGCCCGTCTGCGGGCTTCCCTGATCGGCGGCCTGGCAGGCCTGAGCGCGGCGGCCGTGCCGTTCATCGGCGGCCGCGCACTGCGCGCCCGGCTGGAGCGCCACCGCATGGACCACTGGGACACGGAGTGGGCCCGCTTCGGCCCCCTGTGGGGCCGCACGACAGGCTGACGCGAAGCTCCCGGCACCGGGCTGCCGACGTGGCTTCACGGTCGTGTGCCGGCCGCCCCGCTGCCGGACCGCAGTCCTGCCTGCCGCCCCTGCACGGCGGCGCCACGCTGCCCGCGTGTGGCGCCCCCGTCCTCTACGCACCGCCCTCTCGCCCGCCCGACCGCCGCACTGCCTCCCGCCGGGATCGACGTACAGCGCCGTGCGCGACCGCTCAGCCTGCCCCCCGGCCGTGACTCTGAGTCAGGCCCCGGCGGCCGGTCTGCCCGGGCACACTGACGGCGTCCCGGCGTTGAGGTGTGCCCCCGCGCGCCTGCGCATCGATGTGCAGCGCCGCGGCGACGCCTACCTGGCCCGCCCCGTCGTGACTCTGAGTCAGGCCCCCCCCGGCGGCCTGACCACCCGGGGCGCGCTTGACGGCGTCCCGGCGTCGACGTGCGCCCCCGCGCCTGCGTGGCGACCGCGGGTGCCGCCCCGCGGCCGTCCTAACCACCCTCCGAAACCACCTCCCGGCACCACCTCACCAGTTCCTCGTCGTTCGGGATGTCGTGGCTTCCGTGGCTTCCGTGGCCGCCGGGTCGGGCGGTGTGGCGGCGGGGCGCGGTCAGTTCCGCCTCGGCCAGGTCCCGAAGGGGCGAGGCGGAGGTGCCCATAGCTGCCAGGCACTCCGCGATCGTGCCGCGCGTGTGCGGATTCTCCGCCCAGGCGGAGCGCAGTACCGGCTCGACGGGTTCCACCTCTCCGCCGATCCGGCACACCGCGCACCCGGCCGACACGCGTTCCCACACCTGTCCGGACCCGGTCGTGCGGAGCAGTGCGGGCAGTGCCGTTCGGGCCGAGGGGCCCAGCCGGGCCAGTCCCTCTGCGGCCGGCCCGCGTCGACGAGGGTCGTCCGCCGCCGACTCCCGGAGCAGGACCGGCAGTACGGCGGACGCATCCCCCTCGACCGACCACAGCGCCCCCGCGGCCGCCGCCGCGTGCTCGGAGTCCAGCAATCCCCGGAGCACGGGTATCGCCTCCCGCGCGGCCGGCCCGAACGCATCGACGGCCCGGATCGAACTCCCCACCAGCGAGTTCCCCGGCCCGGATGCCTCCAGCGCCCCGCGCAGCACCCGCAGCACCTCCGGTACCGCCTGCCCGTCACCCAGTGCCGTGAGCGCCGCCAGCAGCGGTACCGCACGGCCGTACTTCTCGGGGCAGCCGGGATCGACGGAGCCGAGCCCGCGGCGCAACGCCGGGGCGACGGGGGCCGCTGCCGGGCCCAGGTGGACGATCACGTGTCCCAAGTCGTCGGGCACGACCGGCCCGGCCAGGACCTCCGCAAGCACGGCAACCGCTCGTGGATCCCCGCTGCGGGCCAGCGCCTTGAGGGGGTCGCCCAGTGTCGGTGCCCCGCGCTCCCACCGCCGTACCCACAGGTCCGGACGCGAGGCCACCAGCGCGGCCAGGTCGTCGGCCGCGGGCGCCGCCAGCTCGAACAGATCCGTCAGCACGTACACCGCGGCTTCGCGCAGCCGGTCCTCCTCCGCGCCCAGCTGCGCGCCGATCACCGCCACCGGCTCGCTGTAGTCGGCGCGCCACTCGCGGAACAGACCGGTGGACATCCACACGGCGTTGCAGCGGTCGGCCGGGTCCGGACTGGTCAACTGCCCCCGCAGCAGAGCGATCCGCTCGTCCACCCGGCCGCCGAGCGCGGTGTGCAGGGTGCGCAGCAACTGCGAGCCCTCCTCGTCCGAGGGGCGCAGGCGCCGCAGACGGCCCACCAGTGTGTCCGTTTCGGGGGGTCCGCTCTCGTCGTGCCCGGCCGGCCGCAGCCGGGACCGTTCCTTGAGCAGCCCGACCGCGACGGACACCAGGTCGGACGGGAGCCGGTCGGGCGCGCAGTGCGCGAGCTGGCCGAGCGCGGCGAGCCGCAGCCCGGGACCGTACGGTGGCGAACTCTGGGCGGTCAGCAGGTCGAGTGCCCCGGCAGCGTGCCCGGGGTGGCGCCGGACGAAGAACCCGAGGCTCTCGGCGAGGGCGAGCAGGACCCGGTCGTCCCGCTCCACGACGAAGCGCTCCCGTAACAGCCCCAGCACACGCGCCGGTTCGTCGAGAAACCGCACGAGCGCCGCCGGTGCCGCCCGGCGCACGCCCGCGTCCCCGTCCCCGATCAGCCGGACGAAGACCTCCCCGCCCGCCCGGACCGCCGCGTGCGCCGAAGCGCAGGGCCCGCGCAGGCTCCCGGATCGGCTCATGCCCCGGCCTGCACCTGTGCTCGCCTCCGCACCCCTGCTTGCCTCCGCACCCCCGCCCGCCTCCTGGTCCTCGCCCTCCCCGCCGATGCTGACCAGGAGCTCCACTAGCCCGCCCCGGTCCGGCACCTCCTCGCTCCCCGCCAGCGCGAACAGAAACGGAACGCAGGCGATCGTCGCGTCGTACACATCTCCCTGGTGGTGGACCGCGCCGTACATCCCGTCGAGCGCGACCTCTCGCTCGGCCGGGTCCGTCGAGGCGAGTCCCCTCAGCAGTCCGGGCACGTCCTCCGCACTGCCGTACGCATGACGCAGTGAAGCCCAGTCGACCTCGTCGATCCCCGTCAGCACCTTGTCCTCCCCAGGCGAAGTCCCACCTGATCGTGAGTCTGCACCACGGCACTGACAACGAAGCGGAATCAGGGGATGACGGTGTGCTATCCGGCCGAAGAGCGTCCGGCGAAGACTCAAACCCCGCCGGGCAGCGCGCGTTCCAGGATCGCGTCGAGGTCCGCGCCGTCGGGCAGCGTGCCGAATGCGTGTCCCCAGTCGCCGCCGAGCCGGGTCGCGCAGAAGGCGTCGGCGACCGGAGCCGGGGCATGCCGGACCAGGAGGGAGGCCTGCAGGGTCAGGGCCATCTGCTCCACGAGCCGGCGCGCCCCGGTCTCGGACGCTTCGGACAGCCGGCCCTTGAGCCGTGTCACCGCCGCGTCCAGCCGGGCGTCCGCGCCCTGCGCCAGGGCGAGTTCGGCGAACAGCGCGTCCCTGGCACCGGACTCGCGGCTCAGTGCCCGCAGCACATCGAGGGCGTTGACGTTCCCCGACCCCTCCCAGATCGACAGCAGGGGTGCCTCGCGGTAGTGGCGGGGCATGCCCGACTCCTCGACGTAGCCGTTGCCGCCGAGGCACTCCAGGGCCTCCGCGGTGAAGGCCGGACCCCGCTTGGTCACCCAGTACTTGCCGACGGCCGTGGCGATCCGGCGGAACGCCGACTCCCCGGCGTCCCCGCGCACCGCACGGTCGGCCGCTCCGGCCAGCCGCAGGGTGAGCGTGGTCGCGGCCTCCGACTCCAGCGCGAGATCGGCCAGGACGTTGCGCATCAGCGGCTGTTCCAGCAGCCGTGCGCCGAACGCGCTGCGATGGCGGGCGTGGTGTCCCGCCTCGATCAGCGTCTTGCGCATCAGCGTCGCCGACGACATCACACAGTCCAGCCGTGTGCAGTTGACCATTTCGATGATCGTCTTGACGCCCTGTCCCTCCGGGCCGACCAGCCAGGCGACGGTCCCGTCGAACTCGGGCTCCGAGGAGGCGTTGGACCGGTTGCCCAGCTTGTCCTTGAGCCGCTGGATGCGGAAGGTGTTGCGGCTGCCGTCGGGCAGGACACGCGGCACCAGGAAGCAGGACAGACCGCCCGGCGCCTGGGCCAGGACGAGGAACACGTCGCACATCGGCGCCGAGGTGAACCACTTGTGCCCGCGCAGCGTGTAGACGCCGGGCTCGGCGGTCGGTGTGGCCGCGGTGGTGTTGGTGCGGACGTCGGAACCGCCCTGCTTCTCGGTCATCCCCATGCCCGCCAGCAGGCCGCGCTTCTCGGTCGGCACCCTCAGGACGGGGTCGTACTCCCGGCCCGTCAGCAGGGGTTCGTAGACCTTCGCCAGCTCCGGCTGCCGGCGCAGGGCGGGGACGGCCGCGTACGTCATCGACGTGGGACAGCCGTGGCCGGCCTCGGTGTGTCCCCACACCAGCCCGCCCGCGGTACGCACGACATGCGCACCGGGCCGGTCGTCCGCCCAGGGCGCGCCCGCCAGCCCCTCGGCGACCGCGACCCGCATCAGATGGTGCCAGCTCGGATGGAACTCGACCTCGTCGACGCGGTTGCCGTACCGGTCGTGCGTCCGCAGCACCGGCTCGTGGCGATTGGCCTGGTCGCCCCAGTCCTGTGCCTCGGTGCTGCCGGCCCTGAAGCCGAGCCGCCGGATGTTCTCCTCGGCCCATCCGGCGCCCTCCCGGCGCAGCCCTTCGAGCAGGGCCGTGTCCTCGCAGGCGTCGTACGGGGCCAGGGGAGGGGCCTGGTTGGTGACGTCGTGGGTGGTGGACCGTTCGTGCGCGGGTGAAGTGACCATACGGTCATGTTGCACTCTCGCTGCGATTGCAGCAATAGTGCAACACGCAGGTGACGGACGTACAGTACGTGACCATGCGGACGAACGCGTCAGTGCACCCCGGCGACGTCGACCTGCGGCCTTTGTCGGCGCGGTCGGTCGTGCTGAGCCTGCTCCTCGGGGCGCATCCGCCGGGGCTCGCCGTGAAGGACCTCGTCCGGGCGGTGGAGCCCTTCGGCGTCGGCGGCTCCACCCTGCGGGCCGCGCTCAGCCGGATGGTGGCCGCCGGCGATCTGCGGCGCACGGACTCCGTCTACCGCCTCAGCGACCGACTGCTCGCGCGGCAGCGCCGCCAGGACGATGCCGTGCACCCCCGCACGCGCGCGTGGGACGGCGACTGGGAGATGGTCGTGATCACGGCGACGGGCCGCGGACCCGCCGAACGCGCCGACCTGCGCACCCGGCTGACCGCCTGTCGCCTCGCCGAACTCCGCGAGGGCGTCTGGCTGCGCCCCGCCAATCTGCGGCGCTCGCTGCCGGGCGGCCTGGACGAGGTGGCCCAGCACTACACCGCCCGCCCCGACCGCGCGGGGCGGGCGCTGGCCGCGAGCCTGTGGCCGCTGGGGGCCTGGTCCGCCACGGCCCGGTCACTGCTCGGGCACATCGCGCGGACGGACCGTCCGGCCGACCGGCTCACCGCCTTCGCGGCCGTCGTACGGCATCTGCTCGCCGACCCCGTCCTGCCGCACGAACTCCTCCCCGACGACTGGCCGGGCACGGAACTGCGGACCGCGTACACGGCCTACCAGGGCGAGCTGGCGAACACCCTGCCGCAGCACGCCCTTGGGGAATGACCCGCGTTACGGGCGCAGCGGGCGCTCACGTGACGAACTCGGCCGACGGGTTTGCGTGGATGCGGGCCCGATGCGGGCCCGGCGGTTCATGACGCCCTCCCCATGACTCGGGTGACCAGCCTCCCCGTCGTCGCGGCCCGGCGCATCGAATCCCCGCGCTCGTCAGGAGGCCCATCTCCGCGCGGCCGCAAGGAGCGAGTCCCAGTCGGGCAGCTTCACCACACCCCGCCCGAGCGAGGCCCCGAGCTCCGCCTCCGCACGCTCGATCCCCTGCCAGCCCGACCACTGCACCGGCTCGATCCCCTCGGCACGCAGCCCCGCGAGTGGATCTTCGGGAATCTCCTTGAGTACGAGCATGTCGGCATCCTCGAGCAGTGAGGTCACCGTCTCCTTGGCGCACGGCCGGTTGGTGCCGATGACGCCGGTCGGGCCCCGTTTGATCCAGCCGGCCACGTACTCGCCCGGCGCCACCACGCCTTCGCGCAGCACCCGCCCCGCCAGATGGGGCACCGTGCCGCTCTCCGCGTCGAACGGCAGCCCCTCCAGCGGCACTCCGCGATAGCCCACCGAACGCAGGACGAGCTGCGCCTCGACGTCCTCGTAGCGTCCCGTGCCCGTCACGCCGCCGTGCCCGTCCGGCTCCGTCCGTTCGAAGCGCACCGCACCCACCCGTCCGCCCTCGGGCAGGATCGCCACGGGCCGCAGGAAGAAGCGCAGCCGGATACGTCGCGGTGCGCCGGCCGGCCCGGACCGGGTCCAGCCGCGCAGCACCTCCACGTTGCGGCGCTGCGGGGCGGGCAGGGCCGAGGGGTCCAGATAGGCGGGATCGAGCGACAGTTCCGCCGGGTCGACGGTCACGTCGGTCTCCGGCAGCGCGCCCAGCTCGCGCAGTTCCTTGGTGGTGAACCGGGCCTGGGAGGGGCCGCGCCGGCCCACCATCTGGATGTCGGTCACCCGGCTCGCCGACAGCGCGGTCAGGGCCGCCTGCGGCATGTCGGTGGGGCTCAGCTCCGCCGTGCCGCGCGCCAGCATCCGTGTCACGTCCACCGCCACGTTCCCGACGCCGATGACCACGGCCGACCGGGCGCCGAGCACGAAGCCGTCGGCGGTGGCGTCCGGATGGGCGCTGTACCAGGACACGAACTCGGTCGCCGACCAGCTGCCCGGCAGTTCCTCGCCGGGAATCCCGAGGTGCCGGTCGGTCGCGGCGCCCACGCAGTACACGACGGCGTGGTACAGCTCGCGCAGCCGTGCGGCCGGCACCCCGCCGGCCCCGACCTGCACGCCACCGAGGAACCGCACCCGTTCGTGTTCCAGCACGGTCCGCAGGTTTCCCTGCAGCGACTTGATCTTCTCGTGGTCCGGCGCCACGCCGTACCGCACCAGACCGTACGGGCACGGCAGCCGGTCCAGGACGTCGACGCCCACCTCGGGGTTCAGCTGCACGAGGCTCTGGGCGGTGTAGCACCCGCTCGGCCCGGAGCCTACGACGGCGACACGCAGCACGGCGGAACTCCTTATCCACGGGATCAGAGGAGATCGCTCACGCCTCCAGCATCGCACCGCGGGTGCCTCGCTGACAGGGCGTGGCATGCACAGGACGGGGCGGGCCGGAATCCGCTACCGCATCGTGCGCATCCGCGTGATCTCGCTGGTCTGCTGGGCGATCACGTCGTCGGCCATCTCCTCGATGCGGATGTTGTTGCCTCCCGCCTTCACGTCCGAGGCCATGGTGATCGCGCCCTCGTGATGGGCGATCATCAGGGTGAGGAAGAGCTGGTCGAACGCGGTGCCCTGCGCCCCGCGCAACTTCTTGAGCTGGGCCTCGGTCGCCATGCCGGGCATCGTGCCGTGCGCGTGTCCGCCGCCGTTCTCGTCCTCGCCGTAGGACTTCAGCCAGCTCCGCATGGCGGCGATCTCCGGTCCCTGGGCGGCGGCGATCCGTTCGGCGAGCCGCTTGACCTTGGCCGACTCGGCGCGGTCCGGGGCGAGTTCGGTGAGCGCCAGGGCCTGGGCATGGTGCTGGATCATCATCCGCGCGTAGGTGACGTCCGCGGAGTTGGGGGTGTCGTCGTCGACGCGCTGCTTCGCGGCGTCCGCGGCGGACAGGGTCTGGTTCGCCTCGCCCGGCTTGCCGGGCACGAGCACCGACGGACCGCTCGCCGCGGGCGGATGCGCATCGGATCCGGAGTCGCAGCCGGCGAGGCCGAACCCGGCCAGTGCGGCCAGCGCGGTCGCGGCAAGAGGCGCCCCGCGTAAGAGCGTGTGCACACGTGACTGATCAGGACCACTCGCGACATCTTCGTTGCCCTCTGTTGATATGTGCATGATGAAGACGATACTTCGGGGGTGCGTGAACCGTTCCCACGCGAACGGAACAAGGGAGGAAACAGTGATCCTGTTACACAACCCCCGAATGCGGCGCAGACGACTGGGAGTTGCCGCGACGGCAGCGGGACTCCTGGCCGCGCTCCTGACGGCCGGACCGGCCGCCGCGACCCCCGACCCCGGGGACGCGCCGATCGCGGGCCAGAAGGTGGACGAGCGGACCCGGGCCGAGGTCAGGACAGCCATCGCCGACGGCGAGATCCCCGGCCAGGACGAGATCGTCCACTCCGCCAACATCGAACACCTCGTCAACGTCCCCAAGGACGCCCTGCCCGGCACCAACTCGGACCTGGCCTTCCAGGGCAAGTACGCCTTCTCCGGCAACTACGACGGCTTCCGCATCTTCGACATCAGCAACCCGAGGGCGCCGAAGACCGTGGCCCAGGTCCTGTGCCCCGGCTCGCAGAACGACATCTCCGTCTCCGGCGACCTGCTGTTCCTGTCCACCGACTCCTCGCGCAGCGACAGCAGTTGCAACAGCACCACACAGCCGGTGACCGAGAAGTCCTCGTGGGAGGGCATGAAGGTCTTCGACATCAGCGACAAGGCGAACCCGAAGTACGTCGCCGCCGTCGAGACCGCCTGCGGCTCGCACACCCACTCGCTGGTGCCCGAGCGCGGGAACGTCTACATCTACGTCTCCTCGTACTCGCCGAACGCCGCCTACCCCGACTGCCAGCCGCCGCACGACGGCATCTCCGTCATCAAGGTGCCGCGCAAGGCTCCCGAGCAGGCCGCGGTCGTGGGCTTCCCGGTGCTCTTCCCCGGCGAAGGACCCGACGGCGGCGGCAACCCCGGTGCGCCCACAAACCCCGGCGTCTCCAAGACCACCGGCTGCCACGACATCACCGTCCTGCCCTCCAGGGACCTGGCGGCGGGCGCCTGCATGGGTGACGGCATCCTCTTCTCCATCAGGGACCCCGAGCACCCGAAGGTCATCGACCAGGTCCAGGACAACGTCAACTTCGCGTTCTGGCACTCGGCGACCTTCAACCAGAAGGCGAACAAGGTCGTCTTCACCGACGAACTGGGCGGCGGCGGCGCGGCCACCTGCAACGCGGAGATCGGCCCCGACCGCGGCGCCGACGGCGTCTACGACATCGTCGGCAAGGGCGACAAGCGCAAGCTCGTCTTCCGCAGCTACTTCAAGATCCCCCGTCACCAGGCGGACACCGAGGTCTGTGTGGCCCACAACGGCTCGCTGATCCCGGTCCCGGGCAGGGACATCATGGTCCAGGCCTGGTACCAGGGTGGCGTCTCCGTCTGGGACTTCACCGACTCCTCCCACCCGAAGGAGATCGCCTACTTCGAGCGCGGCCCGGTGAACACCGAGCGGCTGACAACGGCCGGTCCCTGGTCGGCGTACTACTACAACGGCCACATCTACTCGAACGACATCGCCAAGGGCTTCGACGTCCTGAAGCTGAGCGACCGGCGCACGGATCCGGCCAGATGGGTCCGCCTGCGGGAGCTCAACGTCCAGACGCAGCCGGACTACTTCTTCGACTACTGACCGGCCGCCTTCTCCTCCGACCGGCCGGCAGACTGCCGGCCGGTCGCGAAGAACCGTGACAGATCCGAGTCACACGTCCCGCCGGACGCCTCGGCGTCCGGCGGGACCCCGAGCTCCCGGTCGAGCCCGTAGCGTGCGAACAGCTCGGCCCGCAGCACCGGCAGCGGCATCGGAACCCCCGGCACCAGGGCCGCGAAGACCGCGCCCATGAGCAGCGCGCGCAGCATCGGGTAGTCGGCGTCGACGTCCCTCGAGCCGTAGCGGGCGACGGTGTCCCGCAGCAGCTCGGACAGCCGTTTCTGCTCGGGGCACTGCACAAAGCCCTCGGTGTCCAGCAGCCCGGCCATGTGCTGGCGCATCAGCACCGGCCGGTCCCGGGCCAGGCCCAGGATCGCGTCGATGGCCCGCGCCAGCCGCTCGCGGCCGTCCTCGGTGCGCGGCTCGCGCTCCAGCGCCTCCTCCAGCGTGCGGTGCATCAGCCGGTGCACGGAGGACTGAACGAGCTGGCGCTTGCCGGGGAAGTAGTACGACACCAGGCCCCGTGCCGAGCCAGATCTGTCCGCGATGTCGCCGAGCGTCGTCGCCTCGTACCCGTGCTCGCCGACCAGCTCGAGCGCCGCCTGCAGGAGCCGCTCCCGGGAACGCCTTCGCAGCTCTTCATTGACCTGGGCGCTGCGCGGGGACATGCTGTAACTCCTGCGTTGACTGGCTGCCAGCCAACTATACTCAACGCATCTGGCCGGGCCCGAGGAGGGCCTGGTCAGGGCTGCCGTCTGCCCTGGGCGGCGCGGGGGATCGTCCAGGGCGGCCGGCGCCCCACCCGATGGGTGGCCGGGGCTACTTCTTCATCCTGCCGTCCGCCACCAGGTCCAGCACCGGCCTCAGCTGGTCCGGCCGCCGGGACGCGGGCAGATGGTCCACGAAGTGCACCCCGCACCCCAGCGCCGCCGCACCCCCGTCGGCCCGCCGGTCGTCGCCCACCATCAGCGTCTGCCCCGGGTCGGCGCCGAGCGCCTCGCAGGCGGTCGCGAACAGCCGTGGGTCAGGCTTCTGGACGCCGAGTTCGTACGACAGGACATAGGTGCCGACGTATGGGTCGAGGCCATGTGCGCGGAACACGGGCCGCAGATCCCAGCCGATGTTGCTCACCACACCCACCCCGATCCCGCGCTCGTGCAGCGCGCGCAGCACGTCGGCGGCGTCGGGATACGGGCTCCACGCGGCCGGCGTCATATGGCGGTCATACAGCGCGTCGTGCAGCCACCGGACTGTATCGGCGGTGCACCGGTCCGTACCGGTAGTGCTGCTGGGCCTCGCCGCGCCGGCCCCCGTCAGTCCGGCAACCCATTGCTGCGGAGCAGGACGTGGTGCGCCGCCACCGCCAGGGCCACCAGCAGCGCTCCGAGAAGCCAGCCGCCGATCACGTCCGAGGGCCAGTGGACGCCCAGCCACACCCGGGTCAGACCGACACCGACGACGGAGAGCGCCGACACGGCCAGGGCGGTACGCCACACGGCGCGACCGGCGCCGTGCCGGTGCAGCAGCCACAGGAGGAGGCCGCACACGACCGTCGCGGTCAGCGCGTGGCCCGAGGGGTAGGCCGCGTACTGGGCGGAGTCGACGGGGTCGGTCCAGACGGGGCGGGGGCGGTCGACCACGGCCTTCAGGGACTGTTGCAGCAGTGTGCCCAGCGCACACGTGGCCGCCAGCCACAAGGCCGTCCGCCATGCCGCACGCCGCCACACCAGCCACACCACGACCACCGCGCACAGGGCGCGCATCGTCCATGGGTCCCAGACCCAGTCCGTCAGGATGCGGAACACGTGTGTGGTGCCGGGCTCGTCGACCGCCCAGCGGTGGGTGGTGCCGGAGATGTCGCCGTCCACGGTGATCAGGGGGTGCCACCGGACGACGACCAGGGAGAGCAGCAGCACGGAGCACACGGCCAGGAGGCCCGCGCAGCGGGTGGCGGCGCGGTGTTCCCGAGGGCGGGCCGGGGAGTCGACGGACGGGGTGTGCATGCTGCGATCCTCGCCGAGCGGTGGGGTGGGATGCCAATCCCCGACTACCCGAGTGCCCGCAGCCCCGGTATGAACGCCACCATCACCGGCACCACCGGCACCATCGCGGCCGCCGCCGTCAGCCCCAGCCGGCGGGCCGCCGTGAACCGGTCCGGGGGAGTGAGCAGCCGGTGCACCCGCTGCGGCACATCGGCGAGCGGGTCCGCGCCGGGGCCGAACACCCCCCGGTCCTCGTTGACCTCCACGAGTGCGAGCGCCGTCGTCAGCCGGCCGAAGCGGCGGGAGGCCATGTCGTCGGCGGCGAGTTCGACCAGACGGTGCATCTCGGCGCGGAACGCGGCGAACACCGGAACCTGCGGGAATCCGACCGCCAGCGCGGCCGAGCAGTGCAGCAGCCAGTCGTGCCGGGCCTGGGCGTGCCCCTCCTCGTGGGCGACAAGGGCGTCCAGCTGCCGGCCCTTCAGACGGCGCAGCGCGGCCGTGGTGATCACCAGCCGGGGCGCCGTACCCGGCAGCCACCAGGCGTCGGGCCGCGCTCCCTCCAGGACGACGAGCCTGCTCCCGGACTCCTCGCCGGGCAACTGCGGGGCACGCACGAGGAGTTCCGCCCGCCGCAGCCGACGCCGGGCACGGGTCCGTACGACCTCGCGGACCAGCATCGCCCCGGTCCACACTCCGCCGCAGGCGAGGGTCACCGCGGTCGCCGCAGCCCAGGGGCTCGCCGTCCGGCCGATCGCATAGGCCTCCAGGACGGCCTGCGGCGCCGGTGCGAACACATGCCCGGCCACCGCCTGCCACGAGGCCGCCGCGCTGAGCGTCATCGACAGCACACAGCACAGCAGGACGGCCGCCACCACGCACTGCCACACCCACAGGGCGAGCACGGGCTCGCGGTCCGGCCAGCCGGCCCGGGCGAGCAGCCGGGGAGCGACGACGGCGGTCAGGGCGCCGAGCAGCAACAGTGCCGCGAGGACCATCATGAGAGCAGCCTAAGAGCGCCGCGCCGCCCGGGGCACGGCCCGTCGCGGCGAAAGTGACGCAGGCAACGATCGCGTACGGTGCGGGGCGCCGGATCGCCGGTCAGAGCGTCAGCAGCATGGTGACCATTCCGATCGCCATGGACAGCCGGCAGACCCGCGCCAGCTCCGGACGGTCGCCCCAGCCGAGGGCACCGCTCCTGGCCGCGACGGGCACCAGGCGGACGCCCGACAGCAGCACGTACCCCACGAAGTACAGGAGCAGCACGCCGGTCAGCAGCGGAACGCCGGTGCCGCCGTGACCGCTGTGCCCGCCGGGGGAGGAGGCCATCACCACCGCCATGTAGACCATCGCCGAGGCGCCGACGAGATGGTGCAGGTGATGCGGGCCCGCCCGGGCCGACCACAGGGAGTGCACCCCGGCCGAGCCGAAGACGGCCATATAGCCGGGCCAGGCCCAGTGGGGCGGTGTGAACACGGTCGCGGGCACGGCCATCGCGGCCATGCCGAAGCCCATGAGTGCCTCGCCGCCCGCGGCACGGCGCTGCTCCTCGACACTGCTGCGCATCCGCAGCAGACAGTAGGCGCCGGTGGCCGCGCAGAGCGCCACCAGCAGCCATCCGGGCGAAGCCGGTCCGTGCACGCCCACCCCCCGCTCGCCGCTCGGTTCGACGGTCGGTCAAGAAATGCCCGGGCCGCGCGGCGCGCACGCGAGCGCAAGGGTGTACACGGGGAGCATTGGACGGAGCACAGCAGGTCACGGGTCCCGTGTTCTGGGTGCCGCGGCCACCCACGACGCTCGGCCTACGCCTCCGTCATCGACCAGGTCACGGTGACACCGCCGGCCTGACAGCAGGCCCGGACGGTCGGCGGATCACCTCTGGTCGCCCGCCCGGTACACGCCGAACAGCGCGCCCTGCGGATCCCGGAGCAGCGCGATCCGCGGTCCCTCGGGGACCGAGGTCGGCTCCATCAGGACACTGCCGCCCGCCTCGACCGCCGCGGCGGAGGTCGCGTCCACGTCCTGCGCCGCGAAGTACGGCAGCCAGTGCGGCGGCACCTCGTGCGGGAAGTGTTCGCCCATCGTCACCATGCCGCCGAAGTCGGCGCCCTCGATGCCCCACTGTGTGTAGTGCTCCGAGGAGGTGACGCTCCAGCCGAACACGGTCGTGTAGAAACTCTCGGCCCGCTCCGGGGAGCGCGTCAGCAGCTCCACCCAGCCCAGCGAACCGGGGGCGTTGAGCAGGCCCGCGCCCGCGAAGCCCCGCTCCTGCCACAGATGGAAGCCGGCGCCCTGCGAATCGGTGACGGAGGCGAACCGGCCCATGCCGGGGACCTCCCCGGGTTCGAGCACCACCGAGCCGCCCTCCGACTTCACCTTCTCCACGGTGGCGTCGGCGTCGGACACGGCGAATGTGACGTACCAGAGGACGGGCTGTCCGCCCTCGCCCAGCGGGACGAGGGCGGCGACCGGGAGGTCCCCCAGGTACGCGATGGTGTACCCGCCCATCTCCTCCCGGGGGTCGGTCTCCGTGCGCCACCCGAAGATCTCGCCGTAGAACCGCTCGGCTTCCTCCAGATCAGGCGCCCCGACCTCGGCCCAGCAGGGCCCACCGGCCACCGGCTTGTCGAGTTTCATGCCGTCCCGGCCTCCCTGCCGACGCGGAAGTACCTTCCCGACGCTAGCCGCGGGCCACCACCGCTGCCATCCGGTGGCACGCCCGGCTGACCCTCAGATTCCCGGGCGGTACCGGATCGGGTGGTCCGCGGGTACCTCCACCAGGACGATCTGCGTTCCGTCCGGATCCGCGATCCACATCTCGATCAGCCCCCACGGCTCCTTCACCGGGGGCCGCACGATCTCGACGCCTCCGGACCGCAGCTCCTCGTGCGCCGCGCCGACGTCCTCGACCTGGAGCCACAGCCGCAGGGCCGGGGACGGCGGCACCTCGGACCGTCCGGAGAGCTCCAGGAAGCCGCCGCCGAGGAAGTAGACGGTCCCGCGCTGCGGCCCCGTACCGAATTCTCGGTACACGGCGAGGCCCAACTGCTCGCCGTAGAAGGCACGGGAACGCTCGGGGTCGGTGGGGCGGAGCAGAACACGCCCGCTCAGTACGTGCACCATGCACCCGGAGCCTAAAGGCTCGGGGCCGGCGGGGTTACCCTCGTCGGTGCCCAGCGTCGCCGCCGAACGGAGTACCGCCCCATGGACACCGCCGTCACCGGACTGACCTTCCGTGAGGCCACCGATGCCGACGCGGACACCCTCGTCGCGCTGATCGAGTCGGCGTACCGCGGGGACGCCAGCCGGGCCGGGTGGACCACCGAGGCGGACCTCCTCGAGGGACAGCGGACCGACCCGGAGGGCGTGCTGGCCGTCATCAAGTCGCCCGACAGCCGGTTGCTGACCGTGGAACGCGACGGGCGGATCGTCGCCTGCTGCCAGCTCGAACACCGCGGCGCCCACGCCTACTTCGGAATGTTCGCGGTCAGCCCCGCGCTCCAGGGCGCCGGCCTCGGCAAGGTCGTCATGGCGGAGGCGGAGCGCACGGTCCGCGAGATCTGGGGCGCCACGCAGATGCACATGACCGTGATCTCCGTGCGCGACGACCTCATCGCCTGGTACGAGCGGCGCGGCTACCGCCGTACGGGCCGGATGACCCCGTTCCCGTACGGCGATGAGCGCTTCGGTATCCCGCAGCGCGACGACCTGCAGTTCGAGCTGCTGGTCAAGGAGCTCGCCTGATCGTCACGCCGTGAAGCGGCCGGTGCGTTTGATCTCGGGGTAGTCGGTGGTCGCGCCGTCCAGCCCGAGAGCCCGTGCGAGACGCAGGTGGTCCTGGGTGTTCACCACCCAGCCGATGATCCTCAGGTCCGCCTTCCGGGCGTGCTCCACGATCTCCAGGGTGAGGCGGCGGATGTTGAGACAGACGGTGGCGGCGCCGGCCTCGACGGCACGGTCCACGATGTCCGCGCCGTAGCGGCTGCCGATCAGCGCGGTCCGTACGCCGGGCACCAGACGGGCGATCTCGGCGATCGCCTCGTCGTGGAACGAGGACACCTCCACCCGGGCGACCAGGTCCCGCCGGTGCATGACCTCGGCCAGCGCCCGGGCCGCCGCCACGTCCTTGATCTCGGCCTGGAGCGGTGTCTTCACGGCGTCCAGGACCTCCTCGAACACCGGGATCCGCTCGCCGTGGCCCGCGTCCAGGGCGCGCAGCTCGGCGAGGGTCTTCTCGGCGATCGGCCCGGTGCCGTCGGTCGTACGGTCCACGTCGGTGTCGTGCATGACGACGAGGGCGCCGTCCTTGCTCAGGTGCAGATCGAGTTCGATGACGTCGAGGCCGGCCTGCTGGGCGGCGACGAAGGAACGGAGGGTGTTCTCGGGCTCGACGCCCATGACTCCGCGGTGACCGATGGTAAGGAAGTTCAAGGTTCAACTCGCTTCCGTCGACGGCGGCTCGGCCGCGCGCACGGCCGGGGCGGACGGCCGTGCGGGCAGAGCCGCAGCCTAATGGCCGCGCCGCGCGATGGACCCGCGCGTACACGGCCGAATGGGTGACGGCCGCGGCGGGCACGGCGCGACCACGGCCCGCGGTCACCCTGGCGTGGGCGAGTCCCACGCGGATTGACCGCCCCGGTGCCGCCTGCCGGGGTGTGTGATCACGCGTGGCAGGGGTAGGCGCCGCCCGGAGTCTCGGGCAGAAAAAAGTGCGGTGACGGCAAGGTTACGCAGGATAATTTCCCGAGGCTTCACTTGCTGGGAGGAAGGCCGTACGTATACGGTCTGCTGACGCTAGGTTCTTCCGTGGAGGATGGGAAATGACGGAAATTCTTGTGCAGCTGGGCTCGGAGGGGCAGATACCTCCCGCGAACAGGGTGGTGACGCACCCTGCGTGGCCCGTGCTCAAGGATGCCGTGGAGCAGATCCGCCCATGGCAGGCCAAGGACGGGTCGATCGACTTCGAGGCCGAGGGCTCCCCCGACCGCGCGGACGCCGAGCTCGCAGTCCAGCGGGTCGTCGACGCCGTCGAGGAGCTGTCCCCGCTGCTCCCGCACGACAGCGACTACCACGAGGCCCTCGTCAAGGATCTGCGCCGCTGGGCCGAGGGCGGCTTCGAGGTGCCCGACTTCCTGGACTCGCTCCTGGCCTTCCAGCCCGCCGCCCACCGCGAGGACGGCCTGCAGCACCTGGTCGTCTTCCCGATGTACACGCAGAACGGCAACCCCGACCGCAACCTCGAGGCGGTCGTGCTGCGCATGGTCTGGCCCGAGTGGCTGGCCGAACTGGAGCGCACGCGCTACGACAACCCGCTGTTCTGCGGGATCACGTTCGAGGACTTCACGGCGGGCTACGACACCAACTCCGCCGTTCTCTTCCCCGAGACCATTGCCGTGCGTGAGGCGCCGGAACGTTTCACCTGGGGTGGCATCTTCTGCGACCGTGAGGCCGCCCGCTTCCGTCGCGTCACCGACGCCGCCGTCGACATCCTGGGCATGGAGCTGCCCGAGGACATCGCCGCGATGGTGCACGACCAGAAGCGCTGCGAGGAGGCGTTCGTGCTGTGGGACATGGTCCACGACCGCACCCACAGCCATGGCGACCTGCCCTTCGATCCGTTCATGATCAAGCAGCGCCAGCCGTTCTGGATGTACGGCCTCGAAGAGCTGCGCTGCGACCTCACCGCCTTCAAGGAGGCCGTGAAGCTGGAGGCCGACGGCGTCCCGCAGGCCCGTGACGTGCAGTACGCGGTGCTGTTCGACCGTATGTTCCGCTTCCCGGTCACCGGCGATCGCGTCCGCAACTACGACGGCCTCGGCGGCCAGCTGCTCTTCGCCTACCTGCACAAGCACGACGTCGTCCGCTGGACCGACAACAAGCTGCACATCGACTGGCAGCGCGCCCCGCAGGTCACCAACCAGCTGTGCGCCGAGATCGAGAAGCTCTACCGCGACGGCATCGACCGGCCCAAGCTCGTCCACTGGTTCGCCGGCTACGAGCTGGTTTCCGCCTTCCTCGCCCCGCACCCCGGTTCCCGCTGGGCCAAGGGCCCGGACGCCCTCGATCTGTCCCAGCCGCCGCGAAAGCTCGTCGATGACGTGCTTCCGGACGAGTTTCCCCTGAGCATGTTCTATGAGGCCCTCTCCAAGAAGCTGAAGAACGTGATCGCCTCCACCAGGGGCATCACCGCGGAGAGCGCCGAGCGGGTCGCCGCGTGAGCGACCGCATCGCCAGGAACACTGCTCAGGAGGCGAGGAACATGGCGGGGAATGGGGTTCTCAGCGGTGCGGTGATCGCGGTCGCCGGTGCGGGCGGACCCGCCGGGCGCGCGGCGCTCGTGCGGCTCGCCGAGGCGGGCGCGACCGTCGTCGCCGCCGACAACGATCCCGAACGGCTCGCGGAGGCCGTGGACGCGGCCCGCTACGCCTCGGGCGGCGCCACCGTCACCGGCGAGCCGGTCGACCTGCTGGACCTGGACTCCACCCGGGACTGGGCCACGCACATCGAGAAGGACTTCGGCCGCGTCGACGGCCTGGTCCACCTCGTCGGCGGCTGGCGCGGCAGCGAGACGTTCGTGAAGACGAGCCTGGACGACTGGGACTTCCTGGAGCTGCTGCTCATCCGTACCGTGCAGCACACCTCCCTTGCCTTCTCCGAGGCGCTCCAGCGCAGCGAGCAGGGCCGGTACGTCCTGATCAGCGCGGCCGGCGCGAGCAACCCCACTGCGGGCAACGCCGCCTACGCCGCCGCCAAGGCCGCCGCCGAGGCATGGACCCTGGCCCTGGCCGACTACTTCCGCAAGGCGGGGATCTCCGGGGGCGCCGACGGGCCGACGTCCGCGGCTACGATCCTGGTCGTGAAGGCACTGGTGCACGACGCCATGCGCGCCGAGCGCCCCCATGCGAAGTTCGCGGGCTTCACGGACGTCAAGGACCTCGCCGAGGAAATCGCCGGCGTCTGGGCGAAGCCCGCCGCAGAAGTGAACGGACAACGTCTGTGGCTGACCGAGAAGCCGTGAACCCTCCGAAGACCGACGCGCGTCGCCACCACGACCCGGAAGTCCGCGGTTTTGCCAGTGACAACTACGCCGGGGCCCACCCGGAGGTGCTCGCCGCCCTGGCCCTGGCCAACGGCGGGCACCAGGTCGCGTACGGCGAGGACGACTACACCGAGAACCTCCAGCGGATCGTGCGCAGCCACTTCGGGGCCACGGCCGAGGCGTTCCCGGTCTTCAACGGCACCGGCGCCAATGTCGTCGCGCTCCAGGCGGTCACCGACCGCTGGGGCGCGGTGATCTGCGCCGAGAGCGCACACATCAACGTCGACGAGGGCGGCGCCCCCGAGCGCATGGGCGGCCTGAAGCTGCTGACCGTGCCCACGCCCGACGGCAAGCTCACTCCCGAGCTGATCGACCGGCAGGCCTGGGGCTGGGAGGACGAGCACCGCGCGATGCCGCAGGTCGTCTCGATCACCCAGAGCACGGAGCTCGGCACCCTCTACACCTCCGACGAGATCCGCGCCATCTGCGACCACGCCCATGAGCACGGCATGAAGGTGCATCTCGACGGCTCCCGCATAGCCAACGCGGCCGCCTCCCTGAACGTGCCGATGCGTACGTTCACCAACGCGGTCGGCGTCGACATCCTCTCCCTGGGCGGGACGAAGAACGGAGCGCTGTTCGGCGAGGCCGTCGTCGTCATCAACCAGGACGCCGTCAGCCACATGAAGCACCTGCGCAAGCTGTCCATGCAGCTCGCCTCCAAGATGCGCTTCGTGTCGGTGCAGCTGGAGGCGCTGCTCGCCAAGGACCTCTGGCTGCGCAACGCCCGCCACGCCAACGAGATGGCCCAGCGGCTGGCGCAGGGCGTCCGGGCCGTGCACGGCGTCGAGATCCTCTACCCGGTGCAGGCCAACGGCGTGTTCGCCAGGCTCCCGCACGACGTGAGCGAGCGGCTGCAGAAGAAGTTCCGCTTCTACTTCTGGGACGAGGCGGCCGGCGTCGTGCGCTGGATGTGCGCCTTCGACACGACCGAGGACGACGTGGACGCGTTCGTCGCGGCCGTCAAGGAGGAGATGGCTCGCTGAGCAGCCGGCCCGGTCTTGCATAGATATGCGGTCACCTGAAAAGTCATTGACCTTCGGGTGATCGCGTTTCTATGCTCTGCGGGCATGGAGCTGATCCAGGAAACCGCCGACCTGTCCGCATATCTGGCCGCCGACGAGGTCATCGACCACCATCATCCGCTTGTGAGGCAGACCGCCGCCAGGCTCGCCCAGGCCGCGGAGGACTCGTATGCCTATGCGCGGCTGGCGTTCGAGTTCGTGCGGGACGCCATCCCGCACTCACAGGACTCCGGCGACCTGCGCGTCACCTGGCGGGCCTCCGACGTCCTGGAGCAGGGCACCGGCATCTGCTACGCCAAGGCCCACGCCCTGGCCGCGCTGCTGCGGGCCGAGGACATTCCGACCGCGCTCTGCTACCAGAAATTCGACGTGGTGCACGGACTGGTCGCCGTTCGCTTCAACGGAGCCTGGCACCGGCAGGACCCGCGCGGCAACAAGCCGGGCGTCGACGCGCAGTTCTCGCTCGACGGTGAGCGGCTGGCCTTCATCCCCGACCCGAAGTCCAGTGAGATGGACTACCCGGTCCTGTATGCTGAACCACACCCGGCCGTCGTCGGTGCCCTGAAGGCCGCACCCGACCGGCCGTACCTGTGGAAGACGCTCCCCACCGCACTCTGAAGCAAGGCGGACCATGACCCTCACGCTGACCGTTTCCGACGAAGTCCGCGCCCTCGCGCCCGGCTTCACCCACGTCGCCATCGAGGCATACGGACTCGTCAACGGACCCAGCACCGACGGCAGTTCGGCGCTCCTCGACGACGCGGCCCGTCGTCTGGCCGTACGTCTCGACGGCCGCGCGCCGCACGAGGACCTGCACATGGCCGCCTGGCGCGACGTCTACACGGCGTTCGGCTCCAAGCCCTCACGCACGCGCAACTCCGCGGAGGCCCTCGCCAAGAGGGCCCTGACGGAGGCGGGACTGCCCCGGATCAATCTGCTCGTCGACCTCTACAACGCCATCAGTGTCGCCCATCTGATCCCTGTCGGCGGCGAGGACCTCGACCGGGTCCAGGGCGGCATGCGCCTGGTGCGGGCCACCGGCGACGAGGACTTCCTGACCGTCGCCGGAGGCGCGGAGGTCGCCGAACACCCCGACGCCGGAGAGATCGTGTGGTGCGACGAGGCCGGGGTGACGTGCCGCCGCTGGAACTGGCGCCAGGGACCGCGCACCCGGCTCACCGAGGAGTCCGTCTCCGCGATCTTCCTGCTGGAGAGTCTGGCGCCGATGCCCGTCGCCGAGGTGGAGACCGCTGCGGCCGAACTCGCCGAGCTGCTGGAGAAGTTCAGCCCGGGAGCGCGTATCACCGTCCACGCGCCCGACCCGGCGCGCACCCCCTGATGCGCGGCAGCTGACGGCTCAGCGGGCCTCGGCCTCGCGGACCTGCTCCGGGGTCGGGGCCGTGCCGCCGAGGTGGGCCGGCATCCACCAGGTGTCGTCCGCGTCCTTGGGGCGCACCGGGTAGGCGCGCTGCGCGGCCTCCAGCAGCTCCTGCACACGCTCGCGCAGCTGCCGCGTGATCGCGCCCGCGTACTTGTCACGGGAGGCCTCGATCGCCTCACCCACCCGGATGGTGATCGGGATGTGGCTGCGCTTGAAGTTGCGCGGGTGACCCTTGGTCCACAGCCGCTGCGTGCCCCACACCGCCATCGGGATCAGCGGCACGCCCGCCTCCTGGGCCAGGCGCGCGGCACCCGACTTGAAGCTCTTCAGCGTGAACGACTGCGAGATCGTGGCCTCCGGGAAGACCCCGACGACCTCGCCCGACCGGAGCGAGTCCAGAGCGTGCGCGTACGCCGCCTCGCCCTGCTTGCGGTCCACCGGGATGTGCTTCATCCCGCGCATCAGCGGACCGGAGATCCGGTGCCGGAAGACGGATTCCTTCGCCATGAAGCGGACGAGGCGCTTCTGCGGGAGTGCCGCCAGACCGTCGAAGACGAAGTCCAGGTAGCTGATGTGATTGCTCACCAGCACGGCGCCGCCCGAGCGCGGGATGTTCTCCGAACCCTTGCAGTCGATCTTGAGGTCCCACACCTTGAACAACGTCTGGGCGAGACCGACGACGGGACGGTAGACAAGCTCTGCCATGGACGGGGTGGACCCTTCCTTCTCTGCCAGGGAAGGGAATCCCGGCGGAAAGTTACGCAGCCGTAGGTTTACGGCTTGTCGCAGATCGTGCCCGAAGAACGGACGCGTAGCCAGTCCTCGTGCCCGAGTAGGGGGAGATCCTCGTCACGTCAGCCCCGTATGGGCCCTTGCGTCAGCCCCGTTTCGGGCCCTTGCGTGAGCCCCGCACATCATGGAGGCGGGAATCCCTGCGGTCTTGTGAACGCTGGAGCAGCTGATGGCCGGGTGGTGGCGGAGCGGGAGAGCGGGAGAGTACGGGTGCGCGGACGCGATGACGAAGAGCGGCTGGGCGCTGCCGAGCTGGGCGGGGAACTCGGCGAACGGGCCACGCTCGTCCAGTTCTCCAGCGCCTTCTGCGCCCCCTGCCGGGCGACCCGGCGGATCCTCGGCGAGGTGGCCGGCATCGTGCCCGGCGTCACCCACGTCGAGATCGACGCCGAGGACAACCTGGACCTCGTCCGCGCACTCGGCATCCTCAAGACCCCGACCGTGCTGGTCCTCGACGCCGCCGGGCGGGTGGTGCGGCGCGCCACCGGACAGCCCCGCAAGGCAGACGTGATCGCCGCGCTGGGGAAGGCGGTTTGACACCCCTCGCGCCGACGGTGAGGCATCTCCCACATGCCGGGACGTACTTGACTGTGCGCACCACGTATCGTCAGCCTGACCGTATGCCTTCGGAACTCCTTCTCTTCGGGCGGATGCACGTCGACCTCGCCTACACCGCGAGCGCGCGCTGTCCGGGCTGTTGAGCAGCCACGGAACCCGCTCGTCACCTCCCGCAGAAGGACCACAACTCCATGACGGCCACGCCCGACCTCGCCACCCCTCAGCTCGCCTCCCCCGACCTGCTCCGTTCCGTCTTCCGGCGGCACGCGGCAGGAGTCGCCGTGATCACCGCCCACGGCGACGGCGGCCCGGTCGGCTTCACCGCCACCTCCCTCACCTCGGTCTCCGCAGAGCCCCCGCTGCTCTCCTTCAGCATCGGTACCGGCTCCTCCAGCTGGCCGGCCGTGGCCGAGAGCGACCATGTCGGTGTCCACATACTCGGCGAGCACCAGCAGGACTTGGCCGCCACCTTCGCCCGCAGCGGAGCCGACCGCTTCGGCGCGCCCACCGCCTGGCGCGAGGGTCCCGAAGGTGTCCCCGTGCTCGACGACGTCCTCGCCTGGCTGGTCTGCCGGGTGATCGGACGGGTGCCCGCCGGGAACCACCGCATCGTGCTGGCCGAGGTCGTCCACGGCGATCCCGCCGGCCCGGGCCGCCCGCTGCTCTATCACCAGGGGCGGTTCAACGGGCTTCGCGACTGATCGACCATCTGCTGCGGTCGGCGCGCCCTCCCGCTGCGAGGGTGTCGAGTTCCGATTACGCTGCGTTGCAAAGGTCACAGTTCAAAGCGCTTGCTTAGCGGGCACGAACTGGGTGTACTGACGAGTAATATTTCGGTCGGAGCGCGGGCCGCCCCGACCGGGATCGGCCGCTTGTGGCGCCTAGGCTGTCTGCAAGCAGGCAGCCGAGAAATGACGATTGCAGTAGGAGAGCCGGCGTGAGCTTGAGGATCGTTGTCACTGTGAAGTACGTGCCCGACGCCACTGGCGACCGGCACTTCGCCGATGACCTGACCGTCGACCGGGACGACGTGGACGGTCTGCTCTCCGAGCTGGACGAGTACGCGGTCGA